>NZ_JAPFPY010000020.1 GCF_026240945.1 Mycolicibacterium sp. J2
ACCGCCTGACCAACCGCCGAAAGGCCCGACCCGAACATCACAGGAAAAGCTGGGTAGACCAGCAACTACCGACTGCCCACGATCTGGGGCCATGACAAAAATCAGCCCCAAGAACCTCAACAGGGTCGATCCACGGATCGAGGCTTAGTCTTACTTAGCACTGCGCCGATGCCGGTCGCCGCCGCCAACCCCGTCCACCACGGGCAGGTGGCGGTGCAACAGCAGCACCTCGACCAGCTCACGGGTTCCCCGGGCCATCACCGTGAGCACGTCGCGCCGCGGCCCAGAACGCCTCATGGGCGGCGGTGAACACACTCGCGCCGTGTGGCTCACGATGCCATTTCTCGCAGAGAAAACGGCTTGCAATCATGTTTTACTGTCAGTAAATGCGATGTAGCTGAAACCTCGGCATGCGCGACTGTCCTTGCCTGGTGTCAGGAGGAGGGTTGATGAAATGAGTTGCTAGGCAGCAACAAATCTAAACAGCGCGACGAATCGTTGACTGGAATGCTGCTGCTGTTGCGCAGTTCACATTGTTGCTAAAGCCGTGCTGAAGTCACTCTGGCGGGCAGGAATTTGACCGCGGGAGTGCAGAGGACGCCATGGCCGCCGCTTGACCGTCCTGCCCACGCCGGGCCGCACCCACGTGGGCAGCCCGCTTCCTACGATACCGACGGAGGTCACACCATGACCGTGGACATCACCACCGACCCGCCCGCTCAATTGACCGCTCCACGCGCGACCACCGGCACGTTGGGAGAACTGGACGTCGACATGGTGGCGGCGCTCTGCCGGGCGAGTACTCGGCGGGGATTCAATCCGTTCATCGACATCGACTGGGACGCACCCGAGAACCTGTTGGATGCGAACGATCCGCGCTGGCAGCTCGATCCCGCCGTCGCTCCGCTCGCGACGACGTCTTGGTATGCGCAGCAACCACTTCAGCGGCGCATCGAGATGAGTCGCTGGATCACCGCGAACATCCTCAAGGTCACCCTCCAGTTCGAAATGATGTTGATCCGTGGCGTGATTCACTACGCCGGGACCTTGCCGAACGGCTCTGTGGTGTTTCGGTATCTGCTGCACGAGCTGACCGATGAATGCCATCACATCCAAATGTTCCAGGAATTTGTCAACCGCTCGGGCGACGACGTTCCCGGGATGCGGCGAGGCTCACGGATCTTCGGGCCAATCCTGGGCTTTATTGGCGGCTACGCCAACATCTTTCTGTTCATCGGAGTTCTGTGCGGGGAGCAGCCTCTGCACTTCCAGCAGACGCTGCAACATCGTGGCTCGACTGCGGTGCCCCCGCTGCTGAACAAGATCACCTCCATTCACCTGGCGGAGGAAGCCCGGCACATCTCGTTCGCCAACCAGTATCTGGCGCAGCGCGTTGCCGCGGCGGGACGGTGCCGGCGGATGTTGTACGCCTTGGCATTCCCTGTCTACCTTCGGTGGTTGATCGGCGAAATGATCGCACCACCACGCGCGTTCGCCCGGCAGTTCGGCATTCCCCGGCGCGTGTTCAAGGCCGCCTATTGGCGTAGCGCCCGATCGCGGCAGATGTTGGCTGAATCGGCCGCTGACGTGCGGCGCGTCGCCGAAGACCTTGGGCTACGCACGGTCTGGTCACGGTGGCTGTGGTCGCTGCTGGGTATCGACGGGCGGTTACCGCGGTACCGCGGTGAACCCGATCGGAGTCAACCGTTCATCCGTATGGCAGGGCTGCCAGCAGTGATGTGGCGGCGTGTAGCGGCCGCGGCGATGATGGCGGGCGTTGCTCTTGCGGCGACACCGGTCGGGTTGCGGATCATCGCGGTGGCCGCGGCCGCAGCAGCAGTGTGGGCGTCCTACCATCTGCTGCGGGCCCGTCGCGGTGGTGTGGTGGGCAACCAGCCTTTTGAGTGGCCCAGGCTGGTTGTCTGGGTGGTGGTCTGCGTGGCCATGGTTCCCGCCGGTGGGTTGATCGGACTGGCGTTGGTGGTGTTCATGATCCTTGCACTCGCCGAATTCATGCCGACGTTATGACCGAATTGCCATCCTTACTATGCACGCGCCGGTCGGCTGACATCGGTTAGCCTAGCTGGCGGTCGCCGGTGCGGGAAAGACGATGGCGGGTGACATCGCCGGAGGAGGCTGCGATGGGCGCGGCGCCGGTGTAGGTGGCGAACGCGTCGGCTGAGCGGAAGCGGGTGAACGGTGCCGACTCGGGCCACGATTTTGGCGGCGTTGAGGACCCCGATTCCGGTGAGCTCGGTCAGGGTGGTTCCGGATGCTTCGACGGCAGCTGCGATGTCGCCGGCGGCTTTGGCGATGCGACGGTCGAGTGCGCGGATCTCGGCGACCAGGACTCCTGACACGGAGTCAGTGCCCGGTCGGTAGTTCTGTGCTGTGATCTGCGGATTTGCCGGTGTGTCGTGGTGCGACCCGGGCCTTGATGCGTAATAATAAATAGACTTAATTGCTGCGATTCTAGGGTGGTGGATGATGGCCGTGATGACCATGCAGCCGCCCCTGCCGCTGGCGCCGCAGGACGCCCGCCCGATCGGTACCGCCGCGGCGATCGTCGAGGACGACAACGGCGGCCGGGTGTTCGTGCACGGCAATCTGGCCTACGCCTGGGATTGCGGCGACGCCGTGGCGCGTCGGTTCGCGGCGGTGTCGCTGGTGAGGATCAAGGCGGCCACTCAGCTCGAGGTCGCCGAGGCGTTCGCGGTGAAGCCGGCGACGGTGCGGCGCTGGGAGACCTGGCTCACCGACTCCGGCGTGGTCGGGCTGCTCGGGGAACGTAAAGGGCCCAAACGCAAGTCGAAACTCACCGCCGAGGCCGTCGCCCGCATCCAGCGTCTGCGCGACGGGGGCGCGTCCTACCGCGCCATCGCCGCCGAGACCGGTGTGTCGGAGGGCAGTGTCCGCAACGCGATCGTGCTCGCCGATGACGGCGCCCGCGCCGAGGAAGCGTGCCCGGCAACGACGTCCGATGTTCCTCCCGGGCCTGAGCCCGAGGTTGAGAAAGATTGCTCTGCAGCGGTTTCCGATGATCTTTCCGGGCAGGTGCCGGTGTTGGCTGATCCGGTCGACCGTGGCGCCGAGCGGGTATTGGCGCGGTTCGGGTTGATCGCCTCGGCGCCGCCGGTGTTCACCGGGTGCGCACGCGCCCCGCTGGCGGGACTGTTGCTGGCGCTGCCGGCGCTCGCGGGCACCGGGCTGATCGAGGATGCCCACGCCGTCTACGGCGGGTTACCCAACGGGTTCTATTCGCTAGACACGATGCTGTGCGAGAGTGTGTTCCGCGCTCTGCTGGGCGAGGCCCGCGCGCAGGGCGCGGCCCGGATCGATCCGCCCGCGCTGGGTCGGGTGCTGGGGTTGGACCGGGCGCCGGAGGTCAAGACGATCCGCCGCAAGATCAAGTATCTGGCCGAGGCGGAAAAGGCCGGCGACTGGATCGCCGCGATGGCCGCCCGCCATGTCCAGGCCCGCCCCGAGCAGGCCGCAGTGCTCTACGTCGACGGCCACGTGCGCGCCTATCAGGGCACCCGCAAGATCGCGAAAACCCATGTGCCCAGGTTGAAGTTCCCCGCCCCGGCCACGCTGGAAACCTGGGTGGCCGATGCCGTCGGGGATCCGCTGCTGGTGGTGATGGCCGAACCGGGCGCCTCGCTGGCCGCCGAGCTGCGCCGGCTGATCCCGCAGCTGCGCGGCATGGTCGGCGATGACCGCCGGGTGCTTGTCGGGTTCGACCGCGGCGGCTGGTCGGCGACGTTGTTCGCCGACCTGCACGCCGCCGGGTTCGACACCCTGACCTGGCGCAAGGGCAGGATCGCCGACGTCGAGGTTCACTCGCCCATTCGACAGTTGTCGACAGACCTATCATCATCGCCTGACATGTGAGACAAGACATGTGATCGATCTGTTTATACAAGATGATCTGTCGCGCCGCAGGCGCATCCGCTCCGCATTGAACTCCGAGAGCGACTCAGCGGCGGTCAACCTCACATAGGACCCATCGCGGCAGTGAAGTCTTCGTAGCGCCTCGGCTACTCCAGGACAACTACCCGGCAATCGCCGTGTCGTCAGCTGAGGGGCATCACGACACCCACGAAGGGGATGACGATGTCGAGCATTTATCAGCAGATCGGCGGTGGGGAGGCCCTGGAGGCGGTCGTCGAGGACTTCTATGCCCGTGTCCTCGCCGATGAGGAACTGGCCGGCTTCTTCAGCGGAACGAATATGGCGCGCCTGAAAGGCAAGCAGGTGGAGTTCTTCGCGGCCGCCCTCGGCGGCCCCGAACCCTACACCGGAGCATCCATGAGTCAGGTGCACCGGGGCCGCGGAATCACCATGCACCACTTCAACCTGGTAGCCGGACATCTCAGCGACAGCCTGGACGCTGCGGGTGTTCCCGGTGACATCGTCGAGCAGATCATCGGTGCGATCGCACCGCTGGCATCCGACATCGCGAGCGTGCCCGCCTGAGCGTCCAGGCACCCACCGCCGACGCGCGCGGTGAGACCCAACCGACTCAGCCCGAGTCGGTGCCGGTGCAGTTGACGAGGCGACCGTCGGCCGGAACTGCCTTTCTACGTGGTGGGCCGGGTGTCGATGTGGATGTTGCCGTCGTCGGTGGCCCTGACGTGGTAGGGGCGGACAGTGTCGCCGCCCGCGGCGAGTTCGGCGCCGCTGGCTAGGTCGTAGGTGTGTCCGTGCAGGGGGCAGACGACGACGCGGTCGTCGATCAGTCCATCGGCCAGTGGTCCGCCGCGGTGCGGGCATACGGCTGCCAGCGCGCGCAGGGTGCCGTCGCGCAGCCGATAGACGGCGACTTCGGTGCCGTCGACGTCGTAGGCCCGTCCCTCGCCGACGGGGATGTTGTCGATAGAGCCGACGCAGTGCGAGCTCATCGGTGGCTCCTGCTTTTCGCGCGGACGCTCATCGCACCGGCACCTGAGGCAGCACGGTCAGCGGCAGCGAGGTCCGGAACTGGCCCGGGGTAGCGGGTTGCGCGCCGTCCTTCCACGGGTCGCGGTAGGCGTCGACTGCCTTCTGCATGTCGGCATCCAGTCGCTCGCCGAGGCCGTCGCGGTCGGCCACCACGACGGCGCGGATCTCGTCGATGCTGATCCGCGGCACCCAGGCGTAGGTGCGTTCCAGCCAGTTGGCGTTCTCCCGGTAGTACTGCAGGAAACGTCCGGTCAATCGGATCACCTCGTCGGGATCATCGACGGTGGCCAGCAGGTCGCCCTTGCGGATGTGCGCGCCGGCGGCGCCGCCGACGTAGATCTCCCAACGCCCGCCGTCGATGGCCACCACGCCCAGGTCTTTGCAGAGGGCTTCGGCGCAGTTGCGTGGACAGCCGGTGACGGCGAGCTTCATCTTTCCCGGGCCGGCGATGCCCTGGAAGCGTTCTTCGATCGCGATACCCAGCGCGGTGGAGTCACCGACTCCGAAGCGGCAGAAGTCCGATCCGACACAGGTTTTCACCGTGCGGAAGCTCTTGCCGTACGCGAAACCTGAGGGCATGTCGAGGTCTGCCCACACCGCGGGCAGGTCCTCCTTGCGCAGCCCGAGCAGGTCGATTCGTTGCCCGCCGGTCAGTTTGATCATCGGCACGTCGTACTTGTCGGCGACGTCGGCGATCGTGCGCAGCTGCGCGGAGGTGGTCACTCCGCCCTTCATCTGGGGGACGACCGAGAAGGTGCCGTCGCGCTGGATGTTGGCGTGCACCCGGTCGTTGATGAACCTGGCGTCGCGTTCGTCGACGAACTCGTCGGCCCACATCATCTGCAGCAGCGACGCCAGCCCCATCTTCGAGGTGGCATCTTCGCGTCCGTCGGGTGCCAGAGCGGCGAACACCGAGGACACCGAATGCAATTGGAGTTCACGAATCAGATCCATCAGTTCCGGCTTGGGGTAGGGGATCCCGGGCACGTACCAGCTTGCCGACGGGTCCTCCTCGACCGCGCCGTCGGCGGCCCACTCCACGATCTGGGCGACCAGTGATTTGCAGGAGCCGCAGCCCTTGCCGGCGCGGGTCGCGGCCATCACCCCGGCCACGGACTTCTCGCCGGCGTTCACGCACGCCACTAGCGCGTCCTTGCTGACACCGTTGCAGTTGCAGACTTGCGCGTCGCCGGCCAGTTCGGCGACGCCGACTTCGGCGTCGGGGGTGCCGATGTCGAACATCAGCGAGATCCGTTCCTCTGGAAGCGGTAGGCCGCGGTCGAAGGCCTGCATCAGGAACGCGACCTTGCGGACGTCGCCGACCAGGGTGGCGCCGACCAGCTTGCCGTCGCGGACCACGATGGTCTTGTAGATGCCATGTTTGGGTTCGGAGAATTGGACGAACTCGTCGTCGGGATGCTCCGGTCCCTTCAGGCCCATCGACGCGACGTCGACGCCGGCGACCTTCAGTTTCGTGGCCATTCGTGACCCGTGATAGGCCGCGCCGGTATCGGTGCCGGTGAGGTGATCGGCCAGTACGGCGGCCTGTTCCCACAGTGGGGCGACCAGCCCGTAGACCTGGCCGCGGTGTTGTGCGCATTCCCCGACGACGTAGACGTTGTCGTCGTCGATGGAGCGCATGTGGTCGTCGACGACGATGGCGCGCTCTACCGTCAGGCCGGCGCGTTGGGCTAGCCCGACGTTGGGTCGGATGCCGGCCGAGACGACGAGCATGTCGCAGGCGATCTCGGTGCCGTCGGCGAACACGATCCCGGTCAGCGCGCCGTCGGTACTCACGACCTTTGTGGTGATCGTGTCGGTGTGGACGGTGATGCCGATGTTCTCCACCGAGCGGCGCAGGATGGCGCCGGCGGCGTCGTCGAGTTGGGCGTTCATCAGGGTGGAGGTGGCGTGGACGACGTCGACGGTGAGGCCTCGGCTTTGGAGGCCGCGGGCGGCTTCCAATCCGAGCAGCCCGCCGCCGATCACGACGCCCTTGGTCTTGCCGGTGGCGTAGTCGATCATCGCCGCGCAGTCATCGAGGCTGCGGAACCCGAACACCCCTGCGGTCAAGGTCTTGTCGTCGGCCCACATCCCGTCCATCGGGGGGAAGAAGGAGCGGCTGCCGGTGGCCAGAATGAGCCGGTCGTAGTGCATCGCGGTGCCGTCGTCGGCGTGCACGACGCGGGCGTATCGGTCGACCTTGACCACGCGGACCCCAGCCCGCAGGTCGATGTCGTTGTCGAGGTACCAGTCCACTGGGTTGAGGTAGATCTCGGCGGTGTCATCGGAGCCGGCGAGCACATTGGACAGCAGGATGCGGTTGTAGTTGCCGTACGGCTCGTCACCGAAGACGGTGATGGCGAACGCGTCCGCACCGCCGCGGGACAGGATTTCCTCGACCGCGCGGACCCCGGCCATCCCATTTCCGACCACGAGCAGACGGTCTTTCACGATCGGCTCCCCGTTGCGTTGCGCCGTGGCGGGTTCTTCCAGGGTGGTCATCGCGGTTGTCCTTCCTTCATGTCGGTGGCAATGTCGGTGAGACCTAGATTTCGACGAGGCCGAGATCGACGATCAGGGTGCCGCTCACCCCGACGGGGGCGGCGACGAACAATTCGAGGACGGTGTCGGCGAGCAGGTCCTCCACCACCCGCAGCGAGACGTGGGTCGCGGCTTTGGCGCCGATCGGGAAGTACCGCATCGGGGCGCCGTCGCGGACCAGAAGCACCGCGACCATCTCGGTGCTGCTGTTGCCACCGCGGAAGTACACCGGTTGCGTGGTTGACCCGGCCGGGACGGTGTAGGTCAGCGACGCATCAATCACGAACGGGGCGTCGAAGCCCTTGCCCTCGAACTCGAAGATGCCCTGCAGGAATCGGGCGGTGCTGCTGTCGTTCATGGGCGTCGATCCTCACTTCGTCGGGTCGGCTCTACGGCCGCGGTTCGGTGACCTCGGTCTACGCGCCGAACGTGGCGGACGATTGCCGGTGTCTCAAGGCCGATTGATCGGGTGTGGACGCGCGACGAGTGCAACGTCTGCACGCGTGCGTTTCACTCGACAGGCCGGCCCGCTCTGCGGTCATCCAGCAGCTGCCGTGGTTTCGGCCTTGACGTCGTCGGCCGCGGAGAGCGTGGCTTTCGATGCCGTGGGGCGGCGCACGTAGGCGAACCAAGTAATGGCCGCGCACACCACGTAGAAGGTCAGGAACACCCAGAACGCGGACGTCGCTGACTTCGCGGCGGACAGGTACGACGCCCGCAGCACCAGGTTGATCCCCACCCCGCCCAGCGCCCCGATGGCGCCAGCGACGCCGATCAGCGCACCCGACATCTTCCGCGACCAGGCGGCCGCGTCGGCCGGTTCGACCCCGACCAGGCTGTGGGCCTTGGCGGCGAAGATCGATGGGATCATCTTGTACACCGAGCCGTTGCCGAGACCGGACAGGATGAATAGCACCACGAAGCCGATGACGTAGGCGACCATGGTCCCGCCAGTCGGGGGGCCCTTGGCGGCGTCGGCGATCTCCCCGGCACCGGCCAGCCAGCCCGCGGCCAGGATCATCGCCCCGAACGTGTAGAGGGTGATCTTCCCGCCGCCAATGCGATCGGCGAACCAGCCGCCCAGCGGCCGGGACAACGAACCGAGCAGAGGACCTAGGAACGCGATCTGCGCGGCGTGCAGTGAGGCCGCCGCGCTCATCGCGGCGGTCGCCGGTTTGCCGTGGGTCAGCCCGGCGAGGAAGTTGATTTGGAGCACCTGCCCGAAGGCGAAGCTGAACCCGATGAAGGAGCCGAAGGTGCCGATGTAGAGCAGTGCGATGAGCCACGAATCGCGGTGGCCCATCACCTCGATCATGGAGCGGCCGTTGGTGCGTTGGTTGGTCAGGTTGTCCATGAACAGCGCCGCACCCACCGCGGCGATCGCGATGAACACCAGATAGACCGCGCACACCAGATGCGGCGCCCGGTTCCCGGCGTTGGCGATCACCAGCAGTCCGATGAGTTGGATCGCCGGGACGCCGATGTTGCCGCCGCCGGCGTTCAGCCCCAGCGCCCAGCCCTTGTAGCGCTGCGGGTAGAACGCGTTGATGTTGGTCATCGAGGAGGCGAAGTTGCCGCCGCCCAATCCTGCGAACGCCGCGACGATCATGAACGTGGTGTAGGAGGTGCCGGGCTGGCCCATGAAGTACAGCGTCAGCAGGGTGGGCACCAGCAGGACCAGGGCGGAGAAGATGGTCCAGTTGCGGCCCCCGAAGGTGGCGGTGGCGAACGTGTAGGGCAGCCGCAGCACCGCCCCGACCAGGGTCGGCACCGCGACCAGGAAGAACTTGCCGGCTGCGTCGATGTGGTAGACGTTCTGCGGCATGAACAGCACCATCACCGACCAGATCGACCACACGGAGAACCCGACGTGCTCGGCGATGACCGACCAGATCAGGTTGCGCCGAGCGATCGCGGCGCCACCGTTGTTCCAGGCGTCGACGTCCTCGGCATCCCAGTCATCGATGTCATGTTTGCGCACCGCTGATCCGGACATGGCACTGAAGGTAGGGAATTCATGTTGCGCCGACGCTTCCCACGATGACCGGCGCATTACGGCACGCTGACGACAGCACCGTCCCGCGGTGAGAACCCGGCCGAAGGACGCACCCGATCCGGGCCCACCTCCATGCCGCACCGTCCGAGCCGAGTCTCGGCCTCAGCGTCGGCTCGGCACGGCCACTACCGACTTCGGCGCCGTATCGCCGTCATGGGATTGGAGCGGTGGTAGCGGCGCGGTCGGTGTCTGTGCGCTCCAGGGCGACCGCGCAGACCTTGAATTCGGGCATCCGCGAGTACGGATCGAGCGCGGGGTTGGTCAGCCGGTTGGCGTTGCCGTCGCCTCCCCAGTGGAAGGGGGCGAATACGGTGTCCGAGCGGATGCCGACCACGATGCGGGCTGCCATGACCGCCGATCCGCGGCGGGTCCGCAGCCGCACCAGCTCACCGGCTTCCACGCCGATGCGGCGCGCCAGCGTTTCGTGCATCTCAATCACGGCCTCCGGTTCGGCCTCGGCGAGCGAGGCGACGCGCCGGGTCTGCGTGCCGGACTGATATTGGCGCAGCAGTCTTCCGGTGGTGAGGTAGTACGGGTAGTCGGCGTCGGGCAGTTCAGCCGCGCCCGCGTGTTCGACCGGCAAGAAATGGGCGCGGCGGTCGGTGGTGGGGAAGTCCTCGGTGAACAGTCGCGGCGTGCCGGGATGGGTCTGCGACGGGCACGGCCAGAAGACGCCTTGCTCGGCGGCGATGCGGGCGTAGCTGATGCCGGAGTAGTCGGCCTTCCCGCCGGCGCTGGCGCGACGCAGTTCGTCGAACACCTCTTCGGGATCGTCGGAGAATCCCTTGCGGCCCAGCCGTTGCGCCAATGCCCGCATCACCTGCAGGTCGGTGCGGACACCCGGCGGGGGGGCGAGTGCGGCTTCGCGCAGGATGACTCGGCCTTCCAGGTTGGTCATGGTGCCGGCTTCCTCTGCCCATTGGGCGGTGGGCAGCACCACGTCGGCCATCGCCGCGGTCTCGGACAGGAAGAAGTCCGAGACGACCAGGAAGTCCAGCGCGCGGACTCGGTCGGCGACGTGCGTGGAGCGTGGTGCGGAGACGACGATGTTCGATGCCATCACCCACAAGGCGCGGACGCCATCGTCGGTGCCGAGGTGGTCGAGCATTTCGTAGGCCGACAGTCCGGGCTGGGGGAGTTCGTCGGGATGGATACCCCATACGGCGGCGACGTGCGCGCGGGCTGCCGGGTCGTCGAGGCGTCGGTATCCGGGCAGTTGGTCGGCCTTCTGCCCGTGTTCGCGGCCACCTTGGCCGTTGCCCTGCCCGGTGATGGTGCCGTAGCCGCAGTACTTGCGTCCCGGAAGGCCCAGGGCCAGAGCCAGATTGATGTAGGCCACGACGGTGTCCGATCCCGAGCGGTGTTGCTCGGCGCCGCGGGCGGTGAGGATGATGGCGTGCTTGGCGCTCGCGAGGGCGTGGATGGTGTCGGCGATGTCCTGTTCGGGAACGCCGGTGATGCGTTCGACCCGGTCGGGCCAGTAGGTGCGTACCGTGCGGCGCACGGCCTCGAAGCCGGTGGTCCGCTCGGCGATGTAGGCGTCGTCGATCAACTTCTCGCGGACGGCGATGTTCAGCATGCCGTTGGCCAGCGCGAGGTCGGTTCCCGGGACCGGTTGCAGATGGCGGAAGGCGCCGGCGGCGGTCTTCGTCGTCCGTGGGTCGATCACGATCAGGCGTGCGCCGCGTTCGCGGGCCGTGTCGATGAACTGCATGGCCGGCGGCATGGTGTCGGCCGGGTTGGAGCCGACCAGCAGGATCAGGTCGGCTTCGGCGAGGTCGGCCAGCGGAAACGGCAGTCCCCGGTCGATGCCGAATACCCGGGTTGCGGCGTTCGCGGCTGAGGACATGCAGAACCGGCCGTTGTAGTCGATCGCCGACGTGCCCAAGGCAACTCGGGCGAATTTGCCGAACTGGTAGGCCTTTTCGTTGGTCAGCCCGCCTCCGCCGAAGCACCCCACGGCGTCGCGGCCGTACTTGTTCTGCGCCGCCACGATGGCGGCGGCGACCCGGTCCAGTGCGTCATCCCAATCGGTGGGCCGCAGCGGTTCGTCGCGGGAGTCGCGCACCAGAGGCTGGGTGAGTCGCCCGGGATGTTCGAGCAGTTCGGCCGAGGACCAGCCCTTGGCGCACATGCCGCCCCGGTTGGTCGGAAAGTCCTCCTGCACGCCGACGGTCACCGGTGTCGTCGCCACGTCGAGGGTCATCCCGCACTGCAACGAACAGTACGGACAATGTGTCTTGGTCAGCGCCACAGCACACCGGACAAACCACGGCGTGCCCGCACCGTACCAGGCAACGAAGCGACTACCGGGTGCGCCGATGCCATAGCCACCGCTTCCCAAGGTCGAATGCGGACCCTTTCAGGGAGGTAAAGCTAGATCAGCGACGTTTCCCCGGTGTTGCCGACGTGAGTCCTGGACAGTCCCCCGACAGCGGGATGGGGATTGCGCTGATGATGGTGCTCCTCCTCGACACGACCGCCGCGAAGCTCACCGACCGGTGTTGCGGCGCGGACACGTCGTGAGCGCCGCGGTCGCGACTCGTCGAGCCACGCGGTCATGATGGCAATATCGGCAGTCCGACCTTCGACAAGACAGTGCCCTCCTCGTCCGCCGCAGCACCGGCCAACGGCGACACCGAAGGCAATGTACGACGTGTCGCGGACAGCGCTAGGCGCCCTCGGCGTCGCTGACCGTGGCCTCCGAGGAAACAGGACTGTCGAGCGTCATCGGCAGTTCCCGTGGCGCCGAGGACGATGGCTGGTGACTCGCGAAGCTGCGCTGATCCTCGCCAGGCAATGGGTCGTCCGGGTTTCGGTAGTGGATCCGCGAGGTCGGAAATCTCGAGCTCAGCGCATCGATGAGCTGGTCGATCGCCGCGAGTTCGGTTTCCTTGACATGAACGATCCGCTGCGAACGCCTGACCCCGGATGCATCGCCGTTGGTCTCGCGGACTACCAATGACGCGCAATGGTGGGCCAACTCGTCGTTGACCGCAGCCCTGAGGTCCTCGAGCATCTCCTGGTAGTACTCGGCCTGCCGCAGATCACCATGCGAGGCGCCTGGGGCCGGATCAAGCGCCGGACCAGCTGAAGCTCCAACGCGCCGCGTTGCTTCCAGCGCCCCGGGTCGAAGACGCTCCTGCCAAATGGATCGCCCGAGGTCTACGACGCTCTTGCCATACAAATACTGTGCGCGCTGCGACACCGTCATCAGCGCACGATATGAACTTGCCGTTGCGTCGAAACTGCTTCTGGTTCACCAGCCGGTCACCATCTGTTCACACGTCGGGCGATCGCTGTGTGAGCACCTACGCCGACCGCATGCCGGTGCCGCCGCCCCGCTGTTCTCGGTCACCGCCGGAGCGTCACGCACAGCGAGGGCGTGGGGCATAGTGGATGCGGTTGCCGCCGTTGCGTTTGGCTGCGGCGGCCGAAACCTTTGCCGGGCTACCCGGGTGTGCCGCGTGATGCAGCGCATTGGTCGCCGCGGCACTGGGTCAGGAGTGCCACGCCCAGGACGTGCATGGCAACGCGGTGGAATCCGTTGTCGCAGCAGGTGACATCGCCCGCTGGCCGAACCTACGGTTCGACACCACGCCGCGGCGGGTCGAACACTGGATCAACACCATCGAAATGGGCCAAGCCGCCGCCGAAGCCCTCCTCGCTGGGCCGCAGGGCGCCCGGCCGTTCACCCGATGCCGCGATTCTGGTCCCACCAACACGGCGTCCGCATCCAATCCCTGGGAATGCCCGCCCTGGGAACCGAGATGACCATCCTCGACGGCACACCCGAAAGTCGGCGATTCGTGGCCGGATTCACCCGACCCGCACCCGACGGGCCGATCCTCGTCGGCGCCGTCGCCCTCGACGCGCCGCGGTCACTGCTGCGCTATCACGACCACATCGGCCGATTACTGAGCCCGCACCGACCTACGAGCGGCATGTCACACCGTCGGGGCCGAGGGAGAAGGGGCGCGTCGGTGTAGAGACCCATCTCGATATGCGCCTGACCCAACATGATGGGGAGGGTCGGCGTCGTGGAACGTGGCGCCCTCTCAGGGGCTGGATGGAGGAGGTAACGGCGGATGCGGAGCTGGAGTCAGCGGCGCCGGTTGGGGTGCGTCCTTGGCCTCAATCTGCTGATGATCACCGCACTGGTGATCGCCGGTGTGTCGGCGCATTCCCTGGGGGTGCTGGCCGCTGCCGGGGACTTCGCCGCCGACTCCGTCGCACTGATCCTGGGTCTGCTGGCCGTCGCACTGCGCGACCGGCCGCAACGCGCCGCCGACCGCCCATCGCGGGCCACCACGGTGGTGGCACTGATCAACGGCGCCGCGCTGCTGGCGGTGAGCGTGCTGGTCATCACCGAGGCGGTCAGCCGCCTGAGTCGCGGGACACCTGTAGTGCAGGGGCTGCCGGTGCTGATCGTCAGTGTCATCTCCACACTCGTCATGCTGGCCGGCGCCGCGATCCTGGGTTTCGGTGCAGGCGAAGAGGATCTGCACATGCGGTCAGTGCTGCTGGACACCCTGTCTGACGGGGCCGCAGCCGCGGCCGTTGCAGTGGCCGGCGCCGTCATCGCCGTCACGCACCGGTTCTTCTGGCTCGACCCAGCCCTGGCCGCGGTGATCGCGGTCGTGATCGCCGTCGCCGCAGTCAAACTCCTCGCCGATGGTATCCGGGAGCTGCGCGCCAATCATGAGGCCAACCGCCGCACTGACCCAACCTGAAATCCTCTAAACGCTGACGACAGCTTTTGCGGTCGATAGGGATCAGATTCCTCGCTCACCAAAAGTCCAACCGTCCTGTGGGTCCAGAACCGATGACGACAGTGGGGCCATACCTCTTGACGAAACCCAACCGTCTTCGGCACGGTCACGCGTGAGACTCTCAATGATGGTGTCAACTGCGAAGGTGCCGAGTCCGCTGTTCCGCCTGGACGTCCACCGCCGGGGGACAGTCACACGGTCACCGCCCCGGGCGTTTGCGTGGCATCGGAACAACGACGTTGGCTCCGGAGGTTTCGTGGGTGAGTTCGGTGATCACCGCTGAGAGCGTTCTAATCTTGCTTCGCAGGTGAGCATTCTCGGTAGCCAGTTCCTGGCCGTGATCACGGGCCTGTGCAAGTTGTCGTTGCAGCGCCTCGACATTCGGGGTGACGGGTCCGCACCCGACCATCGCCTTGAACTCGTTGAGCAGATCGCCGTAGTGTTCGTAGAGTCTCTGCCGCGGTATTCCCGATTCGTCAGCCAAGGCCACGACAGTGCGCGCGCCGTTGCTCCGCTCGGCTTTGTTGTCTCGGAGGCGGCTCATCGCGGCACGGACCTGTTGGTGTTCCTCATCGTTGCGTGCGGCGGCATCGCCCATGAGGGTCATTCGTTGTCTTCGTCCTGTTGTGGGGTTGTCATCGGCCGGATTAATTCGTGTTCTGCGAGGGCCTTTCGGTGCTCGATCAGGCGAACCTGAATTCGCTGCCGCAGCGGTTCGGGCAGTTCGAGTGCCGCCAGGTCGCGTTGGAGTGCTGTGACATGCAGGCGGAGGCTGGCGGCGTCGCGGTCGGTACGGGCGGCATTGACGCAGCCCAGACGGCACCGACTCCAGAAGGGTTCAGCGGAGCTGTCGGCAGGTTCCAGGCAGGCCGCGGTGGCACGTCGGAACACGCATGTCACGACCGCGCCGTGGTGGATCTGCAAGTCAGGGTTCGATAATGCGTCGTTGATCTGACTCTTAGTGGTCACTGTCAAACCCGCGAATGTGCTTGCCCGCGCGATGCGGGCCCGATATTCCTCAGCAGCCGGACCGGAGACGTGTTCACCACGCTCGAGCCGTTGGGAATCGTCGTGAATGGTCTCAGCACGGTGCAGAAATTTTTCGAAGGTGATGTCATCGTGAAATCCCGAATCAGCCCCGCCAGCATAGCCGTGGATCATCTGTGTGTGCAGGTGGCCGTATTGCGTTGCGCCAGCAATGGTTCCGCCGGGTCGCCGAACGATGTGCCATGCCAGGGTCCGCCGCAGGCGCGGCACCTGAATGCTGCCATGCGGATCGCCGGGTATCGGCGGATGACTGACTACCGGAGCCACTTCGTGGTTGAACCAGTCGATGAAACGAGTGATGTCGGTGTTGATAGAGCCAGGTGTTCGTGTACGGGTGGCGCCGAAGGCGAACCGGTTCTGGGAGCACATGGCGAATGCCGGGAAGAGGAGGTCGCTGACCGTGATCTGTTCCAGAACGGTGACGGCGTGGGCGGTTTCGTCAGTGACGACCCACGGGATCGTGGCAGGTGACCGCTCCCGGCGACCGTCGTGGGCCTTCAACTGCTGGCCGGACATGAACGTCAACTCCAGCTTGGGGTCCCGGCTGATGCAGCCGCGCCGCAGGTTGAGTGCCTCGCCGGTCCGCACACCCGAGAGGTAGGCAATCACGAGGAAACAAGCAACCGTGACGTGGCGGAGCAGACCGACGAGTTCACGCGCATCGACCGGTTCGTCACGCCAGGAGTGGGTGCCGATGGTGCTGAATGTGTTGGCACGCAACATATCCACGTCGATCGGCAGTCCGGACGTCGCCAACATGACCGGCGTTTCGTTCATGCGTTTCAGTTCGGTGTGGTGCATCCATCCGCCCACCGCCAGGCCCATCAGGTCGACACTGGTCACCCCACCGGTCCGGATACCGGGAAGTGAGGCGTCGTTGCGGTCGAGTGCAGCAAGCAGGCATTCCAGTTGGGCTTTGGTGGTCTCGAATACCGACACCGTGCGCGTAGGAGCCCGGCGGATGGCGGGCGCAATCTGGTGGGCGAGGTGTCGCATCGCGAGCAGGTTTCGCGCGGCGGGAAGCAGATCGACGGCCACGGTCTGGGTGACCGCGATCGCCGCGGAGAGCAGCGGTTCCATGACATCGGGATGAATGCGAGGGGTCGTGTTGGGCTTTCCCCAGGATGACTCGTAGTGGGCGAGCCCCCGTGCACTCGCACCGCCCCACAACGGGCCCGCCGGGAGTCGACATTGTGCGGGCAAGGTCTCCCTGTAGAGGTGTAGCCGCATGATGGCTTGCAGCGCGCAGCGTTTGGTTCCGGCGCTGTCACCGTTGGTCTCGGTGACGTGGCGCAGATAGTCGTCGAGGTGTTCTGTGCTGACCTGGCCGAACGATGTCACACCAGCGTCGGTCAGCCATGTCGTGTACCGCCGCAACGGCACCAGCTCGCCCAATATCGTCTTGATATGCGGATAGGTCGATCGGGCGCTGTCAAGGCGGGGTGCGTCGTCGACGATGTTGAGCAGGGCGAAGAGGTAGAGCTTGCAGGCGTGGCGAAAGGCCGGCGGGAACCCCTTCCAGTGCACGGCTTGTCCTGCACTGTGTCGGTCTTCGATCGCCGCGGATAGATCCCACACTGGGTCGCCGAATCGGCTTCGGACCCCCTCGACGTACAGGGTGCGGTTCAACAGCACTTCCGTTCCCGGCGCGATGTCGATACCGGCCACGACGTCGAGTGCCTCAGCCGGGCAGGTCATGATGCTTCCAGGTGTCCGGACAGCAAAAGCGTGACCGTCCGATGATCGTCGTCGGTGATGTTGGCGCGCGCCGCGTCCAGCTGGGCGTGTTCGTACTCGGAGAAAATGTCGTCCAGTTGCGCGAGCGGACCCGCGTGATCGGCGATCCACTGCCCAAGAGGCATCTCCTTGCGCAAGTCGCGAAGCCGGTCGGCAACGACCAATTGAACGGGGAGGTGCCGCGGGAAGGCGCGGGCGTTGCTGCAGTCCAGGCATGCCATGAAGGACTGGCGACATCGTTTCCCGTCGACCGGTGAATGCTCGAAATCGGCGCAGGTGCCCAGCACGGCATCCTGCCCGGATCCGTCGTCGTGGCCCTCTGGGTGCATCGTCATGGAACGGCGGGCCAGCGCTTGGGTCACCTGACCATCGAGTGCCTCCCGCACGATGTGGAACCCCTCGTCGCGCACGGGCTCCATTCGCCCCAGATAGCGCGCCAACGTGCCCGGTGTGTGGGCGGTGGGCGCTCGGACCTGCTCCAGGTAGGTCTTGCGCAGTCGATCCATACTGATTCCCAGGAGCAACTCGTCGTGCCCAGCATCGCCGGTCAGCCACGGCGCCATCCACCGTCGTCGAGCGACGACTCCGGATGCGGTGCTGCTGATTCCGTATCCGAACAGTTTCCGTTCACCGTGGTCGGGTTGGGTGCTGTAGTAGATGAACGCTTGCTGGTTTCCGGTCAGCGTGCGGGCCGGTTCGGTCAACTCCAGCAGCACCATGAAGACCCCGTAGGCGGTCGTGAGCGACGTGTTGGCCACCGCGGTGCGCCGATCCTGGCCGCCAAGCGGGCGTAATTCGGGGCGCAGCGCGGTCACTGGCACCGTCATCACCGATCTCTTCCCACGTCGGGGTTTGTCGGCGCCGAGGAACACGACACCGGGTTCTTCGGGGCTGCTGGCATGGCGATGCGGGGAGGGTAGCGATTTTAGCGTCGACAAGTTCAGCCCGGTCAGCGCGGCCAGCAGAACACCGAATGCCCATGCCTCGCCCGGGGTCAGATGCAGCAACGACATGAGACGGCAGCCACCGGCTGCGGTTACCGCCCGACGCGTCACGAATGCCCGTGCACCAGAGGCGGTGCGCGAAAAGTCACCCTCCCGAGCGCAGTGATCCAGTGCCTCAGCCAGGCTACGGCTCGGGTCCGCGCGAGGAAGGTGATCGAACCGTCCCGCACGGAAGTCGGCGACGATTGCCCAATGAGTCTGCAGTCGGGTCCGCGCCCGTCGAACCATTCCCCGTGCCACGACGGTGATGCGGCGAAGCTCATCGGCGGAATACGGTTGTCGTGCCGTGTTCGTCTTCGGGTGACGCACACGCGTGAACGCCTGCCGTGCCTCGTCGGAGACGACGGGACTACAGCGCAGCAGAGTCTTCAGGCCATGCAACGGGCCAGGACCGCTGGGTACCCGACACGACAGAGCGAGGAGCCGGGCATCCGCGGCAGACAACTCAGCCAGTCCCTTTATTCCAGGCCGGTTGTCGGTCAGCCAGCAGCAAGCATGTCGGGCGCCCTGCCACAGCGCGCCGGCGCCCCGTAATCGCTTGGATGAGCCCAGCGCACCGGTGGCGTCCTCGAACGCGATCGCAAAGTCGTGACGGATTCCGTCGTTGGAGGGCAGCGAACCGAAATCGAAGTCCTTTACCTGCGTGCCATCCTCGCTGACGAACGTCACGATCAGCCCGCGTCGCCGCGCTACGGGTCGCCACGTCGAATCTGGCTGTGCTGCAGCATGACCCGTCATCTTTGAACCGTCAGCACCCGCGACTCACCAAAACCGACTGTTGCGACGAGACGCTCCAGGGATTCCCGATCATCGGCATCCATCAGCGCGATGAGCTCCTCGACCTGCAACACCTGAAACGGCTCCAGATAGACGCTGCGCGTGACCTCGGCACTGCGATGGCCCAGGAGTGTCGCCAGGAGAAACCAGACATCACCGAGCTGATTGCGGAAGTCACGCTGCTCCTCCCTAGTCAACATGTCGGTCCGGCGCCACGCGACGAACGTGGCAATGCAAAACCAGCGAAGCGCAAAGGAATGCCGCAGCATGTGCGGACGACACCACAGCGGCGAACTTCCAGATTCCGCAAGCGCTTTCGCGGCTCTGGTGTTCGCGCGGTCGAATGTCTTGTACCAGGCATTTTTGGGGCGAGGTGACCCGTCGTGATTGAGCCACAGCCACATCGGTTCCAGACCATCAGTGCCTCGGCGGAACAGCTTGATTCGTGTCGATGGCCCGAGTGCGTCCAGCCGGACGGTACGACGCGATCCCTTGTCGTCGACGATCTCCAGTTGCCCATCACGCCGAACATGCTCAAGGACCCATCGATCCGCAATCTGCTCGTATCGACCGGCACGCTGCGCGCGAGCGATAGCGCCGGTGCGACTGCCTTCCTGCAGATAGAAGTGAACCTGCTGGGCGACGCGACGCCGCATCCAGAAGGTGCGGCCGCTCCCATTCTTCGCGCAACGCGACGCGACGCGGGAACGCAGGAGTCCCTCCGAACCCGGCTGCGGAACCTCGACGGTCAACATGCTCGACCATTCGCCAATTCGCAAACCCGTCCCGAACAACCCCTCCACGAACGCGACGTCGCGATCCTCCGTCACTCCCCGCCAACCCTGGCGCGGCAAGCCTTCCAACGTGAAACCACGCAACCCCAGATTGCGCCACAACCGAAATGCCTGCGGAGTAAGCCATTTGACATCAGATCGGCGCAACCCCGAGGGAGTGCTCTCCAACGCAGCGTGACCCCCTATACCTCCGGAGGTGGCCATCGCACGAGCTCGGACGGGGTTGTCGATTCCGTGCTGCTCGGCCGCCCACCAGTAGAACCCGCGAATCGCCGCGCGGTCGACGCAAAAAGTATCGGCGCTTACATGCTGAGGGTTCTCCCGAGCCGATAAACGCCACTCCTTGAAGGCAGCAAGTTCCGAGCGCGACGCCAGATCCCATCGAACGCCCAGGACGTTCAAAAAATCCAGCCAGACCTTCAACGACAAGGCATAACGGCGCACAGTCGTGGTGGCCCGCCCCCTCACCAGCGGGTCGCGCCAGTAGGCGTTCACCAACGCGTCCGCCCGACCCCACGGATCCAGATAGAAGGGAGTGCCCTCACGCGCACCGTTGCGCTTCGCCCACACCTCGACATCGCCCAGCCCGGGAACCACGTCATCCACCGGCTCGAATCGGCGAGCGAAATCGTAGAAATAAAGAGTCCAACCATTAGCCGTATCACCAGCCATCTCCGGTTTTCCTCTCACCTCACGGGCGTTGCCCTCATCATCACCGATACGAATCCCAGAACGACTTCGACACGCCTGTCGGGCAGTGAACTGGGCACTGGATCCGGCCGGGGCAGTCCACCACCGTCGAGGTGTTCACGAATTCGTCGGCGGCTTTCTGCAGCGCCGCCGAATCCACCAGTAGCGAATAGGTGGCCGACACCGGCCCACCCGCGTCGGTATTGGCGGTGCAGGCCACGGTGGCCATCGCTCCCTCCAACCGCACCACCGGCTTGCACGCGCCGGCCGGATAACCCGCCGGGAGCACCCGCATCAGCCGGGACGTCGGGTCACTGGGCGGCGCACCGGTACCCGACTGCGACGGCGACGAGCTGGGCTGCGCGGGCGCCGCAGGTGCACCGGAATCACCGGAGGACCGCATCAGCAGGAAGGCCGCTCCGGCGCCGACCGCGGCCACCGCCACCACCGCGCCGACGATGATGCCGATGTTCGCGCCGCGCCGCGGGGGCGCCGGCCGCGGAATCACCGGCGGCGGGCCGCCACCATCCCATGACCCTGGCGTACTCACGCAGGAACCTCCTTGGCAGTCACCCCACCAAACTAAGCGATGGACAGCGCAATACCGTCCAGGATGTCGTGCTCACTGACGACGAGTTCGTCGATGCCGGCCAGCTCACCCAGCACCGCGGCCAACTCCTCGACGATGATCGCGCCGCCGCCGATGACATCGGCGCGGCCCTCGTGCATCGGCCCCAGCGCGGCACGCTCGGCCGCGCTCATCCGGATCAGGGTGTCACACGTTGCCAGCAGATCGCCGAACCCCGTGCGCGACAAGTGGATCAGCTGTGGGTCGTACACCTGCAGGCCATGTGTGAGTGCCGCCAGCGTGGTGAACGTCCCGGCCACCCCCACCCAGGTCGCGGCCCGACCTACCGGCACCGCCCGCAGCGCGTCGTCCAACCGTTCGCGCACCAAGGCGCGCGCCTCCCCGATCTCGGCGGCGGTAGGCGGATCCGTCTGCAGGAAGCGCTCTTTGATCCGCACACAGCCGATATCGGCCGAATAGCTGGCGGTCACGGCGGACTCACCGAGTACCAGTTCGGTGGAGCCACCACCGAGGTCGACCACGACGAAAGGCCCTGCGGCAGGGTCGAGTTCGCCGACCGCCCCGCGGAAGGACAGCTCCGCTTCCTGGGTGCCGGTGATCACCTCGGCCACCGTGCCCGGCACCACCTCGCCCAGCAGGCGGGCCGTCATCGCGAAGAACTCGTCCCGGTTGGCGGCGTCGCGGGCAGCCGAGGTGGCGACCATCCGCACCCGCTCGACACCGCGGGCGCTCATGGTCTTCGCGTAGTCGGCCAGCGCGGCTTCGGTGCGGGCCAAGGCGGCCGGGGCGAACTCGCCGGTCGCGTCGACACCCTCACCGAGGCGCACGATGCGCATCTCACGGTGCACGTCCCGCAGTCCGCCAGGTTCGGCGTCGGCGATGAGCAACCGGATGGAGTTGGTACCGCAGTCCACGGCCCCTACTCTCACGTCCACACCTCCGGGTCCAGGATGCCGGCCATCGCGGGTTCGACGGCCAGCAGTGCGAGAGCTTCGTCGCCGAACGGGTTCACGCCGGGCCCCTTGGCCAACGCGTGGGCCATCAGCACATGCAGGCATTTCACCCGGTCCGGCATACCGCCGCCGGAGAACGTGGTGCCCAGCGATTCGATGGCATCGCGTTCGGCCAGATAGGACTCGTGCGCACGCCGGTAACCGGCGGCCAGCTCGGTGTCGGCGGCCAGCCGCTCGGTCATCTCCCGCATCAACCCCGAGGATTCCAACCGGCTGGCGGCCGCGGTCAGGGCGGGATGGGTCAGGTAGTACAGCGTCGGGAACGGGGTGCCGTCGGGCAGCCGCGGTGCGGTCTTGACGACACCCGGTTCCCCGTTCGGGCAGCGGTAGGCGATCTCCAGGACACCGCGCGGCTCGCGCCCGAGCTGCTGGGCGACGGCATCCAGATCCGCTGGCTCAACCACCGGCGGGCGGGGGTCCGGCCGGCGGGGCATCCGGGCCGGGCGGGGGGCCCGGCGGGGGTGTCATGACCGGCGAAATACCATGCGGCGCATCGGCAATGGTGTGCCATAACGCGGTGTACCAGGGATCGTTGGACTTCACCGGCGTCTCCGCGGCGCCCGGGGCGGCCGGCTGGGCCGCCGACGGAGGGAGCTGCACCTGGTACGGGATGTCACCGGGCATGACGAAGCCCAGGCGTTCCCGCGCCTGCGCGGCGATGAACACCGGATCGGCAAGTTTCACCTTCTGCTGCTCAAGATCTTCGATCTGCGAACGTAACTGCGTTTCAGCTGCTTTGAGCTGGTTCATCTCCGCGCGCTGCGCGAAGTAGGTGCGGACCGGCCCGGCGATGGTGAGCGTCAGCACGCACACCACCACCGCCAGGATCGCCGCTCGCCGGGCGGCCGACCCGAACCGCTGCTCGGACTGGGTGTCCAGCGATTCGGCGGCCGCCTTGCGAATCGACTCGGCGACGCTGTCGCCGACCGGTTCGAGGGATTCGGCCGGGTCCTGCCCCGCCTCGGCCGGCCGCGGCTCGATCCGACGCGGAACGGCACGCGACCGGGCGGCACCCGGCTTACCCGGCCGGGGGGCCGGGCCTCGCCGCCGCTGGTCGGGCCGTTTCGCGTCGGGCATAGGTGCGAAGTTACTGGCTCACCGGCGAGAACCGCGGGAACGCCAGGTCACCGGCATACCGCGCGGCGTCGCCGAGGGTTTCCTCGATGCGCAGCAACTGGTTGTACTTGGCCACCCGCTCGCTGCGGGCCGGGGCACCGGTCTTGATCTGGCCGCTGCCCACCGCCACCGCGAGGTCGGCGATGGTGGTGTCCTCGGTCTCCCCGGACCGGTGGCTCATCATGGTGCGGTAGCCGCTGTTGTGCGCCAGCGTGACGGCGTCCAGCGTCTCGGTCAGGGTGCCGATCTGGTTGACCTTCACCAGCAGCGCGTTGCCCGCACCCTTCTCGATGCCCTCCTCCAGGCGCTCGGGATTGGTGACGAACAGATCGTCACCGACCAGCTGGACGCGGTCCCCGATCGCGGCGGTCAGCGCCACCCAGCCGTCCCAGTCGTCCTCGGACAGCGGGTCCTCGATGGACACCAGCGGGTAGGCATCGAGCAGGCCGGCGTAGAACTCGGCCATCTGCTCGGCCGTGCGGGTCTCCTTCTCGAACGCGTAACCCGTTCCGTCGGTGTAGAACTCGGTGGCGGCCACGTCCAGCGCCAGCGCCACATCGGTGCCCAGCTTGAAACCGGTCGCCTCGATGGCCGACGAGATCAGGTCCAGGGCGGCCTTGGTGCCCGCGACGTCCGGGGCGAAGCCGCCCTCGTCACCCAGCCCGGTGGCCAGGCCCTGCTTCTTGAGCACCGACTTCAGCGAGTGGTACACCTCGGCACCCCAGCGCAGCGACTCCTTGAAGTTGGGGGCACCGATCGGCGCCACCATGAACTCCTGCACGTCCACCCCGGTGTCGGCGTGTGCGCCGCCGTTGAGGATGTTCATCATCGGCACCGGCAGCACATGGGCATTGGGGCCGCCCAGGTACCGGAACAGCGGCAGCCCGGCCGCCTCGGCGGCACCCTTGGCCACCGCCAGCGAAACCCCCAGGATGGCGTTGGCGCCCAGGCGCGACTTATCCGGCGTGCCGTCCAGGTCCAGCAGCGCCTGGTCGACCAGGCGCTGGTCGTCGGCACTCAGCCCGATGACGGCCGGGGCGATCTCGTCGAGCACAGCCTCGACCGCCTTCTCGACACCCTTGCCGCCGTAGCGAGCGCCGCCGTCGCGCAACTCCACCGCCTCGTGCTCGCCGGTGGACGCGCCCGAGGGCACCGCGGCGCGGGAGATGGTGCCATCGATCAGGGCAATCTCGACCTCGACGGTGGGGTTACCGCGCGAATCGAGGATCTCGCGGGCTCCGACCTGTTCGATGATGGGCACGGGTCCTCCTAGTTATGACGGGCGTGACGGGTCATGCGCTCGACCAAGAGCCTAAAGGGTGGGGTCGCCGACGGCGCCTTCAGAGTGGGTGCCCTGCGGCATACGCCGTCGCCCAGTCCCGCACCGTGCGGGCGTACTGGTCGGAAAGGTTGTACGCCCGCAACGCGTCCATCCAGCCGCGCGGCTTGGACAGGTCCTTTCCGCGCCAGCACAGGTACCCGGCCGCCGACAGCGCGGCGTCGTCGATGTTGTCCGGGCTGACCACGCCGTCGTTGTTGGCATCCACGCCGTAGAGCCGCCAGGTCTCGGGGATGAACTGCATGGGCCCCATCGCGCGGTCCATGGTGGCATCACCGTCGAGCTTGCCCCCGTCGGTGTCCGGGATCTTCATGTTGCCCATGGTGCCGTCCAGCTGCACCCCGCGGATCGGCGGCCGCACGTCACCGTTGGGCGCGATGACTGCCCCGCGGTAGGTGCCGTGGTGGCTTTCGACCATGCCGATCCCGGCCAGGGTGGTCCACGCGAGATTGCAGGTGGGGTTCTCCACCTGGGCGACCCGCGCGGCGTAGGCGTACGCCTCCAGGGCCGTCACCGGGATACCCAGTGCGGGCGCGCGTTCGGCAGCCCAGGCGTGCAGAGCGTCGGCGGGCCGCCCCTTGGCGTGGGTGTCGACCAACGGCACCGGATCACCAGCCGGCGGCGGGACCCCGTCGGGAATCGGGATGCCGGTCTGCCAGGAACAGCTCGAGGCCATCAACAGGGCTGTCGCGCCGATCACCACGACAGCCCGCAGCCAACGCACTGGCGACACCGGACTCCTCAAACCGCTCAACTTGATGCCATCGTCCCATGCGCGGGCTGTGATGCCCCTCAGCGCTCATCGGGTTGGCGGCCGACCCCCTTGCCCCAGGCACCCCTGATAAGGTACGCCACACCTATCTTTGGCAAGGCAAAGCTCAATAAGCACTGGGTAGCGAGGACACCACCATGACGGCTTTGGCAGGACATCCGGCCACGCTGCTCGCCGCCGCACCCAACCTCACCTCACAGCTTTTCGGCAGCGGGCTCATAGGTCTGCGCGAAGGTCTGGAAACCAGCATCGTCGTCTCGATCCTGGTGGCGTTTCTGGTCAAATCCGGCCGCCGTGACGCCCTCAAATGGGTGTGGCTCGGCGTCGCCGGCGCCATCGCGATGACCATCGGCGTGTTTCTCACCATCCAGTTCAGCGCCTACACGGTGTCTGGGTTGGGCGCCGAAGCCATCGCCGGCGTGGCGTCCCTGGTCGCCGTCGCGATCGTCACGACGATGGTGCTCTGGATGAAAGCGGCGGCCGCGACGATGTCGGGCGAACTGCGCACCAATATGGCCAGGGCCTTGGAGACCGGCGGATTGGCCGTCACGGCCCTGGCCTTCCTGGCCGTGGGCCGGGAAGGCGTCGAGACCGCGCTGTTCATGGTGGGCTTCGCCGAGGCCGAGACCCTGTGGCCGCTGGTCGGTCTGGTGGTCGGGGTGCTCATCGCGATCGCGATCGCCTACGCGATGTACGCCGGGGCGGTCCGCGTCAACCTGGCCAGCTTCTTCAAGTACACGGCCGTGTTCCTCATCCTCGTCGCCGCCGGCATCCTGTCCTACGGCGTCGGTGCACTGCAGACGGTCGGCTGGTTGCCCGGCCTGGCCAGCAAGGCCTTCGACATCAGCTCCTGGTTCAACTGGTCGTCGTGGTACGGACAGGTCATCCAGGGCGTCTTCAACGTCACGCCCACCCCCACCGTGCTGCAGTTCGGTGCGTGGCTGGCGTATCTGGTCATCGTGCTGGCCGTGTTCCTGCGTCCGACGGGAGTGCCGGCCAAGCGTGCCGACGCACCCCAGCCCGACGGCTCCTCGTCTGACACGGTTCCGGCTCCGGAACCGTCCACCACCGCAGAAAAGCACTGAAAGGTCGCCCCGTGAACAATCGCACCGCTCTGACCGCCGCGATGCTGGCCGGTCTGACGGGCCTCTTCGTGGCGGGCTGTACCGCCAAGGAGACCGCCAACTCCAGCGATCCGTCCAAGGCCGGTGCCGCAGGCGATTCGACGATCACCGTGACAGCCTCCGACGACAAGTGCGAACTGTCGGGCACCGAGGGCAAGACCGGTCCTGTCACGTTCAACATCACCAACAACGGCACCAAGGTCACCGAGTTCTACGTCTACGGCGAGGGCGAGCGGGTGATGGGCGAGGTGGAGAACATCTCCCCCGGCCTGCAGCGCAAGCTGATCGTGCAGCTGGCCGAACCCGGCACCTACCAGACCGCGTGCAAGCCGGGCATGATCGGCGACGGCATCCGGGGTGACTTCAAGGTCTCCGGCGACACCGTCCAGGTCGACACCGAGGGCAAGTTCAAGGAAGCCGCCGACAGCTACAAGCGCTACGTCAACAGCCAGACCGACGCACTGATCCCGGCCACCCAGGCCTTCGTCGACGCCGTCAAGAAGAAGGACGTCAACGCGGCCAAGGCCCAGTTCCCCATCGCCCGAACCTATTACGAGCGCATCGAGCCCGTCGCCGAGTCGTTCCCCGACGACCTGGACCCGCGTATCGACCTGCGCGAGGCCGACCTGGAACCGGGCCAGAAGTGGACCGGCTTCCACGCCTTGGAGAAGCAGCTGTGGGTCACCGGGTTGCAGCCCGACGCCAACGCGCTGGCCGATCAACTGCTGGCAGATGTGAAGGAACTGGACGCCGGGGTGAAGGCACCGGGGTGGACCATCGACTCGACCCAGATCGCCGGTGGCGCACAGGGTCTGCTCGACGAGGTCGGCGCCAGCAAGATCAGCGGTGAAGAGGACATCTTCAGCCACACCGATCTGTGGGACTTCAACGCCAACGTGCAGGGCAGCCAGACCGCGGTGGCCTCGGTGCGGCCCATCCTCGACGAGCGCAATCCCGATCTGGGCAAGCGCGTCGACCAGCAGTTCGCCAATGTCGAAGCGCTGCTGGGCAAATATCGCAAGGGTGACGGCTTCGTGCTCTACGACACGGTGACCGAGCCGCAACGCCAGGAACTGTCCCGCGCGATCGACGCGCTGTCCAAAGAGGTGAGCCAGGTGCAAGGTGTCATCGCACCCCAGTAATCCCGCCGACGAATCGGCCGAGCAGACCCCGCCCGTATCCGAGCCGACGGAGCTGCGGTCGGGGCTGTCCCGGCGCAAGCTCTTCGGCGCCGCCGGTGTGACGGCCGCGGTGGTCGGCGCGGCCGGTGCGGGTGCACTGGCCGGGCGCGCCTCGGCCACCAGCACCAGGGACCGGGGCTGGGAACCGCACGGCGCGGTGGCCTTCCGCGGCGAGCGACAGGCCGGCATCATCACCGAGGCCCAAGACCGGATGCACTTCTGCACCTTCGACGTCACCACCGACAACCGCGACGACGTGGTGGCGATGCTGCAGGAGTGGACCGCCATGGCCGAACGGATGACCAAGGGCGAGGACGCCGTCAAGGACGGCGCCGTGGGCCTGAACCCGTACTCCCCGCCCGCGGACACCGGTGAGGCCCTTGGCCTTCCGCCGTCGCAGCTGACGCTGACCATCGGCTTCGGCCCGACGTTCTTCATCAAGGACGGTAAGGACCGGTTCGGTATCGCGGACAAGAAACCGGCCGATCTGAATCCGCTGCCCAAATTCACCAACGAGAACCTCGACCCGGCCCGGTGCGGCGGCGACATCTGCATCCAGGCCTGCGCCAACGACCCCCAGGTTGCCGTGCACGCGGTGCGCAACCTGGCCAGGGTGGCATTCGGCACCGCAGCGGTGCGCTATTCACAGCTGGGCTTCGGCCGCACCTCGTCCACCACGCGGGATCAGTCCACCCCGCGAAACATGTTGGGGTTCAAGGACGGCACCAACAACCTGAAGGCAGAGGACACCGACAAGCTCAACCGCAACGTCTGGGTCGCCGCGGGCGACGGACCGGACTGGCACACCGGCGGAACCTATCTGGTGACGCGGCGCATCCGGAACCGGATCGAGGCCTGGGACCGCACCACACTCAAGGAGCAGGAGCGGGTGATCGGTCGCACCAAGGGCACCGGCGCCCCGCTGGGTTACGACGACGAGTTCGCCCCGTTGGACTTCGACCTGAAGAACGCCAAGGGCGACCCGATGATCGACCGTGACGCCCACGTCCGGCTGGTACATCCCGACCATAACGACGGCATCGAATTGCTGCGTCGCGGTTACAATTTCACCGACGGCTCGGACGGTTTCGGGCACCTGGACGCCGGCCTGTTCTTCATCGCCTTCACCCGCAATCCGCGGACGCATTTCGTGCCGGTCATCTCCAAGATGTCGTCCGATGCGCTCAACGAGTACATCTTCACCAACGGCACCGGCGTATTCGCCTGTCCGCCCGGGCTGAAAGACGGTGACCAGTCCGCGTATTGGGGTTCGGGCATCTTCGCCTGAGTTCTTGGCGGGTCGCTCCCGACCTCCTGTGAGTTCGCCTTGCCGGCAGGCAGGGCCGATCACTGCTGTCATACTAACATTCGTATTACTGTACAAGTATAGGAATGGTGGTCATGAACTCTCGACACTTCTCCCTTGGCAGTCTGCGGGCCAAGCACCTGCGTTTCGCCACCGGCATCGGGGCGACGGCCGCCATGCTGATCATCGCGGTATCGGTCGACCACGCCCCGGATGCGCCGCAGGACAGCATGTTCAGCCACTCCAGCATCAACACCGTCGGCATCTCCACTCCGTACACCACGCCGACCACACCGTCGATGAACATGGGCGCCACCATGGCTCCGGCCACGGCGCTACCGGTCCCGGTCGTCGCCTCCGCCGCCCCGTCGCTCTGAGACCACACCGGCGCGTCAGTCGGGTAGGTGACGGTTGCGTCGCAGACCCGTCAACGTCGCCGCCACCAAACCCGCCAGACCCAGCCACATCCAGCCCGCGCGGGCCGGACCGCGGATCGTCTGATAGCCGATGTCGCGGTCGAGCGTCTCGTACACCTGCGACAGTTGGGCCAGACTGTCGGCGCGGAACGCCTGCCCGTGGGTGATTTCGGTGATGCGCTGCAGCGTCTGGTCGTCCACCGGCACGGGAATGCGCTGACCGTCGAAGTCCACCACCCCATAGGGCGTCCCGAACGAGATCGTGGAGATCTGCACCCCCTGCTCGTTGGCGGCTCGCGCCGCGGTGAAGGCACCACGCGGGTCATCCGGATCGAGCGGAACCGTCTCCTTCCCGTCGGATTCCAGCACGATCCGCGCCGGCGGCGGCCCGTCACCGCCCCCGAGCACCGCCGTCGTCGTCGCGATGGCCTGCAAGGCCGTGAAGATCCCTTCACCGGTCGCGGTCCGCGGTTGTGGCCGCAGAGTGTCGATTGCCTTGGCCACTTCACCGTGGTCGGCGGTGGGAGCCACCAGAAGAGTTGCCCCGGAGGAGAATTCGACCAAACCGAGGCTTATCCCGGCGGTGAGCCCATCGGCGAACTGCTTGCCCGCCTGCTTGGCGGCCTCGATCCGACTCGGCGCCACGTCGACCGCCGCCATCGATTCCGACACATCGATGACGAGCATCACCACGGCGTGGGTTCGCGGTATCCGGATGTCGCGGGTGGGGCCGGCCATCGCGATGGTGAGAAACACCAGGGCAGCGGTCAGCGCGACGGTCGGCAGATGGCGCAGCCGATCAGGACGCCGCCCGGCGGCGACCGCCTGCAGCAGATCCAGATTGGCGAAGCGCAACACCCGGCGCCGGGTGCGCCTCGTCGTGAGCCAGTAGGCAAGGCCAAGCCCGGCGACGACCACCAGGAACAGCAACATCCACCCGTCGGTGAACCCGGATAGGCTCAAGACCGTCACGTCGGCACACGCCGATTCAGCACCAGCGCCAGAATCGTTGCGGCCGTGGCGAACAACACCGTCAATCGCAGCCAAGCGACATCGGCGGGTCCACGACTGCTCACGTAACCGAACTGGTCGGCGACCGCGGCATAACTGCTATCCAGGTCGGCGCCGCTCGACGCCCGGAAGAACTGGCCACCGGACAACTCGGCGATCCGCTGCAGCATCACGTCGTCGACGGGCACCGCCACCATGGTGTCCCCCAATTTCACCCGGCCGCCCGCCGTCCCGAAAGCTATGGTGGACACCGGAATCCCCGCATCATGCGCCGAGCGCGCCGCGGTGTATGCCCCTTTCGGGGCGTCGGGATCGGACGGCTTGTTCTCCGCCCCGTCGGACAACAACACGATGCGGGCAGGGGCCGCACTCTTCGCGGCGGCGAGAACCGCCGCGACGGTTCGGACCGCGTCCAGCCCGGCGAAGATCGCCGCACCGATCGCCGTCGAATCCTGCGGTGTCAGATGGTCGACGGCATCGACGGTGGCCTGATGATCCGGCGTCGGCGAAACCAGGACGCTGCTGGTGCCCGCGAAGCAGATCAGCCCCAGGTTGACGCCCACGGTGAGGTGCGTGGCGAACCGGGCGACCGCGCGCTTGGCGGCCTCCAGCCGTGTCGGATCTTCGTCGGTGGCTTGCATGGACTGTGACACATCGATGGCCACCATGACGACCGCGCGGTTTTGCGGTTTACGGATTTCGGTTGTGGGACAGGCGATCGCCACGACGAGTGCCGTGACTGCCGACATCATCAGCAGCATCGGCAGATGCCGGCCCGCGGTGGGCGGGCGCGGGCGCACGGTGTCCCAGCGCGCCCGGTCGGCGAATCGCGACAGCCGCTGCCGCCTGCGCACCTGGACCCACGCGTAGCCGCACACCAGGGCAGGTGGCAGCGCCAGCAGGGCGAGGAACATCGGATGTTGCCACCCGGACAGGGAGACCGGACCCAGCGTTGCGACCGTCATAGTTCTGCCGCGAGCCCTCCCGCCGTGTCGAAATCGTGCTCGTCCGCCCCGCGCGTCGCCATCCGGGCACACGTTACATCACTTGTACAGTTATACAACTATGACTCCGATGCGGTCGCTTGCCGCCTTCTCCGCGTGCGTGGTGCTGACCTGCGGCGCCGGCTGGGCGTGCTTCCACACGGCGATGGGCGCAGTCGTCACCTCGCACCTGCGCCTGGATCCGGCCGATGCGCCGCAGCAGGACCAGAACCTCCTGTTGCTCGGCCTGGACAGCCGGCTGGACGAAGAAGGACACCCGTTGCCGCAGGAGATGTACGACGCGTTGCACGCCGGCGACGACAGTGCAGGCGGGTACAACGCGAACGTGCTCATCGTGGTGCACATCCCGAAAAGCGGTGCGATCACGGCGGTATCGGTGCCCCGCGACGACTACGTCGATGTGCCGGGGTGTCCGGAGGGACAGTGCCAGGCCAAGGTGAAACAGGCCTACGGGCTGGCGTACGCGCAAGCCTTGGACAACATCCCCGCCACCGCCGACGTCGACACCGCCACCCGCGAACAGTCGGCCAGAGACGCCGGCCGCCGAGCCGAGGTCGACACCGTCCAGAACGTGCTCGGCGTGCACCTCGACCACTTCGTCGAGGTGACCTTGGCCGGTTTCTTCCAGGTGGCCGCGCTGACGCAACCGATCACCGTCTGCCTGAACGCCGACACCTCCGACGACTATTCGGGAGCGAACTTCCGCCAGGGCGTGCAGGACCTGTCCGCCGCCCAAGCCGTCGCCTTCGTCCGGCAACGCCGCGACGACAACGACGGATCGTTCACCGACCTCGATCGCACCCGCAGACAACAGGCGTTCCTCGTCTCCCTGCTGGGTGCGGTGCGACGTGGACACGGCATGACCGATCCGGTGAACCTGGCCCGGCTGCTGGACATCGCCCACCGGGATATGGCGGTCGACGCCGGATTCGACCTCGGTGAGTTCGTCACGCAGGCGGCACACCTGGTCGACCGACCGATCTCGCTGTACACCCTGCCCATCACCGATTTCGGTCAGGACGCCCAGGGGTCCGACATCAACCTCGTCGACGTGGCCACTCTGCGGCGCCTGGTCGCGGACCGCTTCGGCACAGCCGACACCTCCGACACAGCCCACACCGCCGACGGGTCCGCTCCGGCCGCCGGGCCCGACGTCGTCGCGGCCACCGGCCCGGGCCCGTCGGCGCCCACACCGACACAGCTCAGCCGGATGGACGCGACGTCGGCCACCGCATGCGTCAAATGATCAGCAGGTAACCGGTACCTCTGCCACCCGGTAAAGTCCCGGCTGTGAACCCGCCGAACGCCCGCGCGCACTGGCTGCGCGGCGGGCTGGTCGGCGGCAGTTCGGCCGTGCTGGCCACCTCGGCGCACACCGGCGCGGCCGGTGCGCTCCCGCACGGTGCCGCGCTGGTCGCCGCGCTGCTGGTGTGTGCGACGGCCGGAGCCGCCGTCGGCGCCGTCGATCTGCGCAGCCGCCACGCCAGGGCCGTCGCGGTGTTCGCCGCGCTGTGCGCCGCGCAGTTCCTCAGCCACGTCACACTGGCCGTCACCGGCGGCCACCATCACGCCGGTGCCGCCATGGGCCTGACGCCGGCCATGATCGCCGCACACACCGGTGCTGCAGTGGTGCTCGGGATGTCCATCGCGGTGGTCGAACACCTCTACACCGTCTGTGCCACCCTGCTGACCTGGCTGCGACTGTTCGCGGTCAGCACCCCGCGGCCGACCTCACCGACCGTCCGGTGGGCCGAGCCCGTCGTCATCCGTCCTGTGCTGCTGCGTCCGGGGCTGGGGATGCGCGCGCCGCCGTTCGCGGCTGTCCCAACCGCGTAGCGCGGTCCGTCTTTTCATCTCACCGCAGAACCCCTCGGGGCTGCGGTCGTGCGCGTATACCCATACGCCCCTTTTTCTTTCGCAGAGATTTCAGAGAGCACGTTTCATGACCATTCCCGAAAAAACGTCCACCACCGAACCCACCGACCTACCACCGCCCCGGTACAGCTGGCGGCCGCTACTGATGCGGTTGCACTTCTACGCCGGCATCCTGGTGGCCCCGTTCATCGTCGTGGCCGCCGTCACCGGCGGGCTGTACGCCATGGCGCCGACCATCGAACGGTTCGCCTACGGCGACCTGTTGTACGTCGAACCGTCCGGCCAACCGGTCCCCCTGACGGATCAGGTCAACGCCGCCAGGACCGCCCACCCCGACCTGAGCATGACCGGACTGCGGCCACCGGCCGTGGCGGGCGAAGCCACCCGCATCTACTTCGCCGATCCCACCCTCGACGCGGAGTTTCGCCGCGCCGTGTTCGTCGACCCGTACACCGCCCGGGTGCTCGGCGACGAACCCACCTGGTTGGGGTATCTGCCCGTCAGCACCTTCCTCGACGGCCTGCACCGGCATCTCCAACTCGGTGAGCCGGGCCGGATCTACAGCGAGGTCGCGGCGTCGTGGCTGTGGGTGGTGGCACTCGGCGGGCTCGCGCTGTGGCTGTTGCGGCGCGGTCGCATCATGACGGTGGCCCGCGGCCTCAAAGGCCGTGCCCGCACCCTCAATTGGCACGGCGCCACCGGGGTCTGGCTGTTGGCCGCTCTGTTGTTCCTTTCGGCCACCGGTATCACGTGGTCCACCTATGCCGGGGCGCACGTCACCGATATCCGCGCCGCGTTCGATTGGCAACGGCCGGTGCTGAGTTCGGCCGCCGGCAGCACGGCGACCGGCACCGACCCGGCGACCATCGACTACGACGCCGCGGTGCGAGCGGCCGGCAGCGCCGGCGTCCGGCTACCGGTGGAGGTGGCCCTGCCCACCGAGCCCGGCGCCGGACTGACCATCACCGAGCTGGACAAGCCCTACCGGCTGACCACCAACGCCGCCACCGTCGACCCGGCCACCAGCACGGTGACCGGCACGTTGGACTACTGGCACGACTACTCGGTGGTGGCCATGCTCGCCGACTGGGGTATCCGCGCGCACATGGGCCTGCTCTTCGGGTTGCTCAACCAGCTGCTGCTGCTCGGCATCGCGGTGGCGCTGGTGGCGGTCATCGTCGGCGGCTATCGGATGTGGTGGCAGCGCCGCCCGACCCGCGGCTCGGCCTGGGCAGTCGGCAGGCCACCGGTGCGCGGTGCGCTGCGCAAGCTCCATCCCGCGGCGCTGGTGGCGCTCGTGGTCACCGCCGTGGCGGTGGGCTGGTTCCTGCCGTTGTTCGGAATCCCGTTGGTGGCCTTCCTGATCGCCGACGTCGCCATCGGGGCGGTGAAGCGTCGTGGGTAAGCGTATGACGGTGCTGGTGCTGACCGTGCTGACCGTGCTGCTCGCGGGCTGCACCGGCACGCATCGGGAACAGACGATGGCGGCCGAAGTGACCGTCCGGGATCAGTGGGCCAGTGCAGCCGATACCGGGATGGCCGCGGTGTTCGGCACTTTCGCCAACGACGGACACCACGACGCCCGGATCGTCTCGGCCACCTCGCCGGTCGCCGGTCGGGTGGAGGTGCACGAGGTGAGCGCCGACGCGAGCGGTACCAAAACCATGCATCCCAAGGCGGGTGGCATCGTGATACCGCCGGGCGGAACCCACGAACTGGCGCCAGGCGGTGATCACCTGATGTTCATGGATCTCAAGTCACCGTTGACACCGGGCGCCGACGTCCCCGTGACGGTGACATTCGAGGACGGCTCCACCCTCGACATCACCGCGCAGGTCCGCGATTTCGCCGGGGCCAACGAGAATTACCAACCGCATGGCTGAGTTGAATCGGCGGCGCCTCCTGACCGGGGGCGCCGCCGCGCTCGCCGCCGGCGCGGCACTCACCCAGAGCGGATCGGCGCAATCAGCAATGCTGCTCAGTGATTTCGGTGGCGAGGTCGAACCCTTTCACGGCACGCACCAGTCCGGCATCACCACCGCGCCCCAAGCGCACGCATTGTTCGTCGCCCTCGACCTGAAACCGGGGGCCGGCCGCCAACAGCTCGCCGCGGTGCTGCGACTGTGGAGCGCCGACGCCGCCCGCCTCACCCAGGGAACGCCGGCCCTCGCCGACACCGAACCCGAGCTGGCGCTGCGCCCGGCCAGGTTGACCGTCACGGTGGGCCTCGGCCCGACGGTGTTCGCCAGGGCCGGGTTGGGGCATCGGCTGCCTTCCACGGTGTACGAGATGCCGGCATTCGGCTCCGACCGGCTCGAATCCCATTGGTGTGGTGGCGATCTGCTGCTCCAGCTGTGCGCCGACGATCCCATGGCGTTGGCGCACGCGGCCCGGGTGCTGCTGAAGAACGTGCGCAGTCTGGTGGTGCCGCGGTGGCGGCAGAGCGGATTCCGGCACGCCGCGGGCGCCGACCGATCCGGTGCCACCATGCGCAATCTGATGGGACAGGTGGACGGCACGGTGAACCTGCGCACCGCTGCGGAATTCGACCGGCACGTCTGGGACCATGGCGCCGGGCAGGCCTGGTTTGCCGGCGGTACCGTGCTGGTGCTCCGCCGGATCAGGGCCGAGATGGACACCTGGGACAAACTCGACCGCGAGAGCAAGGAATTCGCCGTCGGGCGCCGGTTGGCCAACGGTGCTCCCCTGACCGGACACAGCGAATCCGACGAACCGGATCTGAGCGCCCAGGTCGGCGGCATACCCGTCATCCCGCCCAACGCGCATATCGCACTGGCTCGGCACCGTAACCCCGACGAGTTGATGCTGCGACGGCCGTACAACTACGACGACCCGCCGCCGGCCGGGGTGACCACCGACAGCGGGCTGTTGTTCGCTGCCTACCAACGGGATCCGGGTGCGAGCTTCGTCCCGGTGCAACGCCGGCTCGCAGCCGCCGATGCACTGAACACGTGGGTCACCACCATCGGCTCGGCAACGTTCGCGATCCTGCCAGGGGCGGCGGCCGGCGAGTACCTGGGGCAGTCGCTACTGGATTGACGGCCAGTGCGCGCGCCACTCGCCCGCGGTGATCGCGGCGGGTGGCGCGTCGGCGATGCCATCACCACGGCGATCGGCCAACACGGCCCGCTCGGCCGCGCGGACGGTGTCGATGAATTCCAGAACCGCAGTGCGCAGCTCGTTTTCGGGGTCACCACCGATATCGATACGGATTTCGCGCAGATCGGTCGGCACCAAGTCCTCGGGCAGCCCGGCGCCGGTGGCGCGTTCCAGGATCTTGTGCGCCAGGGCCAGGGCCGGCTGACCGGTCGGCACGTCGTCCATGCAGGAGTTGCGCGCCTTGGCGAGCTTCTCCTGCGCTTTGCGTTCCTCCCACTGCGCCAGCTGCTCGTCCAGTGAAACCGATTGCCCGGCAAGCACACCGAAGGCACGGTTGCCCAACTTGCGCACCAGCGCATCGGCCACATCATCGATGCCGAACGGGTGGGTGGGCGCGTCCTCGGCGATGCGGGCGTGAAAGAGCACTTGCAGCAGCACATCCCCGAGCTCTTCGCGGAGTTCTTCGGCGTCACCGCCGCGCATGGCATCGAACAGTTCGTAGGTTTCCTCGAGCAGGTAGCGCCGCAGCGACTCGTGCGTCTGCTCGCTCTCCCACGGTCCGTCGGTGCGCAGCTTGTCCATCATGGCCACCGCGTCGACCAGTCGCTCACCGGGCTGCGGCGCCGGGGCGGCGATCAGCCGCTCCCCTGCCGCCAGTCGGGCTTTCACCGCGGGATGCTCCGGATCCGACGACAACAGCACCGGGGCCGGTTCGCCGTCGTACTCGGGCCGGGCCGACGGCAGCGACCACGGCACCTTGATCGGCATCTCCTCGGTGTACTGCACGTCCCCGGCCAGCAGTTCCACGGCATCCACCGGCACCAGCGCAGGCCGGCGCGGATCCACCAGGACGACAGTCATTTCGCGCCTCCGGCACGGGCCGTCATTTCGCGCCTCCGGCACGGGCCGTCATTTCGCGCCTCCGGCACGGGCCGTCATTTCGCGCCGCCGATGACGTCGTCCACCTCGTCGGCGGGCCGTCCGTCCAGCGTCAACAGCAGCCCGGCCACCGCCCGCACCAACTCCAGGTCGCGGATGCGCGGTGCACCAACGTTTGTGCCGGCCCGCGGGATCGGGATCTGCACCGTCGAGGTCGTCGCGCGGTACGCCGCACCCGGGTACACCCGCTTGAGCCTCAGCTGTTGGGAATCCTGCAGTGTCAGCGGCGCCACCCGCAGCGTCGACTCCGAGATCGCCGACACCTCGGTCACCCCGTACTTACGGCACAGCAGCCGCAGCCTGGCCACCGCGACCAGTCGCTGCGCCGGCTCGGGCAACGGACCGTACCGGTCGACGAGCTCTTCGATGACCGAACGGACGGCGGCCTCGTCACCCGCAGCGGCGAGGCGCCGGTAGCCCTCCAGCCGCAACCGGTCACTGCCGATGTAATCCGGCGGCAGGTGCGCGTCCACCGGCAGGTCGATCCGAACATCCTTCGGTTCCTCAACGCCGACAACGGTTTTGCCGTCGACCGCGGCCCGGTACGCCTCCACCGCCTCACCTACCAGTCGCACGTACAGGTCGAAACCGACGCCGGCGACGTGCCCGGACTGCTCGACACCCAGCACGTTGCCCGCCCCGCGGATCTCCAGATCCTTCATCGCCACGGCCATACCCGCGCCCAGATCGTTGTTCTGCGCGATGGTGGCCAGCCGGTCATGCGCGGTCTCGGTGAGCGGAACCTCGGGCGGATACAGGAAATACGCGTAACCGCGTTCCCGGCTGCGCCCGACCCGCCCACGCAGCTGATGCAACTGGGACAAGCCGAAGGTGTCGGCGCGTTCCACGATCAGCGTGTTGGCATTCGAGATGTCCAGGCCGGTCTCGACGATGGTGGTGCACACCAGGATGTCGTACTCCCGGTTCCAGAACCCCTCGACGGTCTTCTCCAGCGCGTCCTCGTTCATCTGGCCGTGCGCCACCACCACACGGGCCTCCGGCACCATCGCCTGCACCCGGGCGGCGGCCTGGTCGATCGACTTCACCCGGTTGTGGATGTAGAACGCCTGCCCGTCGCGCAACAACTCCCGGCGCAGTGCGGCGGCCACCTGCTTGTCGTCGTGCGGACCGACGTAGGTCAGCACCGGGAAGCGTTCCTCGGGCGGGGTCAGGATGGTCGACATCTCCCGGATGCCGGCCAGGCTCATCTCCAGAGTGCGCGGAATCGGGGTGGCACTCATGGTGAGCACGTCGACGTGGGTGCGCAGGCTCTTGATGTGTTCCTTGTGCTCCACACCGAAGCGCTGCTCCTCGTCCACGATCACCAGGCCGAGGTCCTTCCAGCGCACCCCGGTCTGCAGCAGCCGGTGTGTGCCGATGACGATATCGACGGTGCCCTCGGCCATTCCGTCGATGACGGCCTTGGAATCGGCCGGATCGGTGAACCGGGACAACCCCTTCACGGTCACCGGGAACCCGGCCATCCGCGCGGTGAAGGTCTGCAGATGCTGGTCGGCCAGCAGCGTGGTGGGCACCAGCACGGCGACCTGTTTGCCGTCCTGCACGGCCTTGAAAGCGGCACGCACCGCGATCTCGGTCTTGCCGTAACCCACGTCGCCGCAGATCACCCGGTCCATCGGGACGGGCTTCTCCATATCGGCCTTGACCTCGGTGATGGCGGTCAGCTGGTCGACGGTCTCGGTGAACCCGAACGCGTCCTCCATCTCGGCCTGCCACGGGGTGTCCGGCCCGAACGCGTGCCCCGGGGCAGCCTGACGCTTGGCATACAGCGAGACCAGCTCCCCGGCGATCTCGCGAACCGCCTTGCGCGCCTTGGTCTTCGTATTGGTCCAGTCGCTGCCGCCGAGCCGGCTCAGGGTGGGCGCCTGCCCACCGACATACCGAGACAGCTGGTCCAGCGAGTCCATCGGAACGTACAACTTGTCGGTGCCGCCGCCGCGCTTGGCCGACGCGTACTCCAGCACCAGGTATTCGCGGCGGGCGCCACCCACCACCCGCTCGGTCATCTCGACGAACTTGCCGATGCCGTGCTGGTCGTGCACCACCAGGTCGCCGGCCGTCAACGCCAACGGGTCGACGACGTTACGTCGTTTGGCCGCAAGCCTTTTGCCTTCACTGGCGGTGACCCGGTTACCCGTCAGATCGGTCTCGGTGATGATGACCAGGTTCACCCCCGGCAATACCAAGCCGTCATGCAGCGGGCCCCTGAGCACGCCGACCACGCCAGCGGTCGGTGCCGCGCCGGAGGCCAGAAGTGTTGCGGGGATCTCGGATTCGCCGAGCTGTTCGACCACGCGCTGCGCGGTACCGGTGCCGGGCGTGACGACGGCCGCATACCCACCGGTGGCGACGTGCGCCCGCAGCATCGCGAAGATCTCGTCCAGCGACTGTTGTGAGCGCGCCGACGGGGACGGCCGCAGGTCCAGTTCGGTGGCGCCTTCGGCTGTCAGCTGGCTCAGCGTCCACCACGGATGCCCGCCGGCACGGGCGGCTGCCCGCACCTCGTCGAGTTCGCGGAAGCCCGAGCCGCCCAGCTGCTCGACGTCGATCGGGGCGTCACCACCCATCGCCGCGACCGACCAGGACGCCTCCAGGAACTCCCGGCCGGTCTTGATCAGGTCGGCGGCGCGGGCACGCACCTTCTCCGGATCGCACACCAACACCGGCGTGCCCGCGGGCAGATGGTCGGTCAGCAGGACCAGGTCGTCGGGACGCAGCACCGGCGCCAACGCCTCCATACCGTCGACCGTGATGCCCTCGGCCAGTTTCGCCAGCATGTCCCCGACGGTCCCGGCGATCGTGTTGTCGGTCTCGGGACGCGCCCCCGCGAGCTGCCGGGCGCGCTCGCGCACGTCGGCGGTCAACAGCAGCTCCCGGCACGGCATGGCGATCAGGGTGTCGATCGCGATCTCCGGGATGGACCGCTGGTCGGCGACGGCGAACATGCGCATCTCCGACACCTCGTCACCCCAGAATTCGACGCGCACCGGGTGCTCGGCGGTGGGCGCGAAGATGTCGAGAATGCCGCCACGAACGGCGAACTCGCCGCGCTTGGCCACCATGTCGACGCGGGTGTAGGCCAGTTCCACCAGTCGGGCCACGACTTGATCGAATGTCGCGCCCGGAGCCGCTCCGGCGGCGACATCAGGTTCTGCGCCCATCGTCAAGGTGACCGGTTCCACGTCGGCCAGCTCCGGAGCCATCGGCTGCAGCAGCGATCGGGTGGTGGTGACCACCACCCGCAGCGGCGGACCGAGCCGTTCGTCGTCGGGATGGGCCAGCCGGCGCAGCAGCCGCAATCGGGCGCCGACGGTCTCCACCCCTGGTGAGAGCCGTTCGTGCGGCAGCGTCTCCCAGGACGGGAACAGGGCGGCGGCATCGCCCAGCACGGCACGCAGTTCGGCGGTCAGGTCGTCGGCTTCCCGGCCGGTGGCCGTGACGACGAGCAACGGTCCGGCCTGCGCGGCCGCTGCGGCGACGAACGGGCGGGCGCTGGCCGGTCCGACGAGGGCGAACTCGCCCCGATTGTCGGCACTGCCGATGGCACGCAGGCCGGGATCGGTCAATGCCAGATCGATGAGGCCCGCCAGCGGGGTCTCGACAGAAGGGTGCCCCGGTGCGGTCATGATGCCACCATGGTAACCGGGCCCGGTGATCGCGAAACCTGGCCGGGCACCGGTAGGCGATGGCCTCGACACGGCCGGTGATCACCGGCCGACGCGTCACCGATCCAGGGGTAACACGCCCACCTTGACCAGTTCTTCGGCGCTGAGATCGACGACGGCGAAGGCCGGCGGCACCCGGGGTTGACGTGGCCGGAACCGCAGGTCGACCAGTCGATGACCGTGTCGCGGATCACGGAAGTTCACTTCTACCACGATGATTCCCGTTCCGGTGTCCACGTCCACCCCGGACTCGGTGAGCCGGCCGTCGCGCCGCACGATGTCGAGCGCCCGGGTCCGCTCGGCGGCCGTCAGCGCCGGGACGACCGCCGCGGCCGAGACCGCGAGCACCTCCCGTTCGTCGACGTCGACGAGCACCTCCACCGCGAGATCGTCGGTGTAGTTGTAGATGGTCACGACGGGCACTTCCCGCTCGCGATCAAGCGAACGCACGCCCACCCCGAGAACTGCGTGGCGTTTCCCGTCGAGCAATCCGGCGACGCGAACGGATTCCAGCGCGACGGCGGACGCCTGCGCCGCCATCGGTTCGGATAGCTCAATCATGCCCCCATGCTCGAGCCCGAAGTGCCCGGGCGGCCGAGTAGTGGACTACTCGAATTGCGCGCCGGCCGTCAAGAATTCGCCATGGTGCGTCAAGAGACCGTCAAAGTCCTCGACTGTCCGGGCGTGCACCGGCACCGTCGGGGCATGACTCTTCTCGATGCGGTGCACTCGTTGCGCAGGGCGGCCTCCCAACGGATCGATCCCGCGGTGTGGCCGGTGACCGCGCAGGTCGATGTCGAGGGCCGGTTGGGTATCGGCGGGGTGGCGCTGACCGAGATCGCCGACCAGTTCGGAGCCCCGGTACAGGTGCTCGACGAAGCAGAATTCCGGTACCGGATCCGCGGATTCCGGGTACGGCTGCCGGAACGGCGCACGGTGTACGCCGGCCACGCCTTACTGACCAAGGCGGTGGCCCGGTGGGTGGCCGACGAGGGCGCCGGTCTGGCGGTGCGCACCCCTGCCGAACTCGACCTCGCGGTGAGCGCCGGGGTGGACCGGGACCGCATCATCGCGCACGGGTGCGCGCAGACCACCGCCGACCTGCGGGCCGCCGCCGGGGTGGGCCGCATGGTGCTGAGCTGCGGCACCGAGATCGCGCTGCTGGCCTCGCAGCTGAGCCGACCACAACAGGTGCTCACCGGGTCGGCCGACCTGGCCGCCCGCGTACTGGCTCAGCCGATGCTGCGGCTGGTCGGATTGCGTTGCGCGGCGGACGAGATCAAGCAGGCGGTGTCGGCGATGGCCGATATCCGGGACCGGCACGGCGTCACGTTGACCGAACTCAACATCGGGGATATCGGTGTCGACGCCGATCTGATCGACCTCGACGAAGCCATCGACAACGCGCTGGACGACGCGTGCACGGCCGAACGGTTCCCGCGTCCGGTCGTCGTGGTCGAACCGGGCCGGGCGGTCGCCGGCCGGGCCCTGGTGAGCTGCGCGCGGGTGGTGGCGGTGCACGACGGTCTGGTGACCGTCGACGGGACGGCAACCGGCCCTGTGGCCTTGGCCAACCGGCATCCGCTGGGTCCCGGCCGGCCGGTTACCGTCGTCGGCCGCACCGGTGAGGTGGTCTGCGCGCAGGTGACCCTGCCCACCGACCTGCATCCCGGCGATCTGCTCGCCGTCGTCGGACCCATGCCGTCGGGCACCGCGCTGACGGCGCGGCCCCCGGTCGTGACGGTGCGCGATCGGCGAGCGCAGCTGTCGATACGCCGCGAGACCACGGCCGATCTGTTGAGCCGGGAGCTGAGTTAGTCGGCTTCCAGCACCGGATCGGCCTCCAGGTGCGTCAGCCCGTTCCACATCAGGTTCACCAAGTGGGCGGCCACCACTTCCTTGCTGGGCTGGCGCACGTCGAGCCACCACTGCGCGGCCATCGACACCGAACCGACCAGGGCCTGCGCGTACAGCGGCGCCAGGTCGGGATCCAGGCCCCGGCGCGAGAAATCTCCGGCCAGGATCGAGGCGACCTGGCTGACGGCGTCGTTGAGCAGCGTCGAATAAGTGCCCGACGTGATGGCCGCCGGCGAATCGCGAATCAGGATGCGGAACCCGTCGGTGCGCTCCTCGACATAGGTCAGCAAGGCCAGCGCCACCCGCTCGAGGCGCACCCGGGATCGGTTGTTGGTCAGCGAGGAGGTGATGCCGTCCAGCAGCGCGGACATCTCCCGGTCGACGACGACGGCGTACAGCCCCTCTTTCCCGCCGAAATGCTCGTAGACGACGGGTTTGGAGACATTGGCGCGAAGCGCGATCTCTTCGATGGCCGTGCCGTCGTACCCACGTTCGGCGAACAGCGACTTGGCGATCTCGATGAGCTGCTGGCGGCGCTCGGTGCCCGTCATCCTGGCGCGCGGGATGCGGGCCTCTTTCTCCGGTGCTGCCACCGGCCCAGCCTAACGCCGCGGCGCTTCCCCGCTGCCCTGCCGAGAACATCGATCGGGTCGACTAGAGTCTCGGATTGATCGGTCCGTCGTGGTGTAATCGGCAGCACCTCTGATTTTGGTTCAGATAGTTCAGGTTCGAGTCCTGGCGACGGAGCAATTCCACACCGCGAGCGGCCCCTAACTGACAGCGTCGACGGCGTGTCCGCGTACAGACACGGTCGCTCGCGGGAGGAGGAGAGAATCGTGTCCACCACCGATATCGCGGTCGTCGTCATGGCGGCCGGCGCGGGCACCCGGATGCGCTCGGCCATCCCGAAGGTGCTGCACCCGCTGGCCGGACGCAGCATGCTGGCCCACGCCCTGCTCGCCGCCACCGCCGTGGAGCCCCGCCACATCGTGGTCGTCGTCGGCCATGGCCGCGAACATGTCGCCGCCGAAGTCGGCCGCATCGCCGAACGGGTCGGCCGCGATATCGCCACCGCCGTGCAGGAGGAGCAGCTGGGCACCGGCCACGCCGTCGGCGTCGGGCTGTCCGGCCTGCCCGAGGATTTCACCGGCACCGTGGTGGTCACCTCCGGGGATGTGCCGCTGCTCGACGGCGAGACGCTGGCGGCGCTGGTCCACACGCACCGGGACGGCGGGGCCACCATCCTGACCACCACCGTCGCGGACCCCACCGGGTACGGACGCATCCTGCGCGACGAGACGGGCGCGGTCCTGGCGATCGTCGAACAGGCCGACGCCGACGAGCGTCAGCGGGCCATCGGTGAGATCAACTCCGGGGTGTACGCCTTCGACGCGGCGGCGCTGCGATCGGCGTTGAGCCGGCTGAGCGCCGACAACGCCCAGCAGGAGCTCTACCTCACCGATGCCATCGCCCTGGTCCGCGGTGACGGTCTGCCGGTGCGGGCCCAGCATGTCGCCGACAGCACGCTGGTCGCCGGCGTCAACGACCGTGTCCAGCTCTCGGCGCTGGCCGCCGAACTGAACCGTCGCATCGTCGAGGGCCACCAGCGCGCCGGCGTGACCGTCGTCGACCCGGCCACCACCTGGATCGACGCCGACGTGGAAATCGGGCCTGACACCGTCATCCATCCCGGCACCCAGGTGCTCGGGGTCACCTCGATCGGGCCGAACTGCACCATCGGGCCGGACAGCACGCTCACCTCGATGGAGGTCGGTGACGGCGCCTCGGTGCTCCGCACGCATGCCGAGTTGTCGGTGATCGGCGCCGGCGCGACCGTCGGCCCGTTCAGTTATCTGCGGCCGGGCACCGAGCTGGGCGCCAAGGGCAAGCTGGGCGCGTTCGTCGAGACGAAGAACGCGGTGATCGGCACCGGTACCAAGGTGCCGCACCTGACCTACGTCGGCGACGCCGACATCGGCGAGCACAGCAATATCGGCGCCTCCAGCGTGTTCGTGAACTACGACGGTCAGACCAAGCGCCGCACCACCGTCGGCTCCCACGTCCGGACCGGCTCGGACACCATGTTCATCGCGCCGGTCACCGTCGGCGACGGGGCCTACACCGGGGCCGGGACGGTCGTGCGCGAGGATGTTCCGCCCGGCGCGCTGGCCGTGTCGGCGGGCCCCCAGCGCAATATCGAGGGGTGGGTGCTGCGCAAGCGGCCGGACTCGGCCGCCGCGACCGCTGCGCGAGCCGCACATGAGGCTTCAGCGGCGCGAGCCGCAGAGGAGGACCCGACGGCCCCCGACGCCACCGAAGAAGACGCCTGACGTTGGCAATCTGGTAACCCCGCAACGCCCGCCCGAACGCACTACGTACGATTGCCCCGTATTCGACCCCGACCGGCGAAGGCACAACAGTGAGCCACGACTGGACCGACAACCCAAAAAACCTGATGCTCTTCTCGGGCCGGGCTCATCCCGAGCTTGCTGAGCAGGTGGCCAAGGAACTCGATGTTCCGGTCACCGCGCAGACGGCCCGCGACTTCGCCAACGGCGAGATCTTCGTCCGCTTCGACGAGTCGGTGCGCGGTTGCGACGCCTTCGTCCTGCAGAGCCATCCCGCGCCGCTGAACCAGTGGCTGATGGAACAGCTGATCATGATCGACGCGCTCAAGCGCGGCAGCGCCAAGCGGATCACCGCCATCCTGCCGTTCTATCCGTACGCGCGGCAGGACAAGAAGCACCGCGGTCGCGAGCCCATCTCCGCGCGGCTGGTCGCCGACCTGTACAAGACCGCGGGCGCGGACCGCATCGTCACGGTGGACCTGCACACCGACCAGATCCAGGGTTTCTTCGACGGCCCGGTGGACCACATGCGCGCCCAGTCGCTGCTGTGCGGCTACATCGCCGAGAAGTACGCCGATGCCGACAAGGTCGTCGTCTCCCCCGATTCGGGCCGGGTGCGGGTCGCCGAGAAGTGGGCCGACTCGCTGGGCGGTGTGCCGCTGGCCTTCATCCACAAGACCCGCGACCCGCTGGTGCCCAACCAGGTGAAGTCCAACCGCGTCGTCGGTGACGTCAAGGGCAAGACCTGCATCCTGACCGACGACATGATCGACACCGGCGGCACCATCGCCGGTGCGGTGAAGCTGCTCAAGCAGGACGGTGCCGAGGACGTGATCATCGCCGCCACCCACGGGGTGTTGTCCGATCCCGCCGCGCAGCGGCTGGCCGACTCGGGTGCCCGCGAGGTGATCGTCACCAATACGCTGCCGATCGGCGAGGACAAGCAGTTCCCGCAGCTGACCGTGCTGTCCATCGCGCCACTGCTGGCCAGCACGATCCGCGCGGTGTTCGACAATGGTTCGGTGACAAGCCTTTTCGACGGCTCCGCGTAACCGCGAGCGTTCGCCCGAGGAGTAGTTTTCAGTTATGGCGGCCCGCATCTTCCACAACCCCAAATGCTCGACGTCCCGTAAGACGCTGGAGCTGTTGCGGGACAACGGGATCGAACCGGAGATCGTGCTGTATCTGAAGACGCCGCCGACCCGTGCCGAGCTGGCGGCATTGATCGCCGACGCGGGTATCCCGGTGCGCGAGGCGGTGCGCAAGCGCGAATCGCTGTACACCGAACTGGGCCTGGCCGACGCCTCGGATGACGAGTTGCTCGACGCGATGGCGCAGCACCCGATCCTCATCGAGCGCCCGCTGGTGGTGACCGACAAGGGCACCCGGTTGGCCCGGCCCATCGATCGGGTTCGCGAGATTCTGTGAGGCGCGCGGTTTGGCTGGCGGCGGTTGCCGTCCTGCTCGCGGGCTGCGGCGACGACGTCCCGGACTATCAGTCGCTGTTGACCACCACCACGACGACGACCAGCGCCGCACCCGGCGCCCAAAAGCCCGTGCCGATCTCGCAGTACCTGGAAAGCGTCGGGGTCACCGGCGACCCCGTCGCCCCGGAGAAACTCACCGATCTGACCGTCGAACTGCCGCGGCCGGCCGGGTGGCAGGCCTACAGCAACATCAACCTGTCACCGGGGACGCGGGTGATCGCCAAGGGCGACACCTACCCGACCGCGATGCTCATGGTGTTCAAGCTGACCGGCAATTTCGACATCGCCGAGGCCCTCAAACACGCCGATGCCGACGCCGATCTGTCGCAGAACTTCACCAAACTCAACGGCTCCGACGAGAACTTCCGCGGCTTCCCGTCGTCGATGATCGAGGGCACCTATGACCTCAACGGGCGGCGAATGCAGAGCTACAACCGCATCATCTTCCCGACCGGGACACCGCCCAAGACCCCGCCAGGGGCGCCCGGCCAGCGCTATCTGGTGCAGCTGACCATCACCAGCTATGCCGAGGAGGCCCAAAAACAGGGCAAGGACATCGAGGGCATCATCTCGGGGTTCAAGGTCGCGGCCAAGTAAGGCGCGGCGGGCAGGAGCGAAGCGACCCGGGGATTGGCTACGCTCCGACCATGAGTTGGACCGCCGCAGATCTGCCGTCCTTCACCGGGCGTCGCGTCATCGTCACCGGGGCCAATAGCGGCCTGGGCCTGGTCACCGCCCGCGAGCTGGCCCGGGTGGGGGCGTCGGTCACGCTGGCGGTGCGCAATCTGGACAAGGGCAACGCCGCCGCCGCGCAGATGTCGGGCGATGTCACGGTGCGCAAGCTGGACCTGCAAAGCCTGGCCTCGATCCGGGAGTTCGCGGCGGGTGTGGACGGCGTCGACGTGCTGGTGAACAACGCCGGCATCATGGCGGTGCCGTACGCGTTGACCGTCGACGGATTCGAGAGCCAGATCGGCACCAATCACCTCGGTCATTTCGCGCTGACCAATCTGCTACTGCCCAAGATCACCGACCGCGTCGTGACGGTGGCGTCGCTGATGCACCTGATCGGGTGGATCGACCTCAAGGATCTGAACTGGCGCTCGCGCCCCTACCTGGCCTGGCCGGCCTACGGCCAGTCCAAGCTGGCCAACCTGCTGTTCACCAGCGCGCTGCAGCGCCGGCTCACCGCGGCCGGTTCACCGGTCCGGGCCATCGCCGCCCACCCCGGGTACTCGGCCACCAACCTGCAGGGCCAGACCGGTCACCCGATCGGCACCAAGGTGTGGCTGGCGGCCAACAAGGTCGCCACCGACGCCGATTTCGGGGCGAGGCAGACGTTGTACGCGGTCTCCCAGGACGTGCCGGGTGACAGTTTCATCGGGCCGCGGTTCGGGATGCGCGGCCCGACCGGTCCGGGACCGCGCAGCCCGTTGGCTCGCTCGGCTCGTACCGCCGAACGGCTGTGGGAGCTGTCCGCGCAGCTCACGGGCACTGAATTTCAGATCTGAGGGCGACGTCGGCTACCCTTGCTGACGTCACGGCGAGGGTGGTCTACCACCGTTATCGACGGGAATCCATTCTGTTGGTCCCTGGCCGTGTGTGAACCGGTTACAGGAGGAACAACACATGGCCAAGAATGCGGCCCCCAACAAGCTGACCGCCGACGTGCGTACCCGCACCGGTAAGGGTGCCTCGCGCCAGGCCCGCCGTGACGGCAAGGTCCCCACCGTGCTGTACGGCCACGGCACCGAGCCCCAGCACCTGGAGCTCAATGCTCGCGATTTCGCCGCTGTGCTGCGGCACTCGGGCACCAACGCCGTCCTGACCCTCGATATCGCGGGCAAGGAGCAGTTGGCGCTGACCAAGGCTGTCGTCACCCACCCGATCAAGCGCAACATCGTGCACGCCGACCTGCTGGTCGTGAAGCGCGGCGAGAAGGTGACCGTCGATGTCACCGTCGTCGTCGAGGGCGACGCCGCCCCGGGCACGCTGGTGACCCAGGAGGCCAACACCATCCAGATCGAGGCCGAGGCGCTGTCGATCCCCGAGCAGGTCACCGTGTCGGTCGAGGGCGCCGAGGCCGGCACCCAGATCACCGCCGGCCAGCTCGAGCTGCCGGCGGGTGTCACGCTCGTCGTCGACGCGGACACCTTGGTGGTCAACGTCGTCGAGGCCCCGAGCGCCGAGGATCTGGACGCCGAGGGTGCGGGCGAGGCCGGCGAGGCTGCCGCCGAGGAGCCCGCCGCCGAAGCCGAGTCCGCCGAATAATTTGGCCGAGCCGTTACTGGTGGTTGGGCTCGGTAACCCCGGGCCCAACTACGCCAAGACCCGGCACAATCTCGGCTTCATGGTGGCCGACATCCTGGCCGGTCGCATCGGCTCAAGTTTCAAGGTGCACAAGCGCTCCGGCGCTGAGGTCACCACGGGCCGGCTGGGAGGCCGGTCCGTGGTGCTTGCCAAGCCCCGGGTGTACATGAACGAATCCGGCCGCCAGGTCGGACCGTTGGCCAAGTTCTACTCCGTGCCGCCCGCCGACGTCGTGGTGCTGCACGACGAGCTGGATATCGACTTCGGCCGGATCCGACTCAAACTGGGCGGCGGTGAAGGCGGCCACAACGGGCTGCGCTCGGTGGCGGCTGCCCTGGGCACCAAGGATTTTCAGCGGGTGCGCATCGGCGTAGGCCGCCCACCCGGACGCAAGGACCCCGCCGCCTTCGTGCTGGAGACCTTCAATTCCGTTGAACGGCCCGAGGTTCCGCTGTTGTGTGAGAACGCGGCCGACGCCACGGAACTGCTGCTGCAGGTCGGCCTGGAGGCCGCCCAGAACACCGTGCACGCCTGGTAGTCAGTCCGTCGTGCGCCGGGCGTAGGCCCGCAGCGCGAACGGCGCCAACACCGCGGTCATCGCCAGTGACCACGCGATCGTGGCCAGTATGGGGTGGTGCAACGGTAGCTGCGCATCGGGTGGGGCCGCCGGACCGTTGCCCCACAGCTCGCGCATCGCCTGCGCCAGTGAGGACACCGGATTCCATTCCGCGGCCACCCGCAACCATCGCGGCATCGGCTCGGTCGGTGCGAAAGTGTTGGCCAGGAAGGTGATCGGGAACAGTACGGTGAACATCACGCCGTTGACCGCCTCGACCGAGCGCATCAGCGAACCGACCAGGATGCCGAACCAGATCATCCCGAACCCGAACACCAGGATCAGCGCGAACGCCAGCACGGCCTCGGCCACGCTGCCGCGGATCCGCCAGCCGATACACAACCCGGTGATCGCCATGACCACGATCCCGATACACGAGTGCAGCAGGCTGGCCACGCTGCGGCCGATGAGCACGGCCGACCGGCGGATGGGCAGCGAGCGGAACCGGTCGATGATGCCCTTCTCGACGTCGGCGGTGATGCCGGAGGCGACGACGAAGGCAGTGAACACGATGGTCTGGGCCTGGATACCCGGCAGCAGGAATTCCCGGTAGGACGCACCACCCCTGGTGGCGATCGAGGCCCCGAACACGAACGCGAACAGCAACACGAACATGATCGGCTGGACCGTGACATCGCTGAGCATCTCGGGCATGCGTTTGGTGTGGATCATATTGCGTTTCACCATGATCCACGACTGTTGGGCGATGTTGGTGGGCCGTATCACCGGCTGCGCGGTGATCTGCTCCGACACGGCGGTCACGCGTCTACCTCCTCGGTGTTCTCGGCGCGGTGCCCGGTGAGCGACAGGAACACGTCGTCCAGGCTGGGCCGGGACAGCCCGATATCGTCAACCTCGATGGCGTTGTCCTGCAACCAGTTCGCCACCCGGGTCAGTTCGGCGATGCCGTCGGCCGCCGCGGTGAGCTGCCGGGCGCCGACGTCGACGTGCACCTCGGCCCCGGACCGGCTCAGGAGTTCGCGGGCCGCGGGCAGGTCGGCCGCGTGTGACACCGTCACCACCAGGCTGGCATTGCCGGCCTGCTGCTTGAGTTGCAGCGGTGTGCCTTTGGCGATGATCCGGCCGTGGTCGATGACGACGATATCGTCGGCGAGCTGGTCGGCCTCTTCCAGATACTGCGTGGTGAGCAGCACCGTGGTGCCGCCGGCCACGAGGTCACGCAGCACCTCCCACAAGTCGCTGCGGCTGCGCGGGTCCAGCCCGGTGGTGGGTTCGTCCAGGAACAGCACGGGCGGGGCGGCGATCAGACTGACGGCCAGGTCGAGCCGTCGGCGCATCCCGCCGGAGTACGCACGCACCGGGCGGTCGGCGGCATCCACCAGATCGAACTGCTCGAGCAGCCGGTCCCCCAGTTGTTTGAGCTGCCCGCGGCCGATCCCGTAGAGGCCGCCGATCATCCGGATGTTCTCCCGGCCGGTGAGCAGTTCGTCGACGGTCGCGGCCTGCCCCGTCAGTCCCATGTTGCGGCGCACCATATCGGGCTGTGTCCGCACGTCGTAGCCCGCAACGCGCGCGGTGCCGCTGGTGGGTTCCGACAGCGTGGTCATCATCCGCACCGTGGTGGTCTTACCGGCACCGTTGGGACCCAGTAGGCCCAGCACCGCGCCCTGCGGGACGGTGAAGCTCACCCCGTCGACCGCCCGGTTCGCACCGAAATCCTTGACGAGGTCGATCGCCTCGATGGCCGGCGTATCGCCGTTGCTCGTCGCTTCGCTCGCCCTGGCCATAACTCCAACCGTAGCGACGTACCCCGACAACCCACCAACGTTTTTCCGGCGTCAAGATTGCCGCCCATCCCGTAAAGATTCCGTTCACGGCGCCGACGCGGCCCCGGCTACCGCGTAGACCGGTAACCATGAGCACCGCCACCCAGACCACCCGTTGGCATCGCCTGATCGACGGCGATCGCACCTGGGGGTCGTTGCACATCTCCGCCACCCGTTACGGCGCCACCCGGTATCGACTGGTGGTGTTTCCCCCGGGACTGTCCACCGAGCAGCGCCGCCTGCTGCGAATCTGGCGAGCCTGGCCCACGTGGGGCATGGCGGTGTGGCTGATCCTGGAGGTGGCGCTGTTGCCGACCTTGGGAGCCGTTGCGGCGCTGACACTTTCCACGTTCGCCGTGGTGTCGGCGGGTGCGGTGTCGATGGCGTGCGTCGACCAGTTCCGGCGCGAGGTCCGCACCCTGACGGTGCTGCGGATGACCGGCGTGAACGACCGCGAGTCGGCCGACATCTTCACCGAACTGAAACGGCACGCCACTGCGCTCGCCCTGGCCGACCGACATCTCACCGGCGCCGACCACGAGGCCGCGGTGTGGCGCGTCTACGAGCGGATGGCGGCCTGAGGGGCACTGCGGATCAACCACACCGCAAGCGCGAGAACCGCGGCAACCTCGAACCCGGCGATACCCCGTTCGACCAGTCCGAGCGGGATGATCCGCCACCAGGACCGCTCGGTTACCGCGCCCACCCCGATCGCCCCGAACAGCACGCCGAGCCATCCGATCGACCCCCACGCCAGCCAGCGCGCGGTCCGCGCCCAGACCTCGCGGCCGCGGGCGATCACCAACACGGCCACCGGCAGTGCGACGAACGCCAGCAGCGTCGCGACCCGGTGCACGGTACCGCTGGCGCTGGGTCCGACCGCCCAGTTGTGTTTGGGGAAGGCCACCACGCCGAGCAACCCGATCACCCAGAGCGTCAGCAGCACCGAACCCGGTGAGCGCAAGGTCAGCCGGCCGGCCTGGATCAGCCCGGCCAGCAACACCACCGATCCGGCCGCCAGTGCCAGCACTGCCGTCACGAAAAGCCAACCGCCGGTGGTGAACACGTATTCGGAGATGGTCGCGCGACGCAACGTCCGGCCGCGCAGCGGTTGGCCGCCGAGCACGGCGTCGAGCGCCAGCACGGTCAGCAGGGAGGTGGCTGCGCCCACCGCCGCAATCCAGCCGAAAAGCACGTGCAGACGCCGGTTCATCGAACCAGCCTACTGATCAGCGCCCTCGGATTCCGCTGTCGACCACCTTCACCGTCTTGTGCGGATACCTCTTCTCGGCATGCGCCTTGGCCGCCGAGTTCGGTAGCACGTACAGCGTCTCCCTCTTCTCCTGCAACGGTTTGAGCACGAGGTCCATGAATCCCTTGCGGTCGTCGAGGTACGGCTCGATCACGTCCTCCCCGGCCGGACACACCGCCAGGCAGTAGGCCGCCTTGTAGTTGGCCTTGAACGACAGGCTCTGCCACATCGAGGCGTTCTCCGAATCGGTGACCCTGGACCGGAAGTCCTCCCCGTCGGTGCTGTCGGCGATGGTCTGCACCCAGTCGGTGAACCCGCCCATGAATTCCCGGTAGTTGTGCACCGAGCAGGCCATGAAGTCGAACTCGCCATCCTTGCCGATGGCGCCGACCGGGCAGGCCGCCACGCACAGCTTGCATTCCAGACAGGGCGAATAGTCCAGTGGGGCACCGTATTCGGAGATCGGCGCACCGACGAGCAGGGTGCCCAGGATGATGAAGTTGCCGAACTTGGGATGGATGACGTTGCGGTGGATACCCATGACGCCCAGACCCGCCGCGACCGCCACCGGCTTGTGCGCGATCACCCAGATGCGACCGGGGAACTTGTCCATCTCCATGGGGAATGTCGCCGACGGGTTGATGACGCGATAACCGGTGCCCTCCAGCGTGCGGGTGATGCGGTGCGCGGCCTCGTTGATGATCTCGCCGGTGCGGTGGAACTCCTGGTTGGCCACGCTGCGCTCCGACGAGCGGACGTTGTCCCGGTTCATCTTCACCACCAGCGAGATATAGCTGCGCACCCCGGGCAGCGCGGTCTCGGCATGCTCGCGTTCCGACGCCAGGGCGGGGTCGTCGAAGGAGGCGAACGCGACATCGTCGGCACCGGCATCCAGACAGATCTGCCGCAGCCAGTCCGCGTCGATCACCGGTGGCGCCGCGACGCGGGCTCTGGCGCGCACCGCCTGCACCGTGGGGTGGTCGGCGAGGCGTGCGGGGAGTTTGTCCGTCATCCCTCTGAGTATAGACATATATACTCAGCTGCAGCGCTCGTTTCCGACGAAGTGGTCGACGACCCGGCCGCCGGACTGCCGGAACGTCAGAAACGTCGAGGCGCCGCTACCTCAAGCAGCGACGCCTCGACGTGTGCCAAGAACTAGCCGGTGACCAGCGCGATCGAGTTGGCCCGGCGCAGCTTGCCCGACGGGGTCTTCGGGATGGTGCCCGGGCCCAGCACGACCACGTTGCGCGGACGGACGTCGACCTCGGTCACCACCTCGTGGGCGACCTGGTGCTCGATCCGGCGCACCTCGGCGGGATCCTGGTAGGCGTTGGACTCCACCGCCACCGCGAACGTCTCCCGGGAGTGCCCGGCGTCCAGCCGGACAGCGACGGCGCAGCCGGGGCGCACGCCCTCGACGCGGCCTGCCGCGCGCTCGATATCGGTCGGGTAGATGTTGCGCCCGGCCATGATGATGACGTCTTTGACGCGGCCGCAGACCACGACGTTGCCCTCCTCGGTGAGGTAGCCGAGGTCGCCGGTGTCGTACCAGCCATGCTCGTCCTGGGTGGGCAGGAAGCCGGCCATCGTGATGTAGCCGGGGGTCACCGACTCACCGCGCAGCTGGATGACGCCGACACCGCGGGCCGGCAGCACGTTGCCGTCCTCGTCGACGACGCGCGCCTCCAGGTCCTGCAGCAGCGGGCCGAGCGAGGCCAGCCGCCGGGTGTTGCCCTTGCTGGCGGGCACGGCCCGGCGCAGCGCGGCCAGCAGGTCGGCATCCACCTCGTCGACCACCAGACCGGCGTCGCACGGGGAGAACGACACCGCCAGGCAGGTCTCGGCCATGCCGTAGGCCGGCAGGATCGCCGAGGATCGCAGCCCGAACGGCTTGCCCGCGTCCAGCAGGTCCTCGACGTCGGCGGGCTCCACCGGCTCGGCACCGGACAGCGCGAACCGCAGGGTGGACAGATCGAAGTCGCCGGGCTTGGCCTGCCGGCGCAGCCGCTTGGCCAGCAGCGCGTAGGCGAAGTTCGGGGCCGCCGTCATGGTGCCCTTGTACTTGTCGATCAGCTTGGCCCACAGCAGCGTGTCACGCAGGAAGTCCATCGGCGTGACCTTGACCAGCTCGGCACCGAAGTACATCGGGATGGTGAGGAAGCCGACCATGCCCATGTCATGGAAACAGGGCAGCCAGCTGACCATGACGTCCTTGTCGACGTCGTACTGGGCGCCGATGAACATGGCCTCGGCGTTGGAGTAGATGTTGCGGTGGGTGATCTGGACGGCCTTGGGAGAGCCGGTCGAACCCGAGGTCAACTGCATCAGCGCCAGGTCGTCCTCGGCGGTCTCGACGGGGTCGATGGGCTCGGCGGCGAGCAGGTCGCCGACCTTGAGCACCATGATGCCCTTCTCCTCGAGCACGGGGATGGCGACGATGAACGGCTCGGAGACGATCACGGCCTTGGCCTCGATCATGCCGATGACCGTCATGGTGTCCTCGGCCCAGACCGCCAGGTCGGTGCGCGGGGTGGGCTGGTGCAGCATGGTCAGGCTGGCACCGCGCATCCACACGCCCTGCGCGGTGGGCGCGATCTCCACCGGGAAACCGGCCAGCACACCGATGGCGTCGCCGGGCCCGATGCCCGCGGCGGCCAAACCACCGGCGATCCGACGCGCGCGCTCGTGGACCTCGCCCCAGGTGTGGCGGATGGGGTCGTGCGGCTCACCGGTGACCATGCCCCGGGCGCTCTCCCTGGCGCTGCGGTACATCTTGTCGGTAAAACGGCTCACGGCAACCTCCTGAATGTCTGGAGGCGCGTCGCGAGCGACGTCGACCCCAGTGTCATTGCACGTTTCCCTATATTCCGCCTGCTAGCGCACAGTTTTCGAGAGGCGCGCGCACACAATTGGGAAGCAGTTGTGTCTCGAAATGGTGATGGTCCAGCGAATCCAGTTCCCTCGAACGGCTCTGTTGCGAAGGGAACCGCCGGATGAGCGCTAGTTTCCACCGTCAGCCATCTTAAGAGACCCTTAAGTAACTGCCAAACTGTCGCGAGAAATGAGGGATGGGTCACACCTCGGCGATGACCCGCGCTCCCGGCACCGGTCCGCTGGCCACCCGCACCGTGCGGCACACCCCGGCGCCGGACAGCGCGGCGCTGATCTCGACCGCCGATTCCGCCGACGCGCACAGGAACGCGCAGGTCGGGCCGGAACCGGAGACGATGCCGGCCAGCGCCCCCGCCTCGGTACCGGCACGCAGCGTACGACGCAGATCCGGGCGCAGGCTCAGCGCGGCCGGCTGCAGGTCGTTGCCCAGCAGCGCCGCCAACTCGCGCGGGTCACCAGCGGCCAGCGCCTCCAGCACCGGCTCGACGTCGTCGAGGCGCGCCGGAGCCGCCCGGTCCGGCGCCGCACGTAGCCGGTCGATCTCACCGAACACCTCAGGTGTGGAGAGCCCCTTGTCCGCGAAGGCCAGCACCCAGTGGAAGGTGCTGCGGGCCAGCACGGTGGCCAGCTGCTCGCCACGACCGGTGCCCAGCGCCGTCCCGCCGTGCAGCGCAAAGGGCACATCGCTGCCCAGCTTGGCGGCCAGCGCGTGCAGATCGCGCCGGGCCACGCCCAGCTCCCACAGCGTGTTCATGGCGACCAGCACCGCGGCCGCGTCGGCGCTGCCGCCGGCCATCCCGCCGGCCACCGGGATGGACTTGGCGATCGAGATCGCGACGTCGGGCGCCCGACCGACGTGGTCGGCCATCAGTTCGGCGGCTCGCCAGGCCAGGTTGCGGCTGTCGGTGGGCAACCCGGCCACGCCCTCCCCCGTCATGTGCACCGACAGCAGGTCGGCGTTGCGCACGGTCACCTCGTCGAACAGTGACACGGCGTGGAAGAGGGTGGTCAGCTCGTGGTAGCGGTCCTCGCGGAGATCGCCGACGCCGAGATAGAGGTTCACCTTGCCCGGCACCCGCACGGTGACCGAACCGGTGGGCACCCATTCGGACGCGGTGTTTCCGTCTGATGAGCGCACGGGACGACCTTATTCGCTCGGCACCGGCTGCGGCCAACAACCTCGTTACCGGGTGAATTCGCCGGCAATCTCCCGACGGCAGACGAATTCGGTGAGCGCGTCGCCCGTCAACCCCATACCGGTGCCCAGAGATGCTTTCACGTAGGCGGTTTCGGCACGCATCCACCGGAACGGGATCAACCCGGCCGCGGAAAACCCGGTCACGGATTCATAGGCGGCGACGTCGTCGGGAACGGGCCCGAGGAACACCGGCACTGCGACGGCGGCACACCGGCGTGCGAATTCCAGCACGCTGGTCGGCTCGCCCACCGTGCACGCGGTGCCGGAGTGATACGTCTCGTGCACCACGGCGTCGAAGCCGGCCGGATCGATCGCCGAGTAGTCGAGGCCGGGATAGGGGCGCAGGTACAGCACGTGTGCGCCGAACGTGACAGGACCGGCAGGCCAGGGCGCCGGCTCGAACCGCGGCCGGGGCAGCCCGCCCAAGCCGCTGATCGGCACCTCGCCGTCGCTGCGCACGTAGTGGCCCAGCGGTGTCGACGGTTGCAGCCGCGCGGCCGCGTGCACCAACCGCGCACCGTCGGGATTGCGGAACGTCACGTACACCCCGCCGGGCATGGTGTCGATGACCTCGAGAGCGTCACGAAAGTTGCTGTGCCCGTTCGCTTCCGGATGATCCAGCGGCCGGTTGCTGGCGACCACGACCACGGGCAGATGAAGATGGGACAGCGCGAACGCCAGCGCGGTGGCGCCGTAGGACAGCGTGTCGGTGCCGTGCGTGACGACCACACCGGTGTGCTGTGGGCCGACCGCCGAGGTGACGGCCGCGGCCATCGCGGTCCAGTCCGCGGGCCGGGCGTTCTCGCTGAGCAGCGACATCGGCTCGATGACGTCGAATCCGTCGGCACCGTCCCCGTACGCATCCAACAGCAGGCGGGTCTGACCGGGCACCAGCCCGATGACGTCACCGGAGCGTCGTGAACCGATCGTGCCGCCGGTGAAGACGACGAGAACGGTCCGGCGTGCTCCGCTCAGCTGAGCGACGGCTCGGCGTCGCCGACCGACCCGAGACGTTCGGGCGCCTCCGCCGCGAGCTCACCGGAACGCTGCAGCAGCCGGACGAAATCGGTGATCGACAGCGTCTCACCGCGCCGGGCCGGATCGATGCTGGCGGCCAGCAGCCGTTCGGCCGACTCGTTGCCGGACCCGGCCCACTCGGCGAAGGCATTGCGCGAGGTCTTACGGCGCTGCGCGAAACCGATGTCGATGAGCTCGAACACCTGCTGGCGGAACGACTCGTCGGTCGGCCACGGCGAGGTCTCGTACCGGTCGATGCGGACCAGACCGGAGTACACCCGCGGGATCGGCCAGAACACCGTCGGCGACACCATGCCGTACCGGCGCACATTGCCGAAGAACCGGATCTTGGCGCTGGGTACGCCGTAGTCCTTACCGCCGGGCTCGGCGGCCAGCCGCTCGGCGACCTCCGCCTGAACCATCACCATCACGGTCTTGATCGACGGGAACTCGGAGAGCAGGTGGATGAGCGCGGGCACCGCGATGTTGTACGGCAGATTCGCCACAAGTGCAGTGGGCTGCTCATCGAGGTCACCGGAGGTGATGGTGAGGATGTCGCGGTTGAGCACCGTCAGCCGGCTGATCTCGCTGTGCGAGTGGTTGGCGATGGTCTTGGGCAGCTGGTGGGCCAGCACCGGGTCGATCTCGACGGCGGTGACCCGCGCGCCCCGGTCCAGTAGTCCCAGCGTCAGGGAGCCGAGGCCGGGACCCACCTCCAGGACACAGTCCTGTCTATGGATGCCGGACGCCGACACGATGCGGCGCACTGTGTTGGCGTCATGGACAAAGTTCTGCCCGAACGCCTTCCGTGGCCGGAAATCGATCTCCCGCGCCAGATGTCGTATCTCAGTCCGCCCAAGGAGTCGGATTGTCATCGGACCCTCCCACTACACACCGGCGCCAGGCACCCCATCCTTGACGTGCCCTCGTTACTTCAGCAATCGCGATCTGTTCCTCACGGGTGGCCAGATCGGCCCGCTGAGCATACCGCAGACCGCCCTGCCGCTCCCATGTGTTTTGGTCAAATTGAACACCGCCGAAATATCCGTTGCCGGTGTTGATGGCCCAATTACCTCCCGATTCGCACGAGGCGATGGCGTCCCAGGCGCTGCCGTTGGACACCGGGGGCACCTCGGTGCCCGGTTTGGCGCCGACCCGCAGCACAGCATCACGCGCCGGGGAGATAACGACATTGGCTACTGGCAACCTCCCCGTCTCGACTCCGTTCACCTTCGCCACAGCGAACGTGACGTCCTGGAGTCCGGGCGTCCCGGGATCTTCGACGACCTGCCGGCTCATGTTCATCGTCGCGTCCTCGATGCGACGACTGGCCGGCGGCAAGGGCAGCTGCTCGGTCACCTTCTCGATCCGCACGCGCGTCACCTGGATCTGCATGCCGTCGACGATGGGCGCCGACGCGGGCGGGTTGACGGTGTCGCGCTGTTGCAGCGGCGCTCCGGCGGCATCGAGCAGACCGGCGACGTTGGGCGCGGCCAGATGCACGGTGCTCTTCACTCCGCCGTCGTCGATCTGCACCGTTTTCGCGCTGACCACGGGTAATGACATCCCGGCCAGGGGTACGCGGGTGCCTCGGGAGGCCGCGGCGGGGGCGGTGTCGGTCAACGCCAGCTGCGCCAGGGCGTCCTGGACGGTGGAGGCGGTGGTCCACACTTCTTTGCTGTTCTGACCGTCCAGGGAGATTTGGATGGGACGGCTGCGGCTCAACACGATGGTGTCGGCGTCGTGCACCGGGGTGTCGGCGGACGGGTAGAGATCGTCGCGGTCACCGACGGTGAAACCGTTCTCCTTGACCACGTCGATGACCTTGGACTTCATCGTCGTGACCGTGATGGGTGCCCCGTCGATGGTCAGCGTCACGGTCTTGTGGGAGGCCACCGCCATGCCGCCAGCAAACGCGAGCGTCAATAAAAGCGCGCCGACGAGCAGCCGAAAAGCAGGCGAACGCTCCTCATGGATTCTGTTCAAAACACTCAAGAGTCTGTTGTCCCCGGCTCTCGACCCATGCGGGCCCGCGGAACTCGCGGCCCGGCTGGCCGCCCGCGTTCTATCACAGAAAGGTAACGAAGATCGGTGGTCGGCGCCAATCTAGGCCGCCGACACTCGGTAGGTGCGTCGAGCGTTGGCCGTGCTCACCTCGGCCAATTCGGCCGCCGAGCGGCCGGTCAGCTCGGCCAGCGCCCGCACCGTGTAGGGCAGGCAATAGGGCTCGTTCGGGGCGCCCCGGAACGGGTGCGGGGTGAGAAACGGTGCGTCGGTCTCGACCAACAGCAGATCATCCGGGATGACAACCGCGGCCTCGCGCAGTGCACGCGCGTTGCGGAAGCTGACCGTACCCGACAGGCTCAGCATCCAGCCGTTGGCCACGCAGGTCCTGGCCATCGCTGCGTCGGAGGAAAAACAATGGAAGATCACCGTCTCCGGGGCGCCCTCGGCGGCCAGCACGTCGAGCACCTCGGCGTCGGCGTCGCGATTGTGGATCATCAACGGCTTGCCGGCCCGCTTGGCCAGGTCGATATGCCAGGCGAAGGCGTCCCGCTGCTGGGCAGGGTCCGCGCAGCCATCCAGCTTGCCCGGCCAGTACATGTCCATCCCGGTCTCGCCGACCGCCACCACACGCTGCTGCACGGCCAGGGTTTCGAGTTCGGCTTTGGCGGCGTCGTCGAGGGCATTGGCGCGGGTGGGGTGCAGCGCCACCGCGGCGTACACCCGGTCGTCCCAGCCGGCGGCCTGCGCGGCCCAGCGCGCGGCATCCAGGTCATCGGCGATGGTGACCACCGCCTGCACACCGACGGCCCCGGCCCGGTCCAGGATGTCCGCGACGTCGTCCGCGGTCTCGGCGCCACAGGCGTCCAGGTGGGTGTGGGCGTCGATCAACGGGGCGAGCGGCTCCGGAGCGGGCGGCTTCTGTCGCTTCGAGCTCACCGGTACACCTTAAGGTGAGAGCCAAATGACTACGTCTTCTCCCAGGTCTTCCCCCGGCGCGGGGACGCGCACCCCAGGCGCCCCGTTCTACATCACCACGGCCATCGCCTACCCGAACGGCGACCCGCATATCGGGCACGCCTACGAGTACATCGCCACCGACGCGATCGCCCGGTTCAAGCGCCTCGACGGGTTCGACGTGCGCTACCTCACCGGTACCGATGTGCACGGCCTCAAGATGGCCGAGACGGCCGCCAAGCTCGGCATCACCGCCCCCGAGCTGGCCAAGCGCAACTCCGACGTGTTCGAGCGGATGCAGGAACGCCTGGGCGCCTCCTACGACCGGTTCATCCGGACCTCCGATGCCGATCATTACGAGGCGTCCAAGGAGATCTGGCGCCGGATGAACGAGGCCGGCGACATCTACCTGGGCAGTTACCAGGGCTGGTACTCGGTGCGCGACGAGCGCTTCTTCGCCGAGGACGAGACCCAGAAGCGTGATGGCGCCCGGTTCGCGATCGAGACCGGCACCGAGGTGACCTGGACCGAGGAGCAGACCTACTTCTTCCGGCTGTCCGCGTACGCCGACCGACTGCTGGCGCTCTACCGCGAGCACCCGGAGTTCATCGGGCCCGATGTCCGGCGCAACGAGATCGTCAGCTTCGTCTCCGGCGGCCTGCGCGATCTGTCGATCTCGCGGACCACCTTCGACTGGGGGGTGCCGGTTCCCGACCATCCCGATCACGTCATGTACGTCTGGGTGGACGCGCTGACCAACTATCTGACCGGGGTCGGCTTCCCGGACACCGCGTCGGAGGCCTTCGACAAGTACTGGCCGGCGAGCCTGCACATGATCGGCAAGGACATCATCCGGTTCCACACGGTGTACTGGCCGGCCTTCCTGATGTCGGCCGGGATCGAGCTGCCGAAACGGGTTTTCGCGCACGGGTTCATCAACGTCAAGGGCGAGAAGATGAGCAAGTCGCTGGGCAACGTGGTCGATCCGCTGGTGCTGGTCGACGAGTTCGGGCTCGACCAGGTGCGCTACTTCTTCCTGCGCGAGGTGCCCTTCGGCCAGGACGGCAGCTACAGCGAAGAGGCCATCATCGGCCGCATCAACGCCGACCTTGCCAACGAGCTGGGCAACCTGGCGCAGCGGTCACTGTCGATGGTGAACAAGAACCTCGACGGCGTGGTGCCGCAGCCGGGTGCCTTCACCGCCGAGGACACCGAGCTGCTGGAGGCCGCCGACGGTCTGCTGGCGCGGGTGCGCGGCCACTTCGACGAGCAGGCGATGCACCTGGCGCTGGACGCCATCTGGTCGGTGCTCGGCGCGGCCAACAGGTACTTCTCGGCGCAGGAACCGTGGGTGCTGCGCAAGGCGGGCACCCCGGAGGCCGAAGAGCGGTTCGCGACCGTGCTGTACACGACGCTGGAAACGGTCCGGATCGCGGCGTTGCTGAGCCAGCCGGTGATGCCCGAGTCGATGGCCAAGATGCTGGACCTGCTCGGGCAGCCGGCCGATCAGCGCGACTTCACCGCCATCGGCACCCGGCTGGCGCCGGGGACGACCCTGCCGAAACCCGAGGGCGTGTTCCCGCGCTACCAGGCACCCGAGGAGTGATTTGTGGAGTCGCAGCCGTAACCAGTACGGCCCAGACTCCACAAATCACGTGATGCGCGTCACGTCCTGTCACACTTTCGGGATGGGCGGTGTCTTGAGGGCATGACTGAGAACAACACTCCCCACCACGTCATCGTCCTCGGCGGCGGTTACGCCGGCGTCCATGCTGCCAACCACCTGTTGCAGCGCCCAGGGGTCAGCGTGACCCTGGTCAACGCCCGGCCCGATTTCGTCGAACGGATCCGGCTGCACCAACTCGCGGCCGGCACACATGACGCCACCACCGGTTACGACACCCTGCTCGGCGAGGGTGTGCGCCTGGTCGTCGACCGCGCCGAGCGCATCGACACCGCGGCCCGCCGGGTCCAACTGGCCTCCGGCGCCGCGCTGGACTACGACTACCTGATCTACGCCGTCGGCAGCACCGCCGGGGCCACCCCCGAATCCGCCTATGCGATCAGCGAAGTGGAGGGCGCACGACGGCTGCACGCGCGGCTGCAGGACGTGCCGACGACCGCGCCGATCGTCGTGGTGGGCGGCGGGCTGACCGGTATCGAAGCGGCCTCGGAGTTCGCCTCGGGATCGAACACCGGTGCCCGCCCCGTCACCCTCGTCGCCGGGCCGGTGCTCGGTCCGTCGTTGGGTGCACAGGCCCGCCGTTCGGTGGCCAAGCAACTGGCCAAGCTGGACGTCACGGTGATCGAGGGCCCGACGGTGACCGCCGTCGGTGACCACGACGTCACGCTGTCCGATGGGCGCACCCTGCCCAGCGCCGCCACGGTGTGGACGGCCGGGTTCGGCGTGCCCACGCTGGCCGCCGACAGCGGCCTGCGCACCGACCATCTGGGACGGCTGCTCACGGACGAGACGCTCACCAGCATCGACGACGACCGGGTGGTCGGTGCCGGCGACGCGGTCGCCCCGTCAGGTATGCCGCTGCGGATGAGCTGCCAGGCCGCCCTCCCGCTGGCCGCCCAGGCGGCGCGGACCGTGCTGGCCAGGATCGCGGGCACCGCCCCCGTCCCGGTGAACCAGGCGTTCGCCGGGCAGTGCATCAGCATCGGGCGCTCCTACGGCACCATCCAGATCGCGCGCCCCGACGACACGCCGACCCGGTTCTACATCGGTGGCCGGGTGGCCGCGTCGATCAAGGAGATGGTGTGCAAGGGCACGCTGTGGCAGCTGCGCCGCGAGGCCGCCAAACCGGGCACCTACGTGTGGATGCGGGGCGGTAAGCGCGCCGAGCGAGTGCACCCGGTGCACACGTGAGCGAGCACGCCGAGCGGTTCACCGCACTGCGGCCCCTGCTGTTCACCATCGCCTACGAAATCCTCGGTTCGGCAACCGAATCCGACGACGTACTGCAGGAGAGCTACCTGCGCTGGGCCGAGGTGGACCTGGACACGGTCGCCGACACCAAGGCCTACCTAGCCCAGCTGGTGACCCGGCAGGCACTGAACGCGCTACGCGCCGCGGCCCGACGCCGGGAGGAGTACGTCGGGCCGTGGCTGCCGGAACCCGTTCTGGTGGAGGATGCTTCGGCCGATCTGGTGCTGGCCGAATCGGTGTCGATGGCAATGATGGTGGTGCTGGAGACGCTCACCCCCGACGAACGCGCGATCTTTGTCCTGCGTGAGGTGTTCGGCTTCGGTCATGACGAGATCGCCGCGGCGGTGGGCCGCTCGCCGGCAGCGGTGCGCCAGATGGCGCACCGCGCCCGGGAGCACGTACAGGCCAGGCGCAAACGGTTCGACCACGTCGACGCCACGGTCGGCGAACAGATCACCGCACAGTTCTTCGCCACCGCCGCGACCGGGGACGTGGCCGCACTGATCGAGCTGCTGGCCCCCGATGTGGTGTGGACGGCCGACAGCGCGGGCAAGGTCAGCGCGGCGCGCCGGCCGGTGACCGGCGCCGACAAGGTGGCCCGCCTGGTGTTGGGCCTGATGCGCGGAGCCGCCGAACGCGCCGAGGCACGCGTCGACCTGGCGACGTACAACAACGCCCCCGCCCTCGTGCTCTACCTGGGCGAGCAGTTGGAAGGCGTGATCACCGTGGAGATCACCGGCGGCAAGATCAGCCACTTCTACGCCATGCGTAACCCGGACAAGCTCGCCGCCATCACGATCCCCCGCGCGATCACGAGGTAGCTTCTGTCAGGCTTGGCCGGTGCGGATCGAGCGGTTGGCCGACTTGGGCGACGCCCCCGGGGTGCTGCGTGCTGTCGCTGACGCCGGTCGCCGGCGCGGGCTGCCACCGCCGGCCGCGCTGATCGGTGATTGGTTCGCCTCGCGGGCCGTGATCGCACCCAGCGTGACCGCCACCCCGTGCGAACAAGTCTTCGACGTGACGCCGGGGCACGGCCCGCATATCGGCGGTGGCTGGTTCGGCTATCTCGGCTACCCCGACGGCGCGCCCCGCATCCCCGCCGCCGCGGGAGGTTGGTCGGACTGCGTGTTACGCCAGGACAGCGACGGACACTGGTGGTACGAAAGCCTCTCCGGTGCAACGGCTCCCGCTTGGTTGACCGATATCACCGCCGCCCCGGCCGGCGCCTACACCATCGACTGGCACGCACCCGATCGCGCGGCGCACCGCGCCGGGGTGCTGGCCTGCCTGGACGCGATCGCCGCGGGCGAGGTGTACCAGGCCTGCGTCTGCACCCAGTTCACCGGGCGGATCACCGGTGACCCCCTGGACTTCTTCGTCGACGCCGCCGCCCGCACCGCACCGGCGCGGGCCGCCTATATCGCCGGGGACTGGGGCGCGGTGGCATCGTTGTCCCCGGAGCTGTTCCTCAGCAGGCACGGCCGACGGGCGATCTCCAGCCCCATCAAAGGCACACTGCCCCTTGCTGATTCACCGTCGATGTTGCGATCGTCGGTCAAGGATGTCGCCGAGAACATCATGATCGTCGACCTGGTCCGCAATGACCTGGGCCGGCTCGCCGACACCGGTTCGGTGACCGTCCCCGAGCTGCTGCGGGTGCGCCGCGCGCCCGGGGTGTGGCACCTGGTGTCGACGGTGGCGGCCGCGATACCGGCCGAGACGCCGATGGCCGCGGTGCTCGAGGCGACGTTCCCGCCCGCGTCGGTGACCGGCACACCGAAGGGACGGGCCCGCCAGCTGCTGTCGCTATGGGAACCTAATAGTCGCGGGATTTACTGTGGGACAGTCGGTTTGGCCTCACCCGCGGCGGGAACGGAGCTCAACGTGGCGATCCGCACCGTCGAGTTCGACCCGCACGGACGGGCCGTGCTCGGTGTGGGCGGCGGGATCACCGCCGACTCGGATCCGGACCGGGAGTGGCAGGAATGCCTCGACAAGGCCGCCTCGATCGTGCGTCAGTTCACAGGTGCGTCGTCGGGGTGAGCGCTGCGATCCAGGGCCCGATACCGGCGAAGACGTGGAAGCCGACCTCGCCGGCGGCGGTCTGCACGATCAGATGGGTCTTGCCGCCGACCACCGAGCCCTTGAAGACGGCCGCCTCACGCACCCCGGTGATCCGGTCGACCGGAATGTCGATCGCCTTGCCCGTCAGCGTCCGGAACAGCAGTCGCCGCTGGGTCAACGCAATCAGTCCGGTGTTGTTCACCACCGGATACCCGGGCGCGGTGGCTCCCCGGTAAGAGCCGCGCTCCGGCGACCGAACGACCGTCTCGGCTTCGAGCTCGGCGGCAAACTGATGGGCGACGGCCCGGGCGCGACGCCGGAACCAGATGATGATCGGAATCCAGATGAGCGCGAGCACCGCCAGAATTCCGACGACCAACACGATGACGAACGCTGCTGTGCTCACGGCGGCCCACCGGTCTCTCAGTCGCGTGCTTTCAACACCGCATCGTAGAGCTCACGCCGGGACGGCGCTCCCGAATGCGCGGCGATCACCTGCGCACACGCGTCCTTGACCCGGGCGCCGTCGGCAACCAGCTCCAGGACCTCGCCGACCAGCGTCGCCAGGTCGGCCTTGGGCACCGCACCGGCCAGCACCACGGTGATCTCCCCCAGCACCCCGTCGGCCGCCCAGTCCGCGAGCTCCCCGAGGCTGCCCCGCTTGACCTCCTCGTGGGTCTTGGTCAGCTCGCGGCACACCACCGCGCGCCGCTCGGCGCCGAGGACCTCCACTGCGTCGCGCAGGGTGTCGGCCAGTCGGCGCGGCGATTCGAAGAACACCGCGGTGCGCTGCTCGGCGGCCAGCGTCGTCAACCAGGTGCGCCGCGCCGCCTGTTTACGCGGCGCGAAGCCCTCGAAACAGAATCTGTCGGCGCCCAGGCCGGAGACCGCCAGCGCCGTCGTCACCGCCGACGGGCCGGGTAAGCAGCTGACCGTCAGGCCGGCCTCGATACAACCGGTCACCAGCCGGTAGCCCGGATCGTTGATCAGGGGCATGCCGGCGTCGCTGATCAGCACCACCGTCGCACCGCCGCGGATCTCGTCGAGCAGGGCCGGCACCCGGGTGGCCTCGTTCTGGTCGAACACGCTGAGCAGCCGCCCGGCCGGGGTGACACCCAGCGCCGACGCCAGCGCGCGGGCCCGGCGGGTGTCCTCGGCGGCGATCACGTCGGCGGTCGCCAGGGCGTCGACCAGGCGGGTGGACGCATCGGCGGGCTGCCCCAGTGGGGTGGCCGCCAGCAGGAGTCGGCCACCATCCATTTCGGCGGGCAGAAGCGGAGTGACCGGGGGTTCCACAACAGGACAGCCTACGATCGTCGGTGATGACCGCTCCCCATACCGTGCAGCCGGAGCGCGCCGTTCCCGTGATCAGCCCCGGCCCCCTGGTTCCCGTGCCGGATTTCGGGCCGACGGATCGCCTGCAGGGCTGGGTGATGACCGTCATCATCGGCGCGCTGGCCGCACTGACGCGCTTCCTGCGGCTCGGTTCGCCGACCGACGCGGGCACCCCGATCTTCGACGAGAAGCACTACGCGCCGCAAGCCTGGCAGATGCTGAGCAATCACGGCGTCGAGGACAACCCCGGTTACGGGCTGGTGGTGCATCCGCCGGTGTCCAAACAGCTGATGTCGATCGGCGAGTGGATCTTCGGCTACAACGGGCTGGGCTGGCGGTTCTCGTCGGCCGTCTGCGGCGTCATCATCGTCGTGCTGACCGCGCGTATCGTGCGGCGGATCACCCGTTCCACGCTGGTCGGCGGGATCGCCGGGCTGCTGCTGATCGCCGACGGGGTCAGCTTCGTCTCGTCACGGACCGCGCTGATCGACGTGTTCCTGGTGCTGTGGGTGGTGGCCGCGTTCGGGGCGCTGATCGTCGACCGCGACGACGTGCGGTCCCGGATGCACACCGCGTTGATGGAAGGACGGATCGCGCAGACCCCGTGGGGACCGCGACTGGGCGTGAGGTGGTGGCGGTTCGGCGCCGGGGTGCTGCTGGGCCTGGCGTGCGCGACGAAATGGTCCGGCCTGTACTTCATCGTCTTCTTCGGCGTCATGACGCTGGCCTTCGACGTCGTCGCCCGGCGCCAGTACCGGGTGCCGCGGCCCTGGCTGGGCACCCTGCGCCGCGACCTGGGTCCGTCGATCTACGTGTTCTGGATCATCCCGTTCTTGGTGTACCTCGGCACTTACGCGCCATGGTTCGCCTCCGAGACCGCCGTGGACCGGCACGAGGAGGGTCGCTCGATCGGCCTGGACAGTTGGATGCCCGACGCCCTGCGGTCGCTGTGGCACTACACGTATCAGGCGTATCACTTCCATTCCACGCTGACCAACGCCGCGGGCAACCACCATCCGTGGGAGTCCAAGCCGTGGACGTGGCCGATGTCGTTGCGGCCGGTGCTTTACGCCATCGACCAGCAGAACGTGCCCGGCTGCGGGGCGCAGTCGTGTGTGAAGGCCGTGATGCTGGTTGGCACGCCGGCGATGTGGTTCATCGCCGTCCCGGTGCTGGGCTGGGCGCTGTGGCGGGCGTTCGTGCGCCGCGACTGGCGCTACGCGGTGGTGCTGACGGGCTACTTCGCCGGCTTCCTGCCGTGGTTCGCCGATATCGACCGGCAGATGTACTTCTTCTACGCCACCACCATGGCGCCGTTCCTGATCATGGCGATCGCGCTGATCCTGGGCGATGTGCTGTATCAGCCGAATCAGAATCCCGAACGGCGGACGCTGGGCCTGATCGCGGTGAGTTGCTATGTGGCGCTGGTGATCACGAATTTCGCCTGGATGTACCCGATACTCACCGGGCTGCCCATTTCGCAGTCGACGTGGAACATGCAGATCTGGTTGCCCAGCTGGCGGTAGGACTTCGTCCGTTACGCCAGCGCGGGCAGAGCGTCAGCAGATTCCCGTCGATCAACCTCGGGAGGCGCAATCTCTCTGCATTCATCTTCCGATGAGGGTAAATGTCGCAATCCCCACTGTTCCCGTGAGCTCGTCGGCGACAGTGACCGTATATTCGCCCGGTTGCGTTATTCGTTCCGAATTGATGCCCCCGTTGAAACCAGAATGGACTCGCTCGGAGCATTTCGCGGTGCGCTGAGCCGGAAATGACTCCGGCCCGGTGACCTGCATCCGGATCTGGCACGACTCTCCGTCTACCTCGACTCCTCCTGCGGTGCCGTGCCAGCCATACCCCAAGCCGAAGTCGAGATTGCCGTCGAAGGCAAATGAAGTCGGGCCAACCTTGCGGCCTTGGAGAGCCTCCAGATAGACGTCAATCTTATCCACAGCCGTGGGGATGGCCGGACCGGAAGACGTTGTGGTCGGCCGTTCAGTAGTGCTGACCGTGGTTGACGTCGTAGTCCATGGCGTCATCGAAATCGCGGTCGGCGTGGTTGTTGACGGGACCGTCGGTGGTTTGGTTTCAGGTGTCGTGGCCGGCATGGTATTCGTCGAGCCGCTTGCATTGGGCAATAAGATGTAGAGCAGAAAACTGGCAGCCAGTATCCCGCCGATCCAGGGAACCGCACGCTTCGAATTACCCGGCATGAAATGACCAACCACTATCGCGATCGCGATAGCCGCGACAGTCGCGATTACGCCCACCGTGGTGTAGTCCATTCCGCCCCTTGACCTCCAACCCTCCTGCGCTAGCAAGCTCACATTAAACGGAGTCAGCCTGCGCTGCCGGATTTGCCGAATACCACCGACCGCGAAAACTACGTAAGGTCACGCCATTGCCCGAGTTTGGGCGCGTATGGGATTCGTGCGTTTTCAACTACGACTTATCGCTCACAAGGATGACGCAGTGCCTAGTTTCCGTTCGCTGCCATCACCGAATCCCCTCGTACCGCCGTAACGCCTCGGCCCGCTCGGCCTTGTGGTCCACCATCGGCGCCGGATAGTCGGGGCTGCCGTACTCCGGCACCCAGCGCCGTACATAGACCTCGTCGGGGTCGAACTTCTTGCCCTGGGTGTCGGGGTTGAACACCCGGAAGTACGGGGCGGCGTCGGTGCCGCACCCGGCCGCCCACTGCCAGCCGTGCTGATTGCTGGCCATGTCGCCGTCCACCAGTTGATCCAGGAACCACCGCGCGCCCCATTGCCACGGCAGGTGCAGATCCTTCACCAGGAACGACGCGGTGATCATCCGCACCCTGTTGTGCATGAATCCGGTTGCAGCAAGCTGTCGCATTCCCGCGTCGACGATCGGGAAACCGGTCTTTCCCTTCTTCCACAGCTCGAACCGCTCACGCGCCGCGGCATCCTCGTCGACGGCGATCGCGTCGAAGTTGGCGTTCCAGTTCCACCACGCGCTGCGCGGCCAGTGGTGCAGCACGTCGGCGTAGAAGTCCCGGAACGCCAGCTCACGTAGATAGGCTTGCGCCCCTTCGCCTTTCCCGAGATCGGCGGCCATGGTGCGGGGATGGATGGTGCCGAATTTGAGGTGCGCCGACATGCGGCTGCTGGCGTCGCGATCCGGGCGGTTGCGGTCATCGGCGTAATCGGCCAGCCCGTCGCTGACGAAGCGCTTCCATGCCGCGCGCGCCGCCGTCTCCCCGGCCGGCAGCTCGAGCTCGGTGGTGCCGGCGGGGATATCCACGCCACCGGATACGTTTGCCGGGTCGATCCAGCGGGCCGAGGACGGTCCGGTCTTGGCCGGCGCCCGCCACCCGTGCGCGGTCCACGCCCGGAAGAACGGGGTGAACACCTTGTACGGGGAGCCGTCGTCCTTGGTGACGCGTCCCGGGGACACCAGATACGGTGACCCCGACTCCTCCAGCGGCACCTCGCCCAGGGCCTCGCGCACCGCGGCGTCGCGGCGCTTCCCGAACGGCGAGTAATCCCCCGAGACGTGCACCGCGGTGGCGCCGATCTTCTCGACCAGGGCCGGGATCCGTTTCTCGGGCCGGCCCCGGGTCACCAGCAGCCGGCCGTCGAGTTGGTCGTTCAGGTCACGCAGTGCGTCGTACAGGTACTGCAGCCGGCGCTCACCGGAACTGGCATTCAACCGGGGATCCAAGACATAGCAGGCCAGCACCTCACCGTCGGGTTCAGCGGCGTCCAGCAGCGCAGGCAGGTCGTGTAAGCGAAGATCGCGCCGAAACCACAGCAACGTAGGCATACCGGCGACGTTACAGCGGGTCGCGCGCCGCCGGACAGGACATGCACCGCGGACCACCCCGCCCGCTGCCCAGCTCAGAGGCCGCGATGGTGAGCACCTCGATTCCCGAATCGACAAGGCGGGCATTGGTTTCGGTGTTGCGTTCGTAAGCCACCACCACCCCGGGGGCCAACGCCAAGGTGTTGTTGCCGTCGTCCCACTGCTCACGCTCGGCGGTCACCGGGTCCAGGCCGGTGTCGATGACGCGCAACGTGTCGATTTCCATGGCATCAGCCGCGGCCCGGACGAAGGGACGCTCGTCGTCGATCTGCACCCCACCCTCGGGGGTGCGGTGCATGGTGAACGCCGACAGGGAGTCGACGATATTCGGGTACATCACCACGGCATCGGTGTCGACCATGGTGCAGACCGTGTCCAGGTGCATCTGGGCGCGCTGCTGCGCGATCGGCACCGCCAGCACCGTGTGCGCCAGATCGTCCTCGAACAGGCTGCGCGCCAATGCTTCTGCACCCGCCGGGGTGGTCCGCTCCCCCACCCCGACCGCCACCACTCCCGGCCGCAACAGCAGCACGTCGCCGCCTTCCACCGGCGCGGAGCGCGACTCGTAGGCCCGCCGTACCCCGAGGAAGCGGGGATGGTGCGCGTAGATCAAATCGGTCAACGAGGATTCCCGCGACCGCGCCGGCAGTGCCAGCGAGGTGATCGCCATTCTCGGCCCGATCCAGAAGGACGAGTCCCTGGTGAACATCAGATTCGGCAACGGGTCGATCACGAAGTCCGCGCCGTGGTGCATGCGGCGCACCAGTGACAGCTCACTGCCCGCGAACGGCAATTCGGTGAACGTCATCCCGGCGATCAGCACGTGCGCCAGCGTCGCGGCGTCCAGGGTGCGCAAGTAGGACGAAAGTTCTTGCGCCAGAGGAATACCCAGCCGCCGGGCATCGACGGCAGCGGAGATGCCGTGCATCCTGGCCGCACCCGAGGCCAGCGCCTCGGTGAGCAGATCGGCCAGCAGCAGCACCTCTACGCCACGGTCGGCCAGCACGGCAGCGAAGGCGTCGTGCTCCTCCTGCGCCTTGGCCACCCACGGCAGGCCGTCGAACAACAGACTGTCGTTGTTGCGTGGCGTCAGTCGCTGCAGTTCGGCACCGGGACGGTGCAGGATGACAACCTTGAGGGTGCCGACTTCCGAATTACATCCCAACACTTGGCCCGATTCCACACCGCAGACGTTATCTCAACTATGGTTGAGGTGTATGGAATCCCATGAGCTGACGCCGGGTGAGCTGGCACACCGCAGCGGTGTGGCGGTCTCGGCGCTGCACTTCTACGAGCGCGAGGGGCTCATCGGATCGCGGCGCACCAGCGGCAATCAGCGCCGCTACCCGCGCGAGACGCTGCGCCGGGTGGCATTCATCCGGATGTCGCAACGGCTGGGCATCCCCCTGGCGCGGATCCGCGAGGCGCTGGCCTCATTACCGTCGGACCGCGTTCCCACCAGTAAGGACTGGGCCAAACTCTCGGCCGGCTGGCGCCGCGACCTCGACGAACGGATCATGCACCTGGAGCGTCTGCGCGACAACCTGGCCGATTGCATCGGCTGTGGCTGCCTGAGCCTGAAGACCTGTCTGCTGTCCAATCCGGGCGACATGCTGTCGCAACACGGGCCGGGTGCCGCCAAGCTCTAGCAATCGAACGCCTGTGCGATAACATCGACGTGTGTCTCTGGCCGTTCAGGGGTCGCTTTTCGACCACTCGGAGCGTCGCTACCTGGGCGACGGCGCCTGGATCGACGTCCGGGCCGGTTGGCTCAACGGGTCACCGGAAGGCGAGGACAGCTTCTTCGACGAACTGCTCACGGCCATCCCGTGGCGCGCCGAACGCCGGCAGATGTACGAGCGGGTGCTCGACGTGCCCCGGCTGGTGAGCTTTCACGACCTCACCACCGAAACCGCACCGCACCCCGGCATCGCCAAACTACGGGTCCGGCTCAACGACATCTACGCCGGTGAGCTGGGTGAGCGCTTCACCACCGCCGGACTGTGCCTGTACCGCGACGGTGACGACAGCGTGGCCTGGCATGGGGACACCATCGGTCGCAGCAGTACGGCCGACACCATGGTGGCGATCGTCAGCCTGGGTGCGCGAAGGGTTTTCGCGATGCGGCCGCGCACCGGCGGACGCAGCCTGCGGTTGCCGCAGGCCCACGGTGACCTCTTGGTGATGGGCGGGTCCTGTCAGCGCACGTGGGAGCATTCCGTGCCGAAGACGGCCCGGCCCGTCGGCCCCCGGATCAGCATCCAATTCCGGCCGCGCGACGTGCGGTAGCAGTCAGCCGCGAACGTCCGCCACGGCCTTGGCGAGCAGATCCCGCGCCTTGCCGGTGTCCACCGGCACCACCGGCTTGTTCGGCTCCACCAGCGGATTTGCGGTCACCATCACCACAAACGTGCCGAAACTGGCCACATAGTTGAACAGTTCCCCGGTGCGCGGCCCCCCGTTCACCATCGTCCGCAGCACCCGATGGGTGCCCAGCACGCGCGCATCGTCGATCTTCGGGGATTCGACAACCTGCACCTGCCCGGCGACGCCGGCGCCGGCGTAGTCCACCTTCTGACAGGCCGGTCCCGGATCGTTGAAGCCGATGGCGTCGGAGGTCTCCATCGCGATGACGATGAACCGGTTCCCGTTGCCCTCGGCCGTCGTCGCCGCCATATTGCCCTTCACCCCTGGTGGCACGGCCAGACCGGTGGCCAACTTCGCACAGTCCGGGGGCGCGATCGTGACACCCGGCGGCAACGGCTGAGCGGCGAGCATCTTCGGGTCGATACCGGTCGGGGCCACGGTGGTCACGTGGAACTCCGGCCCGAACTGCGACTTCAGGTCGACGATGTGCGCGATGTCGGGCTGGGCGGCCGGCTTGGCAGCGGAGCACGCGGTGAGTGCGGCAGCACAGGCCACGAGGGCGGCCGCTCGTGGAGTGAGCATCGCCGCCAAATCTACCGGCGTCACCGGGTGACCGCCGAAACCACCTGTGCCAGCAGGTGTGACGCGGTGTCGCCGGGTAGCTTCTGCTGGGCGGATCCGGGGTCGGTGATGACGGTGACGGAGGCGATGTACGCCCCGGCCAGGTACGCCGTCGCGGTGTCGGCATGCATCCGGGTGACGGTGCCGCCTTCGACGGTGGTGGTCGCCACGGCATTCATCGCCACGGTCGGCGTGTCCGGGATCGCCGGGGCGGGTGCGAGCGTCACCGCCGCACTCGTGTGCCCTCCCGTCAGCGACCACGCCGCGCAGCCGTCCGGAGCGCCCACCCGTGCACCTGGACCGGCGACGATGGCGTAGACGATGCCACCCGGACCCGACGCCGACCAACCGCGCACCGGGGTGCCGACGCCCGGATCGGCGAGTTCACCGCAGTGCTCCGGCACCGCCGCCCACCCCGAGGTGAAGCCCCAAAAGGACGCCGGCGTAACCGGTTCGGCGGCGAGATCGGTCACCTCGTATCCGGCAGGCAGATCGGCACGGGCCCGCAGGACGGCCGCGGGTTGGACGGGGCCGGGCGCACCCGACGATGCCGGCGGCGCCGACGAGGGCGGCGCGATAGCGGACGGCGACCCGCAGGCCGTCAGACCCACCGTCGCCACCAGGCATATCGCCATCGTGCGCACGCCGTTGTGATACCACATCCACGCAGGCATCGATGCGCTGTGCCGGTGGTGTCGCGGACCGATTCGCGCCCGGGTACCCAGGTTTCTGGCAGGATTTCCCGGCAAGACGGCGTCGACCACAGGAGAAGGCATGAACTGGTACACCACGGCACGTGGACTTGCAGCGGGCGCCGCGGTGCTCGGGCTCGCCCTGGCCGGCTGCGGCTCGGACACCAAGAGCACGTCCTCATCGCAGGAAAGCACCAGCGCCTCAGCGACTTCTGCGACATCTGCAACGTCAGCGACCTCCGAGGCCAGTACCCCCAACACCGCGCCCGCACCGGCGGCCGGGGCGCACTACACACTCGCCGACTACATCAAGGACAACCACATCACCGAAACACCGGTCAAGCGCGGCGATCCCGGAACTCCGACGCTGAACCTGCCGACCCCGGAGGGCTGGGCCGACGCCGGCGCCAAGGCGCCCGCCGGGGCATGGGAACAGATCGTGTTCACCGATCCCTCTGCCGGGCCGGTCCCGCCGACGGTCACCGCCATCATGTCCAAGCTGACCGGCGCCGATCCGGCAAAGGTCGTGGAGTACGCCCCCGGCGAACTGCAGAACCTGCCCGACTACGAGGGCGCCAGCTCGGGCAAGAGCGGCAAACTCGGCGGCTTCGACGCCGTGCAGGTGGGCGGTACCTACGTCAAGGACGGGCAGAAACGCTTGATCGCCCAGAAGACGGTGATCATCCCGGCCGGCCAGAATCTGTTCGTCCTGCAGCTCAACGCCGAGGGCACCGAAGACCAGATGGGTCCGTTGATGGATGTCACCACGGCCATCGACAAGGAAACGACGATCACGCCGTGACGCGGCGTCCCGTCGCAAGTAGCCCCTGCGCCGAAACCGTCTGCAGCACAACCTATCAAGCGCGGGAGATGGCCGAGGCCGCCGAGATCTGCTCCGGGGTGGGCCGCACCCCGGTATAGCGTTCGAACTGTTCGGCGGCCTGCAACGCGATCACCTCCGCGCCGGTGATGACCGCGGTGCCCGCGGCCCGTGCGGCCGTGATGAGCGGTGTCTCCGAGGGCAGCGCGACCACGTCGAACACCACCGATGCATTCGCGATCGCCGCGTCGTCGAACGCCTGCTGGCTTTCCTCCGGGCCGCCGGACATCCCGATCGGGGTGACGTTCACCAGGATCGGCGCGCGCAGTGAACCCATCTCGGGGGCGTACTCGTAGCCCAGCCGGTCGGCCAACGCCCGGCCGGTATCGGCGTTTCGCGCCACGATGACACCGGAACGGAAGCCGCTGCCCTGGAACGCGGCGGCAACGGCACTGGCCATCCCGCCGCTGCCCCGGATGACGACGCCATCGCCGGGGTTCAGCCCGTTACTACCGATCAACTGTTGCACCGCAAGGTAATCGGTGTTCGATGCGCGCAGGTGACCGTCGTCGTTGACGATGGTGTTGACCGATTCGATGTCCAGCGCCGACGGCTCGACCTCGTCGACCAGGGCGAGCACATCACGCTTGAACGGCATCGACACCGAGCAGCCACGGATACCCAGCGCACGTACGCCACCGATCGCCGCGGTGATATCGGTCGTGGTGAAGGCCTTGTAGATGAAGTCAAGACCGAGCTGCTCGTACAGGTAGTTGTGGAAACGGGTGCCGATATTGCTCGGGCGGGCGGCCAGCGAGATGCACAGCCGGGTGTCTTTGTTCAGTGGCGGCCGGCCGCTGACGTTCAATGGCGGCCGGCCGCCGCTGACGTTGGGCTGCGTCATCAGCCCACCGCCCTCATCACCTGCCGGGCCATCTCATAGATGGCGCGATACCGCTGCGGGCTCATCGACACATTCGGCACATCGACCACGGTAGTCACCACGTTGAGGTCTTCGCGCTCCCAGTGCGCCCCGGCCCGATCAAGAATGGCCCGCATCGGATAGTTCTCCGACAGCACCCGCGCGGTGAACGTGCCGACTCCTCCGGCGCGCGCCGCCACCGCCAGCGCATCCATCAAGAACGTGCCGATACCACGCCCCTGGTAGGCATCGCCGACGATGAAGGCCACCTCGGCTGTCGTCGCATCATGTCCCAGCCGCACGAAGCGCCCGTCGGCCACCACCGGCCCATCCGGGCCATCGGTCAGCACCCACACGAAATGGTCGACGTAGTCCACCTCGAACAGATAGGCCATCAACGACGGCGTCGGAACCCGGGTGCTCTGGAATCGGCGGTACAACGTCTCGCTGGAGAATTCGACGGGGCCGTGAATGGTGCGTTCGTTGTCTCCGGGCAACACCGGCCGCAGATACAGGACGGTGCCGTCGCGCATGGTGACGGGAATCGGCGTGACGAAGGTCGCCAGGCGCTGCCGGGCGATACGCACCAACCGGTCCATCAACGACCTGACCCCGTCGCCGCGCGGGCCGGAAACCGGCAGGTCAAGCATGATGGCGAACGCTTCGGGGCCGCCGACCCAGCCGGTGAGCGCTCCGGTGGCCGTCACCGTCGCGGTTCTCGGCACCCCGCGCAGCAGCGCGATCTCGCCGACCACCAGTCCGGGCTGCAGCGGTACCACGGTCGCCTCGCCGTCCTCGCCGATGTGGGTCACCTCGGCGGTACCGGAGCCGATCAGCAGGAAGGTGGCCGCCTGCTCGCCTTGGCGCATGAGCACGTCTCCGGCACCGGCGGCCAGCGGCTGCAGCAGTGCCGCCAGTGGCAGCAGTTCGGCGGCCGAGCACCCGGCGAAGAATCCCAATGCGGCCAGTTCATCGGCCCGCGCACCGGTCACACTCACCACCCCACGAGGCTACGACTTCCGGCGTGACCAGGTCCACGAACCGGTGACGAAGCGCACCAGAATTTGCTGTGTGGTGCGTGAGGTTAACCTCCCCAGCAGCGTTTCTACGCACTGGTCAGATATCTGTGGCAAACTCCGCGTATGACTCAAGCGCTGCGCCGCACTCGCGGTCGTCCCCGGGCAGCTAATGGTTCGGAGACCCGCGAGCGGATCGTCCGTGCGGCACGACTGGTTTTCAGCGAACTTGGCTACGACGCGGCGACGTTCCAGGCGATCGCCGAGCGCGCCGATCTGACGCGGCCGGCAATCAACCATTACTTTGCGAACAAGCGGGCGCTGTACCAAGAGGTACTCACCGCCACCAATGCCGCGCTGATCACGTCGGGGATGACCGCCGCGGCGGCGCACACCAATCTGGTCGACAGGCTCTCGGCATTCCTCAACGGGATGATGATGGCGCACCGCGAGTACGACTCGGCGGCGGCGTTCCTCGTGACGTCCATGCTGGAATCCCATCGCCATCCCGAGCTGAGCCAGGACAGTTACGCCCCGCGTGATGACGTGCGCAGCTTCGTCACCACCGCGGTCAGCGATGCGGTGGCCTCGGGCGAGCTCAGCGCCGCCAGCGATCCCGAGATCGTGGTGGAGATGATTCTGGTGCTGATGTTCGGCATCGGTTTCTACGCCGGATTCGTCGGCACCGACGCCGAAGTGGCGGCCGTGGTGGACAAGGTACAGCGGCTGCTGGCCAACGACCTGTGGACCCTGGAGGAGCCGGCCGCCAGCTGACCGCGGTCAGCCGACGGGTTCGGTGAGCACCCGGACCGCTTCGCGCAACGCGTCCGGCGTGGTGGCGATATCGCCGATGAACGGGTGCGCCAGCTCGAGCACCAGGAACAGGTTGGTGGCCACCAGCACTCCGACGATGATCACCATCGGGTAGTGCATCGCCGGCCGCTCGACCCCGTAGACGATGGCGGTGCCCAGCACCATGGCGCTGGTGATGAAGATGACCGCCCATAGCGGCCACGGTGGTCCGTCGTCGGTGCGTGCCTGCAGGATGCGCGCCGTGCGCGCTTGACCGATCTTGTCCAGGTTGGTGAATGAGGTTGCCAGGAGCGCCTTTTGGGCATCGGTGACGGCCTGCACCTGGCCGTACGCCGTGCGCAGCTCGATCAAGGACCTATCGGCAGCCGGTGATCGGCGATTGTTTCCCTCGGTCCATTCCGCGATGGCCGCGTTCTCGTAGGACAGCAGCGCGGCCCGCACCCGGTCCCGGTCCGTCGAAGCGAAAATGGTGGCGTCCGTTGCCATCTGGACCGCTGCCGCCCCCTCGGTTCGCGCGTTGCCGTCGGCGGTGTTGATGGAACCCCACATCGAAGAGACGACGAAGCCGATGAAGAAGGCGTACACGAATCCGATCACGCCGTAGGTGAAGCGGGTGACGTCGTTGTGCTCATCCAGGGTCAGCGCCGGGAATCGGTGCCGAATAGCCCTGAGCACCAGCACCGCGCCGCCGGCGACAACCACGATGAGGATGATCAGCAGCAGCCCCGCCGGGACGTGCAGCACCAGCCAGGCAGCCACCGGGTCTCCCGTCGTCATAGGTCACGCGGTTGAAAACCCTAGACGGTGTGGCCTGCGCCCGGCGGCGGTTTGCCCGGCCGGACCGCTACGCTGTCCGGCTGTGAAGGCGATGGCCCAACACAGCTGGGCGGCGGGCACACCCTTGGAATTGGTCGAGTTGCCGACGCCCGTGCCGCACCGGCACGAGGTCCGGGTGCGCGTGCAGGCCATCGGCGTGAACCCGGTGGATTGGAAGATGCGCAGCCACGGCCCGTTACGGTGGGCGGCCCGTCTGCTGGGACCCAGGCCACCGGTGATCGTGGGAGTGGACTTCGCCGGGGTGGTGGATGCGGTCGGCCCCTCGGTGACCGATGTCGCAGTGGGTGACCGGGTGGCCGGCGGCACCAACTTCGCGCGCCGGCAACGCGGCTCCTACGCCGACACGGTGCTGGTGCGCCGCGATCAGATCTGCCGCGTACCCGAGTCGGTCGACAGCACGGTAGCGGCCGCCCTGCCCATCCCGGGAGTCACGGCCTGGATGTCGGTGATCGACCTGGGCCGGATCCGGCAGGTGTCGGTGACCGAGCGTCGGGTGCTGGTGCTGGGCGCCTCCGGCGGCGTCGGCCAGTTGGTGGTACAGATCGCCAAGCGGGAAGGCGCGCTGGTGTGCGGAGTCTGCTCGAGCGCCAATATCGACCGGGTGGCCGGGCTGGGCGCCGACGTGGTGATCGACTACACCCGTGGCGACGCCCTGGCGCAGGCGCGGGCGCACGGCCCGTTCAGCATCGTTGTCGACTGTGCGGGCGGTTACGCCGCACGCCGGTGTCGGGCATTGCTGGCGCCGGGCGGCCGACACATCATGGTGGCCGGGGACGACGCGGCCGCCCTGGCGGCCAGGGTGCTCGCCCCACGACGGTCCAAGGGCATTTTGGGCAGACCCACCGGTGCCCGGCTCGCGCCGCTGATCGATGCCGTCGCCACCGGTTCGTTGCGCGTGAGCATCTCGCGGACCTTGCCGCTGACCGCCGCCGAGGAGGCGCACCGACTCAGCCGGACGGGTCGGATGACCGGAAAACTCCTCCTGATCCCCGACACCGCGCCGCCCCAGGTTTCGAACGGCGCCTAGGAGGGGATTAGTAGCCGCAGACGCGCGAGCCCAGCCCGGGTGGTCTCCGCGTCAGGTTCCCCCGGTACAGACAGCTGCCGGGGGAACCGTCCCGGCATCCCGGCGGCAGCTCAGTCTGAGTAGTCCGCGGTGATCCAGCGGTCCGGACGCACCAGGAAGAGCACGCTCGGACTGTCTTTCATCGCCTCGACGAAGGCCCGTCCGCCGTCCTCCCCCAGATAGCGGATGGCGATGGCTTCGCGTACTTCTTGCGGCGCGGGCTCGACGGTGTCCACGACGCTGCCCTCGACGACCACGTACTGGTAGGGCGGTTCCTCCCGTTGCACGACGAGTGTCACCGCGCCGGCTTGCCGGATCAGCCGGACCTTGCGCGACGCCGCGCCGGTGTTGATCCGGATGAGCCCGTCGGGCGTGTAGTCATACCAGATCGGGACGCTCGCGGGCGGTCGGCCGTCGGTGGTGGCCACCGACAGCACGCCCACGTGTTTGGCGGCCAGGAACTGTTCGCGCTGCGCTTCTCCGAGAGGTCTGCTCATACTGGCGGGCAACGCCGTCGCGGACGGGAGGTATTCCCGATCACCGGGCCCGCAGGAAGCGCTCGTCGATGGCATCGAGCATGCGCGTCGCCTCTTCGATGCGTTCGAGCACCACCGCGATCCGGCCCGGTGGCTCGACATAGCCCTTGGCCTGGCAGCGCCGACGCCAATGTGCCTCGGCCTTGGTGATTTTCGCCGTCATGGTGGTGATCTCGTCCCGGAGTACCTCGGCGAAGAGTTCGGCTTGGGCCCGCTCGGACGGTTGGGTGAGCCGGCGGACCACGGCATCGTCGTGGGTCACGTCCACGCCCTACTTCGGGAAGGTCAGCGGGTCGTCGATCGGCCAGCCGGCCGCCAGCAGCCGGCGCTCCACGCGCTGGACGTCCTCGTGGGAGGGCAGTTCGTCGGTCAGTTTGGTGATGGCCACCCGGACATCGGTGCCCTGGGCCGGCTTGCTTCCCGTCGCGATCAATTGAGTTGTCAGCGAGAGCACTTCGTCGTCGGTGAGCCGCCGCCGCAGCACCGCTACCAGCGGGATGTAGTCATCAGCCGGGACGCCGTCGGGATAGCCGGCCCGCAGGAAGGCCAGTATCCGGCCAAGCACATCAGACAGCGCCACCGTTCCCCCTCGGCCCCCCGGCCATGTCAGCGTTCACTCCTTGGTAGTCGGTGGGACGGCCGCGGAGCAAGGCGTTTCACCGTCCGGTCAGGTCACATTTACGAGGTGTTCACCACCTGCGGCTTCCGGCGCGACCAGCAACTACTGTGTGACAATGCGCACCGGATTCCAGGATCAGCTCGACGGGCTGACCCAGACGCTCAGCGATATGTGCGGGCTGGCCGGCGCGGCCATGGAGCGGGCCACCCAAGCCCTCCTGCAGGCAGACCTCGTCACCGCCGAACAGGTGATCAGTGACCACGAGTACCTGGCGGCGTTGCGCACCCAAGCCGAGGAAGCGGCGTTCATCCTGCTCGCGCTGCAGGCGCCCGTCGCCAGCGACCTGCGTCTGGTCGTCGGGTCGATGCAGAGCGTCGCCGACTCCGAACGCATGGGCGGCCTGGCGCTACACGTGGCCAAGATCGCCCGCCGCCGCCACCCAGAGCACGCCGTGCCCGAGGAGGTCGACGGCTACTTCGCCGAAATGGGCCGTATCGCCGTCGAACTCAGCGCGTGCGCACAGGAAGTGGTGCTGTCCCGCGACCCGGAGAAGGCGGCCCAGATCAGCCGCGACGACGCGGCGATGGATCAGCTGCACAAGCACCTGTTCACGGTGCTGATGGACCGGCAGTGGGACCACGGTGTCGCCAGCGCGGTGGACATCACGTTGTTGGGCCGGTTCTACGAACGGTTCGCCGACCACGCCGTGGAGATCGGGCGGCGGGTCATCTTCCAGGTCACCGGGGAGATCCCGGAGGGGTGAGCAGCTCAGCCCTGGTCGACTCATCCAGATAACACCGTGAGGTGGAGCCGGGCGACGGTTCGCAGAGCCTGTGCCGGGTCGGCGCCTTCGAATACTGCGGCATGGATTCCGCGCATCGCTCCGGTGATCACCTTGGCTGCTGCCGCGATGTCGGTATCGGGGTCGATGGCCGCGGCGCGTGCCGACATACCGAGCAGTTGCGCGACCGCCTGCTCGAAGGTGTCGTGCCAACGCAAGGCGAAGCTGTCCGACCTCGGCACTCCGAGGTCGCGAAACAGGACGTGGGCGGACGGCGTGGCATAGATGGCCTCGGCTGACAGTCGGAGGAACAAGCTCAACTGCAGCAACGGCTCGGATGGCCATTGGACGCCCTGGTACCGCTGCCCCATCGCCTCGACCAAGACCGTAGCCGCGTTGTCGATCGCCGCCCGGAAGAGGTCACGTTTGCTCTCGAAATGATGGAAGGCGGTGCGCAGCGCCACGCCGGAAAACCGGGCCACCTCTTCGACCGTGATCTGGCTGTAGTCGTGATCTCGCAGCAGCGATTGCGTGGCGTGCAGCAAACGGACATCCGTCGCGGTGGACTCGGCGGCACCATCGGACGCTTCGTGAACCCACCGATACAGCGTGGCCGGATGCACCCCCAACTCGCGCGCAACGGCCGATGCGCGCTGACCGCCGAGGACACGCTTAACCGCGGCCTGACGCTCGGGGTCGCTCCGGCGCACCTTGGAACCCATCCGCAGATCGTACGCGGTATTGCATCATTTGCACTCTATATGCAATAGTCGCATTTAGTTGTACGCACCTCGGCAGTACATGCGGCCGCCACCCAACCGTGGGAGAGGTATCGATGGTCAAGCAGTTCAGCGCTTCGCGAGCCCTGGTAACCGGTGCCAGCTCGGGCATTGGCGAGGCCTTCGCCCACGCGCTCGCGACGCGCGGCTGTGACCTCGTGTTGGTGGCCCGCCGACAGGATCGGCTCGACGTGCTCGCAGACCAGCTCCAGGAAACCCATGGGATCGACTGCGCCCGTGTCCCTTTCGACTTAGCCGCGGAGGAACCCGGCAGCCGGTTGCGCCAACTCGTCGAAGGCGATATCGACCTCGTCGTCAACAATGCCGGGTTCGCCACCCAGGGGCCATTTCTCGACGGCGATGCGCGGGACTACGCGCGGGTGCTGGCCGTCGACATCGCAGCGGTCGTCGACATCTGCCATGCGTTTCTGCCCGCGATGGTCCAGCGTCGACACGGCGCCATCGTGAACATCTGCAGCACCACCGCCTATCAACCGGTGCCTTCCCTGGCCGTATATGCGGCGTCGAAGTCTTTCGTGCTCAGCTTCAGCCAATCCTTGTGGTACGAAGCAAAACCACACGGGGTCAAGGTGTTTTCCTTCGCCCCAGGCCCCACCCACACCGAGTTTTTCGACGTGATCGGCGAAACCGCCACGGTGGTGGGCCGATTACAGACCGCCGAACAGGTCGCTGCCGCCGGATTGCGCGCACTCGATCGCCGCCATACTCCACCCTCCGCCGTCTCGGGCGCCGGCAATACGGTGTCCGCGGCACTGGCACGACTGGTTCCCCGGCGCGTGCTGATGCCGGCGCTGGCGCGTTCGTTGCAACCGCTGCAGGGTCGACATGATCCCATCCGTTGATGGGCTGAGTCGACCAAATGCATTGCACATCAATGTACTCCACGCTCTGAGAGAGGAGCAGACATGATTCTGGTTACCAGCGCAGCAGGCGGTGTCGGACGCCCGCTGGTTCGCGGTCTCGTCGCCAATGATTGCAAGGTAAGGGCTTTCGTCAAGACCGACGACCAGGCACGACAGTCGAAAGCCGACGGCGCAACCGAAGTCGTGATCGGAGACCTCCGACGACCCGGCGACCTCGAATCGGCCCTAGCTGGCGTAGGCCAGCTCTATCACGCCGCTCCGACCCAGCTCATCGACGAACTTCCCGTGGTCGAACGACTGATCGCCGCAGCCCAGGCTGAACGGCTGACGCACATCGTCTTCCACTCGGTCATCCATCCCGATATCGCCGAACTTCCCCATCATCGCCAGAAGCTCTTGGCGGAAGCCAGGTTACGCGACTCCGGCCTTCCCGTGACAGTCCTTCGCCCGTCGCACTACATGCAGAACGTGCTGGATTTCTGGGATTTCTTCGGCGCGGGCCTGCTCCCGTACCCCACCTCGCCGGAGAGCCGGATGGGAGTGGTCGACGTCGAGGATATCGCTGCGGCGGCGGCCAACGTGCTGACTCACCCCGAAGGGCACATCGGCCAGACGTATGACCTCTCTACCGTCGAACTCGATCGTCATGAGATGGCGCGGATCTGGAGCCGAGTGCTTGGTCATCCCATGACTGCCGTCCGGCTGCCCCCGGAGTCGCTGACCAATCCATTGCTGGCCGTCGGACCGTTGGGCGCGGCAATCGGGCGATCACTGGTGTCGACCAGACTCCGTTCCGGCCCCTCCATCATTCGTGGGCTCCGGACCGCACCGAATGCCCGTGGCTTCCGTAGTTGGCCAGCAGACGCCCAGGACACCTACGTCCGGATGATGAAGTACTACGACGTGCACGGACTACCCGCCGGGAACTTCGCCGATCTGCCGAAGGTATTGCCGCGACCGGCCAACAGCTACGAACAGTTCGCACGCCGTATCGCCACAACCCACGGGGTCGGCACGGCCTGACGATACGTCTGATCACCGTGAGGCGGTGAAGATGTCGGCGGTGTCAACTGTGCCGGCCGCCCGGCCGGGCGCACGCTGGGCGGCCCAGTAGAGGTTGGTATGTGCGATGACATCCTTGGGCGCGGGCGCCCCCTGAGAGCGTAGGTCTTCGGTGGTGTGTGCGTCGCTGACCAGTGTCACGTCGTAACCTCTGACGAGGGCTCCGTGCAGCGTGGAGCGAATGCAGAAATCGGTGGCCGCCCCCACGATCACCACATGTCCGACGGCGAGGCCTGACAACGTGGCCTCGAGATCCGTGGCCTCGAAAGCATCACCATAGTGTTTCTCTATCAAGGGTTCTGAGTTCTGCGGCTGCAATTCGGAGACGATTTCCCAACCGGCGGTGCCTGCGTGAAGGTCGTCGTCGGAGTGCTGAATCCAGATGACGGGAACGCGCTGGTGCCGTGCACGCTCGACGATGACGGCGATGTTGCGTACCACCGCGTCACGCTGGTACGCCTCGACTACCACGTCATTCTGGACGTCGATGACAAGCAAGGCAGTGTTGGGCCGGCCGGTCAGAATGGTCACAGCCCCATGATGCACCTGGTGGGCAGCCATCGCCCGCCCTGCCTGGGCTCGATGATTAGTCCGCCCCCAGGGTCAGCGCCACGACGGGGCAGACCTCGACTGCCGCTGTGGCTTGCTGACCCAAGTCGCCGGCGATCGGCTGGGATGTCTGAAGGATGGCGATGCCTTCGTCATCGAGATCGAAGAGGTCGGGGGCTGCGGCCACGCATTGGCCATGGCCTTCGCATCGGTCGCGGTCGATCATGATCCTCATCGGCTTGCTCTCCTCGCAGCGGGTATCCGGGGCTGTGCTGTGACGATCACATGGTGGCCGCCGCAGCGTCAATATTTTTTGACGAAATCCTCATTAATGAGAACAACGGCACCGGCGGCGCGCGTGTGCCGAACGACGGTCAGTCGGAGCCCTGCCCAGATGCGCTGGGCGCGAGTGGGACTGGCCACTCATTCGGGGAATCGCGCAACGAGGAGATGTCGGGCAGTGGCTTCTCGCAGAGCGTTCTTGCTTGCTTGGGCGTCATGCCGAGCGTCCGCAGCAAGCGCTCGGTCACCTCGTCGACGGTGACCTCGGTCTCACGTTCGGGCCGCTCCCTCAGCAGGGTGGCCAGGCCGACGAACATGCCTCCGGCAATGGCCAAGCCCAGTTCGGCGTCCGCGATGGTGAAGCGCCCCCGGTCGATCGCCGCGGCAATATCGCGGAGCGCCCGCGGCGACAATCCGCGATCCGAGAGGATCAGTGCGTCACCGTGGGTGAGCAGCAGCGCCGCCTCTTGGGGGCGGTAGCGGAACAGTCGCCCGCTCAACCGATAGTTGGCAGCGAAGGCCTCGGCGGGGTCGGCGATGGAACTGGTGAAACTGTCGAGCAGTGCGCCGAGGTCGTCGAGAGCATCGGCAAGAGCCGCTTCGAACAGCTCCTCCTTGGTCGAGAAGTGGTTGTAGAAGGACCCCATGCCCACATCGGCAGTCTGGGTGATCTCCATGATGGGCACGTTCGGTTTGCCTTGTGCGATAAAGCCTTGGGCCGCACGCACCAACGCGTTGCGGGTGCGCAGCTTTCGACGCTCCAGGCGGTTGACCCGCGTGTTTGCCGAAACGGCGCCGCTGCGCTCGGGCAGATCCATGGCGCGATCTTACCAGTGACGATCACTTCTGAGTATTTCGTCAAAAAGCTTGACTGATGATTCGCACGTATGTGACGATTTCCTCAGATACACGAGGTGACGCCTGCAACGACCTCCGCGACGACAACGAATTCGCCCTCAACCGCGTCATCGACCTACTGAAAGTTGCTGCTAGGTGACCATTTCCGTGCTGCACAGAAAAGACCGAGAGGTCGTGGACGGTGTCCTCGACCTGGGCACGAGCCGGTTGGTGGTACGACACGTATGAGCGCAGACACGCTATGGCCTGATGCTCGATCGCCACACGACGTCGCGATCATCGAACAGGTTCCACTGCAAAGCCGTGGGCTTCCGGCCTCCACCTATGACCTTGTGCTGCGCGCCGGGCGGCTGTGGCCGGACCGCACCGCACTCACCGTCCTGCCCGACGGAGCCGACTATCTGAGCAATGCGACCCGGACGTTCGGACAACTCGCCGCCGACGTGACCAGATCAGCAAAAGTATTGCAGTACTTCGGAATCCAACGTGGCGATGCGGTGTTGCTGATCAGTCCCAACTGCGACGAACTGATCACCGCCACGCTCGCCGCCCAGGCCGCCGGTATAGCGGTGCCGATCAACGGATCGTTGTCCACCGAACACGTGACCCAACTCGCTCGCCTCTCGGGCGCTCGCGTGTTGATCACCGCCGCACCCGATCTGGACCCCGCCGGTGTCCGACGCGCCGCAGCTCTGGTCGACGCAGGCCTGATCGACACCGTGCTGCTGCTGCGCCCCACCCTGGCAGCCGCCGCACCCGGCCCGCTTCCGGTCGTGTCCGGCGCCACCATTGCGTATCTGTCGGCCCTGGCCGACGAACACGACGACCAACCACTCGACGGTGCGCCGGCCGACCCGGCGCAGTTGGCCGCGCTGTTTCACACCGGGGGCACCACCGGCACACCGAAGCTGGCCGCCCACACCCAGGGCAACGAAGTCACCGACGCCTGGATGGTCGCCATCAGCGCCGACCTTGATGACGATGCCGTCATCTTCGCCGCCCTGCCGCTGTTTCACGTCAACGCCCTGATCGTCACCCTGCTGGCCCCACTGTTACGCGGACAACCCGTCGTGTGGGCCGGGCCGCTGGGCTACCGCGACATGAGTCTGTACCAGAACTTCTGGCGCATCGTCGAGCACTACCGACTCGCGGCGATGAGCGCCGTGCCGACCGTCTACGCGGTGCTCGCCCACATCCCGGTCGACGCCGACATCTCCACACTGACCTCTGCGGTATCAGGGGCTTCAGCTCTGCCGGACACCGTGCGCCTGGACTTCCACAACGCCACCGGGGTGCACCTGGTCGAAGGGTACGGGCTCACCGAGGCGACCTGCGCCAGTGCCCGCAGTTTCCCCGATCACCCTCGTACCGGCGCCGTCGGACAACGCATGCCCTACCAGCACCTCAAAATCGTCGAAGTCGGCGACGACGGCACCTGGCAGGAGCTCCCGGCGGGTCAGGTCGGCACGCTGGTCATCAACGGACCCACCGTGTTCCCCGGTTACGTCACCGGCCGCACGGATGACAGCTACCTTCTCGACGGTCGTGGCGCCCTGCGCGACGGCTGGCTGGACACCGGTGATCTGGCCAGCGTCGACGACGACGGCTTCGTCTACCTGGCCGGGCGGGCCAAGGACCTCATCATCCGCGGCGGCCACAACATCGACCCCGCCGTGATCGAGGACGCGCTGCTGGCTCATCCCGACGTCACCGCCGCCGCCGCAGTGGCCCGCCCCGACGCCCATTCCGGCGAAGTGCCCGTCGGATTCGTCACCGTGCGCGCCGGCGCCACTGTCACCGGTGACGACTTGACCGCCTTCGCCGCCGAGCGGATCAGCGAACGCGCCGCGATCCCCAAAACGGTCACCGTCATCGACGCCATACCGGTCACCGACGTGGGCAAGCCCTACAAAGTGCCACTGCGCGCCACCGCCGCCGAACACGCGCTCACCGACGCCCTGGCCGCGCAGCCCGGTGTGCTGCACATCATCGGGAAAGTCAACGCCGGAATGCCCACCGTCGCGCTCACCCTCGGGCCGGGCGCGGACCACACCGCCGTGGAACGCGTGGTGAAGTCTTTCGCGGTCAACCATGAGATCCACCACGAATAGGAACCGTCCCCGTGTTTCGTCGACCACCTCATATGCCGGTCTATCGCTGCGACATCTACTCCCGCACAGCAATACTGGACCCCTACCCCCATTACCGCGCGATGCGCGAACTGGGCTCGGTGGTGTGGCTGGCCCGCCACCGCCTCTACGCCCTGCCGCGCTACCGCGAATGCAAAGCCACCCTGCGTGATGACGGCCTGTTCCTCTCGGGGCACGGCGTCGCAGCCAACCCGCTGACCAACCGGCTCTCCCGCGGAACCACCCTCAACAGCGACGGCGCCGACCACGACCGCCGCCGCAAACTCGTGGCCCACCGGCTGATGCCGCGGGCGCTGCGCACTCTGTCCGACGATGTCGACGCTCGAGCACGCGCCATCGTCGAGACTGCGGTATCCCGGCAGACCGTCGACGCGGTCGCCGACCTCGCCACCGCCCTTCCGCTGGCCGTCGTACCCGACCTCGTGGGGTGGCCACGTGACCAACGCGAGCACTTACTCGATTGGGGCGCAGCCACTTTCGACATTCTTGGACCGCCGAACCTGCAGGCACTTCGAGCCCTGCCGCGCAGCGTGCAGATGCTGCGGTTTGCCCGCCGCGTCGTGCGGGAACGCGACGTGCTGCCCGGCAGCATGGCCCATGAACTCCTCACCGCCGTCGACCAAGGTCACCTCGGCGCCGAGGAGGTCCCACCACTGCTCATCGACTACATCGCCCCATCACTGGACACGACGATCAGCGCGATCTCCAGCGCCCTGTACTTGTTCGCCACCCATCCCGAACAATGGCAGCTGCTCAGAGCCGATCCCTCGTTGCTGCCCAATGCGATCAACGAAGTGGTGCGCTACGAGTCACCACTACGGGCATTCACCCGCAGGACAGCCCAAGCGAGCATCATCGCCGATGTGCCCCTTCCGGCGGGTGCCCGAGTGCTGGTGCTCTACGCCTCGGCCAACCGTGACGAACGCGAGTGGGAGGCCCCCGACACGTTCGATATCCGCAACGACGCCGGCCGTCACGTCGGGTTCGGCAGCGGCGCGCACGCCTGTGCCGGACAAGGCCTTGCCCGGTTGGAGACCACGGCGATGCTCAAAGCGCTGATCGAGCGCGTCGAGCGTATCGACGTCACCGGTGAACCGATCTGGGGCATCAACAACATCATCCACCGCCACGAACAGCTGCCGATCCGGCTCATCGCGGCCTGACGTGACATGCGGGGTGACCGCCCTGCTAGTCGTCTGCACCAGCCACAACGAAAGGATCGCGCCCATGCCTGAGGCGGAGGTCTACGACGTCATCATCGTCGGTTTCGGCCCGTCCGGCGCCGCGGCGGCCAATGCCGCCGGCGCGCTGGGGCTGCGCACGCTCGTCGTCGAACGTGACCTCGCGATCTTCGACCGCCAACGCGCCATCGCTCTCGACGACGAAGCCCTGCGCGTGATTCGGGGTCTCGGCCTGATCGACGAGGTCACCGCGCACATGCACCTCGGTGTCACGGCACGGTTCGTGGGCATGGATGGAAAGCCTTTCCTGGCAACCCCGTCCGCGCCGACGACCTACACCGGCTATCCACTGGCCAACTTCTTCCACCAGCCCGCCCTCGAACACGCACTGCGCGAAGGACTCCTGCGCTTTCCCAATGTCGAGATCAGGGCGGGGTGGACCGCTTCTCTCGTCGGACAAGGCACGCACGCCGTGACGTTGCAGTTGACCCACGAACAACAGCAGCCGGTGAACGTCAGCGGCCATTACGTGCTGGCCTGTGACGGCGGCAGCAGCCCGCTGCGTAAGCAGCTCGGCATCCCGTTCGCCGGCACCTCGTATGCCGAGCAGTGGATGGATGTGCAAGCGCGCGTGAAACGTCCGCTGCACCGTTCACCGCACTTCGACTTCGTGTGCTCCCCGCAACGGCCCGGCGTCAGATGCCCCTGCCCCTGCGGCTATTACCGGTGGGAGTGGCGCATCAACCCCGGCGAAGACGCCGACACCATGCTCAGCGAAGACAATATCTGGCGCATGCTCGCCGCCGAGGGAGTCACCCCCGACGATATCGAGATCGCCCGGACATGGTGTTACACCTTTCACGTACGCAAGGCCCAGCGCTGGCGGGTCGGGCGAGTGCTCCTGCTCGGTGACGCCGCTCATGTGATGCCGCCCTTTGCCGGCCAAGGGATTTCAGGCGCCTTCCGCGATGCCGCCAATGTGGTGTGGAAGGTCGACGCCGTAGTCCGCGGCCGGGCCCACGATGCCCTGCTCGACACGTATCAAACCGAGCGCGAACCCCACCACGACGCCATGACGCGGCGGGCTGTGACATTCGGAAAGATCGTCATGACCCAACGCCCGTCGGTGGCCTGGCTGCGCGACAAGGTGTTGCGGGCGGCAACCCGGATCCCGGGGGTGATGGCGGCGCTGGTGCGCCGTGTCGGGGCGCCTACCCCGCTGGGGCCGGGATGTCTACCACCACAACGCAAAAGCGGTATGGTCGGCTATCTCGTCCCGCCGGCCCGCGTCACACTGCCGGGTGCAAGATCCGTGTACATCGACGACGCACTCGGGAACGGATGGGCGATCCTCGGCTTGGACGCCGACCCGCGAGACACCATGGACGAGAGCACAGTGCGAGCATGGGATCGCTTCGGTGCCCGATTCCTGACGATCCGGCCCGGGACGTCCGTGGTCGAAGGCGACGAACTGGGTGACCCAACCGGACAATTATGGGACGCCATGGTCGCCCACGGCGTGAACTATCTCGTGGTGCGGCCCGACCGATACGTCTACGCGGCAACAGAACACGGCCAAGAGATCGGCATGCCGATGTTCGCGCAACCCGAACACGGTGAAAGCACTCCCCTCGGCATTCTCAACCCGGCGAGTCACCGGAACGAGTAGAGAGCCATCTGTCGGTGGTGTACGCGCTGCTATGCCTGATGCCGGTCGTGCGGGTCTCAAGGGGTCATTGGCTAGTCGGATTCTTTCCGGCGCTGCTTATCCCGGTACATCTGTTCATCGGCAGCGACCAGTGGATCGTCTGTGCCCGAGGCGATACCCGCGCTGAAACCAATCGTCGAACCGGTCCGTGCCCAGAGTCGTCGCAGCTGAGCACAGACAGCCTGAGCTTCGTCGTGGTCAGCACCAACGAGTAAGAGCAGGAATTCGTCACCACCGATCCGGAAGATGACATCTCCACCGCGGACGCAGGCGCGAAGAGCCTCCGCGAAGCGGACGAGCACGGCATCACCGGCTTCGTGTCCATATCGGTCGTTGTACTGCTTGAAGTTGTCGAGATCGATCAGCACCACCATGGCATCGTCAGCGTGAGCCGATAATTGGCGCGCCAAGGTGGTCCGATTGCGCAGCTGGGTCAACGGGTCGGTCGAAGCCATGGCGCGAAGGAGTTCACTTTGGCGCTTTAGCCGCGCGACCAGCCTGGCTGGGATCTCCGCGACGAGCACCCACATGACAGCTGCGGCAACGACGCTGGGGAGTGCGGCAGGCAGAGTCTTCTGACCTCCGACGACAAAGGCGGCCACCGCGAGTGGAAGCAGCTTTACCGAACTGCCCGGAGCGTGCGTCAGACCGGTGAAAACAAACGCGATGGTGATGGTGCCAGGAAGCGCGCGGGTGACTGCAGGCTCAACAATCCCAACCCCGAGCGTCGCCACCAAAGCCGCGACAGGCCACGCCCACAGCAGCGTCTCGCGCCTCTGCCAGCCCGCGTACCAACCGACGCACGCGGCCACCGCACAGACCGTCGCCGCCACGCCGAGTACGGCAAACAGCGCGTAGTTGAGGTTGCCATGATCGAGGTAGAGACCAGCCGTGCCGTACAGGCCGAGCATGGCGATAACGCCGATCAGGCCGAATCCGTGCCAGACCGCCGCCGAATCCCGCCAGTCGCCGCCTTCGGGCATTGCTGGAGTGTATTTGAGAGGTCGTGCGAGGCGAGGTGTGCGCCAGGTGTTTGACGCGGAAGTGCGGTTGCGGCCGTCAACAGTGCATCTGAACTGCTCAAACTCTGTGGAGCTAAGGGGAATCGAACCCCTGACCTTCTCGATGCGAACGAGACGCGCTACCAACTGCGCTATAGCCCCTTGTGCCGGTAGAGGTTACCAGGAACCCCGGCAGCGACTGAAACCGGCCGCTAGGAGCCGGTCACGGGCCGCTTCACTGCCCCGCCGCGCGCGGCAGATCCCAGCTCCGCGCGGCCGAGGTGTACTCCAGATGCTCGAAGATGGGGTCCTCGTCGTCGATCTCCAAGACGGCCGCACCGGGACGTCGCAGCCGCGACGGCACCACGTCGTACTCGGGGTCGCCGGTATTCTCGACACCCAGCCGTGACCGCATCATCCGGTGCGCGCGCCGGCGGCGCAGCTGCTCCTCGATGCGGGTCTGGCGACGCAGGTAGGCCAGGTACAGCACCGTCACCGTGGCGACGGAGCCGCACGCCCACCACATGCTCGGTCCCAGCGCGAACGCCAGGGCCGCGGTCAGCATCAGCAGCGCCGCCATCACCGACAGCACGCGCTTGCGGAAGGTGTACTTGCGGGCGCTGACGGCCTGGGCGGTCTTGGACTCGAAGCGGTCACGCCGCGCGGCCGCGAAGGACCGCGCCCCGCCGGCGTCCGACTCGGCGTCAGGCTCCAGACCCGACGAGTCGTCGACGTACTCGTAATCGTCCTCGCTGCCGTCGGTGAGATCGGCCGGCTCTTCGTCGGCGGCCACCTCTCCGGCACGGTCGGTCTCGACCTCTTCGGCTGCCTGCTGGACCACCGGTTCGGTCTGGGCGTCGAGCTTCGTGTCGCCGAAATCAAGGGGCAGTTCGTCGGTTTGGGGCTGCTCCCGGCCGAACGACTCGCCGATCGGCAGAGCGCCGGAGTCCTCTTCGACGATGTCCACGTCGAGGTAGTCCGGTTCGGAGCTCTCCTGGACCGCCTCGGCCAGCACCACGGCGCGCCGCACCCGCGGCTCGGCGTCGTCGGTGTCCACGTCGTCGAGGTCACCGACGTACTCGTCCTCGACCGGCTGCCAGTCCGGATCGCTCTGGTGCCCGCTTGCCGGACGGGTGCGTCGGCGCAGCCGTGCGTTGCGGCCGGTGTTGAGTACCCGGGTCGCCAGGGCCACATCGCTCGTGCGGCGGACGGTGTCCCGTTTGCTCACCAACATCGGCACCAGCACGAACAGCCAGAGCACGACGAGGGAGATCCATAACAGAGATTGGGGGATGCTTGGCATGACGCCTGCTCCTTTCCCCTTCAGGCTAGGTCTGTGACCAGCGCATCCGTCCACGGCGCGCCGAGACAATTACACACCTGTAATTCATCGAGTACAAGCACCATCAGTCACACGAGTCACATTCGCCACAAACGAGCTCGCCGAGATCGACAAAATGCCGAAATGCACTCGGGCAATGTCAAGTGGTTGGGGAAACATTCAGGCTGTTTGGCTAATGAGGGCGGCAAGACGTTGGGCTGGGGTATCGAGGTCCAGGGTGGGCCTGGGCCGTGTATTGAGTTTGTCTTGAACACGTTTGAGGTCAGCTCTGGTGTA
>NZ_JAPFPY010000021.1 GCF_026240945.1 Mycolicibacterium sp. J2
GGCTCACTGCACGCGCGCCACCGCAGCCAGGAGTTCCTGGCGTTCCTGAAGAAGATCGACGCCGAGGTGCCCGCCGATCTGGACTGCCACGTCGTGCTCGACAACGCCTCCACGCACAAGACGCCGGCAGTAAAGCGTTGGCTGACGAACCATCCCCGCTTCGTCCTGCACTTCACCCCGACCAGTTCGTCGTGGCTCAACCTCGTCGAACGCTGGTTCGCCGAACTGACCACCAAGAAACTTCGCCGAGGCACTCACACCTCCGTGCGCCAACTCAACGCTGACATCCGCGCATGGATCGAGCACTGGAACGACGACCCCAAACCCTACGTCTGGACCAAAACCGCCGACCAAATCCTCGCCAGCATCGCCAACTACTGCCGACGAATTAATGACTCAGGACACTAGGCAGGCAGCGGACGTGCGGTCTGCACCGCCTTGGCCAGCACCCGGAATTCGTCGGTGCCGGCGGCACCGGTGATCGCCAGCTGGGCGCCGTCGCCCAGCCGGGTCGTCCACACCGGCTCACCCTCACCGGCCTCGTAGACCACCCACTTCACCCCGTCCACATCCTGGGTGCCGGTGGGCACCAGGTCGGTGTTGATCGACGCGACCAGCGCGTCCTCGTCGGCGTTGCTCTGCGTCAAGGACAGATACATCCCGCTCGGGGCCAGGTAGCCCACCCGCGAGGTCACCGCGCGTATCTTCTGCCCGGTCGCCGGGTCCACCCGGCCGCCGTCGATCCCGCCCCGCGCGCCGGAGTTCGCCGTCCATCCCTGCGGCAACGCCGGCAACCGGACCGGGATCTTGAGCGCCGCGGCGTCGGCCTTCAGCGCGGCCGCCGCGTCGTAGTTCGGGGCGGGTCCGGCACCCGGACCGCTGGGCTGGAACGAACACATCCCCAGCACCCCCGCCAGCACCACGCAGGCCAGGATCAACGGCGCCATCGACCAGAACATGTCGCGGCCGTCCTGCAACAGTCGATCCTTGGCGGGCGCGGGCACCGGCACCACGATCGGCGTGTGGGTCTCCGGGTCCCGCGGGCTACTCACGCTGCCGCCCCGCAGGCTCGGCCGCAGGATGGCGGCTGATGATTCGCTCCGCAAGCGTCGCTCATGCCAGCCAGTATCCCAGTTCCCAAACGGAGAGCCGCTAATGGGACAATCTGCAGCTATGACGCCTACGCGCCGGGAAGCGCCGGACCGCAACCTTGCCCTCGAACTCGTCCGTGTCACCGAAGCCGGAGCGATGGCCGCCGGCCGCTGGGTGGGCCGCGGGGACAAGGAAGGTGGGGACGGGGCCGCTGTCGACGCCATGCGCGAGCTGGTGAACTCCGTATCGATGCGCGGTGTGGTGGTCATCGGCGAGGGCGAGAAGGACAACGCCCCGATGCTCTACAACGGTGAAGAGGTCGGCAACGGCGACGGGCCGGACTGCGATTTCGCCGTCGACCCGGTCGACGGCACCACCCTGATGAGCAAGGGCATGCCCAATGCCATCTCGGTGCTGGCGGTGGCCGAGCGCGGCGCCATGTTCGACCCGTCGGCGGTGTTCTACATGAACAAGATCGCCGGCGGGCCGGATGTCGCCGACTTCATCGACATCACCTCCCCGATCGCGGCCAACATCCAGCGCATCGCCAAGGTCCGCAAGGCGTCGGTCTCCGACGTGACGGTCTGCATCCTCGATCGCCCCCGGCACACCAAGCTGATGGAGGAGGTGCGCTCGGCCGGTGCCCGCATCCGGCTGATCTCGGACGGCGATGTCGCCGGCGCCATCTCGGCCTGCCGCCCGGATTCGGGAACCGACCTGCTCGTCGGCATCGGCGGCACCCCGGAGGGCATCATCGCCGCGGCGGCCATCCGCTGCATGGGCGGGGAGATCCAGGCCACCCTGGCTCCCACCGACGACGACGAACGCCAGCGGGCCATCGACCGCGGCTATGACCTGGACCGGGTGCTGACCACCAAGGACCTCGTCTCCGGCGAGAACGTCTTCTTCTGCGCCACCGGCGTCACCGACGGCGACCTGCTCAAGGGGGTGCGCTACTTCGGTGGAGGCTGCACCACCCAGTCCATCGTGATGCGGTCCAAGTCCGGCACCGTCCGGATGATCGAGGCCTATCACCGGCTGTCCAAGCTCAACGAGTACTCCGCGGTGGACTTCACCGGGGACAAGTCCGCGGCCTATCCGCTTCCCTAAGAAAGGCATTTGATGACCGACAGCGCAGTCGACGCCGAGTACCGCATCGAGCACGACACCATGGGCGAGGTCCGGGTTCCGGCCAAAGCCCTGTGGCGGGCCCAGACGCAGCGGGCGGTGGAGAACTTCCCGATTTCGTTCCGGGGCCTGGAGCGCACCCAGATCCGTGCCCTGGGCCTGCTCAAAGGCGCTTGCGCACAGGTGAACAAGGATCTCGGGCTGCTGGCGCCGGAGAAGGCTGACGCCATCATCGCCGCGGCCGGTGAGATCGCCGACGGGCTGCACGACGACCAGTTCCCCATCGACGTGTTCCAGACCGGTTCGGGCACCAGCTCGAACATGAACGCCAACGAGGTGATCGCCTCCATCGCGGCGGCCAACGGCGTGACGGTGCACCCCAACGACGATGTCAACATGTCGCAGAGCTCCAACGACACCTTTCCCACCGCGACCCACATCGCGGCCACCGAAGCCGCTGTGCGCCACCTGATTCCGGCGCTGGAGATCTTGCACGAGTCCCTGGCCGCCAAGGCCAGGCAATGGCGCACCGTGGTGAAGTCCGGCCGCACCCACCTGATGGACGCCGTTCCGGTGACCTTGGGCCAGGAGTTCGGCGGCTACGCCCGTCAGATCGAGGCCGGGATCGAAAGGGTCAAGGCCACCCTGCCCCGGCTCGGCGAGCTGGCCATCGGGGGCACCGCCGTCGGCACCGGACTCAATGCCCCCGACGGGTTCGGCGCCAAGGTGGTCGAGGTACTGGTGGCGCAGACCGGTATCGCCGAATTGCGCACCGCCAAGGACTCTTTCGAAGCGCAGGCGGCCCGCGACGGGTTGGTCGAGGCATCCGGCGCCCTGAAGACGATCGCGGCATCACTGACCAAGATCGCCAACGACGTGCGCTGGATGGGTTCGGGCCCGCTGACCGGCCTTGGCGAAATCCAGTTGCCCGACCTGCAGCCGGGTAGCTCGATCATGCCGGGCAAGGTGAACCCTGTTCTGCCCGAAGCGGTTACCCAGGTGGCCGCGCAGGTCATCGGCAACGACGCCGCCGTCACCGTCGGCGGCCTGTCTGGCGCCTTCGAGCTGAACGTCTACATCCCGATGATGGCGCGCAACGTGCTGGAGTCGTTCACCCTGCTGTCGAACGTGTCGAAGTTGTTCGCCACCAAGTGCATCGACGGCCTGGTGGCCAACGAGGAGCATCTGCGTGAGCTGGCCGAGTCGTCGCCGTCCATCGTGACGCCGCTGAACTCGGCCATCGGCTACGAGGAGGCCGCCAAGGTGGCTAAGCAGGCACTCAAGGAGAAGAAGACGATCCGGCAGACCGTCATCGACCGCGGTCTGCTCGGCGACAAGCTCTCCGAAGCCGAGCTGGACAAGCGCCTCGACGTGCTGGCCATGGCGAAGGTCAAGCCGGGCGAGTAACGCGTTTCCGCCGAGTGTGGGCGTCGCGACGGAACGGGGCGGTTTCCGTCGCGACGCTCACGCCAACCGGTCTGGTGCGACGAATCTGATTCCTGGCCAGGCCGTCAGGCTGTGCAGGAGCAGGCTCAACGTCACGGTGATCACCACCGCCTCGGTGATGACGGCAGCATTGTCGATTCCGCCGTGGCCGAGCACCAACAATCCCAACACCAGCGTGCCGATCCCGCGCGGTCCGAACCATCCGATGAACAACCGACTGCGCATCGGCACATCGGTGCCGACCAGTGCCAGCTGCACCGCCACCGGACGCACCAGCACCAGCGCCGCCACACAGAACAGCACTGTGCGCCAATCGATCTCGCGCCAGCCCAGGAACACGGCGTATCCACCGAAGATCGCGAACACCACCAGCTCGAGCACCTGGCCGGCGGCGTCGGACACCTGGGTGGGCACCGCCGTCCGCGCATGGCGGGCCACCGCGGCGAAACCAAGACCGCCGACGAAAGCGGCGACGAAACCACTGGAATGCACCCGCTCGGCCAGCCCGAAGCACACCAAAGCCATTGCCACGGTGGCCAGTTGAGCCCAGGTGGCGTTCATCCAGCCGCGCCGCCACGAGGCCAGCACCACCACTCCGCCGACCAGTCCGATGATCGCCCCGAGGGCCACCGCCACCAACTCGGTGTGCACCAGGTACCAACTCCAATGGCCGACACCGCCCTCACCGGGTTTGGCGGCCAGCGCCAGCGCCGCAAGCGCTGCCGCCAAGGCGAACCCGTCGTAACAGCCGCTTTCCACCGACAGCGCGTGCCGGACCCGCTCCGGGATGCGTTGATCTTCCAGCAGGGCATCGATCAGGGCCACCTCCGTCGGCGCGATGACGGCGGCCAAGCAGACCGCCTCCCACAGCGGGAGAACCGGCAGCAACACCACTGCCGTCAGCGTGCCCAGCAGCAACGCCAACGGGATACCGACGATGAGCAGCCGGAAGGTGGCGTGCCCGCGCCGCGCCGCAGCGGCCAGGTCGAGTGACGCCGCCTGGTTGAACAGGATGACCGTCAGCGCCAACTGGGCCAACGTGGTGAAGGTATGGGGGTCGTCGGCGGCGATGACGTCGAATCCGAAGGGCCCGAGCATCATGCCCATGACCACGAACACCAACGCCGGCGCCAGGTACCACCGGCTGACCAGGCCCGAGATCACGGCATAGAGCAACACCAGCAGGGTGAGGGCGAGCGCGGTACCGGTGTGCACACCGCGAAATCCTAGTTTTCGCGACCCCGATCCGTGGGACGGTGCGCGGCGGTGTTGAACGCGATACCGCCGATGCCCGCCGCGGCGGTCGCGATATCGATCCCGGTGCTGCTGGGCCCGCGCTCCGGCGGCGCCGGCGCGGGCGGCGGCGAGGCCGGCAGACGATAGTGCCGGGCCAGCCGGTGCTCCTCCTCAGGGGTGATACCAGCCCGTATCCGCAGGTTGGGCGCCTCTTTGATGGCGCCCTTGTCGACGGCGACGGTCACGGTGTTGCGATCACAGTGGGCGCCGGCCAGCGGCACGAATGTCGACGACAGGCCGAAGAGCCCGGTGGTGACCGCCACCCATTTCGGTTCGCGGGTGTCCGCGTCCACGAAAATTTGGTGGATCTTGCCGATCTTGTGGCCGGTGACGTCGTACGCGGTCGCGCCGACGAACTGCTGCACCGAGCTCGTCATGTGCTTTCCTCCGTTTCGGGGGCATCCACGTAACGGGTAGCCGGTCGGCACCGGCGGCTAAACATCGACGGCGTCAGGCTCCGTTGTTCGGACCGCCCGAGTTGGCGCCAGGGATATCGGTGATCGGGAAGTTCGGCATCGGCGGCGGTGACGGTGTGGCCGGCAGCGACGGGATCTCCGCGGCGGGCAGATCGGTGAGGTCGTTGACCGGCGGACCGTTTTCGCGGCTGCCGTAGCTGGTGCCGGGTTTGCGTTCGCCGAGCATGTGGGTGACGGTCACCAGGTGGTATCCGTTGGCCTTGAGCACCGGGATGAACTGGTACACCAGATCCACGGTGGAGGAATAGGTGTCGTGGAAAAGCACCACCGAATTCGGCTTGATCTGGGTCATCAGCATGTAGCGGGTGGCGGCGGTGTTGGCGTCGTTGAACCAGTCGAACGGGATGACATCCCAGTTGATATCGGCCAGGCCCTGTTTGGCCGCCTCGGCCAGCACGGCGTCGTTGACCAGGCCGCCCGCGGTGCGCACCAGTTTGGGCCGCTGACCGGTGGCCGACTCGATGGCGTCACTGGCCTTGCTGAACTGGGCGGGGATCGCCTGCGGCGGGATGGTGGTCATGTTGGGGTGTTCCCAGGTGTGACTGCCGATTTCCATCCCCGCGTCGGCCACGCGTTTGGCGCCTGCGGGATTGGCCGCCACCTTGTTGCCGATCAGGAAGAAGGTGGCCTTGGAGTCGGTGTCGGCCAGGATCTTGAGCAGCCGGTCGGTGTACGGGCCGGGGCCGTCGTCGAAGGTCAGCGCCACGCATTTGACCTTGGCGCAGTCCACCACATCGGGATCGTCACGACGAATATGACCGGACAGCCCGCCGATGATCAGTACCGCGACGGCGGCGACGACACCGACGACGGTCCACAGCCAGGCATGTCGTGACACCTCAGCAGCCTACCGGCTGGCGATTTGTGGAGCCGCAGCCGTAATGGTTACGGCTGCGGCTCCACAAATCACGCTCAGGGCAGGGCTTCGGGGCTGATCTCCTCCAGCATCTCGGTGACCAGCGCCGCGATCGGCGAGCGCTCGCTGCGCATCAGCGTGATGTGCGCGAACAGCGGGTGCCCCTTGAGCTTCTCGATGACGGCGGCCACGCCGTCATGCCGGCCTACCCGCAGGTTGTCACGCTGGGCGACGTCGTGGGTGAGCACCACCCGCGATCCGGCGCCGAGTCGGGACAGCACCGTCAGCAGCACGTTGCGTTCCAGGGATTGCGCCTCGTCGACGATGACAAACGAGTCGTGCAGGGAGCGACCGCGAATGTGGGTGAGCGGCAACACTTCCAGCATCCCGCGGGAGAGCACCTCTTCCAGCACCGCCGGGCTGGCCAGGCCCTCCAGGGTGTCGAAGACGGCCTGCGCCCACGGGCCCATCTTCTCGCTCTCGCTGCCGGGCAGGTAGCCCAGGTCCTGCCCGCCGACGGCGTACAGCGGCCGGAATACCACCACCTTGCGCTGGGTCCGACGTTCCAGCACCGCCTCCAGCCCGGCGCACAGCGCCAGCGCCGACTTTCCGGTGCCGGCCTTGCCGCCGAGCGAGACGATGCCGACCGACTCGTCGAGCAGCAGATCAAGGGCGACGCGCTGTTCGGCTGACCTTCCCCGGAGGCCGAACACTTCGCGATCGCCGCGGACCAGCTGGACCCGCTTGTCGGCATTCACCCGTCCGAGCGCCGAGGAGGTGCCGCCCAGCAGCCGAACACCGGTGTGGCAAGGCAGATCCCGTGCGGTGGCCAGGTCCAGCTCGCCGTCGGCGAACAGGGTGTCGATCTCCTCGGCGCTGACGTCGAGTTCGGTCATCCCGGTCCAGCCCGAGGTGACGACGTCCTGGGCGTGGTATTCGTCGGCCGTCAGGCCCACCGCCCCGGCCTTGACGCGCAGCGGGATGTCCTTGCTGACCAGGGTGACGTGCTTGCCCTCGGCGGCCAGGTTGGCCGCGCAGGTCAGGATGCGGGCATCGTTGGTGTCGGTGCGGAAGCCCACCGGAAGCACCGTCGGATCGCTGTGGTTGAGCTCGATGTGCAGCCGCCCGCCCAGGGTGCCGACGGGGATCGGCTGGTCCAGCCGACCGTGCTCCAGGCGCAGGTCATCGAACAGGCGCAGGGCTTGTCGGGCGAACCAGCCCAGTTCGTGATGATGCCGTTTGGCTTCCAGTTCGCTGATGACCACGAGCGGCACCACGACTTCGTGTTCTGCGAAGCGGGTGCACGCCCACGGATCGGACAGCAACACGGAAGTGTCGAGCACATAAGTCCTGATCGGCGAATCACTCACGAGGCGCTCCTCAGCCCGCGCGGCCCCGCGAAGGCAATTCGGCGGGCGCTGCGGCACCAGGACCGGGGCCGGTCCCGTTCTTGTCGAAACGTTCGGGTACCGCCCGGACAGCAAAGCATGTCGCTAGCCATCACTTGCGACGCTACTCCCGGTGCGCACGCTGTGCGCGTCAGGCGCGCCGCGCCAACCGGCACAACGGGTTACGCGCGCGTGAACTCTCGTAACACTGGTTCCTCGGCCAGCCCCCAGGCGGTCAGCCGGTCCGCGATGACGGCGCGTCGCGCGGCCTCGTCGAAGATGCCGGCCGCGGCGACGGTGGCGATCTTGTCGGTGTAGGCGTCGATATCTCCGCCCACGACACCGAGCTCGCGGGCGCGGGCCGCGATGGCCGCGACGGTCTCGTCACGCTTGGTTTCCAGGCAGTGCGCGACCAGGTTGGCGAAGAACACCTCGTGGCGCTCCTCGTCGGTGGCGATCTTGCCGATCAGGCCCTTGAGGATGGGCTCGTCGATCCGGGCTTCCAGATTGCGGCAGAACACCGCGTGCTGGCGCTCGAAGAACGCCATGAAGACCAGCGTCTCGATCTGGCTGAGGCGGTCGGCGCGGTAGCCCTTCATCACGTGCTCGACGCGGACGTCCTCATTGGCCGCCGGGTCGATCTCCCGGGTGACCACCAGGTAGTTGCGCAGCGCGATGGCGTGCAGGTGCTCCTCGGCGGTCCAGCGGCCCAGCCAGCGACCCCACTTGTCCTCCAGGATGAAGTGTTCGACCAGCTCACGGTGATATCCGGCGAGGTTGTCCTTGGTGATGAGCAGGATTTCGCAGGCGTCGGTCACCGGCTTGGGCAGGGTGACCTGGGACGGGTCCCAGTCCTTGCCGCCGAGGAACGCGAAGTTCTCGCCCTGGTCGAACGGAACGTAGTCGTGGCCGTACCACATCACTTCCGTCGCGAGATGGCGAGACAGGTTCTCCTCGACGACCGGCTCGAGTTCGAGGGTCAGCGCATTGGGAACAGGTTTCTGTGCCATACAGTAACTGTAACCCTCATACACACGTTCTTAAAAATCGACGCGCCCGCGGGTCAGAGCGTCAGCCCGGGGTACAGCGGATTGGCCGCCAGCAGCTCCGCCGACGCGGCGTGCACGCGGTCGGCGGTGCCGTCGGCCAGCGCGTACTTGGCCTTGGAGCTGCCTTCGGGCTGTGTGTTCTCGAGCACCTCGACCACCAATTCGGCCACCCGGTCGAAGTCGTCGGCGCCGAAACCGCGGGTGGTCAGCGCGGGCGTGCCGAACCGGATGCCGCTGGTGTACCAGGCCCCGTTGGGATCGTTGGGGATGGCGTTGCGGTTGGTGACGACCCCGGCGTCCAGCAGCGCCGACTCGGCCTGCCGGCCGGTCAGCCCGAACGAGGTGACGTCCAGCAGCACCAGGTGGTTGTCGGTGCCGCCGGTGACCAGGCGGGCGCCGCGCTTGAGGAAACCGTCGGCCAGCGCCTTCGCGTTGTCGGCGATGGCCTGCGCGTAGTCGCGGAAGGCCGGCTGACGCGCCTCGGCCAGCGCCACCGCCTTGGCGGCCATCACATGCGAGAGCGGACCGCCCAGCACCATCGGGCAGCCCTTGTCGACGGCCGGCGCGTACTCCTCGGTGGCCAGCACCAGGCCGCCGCGGGGACCGCGCAGCGACTTGTGCGTCGTGGTGGTGGTGACGTGCGCGTGCGGCACCGGATCCTCGTCGCCGGTGAACACCTTGCCTGCGACCAGGCCGGCGAAGTGCGCCATGTCGACCATCAGGGTGGCGCCCACCTCGTCGGCGATCTCCCGCATCTTGGCGAAGTTGATCCGGCGCGGGTAGGCCGAATAGCCGGCCACCAGGATCAGCGGCTTGAACTCGCGGGCCGCGGCGGCGACGGCGTCATAGTCGATCAACCCGGTCTGGGCGTCGGTGCCGTAGCTGCGCTGGTGGAACATCTTGCCGGAGATGTTGGGCCGGAACCCGTGGGTCAGGTGCCCGCCGGTGTCCAGCGACATGCCCAGCAGACGCTGGTTGCCCAGCTTGTTGCGCAGCGTCTCCCAGTCCTGCTCGGACAGGTCGTTGACGTGCTTGGCGCCCAGGGCCGCGAGCTCCGGCGCTTCCACGCGGGTGGCCAGGATGGCCCAGAACGCGACCAGGTTGGCGTCGATGCCCGAATGCGGTTGGGCGTAGGCGTAGGGGGCGCCGAACAGCTCGCGGGCATGCTCGGCGGCCAGTGCCTCGACGGTGTCGACGTTCTGGCAGGCCGCGTAGAAGCGGTGGCCGATGGTGCCCTCGGCGTATTTGTCGGAGAACCAGGTGCCCATGGTCAGCAGCACCGCCGGAGACGCGTAGTTCTCGCTGGCGATCAGCTTCAGCGAATCCCGTTGGTCGGCAAGCTCTTTGCGGGTGGCCGCCGCGACCCGGGGTTCGACCTGCTCGATGACCTGCAGGGCGGCCTGGTAGGCCTCGCTGGCGGTGGCGGCGTAGTCCGCACCCAGGGCACTGACGGTCGAGTCTGCAGTCATGGCCTACAGCCTATCGCCCTCCCACGACGCTGTTTACCAGGCCGAGGCCGCCCTAGGCGACCCGCAGCGCGGACGGGATCAGCGGCTCGTCGAGCAGCCGGCCGAACCGTTCGGTGAGCGACACCTCGGCCGGGCGGGCGTCCAGCCAGCCCCGCAGCAGCCGGTAGCCCTCGACGTAGGTGCTGGTGTAGGCGCGCCACAGCGGCGAGGACAGGAATTTCAGCATCTGCCGGGCCCGGCTCTCCGAGGTCAGCAGCCAGGTGGACAAGTAGGTCACCACCTCGTCGACATCGCGATGCTCGTCGTGCAGCATGAGCGCGGCGTCCTGGCGGACGTCGGCCAGCGCGGCCGATGCCTCGGCCACCGCGACCGCCCGCTCCCCGTCGAAGCGCAGGCCGAGGTCGGCGTAGATCTCCTGCGCCCACGCACCCCAGTTGGAGCCTTGCACGGCGTACAGGGCCAGATCGGCCAGCCCCTCGGCCATCAGGCACTGCGGGGTGTTGACCAGGAAGATGGTCTGCTCGGCCTGGCCCTGGCTCGCGACCAACCCGGCCTCCTTGCGGCAGTGCTCGGTGTGATGGCCCGGGTAGGACTCGTGGGCCACCAGTCGCGGCAGATTCGACATCTGCTGCTTGAGATCGGCGTTCACCGCGACGGTCGAGGTGTAGTCGCCCAGGTAGTAGTTGAATCCCGACCACGGCTTGTCGGTGACTACCTCGTAGGTGATGGTCTCGCGATCGGGCAGCGGGAAGGTGGCCCGGACCCGGTCCCGCAGCGCCGACGAGAAGGCGTGGATGGCCTCCTCCAGGCGCTGCGGCGGGATCTCTTCGGCGCTGCGGTAGGCCTGCATCCGCTCGGCCAGCGAGCCGGTGCCGCCGACGACCTCGTCGAGCTTGCGGTGCGCGTCGCGGTAGCGCTGCGGGTCGCCTTTGGTGATGTCGACGTCGAAGTACTCGCGCACCTCCTCGACGAAGCCGACCTCCTCGCCGGCGAACTTGCGGCCCGCGCAGGCCAGCGCTTTCAGGTGTGCCGAGAGATAGTCCGCGCGCTCCGGTTCCAGTCCACTGCCCGGCACCTGCGCCAGCAGTCGGTTCGCCTGGCGGGTCAGGTCGGCGGGATCCGGTGCCGGTTCGGCGGCCACCTGGCGACGCAGCTGCGGATCTCCGGTAAAGGAGTCCACATAGCCCTCCTCCAGCCGATCGAAGCGCAGACCGAGAAGCAGATAGTCGCGAATCAGGGCCTCTGAATCCGTACCGGCGTCCATGCCCACAACCGTAGATGCAAGACTGACCGCATGCCGCGGCCGAGTGAGCCGAGCCCATATGTGGAGTTCGACAGAGCGCAGTGGCGCGCGCTGCGCATGGCCACCCCGTTGAAACTGTCCGAGGCCGAGCTGCGCGGGTTGCGCGGCCTGGGTGAGCAGATCGACCTACTGGAGGTCGAAGAGGTCTACCTGCCGCTGGCCCGGTTGATCCACCTGCAGGTGGCTGCCCATCAGCGGTTGTTCGCCGCCACCTCCGAATTCCTCGGCGAGCAGACGCCCGATACCCCGGTGCCCTTCATCATCGGGGTGGCGGGCAGTGTGGCGGTGGGCAAGTCGACCACCGCCCGCGTGCTCAAGGCGCTGCTGGCCCGGTGGGAACACCACCCCCGGGTGGACCTGGTCACCACCGACGGGTTCCTCTACCCCAACGGCGAGCTGGGCCGGCGGAACATCATGCACCGCAAGGGTTTTCCGGAGAGCTACGACCGCAGGGCGCTGATGCGCTTCGTCACGGCGGTCAAGTCCGGCGCCGAAGCCGTTTCCGCGCCGGTGTATTCGCATCTGCTGTACGACATCGTGCCCGGCGAGCACCAGATCATCCGCCAGCCCGACATCCTCATCCTGGAGGGGCTCAACGTCTTGCAGACCGGACCGGCGCTGATGGTCTCGGACCTGTTCGACTTCTCGCTGTACGTCGACGCCCGCATCGAGGACATCGAGAAGTGGTACATCTCGCGATTCCTGTCGATGCGGGCCGGTGCTTTCGCCGACCCGGCGTCGCACTTCCACCACTACTCCACGCTGACCGACGATCAGGCCATCTTCGCCGCCCGCGATATCTGGCATTCGATCAACCGGCCCAACCTGATCGACAACATCCTGCCTACCCGGCCCCGCGCAACCCTGGTGTTGCGCAAGGATTCCGACCACTCCATCAACCGGCTGCGGCTGCGCAAGCTCTGAGCCCGGCATACTGCACGCCGCCGATCACCGCGGTGTAGAGCGCACCGCCCAGCAGCAGCGCCACGCCCCACCCGGTCAGCGGCCAGATCCCGGCGACCTCGACGGCGACGAAGCCGACGGTGAACAGGGCGTTGGCGGTGATGGTGGCGATCGCGCCGGGGCGCACCCGCTCGCGGCCGGCCAGCCAGTAGACCGTCGGGCCGTAGGCGAGGAAGAAGATCCCCAGCCCCAGTTCGACGCCGGTGGGCATGCCGGTCAGCGACGCCAACCAGCCGGGGGCGACGACGAACGGGATGCCGGTGATCCCGACCAGCACGGCGTCCAGGCGCATGGCGTAGCGCAGCAGTCCGTCGCGGGGACGAGTGGTGGTGGCGGTGATTGCGGTCATCGAACGGTCCTTTCGGTGGAGGTGACGCGGGGCCGGTGCGGGGACATCACCACAACCTCTATGGGGACGGCCCCGCACCGGGCGGGCGGGAGTCACGCCAGACGGCGCACTCCGAGGTACTGCAACCAGGCGCAGCCGAGCGTGGCGGTGACAACCACCAGCGTCAGCGCCACACCCGCGGCGGTGAGCGGCAGGACGTCGGCGATCAGCACCGCAATCGTCGTGAGCGCGATGAGAACGTTGACGGTGACGACGCCGATCCCGATTCGCCGTAGCGCCGGGGCGGCGGCGAGCAGGTAGAGCACGGCGCCGTAACACACCAGGGCCGCCCCGACGATCCACTCGCCTGCTGCCGAAAGACCGGACAGCCGGGACAGCGGATCGGCCGTCATCGCCACGAGCAGGCCGGCGCCCGCGCATACCGTGGCGTCGGCGCGCATGACGAACCGGAGCAGGGAGTCCGTGCTGTCGGACAGCGGTGGTCGGGTCAGGGTGGCGGTCATGTCAACTCCTCGTCGTTGAGGTGTCTCGGACATGCTCGACACTGCGGGAAAACCGCTGCCAGATCTGCACGCGTCGCTGCCAGACACTGCCAAGCCCAGCTCAGCGGGCGTCGACCACCTGCCCGGCGCGCAGGTCCGCCGCGATCACCCGCGCTGCCGCGTTCTGCCAGTTGTGCAACGACCGCTGTGGTACCTCGGTGGCCAGCCACTGCCAGGCCCGCCGGGCGACGGGATCGAGCCCGGCCGCGGTGGCGTTCTGCGCGTAGGCCCGTACCCCCGCGACATACGGGAAGTACAGCGCGTTGTAATGCCGCCACTGTTCGCTGGTGCCGAAGTCACCACCGTCGCGGGGCTTGAGCGCGGCGATGCGGTCGGCCAGCAGCGCCTTGAGTTCGTTGGCCCGTTCCAGCGGCTGATCCGGCACGCCCCGAGATGCGAGCCGGACATCGATGATCGGTAACGCGGTCAGCGGGCTGGCCACCAACTTGGACAGGTCACCGTAGTGGCCGAGGGCACGGCGGGTCAGCCGGGCGAACGTCTCGTCGTCGATCTGGTCCAGCGGGCTGTCCTTGCGCAGCGGCAGCGCGGCCTCGGTGCGGCGCAGCGCGGCGCGATCGGCGCGCAGCACCGGCGAGCCGGAGAAGGTCACCCGGTCCAACAGCCCGGCCAGCGGGTCGGCGAGCACGTTGACGGTGACGGCCACCGCGATGCTGGTGAACAGCAACACCGTCAACGGCAGCCGCGCCGACGGGCCCGTCACGGCCAGCCCGATCAGCACCTGCACACCGAACAGCAGCGCCACCACCGCCGTCGCCGCGAACGACCGCAGCATGTCGGCGCGCAGCGCCTGCCCCTCGTCGAACGCATCCGACAGCGCGACGGCGATACCCAACAGCGCCACGTCGAACCCGGTGGACGCCAACGCAAGCCAGCTCGGCACCAGTTCCAGGGGAATCACCAGGATGGCGTTGCCCAGGGCGAAGAACAGGGTCGCCACCAGGACGAAACGCCGCACCGTCCTGGGCTGAGCGGGGCGCAGCGTGGTCGCGGCCATCGCCCCGAGCGCCGGTACCGACACCGCAGCGAACATCAGCCAATGCCCGACACGCAGCGGACCCACGACGCTGCCGGCCAGCGCCGCACCGGTGAATCCCACGGCGGCCACCATGGCGATCGCGCTCAACTCCCACAGCCGGCGGCGCGGGTTGTCCTGGGGCCGGGACAGTTCCAGCAGTACCGCGAACCAGAACACGCCGGGCAGCACCACCAGATAGACCTCCACCCGACCGAGTGCCGCCGAATCGGTGGTCACCCGCACCGCATCGAGGGCGACGACGACGGCGAAGCTCGACAGCCCGGCAGCGGCCAACGCCAGCACGGGCTTGCGTGGATTTCGCGCGAGCAGGTACAACCCGAGCCACCAGCTGAGTGCGAAGACCACCGCCGACAGCCCGGCCATGGTGGTTACAGGCCGTGGCGCCGATGGCGCCGGGTGTAGTCGCGCAGCGCGCGCAGGAAGTCGACCCGGCGAAACGCCGGCCAGTGCGCCTCGGTGAACCACATCTCCGAATATGCGCTCTGCCACAACAGGAATCCGGAGAGGCGTTGCTCACCCGAGGTGCGGATCACCAGATCGGGGTCGGGCTGTCCGGAGGTGTACAGGTTCTCCGAGATGGCATCGACGGTGACCGATTCGATGAGCTGCTCGGCGGTCGCCCCGTTTGCCACTTCCTTTGCCAGCAGGGCCCGCACCGCGTCGACGATCTCCTGCCGGCCGCCGTACCCGACCGCCACGTTGACGTGCAGCGAGCCGGGACCGGTGATGCCGGTGCTCACGGTTCCCTCGACGGCCTCCCGCAGCCGACGGGCCGGTTCCTCACCGAGAAGTTCCAGGTCACCGACGGTGCGCACACTCCAGCGGTTGGCCGGTGCGCAGATCTCCTCGACGACATCGGTGATGATTTCGATGAGCGCGGACAGCTCCTCGGGGTCGCGGCCCAGGTTCTCCGTCGACAACAGGTACACCGTGGTGAGCTCGATCCCGGCGGCCTGGCACCAGCGCAGCATCTCGGCGATCTTCGCCGCACCCTTGCGGTAGCCGTAGCTGACGTCGTTATAGCCGGCATCGCGGGCCCAGCGGCGATTACCGTCGCACAGCACCGCGATGTGGCGAGGGAGTTCGGATTTCGACCGCTGCAGCTCGTTGCGCAGCCGCATCTCGTACAGCCGGTACGCCGGCTCCTTGAGGCGCGGGGGAATGATCTCCACGAAAATCAGACTACTGTGGCGACCAAGATCCCCCATGCCAGTCAGTGGAGGTGACAGACAAATGACGACACCGATCGACACCACCAAGCCCTACCGGTCCGCGGCGGGCATCACGCCCGGCTACGACGAACCCGGAGACCTGCCCGCCGTCGTCGCCGACGGGGTGGCACAGTTCCTCGGCCGGCCCCGCGCCCGGGGCTGGATCCACGTGTACTCCGCGGTCGTGGCGTTCATCGCGGGTGCGGCGCTGGTCTCGGTGTCGTGGGCGATGCGTGGCCTGGAGGCCGGGTTGGCCACCCTGCTCTACACGTTCACCATCGTGGCGATGTTCGCCGTCAGCGGCACCTATCACCGGGTGACCTGGAAGTCCGCGAACGCCCGCAAGTGGATGAAGCGGGCCGACCACTCGATGATCTTCATCTTCATCGCGGGCAGCTACACGCCGTTTGCGCTGCTCGCCCTGCCGTCCAACAAGGGCCTGGTGCTGTTCTGGATCGTCTGGGGCGGCGCGATCGCCGGTGTGTTGCTGAAGTCCTTCTGGCCGTCGGCGCCACGCTGGGTGGGCGTGCCGCTGTACATCCTGCTGGGTTGGGTGGCGGCCTGGTTCATCGGCCCGATCATGGACGGCGCCGGGGTCGCCGCCGTCGTGCTGCTCATCGTCGGCGGCGCCCTGTACAGCATCGGCGGGGTGCTCTACGGGCTCAAATGGCCCAACCCGTGGCCGACGACGTTCGGCCATCACGAGTTCTTCCACGCGTGCACCGCGGTCGCGGCGATCTGCCACTACATCGCGATGTGGTTCGCGGTCTTCAGCGGCTAGCGACTTCGGCGCGCTCATCCGCGGTGAGCGCAGGAAAACGCGCCGAAATCACTCAGTCGGTGGTGATGTTGTCCGGGCCCCAGTACGCCTTCATCGACGTGATCTTGGCGTCGGCGTCGAAGGACATGACGCTGATGATGTCGATGCTCATCCCGCTGCCATTGCCGAAATCCAACGACAGTCGCCAGTAGAAGGCGGCCTCGTGGCCGAGCGCGCGCAGCGTGTAAATCTCGATCGTGCCCTTGACGTTCTCGATGTTGGCGTAGAAGCCGCGGATGGCCTGCCTGCCGATGTGCACCTCACCGCCGACCGGATCCTCGACGGTGGCGTCGGAGGCGTACAGCTCGGCGACGTCGTCGGCCGCGCCGCTGGCGACCAGTTCGAGGTAGCGATGGACGGTGGCGGTGATCTGCTCGGGACTGGGCATGGGCCGCACGCTACACGGCCCGGTTCAGCGCCGCGGCCAGATCCTGGGGCGTCGTCACCGGCAGGTCGCAGACCCGGCCCCGGCACACGTAGGCCGCGTCGCGTCCGCCGACGCGGTCCCGTCCGGCCAGTAGTTCGGTGCTGTCGGCGCGACCGCCCACTACGATGGCCCCGCCGGGCGCCAATGCTCGTGCCGCGGTGAGCAGTTCGGAGTGGTCCGGGTCGCAGGCGACGGCGATCTGCAGGGGTCCGCGCACCGCCGCCTCGGCGACGGCCAGCCAGTGCCCGCCGGAGCGGGCGGCCTTGGCCAGGATGGACGTCGCGGCCGCCAGCGAGTCCGCGGCAGCTGTCGCGTACCGCGGCACGGAGGTCAGGTGCGCGGCCAGTTGCAACGCTTCGGCGATGAGTGCCGCCCCGGACGGCGTCGCCCCGTCCAGCGGGTCGGCGGGCCGCAACACCAACGCCTCGGCGTCGTCGGCGGTGTCGAACCAGCGACCGTCGACATCGGCGAAGTGGTCCGTCGCGGTGTCCAGCAGGCCGGTGGCATCGGCCAGCCAGCGGCCCGTCAGCTGATACAGCGTCAGCAATCCGGTGGCCATCGCGGCGTAGTCCTCCAGGATCCCCGCGCTGGCACCGACCGCCCCACCGAGGCTGGCCCGGCGCAGCCGCCCGTCCACCAGATGCAGGTCCAGTAGCCGACGGGCGCATTCCGTTGCGGCATCGAGGTATTCGGGGCGATCGAGGGCGACGGCGGCCTCGGCGAGCGCGGTGATGGCCAGACCGTTCCACGCTGTGACGATCTTCGCGTCGCGCCCCGGCTGCAACCGCCGCGCCCGAGCGGCCAGCAGGGTGTCGCACACCCTGGCGAACCGTTCGGGGTCGTCCGGGTCGGTGCGCAGCTGCAGCACCGAGGCGCCGTTTTCGAAGGTTCCCGCCTCGGTCACACCGAAAAGCGAAGCGGCCCAGGCACCGTCGTCGTCACCGAGGACATCGCACAGCTCATCGGGTGTCCACACATAGGTCGATCCCTCCACCCCGCCGGCGTCGGCATCCAGGGACGAGATGAACATCCCGCCCTCGCCGAGGTCGTCGATGACGAACCGGGCGGTCTGTTCGGCGACCCTGCGGGCCAACGGATTTCCGGTCCACCTGGCCCAATGTGCGTACACCCGCAGCAACAGTGCGTTGTCGTACAGCATTTTCTCGAAATGCGGTACCACCCAAGCAGTGTCGACACTGTACCTGGCGAAACCACCCGCCAACTGGTCGTAGATACCACCTCGCGCCATCGCCTGGCAGGTGCGTTCCACGACATCCAGTCCGGCCCCGGTGCGCTCGTGATGCCGCAGCAGCGCCTCCAGCAGAGCCGACGGCGGGAACTTCGGCGCCCGGCCGAAGCCGCCGTACTTGCGGTCCTCGTCACGCAGCACCGCGGCCACCGCGTCATCGCACAACGCGGGTTGCAGCGCAGGCCCGCCGGGTAATCCGCCCGTCATGGCGCGCAGTTCAGCGGCGATGCCGTCCGATGCCCGTTCCACTTCGTCGCGGCGCTGCCGCCATGTTTCCTCGACAGCCGAGAGCAATTGCAGGAAGGCGTCTTTGGGGTAATAGGTGCCGGCGAAGAACGGCCTGCCGTCCGGGGTGAGGAAGCATGTCATCGGCCAGCCGCCCTGCCCGGTCAGGGCGACGGTCGCGTTCATGTACACGGCGTCCAGGTCGGGCCGTTCCTCGCGGTCGACCTTGATACAGACGAAATGCGCGTTGGCCACCGCGGCGACGTCGGCGGACTCGAAGGACTCGTGGGCCATCACATGACACCAGTGGCAGGCGGCGTACCCGACGGACAGCAGGATCGGGACGTCACGCTCGGCCGCTTCGGCCAAAGCCTGCGGACCCCACTGTTGCCAGCGCACTGGGTTGTCGGCGTGCTGGCGCAGGTAGGGGCTGGTGGCCTCGCCCAGGGTGTTACCCCGTGCTGTCATCCTTGACCTCGCCGGCGGTGCCCTCGTCGATGGCCTGATCCGGTTCGGGGTGCTCCGGGTCGAACGAATCCGGCAGGCGTTTGAGGTGCCGGTTCATCGACCACACCAGCGCGAAGGTGCCGACCATCAGCAGCACCACGACGACCAGGCCGAGCGGGCTGGCCTTACCGAAGTCGGGCCCGGTGTCGCGCGGTCCGTCGTCGGCCAGCAGGCCAGCGACCAGGAGCAGAGTGTCGGTCATGGTTCGATCCCCGCGAACAGGTCGGTCTCGGGCAGTTGCACCGGCACGCGGGAGCGGGCCAGTTCGAACTCCTCGGTCGGCCACAGCCGCTGCTGCCACTCGATGGGAGCGTGGAAGAAATCGCCCGTCGGGTCGATCTGGGTGGCGTGGGCACGCAGAGCATCGTCACGCTGGGAGAAGTATTCGGCGCACTCCACCCGGGTGGTGACCCGCCCCTCGAACACGTCGAACTCCGGGTCCCAGGTGTCCAGCCACTTGGCGAAGGGGCCGGTACGGCCGTGTTTGACGAACTCGTCCTGCAGCATCTGCATCCGCCGCCGCAGGAAGCCGTGGTTGTAGTACAGCTTGGACACCGCCCAGGGCTCGCCCGCGTCCGGGAACCGCAGGTGGTCGGCGGCGGCCTCGTACGCGGCGACGCTGACCTCGTGGCACCGGATGTGGTCGGGGTGCGGGTAGCCGCCGTTCTCGTCGTAGGTGGTCAGCACGTGCGGCCGGAACTCGCGGATGACCCGCACCAGCCGCTCGACCGGTTCTTCCAGCGGCACCAGCGCGAAGCAGCCCTCGGGCAGCGGCGGCAGTGGGTCGCCCTCCGGCAGCCCGGAGTCCACGAAGCCCAGCCAGTGGTGCTCGACCCCGAGGATCTCGGCCGCCTTGGCCATCTCGTCGCGGCGCACCTCGGCGATCCGGCCGTGTACCTCGGGCAGGTCCATCGCCGGATTCAGGATGTCGCCACGCTCGCCGCCGGTCAGCGTCACCACCATGACGCGGACCCCTTGGGCCGCGTACTTCGCGGTGGTTGCCGCGCCCTTGCTGGACTCGTCATCGGGGTGGGCGTGTACCGCCATCAATCGCAGTTCAGTCATCTCGTCTCATTCAACGGTTTCATCCAACAACCGCGGCCGTCTTCCCTTCATGCCCACCGCTCTATAGTTCCAGTCCTAGGACAAGCAACCGAACGACGGGCAGCCAAAACCGTGACCATCGACCGTCCCGCCGCCCGCTACGGGCGTCAGCGATTGTCTCGCAGCACCCGGCGGCGGGTCGCGATCGGGCTCACCGCGCTGATCGTGCTGGCCGGCGTCGCCCTGGCATTCGTGGCCTTCAACCGGCTGGGCAGCGGTGACGTCAAGGGTGAACTGGGTGCATATCGGCTGGTCGACGACCACACGGTGGCGGTCACCATCACCGTGACACGCGCCGACCCGGCACGCCCGGTGGTGTGCATCGTGCGGGCACGCTCGAAGGACGGTGGCGAGGTGGGCCGCCGGGAAATCCTGGTGCCATCGTCGACCGAGACGTCGGTTCAGGTCACCACCGAGGTGAAGACGACAAAGCCGCCTGTCGTCGGCGATATCTACGGGTGCGGGACCGACGTGCCGGGGTACCTCAAGACCCCTTGATCGCCACCTTTGGGCGACGGCACAACCAACGCCGAACAGCGAAATCGTGAAAATCCGGCGACCCGCCGGTGGTAGACTGGTCCGATACACGGTTCCGGGTGGAGCCGTGTATTGCTGCTTTAGCGCGCAATACGCGGCTGCGAACGCGGCACCACGCCGCAGCACCCACGCAGCATGAGCGCAGAAAAACAACGACAGGAGCGCGAGGATATGACCGATACCCAGGTCACCTGGCTGACCCAGGAAGCACACGACCGGTTGAAGGCGGAGCTGGACCAGCTGATCGCCAACCGGCCGGTGATCGCCGCCGAAATCAACGACCGCCGTGAAGAGGGCGACCTGCGGGAGAACGGCGGCTACCACGCCGCACGCGAGGAGCAGGGCCAGCAAGAGGCGCGCATCCGCCAGCTGCAGGAACTCCTCAACAGCGCCAAGGTCGGCGAGGCACCCAAGCAGTCCGGCGTGGCGCTGCCCGGTTCGGTGGTCAAGGTCTACTACGACGGAGACAAGAGCGATACCGAGACCTTCCTGATCGCCACTCGTCAGGAGGGCGTCAGCGACGGCAAGCTCGAGGTGTACTCCCCCAACTCCCCGCTGGGCGGCGCCCTGATCGACGCCAAGGTGGGCGAGACCCGCAGCTACACCGTGCCCAACGGCAGCACCGTCGAGGTCACCCTCGTCAGCGCGGAGCCGTATCACCCCTGAGCACTCATGCAGAGGGCAGGTCCTCGGCGACGGTTAGGGTTATCACCTGATGGCCCAGATCGCCGAGGACCTGTTTCTGTTACTGCTCGACAATTCGTCCGGGCTTCCCAGCCTGGAGCGCCGGCGCAGCCGTCGCATCCTCGGCGCGGCGGTGTTACTCGATCTGGCACTTGCCTGCCGCATTCGTCCGGTCGTGGACGGCGAGCCGGTGGCACCCGGGCACCTGGTGGCGCTGGCCGGTACCGCCCCGCTGGACCCGGTCACCGGTCCCGCCTTCGACGTCCTGGTCCGCCGGCCGCTGCGGCCGGCGGCAGCGCTGACCACGGTGGCCAAGCACACCGAGGGGTTGCTGGTGGCCCAACTGGAGCGGGCCGGCCAGCTGCACCGGGTGTCCCAGGGCAAGACCACGCTGTTGCCGTTGCTGCGCCGGGACCGGGTGGATCCGGCGCGCGCTGCGCTGCTGGCGGCGTTGTTCGACCGGCAGCCACCGCCGGCGCCCACCGCGGCGATCATCTCGCTACTGCACGCGGCGGACGGGCTGGGTGCGCTGCTCAGCCTGAATGACCGCGGCTGGCGCTGGGTGCACGCCCGGGCCGGTGAGATCGCGCTGGGCAGTTGGCTCGACGAACAGCCGACCGGGCTGGCCGAGGTCAACCTGGCGGTGACGGCATCGGCGCTGCGGCCGGCGCTGGCCGGGTGACGCTGGCCGGTCAGCCCAGGGCCTGCTCCAGGTCGCCGATCAGGTCGGCGGACTCCTCGATCCCGACCGATAGCCGGACCAGGTCGTCGGGTACCTCCAGCTGCGACCCTGCCGTCGACGCGTGCGTCATGGCGCCGGGATGCTCGATCAGCGACTCCACCCCACCCAGGGACTCGGCGAGAATGAAAATCTCGGTACGCGCACACAATTCGTGCGCCGCGGCCCGGCCACCCTTGAGCCGAACCGACACCATGCCGCCGAATCCGGTCATCTGCTCGGCGGCAACGGCGTGTCCGGGGTGGCTGGCCAGCCCCGGATAGAGCACCGTGCCGACGGCGGGATGCTCGGCCAGGAACTCGGCGACCTTCGCGGCGTTTTCACTGTGCCGCTGCATGCGCAACACCAGGGTCTTGAGGCCCCGCATGGTCAGGTAGGCGTCGAACGGGCCCGGCACCGCCCCGGCACCGTTCTGCAGGAACGCGAAGGCGGTGTCGAGTTCCTCGTCGTTGGTCAGCAAGGCGCCCCCGACCACGTCGGAGTGCCCACCGATGTATTTGGTGGTCGAATGCAGCACGATGTCCGCGCCGAGGGTGAGCGGCTGCTGCAGCGCAGGTGAGGCAAAGGTGTTGTCCACCAACAGTTTCACGTTGCGCTCGCGGGCTACGCCGGCCAGCGCGGCGATATCGGCGATGTTGAGCAGCGGGTTGGTGGGCGTCTCGACCCAGACCAGCTTCGTCTGCGGGGTGATCGCCGCAGCGACCGCGTCCACATCGGACAGCGGGACGGGCGTGTGGCTGATGCCCCACTGGGTGAACACCTTGTCGATCAACCGGAAGGTGCCACCGTAGGCGTCGTCGGGAATGACGATGTGGTCCCCCGGACGCAGCACGGCACGCAACGCGCAGTCGGTGGCGGCCATCCCGGAGCTGAACGCCCGCCCGTAGTCCGCCTGCTCGACGGCGGCCAGTGCGGCCTCCAGTGCGGCCCGGGTGGGGTTACCGGTGCGGGCGTACTCGAAACCGCCGCGCAGGCCGCCGACGCCGTCCTGGGCGAATGTGGAGCTGGCATAGATGGGCGCGTTGACCGCGCCGGTGGCGGCATCCGGCCGGAAACCGGCGTGGATCGCCCTGGTCGCCAATCCCTGCCAACGGTGTGCATCTTTCGCCGAACGCTGCTCGCTCATGTCGACCAGGCTAGTGCGCGCCGGAAACGCGAAACGGGGTGGACCATCGGTGGTCCACCCCGTTTCGATTCGACGGCCGGTTACGGCGTCAGCGGAGCGACCGGTCCGCCGGTGAGCTTGCGGTAGGCGTAGACGGTGATCAGGGAAACCAGCGGGTAGGCGACGAGCAGGCCGACCAGGCAGGCCAACACACCGAGAATCGTGATGCCGATCGTCGTCAGCCACGTCAGCGCCACCGGGCCGAAATTGGCCTTGGACAGGTTGAAACTGGCGGTGATGCCTTCGATGCCGGGCACATTGCGGTCCAGCACGATCACGGTCGTGAACATCAGCATGATGGTCGCGATGATGCCGGGGACGATGCACAGCAGGATGCCGATACCGACGATGATGCCGGAGACGACGGACGCGATGATCACGTTGACAACGTTGCGCGGCTTGAAGAACGAACCGATCTCGACCGGCTGTCCGTTGGCGATGTCGAGCATGCCTCCGATATATGCGGACTGCACCACGGCGGCGACCACCAGCATGACGATGCTGCCGATGATGGAGACGACGATGCCACCGACGCCCATCGAGACGCTGGCCGAATAGCTGCTTCCGTCATACGAGGAGCTGTCCACGGTGGTGAACAGACTCGAAACGAACTGGATGACACCCTGCAGCACCGCATAAACCAGCCCGAACACCAGGGTCGGGACGATGATTGCGGCCGCGTTCTTGCTGAACTTGTTCCACGCCCAGGACACCGCCTCCCCGACGCTGTAGCCCTGCGCCGGACCGCCGAAGCCGGGTCCGCCCGGGTATCCCGGCGGCGGCGGCGCGTAACCGCCCTGCGGCGGTGGAGGCGGCGGGTAATTCCCTTGCGGCGGCGGGTAGTTACCGGGGGGCGGCGGGTAGTTGCCTGGGGGTGGCGGGTAACCACCGGGTGCCGGCGGCGGCGGATAGCCGCCGGATGCGGGCGGTGGTGGGTAACCGCCTGCGGACGGGATGTTCTCCGGCGGCGGGTAGCCACCGGGCGGTGGATAGCTGCCCGGTGGCGGTGGTGGCTGAGTCATGAACTCCCTCTCGTCGATCGGTCGTTACGGTCGAACGCCGGCCCGCTCGCTGCGCGCGCGGACCGGCGCTTCCTGTGAGCCTAAATCAGAGCGGCAGACAGACCGTCGTCATGATCTTGTCGGCCAGCGTTTGACGTTTGGCATCCCACAACGGGAACAGGTACCCGATATAGCAGATGATGCCGTCGACGATGTGGGCCAGCTGCCGCACGATGGACAGGCCGAAACCGATTGGCTGACCGGTCTTCTCGCTGACCACCTTGAACTTCATGATGCCCTTGCCGATGCTGGACCCGGTGGTGCCCTGCCGGTATCCGTAGTTCCACACCAGATACGCGATGGACAGCGCCCAGGTGATGAAGAACGACAACTGTCCGAGCGTGGACGCGCCACTGGCGCAGAAGTCACCGAGGTCGTACTCGGAGGTGTCTGTGACACAGACGGTTTCCTGGGTGCCGAGCAGCAGCCCGTAGCCGATGCCCTCCAGGATCGCCACCGGGAGGAAATCGATCAGCCAGGCCAGCACGCGGGTCAGCCACGGCGTGTAGGACTCCTTCGGCAACGCGCCGAGCGCACCGCCCGGACCGGCTACCCCGAATCCGGCGCCGGGAGGCGGCGGAGGCGGGAAACCGCCTTGTGGTGGGGGCGGATAACCGCCCGGCGGTGGGGGCGGCGGCGGATAATTCCCAGGCGGTGGCGGAGGAGTGGTCATGAACGCCTTCCAAGTGACGGAAATTAGCTGACGATGAGCGGTGTCACCCTACCTGAGAATTGGCCGAAAATGGCCTCCACCGCCATTTCTTCACCGGGTCGACACAATACTCCCGGCGCGCCAATCTTTAGTGTCGGTAATTGATTCCGCAATCAGCAATCCCGGCGCGCCGCCCGGACGATGTGCCGTTTACCGGTGCAAACCACCATCGGACAACGAGCCCAGAAGATCATGCCGAGTGAGCACGCCGATCGGTTTGCCATCTTCGACGACCATCAATGCGTCGTAATCGCGCAATGTTTTGGCCGCGGTACTGAGCAGTTCACCGGAACCAATTAACGGCAGTGGCGCGCTCATGTGATCGCCCACGGCGTCAACCAGTTTGGCCCGCCCTTCGAATACCGCAGAAAGCAACTCACGCTCGGATACGCTGCCGGCGACTTCACCGGCCATCACCGGGGGCTCTGCCCCGACGACCGGCATTTGCGAGACGCCGTACTCGCGCAGGATGTTGATCGCGTCGCGCACGGTCTCCGACGGGTGGGTGTGCACCAGATCCGGTAGCGCACCGGACTTGCGGCGCAGGATGTTGCCGACGGTGAGTTCCTCGATCGAGCCGTCCAACCGGCTGCGCAGGAAGCCGTACGACGACATCCACGCGTCGTTGAAAATCTTTGACAGATAACCGCGTCCGCCGTCGGGCAGCAGCACGACGACGACCGCGTCGGGGCCTTCCCGTTCGGCGACCCGCAGCGCCGCGACGACGGCCATCCCGCAGGAACCACCGACCAGCAACGCCTCCTCGCGGGCCAGCCGGCGTGTCATGTCGAACGAATCGGCATCCGAGACGGCGATGATCTCGTCGGGTATCGCGGGATCGTAGGCACTGGGCCAGAAATCCTCGCCGACACCTTCCACCAGGTAGGGACGGCCCGTCCCGCCGGAGTACACCGAACCCTCCGGGTCGGCGCCCACGATCTTGACCCGGCCGCCGGACACCTCCTTGAGGTAGCGGCCGGTCCCGGTGATGGTGCCCCCGGTCCCGACGCCGGCCACGAAATGCGTGATCTTGCCTTCGGTATCGGCCCAGATCTCCGGCCCGGTGGTTTCGTAGTGGCTCGCCGGTCCGTTCGGATTGGAGTACTGGTCGGGCTTCCACGCCCCGGGGATCTCCTCGACCAGCCGGTTGGAGACGCTGTAGTAGCTGTCCGGGTGGTCCGGCGGCACGGCCGTCGGGCACACCACGACCTCGGCGCCGTAGGCGCGCAACACGTTCTGCTTGTCCTCGCTGACCTTGTCGGGGCAGACGAAGATGCACTTGTAACCACGTTGTTGAGCCACCAGCGCCAATCCCACACCGGTGTTGCCCGAGGTCGGCTCGACGATGGTGCCACCGGGCTTGAGGGCGCCGCTGGCCTCGGCTGCGTCGATCATCTTGACGGCGATGCGGTCCTTGGAACTACCGCCGGGATTGAGGTATTCGACCTTGGCGGCGACCAGGCCCGAGCCCGCGGGCACCACCGAGTTCAGCTGAACCAGCGGGGTATTACCGATGAGGTCACTGATGTGCCTGGCGATGCGCATGCATCCATCGTGTCAGGCCGCGCAACCGCCCACCAAGCGGGGAGTCACCAGGTGGCTTCGCGGATGTAGGCACCGATCTGGCGTAACGACCGGGTCGCTTCGTTGACGAGCGGCCCGCAGATCTGGAAGACGTGCATCTGGCCTGGCCACACCCGCACCTCGACCGGGACGCCCGCGGCCGCAAGCATGCGCGCGGCCTTTCGCGCATCGTTGAGCAGAACCTCCGAACCCGACACGTGGATGAGGGTGCGGGGCAGCCCGGGCTCGATGTGGTCGAGCGGCTCGTAGATCTCTTCGTGCCGCTTGTCGCCGGCCCGCTCGATGATCTCGGTCAGCGCGCCGAACGCGTGCGGCGGGAACATGGCATCAGTGTCCACGTTGGGATGCTGGGCGCGGCCGGCGTTGTCGATCTCGAACAGCGGCGACAGCGTCACCATGGCCGCCGGCTCTTCCCCTTCTGCCAGCAGCCGCTGCGCCAACGCCAAGGACAGGTACCCGCCGGCCGAATCACCGGCCAACACGATGTGTTCGGGCGCGTATCCGGTGAGCCGCAGCCACTGGTACGCGTCGTAGCAGTCATCGATCGCTTCGCCGATCGAATGTTTGGGCAGCATGCGGTAGTTCACGACGAACACCGGGCTGTCGGCGAACTTCGACAGGCTCTCCACCAACCGGCCATGCGAGTTCACCCCGCAGGCCAGGAACGCGCCGCCGTGCAGATAGAGCACCACGCTGCGCTTGCCGTCGGCGGGCAGCACCCCGTCGGCCCGCACCAACTGGGCGGTGCACTTCGGCAACGCGATGGTGGCCCGCACGGTGCCGGGCGAGGGCCGCAGCACCCGTGCGGCGAAGTCGACGATCCCGAAGGGCCAGGGCAGCGTGGGTGCATGGCAGCCGATTGCCAGAATCGGCTTGATGGTCATCCGAGCGGCCAGCGAGGCCAGCCGTCCCGCGATGCTCGGGCCGTCCTCGACGACCTCGACCGGGGCCCAGTCACTGACCGGGAACCTACGCGATTGGTGGGCTCTAGCTGCACCGATAGCAGCACGAGGAGAGCCTGAGACCTTGCTTGGTGCCGTCATCGCCACCACTTCCTACGCCGTCGTAGTGCCCGGATAAGTCTGGTTACTTAGCCAACCGGTGTAACTTAGCTTCCCACCGTCGATATGTTCAACAAATCAAAGAGCCCATTTGGTACCGCACTCGATACCGCAACGTGACCGGACGGACAGCTCGGGCTCACCGACAACGGTCTTGGGGCCTCTAACATCGAGGTGTGGGCACACCGCGTCGGTCTACCATCGCCCTGGCAGCCGCGGCCACCCTCGCATCGACGGGTTCGGCCTATGTCGGGGCACGCACCCTGCTGACCGGGCAAGCCGCGCAGACGCGCCGGGTCATCCCGAAATCCTGGGATATCCCGCCGCGCGCCGACGGCGTCTACTCCCCCGGCGGTGGCCCGGTGGAGCGGTACCAGCGCGACGTCCCGTTCGACCTGCACCTGATGGTGTTCGGTGATTCGACCGCCACCGGATACGGCTGCACCGTCGCCGAAGAGGTGCCCGGCGTGTTGCTCGCCCGCGGCCTGGCCGAGGAGTCGGGGCAGCGGATCCGGTTGAGCACCAAGGCGATCGTCGGGGCCACGTCGAAGGGGTTGTCCGGGCAGATCGACGCCATGTACGTGGCCGGCCCGCCACCGGACGCGGCGGTGATCATGATCGGCGCGAACGACATCACCGCACTCAACGGCCTCAGCGCGTCGGCGCGCCGCCTGGGTGCCGGGGTCCGTCGGCTGCGCGACAGCGGGGCCGTCGTGGTCGTGGGCACCTGCCCGGATTTCGGGGTCATCACGGCGATCCCGCAGCCGCTACGCCTGGTCACCCGGACACTCGGGCTGCGTCTTGCCCGCATGCAGGCCTCGGCTGTGCACGGTGCCGGCGGCGTAGCAGTTCCCTTCTCGGATTTGCTCGCGCCCGAGTTCTACAAGGCCCCGGACGTGCTGTTCTCCTCGGACATGTTCCACCCGTCGGCCGCCGGCTACGCACTGGCCGCCAACCAGCTGCTACCTGCCCTCGCCAGGGCACTGGGTCTGCTGACCGTCGACTCCGACGTCGACGAGGCACTGGTCTCCCGCTCCGGGCACGGCTCGCTGTGGCACCGGCTGACCGGTGCCGGCCGGCTGTGGCGGCGCACCACGGGCGTACCCGCGCCGATCGTCGCTGCCGCCACGGGTTAGGTTCTGGGGAGCTGTCATAGTCGAACCCTTGTAAGTGACCCGAGGAGCTCCCATGCCCGAAGCCGTCATCGTCGCCACCGCCCGCTCGCCCATCGGGCGCGCCGTCAAGGGATCGCTGGCCACCATGCGTCCCGACGACCTGGCCGCGCAGATCGTCCGCGCCGCACTCGACAAGGTGCCCTCGCTGGATCCCGCCGACATCGACGACCTGATGATGGGCTGTGCGCAGCCGGCCGGTGAGGCCGGCTACAACATCGCCCGCGCCGTCGCCGTCGAGCTGGGTTACGACTTCCTGCCCGGCACCACCGTCAACCGGTACTGCTCGTCCTCGCTGCAGACCACCCGGATGGCCTTCCACGCCATCAAGGCCGGCGAAGGCGACGTCTTCATCTCCGCGGGCGTGGAGACGGTGTCGCGCTTCGGCGTCGGCGCCGCCGACGGTGCCCCCAACAGCAAGAACCCGATCTTCGACGAAGCCCAGGCGCGCACCGCCGCGTCGGCCGAGGGCGGCACCGAATGGCACGACCCGCGCCAGGACGGCCTGATCCCCGACGTCTACATCGCGATGGGCCAGACGGCCGAGAACGTGGCGCTCTACACCGGTATCAGCCGCGAGGACCAGGACCACTGGGGTGTGCGCAGCCAGAACCGCGCGGAAGACGCCATCAAGAGCGGCTTCTTCGAGCGCGAGATCACCCCGGTCACGCTGCCCGACGGCACCGTGGTGTCGACCGACGACGGGCCGCGCGCCGGCACCACCTACGAGAAGATCAGCCAGCTCAAGCCGGTGTTCCGGCCCAACGGCACGATCACCGCGGGTAACGCCTGCCCGCTCAACGACGGCGCCGCCGCCGTGGTCATCATGAGCGACACCAAGGCCAAGGAGCTGGGCCTGACCCCGCTGGCCCGCATCGTGTCCACCGGTGTCTCGGGTCTGTCGCCGGAGATCATGGGCCTGGGCCCGATCGAGGCGATCAAGAAGGCGCTGGCCAAGGCGGGCAAGCAGATCGGCGACATCGACCTGGTCGAGATCAACGAGGCCTTCGCCGTCCAGGTGCTCGGCTCGGCCCGCGCGCTGGGTATCGACGAGGACCGCCTGAACGTGTCCGGCGGTGCCATCGCGCTGGGCCACCCGTTCGGGATGACCGGTGCCCGCATCACCGCGACGCTGCTGAACAACCTGTCCACCCACGACAAGACCTTCGGTATCGAGTCGATGTGCGTCGGCGGCGGCCAGGGCATGGCCATGGTCGTGGAGCGCCTGTCCTGATCGAGCGTTGAGCCTGCGCTCAGATCGCGAGTTCACGGTTTCCCGCGATCTGAGCGCAGTCCCGATGCGCTCCGCGCAGACTCACCCGATTGCCGATAGCCCAGCGCCGCAGGCGGTCCAGGTTGCGCTCAGATCGCAGTCTGTGGATGAATCGCGATCTGTGTACACACTCGAAGCTCTGATCGCATGACCACGCTGGGAACGCCGCTGAGCCCGAACGCCACGCGCGTGATGCTGCTGGGCTCTGGTGAGCTCGGCCGCGAGGTACTGATCGCGCTGCAGCGCCTGGGTGTCGAGACCATCGCCGTCGACCGTTACGACAACGCGCCCGGGCAGCAGATCGCGCACCACGCGCGGACCATCTCGATGACCGACCCCGAGCAGTTGCGCGCGCTGATCGAGGCCGAGAAGCCCGATCTGGTGGTCCCCGAGATCGAGGCGATCGCCACCCCGGTGCTGGAGGAGCTGGAGAATGCCGGGGTGGTGACCGTGATCCCCACCGCGCGCGCCGCCCGGCTGACCATGGACCGTGAGGGCATCCGCCGGCTGGCCGCCGAAACCCTTGGCCTGCCGACCAGTCCGTACCGGTTCTGCGATTCGCTCGACGAACTTCAGGCCGCCATCGACCAGATCGGCTATCCCTGCGTGGTCAAGCCGGTGATGAGCTCGTCGGGCAAGGGCCAGAGCAAGATCGACGGTCCCGACGAGGTGGCGCCCGCGTGGGAGTACGCCATGTCGGGCAGCCGGGTCAGCAACACCCGGATCATCGTCGAAGGGTTCGTCGATTTCGACTACGAGATCACGCTGCTGACGGTGCGGGCCGCCAGGGCGAGCGACGCGACGGGAGAAAGCACCGATGCCGACGGTCAGATCGGCACGCAGTTCTGCGCGCCCATCGGGCACCGTCAGGTCAGCGGGGACTACGTCGAGAGCTGGCAACCGCATCCGATGCCGGCCACCGCATTGGAGCGGGCCCAGCAGATCGCGCAGGCGGTCACCGAAAACCTGGGCGGGCAGGGCATCTTCGGTGTCGAGTTGTTCGTCAAGGGCGACCAGGTGTGGTTCAGCGAGGTCAGCCCGCGTCCGCACGACACCGGCATGGTGACGATGGTGTCGCAGTGGCAGAACGAATTCGAGTTGCACGCCAGGGCCATCCTCGGCTTGCCCGTGGACACCACCTTGAAATCACCGGGCGCCAGCGCGGTGATCTACGGCGGCGTCGACGCCGAGGGCGTCGTGTTCGACGGGGTGGACGCCGCATTGCAGGTGCCGCACACCGATATTCGGCTGTTCGGCAAACCGGAGAGCTTCACCAAGCGCCGGATGGGCGTGGCGCTGGCCTTCGACGACGACGTCGACGTTGCGCGGCGCAACGCCGCCGAAGCGGCGAGTCGGGTCAAACCGCGGGCGGTATGAGCCGACCGCGCAAGGGAACGCAAAGGAAAAGGGCGCCCACCACCGGTGGGCGCCCTTTCTCGCAATCGAGCTAGTCGTTGTTGAAGTAACTCAACAGGCGCAGGATCTCGACGTACAGCCAGACCAGGGTGACGGTCAGACCGAGCGCGATACCCCAGGCTGCCTTCTCCGGCGCACCGGCGCGGATCATCTGGTCGGCGGCGTCGAAGTCGATCAGGAAGCTGAACGCCGCCAGCGCGATGCAGACCAGCGAGAAGATGATCGCGATGGTGCCACCGCTGCGCAGGCCCATACCGGCGCCGCCGTTGAACATGCCGATGATGAAGTTGCCGAGCATCAGGGCCACGACGCCGAACAGGCCCGCGACGATCATCCGGGTGAACTTCGGGGTGACGCGGATGGCGCCGGTCTTGTAGACGACGAGCATGCCGACGAACACACCGAGGGTGCCCAGGATGGCCTGGCTGATCAGCGCGCCCGCGCTGACGCCGGAGACGTACAGGTTGGCGACCACGAACGAGAAGGCGCCCAGGAACAGGCCTTCCAGGGCGGCGTAGGTCAGCACGATCGCGGGGCTGTCCTGCTTGCGGCCGAAGGTGGCGATCAGCACCAGCACCAGGCCGCCGAGGCTGCCGACGAGGGTGAACGGCATGGCCAGGGCCAGGTTGCCGGCCACCAGGAAGTACGAGACGACAGCGACGGCCGACAGCACCGCCAGGGTCATCCCGGTCTTGGTGACCACGTCGTCGATGGTCAGCGGCCGCGAGACACCGCGCTGCTGATCCGGGTACGGCGTGACGTAGGGATCCGCGTGTACCTGTTGTGCACCGAAGCTTGCGGCTCCGGTACCGAATTGCGCGTATCCGCCCTGCTCCTTAGGCAGGGAGCGGAATACCGGGTTGCTGCTCTCGCGCACCGTGGGTCCTCTCGTGTGCTTGGTGTCCGGCCTCTGCGGACACCTTCTCAACGAACAACCGCCCTGGGCAGGTTCCCGAGAATTCCGTCATCGCTGAGAAGGACTCTCAGGAAACGTCCAGGTTGATCTTGGTCAAACCCTACCCGTCGACACACCCGCCGGGGCAACGAACTAGATTGCAATCCGTGACCGAAAACGAGGACATCCTAGTAAGTGTCCGCAACGGCGTCGGCATTCTCACGTTGAACCGGCCCAAGGCGATCAACTCGCTCAACGACGTCATGGTCGCCGGTATGACGCGCGCCCTCGACGCCTGGGAACACGACGATTCCGTCACGGCTGTGCTGCTCACCGGGGCCGGCGAACGCGGCCTGTGCGCCGGCGGCGACGTCGTCGCGCTGTACCACAGCGCCAAGGCGGACGGCGCTTACGCCAGGAACTTCTGGTGGGATGAGTACCTGCTCAACGCCCACATCGGCCGCTACCCGAAACCGTACGTGGCGCTGATGGACGGCATCGTGATGGGCGGTGGTGTCGGGGTCGGGGCGCACGGCACCATCCGCGTCGTCACAGAGAAGACGAAGATGGGCATGCCCGAGGTCGGTATCGGCTTCATCCCCGATGTGGGTGGCACCTATCTGCTGTCCCGGGCCCCCGGCCGGCTGGGTCTGCACGCCGCCTTGACCGGCGCCCCCTTCACGGGCGCGGACGCCATCGAGATGGGCTTCGCCGACCACTTCGTTGCACACGACCGACTCGCCGACTTCGCCGAGGCCGTCGTATCCGATGGGCCCGCCGATGCGCTGCGGTCCTACGCCGAGGAACCGCCGGCCAGTGCGCTTGCCGCCCAACGGGATTGGATCGACGCCTGCTACGCCGGGGACACCGTCGCCGATATCCTCACCGATCTGCGCGGCCATGACGACCCGGCCGCCAGGGCGGCGGCCGACCTGATCGCCACCCGATCCCCCATCGCCCTGGCCGTCACCCTGACCGCGGTGCGCCGCGCGGCCCACCTGCACAGCCTCGAAGAGGTCCTGCAGCAGGAGTTCCGGGTGTCGGTGGCGTCGATGAAGTCGCACGACTTCGTCGAGGGCATCCGCGCCCAGCTGGTGGACAAGGACCGCAACCCGCAGTGGTCGCCCGCGACGCTCGAGCTGTGCGACGATGCGGCCGTCGACGCCTATTTCGCCTCCGCCGACCCCGATCTCACGTTCTCAAAGGAGACCCGATGACCGACTACGAGACCATCCTGGTGACCCGCGAAGGTCGCGTCGGCACCATCACGCTGAACCGCCCCAAGGCGCTGAACGCGCTCAACAGTCAGGTGATGCGCGAGGTCACCTCGGCCGCAGCCGAATTCGACGCCGACCCGGGCATCGGTGCCATCATCCTCACCGGTAGCGAGAAGGCCTTCGCCGCCGGCGCCGATATCAAGGAGATGGCCGACCTGTCCTTCGCCGAGGTGTTCAGCCAGGACTTCTTCGCACTGTGGGGGAAGTTCGCCGCCACCCGGACCCCCACCATCGCCGCCGTCGCCGGCTACGCCCTCGGCGGCGGCTGCGAATTGGCGATGATGTGCGACCTGCTGATCGCCGCCGACACCGCGAAGTTCGGCCAGCCCGAGATCAAGCTCGGCGTGCTCCCCGGCATGGGCGGCAGCCAGCGGCTGACCCGGGCGATCGGTAAGGCCAAGGCCATGGACCTGATCCTGACCGGACGCACCATCGACGCCGCCGAGGCCGAGCGCAGTGGCCTGGTATCGCGGGTGGTGCCCGCCGACACGCTGTTGGAGGAGGCCAACACCGTCGCCGCCACCATCGCGGGGATGTCGCTGTCGGCCGCGCGGATGGCCAAGGAAGCCGTCAACCGCTCCTTCGAGGCCACCCTGGCCGAAGGCCTGCTCTACGAGCGCCGACTGTTCCACTCCGCCTTCGCGACCGACGACCAGACCGAGGGCATGAACGCGTTCACCGAGAAGCGCGCGCCGAACTTCACGCATCGTTAAAGTCGAGCGGTGAGCACCGCCGCCGAGACCGAAGCACCGGAACAACCGGACGCGCTCCCGTCGCCCAAGCGGGCCTGGTGGATTCGGCACTACACCTTCTTCGGCACCGCGGTGGGTCTGCTGTTCATCTGGCTGTCGATGACGCCGTCGCTGCTGCCCCGCGGCCCGCTGTTCCAGGGGCTGGTCAGCGGCGCAGCGGGTGCGCTCGGTTACCTGTTCGGCGTCTTCGGCGTGTGGCTGGTGCGTTTCATGCGCTCCAAGGACACGAGCCCACCGGCCCCGAAGTGGGCGTGGAGAGCACTCATCGTGGTCGGTATCGCCGGCCAGACCGCCGCGATCGTCTGGTTCCACGTGTGGCAGGACGACGTCCGTGATCTGTTCGGCGTGCCGCGCCTGACGTTCTGGGACCACCCCCTCACCGCGGTGCTGTCCATCGTCTTCCTGTTCGCTTTCGTCGAAATCGGCCAGCTGATCGACAGATTGGTGCACTTCTTGGTCCGCCAGCTGGAGCGTGTCGCACCGCCGAGGGTGTCGGCGACAGTGGCGGTGGCGCTGCTGCTGGCACTGGGCATCGCCCTGCTCAACGGCGTGGTGGTGCGGTTCGCGATGTCGACCATCAACAACACCTTCGAATCGGTCAACAACGAGGACGATCCCGACAACCCAGCTCCCACAACACCTTTGCGCTCGGGCGGACCGCAGTCGCTGGTCAGCTGGGAATCACTGGGGCACCAGGGCCGGGTCTTCGTCTCCGGCGGCCCGTCGGTCCAAGAGTTGTCGAAGTTCAACGGCGCCAACGCCGTCGAGCCGATCCGGGCCTACGCCGGGCTCAACTCGGCGCAGGGGATCAAGGCGATCGCCAAGCTGGCCGCCGAGGAACTGCGGCGCACCGGCGGACTGAACCGCAAGGTGATCGCCGTGGCCACCACCACCGGCACCGGCTGGATCAACGAGGCCGAGGCGTCAGCGCTGGAATACATGTACAACGGTGACACCGCGATCGTGTCCATGCAGTACTCCTTCCTGCCCAGTTGGATTTCGTTCCTGGTGGACAAGGAGAACGCCCGCCAGGCCGGCCAGGCGCTGTTCGAAGAGGTCGACGCGATGGTGCGCGAGCTGCCCGAGAACAAGCGGCCCAAACTGGTCGTGTTCGGCGAGAGCCTCGGCTCGTTCGGCGGTGAGGCGCCCTTCCTGGCCCTGAACAACCTGGTCGCCCGCACCGACGGCGCACTGTTCTCCGGTCCGACATTCAACAACACCATCTGGACCGATCTGACCATCAACCGCGACGCGGGCTCCCCGCAGTGGTTACCCATCTACGACAAGGGCGAGAACGCGAGATTCGTCGCGCGACCGGACAACCTGAACCGGCCCGCCGACCCGTGGTCGACCCCGCGGGTGGTCTACATGCAGCACGCCTCCGACCCGATCGCGTGGTGGAACCCGGATCTGCTGTTCGCCAAACCCGATTGGTTGAGAGAGCCTCGGGGCTATGACGTTTCGCCGCGGATGGAATGGATTCCGGTGGTGACGTTCCTGCAGGTGTCGGCCGACATGGCGGTGGCTGTCGACGTGCCCGACGGCCACGGCCACGTCTACGTACGTGATGTCGCCAACGCCTGGGCCGCTGTGCTGCAGCCGCCGGGCTGGACCCCCGCCAAGACCGAGGCGTTACGCCCGCTCCTGCACTCCGACGAGTGAGGCGGCCGCCAGCGCGTGGTAGCCGCCGATGACATCGGTGGCCCGGTACAAGCCGAGGTCCTGCAGGGCGGCGGCAGCCAGGCTGGAGGTGTAGCCCTCCGAGCACAGGATCACCCACTCGACATCGTCGCCGGTGGCCTGGGGCAGCCGCGCCTCGCTGGTCGGGTCGGCCCGCCACTCCAGCACATTGCGCTCGATCAGCAGGGCGCCGGGTACCTCGCCCTCGGCGGCGCGCTGGGCGGCCGGCCGGATGTCGACCAGCAGTGCGCCGCGTTCCAGTGCGGCGGGCACCTCGTGGGCCTCCAGGCGGCGCAGCCGCGACCGGGCGGCGGTCAGGATGTCGTCGATACGGCTCATGTCAGCCCTCCGGTGCGTCGGTCAGCTCGGTCCGGTTGCGCCGCAACGTCTGCCGGTCGGTGACCTCGTAGTAGGACATCGCGGTCAGCGGGGGCGAGTAGGCGTGCACGCTCAGTGTGACCGGGGCTGCCGGTACTGGTAGGGGCGCCCACACCACGTCGTGCACCCACCCCAGCGGGAAGGCCGCCTGATCACCGGCGCGCAGCCGACGGCGTTTGAGCGCCTCGCCGTTCCAGCGCGTCTCGGTGAGCGCACCCGACACCACCGTCAGCGCGCCCAGCGAACCACCGTGGTCGTGCAACTCCGTGGACCGGTCCGGCACCCAGCTGATCAGCCAGATATCGAGTTCGTCGTCGCCGTACAGGCGGCTGTACCAGCGCTCGTCGGTGGGCGGGCCGCCGGCGGGCAGCAACCGGTCGTAGCGGCCGGACAACACGTCGTCGGCGCAGCGGTCGGTGGCGTTGAGCAGATCGGGCAGCCGCAGCCGGGTGGGTGCGGACACCGCGGGCGGGGTGACGAGCGCAGAAGCAGAGGCAGAAACCATGGATGACTCCGGAAAAGGACGAACGGATAGCGGGCGCTGGTGCTCTCAACGAGCGCAACAACAGCCTCGGAAACCGGTCCCCTCCGTCACGGTCGCGAGTGTTGCATAGATTGGGGAGCATGCGCAGCTACCCGATCCTGGTGATGGCGGCCGCAGTAGCCGTCCTGGCCGGTTGCTCTTCGCACTCCGACACGCCGGCCGCGCCGAGTTCCACTTCCGCAACACCGACCTCGGAGCCGCCCCCGCTGCCGCAGGAGTCGCCGCTGCCGGCCGGCGCCGTCGCGGTCTCCCCCGGCGGAGTCACCACCGCCGTCGACGTCCCGTCCGATGCCACCGAATCCCAGTACGGCCAGGCCTGTCATGCCGCCAAGCTGTGGCTCGACGAGCAGCACGCCGAACCGCGCACCCTGGTGGAGGCCTACCTCAAGACGCTGCAGGCCCCCGATGCCCGCGGGCCGGGCAGCTTCAACACCCCGTGGGCGCAACTGACACCGGCTCAGCAGGCGGGCGTCATCATGGCGGCCAATGCCGCGGCCAACGGCGAATGCGGCTGACCTTCGAATCAGGGTGAGCGCAAACCCCGGTGCGGCCCCATCCCGGGGGCCCTCGACATACGGCAGGATGGAAACGTGGACTTTCGTCATCGGACCGCACTGATCACCGGCGCCAGCGGCGGAATAGGTGAGGAGTTCGCCCACCAGCTGTCCGGTCTCGGGGCCGACCTGGTGTTGGTCGCCCGTCGCGCGGACAAGCTGGAGGAGCTGCGGGCCACCTTGTTGCGCCGCACTCCCGGCGTCACCATCGACGTGATCGCCGCCGACCTGTCCGTGCCGGGATCGGGTGCGCAGCTGTTCGACCAGATTCAGCAGCTGGGCCGCCACGTCGACATCCTGATCAACAACGCAGGCGTCGGATCGCACGGCCATTTCGCCGACCTGGACCCCGACGCGCTGTCGGCCCAGATCCAGTTGAACTGCGCAACGCTGGTCGACCTGACCGCCCGATTCCTGCCGCCGATGATCAAGGCGGGCAACGGGTTGGTGCTCAACGTCGCTTCCACCGCGGCCTTCCAGCCCACCCCGACCATGGCGGTCTACGGCGCCACGAAGGCCTTTGTGTTGTCGTTCACCGAGGCGCTGTGGCAGGAGACCAAGGGCACCGGCGTGCGGGTGCTGGCGCTGTGCCCGGGAGCCACCGAGACGGAATTCTTCGCGCGCACCGGGAAGCAGTTCATGACCCGCGGCAGGCAGACCTCCCGTCAGGTGGTGGACGCCGCGCTGGCCGCGGTGGACCGGTCCGGCCCGACGGTCGTCTCCGGGCTTGCCAACACCGTGCTGGCCACCGGTGCCCGGCTGCTCCCCGGCCGGCTGCTGGCCCCGGTGGCCCAACGCATCATGAAGGAAACCTGACCGCCGATGAAGGTTGCCCTCGCCCTCGGCAGTGGAGGTGCGCGCGGTTATGCCCACATCGGGGTCATCAACGAACTGACCGACCGTGGGTACGAGATCGTCGGCATCGCCGGATCGTCGATGGGCGCCCTTGTCGGCGGCCTGTACGCCGCGGGCAAACTCGACGAATTCGCCGTCTGGGCAAGCTCGTTGACCCAGCGGGCGGTGCTCCGGCTGCTGGACCCCTCGATCAGTTCACCCGGCGTGCTGCGGGCCGGCAAGATCCTGGACGCGGTGCGCGAGATTCTCGGCGATGCCACCATCGAGCGGCTGCCCATCCCCTATACGGCGGTGTCCACTGATCTGATCGCGGGCAAATCGGTGTGGATGCAGCGCGGCCCACTCGACGACGCGATCCGGGCGTCCATCGCGATCCCGGGCATCTTCACCCCACATGTGGTCGACGGTCGGCTGCTGGCCGACGGCGGCATCCTGGACCCGCTGCCGATGGCACCGATCGCGGCCGTCAATGCCGACCTGACCATCGCCATCAGCCTGGGCGGCCCCGACCCGGCCACCCGGCCCGGCGAACCCGAACCGCGACCGACCACCGAGTTCCTGGGGCGAATGTGGCGCAGCACAACGGCTTTGCTGGACACCACGGCGGCCCAGCGGGTGCTGGACACGCCGGCCGCGCGGTCAGTGCTCAGCCGGTTCAGCAGCGCCGTCGAACCGGAGGTTGCGCTCGAGGAGGCCAGCGGCGCACCGACGGCTCCGCGGCTGGGCAGCTTCGAGATCATGAACCGCACCATCGACATCGCCCAGGCGGCGCTGGCCCGGCACACCCTGGCGGCCTACCCGCCCGATCTGCTCATCGAGGTGCCCCGCACCGCGTGCCGCAGCCTGGAGTTCCACCGCGCCGACGAGGTCATCGAGATCGGTCAGGAACTGGCCGCGGCCGCCCTCGGTCCGCTGGACTGATTCACCGGGACAGGAATTCGGCGACCGCCGCCGCCACCTGACGCCCCTGCGCCCGGCCCGCCTCTGCCGACGGCTGACGACACCGGGGGTCGAGCGGGTCGCGCCCGAACGCGGCCAGCGCGGCGTCGTCGGCGAAGACGGCCATCGAGGCGCCCGGGAAGGCCGCGATCTCGTCGGCCGCACCGCCACTGAACGGGGACGGGGCGTTGCGAGCGGCGGGCACCAGCACCAGCACCGCGTCGCAGTCGGCGGCAGCGCTGGTGTTCACTGCGCTGCGCACCCCGCCGTCGATATAGCGGTGCGCCCCGATGGTGACCGGCGGCCAGGCGCCGGGCACCGCGCAACTGGCGGCGACCGCATCGACCAGCGGAACGCCGGAAGCCGATGTGAACACGGCCAATTCGCCGGTGACCACGTCGACGGCGGTGATCCGCAGATCCCGGTCGGGCCACTGCTGCACCGGCAGCCGGTGTGCGATGACTTGGCGGCGCACCGCCTCGGGGACGGTCTCGGCGGCCACCGCGATCGCGCCGATCCGGCGTAGCCGAGCCTCGGTGCTGCCGCCCTCGGCGAGGGCGGCGACGAACAGCTCGGCCACCTCGTCGATGTCGACGCCGGAGGCGATTTCGTGCGTTTCGTCGGCGACCTGCCGGGCGTAGAGGTCGTCGAGCGCGGCGCCGCTGCTCACCTGGGCGGCAACCGCGGAACCGGCCGAGGTGCCCAGCAACACGTCGGCCGCCAGCACGGCGGCCGCGGTGTCCGGGGAGGCATCGGCGATACCGGCCAACACCCCGGTTTCCCATGCGATGCCGGCCAACCCGCCGCCGGCCAGGATCAGGCCACGTTTCACGGTCACCCGAACCTGGCGGGCAGGACCGGAATCACCCGTGATTGCTCCACCGTCAGCGGTTGCGCCATGATGGTCATGGTAGCCGGGACCGACCGAGGGAGCTCCATGCCAGCGACGATGCGTGCGCAGCGCTTCTATGCAGACTCGAGAACCATTGCGGTCGAAGACGTTCCGATACCCGAGCCGGGCCCCGGCGAGGTGCTGGTCAAGGTCGCATTCTGCGGTATCTGTCATTCCGACCTGAGCCTGATCAACGGCACCTTCCCCGCGCAGACACCCGTCGTGACCCAGGGACACGAGGCGTCTGGCACCATCGCGAAGCTGGGGCCGGGAGTCACCGGCTGGGCCGAGGGTGACCGGGTCGTGGTGGCCGCGGGCCGGCCCTGTCTGGACTGTGTGAACTGCCGGCGCGGCGACCTGAGTAACTGTCTGCGCATCCAGCTGATGGCCTTCGCCTACGACGGGGCGTGGGCGCAGTACACCGTCGCGCAGGCGTTCGGGCTCACCCGGGTTCCCGACAACGTCCCGCTTGAGCAGGCCGCCATCCTGGCCGACGCGGTGTCCACACCGTTCGGTGCCGTGGTGCGTACGGGCCAGGTGGGGGTCGGCGAGTCCGTCGGGGTGTGGGGTGTGGGCGGGATCGGCACCCACATCGTTCAGCTGGCCCGGTTGGTCGGTGCGGCGCCCATCATCGCGGTGGACATCAAACCCGCGGTGCTCCAGCGCGCGCTGGAGTTGGGCGCCGATTACGCTTTCGATGCCCGCGATGAGTCGTTGCGCGACAAGATCATCGATGTCACCGGCGGCCGCGGGGTGGACGTCGCCTTCGATGCGGTGGGCGTGGCCCAGACGTTCGACCAGGCGCTGGCGGCCCTGACCGTGGGGGGCCGGCTGGTCGGGGTCGGTATGAGCGCCGACGCGCCGACCATCGGGCCCACGTCGCTGTTCAACCTCACCAAGCGTCAGGTGCTCGGCCACCTCGGCTATCAGAACGCCGATATCGGGACCTTGGCCAATCTGGTGGCTCTCGGCCGGCTGGACCTGCACCGGTCGATAAGTGCGATCGTGCCGCTGGAGGATATCGCCGCGGGCATCGAGAAGCTGGAGCGCGCCGACGGCGACCCGATCCGAATCCTGGTGCAGCCCTAGCTCAGATGTGAGGCAGCCCGGGCCGCGACGAACGGCAGGTCCAGGTAGGTGGCGATGCCCGGCGGCGCGGCGCACACCGCGGGCACCGAGTTGACGCAGTGCGCCGCGGTGCCCACCACACCGGGTTCGGCGGAGCCGACGATCGAACCACGGTCGGCGGGGCCGACGTCGTCGCCGGGCTCGCCCTGGAATCCGCGCACCACCACCGTGAAGTCAGGATTACCGCGCACGGCCATTTCGTAGCGCTGCCCTTCCGGGCCGAAAGTCCATGGAGGGTCCAAGTTTTCCTCACCCATCAACCAGTTGACGGTGATCCGCACGACAGGTTGGCCGTCGACCTGCGCTTCCCAGTGGAATCGACGGGCGGCCACCTGGCCGGGGGCGATATCCCCGATCGGGGACGGGATGGGCGCGGTGGCCACGGCCACCTCCTGGGTGGTGACCACCCGCGGATCGGCCCGGAAGCCGAGCTTGTCGGTGCACATCCGGACGGCCTGGATGAAACCGCCGTCGAGCATCTTCTGCATGGGTCCGCTCATCGCCTTGTCCGGGGTGTCCCCGAAACCCATCACGTGCCGCAGCACGTCGGGGGCGTCGTAGGTGCGCAGGTCGGAAAACTCCTCGGCCCGAACGAAGGTCACCCCGGTGGACAGCACCGACAACAGCAGCGGGAACTTCTCACTGAACCCGCCCGGTGCGATCCCGGTGCCGTGCAGCGTCACCCCGCCGGCCAGGGCCGCCTCGCGCAGGGGCGCACCTTGTTTCGCACTCGGGTACAGCCAACCGACCGGTGTCACGACGTTCTTGCCCGACCGCAGCAGCGCGGCCACCTCGTCGGGATCGGGCAGCAGCGGCGCATAGATGACGGCGTCGGCGTCCAGCTCGAGGATGTCCTCGCGGCGGTTGGTGGCAGCCACCCCGAGCGGGCCGGTGCCGATGATGTCCCCGATATCGCGGCCGTTCTTGGCCGCGCTGTGCACCCAGACCCCGGCGAGCTCGAGGTCGGGGTGGTCGAGGATGCCCTTGATGGCTGCGATCCCCACCCCTCCGGTGGCCCACTGCACCACTCGCAACGCCATTGTCGCTCCCTTCCCGGCGCAAGAACTAGAACACGTTCTACCACCTTTCGGTTGCGCTGCCCGGCACAATGACCGGTGATGACCAATGTCCTGGACTTCGGAGTGCTCGGCCCGTTGCAGGTGACCGTCGACGGCAGACCGCTACCGTTGGGGACACCCAAGCAACGGGCCGTACTGGCATTGCTGGTGATGAGCCGCAATCGCCCGGTGAGCGCCGATTCGCTGGTCACCGCGGCATGGGAGCAGTTCCCGCCGCCGGAGCCGAAGGCCAGCCTGCACTCGTACATCTCCAACCTGCGCAAGCTCATCTCCGGCACCGGGGCCGACGGTCGTGCCGTGTTGGCCAGCGCGGCTCCGGGTTACCGGCTGGCCGTCGGCGACGCGAACTGCGATATCGGCCGGTTCATCGCGGCCAAGGGCGCCGGCGTGCAGGCCGCCGCCGCCGGGCAGTTCGAACAGGCCAGCAACCACCTGTCCACCGCGCTGGCCCAATGGCGCGGTCCGGTGCTCGACGACCTGCGGGAGTTCGAGTTCGTCGAACCTTTCGCCACCGCGCTGGTGGAGGACAAGGTGGTGGCACACACCGCGCGCGCCGAGGCCGAAATCGCTTGTAACCGTGCGTATACCGTGATCGGTGAACTGGAGTCACTGGTCGTCGAATACCCCTACCGCGAACCGCTGTGGGCGCAGCTCATCACGGCGTACTACCTCAGCGATCGGCAGTCCGACGCGCTGGATGCCTACCAGCGCCTCAGGACGACGCTGGCCGACGACCTGGGCATCGATCCGGGAGCGACGATCCGTTCGCTGTACGAGCGGATCCTGCGGCAGGAACCCCTCAACGTCCGACAGGCGGCGCGGACCACGGCCGTGCACAAGATCAACAATCTCGACCTGCACACCGCGGTCGGGGTGCAGACGGCCGCGGCGCAGATCCGGTCGCTGTCCGGGCGGGTGCACCCGCTGGCGGCGGCCGCCACCCGGATCGGCCGACTGCCCGACAACGACATCGTGCTCGACCAGCCGAATGTCAGCCGCCACCACGCGGTGATCATCGACACCGGGACCAGTTTCGTCATCACCGACCTGCGCTCGGCCAACGGTGTGGAGGTGGGCGGTCAGCGCATCCGCGGCACGGCCACCCTCAACGACGGCGACCGGTTTCGCATCTGCGAGCACGAATTCGTGTTCGAGATCGTGCCGCCCGGCTGAGCTTCCGCTGTGCGCGTTCCGGCCACCCGTTAGGGTGTTGAGCCTGCGGACGTAGAGGAGCGAGGCAGACATGACCGGGCCGACTTCGCGTGCGGGCACCCAGTTCGGCCCTTATCGGTTGCGGCGGCTCATCGGGCGCGGCGGCATGGGCGAGGTCTACGAGGCCGAGGACACCGTCAAGGACCGCATCGTCGCGCTGAAACTGCTGCCCGAGGGCGTCTCTCACGACCCGGTGTTCCGTAAAAGGCTGCAGCGCGAAGCACATTCGGCCGGGCGATTGCAGGAGCCGCACGTGGTGCCCATCCACGACTACGGCGAGATCGACGGTGTGCTGTACGTCGACATGCGCATGATCAACGGCCAGGACCTGCGCAAGCTGCTCAAGACCTCCGGCCCGATGCCGCCGGCGCGTGCCGTCGCCATCATCGGCCAGGTGGCTTCCGCGCTGGACGCCGCGCACGAGAGCGGCATCATGCACCGCGACGTGAAGCCGGAGAACATCCTGATCACCCGGGACGACTTCGCCTACCTGGTGGACTTCGGGATCGCCAATGCGGCCAGCGACGAGAAGCTGACCGAATTGGGCACCGCGGTGGGCACCTACGCCTACATGGCCCCGGAACGGTTCACCAGCGGCACGGTGACCCATCGCGCCGACGTCTACGCGTTGACCTGTGTGCTGCACGAATGCCTGACCGGTGGGCAGCCGTTCCCTGGCGACAGCGTCAGCATGGTGATCACCGCCCATCTGATGAACCCGGTGCCGGCGCCGAGCACCATCCGGCCCGGGATTCCGACCGCGTTCGACGCCGTGATCGCCCGTGGCATGGCCAAGAAGCCCGAGGACCGGTTCGCCACCGCCGGTGAGCTGGCCGCCGCCGCGACGCAGGCGCTGAGCACTCGGGACCAGACACAAGCGGCCGATATCGTCGCGCGCGGCGAGGCCGCCACCCAGCCCGCACCGCGGTTCGAGGCACCCACCCCGTACCCCACGCCACCCGCGCGTTTCCACACGCCGGCGCCCAGTGGCCCGACCTGGAACCAGACCCGCGCCCCGCGGCCTCGTAAGAAGACCGCCTGGGTGCCCGTCGCGGCCGCCGCCGGCGTATTCGTCTTGGTCATCGCCGCACTCGGGGTGTTCTGGCTGGTCAAGCCCGAGGACACCACGGCAGCACCGGCCACCAAGACCACGACATCGGCACGCACCTCGACCACAGAACCGGCCGAGACCAGCGAGACCACCGAACCCGCCGGCAGCACCGAGCCCGAAAGCCCCGGCAGCCTGGCGAACCGGCTGCTGGGGATGCTGCCCCGCGACTATGCGCCGGGCGCCTGCCAGGTGGTGCACCCGCCGATCACCGGAGCCTTGGCCACCGTCGACTGCGGACCGGCCACCTCGCCTGGCGGACCGGCCGCGTCACGGTATTCGTTGTTCGCCGACCAGGGCGCACTGTCGGGGCATTTCGACGACGCCATCCAGGGCGACTCCGAGCTGCTGCAATGCCCGGGCAGCGGTATCGACTCGCCGACGACGTGGCACTACACCGACTCCGCCCAACAGGCCGAGGGCTCCATCGCCTGCGGCACCTACGCCGACGGCCCCGACATCACCTGGACCAAGAACTCCGATCTGATGATCGGCAACATCCAGGCACCCGATATGGAACAGCTGCACCAGTGGTGGCTGGCCTACGGCTGAGCGCTACCAAGGATCCACCAAGAATCCATCAAGATCGCCGTCGGACCCTGTGATCGCCCGCAACGACCGGAACCGATCTCATCAGGAGTCCACCCCATGCTCAGCACCGCCGCCCGCGCCGCCGTCGTCACCACCCTGTCCGGGCTGGCGCTGGGGTTGGCCGTCCTCTCCTCGGCCGGCACGGCGAATGCCATCACCTCCCAGACCGACAGCGCGTTTCTCGACGAGATCGCCAAGGAGGGCATCGCCTACGACTCGGCCACCGACGTCATCGGCAACGCGCGCCAGGTGTGCTCGAAGCTGAAAGCCGGCGCGACCGGCACCGAGATCGGGATGGACATCCTCGCCAACACCGACCTGACCACCCGGCAGGCGGCCGCCTTCGTGGTCATGTCGATCGACTACTACTGCCCGCAGTACACCGACGCGTTCGCCTGAGAATCCCGCGAAGTATGTTCGGTCTCGACCGCAATGAAGCGAAAGGGATCACCATGCCGAATCGTGTTTTCGTCGTCGGCGTCGGAATGACGAAGTTCGAGAAGCCAGGACGCCGAGAGGGCTGGGACTATCCCGACATGGCCCGCGAGTCCGGCACCAACGCGCTGGCCGATGCCGGCATCGACTACACCGAGGTGCAGCAGGGTTACGTCGGGTACTGCTCGGGGGATTCCACCTCGGGCCAGCGGGCACTCTACGAGCTCGGCATGACGGGCATCCCGATCGTCAACGTCAACAACAACTGTTCCACCGGGTCGACGGCGCTCTACCTTGCCGCACAGTCGATTCGGGGCGGTCTGGCCGACTGCGCCATCGCCTTGGGCTTCGAGAAGATGCAGCCGGGTTCCCTGGGTGGCGGTGCGCAGGACCGCGAATCCCCGCTGGGCCGGCACGTCAAGGCGCTGGCCGAGATCGACGAGTTCGGGTTTCCGGTGGCGCCGTGGATGTTCGGCGCGGCGGGGCGCGAACACATGCGCAAGTACGGCAGCACCGCAGAACATTTCGCGAAGATCGGCTACAAGAACCACAAGCACTCGGTGAACAACCCGTATGCGCAGTTCCAGGACGAGTACACCCTTGACGACATCCTGGCCGCGAAGATGATCTCCGACCCGCTGACCAAGCTGCAGTGTTCCCCCACCTCCGACGGGTCGGGTGCGGCGATCGTGGCCAGTGAGGCGTTCGTCGACGCGCATGGTCTGGCCGGTCAGGCCGTGGAGATCGTCGGGCAGGCGATGACCACCGATTTCGCGTCCACGTTCGACGGCAGCGCCGCCAACATCATCGGCTACGACATGAACGTGCGAGCCGCCCAACAGGTTTACGAACAGGCCGGCCTCGGTCCGGCCGACTTCCAGGTAATCGAACTGCACGACTGCTTCTCGGCCAACGAGCTGTTGCTGTACGAGGCGCTGGGCCTGTGCGGTCCCGGTGAGGCGCCCGCCCTGATCGACAACGACGACACCACCTACGGCGGACGGTGGGTGGTCAACCCGTCCGGCGGCCTGATCTCGAAGGGCCACCCGCTGGGCGCGACCGGCCTGGCGCAATGCGCCGAGCTGACCTGGCAGCTGCGCGGCACCGCGGACAAGCGCCAGGTCGACAACGTCAGCGCGGCCCTGCAGCACAACATCGGGCTCGGCGGCGCGGCGGTGGTCACCGCGTATCAGCGCGCCGAGCGCTGAACGGCGATGTGTGGAGCCGCACCCGTAATCATTACGGGTGCGGCTCCACACATCACAGGATGATGACCTCGTAAACGCCGTCGGCGTGCCTGGCCCGGATGGTCTTCTTGTCGTACTTGCCGACGCTGGTGCGCGGGACCTGCTCGACGAATGTCCAGCGCTCGGGCAGCCACCACCGGACCACCTTGTCCGCCAGGAACTCTCGAAGCTCGGCGGCCTCGGCCGAGGCTCCCTCGTCCAGCACGACGACGGCCAGCGGACGTTCCTGCCAGCGCTCGTCGGGCACGCCCACCACGGCGGCCTCCAGCACGGCGGGGTGCGCGATCAGATGGTTCTCCAACTCCACCGAGGAGATCCACTCCCCGCCGGATTTGATGACATCCTTGGCCCGGTCGGTCAGCGTCACATAACCGTCCTGGTCGATCACGCCGACATCACCGGTGCGCAGCCAACCGCTGTCGAACTTCTCGGCGTCGCGGCCCAGGTAGTACCCCCCGGTGATCCACGGGCCGCGTACCTCCAGCTCGCCGACGGCCTTACCGTCGTCGGGCAGCCGGTTGCCCTCGTCGTCGACGATGCGGATCTCGACCCCGCACATCGGCCGGCCCTGGGTGGCCCGCATCTGCCAGTGCCGCTCCTCGGAGACCCCGGGCAACGGCTTGGCGACGGTCGCCAGTGGCGAGGTCTCGGTCATCCCCCAGGCCTGCTGGATGTAGACGCCGTGGCGCTCCTGGAACGTCCGCATCAACGACAACGGGACGGCCGAGCCACCGCAGGCAACCAGTCGCAGTGACGAAATATCATGGCCGGGAGACTTTTCCAGGCAATGCATGACGTCGTTCCAGATGGTCGGAACCGCACCGGCCACCGTCGGGCGCCGCGATTCGATCAGCTCGATGAGTGAGGTCCCGTCCAGGAACCGGTCCGGCATGGCCAGGTCGGCACCGGCCATCAGCGCGGCATAGGGCAGGCCCCAGGAGTTGGCGTGGAACATCGGCACGATGGGCAGCACCACGTCGCTGGAGCTGACGTCCAGCGCGTTGGCGGTGCACGCCGTCAACGCGTGCAGATAACTCGAACGATGGCTGTAGACAACACCTTTCGGGTTGCCGGTGGTGCCGCTGGTGTAGCACATGGCGGCGGCCGAGTTCTCGTCGAGCTCGGGCCAGTCGAACTCGGCGGGCCGACCGGCCAGCAGTTCGTCGTAGCGCACCACCGTCGGCCCGGTCAGCGCGCTGGTATCCCCGTCGCCGACGACGATGACGGTGTGCACGGTGGTCAGCTGCGGTAGCACCGGCGCCAGCAGGGGCAGCAGCGAGGCGTCGGCGATGATGACCTGATCCTCGGCCTCGTTGGCGATATAGGCGATCTGCTCAGGCGCCAGCCGGATGTTCAGCGTGTGCAGCACCGCACCCATCGCGGGTACGGCCAGGTACGCGACCAGGTGCTCTGCGTTGTTCCACTGGAACGTGGCGACCCGCTGGTCACCGGTGATCCCCAGCCCGCGCAGGGCGTGCGCGAGCCGGGCGGCCTGTTCGCCGACTTCACGGTAGGTGAGGCTGCGGTGGCCCTGCCCGGTGGCGGTGGTGACGACGCGGTCCCCGTTGACGCCGCAGGCGTGACGCAGGATCGCGGTGATGGTCAGCGGCCAATTCTGCATGGTGGAGTACACCGCCGCGATGGTAGTGCCAGCGCGGAGATGGCCTGCAACGAATCACCGCCGCCCGGCGATGTAGTTCACAGCAGGTGTTCGACAATCCGACAGGGGGCGCGCGATGCGTCCATTGCTTCTCGCAGCGGTGACCGCTCTGGCCGTACTCCTCACCGCCGCACCGCGGGCCCACGCCGACGAGTCGGCGCAGGAAACCATCGGCCGGCTGGAGTCGCAGGGTTACACCGTCAACGTCGACCGGGTCGGCAGCGCCCCGCTGGATCAGTGCGTCGTCACCAGCGTGCGCAACCCGCAGACGGTGACCCGGCTGATCAGGGTGGACAACGGCCACAACGGCAAACACGACTACGACTACATCGAGGTGGTGGTCAGCCGGTCGATCTCGGTGTCGCTCGACTGCACCGCGAACCAGCAACATGAGCCATGATGGACAGATGCGAATGAGATGGGCCCTGGCCGTGGTCGGTACCCTCGCGGCGATCACCGTCCCCGCGGGGCCGGCTTCCGCCGAGGAGACGGCGCAGGAGACCATCAGCCGGCTGCAGTCCGAGGGCTACACGGTCAACATCGACCGCACCGGCACCCTGCCGCTGAGCCAATGCGTGGTGACCAACGTGCGCAACCCGAACACCGTCAAGCAGTGGGTGCCCTATGTGGGGCCCGGCACCGACCAGCGGGTGCTGGTGCAGCAGACCATCAGTCAGTCGATCTCGGTGACCTTGGACTGCAACCGGTCGATCTCGGGCAGCTAGACGCCGACCGACTCCAGCTGCCGGGCTTCGCGTGCATCGGCGAGGGCAACGGCCCCGAACGGCGAGTACATCGGTGCGGGCGGCGTCACGCGGAACGCGGTGATCCGGCCGTCCACGTCGGCGACGTAGAGCCGGTCGCCCTGCCCGCTGAGCGCCAGGGCGGTGGGCCGAGAGCCGACCGTGATGGTCTCCAGCACGTCGTTGGTGACCGTGCACAGCACCGCAACCTGGTCGTAGTCCACCACGTAGGCGCGCGAGCCGTCGGCCGAGAGCGCCATCTGAATCGGCAGCGCGCCGGCCGCGACGGTGCCGGTGACAGTGAAGGCCGCCAGGTCCACCACGACGATGGCGCCGAGTGAGCTCAGATCAGAGGTCAGCACGTAGGCGGCGGTCTTGGTGAGCGCGAGGTCGCGGATCGGGGCCCCGATTGACAGCGACTTGCGCACGGTGGCGGTCTCGGTGTCGATCGTCAGCAAGCGGCTGCCCGTGATGGTCGTGACGGCGGCGTACAGCTCCCGTCCCGACGCGGACATCCGCAGCCCGTCGATCGAGGCGCCGATTCCGGCGGGGATGTCGATGGTGCCCACCCGCTCGGCGGTGGTGTCGATGACGGCAACGTCGACATGGTCGTTGCCGGTGCGCGCGACGTAGGCACGCTTGCCGTCGCGGCTCACCTCGATGGCGGTGGCGGTGAAGGCCAGCGGGTAGCTGGCCACCACGGCGTTGGCCCTGGTGTCGACGACCACGACGGTGTCGACCTCGGCGGCGCTGGTGATCACGTAGGCGCGGTCCTCGGCGAGTGCGATAGCCGTGGGCTCTCCGGCCACGTCGACCACGGCCGGGGCTGCGACGGTGTCCGGGCGCACCACGGTGACAGACTCGTCACCGGGGTTGGCCACGACGATGGTCCTGGAATCGGCGGCGACGTCGGCGATAGCGCCCCGGCCGATCTGCACCGACCCCGCGTACGCGGTCCGGGATTCGGTCACGGCGGCGTCATTTGCGCGCACGAAAACACTTGCCATTTCTTCGACACCTCCGCCGGTATAACTGCACCGGCACTAGATTCAGTCGTCATGCGCCGAGGATGGCGCGTTCTCGATCGAGTCTAGCGACGCATCCGACAAGCAGATCCAGGCTTGCGCGGCACCATGCGTTGAGCTGCCGTCAACCTCTCATACACCACTTAGGAAACAATTCGTTATGCATTTGTGACCTCCCGATAGCAAATCGCCACAACGCCCTGAACTGGAGGTACCGAACCTTGGCAATTCGGGCCATGCGCGGTCACCCCACCTGTCACATCACGGATTCTTACCAAGGCCGCGCAAAATGAGGGCCAGATCACAGTGCTCGGACCAGCAAACTTTAAGTCACACCGCGCCGCTCCGCGTGTCGGCGAAGCCGCAGGCCGGCTCGAATTGACATTGCTGTCAAATTAGCTGGGGCGCCTCACGGCAACAACACGAATGACAGCCCTTTAGCGGCTTTCACCGTGCGCGCCGACCAGGTACCCGGACCGCGGCCGGGGCCACCCATCTCGGTCAGCGTCAGATACGTGCCATCGGGCCGCTTCGACGTCGAGTCCACCCACGCGACATGACCCGCCGCCGGGGCATCGAGTTGTCCGCCAGGAATCACCACGATCGCCCGCGGCTGCGGGTCATCTACCACCGTCCAACCCGCCGACCTGGCCGAACCGGCAAGATCCTGCGGTGTCGCGGTGACCGCCGGATAGAACTGCTCCCCCGAGACGAAGAACCATTTCTCCAGCGCCGCCCAGGCGTCCGTGCCGTTCTTGGCCGGGTTCACCTGCGCCTTCCGTCCAGTGGCCCGCGACGACGTCGGCCGGGACGATTCGGTGGCACACGGCGGCACGATCGGATCGTTGGAGCCCGTGTCGAGCATCGCGTCGGTGACGTAACCCCCGCTGTCCAGCCGGTTCCACAGATCCGTGCGCAGCTGATACGGCCCGCCGACGAACACCGTGCCGCGCGCATAACAGGTGATGACCACCCGCGAATGATTGGCAACCGTGCCGATTTTCTGACTCGTCATCGACGGGGCCGACCGGATGTTGAGGTCGAAGCTGCCGGTGTTGACGGTGACGACGCGGGCGTCAGCCGCCGATTCGGGCGCCGCACCAGCCGTCGCCGGGACCACGGCGCCGGATGCCCCCGAGACGACAGCCGCGACAACCACCGAAACAACACCGAAAACCATCGGCGAGGTCAGCCCCACGCGCGTTCTGGTCGAACTCACGGCAATCCCTTCGGACACAATTCGCAGAATCATAATTCTCGAATTGGCCATTTGCTGCTAGCCGTTGAATTCTTTGCCAAGCCGTGATTTTCGTTTAACCACCCGGGCGGGGCGCCGGATTGTGATGCTCAGCGCCACTGATACCGCGTCTTGGGCCGTCCGGCCTTCCCGTAATCGGTGCTGCGGGTGACGGTGCCGTCGTCGGCGAGGCGCTCCAGATATCGCCATGCCGTCACCCGGGAGACACCGACCTGAGCGGCGACCTCGTCGGCCGTCAGGCCGCCCGGGCTGTCCCGCACCACCCGCGCGATCTCGTCCGTGGTGTGCGGTGCGACGCCTTTCGGCGTGACCGCTTTGTCCGTGGCCACCCGCAACTCCGTGAAGGCGCGGTCAACCTCGGCCTGACTGGCCGCCTCGGTACCGGCAGGCAGCGCGATGCGGTAGCGGCGGTAGCGCTCCATCCGATCCCGGAAGGCCGCAAAGGTGAACGGCTTGAGCAAATACGCCAGTGCCCCGTGCGCGACCGCGGCACGGACCATCTCCAGATCCCGCTCGGAGGTGATCGCGATGATGTCCGGCGCCGGCGCCAGCCCCGACAGCCCAGACGCCAGCGCGATACCGCTGGCATCGGGCAGACCGAGGTCGAGCAGCACCAGATCGACGGGCGGTTGCGCCTCCGCCGCGACCCGCATCGCGTCACGAGCGGTGTGTACCACCGCGACCACCGAAAACCCGTCGACCCGGCCGAGATATGCCTGGTGCGCCTCGGCGATCAGTGGTTCGTCCTCGACGATCAGCACCCGGATCGCGCTCATGGCTGGGGCACCGTCACGGTGACCACCGAGCCGTATGTCAACTCGGCGGCCACCGTGCCGCCATGCCGGTTCACCACCTGGGCCACCAGCGCCAGGCCCAACCCGTGCCCTGCTGCATCGGTCTTGGTCGAATACCCGCGCCGCAACGCCCGCTCGAACGTTGCCGGGTCCATGCCCGGGCCGCTGTCGGCCACCTTGATCATCAGCGCCCGGTCGTCCTGGTTCACCGTGACCTCGACCCATGGTTCGTCCCGATCGCAGGCGTCGAGCGCATTGTCGATCAGATTGCCCAGAACGGTGACGATCTCCTGGCCTGTCAGCGGGATATCGGCGGACAACTGGGTGTCCTCGGTGACGGTCAGGGTGATGCCGCGTTCGTCGGCCTGAGCCGCCTTCCCCAACAACAGCGCGACCAGGGCGGGCTCGCGTACCGACTGCGACAACCGGTCGACCAGCCGCTGCGACAGTTCCAGTTCGTCGGTGGCGAACCGCACCGCATCCTCCGGCCGGCCCATTTCCACCATGGTGATGACGGTGTGCAGTTTGTTGGCCTGTTCGTGCGCCTGCGCGCGCAACGAATCGGTGAGCACCTTCAGGGCGCTCAGCTCGCCCAGCGCACCCTGTAACTCGGTGCGGTCGCGGATGGTCACCACCTCCGAAGCTGTCGCCCGCCCCCGGTCACCGCGCTGGTCGGCCACCGATGCCCGGTTGACCACCAGCACCCGCTCCTCGGTGACCTGCAATTCGTCGCGCACACCCGGGTCCTGGCTGCGCAGGAACTCGGGCAGGTCGGCGCGCGTCACCGGCCCGTCCGGCAGTCCCAGCAGCCGGCGCGCCTCGTCGTTGACCAGCGCCACGCCGTCACCATCGAGCACGATCAGCCCCTCCGACACCGAATGCAGGACGGCGTCATGATGGTCATACATCACCCGCAGCTCGTCCGGCCGCAAGCCGTGGGTCTGGCGCATCAACCGGCGCCGGATCGCCCATGCGCCCGTCAACGAGATGGCCAGCGCCGCGACGGTGACCGCCGCGATAGTGGCGATCTGTGACTGCCAGCGCTGGGCCAGGGTCTGGCGGGTGATACCCGCCGACACCAGCCCCACGATCCGGCCGTCGGCCGCGCGCACCGGGGCGACGGCCCGGATCGACGGGCCCAATGTTCCGGTGTAGACCTCGGTGAACGTCTGACCGCGCAGCGCGGGCTCCAGGGTGCCCAGGTAGTGCCCGCCGATCTGGGTGGGATCGGTGTGGGTGAACCGGATGCCGTCGGGCGCCATGATGGTGATGAAGGCGATGCCGGTGGCCTTGCGCACCGCCTCGGTTACCGGCTGCAACGAGCTTGTCGCCGAACCCGATTCGATGGCCTGCGCGGTCGACTGGGAATCGGCCAGCGCCGTCGCGATACCGATCACCTGCTGGCGTGCCGCGTCGTCGCCGTCCCGGCGCGCGTCCAGCAGGGCCAGACCGGTGCCGGCGAACACCACCAGCACCACCACGACGATCTGCAACGCGATCGCCTGACCCGCCAGCGACCACCGCGACGTGGCCGGCCACCACCTGCGCACCGACACCCCCACACTGAACGAAATGAACTAAAACGTGACCGGGATCACGCACTCGCCGACCATCCTTACATGACCTCCACCACGGACACGCCCGCGAAGAAGCGGGACCGCACGCACTGGCTTTATATCGCCGTCATCGCCGCCGTCGTCATCGGCGTCGCCGTCGGCCTGCTCGCCCCGTCGATCGGCAAGGACGTCGGCGTCCTCGGCACCATGTTCGTCAGCCTGATCAAGATGATGATCGCGCCGGTCATCTTCTGCACCATCGTGTTGGGCATCGGGTCGGTCCGCAAAGCCGCCACGGTCGGCCGCGTCGGCGGGCTGGCTTTCGTCTACTTCCTGATCATGTCGACCATCGCGCTGGGCATCGGTCTGGTGGTCGGCAACCTGCTCAAGCCGGGATCGGGAATGCACCTGTCGGAGAAGGCGGCCGGGCAAGGCGCCGCGCTCGCCGAGAAGGCACATGAGGCCGGCGGCCTGATGGACTTCGTCACCCACATCATCCCGACCACCCTGCTTTCCTCGCTGACAGAGGGAAATGTCTTGCAGGCGTTGTTCGTTGCCTTGCTCGTCGGGTTCGCGCTGCAGGCGATGGGCACCGCCGGTGAGCCCATCCTGCGCGGTGTCGAGCATCTGCAGAAGCTGGTGTTCAAGGTGCTCACCATGATCCTGTGGTTGGCGCCCATCGGCGCATTCGGCGCCATCGCCAACGTGGTGGCCCAGACCGGCTGGACCGCGGTCACCCAGCTGCTGGCCCTGATGCTGGGCTTCTATCTGACCTGCATCGTGTTCGTGTTCGGCGTGCTGGGCGTGCTGATGCGCGCGGTGTCGGGGGTTTCGATCTTCAAACTGGTGCGCTACCTGGCCCGCGAATACCTGCTGATCTTCTCGACCTCGTCGTCGGAATCCGCGCTGCCGCGGTTGATCGCCAAGATGGAACACCTGGGCGTGGACCGCAGCACCGTCGGTGTCGTGGTGCCCACCGGGTACTCGTTCAACCTGGACGGCACGGCGATCTACCTGACCATGGCCTCGCTGTTCATCGCTGATGCGATGGGGCACCCGCTGTCGCTGGGCGAGCAGCTGTCGCTGTTGGTGTTCATGATCGTCGCCTCCAAGGGCGCCGCCGGGGTCAGTGGCGCCGGGATGGCCACGCTGGCAGGCGGACTGCAGAGCCACCGGCCCGATCTGCTCGACGGCGTCGGACTGATCGTCGGTATCGACCGCTTCATGTCCGAAGCACGCGCGGTCACCAACTTCTCCGGCAACGCCGTCGCCACCGTCCTGGTCGGGTCGTGGACCAAGACCATCGATCGGGCCAGGGTCGACGCGGTGCTGCGCGGCGACATCCCGTTCGACGAGCTGACCATGGTCGACAGCGACCACGGCGGACGCACCGAAGAACCGGCATCGGCGCGCGTCCCGGTGCCGGCGTAGGGTGCGCACGAAAGGCCCGGCCGGGAGCTACTCCGGCCGGGTTTTTCGTTGTGGGTGAACCATTTCCGACCGGACACCGTGTCATGGGTATGCGTACCGTGTTGATCGCCCTGTTCGCCATACCGGTGACGGCGCTGTTGACCGCAGGCCAGGCCCGAGCCGAGTCGGCGGTGGCCACCATCGGAACACTGCAAGCACAGGGTTTTCACGTCAACGTCGACCGGGTGGGGAGTGCTCCCCTGGACCAGTGCGTGGTCACCAGCGTCCGAAATCCGCAATCAGAAACGAGACTCGTCCAGGTGGATCGGCGCGGTGATCGCGACATATTCCTCCCGCTCGTAGTGCGGCGCACCATCACGGTGTCCCTGGACTGTTCGAGGTAGCCCCTTGTCGCGGTGCCGATGTGGGACCATCGGCACATGAACCCAGAGGATGATCCCGAGGCCCGGATCCGGGCTCTGGAACAACCGCTCAGCGATATGGCCAGGGGATCCGAATTGGGCGCCGGCCACGGGACCGGCATGGGTTACCCTCCGCCGGGCGCGCAGTGGCCCTACCCCGCCAATTCATATCCGCTCGGGTACCCGGCTGCGCCACCGGCACGTTCGGGCCTGCGGCCGTGGATGCTGATCGTCCCGATCACGCTGGTGTGCCTGGCGGCGGCCGGCGGCGTGGGCTGGGTGATCTACCAGAACGCCTCGTCCATCACCGGCACCCCCAGCATCTCCGGTGGCGGCGGCAGCCTCGTCGAGCCCCCGTCGAGTCGAGGATCCGCCGTGACCCAGGCGCCGGGCGTCGTGCCGTCGCAGGCTGTCCCGCAGCCTGGCGACACCGTGAGCGTCTCCGGTATCGGCGCGGTCAAGTCGATGACGTGCAATCAGAATGTGGTGGTGGTCAGCGGGGCCAACAACCGGGTCACCATCACCGGGCACTGCACCAGCCTGACGGTTTCCGGCTTCGAGAACAACGTCACCGTGGACACCGCCGACACCATCACCGCCGCCGGATTCGACAATCACATCGCTTTCCACTCGGGCGCCCCGGCGATCACCAAGTCCGGCGAAGGCAATGTGGTCGAACAAGGTTAGGTCGGCGGTAGCACCCTGAGCCGCAACGCCGCCGCGGTCGCGGGCCCTACGATGCCGTCGACCACCAACCCAGGTGTGCGGCGCTGGAATTCGCGCACCGCGGCGTCGGTCTCTGGACCGAAGAAGCCGTCGATCACCAGATCGCCCGCATACGCGGCGTAGGCGTACTTGAGCCGTCGCTGCAATTCGGCGACTTGCGGGCCCTGCGATCCGGTGAACAACAGGATGCCGGTGTATTCGCCCACCGGTACCGGTGGGCGGCGGTCGGCAGCGGGGTTGGTCAACTCACCGATGCGGACGCCGATATCGCGGCGCAGCAGGGCCATATCGATGGCACCCGGATCCCACTTGCCTTGGGCGTATCCCGCGTACTCCTTGTGCCCGATGGTTCGCGACGACGTCTGCCCCAACCTGCGATTGATCGCCGCGCAGCACCCGACAAGCGCGAAATATTGGGCATCCGGCCAGTTCTGGCGATGCGGCGCGAGCGGGCTGGTGCCGCTGTTGGCGCATTCGATCCCGATCAGATGCCAGTTGCCCATGTTCGCGGGCACCCATGGATACATCCCGATACCGGCATGCCACGCCACACCCAGCGCCACCACCGTCACCGTTCCATCCCTGGCGATGTGGAGTTGCGACAACGGCCCCGTCAGGTCCGGTCTGCCGACGGCGATTGACGCCGCGGTGGCCCTGTCCGAACCGGTGTGATGCACCATCACCCCGCGGATGTCCTCGAAGGCACCGTGGCCTCGATCCCGCCAGCCCGGATACTCGACCACGTCCAGCCCCTCGGCCCGCAGCACATCGGCCAGCCAGACCGGATCCCCCGCCCACGGTCGCCTCGACGGCACTGCGCTCCCCTCCCCCTGAGCCTCTACCGCCGGCGCCTACCGGCGATCTCCACCCGATCTCCACCGAACCTCCAAGCGGCAGCACGCCCCGCGCCGACAGGATGGATACCAGTCAACCTACCCCCGGGCGCAGATCAATAAGCCCACTCGCACAAGGAGTCTCACCATGAGAAGCATCATCGCCAAGCGCCTCGCCGCCGCCACGGCCGCGATCGCGGCGCCGCTCGGGACCGCGTTGATGATCGGCGCGTGGACGGCCCCGGGGGCGTCCGCGGCCGGAGAGTCAGCAGTGGTCACCATCGGCCTGTTGGAGGCGCAAGGTTTCGATGTCAAGATCGACCGGGTGGGCGCTGCGCCCCTGGATCAGTGTGTGGTGACCGGAGTGCGGAATCCGCACGAGCGCACCGAGTTCGTCCGTGTCGGCGGACGCGAGCACCGTGATGTCATTCCGGTGGTCGTGAATCGCACCGTGTCGGTGTCGTTGGACTGCTCCCGCTGAGTTGCGGTTGGCCCCGACGCGCCACATGGGCGGCACCCGAAGGTGCCGCCCATGTGGATATCGCTGTCGCCTAGCCGTTTCCGCTGAGGAACTTCCCGATGTTCTTCACCAGGTTGCCGCCGAACTGGCCCGCATTCTTGCTCAGGTTGCTACCGGTCTTCCCGATGTTCGTCGACAGGTTTGTGGTGAACTTCCCGCTGTTGACGAGCAGGTTGGTGCCGGTCTTACCCAGTTGCTGCTGCGCGTTGGATCCGACCTTTCCTGCGTTCACCAACAGATTGCTGCCGAAAACACCCAGGTTGTGCGACAGGTTGGACCCGAACTCCCCGATCGTCTGATTCGGGGTCGCCATGTTGCCCGTACTGGTGACGACATTCTGTTGCGAATCGGCGAATGCCGTGCCCGCGCCGGCCACACTTCCACCGATTGCGAGGGCCGTGGCCGTACCGGTCACCGCGATGACCCGCACCCATTTCCGGCTTTCCGACCCCACCTTGTGATCCATGATTGCTCTCCCTCCAGCAAATCCCAACCGAGCCCGCCTAAGCTAGCACGTGGTCTGTGATGCAAACCACGATTGAAGTAGCCCCCGAGCGGAATATCCAAACCTGACGCGGCGGAAAAATATTTGCCTGCAAGCGGCGGGGAATGTGGCAATCGGGCGGGCGATGCGCGGCCGGCCTGCCTCAGCCTGAGAAGGATACGCCCCCTGAACAGCCAGCAAGTTTTTACGTCCTCGACAAATTTGGGTTTACCAGCCCTGATTCGGTACCGGCGGTACCGCAGCTTCGTCGGGGCCTGAGCACCCGCCGCCGGCGCACTATCGAGCCAGCACGTTAGCTGTGTTTGTGGCAAATCAAAGGCCGCCCGGACACCGGATCGGCCACCGTGCCGACGTCGGAAGAAAATCGTGGCGCGACACGCCAGCAAAGAGCCGCGGCAGACTCTCGGTGGGCCGAGACACACCAGCGGCCCGCTCGCGAGGGCGAGCGGGCCGGTGTGGTCGGGAGGCGAACCCCGCAGGATCAGCCGCCGAGAACGGAGCCGATCGACTTGACCGCGTTACTGGCCGCCGACCCCAGCTGCTGCTGCGCGCTGCTGCCGGCTGACCCCAGCTGCTGCTGGGCACTGCTGCCGGCCGCTCCCAGCTGCTGCTGGGCATCGCTGGCCGCGGTGCCACCGTTCTTCAACAGATTCGTGCCCACGGTCCCGAGGTTGATCTGACCGTCCGAGCCCACCTTGCCGCCGTTGACGAGCAGGTTCGTCCCCACGGTCCCGCCATTGACGAGCACATTGGTCCCGAACTGACCGAGCCGCTGCGACAGCGGGGTGGTCTTGTTGCCGATCTGAGTCAGCACATTTTGCTGAGAATCAGCAGCTGCAGTCCCGGCTGCAGCGGTGGCAATGCCCATCGCGGCAGCGAGGCCACCACCGGCGATCGCCACTGTCGCGATCATCTTGCGCCCCATACCCTGACGTCGTTCCATCTCCGTCTCCTTCCAGCAAACTACTTTGTTGGCAAATGGAAGTTACCACAGCCATCGGCAAACGATCCATACCCGTGACCATCTTGCGATAAACCCACATGGATACCCAAGGCCAGAGGTTAGCTTTTGATGACCTTCGATCGACCGAATCCAGCTGGGCAGACACCTTCAAAGGAAGCAATGAAGCGCAGTAACAGCAGTTCAAATACCTTTTCCGGGGGTGTCGCGGAGGTTCGGCAGCGGCATGCCCAACACGCCTCCAGCGTCTCCAAACGATGTTGCCAGCCAGGAACACACTGCGCGCCCGCCCGGGCGACCCCACCCGAGAGGGGTATATCGTCGTGACGTAGCTGTGCGTTACACATAGCTAATTGCTACCGAACAGCGAACCGGGCAACCGGGTATGCCAGGCGCATACGGCAGGGTCGCCGCTGCCCATCCAGCGGCGCAAACCGGCGTCAAAGCCGGCGAAGCAGAACTCAGCGTTGCTGAGTGAGAGAGACCCTTGTCCCGACAAACGGAGTCCAGGTGATCGAGCCGCGCTCGAACGTCACCTTGGTACTGGCGCCCGACCATCGCTCGTCCGAGGTCGCCAAGCCCAACTCGGGAACCCACGCCTTGACGAATTCCCTACTGGCCCAGTGCGCTCCGGTTGCCGGCGAGTACCAGATCCGGACGGGAGTGCTGCCGGTGAAGTCCTGGTAACCGTTCGCGAATGCCGATGTGGGCGTCACACGCCGGGCGCGAGCCAGATCGCCGACCGGCCCTGGCGAGGCGACGAATTGGCCCGGGGCAAGCTCCCACAACATGCCGCCCGTGCGCAGTTGCGCCGATACCTTGGAGGACGCCGCGAAGACCGGGCTGAGCACTTCACCGAGCGACGGATCCATATTGGCCGCGAACCGCTGGTAGACGGCGCCGGGCACCGGCGGCGCCGCCACCACCTGAGCCGACGGCTTGGCCGTCCAGTTCGAGCGATACACGCCGAAGCGGTCGTCGTCGGCCCAGCTCGAACTGTTCAGATCGCGTGTGGTGTAGAGCATCAGCGGTCCGCCGTAGGGCAGTTGCCGCCAGCTGCCGATCATGTCGGACATCAACGCCGCCTGGGTCGCCTCGGAAACCCTGTTGGTAGGCGCACCGAACTCGGTGATCCAGATCGTCTTTGCGCCTTCATTATTGGCGAGCATGGTCTGCCGCAGCCGCACCAGCTGATCGAGCGGGGAATCGCTTTGATACATCCCGTCGGAGAACTTCATGCTGTAGCTGTAGGGGTGATACGACAGCGCATCGAAATACGGAGCGGCGCCGGCGGCATACATCTTGGACAGGAACGTCACCGGATTGATCGTGAAAGCGCCCCATGTCTTTCCCGAACCGAGCACCCCGCCCAGCACGGTGGCCGTCGGATCGACCGCCTTGATCCTGGGGTACGCCGCTTTGAGGAGGTCGGTGTAACCGGCCGGATCCGGAAACGGCCGATAGCCGATGATGCCGTTGGGTTCGTTCCAGATCTCGTATGCAGCGATCTTGCCCCTGTACCGCTGAGCCACCTGCGCGGTGAATATCCCGTAGGCGTCCGGCGAAGCTGGACGGCCATGTGGCGGTATGGCCCCGGCCGCTGCCGCCCACAACGGGCTCGACGTGATGGCACAGATGATCGATATGTTCGCCGCGGCCGCGGCTGTCACCACGCGGTCGGCGCGGGACCAGTCGAAGCTCCCCCTGGTGGCCTCCACACCGGCCCACGGGATGCCGATTCGAACGGTGTGGATATTGCTCGCAACCCAGCGCTGGACCGTTTGCGCAATCTGGTCGTCGTTGTAGAAGAAGACCTGCGAGTCGGCGAAGCCCAAGGTGGACGCCGAAACGGCCAGCGGGGCGACGCGGTCGGATTCCACCGGGCGATGCCGTTGCGACGTAGGCACCAGCGCCAGCGTCGCCACCGTCAGTACCGAGACGGTGATCGACGCGGCGGCCCGAGAGTATTTACGGGCAGGGTTGATCATCCTCCGACGCACGCATACCCAATCTCTCTGACCCCCTGCCGGCCCAGACGTCATTCTCACGTACAGACCATTGCCAGCCCGCAATCCAATTCGGCGTGTCGAGTAAACGATGGGACTGCGTAATGCGCGGTATTGGCCACTGCGGGCAAAGTTTGAATCCGCAGCATCAACTCTCGTGCGCACGGACGAATAACCCGGCGTCAGTGCAAGAATTGCACCATGTCCGCCGACTCGACCGACTACCCGCGCAACGCCGCCGATCGAGGCCGAGTCGAGCCCGCCCCGCGCCGGGTCCGCGGCTACTGCAACGGCACCCTCATCTTCGACACCACGGCGGCCCGCTACGTCTGGGAAGTGCCGTATTACCCGCAGTACTACATCCCGCTGGCCGATGTCCGCGCCGCGCACCTGGTGGACGATGACCATCCGCAACACAGCCAGTTCGGGCCGTTCCGGCTGCACTCGGTGGTGGCCGGCGAGGTCACCGTCGCGTCGGCGGCACGGGTTTTCGACGCCGACGGCAATGGCCTACTGCCCGGGCATGTGCGCTTCGAGTGGACCAGCCTGCAGTGGTTCGAGGAAGACGAACGCATCGTCGGGCATCCGCGCAATCCGTACACCCGCGTCGATGCCCTGCGCTCGCACCGCCACGTCGTCGTCGCGTTGGACGACGTGGTGCTGGCCGAATCCCACAGCCCGGTGCTGTTGTTCGAAACGGGGCTCCCGACAAGGTATTACCTAGACCGCACCGATGTGTGTTTCGAGCATCTGGTGCCCAGCGAGACGCAGACGCTGTGTCCCTACAAGGGCACCACCACCGGCTACTGGTCGGTGCGCACCGGCGACGCCGTCCACCCGGATCTGGCCTGGGTGTACGACTACCCACTGCCCGCGGTGGCCCCCATCGGCGGCCTGGTCGCGTTCTACAACGAGAAGGTCGACATCACCGTCGACGGCGCACGGTTACCGCGCCCGGCAACGCATTTCAGCTGACGTCTGTCAGGAAATGCCGTTGATCCCCGGATGCTGACCGCCCGGCACCGTCGGGGCCGGAGGTGCGACCACCGAAGGGGTGAACAGGTTGCCGCCGGTCGGGTTGACCGACTTCTCGGTCGGCGCCAGCGTCGCCGACGGGCTCGCCGGAGCACTCGTGGTGGTCTCCGTCGTTGTCGTAGTGGTCGTCGTGCTGGTGCTCGGGCTCTCCTTGCCGCTGTTACCGCACGCGGCACTCAAGCCGCCGACGGCGACAATGGCCAAGGCCCCCACGGCGACACCGACCCGGCGCCGCAGAATCTGTGAATTCACGTTGCTGTCCTTTTCTAGGCTGCCCGGCTTCTACGGCTGACTACGAAGTGTGCCGATGTACGCCGGGCGGTTCGGTCGCTGCGGGCGGTGCCAGCACCGTGGGCGTGAACAGGTTGCCGCCGCCGGGGACGATCGACTTCTCGGTCGGCGCCACCGTTACCGACGTGGTCGTCGGCGTCGTGGTGGTTGTCGTGGTGGTCGTGGTCGTGGTGCTCGAGGGAGCCTCCTTGCCGCCCGATCCACATGCCGCGGTCAGACCGCCCAGCGCGACCAGCGCCGCGCATCCGACCGTCATCCCGATCCGCCGAACCACTATCCGAGAAGCCATGACATCTGTCCTATCCGAGGGGCCGCACCCGCGGTGCACCAACGAGCCACCTACCATCGTGGCATACACCAGCCGGCTGTGTGCGCCCAGCGCCTTGCCCGCAAGTTTCCCGTGCGACAACTGGATACGGGCTTGGAGTCACCCGTCAGGAACCCGTGGACTGCGCACCGACCCGTTCGATGGCATCGGCTCCGACCCGCAACCCGTCGCGAGCCCTGATCGCCGCGCCGATGCCGGCCAACTTGGCGCGCAGGTCGTCGTCGGCCAGCAGCCGCTCGACCGCCGCGGTGAGGTCCTGGTCGGCGAAACCGTAGGTGTTCAACCGGATCCCGAAGCCGAGTTCGTCGATCCGCTGCGCGTTCTCGTACTGATCCCAGAACAGCGGAAGCACGATCAGCGGTTTGCCGAAGTGCAGCGTCTCGGTGACAGTGTTGTTTCCACCATGGGAGATCACCAGGTCGACCTGCGGGATGACCTTCGTCTGCGGCAGCATCTGCGCACCGACCATATTGTCGGCCAGCATGATTCGATCCGCCTGCGGACCCATGCTGACGATGTAGCGATGCCGGGTGGTGCCCAACACGTCGACCAGGCGCTGCATCAGTTCGACGTCCGCGCCACCGAGGGAACCCAGCGACAGGTAGATCAGCGCGCTACCGTCGGGCCGGTCGGCGACGGCGGCGGGCAGCAGGTACTCCTCGTCGGTTTCGCGGACGCTGGAGTCCATCCGCACCCAGGTACTGTCCAACGGCCGGGACTGTAGGTAGTCCGCTTCGGCCGGGTAGACGTACAAGTTGGCGGCGTTGTCGCGCGGCATGAACTCCAGTTCCGGCAGCGGGGCCGCGCCCTGGGCCTGCACCCACTCGTTGAACTCGGACCACATGGCGCGGTGGGTGCGATCGTATTCGGCGCGGTAGGCGTCCCAATGCGACCGATCTGCGCTGGGCAGTCCGGAAAATGGCGGGGGCACATCGGGTCCCGTGACCTCCAGCGGGCTACAGGACACGATGCGGACGAATGGCACCCCCGCCGAGGCCAGCGCGGGGAACAGCACGACATTGTCCTCGACGATGACGTCCGGACGATGCGTGGCGATGATCTCCCGCAGGCGTGGCTCGCAGTACTTGGCGCCGTCGATCAGCGCCTGATAGGTCGGCTGGATGAACGTCTGCAGCTGCTCGACCGTCGGTTTACGGAATTCCGGTGCGGTCTCGGCGATGAAGTCGGTCCAGAACTTGCCGGGATCGTCGTCCTCGGCGCCGGCCACCGGCTCGGCGAGATCCACGAGCTCCTCGACGAAGCCGAACGGCGCAAGCTTTCCCGCCCAAGAGCTTTCGGCCGCGAACACGATCCGGTGACCCCGGTCGCGCAGTACGGCTGCCAGGCCGATGCACTGATTCGTCGGCCCGTAGGCCGACTCCGGCCAGAACATGATGGTCAATGCGGTCATGGGTAGCCCTTCATGCTCGGCCGGGTCGGGGAAGCGGGTGGCCGGTTGCCACCCGCGCGTAATCGAGGATCAGTTCGGTGGCGGCCGCGGCGTCCAGGCTCGGATGTCGTGCCACCATGCGGTATCCGTAGGCGTCCTCCAGCGCGACGATATTGCGCGCGATGGTCAGCGACGGCGAGGTGAGCGAGAAAATACCTTGTGCTGCACCGGTTTCCAGAATCACCTGGTACATGGCCACCTGCCGGTCGTACAGCGATGTGAGCATCACCGCGTAGGCGGGAAAGCGGGAAGCGGCACCGCCGAGGGCGCACATCAGTTTGACCGCGGGATCCTCGGAGTCCACGGGCAAGCCGGATTCGATCGTGATGACGAGTTTGCGGTCGGGCTCGGTGACGCCTTCGATGGCACGCAGCCGCGCGTCGTAGAACCGTTCCACGCCGGCTTGGTTCGCTTCGATCAGCAGGGTCTGGATATCCGGGAAGTGGTACAGCACCGCGCCGGAGGTCAGCCCGACTTCGGCGGCGACTTGTTTGAGTTGCACGTCGACGCCGTGCTTCATCACCGCGGTCTGTGCGGCACGTAGCAGCTTGTCACGACGTTCGGCGCGGCTGACGGACACCCACCCATGCTGTCAGCATCGAGACAGCCGCGCACCCATTTCCTGAACCTCGATGTAGTTTTTATCTGGTTTTTACATTTGTGCTGCCGTTTTAGGCATCCGACTTACTGAAGTGACTCCCAGAATTCCGTCAGTGCCGCGGCACCGCGCTGCGGATCCTGCACCATCCACCAGTGCCCCAGCCCGTCGAGCACCTCGGTGCGGGCACCCGCGCGGTCGGCCGCCCTGCGACGGATCTCCTGCGAGCCGGTGTAGTGGTCCTCGGTGGCGAGCAGGCACAGTCCCGGCCGGGCCGCCGCGTTGCCCAACTGACGGCCGGCTTCGGCCAGTACCGGCGGCGCAACGGAGCGGTACAGCGCCAGGATGGCCCGGCCCATCTCCGGGCCGAGACCGACGGCCATCTCCGCGGCCACCGACGCGGTGATTCCGAGTGCGGTCAGCCGCTCGGCACGCTCGGTCACGGTGCCGCCGACCAGCGCGTCGACGAACTGTTCACCGGCGCCGGGCGTCTGCCAGATCTGGGCCGCCTCGTGCCAGACGTACTCGGGGTCGAACACCCCGATGATGTCGGTGGCCCAGCTGCGCACCAACTCTGGCCGGTGCATCATCGCGTTCACCACGTGGTTGCCGCCCCAGTCATGGCCCACCAGATCGATCGGGCCGTCGATGCGCACCAGTTCATCTTCCAGCCAGTCGCGGTAGTCGAGGTAGGTGGCGGGCCAGCCGTCGGGCAGCGGTGCGCCGAAACCCGGCGGGGACAACCGGATGACGTCGTCTCGGCCCAGCGCCTCGACCAGCGGACCCCAGAGCGCATCGGTCTCCGGATTGCCGTGCACCAGAACCACCGTCATGAGCCCATCCTGGCATCACGGCGTCAGCGCGGTGGGTCGCCGCGCCAACGGAAGCTGTTGACGTACTTGCCGATGTCCATCGCCAGTTGCAGGTTGGCTCCCGAGGGGTGCCCGATACCGAACGACGGGCTGAATTCGTGGTAGGGCCCGATCGCGGAAGCCACCAGAGCCAGATCGTTCTTGACGGCCACCATCACCATGATGCGTAGCCGGGTATACGTGCCGGTCGAATCCTGCGGGTAGTCATCGGCGAACACCCCATAGCCGGGTTGGTAACCGACTGCGGCATTGGGGATCTCGTAGTCCACGGTGGCATTGGGGTAGCTGCGGGCAAGCAGCTCCTCGGTGATCATCCGCGGCGTGCGCCCGTTGGCCGGCTCGCCGAACAGCTCCACCGTGCCGGTGTCCCCTGCGCCGAAATCCAGGGTGACGCCGTCGGGTCCGAGCTCCGCGCGGTAGGCGGTGCCCGGGCCGGGATAGGAGACCGAGAAGGATCCGTCCGCGGCGGTGAAGCGCGGATTGGTCGCCACCGGTGTGCCGATCGGCGGCTGTCCACAGTCGGGCGGGCATCGATAGTTGGGGATCGCGGGGGTGATCACCAGGGACACCGCCGACGCGACCGCGGCGGCGATGACGACGCCCACTGCGACCGGCGGCAGCACCGACCCCTTGCGCGGCAGATCCGGTGACGCGTCACCCGAAGCCGTTCGCAGGACGGTGCGCGCAGCCAACACCGCCAGCGCCGCCAAGCCCAGATGCACACCGACCTGTACGCCTTGCGACAGTGGAGCGGCCTCCACCAGGCCCAGGCAGCCGTAGAGCACCGCCGCCCCCACCAGACTGACGACCACCAACATTGCCCGCCGGCGATGAGCGCCCGCGGCCGCCCCCACCGTGGCGCCGACGGCCGCGGCGAGCACCGGAACGGCGACACCCTGGATCGCCGCCTCGGCGAGCAGACCGGCCGCCGACCGCTCATCGGTGGACACCCCGGTCGCCAACTGCGGTGCGAGGCGCGTCAGCGTCGTCACCACCGTGAAGCTCGTCGCGCCGAGAGCACCGAACATCGCGCCGATCAACGGATCTCGAATCAACCGGTAGGCGAGTACAGCAGGGGCCAGCATGACGAGGGCCCCACCTACCGAGATGATCAGGCCATCGCGGACGGTGTGGTCGACGGTGACGCCCTCCCCGAGCGCGACATCGTAGGCATGGGCCACGATGTCGCCGGTGACCAGCGCCCACCCCAGGCCCAACACCGCCCCGACCACCGCGACCACTGCCAGTGCCCGCGGCGGTTGGCCGCTGCCACGAAGGTAACCCACCAGCACCAACGGGACGCCGACCGCGCCGGCACCGATCATCGGCGCCTGCCAACGCAGCATCGCCAGGGTGATCAGCACGCCCAGCACGAACAGCATCGCCCCCCACAGCGGCACACGCCGCGCGAGCATGGGTGTCATCGACGCGCCGCGCCGGTCTGCGCGGCCAGCAGGTCACGTACCAGGTTGTCGACGTTGGGGCTGCCCAGGCCGGTCACCAAGTCATAACCAGGGGTCGAGACGTCCACCGCGTTGGAGCCGAGGCTGACGTCCCGGAAGCCAGGCGCTCGGGCGCCTGAAGCCACTTGGTAAAGCAGCGGATTCAGATCACCGCCGAGCAGACGTCCGCCGTGGGCTTGCAGATATTGGTTCATCAACACCGTCAGGGCCGCCCAGATCGGTGCCGCCTGCGAGGTGCCCGCACCGATCCGCGGCTGGCCGTCCAGCACGATGCGTACACCGGTGAACGGGTCGGCCAGCGCGGACACATCCGGGACCAATCGTTGTTCCTTGTATCGGTTCGTCCGGATCGAAGCCTGAAAGGCGGGGCGGGGGAACAACTTCGAGATGCCACCACTGCTCCCCAGCGACATGGGCACGTCGACCCAGGCCTGTTCGGCCAGCCACTGCCCCTGCGCGTCGGTCGACAGCGTGGTGCCGCCGACGGACGTCACCTCGGGAAGTGAGGCGACCGCGTCGAGCCCGATATCGTCGAGACCCGGCGGCGCGGACCAATCCGGACCTCCTTTGCATTCCAGGCCACCGTTGTCGCCGCTCGCATCGAATACCGCCGTACCGGTGCGTTGCGCGGCCACCAGGGCCGTGCGCACCGGAGCGAGGTCGGCGGCTGCGGGCAACCGGTCGCACCCCCATCCGATCGACAGGCTCCACACCGCCCCGGGGAACTGCCGGGCGGTCTCCTCGAACAGCCGGCCGATCTTCTCGTAACCGCCGTCGGCCTCCACGGTTGGCCGTGCGTTGACCACGACCAGTTGTGCATCCGGTGCGATCGCATGGGCCACTTGAAGATCCATGGTGGTCTCAGCACCCGGCGGACCCGGTTGCCCACCGACCACCACCGGCGTGAACCGAGGCAGTGCCGAGCTGTCGGCGAAAGCGTCGAGATCGCTCTGCGCGAAACCGTCGAAACCGAAAATGACGAGGGTGGCACCGGCACCGGTGAACCCGGCCGCCGCGAGCGGATGCGCGTTGTAGGCAGTCAGCAAGCCGTCCGGGCCCAGCCCATGGCTCGGCACATCCATGGGCAGCTGATCCGGACGGGCGGTGTGGTGCGGTGTGTAGCCCAGGATGCGGCCGGCGGCGGTGATCGACGCTGTCAACGCCTCGGGCACGGCCGGCTGGCGCGGCGAAGCGTAGAACACCTGACCGCGGCGGCCCCGGTAGTCGTGCACCGGGACGCCGAAGGCGCGTGCCATACCGGTGGCTTCGCCCACGACGACGGCCCAGTCGTCACCCGGTCGCCACCGCACCCGCAGACCACGCGCCTGCGACCACCCGATCAACTCGTCGGGGCGGCGCGCATCGGCCAAGCTGACCGTCAGGCGGACATCACGGCCGCGGGACTCCCCCAGATCGGTCGAGGCCGCGAGCAGCCGCGCGTACGGACCGGAGATGACGTCCGGCCCGGGGGCCGGCAGCACCGAAATATCCGCTGCCAGCAGCGTTCCCATCGCCACCAGCGCCCACAACCGGCGCCGACCGGTCACGCCCACACGCTGCGATCAGGAGATGCCGTTGATCCCCGGATGCTGGCCGCCCGGCACCGTCGGGGCCGGAGGTGCGACCACCGAGGGAGTGAACAGGTTGCCGCCGGTCGGATCAATCGACTTCTGCGTCGGCGCCACCGATTCCGACGGCGACGCGGGCGCACTGGTGGTCGCCTCGGTTGTCGTGGTGGTCGTCGTGGTCGTTGTCGTCGTGCTGGTCGGGCTTTCCTTGCTGCTGTTACCGCACGCCGCGGTCAGCCCGCCGAGCGCAATGACGGCCGCAGCGCCGGCAACCACACCCAGCCGACTGGTGAACTTACGGGTATCCATAGCCATCCTCAGGATCAGTTGTTGCGGTGCACGCCGGGAGGCTGAGTCGGCGCCGGCGGCGCCAGCACGGTGGGCGTGAACAGGTTGCCCCCAGTCGGGTCGATCGACTTCTGGGTGGGTGACAGCGGCGCCGAGGTGGTCGCGGGCGCGGTCGTCGTCGTGGTGGTCGTCGTGGTCGTGGTCGTGGTGGAGGACGGCGCCTCCTTACCGCTCGTCCCACAGGCGGCCGTCAGGCCACCCAGGCCGATGAGCGCCGCGCAACCGGCGGTCAACCCCAGACGTCGAACAAGTTTCTGTGCAGCCATGGCATCCATCCCGTGCGGCGGTGCGGTGTGCACCGGACAACAAGATCACCATCGTCGCACATCAGGCCCGGTCACACGGGGTTTACCGGTTATGCCGCCGCCTTGTCCGACGCCGAATCTTCGCTGTGGTCAGTTTCCTTGGCCGGCGTGGCGGACTCATGGGTGGCCGTGCCTGTCGTGGTGTCGTGTTTGCCGGTCACCGCCTGCGGCTTCGACACCTTCGGGGTGGACCGGCTGGACTGGCCGGCCCGACGGCCCTTCGTACCTGATGCGGCCGTCTCGTCATCGGTCTGCGCGGTGGCGGTGCGGGATACGGTCGCCGACGGCGTGACGTCCCCCGCGGGCGTCGAGTGCACCGGATCGGCACTCGGGGTTGCCGCCTCTGCGGTGGGGTGCACCGGCTTGACGGTGGCGGTTTCGTCGTTGCCGAGCTCGGCGGACTCCTGCTGCGGTTCGGGCTTTTTCACTTGCTCTGCAACGGTTTTACCGGTGCTCGCGACTGCTGCCGCGGGCGTGGTCGCGGGCCCGGCTGCGGTCGCGGTGGCGGGCGCAGCGGGGACGCTGGTGGACGGCTTGTCCCAGGACGGGTTGAGGGCGTGCTGAATTCCGACGCCGACCGCGTTGAGCAATTGCCCGGGCAGCGCCAGCAGCCGCTGCGGGGTCGGCGACAGGGACGCCGGGGTCGGCACGCCAGCCTTGATGGAGCGGTCATATCCGAGATCGACCAGCACCTTCAACGCCGGTTCCACCAAATCGATTAGCTGCTTGGGCACACCGAGCATGCGCAACGGCACCAGGAGCGGTAGCCGAGGCGTCGCCAGGGTCACATACGTGATGTTGCTGGCGGGGTCGGTGTAGTCGGGTACGGCCCGGGGGCCGTTCATGTCTGCCGGGTAGTAGTTGCCGTGCTGGGTGAAAAAGCCCACCAAGGAGTTCAGGTCCGCGAGCAGGTTGAGCGGATAGTTGGGAAAGTCCGACACGGGGTCGTACTGCCAGCTGACATCGGTGATCTTGTACGGGGTGTTGGTCGGCGTCGTGCCGTCGAACTTGACGTTGATGAACGGGACGAACAACCCCGGGAAGCGGGCCGCGAGACCGCCGTTGGGCCGGTTCATGCTGGCGATCAGCATGAAGCTGAGTTGGCCGGGGGCAGGCGATCCGATCGACTGCAGATACCGAAGCTCGCGCACGACGACGTTCGCTCCGGACGAGTAGCCGACGACTGCCACCGGGTCGCCGGTCTGCACGGCCGGATCCACCAGGGCCTGCAGGTTCGCCAGCCCGGCACGTTGCGAATCCTCGTATCCGCTGGAGCCGTCCCACTTGTTCGTGAACGGGATTTGCGACGGCCAGGCCACGGGCTTGAAGGCGTAGCCGTAGTACGGCGAATTGGGGTTGGTCGGATCGAGATAGCCCTGGCCCGCGACGCCGAGCGGCAGCCCGGTGGTATTCGGCGTGCCAGGTGGCAGGGGGTTACCGCCCAACTCCTGCATCATGCTGATGCTGGTCGGGTTGCTGTTTCCGCCGATCGCCACCAGGGTCCCGGCGAGCAGACGGATCCCGGTTTGCACACCGGCGAGCAGTAAGGCAACGACAGCGAATACCGCGGCCGACCGGACAACCGACCCCAGCGCCCGCAACACGGAACCCCCGACCATGACACCCTCCCCCGAGCTCAACCCATCACCGCAGCTAGGCGATGCACCAGAAATTCCTACCACGTCAAAATACGACTGGGTCGCATTTCAGCGAACTCGCCGACACCACACAACGACAGTTCTGGCAAAGAGTCGTCAGACGCCGGTGCCCATCGATGCGCTGCTGTGCGGGGCGAACCGGGACGTGAACGCGCTGCGGCGGAAGGCACACCCAACACGCGGCACACACGAAGGAGCCCGAATTACCTTGTATGTCAAAGCATTCGGGCCAGCGCCTAGCTAGAGCACCTTGGAGAGAAACTCCTGCAGCCGCGGATGCTTGGGGTTGTCGAACAGCTCGGCGGGTGGGGCGTCCTCCACGATATTGCCGTCGCACATGAAGATCACCCGTGAGGCAACCTCCCTGGCGAAGCCCATCTCGTGGGTGACCACCACCATCGTCATGCCGCCCACCGCCAGCTCGCGCAGCACCTCGAGCACGTCACCGACCATCTCGGGATCCAGCGCGCTGGTGGCCTCGTCGAAGAGCATGATCGACGGGTTCATGGCCAGGGCCCGGGCGATCGCGACGCGTTGCTTCTGTCCGCCGGACAGGGTGGCGGGTTTGACCTGAGCTTTTTCGGCGAGGCCCACCTGCGCCAGCAGCTCCATCGCCTTCTTCTCGGCCGCCGCCTTGTCCATCTTCTTGGTCAACAGCGGTGCGAGCGTGACGTTGTCGATCACGGTCATGTGCGGGAACAGGTTGAAGTGCTGGAACACCATGCCGATGTGCTGGCGGACCTTGTCCAGGTTCACCTTCGGGTCCGTCAGGTCGAAGTCGTCGACGACGACCTTGCCCCCGGAGATGTCCTCCAGCTTGTTCAGGCACCGCAGGAAGGTCGACTTGCCGGATCCCGAGGGTCCGATGACGCACACCACCTCGCCCTGCTTGATGGTGGTGTCGATACCGTCGAGCACCACCAGGTCACCGAACGACTTCTTCAGACCCTCGATGCGGATCTTGACGGTTCCCGGTTCGGCGGCAGCGGCTTCGGGCACGAGTTCGGTCATTTGACGAGCCGCCTCTCCAGTCGATCCGAAAGTTTGGTCAGGGCCATGATCACCACGAAGTAGATGATGCCGATGATCAGCCACATGGTGAACGACTGATAGTTGCGGGCGATGATCAGCCGGCCGGTCTGGGTCAGCTCGGCGATGCCGATCACCGACAGGATCGAGGTGTCCTTCAGGGTGATGACGAATTGGTTGACATACGACGGGATCATCGTCCTGATCGCTTGGGGCAGAATCACTTTGCGCATCGTGGGCAGATATCCGATGCCCAGGCTGCGGGCGGCCTCCATCTGGCCCTTGTCCACCGATTGGATGCCGCCGCGGACAATCTCGGTCATATAGGCGCCGGCGTTCAGCGACAGGGTGATGATGCCCGCGGTCAGCGCCGTCATGGTGAACCCGAGGGCCGACGGGATGCCGAAGTAGATGAAGAAGGCCTGCACCAGAAGCGGTGTGCCGCGGAAGATGTCGACGTAGGTGGTGCCGATGGCGCGCAGCCAGATCGATCGCGACACCCGCATCAGGCCGAAGAGGATGCCCAGCAGCAGGGCGATCGCGATCGAGACGACGGTCAGGATGATCGTCATCTTCAGGCCGGTCATCAGCACCGAGAACGTGCTCTTGAGCAGACCGAAGAACGAGTTGTCGGCCGCGGCGGCACTCTCGCCGAGGTAGGTCTTGATGATCTCGTCGTAGCGGCCGTTTTCTTTCAGATGGTTCAGACCGTCGTTGAACTTCTTGAGCAGCTCGGCATTTTGGCCCTTGTTCACGGCGAAGCCGTAGCTGGATCCCTTCTCCTTCGGGGTGACGGTCTTGAATCCGTTGCCCTGCTGGATGCCGTAGAGCAGCACCGGGTAGTCCTCGAAGACGGCCACCGAGTTACCCGTCTTCACCTCTTCGAACATGGAGGCCGAGTCGGCGAACGAGACGATCTGGAAGCCGTACTTGTCCTTGATGGACTCGGCGAACTCCGCGCCCTCGGTGCCGTTCTTGACCGCGACCCGCTTGCCCTTCAGGTCGGCGTAGGACTTGACGTCATCGTTGGTCTTGAGCACGGCCATCTGCACGCCGGACTCGAAATACGGTTCGGAGAAATCGAATACCTTCTTGCGGGCGTCGGTGATGGACATGCCCGCGATGACGCCGGCGGCCTGGTTGGCCTGCACCGCTTGCAGCGCGGCGTCGAAACCGAGCGGTTTGATATCGACGGTGAAGTTCTGGTCCTTGGCGATCTCACGGATGAGATCCATGTCGATGCCGACGAATTTGCCTTGCGCATCTTGGAATTCGAACGGCGCAAAGGTGGTGTCGGTGGCGATGACGTAGTTTTCGCCGTCGGCGTTGGCCGTCCCCGCCGACAGCAAGACGCTGAGAGCGCCCACCATGGCCGCGACGATCAGAAATGTCGATCGTCGCAGGGCACCTCGTCGTCTCCGCGATGCCAGCTGCATGCTGCGCCTCCCCTCATCCACAATGCGCGGAGGATAACGCTAGCGGGCGGCGTCGCTTCTTGTCACAGAACGGGTCAGCGGGGCGTGCCGACCACCACCCGATTCCCGCCGCTGCGCTTGGCCTCGTACATGGCCAGGTCGGCGGCGCTGACCAGCTCGAGGACTGCCTCGGCCGGGGCGGGAGCGGACTGCACGTCACGGCGGGCAGCGGCCGCGACCCCGATGCTGGCACTGACGTCGCCCAGCCGGGAGGTGATCGCCTCGCACAGCGGCGCGGCGAGAACGCAGGGGTCGGCAGTCCACGACATGGCTGCCAGCAGAAACTCCTCTCCCCCGGCCCGGCAGATCGCGGAGGTAGGCGGGGCGTGCTCGCGCAGGATGTCGGCGACGTGCAGCAGCACCCGGTCACCTTCGGCATGCCCCAACGTGTCGTTGATGCGTTTGAAGTCGTCGAGGTCGACCATGATCGCGACGACATACTCGGGCCCGTCGTCAGGGGCGCTGACGAGGTGCCGTTCGACGGTGTCCAAGAAGCCGCGCCGGTTGAGCAGCCCGGTCAGGGCATCGGTGTCCGAGCGGCTGGCGTAGACGCTCATGGCCTTCGAGGTGCCGCGGATGGTGATCGGGGTCAGGGTGTTGAGCATGCCCAACAGCCAGACCGCGGCGATGGCGGTCTCGATGTTGACCTCATGCGCCAGTCGGTACACGGCGCAGCCGGATGCCGCCAGTCCCGCCACCATGTTCAGCAACAGCGCTCGGTTGCTGTGGAAGAACGCGATGTATCCGCTGGTGATGGGCACCGCGGCACAGGTCAGGGCGGCGAGCGCCGCGCTGGGCTGCACGACACTCCATGCCACGGCGCATGCCGTGCACAGTGACACCGTGATGAGCGATTGCCGGCGGGTAGGCCAGTGGGTGAGCCAGAACCACGTCATCACGCACGACAGGCAGCAGCCGATCAGCGCGATGATGACGGCGAATAAGAGGGTGACCTCGCGATAGGTGGGCACCACCATCGCCAGTGGCGCCAGTATCGACGATGCGGAGACGATGGCCAGCATGACGCGGGCAGAGTGGGTCAACCCGCGGTTGTGCAGGAAGGCGGTGACCGCGTCGAACGGGTCGGGCTGGTCCAGCCAGTCCGCCACCCCTGCCGTGCAGATAGAACGCATCTTTCCAACCAGAGACCGATTGACACCTTTTGACGTGCGACTTTTCGCGACGTCGCCCCAACCGCGCCGGCCCTCGTACGGTCCGGCACGCAGTAGACCCGAACGCCCTGCACTACCGATAAGGGGAAAGGGTAGTCAAATTTGCGCCAACGTCAGCAGAATGGCATTTTCGGTACGCGCGTTTGGTTGCTAATGCAAGAAGTTTCGCGTTACCGACAGAAGTTCGGGTCGAGCACGGCACACAGCGCCGTGAGGGCGTCCCGGTACGGCCGGTGATAGACGTTCATCCCCCGGCGTTCCGATTCGACGATCCCGGCTCGGCGCAGCTGGGACAGATGGTGACTGACGGTGGATTCACTGAGTTCGACCGCAGCGGCCAGGTCCGAGTTGCAGACCTCACCGTCGGGCGAGCTGAAAAGCAGCGAGACCAGCTTGACGCGCACTGGGTCGGCCAGCGCCTTGAGCCGCAGCGCAATGCCCAGTGCCGCTTCGTCATCGAGCGGGCCCGCGGCCACCGGCGAGCAGCACACGGGAGCGGAGATGTCGAGAACGGGCAGCGCCTTGGGCATGGCATCGATGATGCCAGAGACATTGACATATGTCGAAAGGGTGGAGCATTATGGCGGCTACAAGTTCGATATATGTCTCACTATTGTGGAGGTAGCCATGTCCCGCGTGCAACTTGCCCTCAACGTCGACGATCTCGACGCGGCGATCACGTTCTACTCGAAGCTGTTCAACACCGCACCGGCGAAGGTGAAGCCGGGCTACGCCAACTTCGCCGTCACCGAGCCGGCCCTGAAGCTGGTGTTGATCGAGAATCCCGGGAACGGGGGCACGCTCAACCATCTGGGCGTGGAGGTGGAATCGAGCGACACCGTGCACCAGGAGATCGCCCGCCTCACCGATGCCGGTCTGTTCACCGAGGAGGAGATCGGCACGACATGCTGTTTCGCCACCCAGGACAAGGTGTGGGTCACCGGACCCGGCGGTGAGAAGTGGGAGGTCTATACCGTTCTCGCCGACTCGGACACCTTCGGTCCGGCGCCGCAGGCCGACGAGACGGCCACGTGCTGTCGGTGAGCTGGCGCCCGCTGCTCGCGGAGTTTCTGGGCACCGCCCTGCTGGTAGCCATCGTCGTCGGGTCGGGGATCGCCGCGGCGCAGCTGTCCCCCGATGACGTCGGACTGCAGCTGCTGCAGAATTCGACGGCGACGGTGCTCGGGTTGGCGGTGCTGATCCTGATGTTCGGTCCGGTGTCGGGTGCGCACTTCAATCCCGTTGTTTCGCTTGCCGATTGGATGCTCGGTAGGCAGTCCGGTACCGGCCTTTCCGGTGATGCGGTGTGCGCCTATGCGATCGCGCAGACCGTGGGCGGTGTTGCCGGTGCGGTGCTTGCCAATCTGATGTTCGATTGGCCGGCGATCGAGCTCGCCACCAAGCACCGGGTGACGGCCGGGCACCTGATCGGCGAGGTGGTGGCGACGGCCGGGTTGGTGGTGCTGATCTTCGCGCTGGCCCGCAGCGCCCGGGCGGGGCTGTCCGCGGCAGCGGTGGGCGCCAATATCGGTGCGGCGTATTGGTTCATCAGTTCCACGTCGTTCGCCAATCCGGCGGTCACCATCGGCCGGATGTTCTCGGACAGTTTCGCCGGGATCGCCCCGAGCTCGGCGCCGGCTTTCATCGGCGTGCAGGTTCTCGGAGCGCTCATCGGGCTGGGCCTGGTGGTCGCGCTCCATCCCGACGCAGCCCGAACGGCGGACCAAGCCGTTGTGCCGCATGAGAATTCATAGGAGCCCTTCGTGAGCAAGCCCGCCGTGCTGTTCCTCTGCACCCATAATGCCGGCCGGTCGCAGATGGCGCTGGGGTTCTTCACCGCCCTTGCCGGTGAGCGCGCCGTCGGCTACTCCGGCGGGTCGGAGCCCGCGTCCAGCGTGAATCCCGTCGCGGTGGCCGTCATGGCCGAGAAGGGCATCGACATCACCGCCGAAGCGCCCAAGCGCTGGACCGAGGCGATGCTGGAGAGTGCCGATGTGGTGGTGACCATGGGCTGCGGGGACACCTGCCCGTATGTGCCGGGGACCCGGTACGTGGACTGGCCCCTCCCCGATCCGGCTGGTCAACCGATCGAGGTGGTGCGTCCGGTTCGGGTCGAGATCGAGGCGCGGGTCCGGGCGTTGGTCGATGAGGTGTGCGGCGTGGGTGACTAACTGTCGGTCGATCGGATGAGATCTACGCAAAGGCCAATCACCCTGTGACTGCTGGGGTTAATGTCACCCACTGTGATCAGACTGGCATCGCTTCTCTTCGCATTCATCGCGTTGACCGTCGTGAGTCCGGCGGCGTCGGCGAGTGCGTTGTTCGACGGTGCGCCGTTCAAGCAAGGCTCCGACTGCGACCCGAATTACTCGGGTTGCGTCCCGATCGCCAGCGACGTGGACTGCGCCGGCGGCAGCGGCAACGGACCCGCATACGTCCAGGGTCCGATCAAGGTGATCGGTCGGGATATCTACGACCTCGACAGGGACGGCGACGGGACCGCCTGCGAATGAGCTAGGCATAAGTGGTGGGACTGGATAACCGCGGTGTCCGAACCGCCGATGTCATCGTCTTCGTGTTGCTGGTGTGCGTTCAGTTCGCCGGTGTCGGCATCGCGTTGTTGAGCGTGCTCGTGCTGCCGATGAGCATCGACAACTGCGCCTATCAGGGGTCTACTGCACGGATAGGTGACGTCTTGACCTGCCCTATCAGTTAGGTTCCAGTCGAGCTGGCTAACTGACGGCGGTGAGATGCCGTTGGTGAAGGATAGTTCGTATTCGATCGGGTGCGGTAGTTCAGCGCGGAGTGGCGGCATTTGCCGTTGTGGCAGATCTGATGTAGCCGAAGATCGCGTTGGCCAGCTCGAGGCGAGTCTTCAACTTTTGGCGGTCGAGTAGCTCGATCTGTGTGGAGAACCAGGAGCTTTCCATCATGCGTTGTCGAGGCCGTCACCAATCGACCCGAACGACGACAGCAAGCCCGGCAGACGGGATCTTCTCCCGAAAACCCAACAGGCGAAATGGGTTCCATGATCAGCGTGGACGATGACACCTGGGACCGGACGACGATTGCGGATGGCCATATTCAACGCATTAACCACCAACGTGGCGTCGGCCTTCGAGTCCATCGACCAGCCGACGATCCTGCGGCTGAACGCATCCAGGACCGCGCAGCAGTACAGCCATCCCTCCCGCGTGCTGTGTTGCGCGATATCATTGACCCACAACTCATTTCGTGCTAGTCGGTGGAACTTGCGATTTGCCACATCATCGGCGGTGGCAACGCCCCGGAGTTGCTTGATCCGTACCGGGCCAGGGAGTCCGTAGATGCCGGCCAGGGTCATCAGAACCGACACGGCGCGCCGGCAGACGGTGATTCCCACACCGAGGGTGGGCTCGGCGCGGACGCGGCGATAGCCGTTGGTGCCCCGCGAGGCGACGTGGATCTCGCGGATCAGTTCGGTCAACCATTGACGCCGCAGCTGGGTAGCTGTGGCCGGTTTACGCTTGTGCTTGTAGTAGTTCTGGCGTGTCACACCAAGAATGACGTAGCACCGGTCATATAGCCGCCCCGGCATCGACGAGTCGGTCGATCACCGGATAGGTCCTTTAGGGCGGGGCTTGTCCTCCCCGAGAACGTCGCAGCCTGATGCTCGATGGCCAACTCGGTTTCCAGTTCTGGGATCCTGCACCTGGCAGCGCGCAGCTCGGCTGATTTGCTCGTTGGGACAACGGAACGCACCTGTGGTCGATGTCGTCCTGTTTGATCCATTACGACAACGTGACCGGTTGGATGCCGAGTTCGTCTACGGTCTGCTTCTGCGACTTACCGGCGCGGACGAGCGCGATCGTGCGGGAGCGGAACTCGGCTGGATAAGGGCGGGGCATGACGGTCAGCCTTGCGTACAGGCCGCCACTTGGTCACCAAATCTGGAAACCGAACGGTAGGTCAGGTCAAAACTCTCACCTGATTGTGCAGCAGACCCAAATGCACTGTGGAATGTGTCGGTGACGTTAAGTCGCGCAACGCCGCTCCCTCTGGCACCGGTCCATGATGCGGCGCGCCGACGGGGTACACGACAATGTTCTTCGAGCGGTGCTCTAATGGCTATAGCTACTTTGACCTGAGGAGGCGCGTGCTTATGGCCGCTCGACAGTCCGGACAGCGGGTCCAATCCTCGACGACGTGCGGCGGTGATCCACTGGCAACTGTCACGGTCCAGTGCGCCGGAATCTCGATTGACGTGACTCGTGACGGTATCGCTTGGGTTGCAACAGTCCCCGCAATCCCCGGCCTAATCGCGCAACATTCGACTCTCGAGGGCGTACTCAGGCAAGTGCTCGAATTCCAAAGTACGTTCTTCGCCGGTGCCGCCAGTTAGTCTCTTAGCTGTTTGATACAGCGACGGCAGAGAGGAAGCTGGAAAGTGGCATGGAATTACGTCGGTGGGGGCATGGCGCATGCGAGAACGTTGCATGTCCTGGGTTATCGATGCAGCGGGGAGACTGATTCCGGCTTTCTCATGCATCGCTCGCCAAAGACAATCTCCGTACCGAAGCAGAAGAGACTGACGGACAAAACCGTGCAGCTCATTCTCATGACCTGCGGCCACACGCGGGAAGAGTACACGGAGGCGTGGGTGGCGAAGACCCGGGCTAAGCCGAAGCTGAACTGCCCCTCGAGAAAGAGTCCGCCCGTCTCGCCTTAAACGTCAAGAAATGGCTAAGAGGAAGGTAGGGCGGCCTGCTGATAAGTCGCTAGCGATCTATCAGATGGGCGTGCGCGACCGTATCCTTACTGGCTTCGCTGGCGGGGGCTTGATCACGCCAGCCGTTCTGGCACTCCTACACGGAATCGATGGCAGCGCGGTTCTTGGGTTCACCGTTCTAGGCGGGATTGGGTTGCTGATTGCGGCTGTCGGCACCTTGCCTGCCCGAGCCGTAATTGGCCGTGGGAAGAATGCGATCACATTGCACCTCGCGACGGCCATTGAAACAGTGGTTGAGGCGCTACCGGCAAGCGAACTTGAACCATTGGCCAGCCGACTGGCGCTCGAGGGATCGAACGACGAGCCGGGATCAAACTTCCTCGTTGAGGAGGTAAATCGGCAGTTCTTCTTCGAGCGCGAGACGATGAAGATTATTAAGAAAGTTGCTCATGAGAACGGCGCCGTAGTAAAGCGTGAAGTGGCAACCGGTGACGACGAAGATTCGCGGTGGGATGCGCTTGTCCAGCGCGGCAGCCTCTCCCTGGCGATAGACCTAACGGCGACCATCGACGTGCATACCGTCAGGCGAATCAAGAACCGCTACAAAGGTACTGACGTGAATCTCCTGCTGATTGGATCTAAGATCTCATCGAAAGCGGAAGCACTGCTGACGACCTTTCCAGACGGTGTTGCAGTGCTTCATTCCGATGACCCAGCGGCTCTGGAGAGCGAGCTGCGAAGGATCATGGAGAATCTCGACTAGATGTACCGGGTCATGACGTTGGTGAGACTTTCCGCGCTCGCGGTTGGACCCACGTCGCAGCATCAGTCTCAATGCGAAAGTCCTTGGTGGGACTTGCCGTCGTCACCGACGTACCATCCACGCCACGCCTGCCGACGCCTTGTGGTTTTCCAAGGCCCTGTGCCCACCGGCCCCTCGCCCTCGTTGTAGGTAGGCCGCCCTTGCCCCTCTCCATAGATCGGTTACACCATCGGTACCCGGAGCGCGGTTGATACTGCGGGCGAGTCCTCAGGGGCTGACGGCGTCTCCACGGAAGCGAGCTTGCAACATGCATACATACCGAACGCCTCGCATATTGAGGAGGCACGCTGATCTCGGTGCCCCCAGTCGGACTCGAACCGACACTTGGCGGATTTTAAGCCGCGTTTGCCGGTCTCCTAGCAGTAACTGCATTGCCGCCGGAAGACCCAGTAGCGGCCACAAAAGCCCATTTCAGACCGTAGAGAAACAGCACCGGCCATCCGTTGGCGCCTGCACGGTCAGTTGCCGCAGGCGGGCGAATTGCCGACCATCTGCTGACGCGGCGTGCGGACGCCCCTCCCCCAGGCGCGGTACCAAACTGTCGCGATCTGTCAGTAGCGCATGGGATGATGGGGCAGTGGACCCAGTATCTATCGTTGTAGCCGCGCTTGCACTTGGCGCTCAGGAGGGCATCCGAGCCACGGCGGCCGACGCAGTCAAGGACACCTACGCTGCCCTGAAGCGGCTGATCGTCGACCGCTACAAGGGCATCGATTCCTCACCGGTAGAGAATAAGCCATCCTCGGAGGCCAAGCGGGCATCGCTCGAGGAAGACCTCAGGGAAGCTGGCGCAGACTCAGACGGCGACTTGCTGGCTGCTGCACGGGCAGTCGTCGAAGCTGTGCAAGCGGATAATCCCGCAGCTGGTGACCCGATCGGCGTCGATTTGGAAAGGATCGAGGCGGAGGCGCTGAGAATCCAAAACGTGCAGTCGAGCGGTGGCGGAGTCAGGGTACGAGATGCCAAGGTCTCAGGGTCTGTCGACATCAGCGGCATCTCGGCGGGCCAGACTGGCAAGAATTCCACCCCTTAGCGGGCGCGGCAGCAGGACGGGCTGGCGCCGCCGCGCCTGGAGTTCAGCTCACTGGCAATGTGATCGACGGTGACGTCCGCGTCACTTTTGCGAACCCTTCCGTATACGAGACGCTGGGGCGAGACTCGTATTTGGCTGGTGCAGTTCGGGACTCGGACTCTCGCATCGAGCGACGCCGGGCCGGAGCTGGTCTTGACGATGCACAAATTGCTCGGATCGCACACTTAGGGCCGCGAGTTCCACACCAGCTGGAAAGTCTGGCGAAGGGCGAATTTCGTATTCTCTCGGGTGTCCTCGGTACCGGCAAGTCCGACATGGCCGAGGCGTGGTTTCGCGATGCAGTAAAGGCAGCGCAGACCAGTCCCGGCGCCGCCGTGCCGTTGTGGATCGCTATCGATGATTTAGAGTCGTCGCTACAGCTGCACGTTCAACGCGAAATTGGCCTGCAGGCACTGGAAACCGTAGGTGCGGATATTGTCATAGACGGCCTGGATCAACGCGCTGATCGTGCGGAAAGAACAGTGGGGTACGCGGATTCACTCACGCGCCGCTGGGCTCGCACGCGCGTCGTGCTGACTTCTCGTGCCACACACAACGCTCTAGAGCGATTTGTAGTTCGAGCCGAGCCAATGTCGAGGTCCTACGGTCGAAACCTCGTAGAGATGGTCTCCGGGTCACAACTCGGCACATTGAGACCGGAAATCGAAGAAGCACTCGAGAGACCATTGTTTGCTCTGCTCATTGGGCAACGAGCTAGTCTGAGTGAACTCACCACGATGACTGAAGTGATTGAGGGAGTGGTGCGTCAAGTTGTCGGGCGAGAGGGTGGAGACCTCTATCCTCATCTAAGACGGTTGGCCATTCAAACGACCGAGACCGCACGCCCGGTCGATCCCGAAAGCTTCGTAGACTTTGACGTAGCGGCGAGACTCCGAGAATCACCGTTCCTCACAGCGACCGCCAACGGACTGTCTTTCTCATTGGCAACATTCGAACAGTGGTTTGCTTCAAGGGCTGTGCTCGAAGAGGCGGTTACGGTGGACGACATCCTGGAGGGACTGCCGTCGTTCGATCGATGGAAGTACGTGTTCTCTATGGTTCTGGCAGCCGGCGAGCCGTCACGGGTCGATCCCGCAATGGAGCGTATTGCTCGCTGGAACCCGGGAGCAATCGCTTGGATTATCAACGATACTGAGAGCGCCGAGCTCGGCCGATACCGGAATGAGTCCTCGACAGAGCCCTCTCAGCAACAGATGGCCCACCGCTTGAGACTTGCTCTCGGAGCCATGCTCGACGGCCTCGGACCACTAGCTGCGGCTTTCTCGCCGTTTAGCTTCCCCGGCGTCCGCTCGTTGCAAGATCTTTCCCTTGGACTCGAATACGGCGGTGGGCTGGTCCGCACCACGTGGCTAGTATCAAATCAATTGCCCGACAACCCGCTTCCCCCGGTAATCGACGCATCAGTTCACTTCTCCACTAACCGCTCATTGGTCATCGAAACAGCTGAGATGCCGGCTGCACGGAACTGGGTATGGACGACTGCGCGCAACATTCTCGCTTCGGACTTGAGCGAACGTCTAACTACAGTTGCCATCCAGTTGGCCAGTCAGCGAGACGGTATCGTCCGTCGAGAGGTCGAGGACCTCCGAAGAAGGCGTGCCGTCCAGCCCCAGAGTCTCGACGAATTGGGCCGGGGACTCTACGGTGGTATTTACCCGCTTCCAGACGTACCGCCCGGCCCTACTGGCTGGCCAGGTTTCTCGCTGGAATCCGTCGCCGAGCGTGTTCGCGCGGTTATAACGGCGGCTATCAAATGCTACGTCGAAATCTGTGACAGCGTTGCGCCTAAATTCGGAGATACTCTGGCGCACAAGGGGATGATGCCGTTTGAGTACTATGCGAACATGTCCTACAACGGTCCTGGAAGTGGCGGGCCATTCTCGCTGGGACCCGCCGAACCTGGCATCCGCTGGCTCCTGAGACCTGTCGGCACACCGCTGCCCAATGGTGAAAGGCGCGGCGAAAATTCAGTGAACATGACCGTCAATGATGACGAGCGTTCGAGACAGATCCTCGACGAGCGACAAGCTTTCGGTGACGCGTACTTCGAATACATTGCCAATGTGCCCGGCTTGAGACCCTTCGCAGACTCCTTCTCACTTTCTACGGGTCGGTTCGACATAATCGACAAGAAGCCAGCCACACATATCGCGGTAGATTGGCTCTGGGACGACCTCAAGAACCTCAAATGGGTGTCTGGCCTGAAGCCGAGTGACAAGACGGAATGAGCGTTAGAAGGGCCTTTACGCCAATTCGCGCCGCAGGGGCTTTACGGAAGTGGTACCGGCGAAAGAGGCTCCCCGGCCCACCTTCGGCGCTGCTTGTTCGTCCTCGTTGATGTAATCCGCATATGTCGTTAGCGTTAACACGAAGGTGGAGTGTCCCAGCCACTTTGACACCTGCATGTAGTGCTCCCCTGCGCTCAGGTTCATGGTGGCGAAGGTGTGCCGCAAATCGTGGAAGCGCACCGCCTCGAGGCCGAGCACCCGGCACGCGGGCTGAAGGTGGTGCTCGTACAAAGCAGCGGCGCACACCGGCTTAGCCCTAGGTGCCGCTGCCAAAGCTGTAGAGGTAGTACCGCATCCGTACGCGGGACCCAGTTGTCTTCGGCGTCCCACTGCATGATCGCTTCGATGCGCGACGGACCAAGGTGACCGCGCTCATCGAAAATCCCCGGCTGTGCTCGCCGAAATTCCTCACCTGTGAGCAGCGGTCAGTGTAGTTGTTGGTGGGTGCCGGTGGTTGTTCGGCGCAGGGTTTCCGCGGCGGCGTGGTGATCGCGTAGCCGGTAGGACTCGCCG
>NZ_JAPFPY010000022.1 GCF_026240945.1 Mycolicibacterium sp. J2
ACCAAACACCCCTGCCATGGGTTTCGGCGTGCCTGGGCGGCGTTGCGCTACGACGAACGCCGCGAGGTCAACAAAAAGAAAGTCCACCGCCTGTGGCGCGAGGAAGGGCTGCAGGTGCGGGTACACAGTCCGCGCAAGCGGGCCGGGGTGGCCTCGATCCCGCCAGTCGAGGCTGATGCCCCGAACGTGGTGTGGGCGATCGACTTCCAGTTCGACTCCACCATCGACGGCAAGGCCATCAAGATCGCCTCGATGATCGACGAGCACACCCGCGTCTCCCTTCTGCACATCGTTGAGCGGTCGATCACCGCCGACCGGCTCGTTGAGGAGTTGAAGAAGGTGTTCGCCGCCACCGGCGGCCCGCCGAGGGCGCTGCGAATGGATAACGGTCCGGAGTTCATTTCTCAAGCGCTGCAACGGTTCTGCGACGGTCGGACTGGCATGTCGTATATCCCGCCGGGGACGCCGTGGAACAACGGACACATCGAATCGTTCAACAACCGACTACGTAAGGAGTGCCTCAACCGCAACCACTGGAACACCCTGCTCGAAGCCCGCGTGGTCATTGGTGACTTCAAGACAGAACACAACACCGGGCACCGCCACTCGGGACTGGGTTACCGCACGCCAGCCGAGTACGCTGCCGTCTGCAGGTGTACCCACACCCCGATGGCCTGCAGCATCAATTGAATCTGGATCACACCACCCCGACTCCAGAACCGGGTGGACTCGGAAACGGGGACTCGCCACAGGTGTTCCGTCGGGCAACAATGGAGCACCAGCCGCTGGTCCACTGGCGGGGCCTACGGCGGCCCCGTCTGCGCCCCCGCGTACCGACGTCACTCCGGAGTCAGCCAATTCGCAAGGTGGCCCAGCGCCCGCAGCAGCAGGCCAAACAGGCCCCCCGGCCGCACCCCCAAGAGGTACTGTTGCCGGCCCGTCCGGCAATACGTCTACGCCATCAACGCCCCACGTCCCACAGGCGCCCAGCACCCCAACCTTGCCCGCCGGCTCTCCACCCGCGCCAACGTCACCAACCGCTCCAGGCGTTGGCCAAGGTCCACCTCTCGGCGGCACCGGCAGCCCCGGCACCCCATCCACTTCCGGCGGCGGTTCACCGTCGCCACTCTCCTCATCGAGCGGAGCAGGCACCCCCGGCCAGTCCGGCACACAGACGGGACCAGGCACCCAAGGCGCACAGGGCTCCCAAGGCGCAGCGGCCACCAAGCCCGATCCCCTCAGCGGCGCAGCGGGTCCCAAGACGCCCGGTATGCAGGCGCCGGTGCAGCCTCCGCCCACCCCGCTGAGCAGCACCACACCGGCGACGCCGCTGTCCGCGCCGGCAGCACCGATCGAGCAGGCCGCCACCAGCTCACCGACCTCCCCTGCGGCGGCCCACCCAACCGTCCCCACCGGTGGAGGTGGCCCCGCCGCAGCCCCGGCCGCGCCGCCGGCCGCCCCGGCAGCACCGACACCGCCCATGCCGCTCGGCCCGCCGTCGACGCCGCCACCCGCCGCGCCGGTACCGCCATCACCCGGAGCTCTCGGGCCCGGCGTCGCTCCCGCTGCCAGCGCCGGTGCCCAGTCCGGAGGTGCAGCTGCCGCGCCCATCCCGGTATCGGCCGCACGAGCCGAACGCGATCTGATGGCCGCCTCAGCCGCCGCCGGCGCCCTCAAGCGTCAGATGGGGGGCAATGATCCGCTGAGTGTCGCCCGCCGCATCGCCGCCGCCTTGAATGCACCAGATATGGCTCGGCCCAACGACATCGGGTTCTATTGGCTGGTGGCGCTCACCGCCGCCGACACGATCGTCGTCGCCAACAGCTATGGCATTGCCTACCTCCCCGACGGCGTCAACCTGCCCGAACAGGTCAAGCTGGCCAGCGCCGACAGCTCCATCCCGGCCGCCGAGCGGGCCCGGTGGGCCACCTATCCCGTTGCGGCCCTGACCGGTTGGGCGCAAGCACACGACACGACCCTGCGCGCCGTCATCGGCGCCAAGGCGCATCTGGAGGGCATCGATCCCGGCGCGCACAAGGTGCTCTTGGAAGACGACGACATCCCGGCGACGGGAAAGATGACCGGTCGCAGCCGCCTGGAGATCAGCTTCCCCGACGCCGCGGCCAAGTTGGCGGCGGTCAAAGACCTGGAACTCGTCGCGCAGTTACCGCCCGCCGGCGCAGATAACACACCCCCGGCCAACGAATCGTTCACCCTGTGGTTCGACGTGATGCAGCCGCTGATGAGCGCGGCCTCCGGCCGCGAAGCCGCGCACCTGGCCGCCTTCGTGCGCTATGCCGCCCACGCCGCCGACCTCGCGCTCTACCGCGCCCACACCGCCCTCGAGATCACCGACCAACGCGCCGCCGTCGCCGACTGGCTGTACTGGCTACACCAGTACGACCTGCTCACCGAGGCGCAGGCCACCGTCACGGCGACGACGTAAGCTCACCCCGTTCCAACACCAGGCGGCGCTGCACCCCGATGTTGGCCAGAAACCGCTCGTCGTGGCTGACCACCATGAAGGCGCCGCGATAAGCATTCAACGCCGCCTCCAGCTGGCCGATGCTGACCAGGTCGAGGTTGTTGGTCGGCTCGTCGAGCAGTAACAGTTGCGGGGCAGGCTCGGCGAACAGCACACACGCCAGCGTCGCCCGCAACCGCTCACCGCCAGACAATGCCCGCACCGGCAGGTCAACCATGTCACCACGAAACAGGAACTGCGCCAACAGGTGCCGCTTCCGTGTCACGGACAGGCTCGGCGCGAACACCTCCAATGACTCCAGAACGGTGCGAGACGGATCCAGTAGATCAAGCCGCTGTGACAGATATGCCACCGGCACTGCAGCGCCGGTCGCCACAAGTCGCAGCAGCGTCGACTTCCCGGCGCCGTTGGATCCAGTCAACGCGATCCGCTCCGGGCCCCGGATGTCCAGATCGACATCATCGAACACCAACGAACGTAAGCCTCTGGCGGAGAACAACACCCGACCGGCCGGCACTTCGGTTGCCGGCAGGTCCAGCACCACAACGTCATCGTCGCGTAACGCTCGTTCGGCTTCGTCCAGCCGGGCCCGCGCATCACCGACTCGACGGCTATGCACATCGTCGGCCCGGCCCGCCGATTCCTCCGCATTCCGTTTGCGGGCCCCGGTAAGGATTTTCGGCAATCCGGCGTCCTTGACGTTGCGTGCCGCGTTGGACGCCCGCCGGTCGGCCCGCTCGCGCGCCTCCTGCATCTGCCGCTTCTCGCGTTTCAACTGCTGCTCGGCATTGCGGACATTGCCCTCGGCCACGCGTTGCGCTGCCTGCGTCGCTTCCTCGTACGCCGTGAAGCCGCCACCGAACAGCGACACCTCACCGGCGCGCAACTCGGCGATCGCATCCATCCGGTCCAACAGCGCTCTATCGTGGCTGACCACGAACAACGTGCCGCGGAAGCCGTCCAATGTCGCGTAAAGCCGGTGCCGCGCCGCGTCATCCAGGTTGTTCGTCGGTTCGTCGAGCAGTAACACGTCCGGCCGCTTCAACAGCTGCGCCGTCAAGCCGAGGGATACCACCTGCCCTCCCGACAGCGAGCCGAGCGGGCGGTCGAATTCGATGTCACCCAGCTGCGCCCGCAGCCGTTCCTCGATATCCCAGTCCTCCCCGATGGCGACGAACACCTCCTCACTCGCGTCACCCGCGGCCAGCGCCTCGAGTGCCGCCAAAACCGATGTGACGCCGAGGACGTCGGAAACCGTCTGATCCGACAGGAACGGCAACTCCTGCGGCAGATAGCCGACGACACCATCGACCTTCACGGTCCCGGCGGTCGGCGCCAGCACCCCGGCAATCAACCGCAGCAGAGTGCTTTTCCCGGCGCCGTTGGGCGCCACCAGGCCGGTGCGGCCCTGTCCCACCGCGAAAGACAGGTCGGTGAACACCGGGGTGCCGTCGGACCAGGCGAACGAAAGATGTGAACAGACAATAGACATGCGGGAACTCCAATAGAGGAATGAATGTGTGACGACGCGAAGAATCTCGGGGCTCTACCCGGAGATGTCGTCGATTCCCAGCACGAAAAACATGCTACCCGCAGGGTCAAGCGGTTAAGTATGCCCGCAGCATCTCGGTGGTGGAGGTGATGGCAGCCACGTCGACGTGCTCGTCGACCTTGTGCGCCAGGTTGGGATCCCCCGGGCCGTAGTTGACGGCCGCGATGCCCAGCGCCGCGAATCGCGATACGTCCGTCCAGCCGTACTTTGCCCGGACCTGTCCCCCGGCGGCAGCCACCAACGACGCCGCGGCCGGGTTCGTCAGCCCGGGCAAAGCGCCCGCGGCGGCATCGGTGACCTCGAGCGACACATCGAGCCCGTCGAAAACCTCGTGCACGTGCGCGACGGCCTGATCGATACTGCGATCGGGCGCAAACCGGAAGTTCACCGTCACCGACGCCGCATCCGGTATCACGTTGCCCGCGATCCCCCCGTCGATGCGGACGGCCGACAACCCTTCCCGGTACACGCAACCGTCGATGTCCACACTGCGCGCCGTATACCGCGACAACCGCTCGAGCACCGCGCTCAGCTTGTGAATAGCGTTGTCGCCCAACCATGATCGCGCTGAGTGCGCGCGCGTCCCGGCCGCGCTGATCATGACGCGAATGGTGCCTTGACAACCGGCCTCGATGAAACCGCCCGAGGGTTCGCCGAGAATGGCGACATCGGCGGTCAACCAGTCGGGCAGTTCACGCTCGATACGGCCCAGGCCGTTGGCGCTGGATTCGATCTCCTCGCAGTCGTACATGACGAGGGTGAGGTCATGAGTCGGCTCGGCGAGCGTCGCGGCCAGGTGCAGGAACACCGCATCACCGGACTTCATATCCGAGGTGCCGCAGCCGTACATCAGGCCGTTCTGGACGCGGCTGGGCAGGTTGTCGGCGGCCGGCACGGTGTCGGTGTGCCCGGCGAGCAGCACCCGCGACGGGCGACCGAGGTGGGTACGGGCCAGCACCGCGTCACCATTTCTGACCACTTCGAACCACGGCGCCTGCGCCCGCAGCGCAGCCTCGATCTCGTCGGCGATGCGCTGCTCATGGCGCGACTCGCTGGGAATGTCCACCAGCGCAGCGGTCAGTGCGATCGGGTCGGCACGCAGATCTAGGGCCACAACCATCGAGGCTAGTCGAGTACCCTAAGCCACCGTGACTGCCGCATCTGGCGTCGGCCTGGCGACCATCGCCGCCGACGGAACCGTACTGGACACCTGGTTTCCCGCCCCGGAGCTCAGCGCCGACGGGCCGACCGGCACCACCCGGCTCTCGGTGGCCGAGGTGACCGACGATCTGGCCGCCTTGACCGGCCCCGATGCCGATCGCGGCGTCGAGGTGGTCGCCGTGCGCACCACCATCGCCGATATCGCAGACAAGCCGGTCGACACCTACGACGCGTACCTGCGACTGCATCTGCTGTCCCATCGGCTGACCAAGCCGCACGAGGCGAACTTGGACGGCATCTTCGGGCTGCTGGCCAACGTGGTGTGGACCAACTTCGGGCCGGCCGCGGTGGACGGCTTCGAGTCGGTCCGGGCCAAGCTGCGCCGCCGGGGCGCGGTGGCGGTCTACGGCGTCGACAAGTTCCCGCGGATGGTCGACTACGTGCTGCCCAAGGGCGTCCGGATCGCCGACGCCGACCGGGTCCGCCTCGGCGCGCACCTGGCCGAGGGCACCACGGTGATGCATGAAGGATTCGTCAACTTCAACGCCGGCACGCTGGGCGCCTCGATGGTGGAGGGCCGCATTTCGGCGGGCGTGGTCGTCGGGGACGGCTCGGATGTCGGTGGCGGCGCGTCGATCATGGGCACCCTGTCCGGCGGCGGTAAAGAGGTCATCTCGGTGGGCAAGCGGTGCCTGCTCGGCGCGAACGCCGGCCTGGGCATCTCCTTGGGTGACGACAGCGTCATCGAGGCCGGGCTGTACATCACCGCCGGCACCAAGGTGACCACCTCGGATGGGCAGACCGTCAAGGCCAAGGACCTCTCCGGCGGCAGCAACCTGCTGTTCCGCCGCAACTCCATCTCCGGCGCGGTCGAGGTGGTCAAGCGTGACGGCACCGGCGTCACGCTCAACGAGGCGCTGCACGCCAACTAGCAGCCGGCGCGAGCGTGAGCTTGTGCACGACGATTCTCCGGAATCTCGCACTCAAGTTCACGCTCGTGCGCTGCTTTCAGCACCCGTGGCTCACCCGCAGCAGCGCCACCCCGTGCCGTGGCACCGACGCCGCGACGGGGCCGGTGGTCTGAAAACTACTGTGCTGCCACAGATCTCGCACGGTGTGACAGCTTCCGTCCGACAAGCCGATCGCGCCCAGTGCGGTGCGGATGGTCACGGTGTCGGCGGCCTGGTTGAACAATCCGACGGCCACGGCACCGTCGGCTAGCGGTTTCACCAACACCCGCGGATCACCGGACAGTGGGTGCGCCTGCACCACCAGTGGGTCCTGGTCGACGGCGATCACCTCGCGGTTGGTCAGCAGTGCCGCGGTCTGCGCCGACATTGAACGAATATCGTTGCCCGCCAATAGCGGTGCCGCCAACAGGGCCCATAACGAGAAGTGCGCCCGCTGCTCGACATCGGTCAGATCGGCGCGCGCCGGGCCGAGCGACATGGTGGGATGCCCGGCCACGAACTCGTTCCAGCCCACCCCGATCACCATCATGTCGGGGTCGTTGACATGGGCCGGGCTGCTCGGCGACCCCGCCGCACCGGCTTCGGTGAAGGCCTGGCTGACACCGGCCAGCCCCGAGGACCACAACGCCGAATCACCCCACGCCGGAACCAGGTCGACGGCATTGCGGGTGATATCGGCGATCTTCGACCAGTCGTATTCCAGGCCGGCGCCCGGATCACCGGAGCTGTTGGGATTGATGGAGTAAACGATGTACCGACCGGTCGCGCGCAGAGCGTCGCGCATCGCGGTGAAATACTTCACCTGGTCGTCGTGGCCCGCGGCCAAGCGACACCAGTCATATTTGAGGTAATCGACGCCCCAGTCGGCGAAGGTCTGCGCGTCGGTGCGCTCGTGGTCGGCGCCGCCGATCCGGGGATCCTGCCCGCAACCTTCGTTGAACGGGCTGTGATAGATGCCGAGCAGCAGGCCGCGGTCGTGGGCATACCGCGCCAGCGCGCCGATCCCGTGTGGGAAGCGGTCCGGATCGGCTTGCAGACGCCCCTCGGCGTCACGAGTCGGGGCCGCCCATCCCGCGTCGAGGTTGACGTAGCGATACCCGGCGTCGCGCATACCGGAGGACACCATCGCATCGATCACCTGACGGACGTTCTGCTCGGTGAGCGCGATACCGGAATTCCAGGAGTTCCAGCCCATCGGCGGGGTCAGTGCGCGCGGCGGGTCGGTCTTGTCGCATCCGGCGAGCAGCAGGACGCACGCCGCCAACCAGGCCCAGGCACGCATCCGGCCATGCTGCCAGCTCAGACTGGGAGCAGGATGTGACCGACTATTGAGCCGCCAGGATGCAGAACTCGTTTCCTTCCGGGTCGGCCAGCACCACCCAGCTCTGCTCGCCCTGCCCGATGTCGACATGGGTAGCGCCCAAGCCGATCACCCGTTGCACCTCGGCGTCCTGGTCATCCGGGGTGAAGTCCAGGTGCAGCCGGTTCTTCACGGTCTTGCCTTCGGGAACGTGGAGGAACAACCAGTCCGGTCCGGCGCCCGGCGGGGCGCTGAGCACCACGTCGCCGTCCTTGTCGACGTGGTGCTCCCAGCCAAGGACTTGCGACCACCAGGCGCCCTGCGCATGAGGGTCATGCGCGTCGATGCAGATTTCGGAGAATTTCAGTGTCATTGGTCGACTCCCGCTCGCTCGTTCCTCACTCACGCCCGTCTGCACGTCACGTCAACAACTCCTTCTTGAGGACCTTGCCCATCGCGTTACGCGGCAGCGATTCGACCACCCGCACCTCGCGTGGCCGCTTGTGCACCGAAAGCTGCTGTGCGACAAAGTCGATGACATCATCCGATGCCACGGAGCCGACGACGAAAGCGACGATGCGTTGACCGAGATCGTCGTCGGGCACGCCGACCACCGCTACCTCGTCCACACCGGGATACCCGAGCAGCACCGTCTCAATCTCACCCGCGCCGATCCGAAAGCCACCCGATTTGATCAGATCGACCGATTCCCGGCCCACGATGCGGTGCATCCCGTCGGCGTCGACGACGGCCACATCACCGGTGCGGAACCAGCCGTCCTCGTCGAACGCCTCCGCGGTGGCATCGGGCCGGTTGAGGTAACCACTGAAAACCGTGGGGCTCTTGATCTGCAGGTGACCGATGGTTTCGCCATCGTGGGGCACCGGTGCGCCGTCGTCGTCGACCAGTCTGGTCTGCACCCCGGGCAGCGGCAGCCCGACCCAACCCGGCCGGCGCTCACCGTCGGCCCGCGTGCTGATGGTGATCAGACTCTCGGTGCTGCCGTAACGCTCCACGGGCGCATGACCGGTCAATCGCACCAGCTCGTCGAACACTGGCACCGGCAGGGCCGCGCTACCCGACACCAGCAGCCGCGCCGACCCGAGCGCCCGCGCCGACGACTCGTCGCCGACCACGCGCGACCACACCGTCGGCACGCCGAAGTACAGCGAGCCGCCCGCCTCCGCGTACGCCGCGGGAGCTGGTTTCCCGGTGTGCACGAACCGGTTTCCGATCCGCAGGGACCCCAGTAGCCCCAACACCAGGCCGTGCACGTGGAACAACGGCAGCCCGTGCACCAGCGTGTCCTCAGCGGTCCACTGCCACGCCGTGGACAAGGCGTCGATGTCGGCGGCGATCGCGCGCCGGCTGATCAGCACACCTTTGGGCAGGCCGGTGGTGCCGGAGGTGTACATGATGATCGCCGGGCTGTCCGGTGACGGTTCGGCATAACGGTGCCAGGACCTGGCGTGCATCCGGACCGGAATATGTGGCAGCCCTTCGGTTTCGGTCGGCAGTTCACCCAACCATGCCTGCGCGCCGGAATCGGTGAGGATGTGCGCACGTTCGGCGACGCCCACATCGGCGGGCACCGGGACGAACGGAACTCCGGCGATGAGGCATCCGGTGACGGCCAGCACGGTGGTGGCGGTCGGGGTGGCCAGGATGGCGACGCGCCGCGCGACGGAGACGCGTTCGGCCACCGAGGTGCCCGCCCCGACCAGGTCGCTTCGGCTCAGCGTCACACCATCGATGCGCACCGCATCCGCGAGATCGTGTCCGGCGGCCACGGCTGCGGGGTCCAGCGAAGTCAACAGCATCCTGGTGAGGCTACTCTGGGCCGGTGGACCCGATCGAGAGACTGGCCAGTCGTGAGGTGTACCGCAACAACTGGATGGTGGTGCGCGAGGACGATATCCGCCGTCCCGACGGCTCGCTGGGCATCTATGGTGTCATCGACAAGCCGACGTACGCCCTGGTGGTCGCCCAGGACGGCGACCGATACCGGATGGTGGAGCAGTTCCGCTATCCAATCGGGTTGCGGCGCTGGGAGTTTGTCCAGGGCACCGCGCCGGGCACCCTCGACGGTGACGAGCCCGAGCCGACGGACCTGGCCGAACAGGAACTCCGTGAGGAAACCGGTTTGCGCGCCCAGTCGTGGGAGGTGCTGGGCCGCCTCGACGTCGCGCCGGGGATGAGCAGCCAGCGCGGCTGGGCCTTCCTGGCCACGGGTATCACCGAAGGGGAGCACGAACGCGAGCACGAAGAGCAGGACATGCACAGCGAGTGGTTCACCGCCGACCAGATCGATCGGATGATCCTGGACGGCCTGATCACCGATTCGCAAACCCTGGCCGCCTGGCTGCTGCTCCGACTGCGCCGGGAGAACGGGTAGCCGACTGCGCTCGATCTCTGGCTGGTCAGGCCCGTCCTGCGCCCAGTCCGCCTGCCCCACCGTTGCCGCCCGTTTCGCCAACCGGCGGATTTCCGGTCCGGCCGGGGTCACCGGGGTGGTTGTGATTCGCGCCGCCGCTGCCGCCGTATCCACCGGCACCACCCGGCCCTGAGGTGCTGGAGCCGCCTTTACCGCCCGATCCACCGTTACCTCCGGTGAGTCCACCTGCACCGCCGCGGCCGCCGTTGCCGCCCTGCCCGGCGCCGCCCACCGTGACCCCACCGCCTCTTCCACCCGAACCGCCTGTGCCACCGGAGAATCCGCCGTTGCCTCCCTCGCCCCCGGCGCCGCCCCGGCCGCCGCGATCGGTGGCACTGTTGCCGGCGGTCCCGCCGTCACCACCGGCCCCTCCGGTGCCCGTGATCCCAGTGCTGCCGCCCCGGCCGCCGCTGCCACCGTTGAGTCCTTGCCCGCTTCCGGCGTTTCCGCCGTTGCCACCGCGCCCGCCGTCACCGGCGATGGCCCCACCACGTCCGCCGGCACCGCCCTGACCGCCGGCGCCATTCGCGCCCCCGTTGCCGCCGGCACCACCGTTTCCGCCACTGTGCACCAGGCCGCCGTTGCCACCGGTCCCGCCCGCGCCGCCGTTGCTGTTGATTCCCCGCCCGGCGTCACCGCCGTTGCCGCCCGTTCCACCGAAAATGCCGGCATGGCCGCCGTTGCCGCCATCACCGCCGTTGCTGCCCACCGATCCGGCGCCGCCGGTCCCGCCGTCGCCGCCACCGCCTCCGAGCAGGCCACCGCGACCTCCGTCCCCACCTCGACCGCCACCGGTCGCGCCGGTGCCACCGTCACCCCCGCTGCCGGCCAACAGCCCGCCGCGCCCACCGTTACCGGCGTTGATGCTCAGGCTGGTGCCGTCGCCGCCGCGTCCACCGTGACCGAACAATCCGGCGTTGCCGCCGTGCCCACTGTTCGCACCGTTGCCACCATTACCGCCGAACCAACCGGCATTGCCGCCGTTGCACTAAGTGCCGCAGGTAGCGGGATCCGGGCTGTATCCGTTACCGAACAGCAGGCCACCGTCGGGGTGCCGTGCGGTGCCGTTGCCGATGAGCAGCGGCCCCGCCACCACCGCGACGGCGGCCGTTCCCCCGGACCCGCCCACACAAGCCGGCGCGCCAGGAAAACATGCCGGATCTGCCTGGGCGACAGCGGCATTGGTGGCGGCCAACAGATACCCGGATCCGATGATCGCCGCGCCGGCGATACCGCCCCGCAGGTAGGGTGCCGACGGCTTGCGATGTCTGGGCATGGAAGTCCTTTCGCGTGTCAACGGGTGGCCCGGCCGATGACGAGCGGGTGGACGACGAAGGGCATCCCGCTCCACACGGCATCGGTGGCATCGACCTCGAATCCGGCGGCGCGCATCAGATCGAGGGTCGGGCGGTTGCAGACGCAGCCGCCGGCGAAGGCACGCCATGGTCGTTCGAAGATGTTCTGCCACAACATCAACGGTCGCCACTTTGACCTGACGTGTTCGATGAACAATAGCTGCCCGCCTGGCCGCAGCACCCGCGTGATCTCGTGGAGCACACGGGCGGGATCATCGACGGTGCACAGCACCAGGGTGGCCACGACGGTGTCCACGCTCGCGCTGTCCGAGGGCAGGCACTCGGCAGGCGCATCGGAGATCACCGCCCGACGTCCGTGCCGGCGGAGCCGGTGCGCCAGTTTCCGGCGCATCCCGGCCTCGGGTTCGGTGAGCAGCAACTCGTCCAGGTCGGCGGGATAGTGGGTGATGTTCAGCCCGGTGCCGGCGCCGATTTCGAGGACGCGGCCATGGGCCTGGGCCAGCAGGTTGCGGCGCCGCCGCCGCATGCCGGCGATCTCAGCGCTCCACAGGAAAGGGTCGTAGAGCAACGCCATGATCCGTAGCCAGGCCCGGGACGAGCCGACCTTGACGAGCTGGGTCATAGCGTGAAATTACGAGCCCGCGGTCCGCGCGCGCATCGCCCGATCCGGCCATCTTGCCGGCATGGCCGATTCCGGCCAGTTACAGCAGACCGAGCCGCGAGGCCTCGGCGACGGCCGCGGTGCGTGAGGAACTTCCGAGCTTGCGGCGGATATTCGCGACGTGCCGGTGCACGGTATGCGGGCTGAGGTGAAGGTGCTCGGCGATCTCGGGGTCGGCGAGGCCGCGCGCCACGCACGCCAGGACTTCGCGTTCCCGCGGGGACAGACGGGAGCCGCCCTCCGGCGGTTCGGCTGGTTGCGGGGCGAGCGCATGCCGGCATGCACGGATCACGGCATCGATGTCGCCGTGCCACGGAAAATGTGAGGTGCCTTGTAGTGGAACGAATGCCGCGCCGGCGATGGCGGCCGCCACCTCTCGCCCGCACCGGTACGGTACGGCGCGGTCGTCGCGGCGGTGCACGACCGTCGTCGGCACCCGGAGGAGCGGAAGGCAGGCACGCACATCCAGGCTGTACACCAGCCGCAGCAATGCCGCAGCAGTCTCGGGGGTGGCCGACTCGCGTTGCAGCCGGGCGAAGCGTTCGTGCGCAGCCGCATCGGCATCGCCGAGGAAGATGTTGCTGAGCACGCGCGAACCCAGCCCCCAATGCGCCTGCACGGCAGTCACGATCGCGTCATCGACCCCCGGCGGGGTCAACACCTCACCTCGGGGATAGGAGCCGTACAGGACCACCCGGTCCACCCGGTCCGGGTGGGCCGCGGCAAACGCCACCGCCGTGCAGCTACCGGACGAGCCGCCCAGCAAGGACACCCGGTTCAGGCCCAGCTCATCGAGCAGCGTTCGCAGGACCGCCACTTCGCCGTCGAGCGTCAGGTCGGCGTCATGCACGGTTCGGTCCGACATCCCGACCCCGAGGCGGTCGTACCTGATCAGCTCGAAGCCCGCGGCAACGCCCTCCCAGAAGCGCCGCACATCCGGGTCTTGCCAGTCGAGTTCGAGGTGACTGACCCACCAGGCCGGCGCGACGAGCGGCGGCCCCGCGCCGCGCCGCTCGTAGGCCACGCGCCGGTCACCGACCGGGAGGAATCGGATTGCAGGCATGGTCCTGCGAGCGTACGACGCTACGGGGTGCTCGGATACCGATCCGTCACGATGCGATGACCAATTGACGCCGGCGCGCTGTGGGATCGCTGGGATGTCGGTGCCTGCTTCTACCGTGGGCTCGTCAGAGCTTGAGAGAAGCAGGGAGTGATGTCGGTCCGTCGAGTGTGCGTCGCGGTGACGCTCGCGCTGGTGGCATGTTCGGGTAATGCGGCGACGGCCGGCGCCGCGGGCCAACCGTTGAACGGCCGCTACCAGGTGGTCAGCTACGCGTCGCAGAAGAATGGCACCAGTATCGCCGCGCGCCAGGCCGAGCCGGATTTCGGTGCTGTCTATACGTTTTCGACGGCATGCGGCAGAGTGTGCGTCGCGACGGTGATCGACGGTCCGGCGCCGTCCAACCCGACCATCCCGCAACCTCAGCGGTACACCTGGGACGGCACCAAGTGGACCTTCAGCTACGACTGGCAGTGGGAGTGTTACACCGGCGACCAATATCCACGGGTGTACAGCCCGGCGACCTCCTGGGTGTCCTACACACCCCAGCCGGACGGATCGCTGCGCGGCAGTTGGTATACCGACATCCTCAGCGACGCGTGCCGGGGCAACGTGCTGATACCCGTCGCGGCGTTCCCGGTCCCTTAACTCTCGAACAGTCCCTGCGTCACCGCCGTCGGCGAGCCGAAGCGATGTGCGGTCACCGCGACCGCTTGTTCGTGCACGAAGGTCAGCAGTTCGATCCGTCCGGCCTCGACAACCGGTTGCGCGTACAGCGCGATATCGACCCGGCCAGCGCTGTCGCGGGCGAACTCCGCCCGGTCGCCACCGAGCAGCCGCACTCGCGCGGGAGCGTTGTCGCGCAACAGTTTCTGCCAGGCAGTCGCATCGTCGACCCGATAGGTGACACCCGTGACCCGCAACGCCTCGGCCACCGCCCTTTGTAGCGGTTGCGGACTGGAGACGGTCACCGGGGCACCGGCAAGAATCCCGGCACCGACCACGCGCAGCAGGGCGGCGGTGTCCCCGTTGGTCGCGCGCACAGTGACGGGAACCGGAAGGTACCGCAGCACATTCTGCTCCACCTGCACGCCGGACACATCGCGCGCGACGCCGAACTCCTCGGCCCAGGCGAGCGCATCGGAGGCGAAGGCACGCTCCAGGAAGGCGCGCTCGTCGGGCGCCAGACCTGCTGCGGCCGACAGCAATCGAGAGACCGCAGGCGCGAGGGCGGCGCCCCGCGTGGCCCGGGCCGGCCGCCAGTCGGACAGTCCGATCAGATAATTGGGGCCGCCGGCCTTGGTACCGGCGCCGACCGCCGACTTCTTCCAGCCACCGAACGGCTGCCGACGCACGATCGCCCCGACGGTCGAGCGATTCACGTAGGCGTTGCCGGCCTGCACCTGGTCGATCCAGCGTTCGATCTCGCCACGGTCCAGGCTGTGCAGCCCCGCCGTCAGCCCATAATCCACCTGATTCTGGATCGCGATCGCCTGGTCGAGATCGTCGGCCGCGATGAGCCCCAGTACCGGACCGAAGTACTCGGTGAGGTGGAACTCCGAACCGGGGCGCACTCCGGTCTTCACCCCCGGAGACCACAGCCTGCCGGTGTCATCGAGGCGGCGCGGTTTCACCAACCACTTCTCCCCCGGTGCCAGCTGCGTGAGTGCGCGCAGCAGCTTGCCGTCTGCGGGCTCGATGACCGGCCCCATCTGCACGGTGGGATCCGTCGGATAGCCGACCTTCAGGGATGTCACGGCGTCGACCAGCTGGTCGCGGAACCGCGCCGACCGAGCCACCGATCCCACCAGGATGCCCAACGACGCCGCCGAACACTTCTGCCCGGCATGCCCGAAGGCCGAAGAGACGAGGTCCTTCACCGCGAGGTCCAGATCCGCGTGCGGGGTGACGACGATGGCGTTCTTGCCGCTGGTCTCGGCCAACAGCGGCAGATCCGGCCGGAAGGTGCGGAACAACTGCGCGGTCTCGAAGGCGCCGGTCAGGATCAACCGGCCGACCCGCTCGTCGGACACCAGCCGGGCGCCGAGGTCGCTTTCGTCGACATGCACCAAGCGCAGCACCTCTGGCGGAACTCCGGCATCCCACAGCGCCTGCACCATCAGCGATCCGCAGCGCCGGGCCTGGGTGGCCGGTTTGATGATCACCGCGCTGCCCGCCGCCAGCGCGGCCAGCACCGATCCGGCGGGGATCGCCACCGGGAAATTCCACGGCGGGGTGACCACCGTGAGCCCGACCGGCACGGCGACGGCGCCGTCCACGGCGTCCAGTTCCTCGGCGAGTGACGCGTAGTAGTTGGCGAAGTCGATCGCCTCGGAGACTTCGGGATCGCCCTGATCGATGGTCTTTCCGCATTCGGCGGCCATCACCTCCAGCAGGGCTGCGCGGGCGGCCTGCAGCGTTCCGGCGGCGCGGCGCAGCACCGACGCCCGGTCCGCGCCGGACAACGCCCCCCACCTCGCCCCGGCGGCGACGGTATCGGTGACGATCCGGTCCAATGCCTCCGGCGTGTCAATCGTGTAGTGGGACAACAGCTCCCGGCCGGCTGTCGAGGTGGCCAGCCGTTCGGTGATCGTGCGTCCCCACGCCCGGTTGCCGGGCAATGCCGGGTCGGTGTCGGCGACGTTGGCGAAGCGGCCCGCCGGGCAGATGGCCGCGCTCGGATCGTCGGTGCGTCGGTCCTGGCGGCGGTTGGGCGGCGGGACCGCAGTGTCGAGCTGAGCCAGCGAGGCGACGAACCGGTGCCGCTCACGCTCGAAAAGACCTGCGTCGTCGTGCAGTTCGAAGACCGCCGACATGAAGTTGTCCTGGCTGGCGCCCTCCTCCAGCCGGCGCACCAGATAGGCGATGGCGACGTCGAAGTCCTTGGGATGCACCACCGGTACGTAGAGCAACAGACCACCGACGGTGCGCCGGACCGCTTCGGCCTGGGCTTCGGCCATGCCGAGCAGCATCTCGAACTCGATCCGGTCCCGAACGCCGCGCTGCCCGGCCAGCACCCAGGCATAGGCGATGTCGAACAGGTTGTGCCCCGCGACGCCGATGCGGACGTTGGCGGTACGCTCGGCGCGCAGCGCGTAATCGAGCACCCGCTTGTAGTTGGTGTCGGTGGCCTGTTTGGTCGGCCACGTCGCCGCCGGCCAGCCGTGCAGCGCCGACTCGACGTGCTCCATCGGCAGGTTGGCGCCTTTCACCAACCGAACCTTGATCCCCACACCGCCGCGTTCGCGCCGCGCCCTGGCCCAATCCTGCAGGCGCATCATCGCGTCCAGCGCATCCGGCAGGTACGCCTGCAGCACGATGCCGGCTTCCAGGTGCAGCAGTTCTGGCCGGTCGAGCAGCCGGGTGAACACGGCGATCGTGAGCTCGAGGTCGCGGTACTCCTCCATGTCGAGGTTGATGAACTTCGACGTCGGGGCGGTCGCCGCCATCGTGAACAACGGCAGCAGGCTTGCTTCGATGTGGTCGACGGCGGCGTCGAACGCCCACGGCGAGTGCGGCGGGACGGTGGCCGACACCTTGATCGACACGTAGTCGACGTCGGTCCTGCCGAGTAGCCGTTCGGTGCCTTGCAACCGTCGCGCCGCTTCGGCCTGGCCCAGCACCGCCTCGCCGAGCAGGTTGATGTTGAGGGCGACACCACGGCGACGGATCCGCGCGATCGAGCGCCCCAGCCGGGCGTCGGACGCGTCGACCAACAGATGACCGACCATCGTGCGCAATGCTTTTCGGGCGACCGGGATGACCAGTCCGGGAGCGACGAGCGAGACCAGCGCCCCGAGTCTGATCAGCAGCCGCAGGTGTGCCGGCAGGAAGCCCGGTGCGGTGCGGGCGAGATCGCGAAGGTTGGCCGCCGCGACGCGATGATCTTCAGGCCGGACCACCCGGTCGACGAACCCGACGGTGAAGTCCAGGCCGTGCGGGTCGCGCAGCAGCCGCGCCAACTGCCGACCGGCCGGCGCCACCGGTTGGTCCGCGGCGTCGTCGAGCCAGCAGCGAACCTGGTCCAGCACCTCGGTCAGCAGGTCGTCCTTACTGGTCACGTCGGTCATCTGCCCATCATCGACCGCCAGGACACTTAAAATAAAGCAATGATTTCTGACATGAAAATTTAAGTAGAAGTGAAGCATCAACGGGCCGACCTGCTCGATGTCCGCAGGCTGCGACTACTGCACGAATTGAGCCTGCGCGGCACCTTGTCCGACGTCGCCGAGGCGCTGCACCAAAGCCCGTCCGCCGTCTCCCAGGCCCTCAACCAGCTCGAACGCGAGGTCGGTGTCCCGCTGCTGGAAAAGGTAGGACGCCGCCTGCGGCTGACACCGGCGGCCGAGGTGCTCGTCGAGCACACCGGGGTCATCTTGGCGCGCCTCGAACTGGCGGCCTCCGATGTCGCCGTGCAGAGCGACGAGGCGTCCGGCACCGTTCGGCTGGCCGTGTTCCAATCGGCGGCCTCGGCCTTCATGCCACAGATGCTCACCGAGTTGGCGAACCGCCATCCACGACTGCGGGTGACGATGTCGCAGCGCGAACCCGAGCAGGCGCTCTACGAGACGTGGATGCGCGAATTCGATCTGGTGATTGCCGAGGAGTACCCCGGGCACGCCGCGCGGGCATATCCTGACCTGCACCGCGCACCGCTGACCACCGACCTGCTGCGGCTGGCCGTCCCCCCGGCCGGCGATCCATGGGACGCCGTTTCCTCGGTCGCCGATACCGCTGAGCTGCCATGGACAATGGAGCCGGAAGGTACCGCCTCGCGCCACTGGGCCGAACAGCTATGTCGGCGAGCCGGTTTCGAGCCCGACGTGCGCTTCGAAACCGATGACCTGGAAGCCCAGATCGCACTGATCGAGAACGGCAACGCGGTCGCAATCCTGCCCGACCTCATGCGGGTGCGTCGTCGTCCGAACGTGCGCGTCGTGGACGTCGACCCGCGTCGGCGTTCGGTGTTCACCGCGACACGCACTGCCATCAGTGCCACCCCGGCCATCGTGGCCTGCCGACAGGCATTGGCCTCGGTGGTGCCCGCGCATCTCGACGTGGACTGACCCGTCAGGCCAGCCGCTGCACCGCAGCCTCAGCCCAACCGCTGCACCGCAGCCTCAGCCCAACCGCTGCACCGCAGCGGAAATCCGTTCGTCCGTGGCCGTCAACGCGATCCGCACATGCTGGGCACCCGCCGGCCCGTAGAACTCACCGGGAGCCACCAGGATGCCACGCTCGGCCAGCCACGCCACGGTGTCCCGGCACGGCTCCCCGCGCGTGGCCCACAAGTACAGACCAGCCTCGGAATGATCGATGGTGAAACCGGCATTGCGGATCGCGGCCGCCAGCAGATCACGGCGGCGGGCGTAACGGTCACGCTGCTCGACCTCGTGGGCGTCGTCGTCGAGGGCGGCGACCATCGCGGCCTGCACCGGCGTCGGGACGATCATCCCGGCGTGCTTACGCACCTCGAGCAACTCGCGCACCAGCGCGGGATCCCCTGCCACGAACCCGGCGCGATACCCGGCCAGCGATGACGTCTTGGACAGCGAGTGCACCGCCAGCAGACCGGTGTGGTCGCCGTCGGACACCGACGGGTGCAACACGCTGAGCGGCTGCGCATCCCAGGCCAACCCCAGGTAACACTCGTCGGACGCCACGATCGCGCCGCGTTCCCGCGCCCAGCCGACCACCTTGCGCAGGTGATCGACACCGAGAACCCGGCCGGTCGGATTGCTCGGCGAGTTGAGGTACACCAGCGCCGGACTCTGCGGCCCCAGCTGGGTCAACGAATCGGCCGCCACCACCTGCGCACTGGCCAGCCGCGCGCCGACGTCGTAGGTCGGATACGCCAGCTCGGGGATGACCACCGTGTCAGCGGCACCCAGACCGAGCAGCGTCGGTAACCAGGCAATGAGCTCTTTGGTGCCGATCACCGGCAGCACCGCGGACTCGGCCAGCCCGGTGACGCCGTAGCGGCGCTCCAGGGCTGCCACGGCGGACAGCCGCAGCGCGGCGGTACCCGCCGTGGCCGGATAACCGGGTGACGCGCTGGCTGCGGCCAACGCGTCCCGGATCAGCGGCGCGACCTCGTCGACCGGCGTGCCGACCGACAGGTCGACGATGCCGTCAGGATGTGCGCGCGCGGTAGCCGCGACGTCGGCCAGGGTGTCCCAGGGAAAAACCGGCAGCGCAGCGGACTTGACCGAACGGACCGTGCTCACTCGCCCTTGGGCTCGAGATCCTTGATGGCCTGCGGATCATTGTCGGTCTGGCCGACCTTCGACGCACCGCCGGGCGAGCCCAGTTCGGCGAAGAAGTCCGCATTGCTCTGCGTGTAGCTGCCCCACTGGTCGGGCACATCGTCCTCGTAGTAGATGGCCTCAACCGGGCAGACCGGCTCGCAGGCGCCGCAGTCCACGCACTCATCGGGGTGGATGTACAGCATGCGTGCACCCTCGTAGATGCAGTCGACAGGGCACTCCTCGATACATGCCTTGTCTTTGACGTCAACGCAGGGTTCGGCAATGACGTACGTCACTGATGTCTCTCCTGTCCAGGGGGCTGCTGGTCGGGTAGGTCCGGCTCGGACTCATTGAGTCTGCGGCAAGTATGCGATGCCCGTACTTGCACGCGCGTCTCAGTGTGTCCTAACTTCCCGCGCGGCCCGCGGGCGCGCGCGTGGTTACTGATACTAGACGTTGCAGATACACCTCGACTAGACACCACACGCCGCGTTTGTCACGTCTTTGCACCTTGTTGCATAGGACCGCCGGTACCACCTAGGCTGCCGTGATGGCACTGCAGCACGCGATCCTGGTGGCGTTGTGCGAGCAGGCCGGATCCGGGTACGAATTGGCCCGCCGCTTCGACCGGTCCATCGGCTACTTCTGGGCGGCGACCCATCAACAGATCTATCGGACGCTGCGCGCCATGGAGGCAGACGGCTGGGTCGCGGTGCACGTCGTCCAGCAACGCGGCCGCCCCGACAAGAAGGTGTACTCGGTATCCGCAGACGGCCGGGCCGAGCTGAGACGCTGGATCGCCGCGCCGCTGACAGGTGGTGGCAGCACCGTGGCCGATCACCGCACCCGCGACCTGGCCGTCAAGGTCCGCGCCGCCGGCTACGGCGACACCGCCGCCATCCGCGCACAGGCCGAAGCGCTGCGCGCGGAGCGGGCCGCACTGCTGGACACCTACCGCGGCTACCAGAAACGCGAGTTCGCCGACCCCGCCACCCTGACCGGGACGGCCTTACACCAGTACCTGGTGTTGCGCGGCGGGATGCGCGCCGAGGAAGGCGCGATCGAGTGGCTTTCCGAAGTACTGGAGGCATTGTGAACTATCCGAACCTGTTGTCGCCGTTGGATCTCGGCTTCACCACCTTGCGCAACCGGGTGGTGATGGGTTCCATGCACACCGGCCTGGAGGACCGTGCCCGCGATACCGACCGGCTGGCCGCATACTTCGCCGAACGTGCCCGCGGTGGCGTCGGGCTGATCATCACCGGTGGCTACGCCCCCAACCGAACCGGCTGGTTGCTGCCGTTCGCCGCCGAGATGCGCTCGAGCTCCGACGCGCGCCGGCATCGCACCATCACCACGGCGGTGCACGACGAGGGCGGTAAGATCGCGCTGCAACTCCTGCACGCCGGGCGCTATGCCTACCATCCCTTTTCGGTGAGCGCATCGTCGATCAAGGCACCCATCAACCCCTTCCGACCGCGGACGCTGCGCGATGTGTCCGGGACCATCGCCGATTTCGTGCGGGCGGCACTGCTGGCCCGCGAGGCCGGTTACGACGGCGTCGAGATCATGGGCAGCGAGGGTTACCTGCTCAACCAGTTCCTGGCACCGCGCACCAACAAGCGCACGGACTCCTGGGGCGGCACGCCGGAGAAGCGACGACGCTTTCCGGTCGAGATCGTGCGACAGGTCCGCGCGGCCGTTGGCCCCGACTTCATCATCGTCTACCGGATCTCGCTGGCCGACTTTGTCGAAGACGGCCAGACCTGGAACGAGATCGTCGCGCTGGCAACCGAAATCGAGGCAGCCGGCGCCACCATCCTGAACACCGGGATCGGCTGGCATGAAGCCAGAGTGCCCACCATCGTCACATCGGTCCCGAGTGGCGCCTTCGTCGGGACCAGCAGCGCGCTGGCCGAGCACGTCGGGATTCCGGTGGTCGCGTCCAACCGGATCAACATGCCGCAGGCCGCCGAGCAGATCCTCGCCGACACCCAGGTGCAGTTGATCTCGATGGCCCGTCCCCTGCTGTCCGACCCGGACTGGGTGCGCAAGGCCGCCGAGGGTGCGGCCGATCAGATCAACACCTGCATCGCCTGCAATCAGGCGTGCCTGGACCACGCGTTCGCGCACAAGACGGTGTCCTGCCTACTCAATCCCCGGGCGGGACATGAGACGGTGCTGAACCTCCGCCCGACCCGCAGCGCTCGGTCGGTGGCCGTGGTCGGCGCCGGCCCGGCCGGGCTGTCCGCCGCCGTGAGCGCGGCGCAACGCGGGCACCGGGTGACACTGTTCGAGGCGGGTTCGACCATCGGTGGCCAATTCGACTTGGCCAGAAGGATTCCCGGAAAGGAAGAGTTCACCGAGACCCTGCGGTACTACTCACGGATGCTCGCTGTGCACGGGGTCGACGTCCGGTTGGGTGTGCGGGCCACGGCGGAAGCACTGGCCGGGTTCGACGATGTCGTGCTGGCCACCGGGGTGGTACCGCGTACGCCCGACATCCCCGGTATCGATCACCCGATGGTGTTGTCCTACGCCGAGGCACTGTCCGGTGCGCCGATCGGCACGCGCGTGGCGGTGATCGGCGCCGGGGGAATCGGTTTCGACGTTTGCGAATTCCTGGTGACCGACGAGTCGCCGACGCTGAACGTCAAGGAGTGGAAGTCCGAGTGGGGCGCGCTGGACCCCCAAGAGGCGCCCACCGTGCGTGGTGCGCTGACCACGCCGATCCCGCTGCCGCCCGTTCGTGAGGTGTACCTGCTGCAACGCACCGCAGGCGCTCAGGGCACCCGGCTGGGCAAGACATCCGGATGGGTGCACCGCGCCACCGTGAAGGCGAAAGGGGTACACCAGCTTTCGGGGGTGAATTACGAGCGCATCGATGACGCCGGGCTGCACATCAGCTTCGGGCGCGACCGGACGGTCGCGCGGATACTCGCCGTGGACAACGTGATCGTCTGCGCGGGCCAGGATTCGGTCCGCGACCTCGAGGACGGTCTGCGCGCCAGGGGTATACGGCCGCACGTGATCGGCGGCGCCGCCGTCGCCGCCGAACTCGACGCCAAAAGGGCGATCCGCCAAGGCACCGAACTCGCCGCCCGTTTGTAGCCTTTCCCCACGCGAGCGCCCGTGTCTGCACAGTGACACGCCGCAATTGGTGGCATTTTGGGGGCACTCGCGGTGGGTGAGCAGACCCCGGGTCTGCCCACCCAACCCGACCTCAGGCCTGCTTGAGCGCCTCGATCTCGAGGGTGATGGTGACCTTATCGCCGACCACGGCGCCACCGGTCTCCAACGGCGCATCAAACGAGATGCCGAAATCCTTGCGGTTCAACACCACCGAGGCTTCGAAGCCGGCCACCGCACCGTGCCCCATGCCCGGGTTGACACCGTTGAACTCCAGCTTCAGTGACACCGGCTTGGTCACCCCTTTGAGGGTGAAATCACCGTCGAGCACGTAGTGGTCACCGTCGGCGCGCACCGCGGTGGAGACGAAGGTCGCGGTCGGGAACTTCTCGGTATCGAAGAAGTCGGCCGCCTTGAGGTGGGCGTCGCGCTGCTCGTTGCGGGTGTTGACCGAGTTCACGTCGATGGTCGCGGTGACCGAGGGGGTGCCGTCCTCGGCGACGACGATGGCACCGGTGAACGAGTCGAACGTGCCGCGCACCTTGCTCACCACGAGGTGGCGTACGGAGAAGTTGACCGAGGAATGCACCGGGTCCAGCGCCCAGGTGCCAGGGGTCAGATCGGTGGCTACTGCTGCGGTCATGAAAGCTCCTTGTCCGATGGGGCCGGCCCTCCCGGACCCTCATCGAAACTAACTGGACCGCAGTCCGGATTATTCGGCGCCGCCCGCAAAAGTGACTCAGATCACTTTACGGTCAGCCCCCACCCCAGACCGCCCGGGCGCCGGAATCCCCGACCCGGATCACCACCGCGATCGCCGCCAGCCCGACGACCACGGCCAGCACCGCGACCACCGCAGCCGTGGCGCGCCCATGGCCGGACCACCACTGCAGCAGCGCCAACAGCACCGCCACCACCAATAGCGCGACCGCAACGTAGGGCATCCAGTCCCCGCGCTCGGCATGCTCCTGCAGCACGGCGGGCGGTTGCGGGAAGTTGGCGTACATCGCCTCCCCCGCCTCCACGGTCAGCGGGGTGAGGCCTGCCGTCACCGCCGCCAGCACCAGCACCAGCCACACCAACCGCTCGCGGGCGGCCGGCCACAGGGCGCACAGGATTTCCAGTAGTGCCACCAGCGGCACAAGCACGACGATCGCGTGGACCAGCAACGGGTGCGCGGGCAGGCCGGCGATGGTGTCCATGGGCCCGAGGATCCCACGCGAGCGCCCTCAAAATGCCACGAATGACGGCGTGTCCGTGTGCAGACACGGGCGCTCGCCGAGGAGGCGCTAGGCAGCCAGCGGCGTGTAGGTGGTGGTGCGCTGGCGCGCCGGTCGGCCGATGCCCTCGGCGATGGCGACCAGCTCTTCGACGGTCTTGGCCGAACCGTTCTCCGAGCCGGCCATCCGCGAGATGGTTTCCTCCATCAGCGTGCCGCCCAGGTCGTTGGCGCCGCCGTTGAGCATCACCTGTGTCCGCTCGACGCCGAGCTTCACCCAGCTGGTCTGGATGCTCGGAATCCGGCCGTGCAGCATGATCCGCGCCAACGCGTGCACGGCCCGGTTGTCGCGGTGCGTCGGCCCCGGCCGTGCCCCGCCGGCCAGATACAGCGGCGAGGACTGATGCACGAACGGCAGCGGCACGAATTCGGTGAAACCGCCGGTGCGGTCCTGGATCCCGCGCAGCACGTTGAGGTGGCCCACCCAATGTTTCGGGGTATCGACGTGGCCGTACATCATCGTGGAGCTCGACGGCAGCCCCACCTCATGTGCGGTGGTGATCACGTCGATCCACTCCGAGGTGGGCAGCTTGCCCTTGGTGAGCACCCAGCGCACCTCGTCGTCGAGGATCTCGGCGGCCGTGCCGGGAATGGAGCCCAGCCCGGCTTCCCGCAATGCCGTCAGCCATTCCCGCACCGACAGGCCGCTGCGGGTCACGCCATTGGCGATCTCCATGGGCGAGAAGGCGTGCACATGCATCGACGGCACCCGCGCCTTGACCGCCCGCACCAGGTCGGCATACCCGGTGACCGGCAGTTCGGGGTCGATACCACCCTGCATACACACCTCGGTGGCGCCCGCGACGTGCGCTTCCCAGGCCCGGTCGGCGACCTCCGCGGTGGACAACGAGTACGCGTCGGCGTCACCTTTGCGCTGCGCGAACGCGCAGAACCGGCAGCCGGTGTAGCAGATATTGGTGAAGTTGATGTTCCGGTTCACGACGTAGGTGACGTCGTCGCCGACCGTGTCACGACGCAGCGAATCAGCAAGGGCGGCAACCGCATCCAGAGCCGGCCCGTCGGCGGTCGCCAAGGCCAGATACTCGTCGTCGCTGCAGCCGCCCGGGTTGCGTTCGGCCGAGCGCAAGGCCGCCAACACATCGGTGTCGATCCGCTCGGGGGCTCGGGCCGCCAGCTCGGAGACCTTCTCCCGGATGGACTCCCAGTCCCCGAAGGCACTGCCCAGGTCACTACGGGTCTCGGTGAACCGACCCTCGGTATCGATGGCCGCATGCAGGTCGGTACGCCCCAACGACTCCGACGCCTCGTCGGGCTCCTGCCATGGCATGCCCACCGGCTTCACATCCCGCGCCCATCCGGTCTCCGGGTCGGCCAGCGCGTCGACATGTCCGCGGACCCGCGGGTCGATCCACGCCGCACCAGCCTGCACGTAGGACGGCTGGGCGGTAAGGCGTTCCACCAGTTCGTAACCCGCCGCGGCCGTCACCTCCGCCAGGTCGTCCAGCGCGGGCCACGGCCGCTCCGGATTGACGTGGTCGGGGGTCAGCGGCGATACGCCGCCCCAGTCGTCGACACCCGCCCCGACCAGAGCCAGGCACTCTTCGCGCGAGACCAGATTCGGCGGAGCCTGGATTCGCATCTTCGGGCCGAGCACCAACCTGCTCACCGCAATGGTGGCCACGAAATCGTCGATCCCCGCGTCGGGTACCGCGGCCATGGCGGTGTGGTCCTTGGCCCGGAAGTTCTGCACGATCACTTCCTGGACGTGGCCGAACTCCTTGTGCGAGCGCCGGATCGCATGCATGGTCTCGGCGCGCTCGGTCAGGGTTTCCCCGATACCGACCAGCAGACCGGTGGTGAAGGGGATGGACAGCCGACCGGCATCGTCGAGGGTGCGCAGTCGCACCGCCGGATCCTTGTCCGGGCTGCCGTAATGCGCCAACCCCTTCGTCTCGAACAACCGTCGCGACGTGGTCTCCAGCATCATGCCCATCGACGGCGCCACCGGCTTCAACCGGGAGAGCTCGGTCCAGCTCATGACGCCGGGGTTCAGGTGCGGCAGCAGACCGGTCTCCTCCAGCACCCGGATCGCCATGGCGCGCACATAATCCAGCGTGGAGTCATACCCGCGCTCATCGAGCCACTGCTTGGCCTCGTCCCAGCGAGCCTCGGGACGGTCACCGAGGGTGAAAAGCGCCTCCTTGCAACCCAACTCCGCACCCCGGCGGGCCACATCGAGAATCTCGTCGGGCTCCATGAACATGCCCTTGCCCGCCGCCCGCAGGCGCCCGGGCACGGTGACGAACGTGCAGTAATGGCACGTGTCCCGGCACAAGTGAGTGACCGGAATGAACACCTTGCGCGAGTAGGTCACCGGTAAGCCACCGCCGGGGCCGCGCCGGCCTGCCGACTCCAGGCCCGCATCGCGGACCCGCGCGGCACTCGCGCACAGATCGGCCAGATCGGCGCCGCGCGCCGTCATCGCGACCGCCGCTTCCTCGATATTGAGCGCCACCCCATCGCGGGCACGACGCAACACACGCCGGAGCGCGGACGCATTGGGCTTGGGCGGGATCACCGGGCTGGGCAGATCGGAGCCGTGCTGCGGGTTCAGAGCCACTCCCCTGTAACCCGTACGTCGTCGCGGATCATCCGCGCGTCCCACTATGTGAAACCACAGCCCCTGACATAGGGGCCACGATAGTCCGAGCCATCGACCGGGACGCGCCGACCCGATACGGGCCATCGACAGTTGACCCTGGCGTAAGTTCAGCAGCGTCGACGATCGCACGAACCAGGAGCCGCGATGCGTGTGTCAGTCCGTTCCTCTCTGATGGCAGGCGTGGCCGCTCTCGCCGCAGGCACCATCGCGATTCCCCCGTCGATCGCGCCGACCGCGCAGGCCCCGGCGCCGGTGCACGCCGCCGTGCGGCTCGCCGCCGAGACGAGGACCGCGTGGGCGCCCCGACCGGTTATCGCACTGATCCCGAAGACCACGGCCGCCGCACGTCCCGCCGCCGCACCGGCTGCTCCTGTCGGCACAGCCACCGCAGGTAAGACCACCGCCGCTCCGGCCGCGGCCGTCGCACCGACGGCCGCGGCGCTGGCCTTTCCCGGGCTGAGCAACGCCATCATCCAGGGCTACGACTGGGCCATCGGATGGGTGGACTACGGGGTGGATCTCGCCCAGTACGCCGTCGGCTGGATCCCGGTCGCCAATATCTTCGCTCCCCAGATCGGCATCGTGTACTACAGCCTGATCCGACCGATCATCACCAGCGCGGTCTACAACACCGCCGCCGTGATCGGTGGCCAGATCGACCTGATCCAGGGCATCGGCAATGTCGTCAACGACAGCATCACCGCGGGACGCGGTTTCGTCCAGGCCGAGATCAACTGGGCGCTGAGCTGGCTGCCGCCGCTGCCGCCCCTGCCGTTCGCCGCCACCTCAACCAGCACGGCAGCCAAGACGCCGGCGGCTGTATCGCTGACCGCGACCGCCGAACCCACCGACGGCAAGCCGCCCGTGACTGCCGAGCAGACCGATCGAGACAACGCGCACGCGACTGAGCCTGTCGTGACCCAGCCCGCCAAAACCCAGCCCGCCGAAACCCAGCCCGCCGAGACGAAGCCCGTCTCGGCCGAGCCGGCCCCGACGCCCACCGACAGCACGCCGGTTGAGGAGCCCAGCGATAACCCGGCGAGCAGCCCGTCCGAGACCAGCAAACCGGAGACCAAGCCCGACACCACCAAGCCCGACAAGCCGGACACCAAGCCGAGCACGGACAAGACCGGCACCGACAAGACCGACACCAAGAACACCGACACCAAGAAGACCGGCACCGAGAAGACCGACACCAAGAAGACCGACACAGACAAGCCCGCACCGAAGAAAGCCGAGCCCAAGAAGCGCGATCGCCCGTCGGCGAGCGACTCTGCCCCCAAGGCCGACACGCACGCCGGGTCGGACGCGCCCTAGCGGCTGCGCGCGTACCGCCGCAACACCATCAGCGGCGGCAGCACACCGACCACCACGAGCAGCAACAGCAGCACCGCACCGGAGGCGGTCAGCCCGAAGACGATGTCGCTGCCGGGCCCGCCGAGACTCAACGCCCCGATGGTCGCCAACCAGCACCACAACGGCAACGCACCCACCCGCGGTGACTGGGTCCATTGCAGCGCGGCCCACACCAACGCCGCGTTCACCAGGCCACTGATCAACACGCTCACCGGGAACGGCGCACCACTGACCCGCCAGGGCAACAGAAATGCCGCGAGCACGGCGGAGAGCACACCGTCGAGCGACAGCAACGAAAGCATGACGGGCGGCACCCAGGCCGGCCCGTCGGGGTCCTCGGTTGTCAGGTCGGGATGCTGTCGAGCAACGCCACCAGCGAACCGACCACCCACTGGAAATTGTCCAGGCGGTCCTGCTGATGCTGCAGGTTGGGATCCAAATCCGGGTCCATGTCGGGCAGCTTACCGCGTGCGCAGGCCCGTCAACCCAGATTCACTCCGGCGAGCAGATCGGTCTCGACCCCGTTGCCGTCACGCTCGCCGGGCGACCCGGCGGCCAGCACGTAATGTTCGATCCCCCACAGCGGCAAGGCGACAAGGTTCGACAGCGCCAACGACCGGCCGTCGGGAGCCACGCTGACCTGGGTGGCGTGGGCGCGCAGCGCGGCTGCCTTGGCCGCCAACTGCGCCGAAGCGTCGATGACGGCGTCCACTTTCTCGTCCGGATAGCCGAAGGTGAGGTCCTCGGGCTTGATCGTGATCCAGTCGGCGGGCGGCTCCCCGAGCGCGGCCAGCCCGTCGGCGATGGCCGACTGCGCCAGCACGGTCCAGTAGAACTTCGGCACCTGCCACGGCTCGCCGGGATGTCCGTCACCGGCCGCGGCCGCGACGGCGGCGGTGGTGACCTCGTACGCGCGGATGTGGTCCGGATGCCCGTACCCACCGTTGGGGTCGTAGGTGACGACGACGTGCGGGCGCAGTTCCCTGATGATCGCCACCAGTGCGGCGACGGGCCCCTCGATATCGGCGTCGACGAAGCGCTGCCGGTGCCGGGCCGGCGTGCCCGGCATCCCGGAATCGCGCCAGCGGCCCGCGCCGCCCAGGAAGATCGGCTCCCCGGCGCCGAGTGCGGCCAGGGCGGTGCTCAGCTCGGAGATTCGGTAGCCACCCAGCTGATCGGCGGCATCGACGGCGAGCTGGGACCAGCGATCCCCGATCACCTCGCCTTCCTCGCCCATGGTGCAGGTGACCACACGCACCGTGGCGCCCTGCGCGGCATAGTGCGCGATGGTCGCGCCGGTGGTCAGGGACTCGTCATCGGGGTGGGCGTGCACGAAGAGCAGCCGAGGTGTTTGCACTCCCCTACATTTACCCTGTGCCGCCGACCGACGCGAAGAACACCGGTGAGCGACACCTTCTGGAATTCGGGTGCGGTGTCCTGGCGGTCGGCCTGCTCGCCGGCGTCGCGGGTGCCGCCACCACCGTGCTGCTGCACTACATCGAACACCTGACCTACCACTATCACCTGGGCACCCTGCTCACCGGTGTCGGCGCCGCCGGCGAGATCCGGCGGGCCACCGGACCGATGATCGGCGGGGCGCTCGCCGGTCTGGGGTGGTGGCTGCTGCGACGGCGCGGGCCTGTCCCGTCCTTGACGGCGACGATCAGTGCCCATCGCCCGCTGGCCCGGATACCGATGGCCGTCGATGCGGTACTGCAGGTGCTCGTGGTCGGGTCCGGAGCCTCGTTGGGCCGCGAGGGCGCACCACGCCAATTGGCCGCGGTGTTCGGTGACAGCGCCACCCGCCGCTGGACCCTGACCGAGCGGGACCGCGAGATCCTGCTGGCGTCGGCGGCCGGTGCCGGATTGGGTGCGGTGTACAGCGTGCCGATCGGCGGCGCACTGTTCACCGTCACGATCCTGCTGCGCAGCTGGCATCCCCGGGTGATCGGCACCGCGTTGATCACCTCCAGCCTGGCGGTGGCTGTCGCCGCGCCCGTCACCCATCTGGAGCATCCACTGGTGTGGCCGTCGGCCGGGGTGTCCTACCGCTTCGTGCTGCTGGCGCTCGCCGTCGCCCCCCTGGCGGTCGGGATCGGGATGGCGTTCGACCGGCTGATGGCCGCTGCCCGGCCGCATACACCACCCGCCTCGTGGCTGCTGATTCCCGGTATCGCGGCGGCCGGCCTGCTGACCGGCATCTGCTCCATCTGGTACCCGGAGTTGCCAGGCAACGGCCGCAGCATTCTGACCGTCACCGTGGACAGTTCGTTGACGTTGCCGGCAGCCGCGGTGATCCTGGTGCTCAAGCCGGTCCTGACGGCGCTGTTCCTGCGGGCGGGCGCGGTCGGCGGCCTGATCACCCCGGCGCTGGCCACCGGCGCGGCGACGGGTTCGGTTGTCGCCCTTGCCCTGAACGACTTCGCCGGGGCCGGGCTGAATGTCCCGGCGGCGGCGCTGACCTGCGCCGCCGGGGTGCTGGCGATCACCCAGCGGGCACCGCTGTTCGCCGGGGTGTTCGTATGGGAGCTGGCCCGCCCGCCGGAGTGGCTGGTGATCGTGTTCACGATCGCCGCCTTCGTCGCCTATGGACTGTGGAAACGCCTTGCCGCTAAGGCTGTTTGACCCACTTGCCGGCGTCGCCGACGATCCCGACCGGTACCGCACCGGACAGACTGACCCCGCGGACTCGCGGGCCGGCGGCAACGATGGTGGTGTCCTGCAGGATCGGCAGCACCGTCGCGAGGTTCCACAGCCGCGGCTCGACGGCGTCGATCACCTTGGCAATTTCCTCGGTGCCGGCCAGCGCAGCCTCGATCCGCGGCTGGATGCTGCGGTCGCAGACACCGGTCAGGTTGCTGGGCGCCGTCACCAACTCGCCGGTGCCGCTGGGCGGCGGGGCCGTCGCGGTCGGGGTGGGGACAGTCGCGGTCGGCGACGACGGCGTCCGCGTTGGTGATGCCGAAGGGGTGGTCGTGGCGCTCGGCGACGGTGTCGCCGTGGACACCGAGGTGGCCTCCAGGGCCGGGCAGCCGTAGCGCGAAGCAAGCGCGGTGGCCAGATCGCCGCCGGCCTGATGCCAGCCGACGATCGCATCGACCTTGTTGTTGGCCAAGGCATCTCCGTACAGAACCACCGGGTCGAGCGCCGACACCGAGGCGGCAATGCCGACGCTGCGCAACTGGTCGGCCGCGGTGTTGGCGACGGCCACCGAGGTGGGATCGTTGGCCGCCACCCCGATCACGATGGTCAGTGGCTGGCCATCCTTGGAGATCTGTCCGCGGGAATCGTCGGGTGGCGGCGTACCCGGCGTCGGTGGCGGGGTCGAGGTCACCGGCTCGACCTGATAACCGGCGTCGGCCAGCAGTTGCAGCGCGGCCTCCCTGGTCAACGCCGGCGGAGCCGTCGGGACGTAGCCGGGATCCGATGGCGAGCGCACCTGGGCCTGCGCGAGTGTCACGGTGTTATCCGAACCGGCGCCAACGGCGGCCAGCAAGTCGACGTCGAGCAACCCGAACAACGCCTTGCGGACGTGCGGATCGGTCAGCGCGGGCTGCTGGGCGCGCAGCGTCAACTGCATCACCCGGGGGGTGACGATGCGCGCGGTGCGCACGTCCGGGATGGCCGACAGTTGCGCGAAGGCCGCTTGACCACCATGCACCTGAGCCACCTGGGTGTCCCCGTTGCGGATCGAATCAGCAAGGGCCGCAGGCGCTCCCCCGCGCCGGAAGAGGATCTGGTCCGGCGCCGCGGGCGGGCCCCAGTACCGGTCGTTACGGGCCAGCAGAATTTCGTCGCGCTGCGGATCGATGCTCTCCACCCGGAACTGGCCGCCGGTCACCGGCATGGCCCGCGCCAGTCCGGCACCGAAACCACCGGGCACGTCCTTGACGATATGTGCAGGCAGCAGGTCGTTGAACAGTTCCCGCCAGGCCGGGTAGGGCTGCGAGAAGGTGACGACAGCCGTCTTCCCGCCCTCGACCGACTGCACCCCTGTGATCAGGTCGTAGCCCGCTGGATCGACCACCCCGGGTTGGCTGACCATCTGCCGCCACAGATACCAGTAGTCGTCGGCGGCGATCGGCGCGTTGTCGGTCCAGGACGCCTCGGGTTTGATCTTGTAGGTGACGGTGAACGGCGCCTCGTTGGTCACCTCGGCCGACACCAACAGGCTGGTGTCCAGTTCCCACCGCGAGCCGGTGGGTGACGCCGGATCTGGAACCGGCCGAAACGAACTGGGCAGCACCAGCGCGGAGATGGCGGCGTTCACCGGGGACTGATCGGACATCAGGTGCGGGTTGAATCCGGCTCCGATCGAGTCGATGGCCATGATGATCTGCATCGCCTTGGCAGGCGGCGGCGGTGTCGACTGCGTCGTCTCGGTGCTCTGCGGAGCGGGCGGCGGGCTGACGGTACACCCGGCCAAGACCAACGACGTTCCGATCAGGGCGCCGGCGACAGCGCGGAAACATCGTGGGTTCGTCGGCACGCCCAACAGGGTATCGGCATGCCCGGCAACCACCCCCAACATGGGTTCGGTCCGCCGATCGGGGATTCATCCAACTAGAGGCAATAGTTTGTTTGAAATTCCACGACCGGCCCAGAATATTAGCCAACAATTGACCAGGGCGGGCGCGTAGCAACCTCGCGGCAACTCGAACATCAAGCCGAATATGTCCGCAACAACGTGCTTATACAGCGATCTCGCTTCCATCTGGAAAATATTCATTGCACGGGCAAGGAGTGGCTGGAATTCCACCCATGCGCATGCGGGCAAACAAGTAGCAGATGCCGACAGAATTAAATTGAAACACGTTTTACCAAAGCGCTCTTTCCGTTCCGCCCCCGTACTACGGTCAGCCCCGTCGGAGTGACCGACATCACATATCTGGGTAAGGAGAGAACGTTGCAACGTGCATTGCGTCCCTATGTGACCACGGGCATCGCGTTGGTGGGTGCCGGCGTCATCGCGGTGACCCCGGTGACGGCACCACCACCCGAGGTTCACCTACCGGCCGTCACCCTGGCTGCCAACCCGGTCGTCGACGCCTACGGCCAGCTGCTCCAGAACACCTGGACCAACCTGCAGGCCGTCGGCTCGCAGGCCTGGAATCAGGGCATGCCGATCCTGGAGCAATTCCTGGTCAACACCCGAGCCAACCTCGACATCGCAGCCAAGGTGCCGCCGCAGATCTTCGACGCCCTGAAGTACTCGGCGCAACAGATCCGACCGACACTGGACGCGGCCGGGGCACAACTGCGGGCCGGTCAGGTCGGCGACGCGATCAACACGCTGTGGAGCGGGCTGGTGATCAATCCCCTGGTGGGCGTGGCCTTCCCGGTGTTGAACACCCTGCAGATCCCGGTCAACATGGCCAAGACCTTCGCCCGGGTGGTCGAAGCGCTGCCCTCGGCAATCCTGATCGGTGTCGGACTTCCGGTGCTGAGCACCGTTACCGCCGTGGTGAACTCGCTGGGCACAGTGGCCCAAGGGCTTTACGACGGCATCACCACCGGCAACCTCGGTGCGGTACTGACCACCGTGCTCACCGCGCCGGCCACCGTCATCGGCGGTGTGCTCAACGGCGACCCCAACACCGGCACCGTCGGCCTGATCAACGGCCTCGTCGCCGGAATCCTCAACGCCCGTCAGACCATTGCCGACGCCATGGCCCCGCCGGCGACGGCGTCGGTGGCGTCGGTGGCGTCGGTGGCCAAGACCACAGGCCCAGCGGCCCTCGCGACGGCAGCCGCCACGGCGCTGCCCGCGACCACCGCGGCCACGGTGACCTTGGCCACCACGCCCGCGGAACCCGCCTCGGATAGCGCGAAAATCGAAGGGACTCAAGCCAAGACAACCGAATCGGCCACGACGACGCCAGCCGCCGAAACCGACCCGGGCACCGGCGCAATCGCAGCCACCAACACCGGCACCAAGACGCCTGCGGCGGCACCAGCGGAGACCAAGACCGAGCCGGTCGCGGTGAAGACCGCGCCGACATCGGCGAACGGCGCAACCGACCTCAGCGACGGCAACAAGGTGACACCCGGCGGCAAGGTCGGCGAAAAGACTTCCGACACAACGTCGTCCGCGCCCGGCAAAACCACCGAACCGACGTCACTAACCGATCCGAAGCAGACCGACACCGCGGCACCGTCGGGTGCCACCACCTCGACGCCGAGCTCCGGCGGCAGCTCCTCCGGTGCTACCGCCGGCGCGGCGTCGACAGCGTCGGCATCGTCGACCTCGTCGACCTCGTCGACAGCGGGCGACTAGCGATAAGCGTCCGTCAGCCCTGCTGCTGCTTCGCGCGGGCCTTCGCGCGGGCGCGCAGGCTGGCGGTCAGCTCGACCTTGCGTACCCGCACCACTTCCGGGGTCACCTCGACGCACTCGTCCTCGGCGCAGAACTCCATGGCCTGCTCCAGGCCCAGCTCCATCGGCCGCGCCAGCGTCTCCATCACGTCGGCCGTGGAGGACCGCATGTTGGTGAGCTTCTTCTCGCGGGTGATGTTGATGTCGAGATCCTCGGCGCGCGGGTTGATTCCGACAACCTGACCTTCGTAGGTGTCCTCACCCGGCTCGACGAAGAACGTCCCGCGATCGGCCAGCTGGATCATCGCGAACGGCGTCACCTGACCGGACCGGTCGGACACCAACGAACCGGTGTGCCGGGCACGGATCTCGCCCGCCCACGGCCGGTACCCGTCGAACACCGCATTGGCGATGCCGGTGCCGCGGGTGATGGTCAGAAAGTCGGTGCGGAACCCGATCAGGCCACGGCTGGGCACGATGAAGTCCATCCGCACCCATCCGGCAGCATGGTTGGTCATCTGCTCCATGCGGCCCTTGCGGGCAGCCATCAGCTGCGTGATGGCACCGAGGTGCTCCTCGGGACAGTCGATGGTCAGTGCCTCGAACGGCTCATGCAGCTTGCCATCGACCTGCCGGGTGACCACCTGCGGCTTGCCGACCGTCAGCTCGAAACCCTCGCGGCGCATCTGCTCGACCAGGATGGCCAGCGCCAGCTCACCGCGGCCCTGCACCTCCCAGGCGTCGGGGCGGCCGATGTCGACAACCCGGATCGACACGTTGCCGATGAGTTCTTGGTCCAGCCGGCTCTTGACCATGCGGGCGGTGAGCTTGTGCCCGGACACCTTGCCGGCCAGCGGGGAGGTGTTGGTGCCGATGGTCACCGAGATGGCCGGCTCGTCGACGGTGATGCGCGGCAGCGCGTGCGCGTGGTCGGGGTCGGCCAGGGTGTCGCCGATCATGATCTCCGGGATGCCGGCCACGGCGACGATGTCACCGGCGACGGCCTCCTCGGTGGGCGCGCGCTCGACGCCGACGGTGCCCAGCAGTTCGGTGATCTTGGCATTGGTGACGACGGGATGCCCGTCGACCTCGCGCATCCAGGCCACCTGCTGGCCCTTCTTGAGCCTGCCCTTGTAGATGCGGATCAGCGCGAGCCTGCCCAGGAACGCCGAGGCGTCGAGGTTGGTCACCAGCGCCTGCAGCGGCGCCTCGGGATCGCCCTGCGGCGGCGGGATGTGCTCCATCAGCACGTCGAACAGCGGGTCGAGGTTCTCGCCGTCGGGGTTTTCGCCGTTGGCGGGCTGGTTGGTGCTGGCGATGCCCGCACGACCGGAGGCGTACAGCGTCGGCAGGTCCAGCGCCTTCTCGGCCGCCGCCTGGGCGTCCTCGTCCAGGTCGGAGGCGACGTCGAGCAGCAGGTCGTGGCTTTCCTCGACGACCTCGGCGATGCGGGCGTCGGGCCGGTCGGTCTTGTTCACCACCAGGATCACCGGCAGGTGCGCGGCCAGCGCCTTGCGCAGCACGAACCGGGTCTGCGGCAGCGGGCCCTCGGAGGCGTCGACCAGGAGCACCACACCGTCCACCATCGACAGTCCGCGTTCGACCTCACCACCGAAATCGGCGTGGCCGGGGGTGTCGATGACGTTGATCACCGTGACGGTGCCGTCGGCGTTGTGCCGGTGCACCGCGGTGTTCTTGGCCAGGATGGTGATGCCTTTTTCCTTCTCAAGGTCACCGGAGTCCATGATGCGTTCGGTCGCGTCGTCACCGCGGTGGGTCAACGCACCGGACTGCCGCAGCATGGCGTCGACCAGGGTGGTTTTACCGTGGTCGACGTGCGCGACGATGGCAACGTTGCGAAAGTTCGGGCGAGAATCCACGACGGTGATTGTCGCAGTGTGAGTACCCGATCACGAAAACGACGGAAGAGCGCGTGAAGAAGCTGGTATCGGCCAAGCCGAAGAAGAAGTGCTGCCGCAGCAAGCCGCGCTGCAAGCGCTGTCCGTTGGTGCTGGACAAGGTGCGCAAGGCCGCACACGCCGGGGTGACTGGAAAGGAGCTGGAGAAAGTCTTCAAACATGCCAGAAAGTCGTGATGACCTGCATAGACCGGCATTACCGGGCGTACCGTTGAAGTGTCCGTCACCGATGGTTGGAGGTAGCGATCATGACGGTTTACGAGGCACTCACCGTAGCGCTGATCGTGGTGCTGGCGCTGGCGACGACGGCGGCGATCTACCTCGGATTGCTCAACTGGATCGGCGCGGCGTTCGTGGTCCGGTGTGCGGCATGTCACCATCTGACCTTCGCCGCGGCCAATGCGCCGCAGGCGTCGTGCCCGCAATGCCGGCATCAGGCGCTCATCCACCCGATCTACACCGCGCAGCATCCCGGCGGTCAGGTGCGGGTGGTCGGCGACCGGCTCCGGTACTAGCCGCGCATCACCCGGCGGCGAAGCCTTCCTCGAGTTGACGTGCCGCTGCGGCGCTCACCGCGATGGCCTCGTGCGCGGCGGGACTCAACCGTCGCTCGGCGAGATGCGCGATGAGTATCCGACGTTGGGGCGGGCGGGTGGCCAGGCGGATCGAACGCACGTCGGGTCGCGGATTGAGGACCGCCAGCCGGGGGGCGATCGCCACACCCAGCTGAACCGCGACCATGGCCTGCACTTCGCCGTAGTCGTGGGCGAACACACTGGTGCGGGGCGCGAATCCGCCTTGCTGACAGAGCTTTTCCAACGTCTGCGCGACGGGGTGGTCCTCGGCGCGCACCACCCAGGACTCGTCACGCAGTTCGCCGATGCTGATCGCATCGCGATCGGCGAGCCGGTGATGTTCGGACACCAGCAGCATGGTCGGATCGTTCATCAGGTGGTGGTAGGTCAGGGTCGGGTCGTTGATCCGATTCCACTCGTAGTCCCACAGCAGAGACAGTTCGGTCTCCCGCCGGCGGAGCGCATCAACGAGCCGGTCGAAGCGGCCGCTGAACACCTTCAGATCGACCCCCGGGTGCCGCGTCTTGAACTCCTTGACCACCAGCGGCAGCAGCGACGAGCCGGCCGTGGGAAAAGTGCCGATGGCCAGGACACCCGCTCGTAGGCCCCGGATCTCGGCCAGCTCGGCGTCCGCGGCATGCAGTTCGACCAGGATGCGCTCTGTATGCCGGACCACCGATCGGCCGGCATCCGTCAGCGCCACACCCCGGGCGTGCCGCTCGAGAAGTGGCTGCCCCGCTTCCTTTTCGAGCTTGGCGATCTGTTGTGAGACGGCAGAAGTCGTGTAGCCCAGAGCCTCCGCGGCCGCGGTGATGGATCCGTGGGCCGCAACCTCACGCAACGTGAACATCCGATTGGTATCGAGCACGACACTCCAGCGTGGTTTAAGAGAAACTAAACCCTACTGTACATAGTCGACATTGTCGTTAAGTCAACACGTTCCTAGTGTGATCTGGGTAATGATCAACGAAGGGTGTGATCCGCAACCATCGCAGCGCCGCCGACAGCGCGGAACGGTGCCCGGTTTGCGCGCAGCGCGACCTTCTCCGGAACTGAGAGACCAACGATGACCTCTGTCGAAGTACTACCGCTGATCGCCTTGGTGGCGATGTTCGTCATCGCCACCTTCTTTCCCATCAACATCGGCATTCTCGGATTCATCGGCGCCTTCGGCGTCGGGTACTTCATGCTCGGCTACGACGACAAGGAACTCCTGGCCGAGTTCCCCAGTTCCATCGTGCTCACCATCGTCGGCGTCACCTACTTCTTCGGCATGGCAAAACGCAACGGCACGATCGACCTGCTGGTCAACGCCTGCATCCGCGGGGTGCGCGGCCGCGTCACCCTGGTCCCGTGGGTGTTCTTCTTCTGCGCCTCCGTCCTGACCGCACTCGGGACGTTCAGCCCGGCGGCGGTGGCCTTGATCTCTCCGGCGGCGATGTCGTTCGCCGCACGAACCAAGATGAGCCCGCTGGTGATGGGCATCATGACGATCAACGGAGCCCACGCCGGGGCGTTCTCCCCGATCTCGGTCTCCGGCGTGCTGGTTCGCGACATCGTCGAGAAGAGCGGCCTGAGCATCAACCCGTGGACGCTGTTCTTCGCCAGCTACGGCATCAACCTGCTGCTGTCGGTCCTGACCGTCGTCGGCTATGCCGCGTTGTCCCGGGTCCGCCACCTGGAGTTCAGCGCCACCGGCAGCCCGGAAGGATTCGATCGCGACGACCTCGGGTCCGCAGGGGTGACCGCCGGCCGTGACCCGCGTGACACCCCACTCGGCGGCGGCTCGGGAAGTACCGGTACCGGACTGCTCACCCGACCCGCGGTGCGCACCGGCGTCCTGCTGGACGCGATGCCCACTCCGGTGAACCGCGTTCAGAAGCTCACGCTGGCGCTCATCGCCGTGGTGCTGGTGCTCGTGCTGGTGTTCCACCTGCCGATCAGTTTCATCTCCATCGCAGCGGGCGCCGTGCTGGCCTTCACCGACCTGTCCAAGCAGAACGAGGCGATCGCCGGGATCAGCTGGTCCACGGTATTGCTTGTCGCCGGCATGATCACCTACATCTCGGTACTGCAGGAGATCGGCACCATCGACCACCTCGCCGAGATGTCCATGACCATCGGTGCGCCCCTGCTGGTTGCCGCCGTCCTCTGCTACGTCATCGGCGTCACCTCGGCGTTCGCTTCCTCCACCGCGCTGCTCACCGCCATCATCCCGATGGCTCTTCCCCTGCTGCACACCGGAGCGTTGCCGGTCGTCGGTGTCGTTGCCGCACTGGCGATTTCGGCCACCGTCGTCGACGTCTCACCGTTCTCCACAAACGGCGCCCTCGTGCTGGCCAACGCCCAGGGGATTGCCCGACCGAGGTTCTACCGGCAGCTCCTGCTCAACGCCGGCATCGTCGTCGCCCTGGCCCCGGCACTGTGCTGGCTCGTCCTGGTCGCCGCACCGGCGTTGTTCTGAGCCCGCCTTCGCGGCAGCGCGGTCAACAAGCTGGATTTAGCAGAAGTTAAGCCCTATCCGGCAATGCGTGATTGTGCTACATGCCATCAGCGCTCACAGTGGAATCACACCTCACTTTTCGTGTGGAAAGGCCTGATCTGACATGCTCACCCTTCGTGGCACCTGGATGCGGGGCGGAACCAGCAAGTGCTGGCTGTTCAACGCCGTGGATGTCGACCCCCTGCTGACCGACGCCGGCGGCCTCGACACGCTACTCACCTCGGCCTTCGGATCCGGCGATCCCCGCCAACTCGACGGCGTCGGCGGCGGAAGCTCGACGACGTCGAAGGCGGCCATCGTGCGCCGCTCGCAGCTGCCCGGCATCGACGTCGACTACCTGTTCGCCCAGGTGGCGATCGGTGATCGACGGGTCGAATGGGGAAGCAACTGCGGCAATTGCGCGACGGCGATCGGCCTCTACGCCTTACAGACCGGCCTCGTCGCCGTCAACGACTCGACGACCGAGATCCGGATGCGCAACGAGAACACCGGCGCCGTCCTGACCGCGGAGATCGCCACTCCCGGCGGGGTGATCCCGAGTGAAGGGACCGCACGTGTGCCCGGTACCAATGCGCTCGGGGTGCCGGTGGGCCTGTCCTTCACCGGCCTGGACGCCGATCCGGCGGGCGTGCTGCGCACCGGGCGCGCCGTCGACCACGTCCAGGTCGCCGGCGGCAGGTATACCGCATCGATGCTGGCGGCGGGCGCCCCGGCGGCTCTGTTCGACGCGGCCGATCTCGGCTTGACCGGCTCCGAGGACAACGACGTGATCGCCGATCGGATGGAGTTGTTGGTGGCGCTTCGCCAACAGGCGTCGCTGCTGATGGGGTTGAGCAGAGTTGGCGAGCCGATCAGTCATGCCATCCCGAAGGTCGGCGTGGTCGGCCCACCGAGGAACTACCGCACGAGTGCCGGCACCGAGGTGGGCGCGCACGAGTACGACATCTCGGTGCGCATGGTGTCCATGCTCGCCCCGCACCCGGCCATCGGACTCACGTCTGCCGTCGCCGTCGCCGCCGCGGCGACGATCGCCGGCAGCACCGTCGCACAGAGTATGCGCACGCCGGTGGCCGATTCACTTCGGCTGGGCACCGCGGCCGGGGTGCTGCACGTCGATCTCACCAGGGCTGCAGACGGCGCGCTGACGGCGGTGACGCTGCACCGTGCGGCCCGAAAGATCGCCTCGGCAGAGCTTTTCGTTGCCGCACCGGCGCTCGTCGGCGCAGGCGTGTGACACCGCGACGGCCGCCAACCGTCAGGGCGTCTGCAACAACACCAGCACTCGGTCATCGCCGGAGCCGGGGAACGCAGCCGGGTCGAGTCCGTAGTACTTCTGCTGAGTTTCGGTGATCCCGTCGATCACCGTGCCCTGCGTGTGGACGACACCGTCCTTCGCCTCGGCGACGGCGGCCTTGAAATCCGAGACGGTCATCGACTCTGCCAACAGCAGCGCCTCGCCGCCACCGTCCAGGCGAACCAACACCCCGGCGCCGGCATAGTTGTTACCGCCGCGACCGGTGCCATCGGGTGCCCAATAGACCGGATCCGACGTCAGCTCACCTTCCACCCGCACCTGCGTACCGGCTCTGTCACCGACAGCGACGACGGGCCAGGCCGCGACCCGTCGCGCGTCCTGCCAGAACATGACCGCCAGGGGGATGCAGGTGATCGCGTAGCAGAACACGACGAGCATCAGCACCGGCTTCCATGCGATCTCCCAGGCGATCCGGGGACGCACCCGCTCCAACTCCTTGCGCCCGAATTTGAAGACGTACCAAGCCAATACCCGGGCAATGGCCAAACCGGCGAGCAATGCCATCGCCACCAGGCCGGTCACCCGCCAGTAGAAGGTGCTGTCGCCCTCGTCGCGGCTGAAGAACCACATGGACAGCGGCAGGGGAAGGATGAGCAGGAGCAGCAACGCGTACGACGGATGACTCGACAGGTAGTCGTAGGTGATCCGGGCCCGGCCGTTGGCCATCAGCAGGTCGACGTCCCCGCCCAGCGGCATGCGCGCCATGGGCGCCCAGCTGCCTTCCCGCACCCGCGGCCGGACCAGGCTGCGCACGACGAAGAATCCGCACGCCAGCGACAGCATCAAGGCTGCCCAGTACACCGGTGGCACCGCTCCCCCGGTGCCCGGCACCCCCAGGGCACCTCGGATGTCGATGACCTTCCCGATGAAGAAGGCCAGCGGCATCACGAAAAACAGTTCCACGAAGGTGATCTGGACGAGTTGCGGGATGCGGCTGCCGACCCGGTCGAACGCCAGCACACCACGCCAGAGGAAGTGCAGCACGCCCATGGCTCGAGGAGATTACTGTGCGCCGGCTGTGCGGGTGGCAAACTCGGAGCTACTGGCCGCCGGGCGTCCGCAGCGCCGCCAGCAGATCGGGCACCCAACCCCGATCCGCCGGCACCCAGGGCAGTTCGTCCAGTTCGGCGCCCGACACCCAGCGCAGGGCACGGTGGTCGTGTGGCTGCGGGGTGCCGTCGGTGAGGGTCACCCGGTAGGCGCGCAGCGTCATGCCGTTGGGCAAGGTCACATCCGACCCGATGCGGGCGCCCACCCGCACCCGGATCTCGAGTTCCTCGTGCAGTTCGCGGGCCAGCGCCTCGGCGTCGGACTCCCCCGGCGCGACCTTGCCGCCGGGCAGTTCCCACAGCCCGGCCAACTCGGCGGGGCGCGCCCGTTGCGCAACCAGCAGGACGCCATGCGAAATGAGCGCCCCCGCAACGACGATCTGCTCATGCATCGCCGATGACGGTATACCGTCGGTTCCATGGCTGTGTTGACGAACGAACAGGTCGATGCCGCGCTGGCCGATCTTCCCGGGTGGGAACGGGCAGCGGGCGCCCTGCACCGGTCGGTCAAGTTCCCGGCGTTTCTGGACGGGATCGACGCGGTGCGCCGCGTCGCCGAATTCGCCGAGCAGGCCGACCATCACCCTGATATCGATATCCGTTGGCGGACGGTCACTTTCGCCCTGGTGACGCATTCCGCCGGTGGGATCACCGAGAAGGATCTGGCAATGGCGGCCGATATCGACCGGATTCTCGGCCAGTAGCGGCCATCCATCCCAGCGTGGCCAGGGTGGCCACCGGGTAGATCAGGCCGGCCCAGGCCAGGTACCACGGCCGGCCGATCTCCCAGATGGTCGGTTGCGCGAAGCTCAACAGCCAGGGCAAGCCGATGAGCGTCAACGCCAGCCAACCCCATCCGAATATCCGCGCGCCCAGCCGCTTCCGTACGGGGCCGTGCAGCAGCCAGATCATCAGCGGGATCAGCCACACCCAGTGGTGCGTCCACGAGATCGGTGACAGCAGCAGCCCGAACAACTGCACGATGACGATGCCGGCCAGTCGGTCGTCGGCGCCGTCGACCGCGCGCCAGGCCAGCACTGCCAGCGCTGCGGCAACGACCAGGATGGCCACCACGACCGGCCCATAGCCGGCGTCGTGGCCGACGATGCGGGAGATGGCGCCGCGCACCGACTGGTTGAACGAGGTACCGATCGGGCCGACACGGCGGGCATCGCCGAGCAGATCGGTGAAGTAGTAGCGGCCTTGTTGACCCACCACCAGGATCGACACGCCGACGGTTGCCGCGAACACCACCGCCGAGAACGCGACAGCCGCCCAGCGGCGCACCCCCACGAAATACAGGCCCGATACCGCCGGCGTCAGCTTCACTCCGGCCGCCAGGCCGACCAGCAGGCCCGACACCCACCACCGCGAGCTGTACACCGCGTAGAGCACGGCCAACACCAGCAGGACGTTGATCTGCCCGTAGTCGAAGGTGCTGCGCAGCGGCTCGGTCCAGATGCCCACGGCCGTCCACATCATCGCCAGGCGGGCATCGGCTCGTCCCAGCAATCGCAGGCTCAGCGCCACCACGCCGTAGAGCGCGGCGATGATGCCGAGTTGCCAGAGGAAGGCCACCACGCCGAACGGCAGCAGGTGCAGCGGATAGAACACCACCGCGGCAAATGGCGGATACGTGAAAGGCAGCGGGAAGTCCGGCGTCTGGTCGGCATATACGTAGTCGTAGAGGGTGCCGGGATGGTTCAGGGCGGCCGCGCCGCCCACGTACACATGCAGGTCGACGAAGTTCGCGCCGTTGGGTACCAGGTAGGTCCAGGCCAGCCGGGCCGCGATGCTGAGCGCGAGCACGACCGGCGCCAGCCGGATCAGCGGCGCGCTGGGGGCGCGCGAAGAGATGGTGTCTACCGGCACGACTGTAGCCGCGCGGTGCCGGGTCACCATCGGCGCACACCTCCGTAACGGTTGAATAACCGCCACACGTGTCACTTGAGTAACACCAGTAACTGAATACCGTCGGGTGCAGGCCTGCCATCAACGAATTGGGGAGAACCATGCCAGCCACCAGAAAAACCTTTGTTTCCAGCGTGATTGCCGGAGCCGGCGCAGCTGCCGCGCTCGCCGTGAGTCCGCTGGCCGGCGCCGATCCGTTGCCGCCGGCACCGGTGGCGCCCGCCGCGCCGGCCGCACCCGCGCTGCCGTTCGCCAATCAGCTCGCCATGGCCCCGCAGCTCATCCAGGGCCTGGCCTCGGCGCTGTCGGGCGGCGGAGCCGCCACCGCGGTCCCCGCGGCCGCGACGCCTGCCGCACCTGCGGCCCCGGCTCCGACCGCGAGCGCCAATCTGACGCTGCCTCAGCTGCCCGCTGTGACCCCGGCGTCGGCGGCCACGCCCGCGGCAGCCGCTGCCGCGCCTGCGCCCACCGGCAATGTGCTGCTGCCCGCGGCCGATGTGAACCTGCCGCAGGTGGCCGGGCTGGATCTGCCCAAGCAGTTGGACTTCCCGGGTGCCCTGGCCGGGTTGATGCCTGCCGGCTCGCCGCTGGCCGGCCTGCTGCCCAAGGCAGCGTCGGCCGCCACCACCGCACCCGCAGCGCTCGGTGCACCGGCGACCGCCGCCGCTCCCGCGGCCGCGTCCGCACTGCCGGGTGCCGCAAGTCTGGTGCCGATGCTCCTGCCGACCAACGCGCTGTCCGCCTTGCCGTGACCCGGCACTGACCGACCGTCGTCATCACCACATATCCAGGGGGATACATGTCATCGATCCGGACACTGCTGACCAGCACCGCGGCAACGACGCTGGTGGTACTGGGCAGCGGAATAGCCGGCGCTGACCCCACGGTGCCGTCACCGCTGCCGATCAACAGCCTGCAGGCCCCTGGGCTGCCGGCCATGGAGACGCTCGGCCCGGCGATTCAGCAGGCGGCGGCGGATCCGTCCGGCGCTGCGTCGATGCTCATGGCCGCTGCCGCCGCGTTCGCCGGAAACGCGGCGGCACCGAGTGATTCGAAGAATGTGGCGGCTGCGGTGAACCAGTTCGTCGCCGAGCCGACGGCCCATGTGCCTGCGGCCGGCGCCGGACCGGAGGCTCATCTGCCGGCCGGGGTGGACCCGGCCTTCGCCGTCGGCCCGGTGCCGGGCGCGGCGTCGCTTGCCGCGCCGGCACCGGCGCCCGATGCCGCACCGGCTCCCGCTCCCGCTCCGACGCCCGATGCGGCGGCGCTGGCCGCGCCGGCACCGGCACCCGCGGCGGCGCCCGCGCCTGCCGCTCTGCCCGCTCCGGCTCCGGCTCCTGCACCGGGTCCCGCTCCCGCGCCTGCCCCGGCGGGTGTGCTGAGCCCGGACGCGGCGACCAAGCAGGACTTCATGTACCCGTCGATCAGCAACGGCTGCCTATCCGACGGCGGCAATGTGCTGGCGACCGCCATCTCGGTGGCCGGCCCCGCCGCGATTCCCACGCCCGGCCCCGGCCCCGGCCAGACCGCCTATGTCTTCACCGCGGTCGGCACGCCCGGCCCGGCCGCGGAGCAGAAGCTCCCGCTGAATGTCACCTGGGTGAACCTGACGACCGGGAAGTCCGGGACCGCGACGCTGAAACCGCGCTCGGACATGAACCCTGAAGGGCCGACCACGTTGACGGCGATCGTCGACACCGGTTCGGGCAGCATCATGTCGACGATCTTCGGTCAGGTGACCACGACCGAAAAGCAGTGCCAGTTCATGCCGACCATCGGCTCGACGGTGGTGCCGTAGAACCCCCGAACCGCGACGGTGCATCCAGAACGCAAATCCGGCCCGATAAGCGATCTGGGTGCACCGTCGTCTGGTAAGCGGTCCGCTCAGTACGCCATGAACAGGATCATCTCGCGGTCGTACTCACGACCGGGATGCGCCTGCGCCAGGTGCTCCTGCGCCTTCTCCACCAGATCGTCCTCGTCGGTCCCGCTGATCGCTTCGCCGCACGGGCAATTCAGATGCGTCTTCGCCATGTGATCACCATCTCATATCGTGCGAGTCAGGCCTTCGCAGCCTTCGCAGCCTTCGCGGCGGCCTTCATCTTCTTCTTGTACGCCCGAACCTCCTGCAGCGAACCGGCGTCCACCACATCGGCCACCGACATGTGCGTGCCCGCCTTGCCGTAATCCCCCGCCGCGGCCCGCCAGCCCGCCGGCGTCACGCCGTACTGCTTGCCCAGCAGCGCCAAGAAGATCTTGGCCTTCTGCTCACCGAAGCCGGGCAGCCGCTTGAGCCGGCGCAGCACCTCGGCACCGTCGGGATCGCCGGCAGTCCACAACGCCGTCACATCGCCGTCGTAGTCGTCGACCACGGCCTGCGCCAGCGCCTGCACCCGCTTGGACATCGAGCCCGGAAAGCGGTGGATCGCCGGGGTTTCCGAGCACAGCGCGATGAATTCGTCCGGGTTGTACTCGGCGATCTGGCGGGCGTCGACGCCGCCGATCCGGTCGGCGATCTTCTTCGGCCCGGCGAATGCCGTCTCCATCGGGATCTGCTGATCGAGCAGCATCCCGACGAGCAACGCGAACGGATTGGACTCAAGCAGGGCATCGGCCGCGGGGTCTTGAACCAGCTGCAGGGTGGGCATCTGGTCAGTTTAAAGTGCGCCGCCGGCCCGATGGAGTGTGCGAACGTGGACTGCACAACGTGCTCACACCCCCGGAGAGACAACATGAAACGCCTGGTGGCGCCTCTGCTGGCCGCGCTGGCCACCGCTCTCGCATTGGCCGCACCGGCCGGCGCGATCCCCGACCAGGGCACGCCGGCCTTCGACGACTACATGCAAGGCCTGCAGCGCAACGGCTACAACCTGAACCCCGACACCGCATGGCGCGTCGCGCACCAGGCCTGTATCGGCGGCATCCCCGGCTACATCGGATTGGAACTGGCCGCCCAGGGCGTCATCGGCCCCGGCGCGCAGGACCGGGTGATGGACGTGGCCAGGAAATACGCCTGCCCGGTCCAGTAGCACCCACCGCCCCCGCACAATCCTTCGTATGTCCGGCCCCGTCGCCCTCGCGCTGGCCGCCGCCGCAGCACTGGCGGCGCTGGCCGCGGTGTTCGTCGTGCGCACCCGCCGCGTCGTGGCCACGCCCACCGAACGCGCCGTGCACACCGCCCTGCACACCGCATCACTGGCGGCGCGCGCCCTGCGGCGCGGCCTGGACACCGTATCGGCGCAGACCGCGGCACCCTTCTTACGAGGGTTGACCGGCACCGACGGGGTGGCGCTGTTCGACAGAGACGGCGTCTTGCTGGCCCGCGACGCCGTCCACGACACCATCTGGCAGCCCGATATCGACGACGCCTGCGCCGCCACGGCCCGCGAATCGGTGACTGCCGCGCGGCGGGTGCTCACCAACAACGGCACCACCGCCGTGGTCGCACAGCCCCTGCTCGCCGACGGCGGTGACGTGCTGGGCTCGCTCGTGGTGGTGGCGGCGGGCAATCCGGGTCCGGGCATGCTCGGCGCGATCGGTGAGGTGGCCCGGTACGCGGCCAGCCAGCTGGAGCTGGCCGAGCTCGACGCGTCCCGGGCGCGTCTGGACCGGGCCGAGGTGCTGGCGCTGCGGGCCCAGATCAGCCCGCACTTCATCTACAACGCACTGAACACCATCGCCTCGTTCGTCCGCACCGATCCTGACCGCGCCCGCGAATTGATCCTGGAATTCGCGGATTTCACCCGCTACTCGTTCCGGGCGGCGGGCCAGTACACCACGCTCGCCGAGGAGCTGCGCAATATCGACCGGTATCTGACGCTGGAACGCGCCCGATTCGGGGCGACGTTGACGGTGCGCCTGCAGGTGGCACCCGAGGTGCTCAATGTCGTGGTGCCGTTCCTGGCGCTACAACCGTTGGTGGAGAACGCGGTCCGGCACGGCCTTGCCGGGCAGGGTGGCGGCTCGGTCGAGATCGTCGCCCGCGACGCGGGGACCGACTGCGTCATCACCGTCGAAGACGACGGCGCCGGAATGGATCCCGACACACTGCGGGCCGGACCGGGGGACGCGCTGGCCGAACAGAGCCACCAGGCCGCGCATGTGGGTCTGACAAATGTGGACCATCGACTGCGTGCGGCCTTCGGCAACGACTACGGTCTGGTGGTCGAGACAGCTCTCGGGGCGGGCACCAAGGTGATCATGCGGGTGCCGAAGTTCCGCTCCGGGGTGCGGGCCAGTGGAAGTGGGGTGGCGTGACTGCGAAGCTGACGGTGCTCGCCGTCGACGACGAGGCACCCGCACTAGACGAACTTGCCTACCTGCTCGGCCGCCATCCCGATGTGGCACAGGTGTTCACCGCCGGCGACGCCACGGCGGCGCTGCGCGAACTCAACCGGCACACCATCGACGCGGTGTTCCTCGACATCAACATGCCGGGACTGTCCGGTATCGAACTGGCCGGCATCCTGACCAATTTCGCGCACCGGCCCGCCGTGGTGTTCGTGACCGCCCACGACGACAGGGCGGTGGCGGCGTTCGACGTCGGCGCCACCGACTATCTGCTGAAGCCGATCCGGCAGGACCGGCTCGACGAGGCCGTGCGCCGGGCCGCGACGGCCCACACCGTGGCCGCACCGGGCGAACAGGATTCCGATGTGATCCCCGCCGAACTCGGCGGCATCACCCAACTGGTGCCGCGCGACAGCATCGGTTGGGTTGAAGCCGAGGGTGACTACGCCCGCCTGCACTCGGCCACCGGCGCGCACCTGGTTCGAATTCCGTTGAGCGTCTTGGAAACTCGTTGGGCCGACCACGGCTTCCAACGCATCCACCGGTCCTACCTGGTGTCGCTGCGACTGGTGACCGGACTGCGCACCCAGGACGGCGCGGTGCTGGTTCGGTTGCGCGCCAACGGCACCTCACCCGCCGTGGAGTTACCGGTGAGCCGTCGGCAGGCGCGCGAACTGCGCGACCGGCTGGTCCGCGATCCGATGCGCAGCCTGAAGCCCGCCGATGAGTGACCGACCTGACGCTCCCAATGCGCGGCCCGCCGCTGGACCCAATGCGCGGCCCGCCGCTGGACCCAATGCGCGGCCCGCCGCGGGACTCAATGCGCGGCCCGCCGCGGAACGCCAGCGGGTGGTGCTCGCCCACCGCCGCGGCGCTCGGATGGTGCGCACCCGGGTGGAAGTCCAGGAGCAAACCCAGGTCGGTGACGCCTTGGTGCGCGGTCTGGTGCGCGCCCAGCTCGGTCTGGCCCTGCGGCTGAGCCTCGTGGTCATCGCCGCGGTCGCGGTGGCGGCACTGCTGGCACCCCACCTCGGCACACTGACGGTGCTCGGGATGCGCTTGAACTGGTTGCTGCTGGCGGCGCTGGTCTACCCGCTGCTGTACGGCGTCGGCCGGTTGTACGTCCGGCTGGCCGAACAGGCCGAGCGGGACTTCGTCCGCGTCGTCGACACCGAACCATGACCGGCTCCCCGCTCACGGCGGCGGCGCTGCTGGCCGCGGCGGTGGCCACCGTTGCCATCGGCGCCTACGGAGTCCGCCTGTCGCGCACCACCTCCGACTTCCTGGTCGCCTCCCGCACCGTCGGCCCGCGCTGGAACGCCGCGGCCATCTCCGGCGAATATCTGTCGGCGGCATCATTTCTCGGGGTAGCCGGGTTGATCGCCAAGTACGGTGCCGACGCGCTGTGGTACCCGGTCGGTTTCACCGCGGGCTATCTGGGCCTGTTGTTGTTCGTCGCCGCACCGCTGCGGCGCTCCGGCGCTTACACCGTGCCCGATTTCGCCGAGTTCCGGCTGGGTTCGGCGCGGCTACGCAAGGTCGCCATGCTCGTCGTGGTGGTGATCTGCGTGTTCTACCTGGCACCGCAATATCAGGGCGCCGGACTGACCCTGAAAACCCTTCTCGGCGTGCCGGTCTGGATCGGCCCACTGCTGGTCGGCGGAATCGTCATCAGCAATGTGGTGGGCGGCGGCATGCGCTCGATCACGTTCGTGCAGGCCTTCCAGTACTGGCTCAAGCTGACCGCCGTCGCCGTGCCGGCGCTGGCCCTGCTCGCGCTGTTCCTGCACGACCGCGCCGAACTCGGCGGCCCGCTGCCCCCGAGCGTGCACCACCAGACCACCGTCGCCATCGACACCGACGTGGTGGTGCGGGTGATCGATCCGGCCGGCATCACCGTCACCGGCGGGTTGGACGGACGAGACGTGAACGCCGCCACCATCGGCGCCCCGGGTGAGCACACCCTCGGCGCGGGCAGCATCTTGACCCTGGCCGCCGGTGCGGCCACCCCGGTGGTGGCGGGCACCCCGGGCACCGGCCAAACGTGGATCACCTCCGGCGGCGGATTGGGCGGCGGGCATCCGCTCTATCAGGTGGTGTCGATCATCGTCGCGACATTCCTGGGCACGATGGGTCTGCCGCACGTGCTGGTGCGCTTCTACACGAATCCCGACGGTCGAGCGGCCCGGCGCACCGCGCTGGCCGTCATCGCCATGGTGTCGGTGTTCTACCTGTTCCCCATCCTGCTCGGCGTCTTCTCCCGGCTGTACGTGCCCCAGTTGTTGATCACCGGCACCGCTGACGCCGCGGTGCTGCTTGCTCCCGGCTCCACCGTCGGCGGGGTCGCCGGCCAGCTATTGGGCGCCCTGGTGGCCGCCGGCGCGATCGCGGCGTTCCTGGCCACGTCATCGGGTCTGCTGGTAAGCATCGCCGGCGCGTTGGCCACCGATGTGCTGCGCGGCCGGGTGCGGGATTTCCGGGTGGCCGCGGTCGTCGGCGGGCTGATCCCGATTCCGCTCTCGATGGTGGTGTCGGGCCTCGAGCTATCCCGCAGCGTCGGTCTGGCCTTTGCCGTTGCGGCGTCGACCTTGTGTCCGCTTCTGGTACTTGGCATCTGGTGGCGCGGACTGACCGCCACCGGCGCCGCGTGCGGGCTGATCGCCGGCGGTGGCGTCTGCGGCAGTGCGGTCGTGGTGGCCATAGCCGGCGGCGTCGACGACGACGTGCTCGGCGGCTGGCCGGCGGTGATGGTCGGGTACCCCGCCGCCGTCAGCGTGCCGCTGGCCTTCGCCACCATGATCATCGTCAGCCGATTCACCCGTGCCACACCGGATGTCGCGCGGATCTTTGCGCGCATGCACGTACCGGAGCGGCTGGGCATGGGCGTGGAGCGCGTGCCTCGCGACTGACGGCACCGTCCGATCAGAGCAGCGTCAGCACGGTCTTCCCGACGGCATTGCGGACAGATTGGGCCTCACCCGCCCGCTCGAGCGGAAACGTTGCCGCGATGGTCGGTGCCAACGCGCCACGGACCACGAGTTCGGCCAGCGCGGTGAGCCCGAGCCGGTCGGCCTCGACGAACAGGCCGGCCACCCGGATTCCGCGCTCCGCCGCGGCACCGGCGACTTCGGGCAGTGATTGCGGCAGGGTGGACACCAGCGTTCCGCCCGCATTGAGCACGCGCTCGGCCTTGTTCGGATAATCGTGGCCGATCATGTCGAACACCACATCGATCTCCGCAACGGTCTCTGCGAAATCGGTTGTGGTGTAGTCGATCACCTCGTCGGCGCCGAGTGAGGTCACATAATCTGTTGCGGCCGGGTCGGCCAGCCCGATGACATACGCGCCGCGGGCCTTAGCTATCTGCACCGCCAGGTGCCCGACCCCGCCGGCGGGTGCGGTGATCAGTACCCGGGTGTTGTCACCGACGCCGGCGGTCTCGACCAGCGCCTGCCAAGCGGTGAGACCCGCCAGCGGCAGGGCAGCGGCCCGCACGTGATCCAGGTTGGCGGGCTTGGCCACGAACACCCTGGTGGGCCCGACCACGTACTCGGCGTAGGCGCCGTGCCCCTTGGGGAAGGGTAACAGGCCGAACACCTCGTCCCCTGGTTCGAACAGCGTGACCCCGACTCCGGTTGCCTCGACGGTGCCTGACACGTCCCACCCGAGCACGAATGGCGGCGGCCCGACGAACACGCCGGTCTGCCGGTTCATCGCGTCGACCGGGTTCACCCCGGCCGCGTGGACGCGGACCAGGATCTCGCCCATACCCGGCTCCGGACGGTCGATCTCCACAACGTCCAGCACCTCGGGGCCACCGAACTCGGACTGACTGACGGCCCTCATCGCGCGACACCGAGGAATCGGTTGACTTCGTGCGCGAAGTCGTCGATGTGCTGGAAGAGAAACCCGTGCCCGGCGTCGCTGTAGAGCACCACCTTGGCATCCGGAAGCTGCTTTGACATCACATAACTGGCATAGGAATTGATCATCACGTCGTGAGCACCGTTGGCGACCAGCACGGGCAGTTTGAGCTCGCTCAGGCGGTCGTAGTACCCGCCGAAGGTCGCGATCGCGCCCAGCTGGGCATGATAGGTCGCGTCCTGGACGGCGGCCTGGGACCGCCCCAGCCGAACATCGAGCCGCCGCAGGGATTCCAGCCCGGCCGCGCGGCCTTGGTCAGACTCCGGGAAAAACAGGTACAGGTAGTCCTCGTCGTCGTTGACGGCATGCCGGAGAATCTCCCCGACCCGCGGCGGTGGGGGCGGCTGGTCGGGTACCCCGGCCGGCGTACTCCCCGCAATCACGAGTCGGCGTACCAGTTCCGGCGCGCCCAAAGCGATGCCCTGGGCCACGATGCCACCGAGTGACCAGCCGAGCACGTCGACTTGCCGCAGACCGAGCGCGCGGATGAACGCGGCACCGCCCTCGGCCAGACCGTCGATGGTCGTCGGTGCCGTGCCGCTAGAGGCCGCCGTACCGCGATTGTCGAAGACGATGACCTCCCGATCCGCCGCCAAGGCGTCGAGCAACTTGGGATCCCAGTGGTCGACGGTGCCGCGCAGTCGCATGCACAGCACCACGGGGACGGTGCCCGGTTTTCCGAATCGGCGGTAGTGGAAGCGTTCTCCGTCGGGACCGCCGACGAAGCGATCCTCGGCCTGGTCGGACAGGTAGGTCATGTTCCGGTTTCTTTCAGTCGAGGTGGATGTCGGTGAGCGAGGTGGAGACCACCAACTGCTCGGGTATCGGGCGGTTGTCGGCATCGCGGACATAGATCAGCCGGGTACGCGGGATGACCAGGCCGTCGATCTCGTCGAAGTCGGACACGTAGTGGGCGCCCGGCGACCCGCCGGCTATGTCGACCTGGTAGTCGCGGCGACGGATCAGTCCGTCATCGTCGATGTAAAGCACTTGGTGCGGGCTGTGGGTGTCGATGGTGTCGGGGTAGTCGACGTGCAGGCGACGCAGCCGTTGACCGTCTTCGATCCATGACTCCCCCTCCTCGGTTCGCACGCCGGGAAAGGTCAGGTTGAATGGCTCGGCGGTGTAGGTCCACATGGCGTAACCGGTGAAGTAGGCCAATTGGAGTGTTGTCCAGGGTGTTTCGAGTTCATGACCGGCGAAGGACGAACGCGGCTTCTCCAGCACCTCGACGTTGTCGCCGTCCAGGGTTTCGATACCGACGCGTTGCGGTGTGTAAGCGCTGCGCAGATTGGCAGCGGTGAACGGCCACAACGAGGTGCGTTGATCCTTGATCCAGACGGTGATGTTGCCGTCATCGACGATGCCGGGCACGTGCTTGATATCCCAGATCGCACCGCCGAAGCGCTTACGCGCGGTGACCGACGTGAGTTGTCGCCAGCGGTCGACGCCCCCATAAGCCTGCAGCGTCCTTTGGAGAAGGTCTGTCATCGGTGTCCTGTTCGGTAGCGACGGCGCGCGAATAGGCTCGGGCGTCGGTTACAGGCTCACATCGCGTGGGCAGGCTGGGTATCGGTCAAATGACCACGGTTACCCGACGGAGTCCCCGAGCGCTGACGGATGCGCTCGGATTCTCTGAGGTTCTCCAGGGGTTAGGCCGGCCTCTGCTCGACCAGTACGACATCCGCCACGGGCACCTTGCCGCCATCGCGACGACGAAAGGCGAGGCCCACCAACTCTCCGGTCTCAGCTTCCACGAAGCGGTAACCGCTGCTCCTGTCCCGTGCCATGTGCTGATGCCCCCACTGCCCGACCGCGGCCAGGACCGGCATGAGGTCATGGCCTGCCGGGGTGAGCAGATACCGACTCCGGGTGCGGTCACCGGGCTCCCGATAGTCGACGACCTGCAGGATGCCGGCGGCGACCAGTTCGGAGAGCCGGGCACTCAGCACGTCGGGAGCAACGCCGAGCTGCTCACGGAACTCGGAGAACCGGGAACGGCCGAGCATCGCCTCTCGGATGATCAGGATGGCCCAACGCTGCCCCAGCACGGACATCGTGCGGGCGATGGGACAGACATCGTCGGACCACGGATCGGTGCGCATCGTCACAGCATAGCTGAGTAGGCGATCCATACTCAGCTCTGCTAGCTTGGCGGACGTGATCATCGGACGGTGCGCGGAGCTGGCAGTCATCACCGACGCCATCACCGCCGTGTCCGAGAGCGGAACGGCGCTGGTGATCGACGGCGAAGCGGGCATAGGCAAGTCGACATTGCTCAGCGCGGCCGCCGATCGGGCCGCCGCCGACGGATACGGCCGCCTCGGGTGTTCCGGCTTACAAAGTCAGGCCGAGGTGGGATTCGCCGGTGTCCATGAATTGATCCATCCCCTCCTGGCACACGCCCGCGAACTGCCGGTGCGGCAACGCAACGCACTCATGACCGCATTCGGACTCGAGGACGGACCACCGCCCGACCGGCTGCTGGTCAGCCTCGCCGTCCTCGGTCTGTTGGAGGAAGCAGCCAGCCGTAAACGGCTCATCCTGATCGTCGACGATGTGCAGTGGCTCGACCAATCCTCCCTCGATGTACTGGCATTCGTGGCACGGCGTCTGGTCAACGCCCCCTTGCTGCTGTTGTGCGCAGAGCGCACCACGACCGCCGGTCCGGTGCCGCAATTGGAGGGCGTAACGCGGCTGTCGTTGGGCCCCTTGGCGGTGTCCGATGCCGAACGGCTGCTGACCCAGACGCTGCACACCATGCCCCACCCGGTCGACACCCATCTTCGCCGACGCGTGCTCGAACAGTCGAACGGAAACCCGCTGGCCGTCATCGAGCTGACCTCCGCCGTCGGGGAGCGGGGCAGCACCGCGGTGTTCGCCGGCGAACCGTTACCGACCAGTCGTCGGGTGGAGCGCGCGTTCCTCAACCAGCTCGACGCCCTCCCCGACGGCGCGCGGCAGCTGCTGCTCCTGATCTCGGCGAGCGATGGATCGCTTACTGAAATCGATTCAGCTGCAAAGGCCCTCGGGCTGAATGCCGTCGCGCTCCTCGATCCGCTGGAGCGGGCGAGCCTGGTCACCGTGGGCGATGGGCGCGTTCAGGTGCGCCATCCATTGATCCGGTCCACCGTCTACGGGGCGGCCGCGTTGTCTGCGCGCGCACAGGTGCACCGCTGTCTCGCCGCCACAGCGACGGATCCGATCCGGGCTGCCTGGCACCGCGCCGAGGCGACGTTCGGACCCGACGAAGCGGTGGCGACCGACCTGGAAGGTGCCGCCGACCAGGCTCGGTCCCGCGGAGCGGGAGCCGAGGCCGCAGCTGCACTGCGCCGCGCCGCGATCCTGTCTCCCGACACCAGGGCGCGGGTGCGTCGGTTGAGCGCCGCCGCCGAGGTGGCGCGCAGCGCCGGGCTGACATCGGAATCCATCCGCATCCTGGCCGAAGCTGAGCCGCTCGCCATCGGCCACGAGGAAGACGAACCCCTTGCCATCACGCGGTTCATCCTGAATGCCACCGCTGCGCTGCCAGGACACAGCGCGACCGAACTGGTCACGCTGGCAGGCAAATTCGCCGATCACGAGCATCAACGACGGGAACTGCTGTGGGCCGCGGCCATCGAGTGCCGCATGCACGGGTTACCCGAGGATGCACGCCTCGATGTCGCCCACGCGATCGCCACCATCTACGACGGCGACGACGCGCTACTCGCCAGCGCTGCCGCACTGGTCGACGATATCGGTGCCGGACAACGGTTACGTCCACTCCTGCCGCAGCTGATCGAGGAGTTCGGGGACCAGCCGCTCGTTCTCATGGCGATGGGCTTCGCGGCCGAGGCCGTCGCCGAACGCGGCCACGCGCTGACCTGTTGGCTCCGCGTGGGCAATCAAGCGCGACACAACGGCTCGGCCGCTGACGAATGCGAGAGCCTACGTGGCAGTGCTCAGCTGTTCCTGATGCAGGGCCGCCTGCAGGCCGCCGCCATCGCAGCCGAGAATGCGATGCGCATGGCCACCGATATGAATCTGCCCATGACCGAGGGATCGGCGGCGGCCTACCTGGCCCGCGCGCTGGCATGGCAAGGTCAACCCCAGCGCGCCCGTGAGGCCCTCGATCACGCCCGACTGACACTCGCGCCCGACCCTTCCCTGCTGTGGAACGACGACGCGCACTGGGCCGCCGGGATGGCCGCGTTGTGTGCGAATGATCACGCTGCCGCGTTTGGCCATCTGCGGACGATGTCGCTGCACCGGACCACCAGGCGCTGGGCCGTCGCCGATCTCGCCGAGGCTGCGGCCGGTTGTGGACAGCCGGAGCTGGCACGGCCACTCGTAGCCGAGATCGCCGCCGAGGCCCGCAGATTGGGCACCGGTCTGGAGTTGATGCTGGCCCGCCGGGCGCAGGCGCTACTGGCCGACTCCGACGATGACGCAGACGCGGGGTTCCGGTCGGCCTTGGCCGCCGGAGAGCACGCCGACGCGGCGCTGGAATTGGCCCGAACCCACCTGCTCTACGGGGAATGGCTGCGCAGGCAGCGCCGTATCGTCGAGGCACGCACCCATCTGTCGCTGGCCCTGCCTGCTTTCGACGCCGCCGGTGCTGCACCGTTCGTCGAGCGCGCTGCGGCCGAGTTGCGGGCCGCGGGCGTCTCCCATGCGGCGAGGGTCGTACACAGCGCCGCCGCCGATCTCACCGCCCAAGAACTCCAAATCGCGCAACTGGCGGCGTCCGGATTGACCAACCGGGAGATCGCCGACCGCATCTACGTATCCCACAAGACGGTCGCCGCCCATCTCTACAAGGTGTTCCCGAAACTGGGAGTCACCAGCCGAAGTCAACTGCACGCCGCACTGGGACAGTTGGTCATCTAACCTATGGCGGCGGAAAACATTGGCGCGCATCCTAGTTCAGTCACTGTCACGAGGAGAAAACCGATGTCAGACCTGGTTGAACTGGCGTGTGCCGCGCATGGTGGCCTCGAGCACTTCGATCGATTCTCTTATCTGTCCGCTCAATTGCATCAAGGCGGCGTGCTGTGGGGGCTCAAGGGAAAACCCACCGTTCTGGAGAATGCGCACGTCCGTGTCGATCTGAAGCGACAATGGGTGTCTCACGGCCCCTTCGCGCCCACAGCGAATCACTCCGAGTTCACACCGCAGCGGGTCACCATCGTCTCGCCCGAGGGTGAGGTGGTCGAGCAGCTCGACGACCCGCGCACGTCCTTCGCCGGCTACGCGATGGAAACTCCGTGGAGCGACACCCAGGTGGCATACTTCGCCGGTTACACGATGTGGACCTACCTCACGTCACCGTTCCTGCTCGCGCGGCCTGGCATCCTCTCCGAAGAAATCGATCCCTGGACCGAGCAGGGTCAAACATGGCGGCGACTGCGGGTCAGCTTCCCGTCCGAGATCGCCACGCACAGCGCCGTCCAGACTTTCTACATCGACAGCGACGGCCTGGTGCGTCGCCATGATTACGAGGTCGATATCCAAGGCAGTAATCCGGCCGCCCGCTACCTTCTCGATCCGGTGAGCGTATCGGGCATCGTGCTGCCTTCGAAACTGCGAATCTATCCGCGCAATGCGGACAACACCGCGGCGGATACACCGCTTATCGTCTCAGTCGATCTGAGCAACTATGTCTTCGAGTAGCCGGCCGTCGCGGCCAGCAAGAGCCGCAGAATCCAGAACACCCGACCGATCGAACAGAAGCCTGCCACCGCCACGGCGAGCAACCCCGTCTGTAGCCATGGATACCCACAGGCGCGGGGCGCGTCCATCGTGATCGCAATGAGTGAGCCGGTGAAAAGACCACCCTGCCAAGGCAACACGCCGAGGAATGCCTGACCGATCCGGCGCTCGTCACCAGCCGGTAGATCGACTGACGAGGTTGGGTTCCGAATCAGATTCAGCAGCAATGAGATGCTGGTCAGGGTTACGCCCCCCATGGTCGCGGCGATGGTGGCCAGCGACTGGTACAGCGCCCGGCGGGCGTCGGCGGGCACGTGCGTCAGTCCGCGCGGCGCCCACCCATACCGCGCCGATACCGCCCATAGGGCGATCAGGATCAGCGCAGGGATCAGGTCGAGCCAGCCGTGGTGCACCCAGTAATACCGCCAGCGCCGGGTGGATCGGGAGGGTGCCACGGGTTGTCATCCTTCGAAACACGTTCCCGGTGAGCAGGCCGGCGTCACCCGGCCCGCCCACCGGTTCGCTTGCGGCTACTGGTGTTCGGTGCGGGACGCGATCAGGTCCAACAACATCGCGTCGCGCTCGGCGGCGAGTTCGCCGATCGAACGGCCGCCGGCCTCTTCGAGCACGCCGGTGACGATTCGCTGCTCCAGTTCCGGGGTGAACGTGGGATTGCCCAGGGCCGGCCATCCCTCGGTCATCCTGGGCATCAGTGTCTCCATGAAGTGCGCTATTCCGCCTTCACCACCGCCTAGATGCCAGAGCAGGTTCGGGCCCATCACACCCCAGCGCAGTCCGGGGCCCCAGGAGACCGCGTCGTCGGCATCCGCCACCCCGAGTACACCATCGGCGATCAGGTGCACCACCTCGCGGTACAGCGCCGACTGCAGCCTGTTGGCGACGTGACCGGGGAGCTCTTTCTTCAGCAGCACCGGCTTCTTACCGATCGTCGTATAGAAGTCCATGGCCGCCGCGATGGCCTCGGGCGAGGTGTCCGCCCCGCCGACCACCTCCACCAGCGGGATGACGTGGGGCGGGTTGAACGGATGCCCGATCACGGTTCGCTCGGCTCGGGCACACTGGGCCTGCATGACGCTCATCGTGATCCCCGACGAACTGGATGCGATGATCGTCGACGGCGCAGCTGCCGCATCGATGTCGGCGAGCAGCTTGACCTTCAGCTCCGGCCGCTCGGGTGCATTCTCTTGGACGAAGTCGCTTTCGCCGACGGCCGCGGCCAGGTCGGTGGTGAATGTCAGACGGTCACGGGAGGCATCCGCCGCCAGTCCGAGGCGGGCGGCGGTATCCCAGGCGCCGTCGACATAACTGCGCAACGCGGACTCCGCAGCCGGGCCCGGATCGGTGGCGATCACGTCGAACCCGCGAACCAGGAAATGGGTGGCCCAGCTGGCCCCGATGGTGCCGGTGCCCACGATCGCGATCCGGCGGATGGATGAGATGTCATATGTGCTCATAGTTGGGTCTCCTCGTTCGGGGGGGTCAGCGTCCGCGCCATACCGGGGCGCGCTTCTCGGCGAATGCCAGCGCACCTTCGCGCGCGTCCTCGCTTGTCAACAGGCCAGCACCGATCTCGTCTTGACGGACGAACGCCTCCGCGTCGGCCAGACCCTGCGTTTCCCGTATCACCTGCTTGACCGCGGCCAGCGCCAGCGGCGCGTTTCCGGCCACTCTTTCGGCCAGTGCCCGCGCTGCGCCCAGCGCGCCCGCCGGTGGCGCCAGTTCGGCGATCAGCCCGAACCGTTCGGCTTCCACCGCCGTGATGGGGTCGCCGGTCAGCAGCAAGCGCAACGCGACGTGGTGAGGCACCCGGTGTGGTAGCCGCAGCACCCCGCCTTCACCGGCGATCAGGCCACGCTTGACCTCCGGGAAGCCGAAGGTGGCGTTCCCGGCTGCGACGATGAGGTCGCAGGCCAGGGCGAGCTCGAATCCGCCGCCTAGCGCCCAGCCCTCCACCGCGGCGATCAACGGCTTGCGCACGGTGGCCCGGGTCAGCCCGCCCAGTCCCCGGCCCGGGAGGACAGGGGTCTGCCCGGTGGCGAACGCCTTCAGATCCATTCCCGCGCTGAATGTTCCGCCTTCACCGGTCAGTAGCCCGACGGCGAGGTCTGGATCTGCGTCCAGTCGGTCCAGTGCCGCGGCGAGCTCGACGGCGACGTCACGGTTGATGGCGTTGCGCTGCTCGGGTCGGTTGATCGTGATCGTCAGAACCCCGCCCTCGGCGTCTGCACGTACCAGGTTCGCGCTCATCGGGTCGCTCCTGTCTTGGCCGGGACAGCCTGCGTGGCATACAGATCGGCGATCTCGGCGGCGGTGAAGCCCAGTTGCCCGAGGATCTCGTCGCTGTGTTCGCCGTGTTCCGGTGCCCGTGTCGCGGGAACCTTCTGCTGCCCGCGCACGGTGATCGGACTGTTCACGGTGTATTCCAGGTGCGCCGCGCCGCTGATCGGCACCACCACCTCACTCGCGCGCAGTTGTGGGTCGGCGGCCGCCTCCTCCGGGGTCTGGATGAAGCTGTAGGGGATACGGGCGTGATCGAGGCTCTGCTTCCAGTAGTCGCCCGGCCTGGACGAGAACTCGCCGTCGAGGATGGTGGCGAGTTCATCGGCATGGGTTCGCAGACCCGGCTCGTCGGCGAATCGCGGGTCGGCCAGCAGGTCCGGACGGCCGAGTGATTCGACCAGTTTGGGCCAATGCTGTGGCCGGGCGACCAGCATGAGCCACCGGCCGTCACTGGTCCGATAGGGGTTGCTCAGCGGGTTCACCGGCGCGGTGCGGTCGTGGAGTTCGTACGGCGTGCCACCGGCCAACGCGGCAGAGACCAGAGTTCCGGTGGCCCATACACCGGTGGCCAGCAGAGAGGTTCCGACGTTGGCGCCGAGACCGGTACGTTCCCGGTGGTACAACGCGGTCGTGATGGCGGCATAGATGGCCGTGGCGGTGGTGTAGTCGCCGCTCCCCCACACCGGTGAGGTGGGTGGTGCACCGGCGTCCCGGGTGGCGGCGAGCAGTCCGCTGCGTGACCAGAACGCCGTCAGGTCGAATCCGGGGAGGTTCGCATCGGCGCCGGCATCTCCGTAACCGGTGATGTCGGCGTAGATGACACGCGAGTTCCATTGCGACACTTCGTCATATCCGAGGTGCAAGGACTCCCGAGTGCCGTGCGGAAAGTTGGTGATCACCACGTCGGCCCACTGCACCAGGCGGCGCAGGATCGCCGTGCCGCCGGCCGATTTGAGGTCCACGGCGATACCGCGCTTGTTGCGGTTCGCCAGATGCCAGCTGTAATTGCCTGCGGCGACGGGACTGGGCGGCAGGGAACTGAGCACGCGTTGCGGGTCCCCGAGCCCGGGCGGCTCGACCTTGATGACGTCGGCTCCGAAGTCGGCGAGCATCGTCGCCGCTGCCGGCGCGGCAATGAAACTGGCGATCTCCACCACCTTGAGACCGGCGAAGATGGCGGTGGCAGATGATGTGGAGGGGGATGTCATATCTCGATTCCTCACACGAACGCGCTCAGGCCGCCGGTGATGGACCGGCCGACGATCAGGGTCTGCATTTCTCGCGTGCCCTCATAGGAATACAGGGCCTCGGAGTCGGCGACGAACCGGCCGACGTTGTAGTCCAGGACGATGCCGTTGCCGCCGAGCATTTCCCGTGCCCAGCCGACGCTTTCGCGCATCCGCACCGTGCAGTACGCCTTGGCCAACGCGGATTGCTCGTCCCGATAGACACCGGCGTCCTGCAGTTGGGCCAGGCGCACCATCATGCCGGCGCACGCCGTGGCGTTGCCCAGCATCTTCACCAGCAAGTCCTGCACGAGCTGGAATTTCCCGATGGGGCGGCCGAACTGGGTGTGTTCGACGGCGTAGGCCAGGGCGATCTCATAGGCGGCCCACATGACTCCGACCGATTGCCAGGCAACACCGCTGCGGGTCTGACGGAGGATCTTGGCGGTGTCCTTGAACGAATTGGCTTTCTGTAACCGGTTCTCCTCGGGTACCCGGCAGTTCTGCAGCACGATGTCGGCGTTCTGCACGATGCGCAGCGCGATCTTGTTCTCGATCTTGGTGGCGGTGAAGCCGGGGGTGCCCTTGTCCACCACGAAGCCGAGCACGCGGTCGGTATCGACATCACGTGCCCACACCACCACGTGATCAGCGAAGGTGGCGTTGCCGATCCAGCGCTTGGCACCGTCGAGCACCCATTCGTCACCGTCGCGGCGTGCGGTGGTCTGCATACCACCCGCCACATCCGATCCGCCGTGCGGTTCGGTCAGAGCGAAGGCGCCGATCTTCTCGAAGCGGCTCATCTGCGGCAACCATCGCCGTTTCTGCTCGTCAGAGCCGCAGGTGATGATGCTGCCGATGGCAAGTCCGGTGTGCACACCGAAGAACGTCCCGATGGACGCGTCGGCGTGCGCCAGCTCCATCGCGGTGATGCCGTTCATCAGGTTGCTCGGTTCGGTCTCCGACGAATCCGGGTCGGCCCAGTCCACCAGGCCCAAGCCGGCGAACTCGGGAATCAGGTGATACGGGAATTCCGCTCGGGCCCAGTGGTCGTCGACGATCGGCACCACGCGGCTGGCGAAGAACGCCCGCAGCCCGTCGATGGTCTCGCGCTCCTCGTCGGAGAGGATCTCCTCGTACGCATAGAAATCGGCTTTCAGCAGTCCGGCTCCGAGATCCTGCAGCGGGATCGGCGGCAACGCCGTGGCGGTCGTGGTCATGACATCCTCTCGACATGGTGATGGTTGTGCGCCGATTCATCGTCACCTGAACGGTCGCGCCCTTGCATCCGTGAAAACCCCAGTCCCCGTGTGGTTCCGGTCATCGTGATCGCGGCAACCACCCGAGGAACTACCGCAGCGGTACGCCGTCCAGGCCGAGTTCCTGGGAGGCCAGGACCGCGCTGTGGATCACGATCTCACCGTAGGTGGGAAATGAAACCGAAAGCCGGGCAATGTCATCCACCCGACGCAGGCCTGAAGACAGTGCGACGGACAACACCTGGACGATATCGACGGCGCGGTCACCGACGACGTGGCAGCCGAGCACCTCTGCGGTCACCGTGTCGATCACGAGTTTGCAGAAACCGTAGGTCTGGCCGTCGATGATCGGCCTGGTGCACCTCGAATAATCCAGCCGCGTGCAGTGCACAGCCGCGCCGGATGCACGCGCCGCGTGTTCTGTCAGCCCGACCGACGCGTATTCCGGATCGGTGAAACTGCCTTCGGCAGCGTAATGGTCGGTCGCGACGGACCGCAGACCGGCGACGACATTGTCCGCGGCGATGAAGCCGTCGCGGATCGCCTCGGAGGCCAGCATTGTCCGGCCGGTGACGTCCCCAGCGGCGAAGAAGGCCCGATTCGAGGTGCGCAAGTAACGGTCGACCTCGATGCAACCGCGGGCATTGACTTCCACACCGGCGCAGCCGAGGTTCAACTCCGTGACGTCCGCGGCCCAGCCGACCGCGCTGATGACCATGTCGGCCTCGACGCTGCGCCGTGTGCCGGCGCCGATGTGGTCCATCCTGATACCGCCATCGGTCCGGGTGAACGATTCGATCGTGCCGAAGTCCTCCCAGACGTCGATCCCGTTCTGCCGGAAGCCTTGCGCCACGGCGGCGGCGATGTCCCTGTCGGCACCGGGCAGGATCTGCGGACCCGCTTCGAACACCGTCACCCGGGCGCCGAACGTGTTGAAGATCGAAGCGACCTGCAGTCCGGTCGCGCCGCCGCCGATCACGATCATCGACCGGGGTACCTCGGTCAGACTCCAGGCGTCGCTGTGGGTGGCGGTCAGTTCGAACCCGGGTATCGGCAGGGCTTTGCCGGTTCCGCCGGTACAAACGATGAACTTGTCCGCCGTGATGGTCACCCCAGACCCGGTGCGCACCCGGCATGGGTCGACGAACCGTGCCACACCCGCGTTCTCGTAAAGGCTCACACCTTGGGCGTTGAGCCGGCGCAACAGAAACGATGACGAACGGACGTCGTCGACCACCTCGTCGACACGTGCAAGCACATGTCGGTAGTCCAATTCGGGAGAGATGCCGGCGATACCGTACCGGCCGAGTTGCCGTGCGTCCCTCAGCAGACGTGCCGTGTGCGCCAGTGTGCGCACGGGTACCGGCCCGTCGTTGGCCGCCATGCCTCCGAATCGGTCCGCCGTGACGAGTGCGGTACGGGCACCGAGTTCGGACGCTCGGGCCGCCGCCGTGACACCGGCCGGGCCGGATCCGAGAACGGCGACATCGAAGGATCCGGTCACCACCTACTCCGAGATTCCGGCGATCCCGGTCAAACCACCCGGCACGGTGGCGATCACGCGTTGACCGGTGCCGTCCAGGGCCACCGCGCGGATCTCGCCGGAGAGATCGCTGACGTAGGCGATGCCGGCGTCGGTGTCCACCGCCAGCCCGATGGCCTCGTGGAAATCGGTGGACAGGACGTCGACGGCACCGCCGGACCGGCCCGCGGCCGGGATGTGCGCCCGGTTCAGTGTGTTTCCGGTCGGCGGGGTGCCCCGGTCGGTCCAGTAGATGATCCCCGCGTCCAGGTCGAGTTCGAGATCGATGGGTTCCGGGAGCCCGGACCACAGCACTTCCACGGCCCGGTTGTCCGGGCTCTGCCCGGCCGGAATGTCCAGCGGTGCGCGGAAGATCCGGCCGTCGCCGCCGTCGGCTGGGCCCTTCTGCGTCCAATACAGCCAGCCACTTCTTTCGTCGACGGCGACACCGACACATTGGTTGCGGACCACGTGGCGGTCCTGATCCGTCTGCGCCACGACGACCTCGGGACGCACCTGTCCGTTTTCCAGGGAAACGCTCAGCACCGCAGCACCTTCCCGGTCCGACCAGTAGAGCCGGTTGCGCTCCCACGCACCGGCGAGTTGCTTGCCCGTGACGAAGCTCCCCGGGGCCAGGATCGTGCGCCGGTCGGAGCCGTCCAGCGCAGCGCGTTCCAGGGAACCGTTGCGCCGGTAGAAATCCAGGTCAGCTTCCTGCCGGGGCGGGTGGTCGGCGGGCAGCCCGGGAGCGCCCATGTTGGTCCAGTACAGCGAATGGTCGGCGTGGTCGACGACGATACCGTCCGGGAAGTCGGTCACGCCGTCGATGAAGTCGCTGACGGTCCCATCGCTGATCGCCACCTTCACGATCAGCTGCCGGCTCGGGTTCAGGGCGAACAGATGGCTGTACATGGGCCTGGATCTTTCTCTCGGAGGGGGTGCCGGCGGGGTGGTGGCGGCTAAGAGGCGGCTCGCGGCAGCCCTGCCGCATTGTTGGTCGCGATGTCGACGTGGCTATCGATGACCAAGCGCGCCAATTGAGTTCGCGATGTGACCGCCAGCTTGCGGAACACCTTGTGTAGGTGGTACTCCACCGTGCGATGGGTGATGAACAGTCGGGTGGCGATCTCGGCATTGGTCGCACCTTCGGCCACCAGGCAGCTGATCTGCTGTTCGCGTGCCGTCAATCCGATGCACCCGCGCATGCCGGGTCGATCGGTGTTGTCGCCGGCGGCGGCCAACTCCGAGCGCGCCCGGTGGGCGAACCCCGCCATGCCCATCGCCTCGAAAGCGACGGCCGCCTGGCGCAGCTGCTCCCGGGCTTCGATCGCTCGGCGTTCACGGCGTAGCCAGTCCCCGAAAAGGAGATGGGCGCGGGCAACCTCGGGTGACAAGGGTGTGCGCTGCAGATGAGCGATCGCCTCCCGATACGACGATTCGGCCTCGCCACCGTTGGCGAGCAATGCGTGCGCTCGGGCCCGGACACCTCGGGCCCAGCGGCTTCCGCTGGGCAGAGTGACTTCATCCAGGCAGGTCATTGCCGCGGCAGCCTCGGCGTGCCGGCCGGTGCGGATGGCCGCTTCGACGAGTTCGGCCAGCGCCCAGTTCCTGAACCGCTGTGCCGGTCGGTCGTCGATGGTGTCAGCCACTGCCGCGTACGCATCATCGTACCGGCCGAGGCCGTTGTACAGGACTGCGGCGGCCCAGTTGACAAAGCAGACGCCTGCGCCGTCACCGCGGCGATGAGCATCCTGGCTCGCGGCCAGAATCAGGTACCGTGCCTGCGCGTCGCGGCCCGCGAAGGCCGCCAAGCCGAGCAGGCTGTAGGGCACCATCCGGCCGCCGGCAACCTCGATGGCTGCCGTTTCCTCCTCGCTCAATGGCGTGACCTCATCCAGGGCACCCGTCAGAAGCAGTGTGGCGGCGCGATCCGTCAGGGCCGAAGGCAGCATCGACGGCGGCCCTGACGTCCTGGTCGCCTCGAGCAGACGCACCGAGCAGCGCAGCCATGCATCGAAATCCCAAGCAAGTCCGGCCGCACGCCCGGTCAGCCACAGCGAGGTCGGTTCGACGGTACTTACCCATTCCGGATTCCTGGTCGACTCGAGTGCGTCACGCAGCGCCGGCATGGCCGCCTCGGGGCCGTCGGTGACGAACCGGGCGACGCCGTCGAGAACCTCGTCGCCCGGTCGGCGTGTCGAGGCGATGGCATCCCTGGTGGCCTCTGCGACCAGGGTCAGGGCAGGCCCCGCGAACCGGCCGGCCAACAGGCCTGCCGGCAAGGCCTCCCGCGAGGCATCGAGCACCGTCAACGTCCCAGGAACTGGCGGACGTGCTGGCCGAACTCCACCGGATATTGGTCGAGGAATCCGTGCCCGGCATCCGGGTAGATGCGGATCTGCGCACCGCGGATCCGCTCGGCCAACAGATAGCTGTTCTTGGTCGCCATCATCGTGTCGTTGTCACCGTTGGCCACCAATGTCGGCTGTGTGATCGCCGAAAGGCGCTCCAATTTGCCGGATTCCGGGATGCCCCACGTCATCAACGCCTGATACTGGGCGTCGCGGCAGGCCAACGTCGTCTCCGGATCGCGATCTTCGGTGCGGGCGTGAGTGCGTGTCAGATACTCCCATCCCCGTTTCACGCTGGTCTCCGATCCCGAGAAGAAGAGGGCGAGGAAACCGTCCGGCGTAATGTCGTCAGCGCATGCCCAGCGATACACGTCGTCCGACCATCGGTGTAGGTCGGGCGCCCCCTGCGGAGCCGTACCGGCCAGCACCAGTCGCCGCGGGAGCCGCGGCCGAACCAGCGCGATCTCCTGCGCAAGATGACCGCCCAGCGAAAACCCGAGCAGGTCAATCGATTCCAGCTGCAGCGCATCGATGAACCGCACTGCGTCCCTGGCCATGTCGGCCACCGTGTCCGGTACGGCACCGGTGGACCCGCCGACGCCGCGCAAGTCGACGGTGATCACCTCACGATCGGCGGCCAGGAGGTCGAGCAGGGCGGGGTCCCAGTAGTCCAGATTGCCACGGAAGTGCTGCAACAGAACCAGGGGCGGCAACGTCTGCGATATCGTCCCGAACCGGCGGTACGCGAACGTGTCCCCGCTGACTTCAACGCTGCGGTTCGGCGCATATGCCGCGCCGGCACCCTCGAGTGCGGCCATCTGTGTGTCTCCTGATGCTGTCGTCGATCCCCGTTCACCAGGCTGACACTGCGGGGCCGGCGTGGGTATCCGTCAAATGACCATCGGCGAGGGTGCGGGCGTAACACCCTGGCGGTATCCGTCCAAGCGACTCGATGGTCAACTGACCTATGGCGCCGTCAGCTGTTCCAATCCCGGTTCAGCGCCTCGACACGATCGATGTTGTCCTCTACCCAGGTTCGCAACAGGCCCAACGGTTCCGACACACTGACGCCGAGATCGGTCAACGTGTACTCCACCCGTGGTGGCACCTCGGCGAACACGGTGCGGTGCACCAACGAGGCCGCCTCCAACCGCCGCAGCGTCTGGGTGAGCATCTTGGCGCCCACGCCCGGCAGCTGCGCCTGCAACTCGGAGAACCGCACCGCCCCGCGCTGTTCGAGTAACCCGATGATCAGCGCGGACCACTTGTTCGACAGCAGGTCCAGCAGAGCCCGACAGGGACAGCTGTCCGAATACACGTCGTGCTTGTCGTGATGCCCCGTCGGACACGGCCTGGCCATCGGACCCTCCTGAGCTGCAATGGTGTCATATCGAAAGTAACCGTCGTCAGGCTCAACCGCGGCGGATCACCCTGAATTCCGCTGATGTGCAATGCTTCCCCGCAGGAAAGTAACCGTCCTTGCACGACACCGGGGTGGTGGGTCTAGCCTCGCGCCCATGACCACCATGACCGCCATCGGAGCATTCACCGCCCTGCCCATCGACGACCCCGACGCCCTGCAGGACGTGCGGGTCGACGTTCCCGAGTTGCGCCCGCACGATGTGCTGGTCCGTGTGCACGCGGTCTCGGTGAACCCGGTCGACATCAAGCGGCGCCGCAGCCTTGATCCGTCGGCGACACCGGTGATCCTCGGCTTCGACGCCGCCGGTGCGATCGAGGCCGTCGGCCCGCAGGTCAGCACGCTGAGCGTGGGTGACGAGGTGTGGTACGCCGGCGATGTCAGCAGGCCCGGCACCAATGCCGAACTCCACACGGTGGACGAGCGCATCGTCTCACGTAAGCCGAAGTCGTTGTCCTTCAAGGATTCCGCAGCCCTGCCCCTGACCACCATCACCGCCTGGGAGGCACTGTTCGAACGGTTCGGTCTGACCACGGACTCCACCGGTGACCTGCTGGTGCTCGGCGCCGCCGGCGGCGTCGGCTCGGCCATGATCCAGCTGGCCAAGAAACTGACCGGGGTGCGGGTGATCGCCACCGCCAGCCGCGACGATTCGCGGGACTGGGCACTGAGCCTGGGCGCCGACGTGGTGATCGACCACCACGATCTGGAGAAACAAGCCCTCTCGGTGGCCCCCGATGGTGTCGACTACGTTTTCTCCCCGCATTCAGCCGGGAACGTCGAAACGTACGCGGCGATCACCAAACCGTTCGGACACATCACCGCCATCGACGAACCCGAAGGGCTGGAGTTGGTGGCCCTGAAACCCAAGAGCATCGCCTGGCATTGGGAGCTGATGTTCACCCGCGCGTTGTTTTCCTACGACATGATTGCCCAGCAGCGCCTGCTCGCCGCCGCCGCCGACCTGGTGGACCGGGGCGAGTTGCGCAGTACCATCACCACCGCGATCGACGATTTCTCCGCGGCGGGGCTGCGCGAGGCGCATCGGCTGGTGGAGTCGGGGCGCATGATCGGAAAGGTGGTGGTGCACCGGTGAATGACCGTCAGGTCGACCTCGCGGTCATCGGGTTCGGTAAGGGCGGCAAGACGCTGGCCACGGCGCTGGGCCGTAAGGGCTGGCGGGTAGCGGTGATCGAGCAGTCCGCGCAGATGTACGGCGGCACGTGCATCAACATCGGCTGCGTCCCGACCAAGTCGCTGGTCTACCGGTCCGAGCACCTGGGCGCCGGCACGGCGCACCCCGACGACTATCGGCGCGCAGTCACCGCGACCGCCGAGCTGACCGCCGGCCTGCGGGCGGTGAACTACGCCATGATCGACGGCATCCCGACGGCCGAGGTGATCACCGGTTCGGCCCGCTTCCTCGACGCGCACACCCTGGCCGTGCGCACCGCCGACGGCGAGGTCACGGTGTCGGCGAAGTGGATAGTGATCGGGACCGGTTCGCGGCCAACGCTTCCCGCCATCCCTGGGCTAGACAGTTCGCCGCGGGTGCACACCAGCACCGATCTGCTGACCGAGGAGAACCTGCCCACCCGACTGGTGGTGCTCGGCGGCGGCTACGTCGGCCTGGAGTTCGCCGCGATGTACGCCGCGTACGGGTCGAAGGTCACCGTGCTGGAACGGCACGACCAGGTGCTGGCCCACGAGGATGACGATATCGCCTCGGCGGCACGAGACATCTTGCATGACAAGGGTGTCCGGATCCTCACCCGTGTACAGGTGACCGAGGTCGACGACGGCACGGTCAGCTATCGGGCCGGTGACACCACACACACCGTCGACGCCGACGCCATTCTGGTCGCGCTGGGACGCGAACCCGTCACCGCCGAGTTGGATCTGGCCGCCGCGGGCGTGCAGACCACCGCGTCGGGCGCCGTCGTCGTCGACGAGTATCTGCGCAGCAGCCAGGCGCACATCTTCGCGATGGGCGACGTGAACGGCGGACCGCAGTTCACCTACGTCTCGCTCGACGACTACCGCATCGTGCTCGACCAACTGGCCGGTGCCGGCCTTCGCAGCACATCCGACCGAAAAGCGGTGCCGTACAACCTTTTCATCACCCCGCCGTTGGGCCGGGTTGGCCTGACCGAACACGAGGCCAGGGCGAAGGGGCTCGACATCAAGGTGGCGGCCATGGCGGTGGCCGATATGGCCACCGTGCCGCGGGCCCGCATCGTCGGCGAGCCGCAGGGCCGGATGAAGGTGGTGGTGGACGCGCAGACCGACCTGATCCTCGGTGCGGCGCTGCTCTGCTACGACGCCCACGAGGTGATCAACACCGTCGCGCTGGCCATGCGCCACGGCATCACCGCCACCGCGCTGCGGGACTCCATCTACACCCACCCGTCGATGACCGAGGCGTTCAACCAGCTGCTGGGCAGCCTGTAGCGGGACCCGGGAATCAATCGCAGGCGCCGACAGTTGCCCACAGGAGGCCGACAGGGAGGAAGACCATGACAGAGGCGTTCGATTTCGACGCGATGAACCGTCAGGTGATCAGCGAGTTCCGGGCCAACGGCGGCACCGCGGGCGGCATGTTCGAAGGCAAACCGTTGGTGCTGGTGCACCATTTCGGCGCGAAGTCCGGCACGGAGCGCATCGCGCCGCTGGTACCCCTGATCGACGACGACCGGATCTACATCTTCGCCAGCAAGGGTGGGGCCGACACCGACCCGGACTGGTTCCGCAACCTCGTCGCACATCCCGAGGTCACCGTCGAGTGGAAGACCGAGACCTTCCCGGTGACCGCGCGGGTACTCGAAGGAGCCGAGCGCGACGCGATCTACGCCAAGCAAGTCGCCGTCCAACCGCAGTTCGGCGACTACCAGCGCAAGACCGCCCGGGTCATTCCGGTGGTCGAATTGGTCCGACGCTCGGTGTAGCCCGCCGCTCATCGCCACCCACCGACCGCTCGGCGCATCGGCCAGAGGCTTGGGCGCCGCTCGCACCCGTGTGACTCACATCTCATTTAGGTTCGACTCCAAGCTGGTTCACAGTCGACCTCAAGGAGTCACCGGTGCCCACAACCGACAGTCCACCCGCCCACTCGGGCGCTGATTTCGTGCACGTGCAAGACAGCCCCGAGTTCCAGGAGCTGCGCAGTAAGCTGCGTCGCTTCGTCTTCCCGATGACGGCGTTCTTTCTCATCTGGTACGGGCTCTACGTGGTGCTGGGCGCCTTCGCGCACGACTTCATGGCCACCAAGGTGTTCGGCAACGTCAACGTCGGGTTGCTGCTCGGCCTGGGACAGTTCGTCACCACCTTCCTGATCACCGGCATCTACGTCAGGTTCGCCAACCGTGAGCTGGATCCGCGGGCCGCGGCCATCCGGGAGCGGCTTGAAGGCAAGGAAGGCGCAGCACAGTGACCACCCTTGTCGCCGCGGCCGCCTCGGTGGGGAACTCGGTCGCCAATATCGCCATCTTCGGCCTGTTCGTCGCCGTCACCATGTACGTCGTGATCCGGGCCAGTGGCAACAACAAGTCCGCCGACCAGTTCTTCACCGGTGGCCGCGCCTTCTCGGGGCCGCAGAACGGCATCGCCATCGCCGGCGACTACCTCTCTGCGGCCAGCTTCCTCGGTATTGCCGGCGCGATCGCCGTCTACGGCTACGACGGCTTCCTGTACTCCATCGGCTTCCTGGTGGCCTGGCTGGTGGCGCTGCTGCTGGTGGCTGAACTGCTGCGTAACACCGGCCGGTTCACCATGGCCGACGTACTGAGCTTCCGGCTCAAGCAGCGCCCGGTCCGGCTGGCGGCGGCCACCACGACGTTGACGGTGTCGCTGTTCTACCTGCTGGCCCAGATGGCCGGCGCCGGCGGCCTGGTGGCCCTGCTGCTCAACGTGCACAGCAGGGCGGGCCAGTCGCTGGTGATCGCCGTCGTCGGCATCTTGATGATCGTCTACGTTCTGGTCGGCGGGATGAAGGGCACCACCTGGGTGCAGATCATCAAGGCCGTGCTGCTGATCACCGGTGCCGCCCTGATGACCGTCATGGTGCTGGCCAAGTTCGGGTTGAACTTCTCCGAGATCCTCGGTGCCGCGCAGTCCGCCGTCTCCGACGCCACCACCAAGGGTGTTTCCAGCCGGGACGTGCTCGCTCCCGGCGCCCAGTACGGCGGCTCCACGGAATCGAAGATCAACTTCCTGTCGCTGGGCCTGGCGCTCGTGCTGGGCACCGCGGGCCTGCCGCACGTGCTGATGCGCTTCTACACCGTGCCGACCGCCAAGGAAGCCCGCCGCTCGGTGGTGTGGGCCATCGCGTTGATCGGTGCGTTCTACCTGTTCACCCTGGTGCTGGGTTACGGCGCCGCGGCCATCGTCGGACCGGATCGGATCCTGTCGGCTGCCGGCGGGCAGAACTCGGCGGCCCCGCTGCTGGCCCTGGAACTCGGTGGCGTGGTGCTGCTGGGCATCATCTCCGCGGTCGCGTTCGCGACCATTCTCGCGGTGGTTGCGGGGCTGACCATCACGGCGTCGGCGTCGTTCGCCCATGACGTCTACGCGTCGGTGTGGAAGAAACACCACGTGACCGAGGAGGAGCAGGTCAAGGTGTCCCGGATCACCGCGGTGGTACTCGGGCTGGTCGCCATCGGGTTGGGCATCCTGGCCAACGGGCAGAACATCGCCTTCCTGGTGGCGCTGGCCTTCGCGGTGGCCGCCGCGGCCAACCTGCCCACCATCGTGTACTCGCTGTACTGGCGCCGGTTCAACACCCGCGGCGCGCTGTGGAGCATGTACGGCGGGCTGATCTCGACCATCGTGCTGATCGTCTTCTCCCCCGCCGTCTCGGGCTCCAAGACCGCGATGATCCCCGGTGCCGATTTCGCGTGGTTCCCGCTGGCCAATCCCGGCATCGTGTCCATCCCGCTGGCGTTCCTGCTGGGCATCGTCGGCACCCTGACCTCGTCGGACCGGGGCAATCCGGAGGTCAACGCCGAGATGGAGGTGCGTTCGCTCACCGGTGTCGGTGCTGAGAAGGCTGTCATGCACTAAATCGGGTATGGATTACCCATGGCGGCGGCGGCGTTGTTCACCCGAGTGAGCACCCGCCGCCGTCTGGCTTTTCCGCTGCTGGCCTTCGCGTTCGCCGCCGTGATGCTCGGCACCACGTTGCCGACGCCGATGTACGCGCTGTACGCCGACCAGATGCACTTTGCAGTCCTGACCACCACCATCGTGTTCGCGGCCTACGCCGTCGGTGTGCTTGGCGCGCTGCTGGTCTTCGGCCGCTGGTCCGACGCGATCGGGCGGCGCCCGGTCCTGCTTGGCGGCATCGTCTTCGCGCTGGCCAGCGCCGTGGTGTTCATCGTCGCCGACAGCGTTGCGGTGCTGCTGGTGGGACGCCTGCTCTCGGGGCTTTCGGCGGGCGTTTTCACCGGGACCGCCACCGCGGCGGTCGTCGAGGCGCTGCCCGCCGCCGAACGGGAGCGGGCCGCCACCGTCGCCACCATCGCCAACGTCGGTGGCCTCGGTAGTGGCCCCGTGCTGGCCGGACTGCTGGTGCAGTACGTCCCGCACCCGCTGGTGGTGCCGTTCGTCGTGCACATTGTGCTGATGGCCCTGGCATTGGTGGCGGTGCTGATCGCCCCGGAAACCTCGGACCGCACCGGCCGCATCGGCTTCCAGCGGTTGTCCATTCCCGCCGAGGCGCGCGCCGTGTTTCTGACCGCCGCCACCGCGGCGTTCGCCGGTTTTGCCGTGATGGGGTTGTTCACCTCGGTGGCGCCGGCGTTCGTGGCCAACGTGGCGGGCATCGGGAACCATGCCGTCGGCGGCGCGGTCGCGGCGTCGATCTTCGCCGCGTCGGCGCTGGCACAGCTGCTGGGCCGACGGATCCCCCCGGCGCGTGCGGTCGCGGCGGGGTGCGCCACCTTGGTGGTCGGCATGGTGGTTTTGTCTGTGGCGCTGCGACTTTCGTCACTGGCCGGCATTCTGGTGGCGGCGTTGATTGCCGGCGCCGGACAGGGCATCAGCTTCAGCCGGGGCCTGGCCGCCGTGGTCGAGCAGGTTCCGGCCGACCGCCGAGCCGAGGTCAGCTCAACCTATTTCGTGGTGGCGTACGTAGCGATCTCGCTGCCCGTGGTGGGCGCGGGCCTGGCCGCGCACGCATGGGGGCTGCGCACCGCCGGCGAGGTGTTCGCGGCGGCGGTTGGGGTGCTGGCCGCGCTGTGCCTGGCGGCGATCCTGGTCCAGGAGCGCCGGGGCGCCCCCGCCAACGTGTGATGTGTGGAGCCGCAGCCGCACTGAGTCCGGTTGCGTCTCCACAAATAACCGAGAATGTGAGTGGTTCTACTCAGGCGGCACCGGGTGCGCCCGGCTTAGCGTCGAGCCATGCCCGTGACCACGTTTCCCTCCGTCACCGAGGTCGCCGCCGCCACCCCGCCCGACCGCGATCGCGCCGTCGACGTCATCCGCATCGTGTCGTTGCTCGGCGTGATCGCCGGGCACACGCTGATGGCCACCAGCATCATCACCGACGAGGTGTTCCATTGGGACAACCTGCTCACCACCTCGGTCGTCTTCCAGGCGCTCACCTGGGTGTTCCAGATCATGCCGCTGTTCTTCTTCGCCGGGGTGGCCGCGACGGTGCAGACGTATCAAGGTGATTGGGGCGGCTGGCTGTTGAAGCGCTGCACCAGGTTGTACCGGCCGGTGTTCTACTACCTGGCGTTCTGGGCGGTCGCGCTGCTGGTGCTGCACCGCATGGTCCCGGTGCACGTCTACGAGCCGATCGCCGGCATCTCGACCCAACTGTTGTGGTTCCTGGGCGCGTATGTCCTTGTGCTGGCGGCCGTTCCGCTGCTGTCCCGGATCACGACCACCGCCCGGCTGGCCGGTGCGGTGGCCGTTGGCTACGGGTTCGTCGCGGTGGTCGATGCGGTGCGCCTCACCGCCCTGGGGCTGGGCTGGTTGGGCTATGCGAACCTGTCGGTGTGGTTGTTGCCCGGCCTGTTCGGCGTGGCCTACCGGCGCGGCCTGCTGCGCCCACCGGGTGCCGCCGTGCTGGCGGTGACGATGCTGGCCGCCAATCTGGCCTTGCTGCGGTTCGGGCCGTACGAGTTGAGTCTGGTCGGCATCGAAGGACAACGGCTCAAGAACATGACGCCGCCCTCGCTGCTGCTGGCCGGGCACGCAATCATGATGTGCGCCTTCGCCATCGCCGCGGCGCCCGCGATCACACGGTGGGCGACGCGGCCCCGGGTGTGGTGGCTGACGGCGATCGGCAACAGCGGAGCGATGACGTTGTACCTGTGGCATATGCCGGCGCTGCTGGGCATGCATCTGCTGTTCGACCGTCTCGGCCTGCCCCGCTACCCCGGACAACCGCATTTCCTCGCGCTGAGCATCGCGCAGCTGGTGATCATGGCCGTCTTGGTCGCTGCGGTCTTCGTGGCGCTGCGCCCGCTGGAGAACGATCCGCTGCCCCATTGGGACGGCGGCAGGGTCACCGCCACGCGCAGTACCGCGGTGGGGTCGTTGCTCTGCGTCGCCGGTGCCGCCACCCTGGCCTCGGTCGGCTGGGGGCTGAAGGGGCCCGGCGTGCTGTGCTTGGCGGTGCTGATCAGCGCGTTGGTGGCAGCACGCAGCCTGGCCCGCTAACCGCTCTTGCGGCGGAACTCCCGGCGATTCTCCACGGCGCCGTGGGCGCGGGACTGCTTGCGACCGCCGTCGGTGTGCGCCGCACCCGTCGCCGATTGCGCCTTCTTACGTTCCAACGCCTCCCGGAACTTGCGCTTGGTGTCGTCCTCTTCCGGTTTCTCGGCCATACGCAGAGCCTATCCGAGAGCCGGCCGATTCAGCGCAGTCCCGGTGGCATCCCGTACAGGTGGGAGATCGGGATGGTGAGCAGCACCCTGCGGTCGTCGACCATCGCCCTGCGGTAGTCGTCCCAATCCGGGTGCTCACCGGCGATGTTGCGGTACAAGGCAATCAGGGCCTCGACGGTCTCGTCGTGCGGATCGGCCGCCGGCGGGGTCAGGATGGCGTCACCCTCGGCGACCGCGTAGGCCCACCCGTCATCGGAGCTGACATGCAGTGATGCCCGCGGGTCGCGCCGCAGGTTGCGGGTCTTGGCCCGCGGCTCGGTGATCGACACCTGGAGGGCGACCGCGCGTGGGTCGAAATAATAGGACACGTTGGACAGCTGCGGTCGGCCGTCGGATTTGATCGTCGCCAACACCCCCAGCGAGTTCCCACTGATCAGCGCCAACAGCTTGTCATCGAACACCAAACGGCCCATGCGACGAGGGTACGTCGATACCATCGAGACGATGACCGCTCTGCCCAGGATTGCCCCGTCGCCGACGCAGGAGCCCGCCCGGTGACGAGGTACGCCGCCTTCCTGCGCGGGGTCAACGTCGGCGGGGTGAATCTGAAGATGGCCGAGGTGGCCAAGGTGTTCACCGACGCCGGCTTCGACAACGTCAAGACGGTGTTGGCGACCGGAAATGTGTTGCTGGACAGCACCTCCGGAGCCAAAAAGGTGCGCAGCACCGCAGAGGCCGCGTTGCGGCAGGCGTTCGGGTACGACGCCTGGGTGCTGGTCTACGACCTCGACACGCTGCGCGACATCAGCGCCGACTACCCGTTCGAACGCGACGTGCCCGAGCACCACTCCTATGTCACCTTCGTCAGCGACGACGCGGTGCTCGACGAGCTCGCCGGCTTGGCGGCCGATGCCGGCGAGACGGCCGCGCGCGGTGACGGTGTCCTGTACTGGCAGGTGGCTCGTTCGTCGACGCTGGACTCCGCGATCGGCAAGACCATGGGCAAGAAGCGCTACAAATCGTCCACCACCACCCGCAACCTGCGCACGCTGGACAAAGTGCTGCGCTGATCCGGCCCTGGGTAGATTCGGATACGTGACTTCGGAGAAGATCGACGGCTCCGCCTTGACCGGGGTGTCCGAGACGGCACTGTTGACGCTGCAGGTTCGGGCGAACGAGGCGCGCAGGCCCGACGCGATCCTCGACGATCCGGTGGCGATCGCGCTCGCCGACGCCATCGATTTCGACTTCGCCAAGTTCGGCCCGTCCCGGCGGCAGGACATGGCACTGCGCGCGCTCACCTTCGACGCCGCCACCCGCGCCTATCTTCGCGATCATCCGGAGGCCACCGTCGTCGCGCTCGCCGAAGGACTGCAAACCAGTTTCTACCGCATCGACAACTCCGGTGTCGGCAACCGATTCCGTTGGCTCACCGTCGATCTGCCACCGATCGTGGCGCTGCGCGAGAGGCTGCTACCGCCATCGGACCGGGTTCAGACGTGCGCGCAGTCGGCACTGGACTACAGCTGGATGGATCAGGTCGGAGCCGCTGCGGCGGCGACATCGAGCTCAGACCCCGACGACGGTGTCTTCATCACCGCCGAAGGGCTGTTGATGTACCTGCAGCCCGAGGAGGCACTCGGCTTGATCACCGCCTGTGCGCAGCGGTTCCCGGGTGGGCAGATGATGTTCGACCTGCCGCCGCACTGGTTTGCCTGGGGTTCCCGCAACGGGTTGCTGCGGCCGTCGTTGCGCTACCGGGTGCCGCCGATGCCGTTCAGCCTGTCGGTCGCCCAGGCTGCGGAGTTGGCCACCACGATCCCCGGTGTCCGCGCCGTGCATGATGTCCCGCTGCAGCCGGGGCGTGGCCGGGTGCTCAACACCCTCATCTGGGCCGCGCACCGACTTCCGCTGCTGGATTCGCTGCGCGGGGTGACCACGCTGCTCGAGTTCGGCTAGCTGGTCTGGGCGAGCGGAGCGACGGGAGATGAACCCTGGGCGAGCGGAGCGACGGGAGATAAACCCTGGGCGAGCGGAGCGACGGGAGATAAATCCCGGGCGGGCTCCAACGCGGTAACGCTGGCACTGAACCGCAGGTTCGGGTCGGTCACCGGCCCGTTGCGCAGTGTCTCGGCGTCGGCGGTGTAATTCATCGTCATCTGCCACGGGCCGCTCACGCCCTGGCGGGGCAGCTCGGCAGCACTGCGGCTGATATACCCGGCACCGAAGTCGATCAACGGCAGCGTCGTCATGGCCGGGTCGCTGAATTCCGGGCGAACCGCGTCGAAACCGTTGGCGTCCATATAGGACAGCAATCGGCAGAAGTGCTCGCACAACAGCCCGACCTTGAGCGTCCACGACGAGTTGGTGTAGCCGAACGCGAAGGCGAAATTGGGCACGCCGGAGAGCATGATGCCTTTGTAGGCAACGGTTTCCGCCGGGTTCACCGGCACCCCGTCCACGGTGAGCCGCATCCCGCCGAACAGTTGGACCTGCAAACCCGTTGCGGTGACGATGATGTCGGCGTCCAGCTCGCGGCCGGACTCCAGCTCGATACCGTGCTCGGTAAAGGTGGCGATGCGGTCGGTGACCACCGAGGCGCTGCCGTCGCTGAGAACTTTGAACAGGTCGGCGTCGGGCACTGCGCACAGCCGCTGGTCCCACGGGTTGTAGGTCGGGTTGAAGTGCTCGTCGACCGGATAGCCGGCGGGCAGCTGCTTGGTGTTGATGTACCGGATCAGCCTGCGCGCAACCTGCGGATACTTCTGGCAGAAGACGTAGACCGACCGCTGTTTGAAGATGTTCTTGCGCCGGGTCAGGGCGTACCCGCGTTTGTCGCCCAACAGTTTCTTGGCGGTGTTGGCGAAGCCGTCCTTGGCCGGGACCGGCATCACGTAGGTGGGCGAGCGCTGCAGCATGGTGACGTGACCGGCGGTCGGGGCCATCGCCGGGATCAACGTCACCGCCGTGGCACCGCTGCCGATCACGACGACCTTCTTGCCGGTGTAGTCCAAGTCTTGCGGCCAGTGCTGCGGATGCACCACCTGGCCGGTGAACCGCTCGCGGCCGGGGAACTGCGGGGTGTAGCCCTGGTCGTAGCGGTAGTAGCCGCCGGCACAGAACAGCCAGTTGGCGGAGATCTGGATCAGCTGGCCGTCGCGGTCGATATCGACCACCCAGCGCGAGTCCGCGCTGTTCCAGGCCGCGGCGAGCACCTTGTGGTGGAACCGGATCCGGCGGTCGATCCCGTTCTCGGCCACCGTCTCGCGCAGGTAGGCCAGGATCTTGTCGGCGGTGGCGATGGCGTGCTCGTCACGCCACGGTTTGAACTCGTAGCCGAAGGTGTGCAGGTCGGAATCCGACCGGATGCCGGGATAGCGGAACAGGTCCCAGGTGCCGCCGGTGGCGTCGCGCGCCTCGATGATGGCGTAGCTGCGGCCGGGGTGCTCCCGCTGCAAATAGTAGGCAGCGCCGATACCCGAAATGCCGGCGCCGACGATCAGCACGTCGAGGTGTTCGGTGTGAGTCATGTCTCTATGGTCCTCGGGCGTACCGGCCAGCCCTAGTCCATAACGCACTAGCTTTCCTCGTTTGATGTGCAGTTTGCACCGCACCGTTAGGCTGGCGAGGTGGAGTGGGCGGCGCCATCACCAGCGGTTCGCGAACTGATCCGGCACTGCGCCCAGATCGTCGTCAACCCCCGGCCGGAATGGCTCGACGAATTGGACGCCGCGGTGCTGGCCGCCAGCCCGATGATCGCCGCCGACCCCGAACTGGCCGCGGCGGTCAGCCGCAGCAACCGCGCCAACCTGTACTTCTGGGCGACCGCCAACGTGCGCGATCCCGGCGCCCCCGTGCCGCCCAACACCGGACCCGAGCCGCTGGCCATCGCCCGCGAGCTGGTGCGTCGCGGCATCAACGCGTTCCCCTCGGACGCCTACCGAGTCGGCGAGGGCGTCGCCTGGCGACGCCTGATGGAGATCGCCTTCGAACTGACCTCCGATCCGGCCGAGTTACACGAACTGTTGCAGATCTGTTCGCTGTCCATCAGCACGTTCATCGAGGCGACGCTGCAGGGTATCGGTGCCCAGATCGAGCTGGACCGCGACGAACTCACCCTCGGCACGCAGGCCGAACGGCGCGAGACGGTCGCACTGTTGCTCGACGGGGCCCCCATCCCCCGCCAGCGCGCCGAGGCCCGCCTCGGTTACGCGTTGACGGGCGCCCATACCGCGGCAGTGATCTGGAGCGTGCGGTCCGACGGGGATCTGTCCCTGCTGGACGGTGTCGCCGAGGCGTTCGGGCAGGCATGCGGCAGCCCGCGGGCACTCAGCGTGTTGGCCAGCACCGCCACCCGATGGGTGTGGGCACCGGGGCCAGGGGGCGCCGACGTCTCCGCCCTGCTCGAGGTGGTGCGCGCCGCACCCGACATCCGGGTGGCGATCGGCCCGACGGCCGACGGGGTCGACGGTTTCCGGCGGAGCCATTTCGAGGCGATCACCACTCAGCAGATGATGGCGCGTCTGCATTCGCCGCAGCAGCTGGCCTTGTTCACCGACATCCAGCTGGTCGCGTTGATCACCGCCGACGCCGACCGGGCGGCGGAGTTCGTGCACCGGGTGCTCGGTGACTTCGAGTCCGCGAGCCCCGAACTGCAGGACAGCGTGCGCGTTTTCGTGGCCGAGCAGTGCAACGCCTCGCGCGCGGCGACCCGGCTCTACACCCACCGCAACACCCTGCTGCGCAGGCTGGCCCGCGCCGACGAGATGCTGCCCCGGCCGCTGGCCGCCAACAGCGTCGACGTCGCCGTCGCACTGGACGTGCTGCGCTGGCGCGGACCTTAGCGGTCAGTCGAAGACGGCATCGAGATAACGAACTGCCTCTGCCTTTCCCATGCCCACCTTGCGGGCCGCCTCGGCGAACGCGTGCGCGGCGGCCGCCATCGCGGCATCCGCGGGGTCAACCCGTGCCACGAATGTGCCGAAACGTCCCCTGGTTTCGAGAATCCCAGCGGCTTCCAGTTCCCGATACGCCCGAGCCACGGTGTTGACCGCCAGCCCAACCTGCCCGGCCAAATCGCGCACCGTCGGCAACCGTGTTCCCGGCTCCAGCCGCCCGTCCCGAACCCCATCGATGATCTGGGTGCGCAGCTGGTCGAACAACGGGCTTGCCCCCTGCGCGTCCAGCCTGACCCAATCCCCCAACCCGGCCATGTGCCCAGTATTGCCCACACCGGCTACTTTGGTGGGGTGCAGGTGACGGTGCTCAGCGGAGCAGGGATGTCCGCCGAGAGCGGTGTCCCGACGTTCCGCGACGTCGAGACGGGTTTGTGGGCGAAGGTCGACCCGTACGAGATTTCCAGCAGTGAGGGCTGGCAGCGCCACCCGGAAAAGGTGTGGGCCTGGTATCTGTGGCGGCACTACCTAATGGAAGCGGTGCAGCCGAACAACGGTCACCGTGCCGTCGCGGCGTGGGAGGACTACGCCGACGTGCACATCGCCACCCAAAACGTCGACAATCTGCACGAACGGGCCGGCAGCACCCGGGTGCACCATCTGCACGGCAGTCTGTTCGAATTCCGTTGCGATCGTTGCCAAATGCCCTTCACCGGGGAGTTGCCTGCGATGCCCGAGCCGGTGGAAGTCGTCGAGCCGCCGCGCTGCAGCTGCGGCGGCCTGATCCGGCCCGACGTGGTCTGGTTCGGCGAGGGACTGCCCGACCACGCCTGGGATGCCGCGGTGCAGGCGGTGGCCGGCGCCGACGTGGTGGTCGTCGTGGGTACCTCGTCGGTGGTATACCCCGCAGCAGGTCTACCGGAGGCCGCCCTGGCCAACGGGATTCCCGTCATCGAGGTGAATCCGCAGGCCACCCCGTTGTCGGCGGCGGCCACCGCGGTGGTGCGCGAACCCGCCGCGATCGCGCTACCGGGCCTGCTGCAACGGCTGCCGGCGCTGCTGGGCTGACCGGCTCAGGCCCGCGGCCGCGTCGCCTGCCCGACCGCGAACTCGGTCACCGGCAGCGGAACCCACGCCGGCAATGCCCACTGACGCCGCGCCCGCGAGACGCCAAATCCCGCAGCGGTGATCGAGGTTTCGGTGTCGCGGTGGGTGTGACAGTTACCCAGCAGCCTCGGCCACACCGTCGCGTCGGCCACCCGTTGCAGCGCGGCCCGCGGACCGGTACTTGCGACGTGTTCCAGATACCGTAATTGACCACCCGGCTTGAGCATCGAAAAAAGCTGCCGCAGAACAGCATCTGGCTCATCGACCGAGCACAGCACCAGTGCGCACACCACGGCGTCGAATGGTTCGTCCGCGACATAGTCCTCGACGGTGCCTCTGCTGACGGTCACCGGCACCGGAGCCGACTGGGCCGCGCGGGCCGCGATATCGGCCAGCCGCGGTTCCGGTTCGATGGCCACCACCTCGGTGACGCCGGCGGGGTAATGGGCGAAGTTGGTGCCGGTACCGGCACCGACCTCGAGCACCCGACCGGTCAACCCGGCAAGGTTCTCCTCCCGCAGCCGGCGCAGTGATTCGGGCTCGCGGCGGGACATGACCGTCCATATCCGCGCGAAGAACGGGTTCTCGACTGTGCTCATACGCGATCCGCCTCCGGCTCCTCGCTGACGCTCATCTCAACTCCTGTAGTTTCGCGATGGTCTCCGCCGGAGTGGCATCCGGCCCGACGATTCCGTACACGATCCGCCCGCAACACACCGCACTCAGCACCCGGTCGGTGAACGCCTCCGCATCACCCCACGGCAGATACGGCTTGGCGATGAGCAGAGCCGCGACACCGTGCACGGCGGCCCACAGCTCGAGCGCCGCCGCCGTCGAATCCCCTTGGGGGTAAATGCCTTCGGCCATCAACGCCTCGATCGAGGCGCGCATGTGCTGGAAGGCCGAACTGGCCAGCGTCACGTCGACATCGCTGCCCGGGTTGCCCTCACTCATGGTCGCGATGCGGTAGAGCTCCGGGGTCTGACGGGCGAAGCGCACATAGGCCAACCCCTGGGCCCGCAGCACCTCGATGGTGGAGCTCTGCCCGACCGCGACCCGCTGCATCTCCTCGTCGAGCTTCTCGAAATAACGGGCGCAGACCGCGTCCAGGAGCGCGTCCTTGTCGGCGAAATGCAGGTAGATCGAGGGCGGGGTGACCCCGACCCGCTGAGCTACCGCCCGGATCGACACCAACTTGGCGTGCCCGGTTTCCAGCAGCAGTTCGGTGGTCGCGTCCAGGATCTCCTCGCGCAACTGATCACCCGAACCGCGCGCGGCGCGACGGCGTTTGAGTGCTTCAACCACGCGGACCAGTGTCCGTCACACCCGCTGTCACGGGCTCGCGCCGCTCCGACTCCGGGCCCGATTCGCTGATCCCGATCCGCTCGTGCAACCACACCAGCGGTTTGGGCGCCCACCAGTTCCACCGACCCGCGACATGCATGAACGCCGGCACCAGCACCATCCGCACCAGCGTCGCGTCGACCAGCACGGCCAGCGTCAGCCCGATCCCGAACATCCGCATGAACGACACCTGCGCGGCGATCAGGGCGGCGAAGGTGATCGACATGACCAGCGCCGCAGCGGTGATGACCTTGCCGGTACGGGCCAGCCCGAGCGCCACCGCCTTGTCATTGCGCTGGCGCGCCGGCCCGTCCAGCGCCAGCCAGTACTCCCTGATCCGGGCGGCCAGGAACACCTCGTAGTCCATCGACAGCCCGAACGCGATGCAGAACAACAGCACCGGCATATTGGCCACCAGGGTCCCGGTCGGAGTCGTCCCCAGCGCGGACAGATGACCGTCCTGGAAGATCCACACCAGCGCACCGAACGCCGCCGTCAGCGAAAGGACATTGAGCACAAGGGCTTTCAGGGGCAGGACCACGCTACCGGTAAGCAGGAACAACAGCCCGAAGGTGATCACCGCGATGACGCCCAGCACCAACGGCAACCGGGTGGTGATGGCGGTGACGCTGTCGCGGTTGATCTGCGCGATACCGGCGAGCTCCACGGTGCGGCCGTCCGGCCCGGCAACGGCGTGCAGGGCATCGAGCTGACGTTCGGAGGCATCGGAGAACAACGGCGCCGTGCTGCCGACCGTGAGGAAGGCGCTGCCCTCGGCGACACCGGCCTGCCCGGCGGGACCGACCTTGCGTCCGTCGACGAAGGTTCCGGTCGGGCTACCGACCATCGACACATCGGCCACGCGGGACAGTTCGGTTGCGTAGCGGTCGAGTTCGGCAGCGGTGAGTCCGTCGGCATCGGGGATGACGGCGGTCACCGCGGTGGCCGAGTTGTCACTGAAGTCGTTGCGCAGTTGGTCGCCGACCTGGTGCGCCGATGCGGAGGGGGGCAACACCCGATCGTCCGGGAAGCCCCACTTGACGCCGAGGAACGGGGCGCCCAACAGCAGCAGCAACGCGACGACGGCCAGCCCGACGGGAACGGCGCGGCGCATCACGACACCCGTCCAGCGGTACCAGAACAACTGCTCGACCGGTTTGTCGGCCGGCGCCGGTGCGCGCCGGAACAACCGGCGAACATTCAGGGCGTCCAGGCGATCGCCGAGCAGCCAGATCGCGGCCGGCGTAACGACGATGGCCGCCAACGCCGCGAAGCCCACCGTTGCGACACCGGCGTAGGCGAACGACTTGAGGAAGTACATCGGGAACAGCAGCATGGCTGCCATCGACAGCGCGACCGTCGTCGCCGAGAACAGCACCGTGCGACCGGCCGTCGCCATCGTGCGGATCAGCGCGCGGTCGCGCGGCTGCCCATCGGCAAGCTCGTCGCGGTAGCGACTGATGATCAGCAGCGTGTAGTCGATGGCCAGGGCCAGCCCCATCGCGGTGGACAGGTTCAGCGCGAAGATCGACACGTCGGTGGAGAAGGTGATCAGCCGCAGCACCGACATGGTGCCCACGATCGCCATCCCACCGACGAGCATCGGGAGTGCGGCGGCCACCAACCCGCCGAACACCCACACCAGCACCAGGAAGCTCAGCGGAATCGCGATGGATTCCATGAGCAGCAGGTCACGTTCGGTCTGCGCGTTGATCTGGGCGTACACCATCGAGGTGCCACCGGTCTTGATCGTCACGCCGGGCTGACCGTCGGCGACGTGCATCAGCGAATCGGACAGCTCCTTGGCGTACTTCTGGGCGTCGTTCTCCCCGCCGGTGATGCCGGCGACGATGAGACCCGCCGTCTTGTCCTTGCTGACCAGATCTCCGCTCGCCCCGGGATCAACGCCCGTCGCTCCGCTCGCCCCGGGAGGCACCGTCCACGGCGAGATCACCTGCGCCACGTGCGGCGACCGGCCGAGTGCACTGACGATTTCCTTGCCCACCGCCGTCGCACCGGGGCTGGTGACACCGTCAGGTGAGCTGACCGTGATGATCAGCTGCATATCGCCCTGGTGGAATTTGTCGGTGAGCAGTTGCGTGGCGCGCGCCGACTCCGACGTCGGATCCTGAAAGCCGCCGGCAGACAGGCTCTTGGCGACCGGAATGCCGAAGATGGCGGCAGCGACCATGACCAGGGCGGACAACACCAGGACGCGCCGCGGAGCGGCGATCGCGAGGAGCGCGATTCGGTTCAGCATTGCGGATTCCCCTCCGTCTACATATCGCCGTTAAGTTAACAACGGTAAGTCTGGTGCGTCAATGAATCTCCTTGGGACTCTCCTTGGTCACGAGCGAGACGACGGCTGGGTTCACCACCTCGACGCAGAACCTCAAAAGCCTCAGCAGCCACTCTGGTAACGGAGCGCCTTACTCGGGAGTAGAACCCGCAAGTAACGTTTGCTGTCGGGCACGATGTCCCCGAACACTCCGGCACACACGCGGCGCACACGAGAGACGCCACCGCCGACTCCATAACAGCAGCTCAAGACACTACTGACCGGCGAGTAACAAGATCAGCAGAGCTGCCCGCAAACATTGCGAACCTACCCGGCGGTAAGAATTGCCACGGTTTTCAGAATCGTGACTCAAAGATTCCTTAAGCGTGACCCATACGCTCAATGGCATGTGGATCGACGACACCAGTGCCGATGTCATCAAAGTCGACTTTGACGCCCTGTACCACGGGGATGTCCTCGTCGAGGGTGACACCTCCGAGCAGTTCCCCGACCTCGCTGCAGCGGTCTGACCGCCGCAGTCCCTCCTAGCACCACGACGCCGCTGAGCCATGCCTCGGCGGCGTCTTGGCGTTTTCATGCGATAAGAAACGTCATGCAATAAGAGAACCGCGCGACCGGACGTCGTTGTCCGGCCGCGCGGTAGTCAGCGGTAGTCAGCGGGCAGCGCTAGGCCGACGCCTTCTCTTTTTCGGCCTGTTCGCTGTCGAGGACGACCATGCCGGCCAAGCGACCGGTGATGATGTCCTCGGCCTCGCCGACGATGCGGCTGATCAGATCCGCCACTGTCGGGATGTCGTGGATCAGGCCCATCACCGTGCCCGCGGTCCAGATGCCGGCGTCGATGTCGCCGTCGTCGAAGACCTTGCGGCCTCGCACCCCGGCCACCAGATCCTTGACGTCCTCGAACTGACCGCCGTCCTTGAGGATCTGCACCACCTCGCGTGACACCGCGTTGCTCGCGACGCGAGCGGTGTTGTGCAGGCTGCGGAAGATCAGCTCCGTGCCGCGCTCGTCGGTGGCCACGATGGCCTCCTTGACGTTCTGGTGGATGCAGGACTCGACCGTGCACATGAACCGGGTGCCCATGTTGACGCCGTCGGCACCCAGCGCCAACGCCGCCACCAGACCGCGGGCATCCCCGAAACCGCCCGACGCGATCATCGGGATCTCGATCTCCTTGGCCGCGGCGGGGATCAGCACCAGGCCGGGCACGTCGTCCTCACCGGGATGGCCGGCGCACTCGAACCCGTCGATGCTGATGCCGTCCACGCCCAGGGTCTGCGCCTTGACCGCGTGCCGCACCGAGGTGCACTTGTGCAGCACCTTGATGCCGTTGTCGTGGAACATCGGCAGGTGCGGGGCCGGGTTGGAGCCCGCCGTCTCGACGATCTTGATCCCGGCGTCGACGATCACCTGGCGGTACTCGTCATACGGGGGCGGGTTGATTGCCGGCAGGATGGTCAGGTTCACCCCGAACGGCTTGTCGGTCAGGTCCCGGGTCTTGGCGATCTCGTTGGCCAGATCGGCCGGGGTCGGCTGAGTGAGTGCGGTGATGAAACCCAGACCGCCCGCATTGGCCACGGCAGCAACCAGTTCGGCGCGGCCCACCCACTGCATACCACCCTGGGCGATGGGGTGCTCGACACCGAACGCCTCGGTGAACTTGGTCTTGAGCGCCATGTCAGCCCCCTACCGCGGAGCCATGCGGATCGCGCCGTCCAGGCGGATCACCTCGCCGTTGAGCATCGGGTTCTCCACGATGTGCGCGGCCAGCGCGCCGTACTCGTCGGGATCGCCCAGCCGCGCCGGATGCGGCACCTGCTGGCCGAGGGAGCGCTGCGCCTCTTCCGGCAGCGAGCCCAGCAGCGGGGTCTTGAACAGGCCGGGGGCGATGGTGACCACCCGGATCAGGCTGCGCGACAGGTCGCGCGCGACCGGCAGCGTCAACCCCACGACACCACCCTTGGACGCCGAGTACGCGGCCTGGCCGATCTGGCCGTCGAACGCCGCGACGGAGGCGGTGTTGATGATGACGCCGCGCTCCGCCGAGCCGTTGGTGTCCTCCAGCGGCTCCGTCCTGGCGATCCGCTCGGCGGCCAGCCGCAGCACGTTGAAGGTGCCGATCAGGTTGACCTCGACCACCTTGCGGAAACCGTCCAGCGGGAACGGGCCTTCCTTACCAAGGGTTTTGATGGCGTTGCCGATCCCGGCGCAGTTGACGTTGATGCGCACCGGACCCATCGACTCGGCGACATCCAGCGCCTCGGACACGGCCGCCTCGTCGGTGACGTTGGCGGCGACGAACCTGGCCCGCTCGCCCAGTCCGGCCACCACCTCCTCGCCCTTGAGATCGATGACCACCACCGACGCACCGGCGTCGAGCAGCCGCTTGGTGGTTGCCAGGCCGAGGCCCGAAGCCCCGCCGGTGACAACCGCTACGGAATCCTTGATTTCCACTTGGTGTGTTTCCTTCCTATCGGGGTCGTTACCCGGTTGCTAGGCCCACTCGTCGAGGATGGTGTCGTTGTCCGCGCCGACCACCGGCGGCGGCGTGGGTTGCCCTGGGCGACTGCGTGAGAAGCGGGGCGCGGGCATCGGCTGCAACCCGGCACCGGTCTCGTAGAAGGTGTCGCGTTCGGCGAGGTGCGGCTCGGTGAGCACTTCACCGAACGCCAATACCGGTGTGGCACAGGCATCCGAGCCAGCGAAGATCCGCGCCCATTCGTCGCGGCTCCTGGTCTTGAACACCTCGGTGAAGGTGGCCCGCAGTTCCGGCCAGCGCGCCATGTCGTTCTGCCCCGGCAGGGCCGCCGGGTCCAGGCCCAACTTGTCCAGCAGTTCGGCATAGAACTGCGGCTCGATCGCGCCGACGGCGACGTACTTGCCGTCGGCGGTCTCGTAGGTGTCGTAGTAGGGAGCGCCGGTGTCGAGCATGTTGGTGCCCCGCTCGTCGCTCCACAACCCTTGCGCACGGAACGCCCACATCATCTGGATCAGCACACTGGAACCGTCGACCATGGCGGCGTCGACCACCTGGCCCTTCCCCGAGGTCTGCCGTTCCCACAGCGCCGCGAGAATGCCCAACAGCAGGAACATCGACCCACCACCGAAATCGCCGACCAGGTTCAGCGGCGGCACCGGCCGCTCCCCCTTGCGGCCGATCGCGTGCAGCACCCCGTTGAGCGAGATGTAGTTGATGTCGTGGCCGGCCTGCTGGGCGCGCGGACCGGTCTGTCCCCAACCGGTCATGCGGGCGTAGATCAGCTTCTCGTTGACCTTGGCGCAGTCGTCCGGTCCCAGCCCGAGCCGCTCGGTGACACCGGGACGGAAACCCTCGATGAGCACGTCGGCCTTGCTGACCAGGTTCAGCACGAATTCGCGGCCCTGTTCGGATTTGAGATCGGCGGTCACCGAGCGCCGGTTCCGCAGCATCGCGTCCTTGGCCGGGCCGTTGGCGGCGGACGGGCGGTCCACCCGCACCACCTCGGCACCCAGATCGCCGAGAATCATCGCCGCGTGCGGGCCGGGGCCGATACCGGCCAATTCGACAACGCGCAATCCGTGCAGTGGTCCCGTCATACCGACCGTCCTTCGTCGTTGAGTGTCTCGTCGAGTACCGAGTAGTTGACCGCCGACATAGCTTACTTGTATAACCAGGTCGAACCAGCCGGGGGCCACCCGGTCTAACCTGAGGGCGTGTCCATGACGTATCGCAGCATCGAATCTCTGCTCGTCGAGCTATCCGATGGCGTGTTGTCGCTGACCCTGAACCGGCCCGACAGCCTGAACTCGTTGTCCGAGGCCATGCTCGACGGGATCGGTGATGCGCTGGAACAGGCCGCCACCGATCCCGCGGTGCGGGTGGTCAAGCTCGCGGGCGCCGGCCGAGGGTTCAGCTCCGGCGCCGGGATCAGCGAAGAGGACACCGCGGGTCACGCCACCGGCGGTCCCGAGGCGGTGCTGGATGCGGCCAACCGGGCGGTGCGGTCCATCGTCGCGCTGCCCAAACCCGTCGTCGCGGTGGTGCAGGGCCCGGCCGCCGGGGTCGGCGTCTCGCTGGCTTTGTCCTCGGACATCGTATTGGCTTCGGAGAACGCCTTTTTCATGCTCGCCTTCACCAAGATCGGGTTGATGCCAGACGGTGGCGCCTCGGCCCTGATCGCGGCGGCGATCGGGCGCATCCGGGCCCAACGGATGGCCCTGCTGGCCGAGCGGATCACCGCGGCGCAGGCCTACGACTGGGGTTTGGTGACCTCGGTGCACGCGGCCGAGGCGCTCAACGACGAGGTCGCCTCGGTGCTGACCACCCTGTCGACGGGGCCGGCGGTGGCCCTGCGCAAGACCAAGCAGGCGATCAACGCCGCCACCCTGACCGAACTCGAGGCGGCCCTGGAGCGCGAACGCGAAGGCCAGTTGATCCTTCTGCGCGCCGAGGATTTCCAGGAGGGCACCAAGGCCTTCCGGCAGCGGCGCCGGGCCAACTTCGCCGACAGCTAACCACCCAGGAAAATCAGTGGATTCGCCGGTCCCCGATCGGTCACCATCGACCGTGTGAGTACACAACTCGAGCGGTCGGGCTGGCGGGTACTCGCACCGTTTCATCACCGCGAGTACCGCCTGCTGATCACCGCGGTGTCGTTGTCGATCTTCGCCGAGGGCATGTGGGCCGTGGTGATGGCCCTGCAGGTCATCGAACTCGACAACGATCCGACGTCGCTGTCGCTGGTGGCAACCTGCCTGGGCGCCGGTCTGGTGGGTTTCGTGCTGGTCGGCGGTATCGCGGCCGACCGGCTCAACCAGCGCAGCATCATCATCGCCGTCGAGACGGTCAACGTCGCCGCGGTCACCGTGGTGGCCGTGCTGGGTTCGCTTGGGCTCCTGAAGGTTTGGCATCTGGCTGTGGCGGCGGGCACGCTCGGCATCGCCGCGGCCTTCTTCTTCCCGGCCTACAGCGCGATCCTGCCGCGCATTCTGCCGCCGGAACAACTGCTGGCTGCCAACGGTGTCGAGGGTGTCGTGCGGCCGGTGTTCCAGCGCGCGGTCGGGCCCGCGGTCGCCGGCATCGTGGTCGGCGCGACCATGCCCTCGGTCGGTGCCGTCGTGGTCGCCGTGCTGTTCGCGATCGGTCTGGCGCTGCTGGTGGCCACCCGCTCGCCGGCCGCCGCGGTACCCGACGGTGATCGGCCGCATGTGCTGCGGGACCTGCGTGACGGTTTCACCTTCGTGGTGCGTACGCCCTGGCTGCTGGCCACCCTGCTGTTCGCCAGCATCTTCGTGCTGCTGGTCCTCGGCCCGATCGAGGTGCTGCTGCCCTTCATCGCGCAGCAGCGCTTCACCGAGGGCGCCCGGACATACGGATTCATCCTCGCGTTCTTCGGTGTCGGCAGCGCCTTCGGCGCGCTCGCGGTGTCCTCCCGCCGGCTGCCACGGCGCTACCTGACGGTGATGATGGCGATGTGGGGTCTGGGGTCGCTGCCGTTGGTGATCATCGGCACCACATGGTCGTTCGGCTGGATGGCGCTGGCGTCGTTCGTCGTCGGGGTGACCGACGGTGCCGGCATGGTCATCTGGGGCACGCTGCTGCAGCGCCGGGTTCCCACGGCGATGCTCGGGCGGGTATCGAGCCTGGATTTCTTTGTGTCGCTGGCCTTCATGCCCGTCTCGTTCGCGATCGTCGGACCGTTGTCGAAGGTGGTGTCGATGGAGGTCATCTTCCTGGTCGCCGGCGTGGTACCGGTGCTGATCGGCCTGACGGCCTGGACCGCGGCGAAGATGCCCCACGACGAGCTGGCCCACCCGCTGGGTGGCTAGACCCCGAAGATCGGCGGCAGCGCCAGCACCATGACCAGTCCCCAGCAGGAATGGGTCAGCATCGGTGCCAGCACGCCGCCGGTCATCCGGCGTTGCAGCGCACATGCCGCGCCGAGCAGGATGGCGGCGAAGCCCAGCATCGGGTTGCCCGCCGCCATCACGGCGACGAAGTAGATCGCGGTGGATACCAATACCGGACGGCGCCCGCCCAGCGCGCTGTACAGCGCCCCGCGGAAGAACAGTTCCTCGGCCACCCCGTTGACCACGGTGATGAACACGACCAGCAGCAGCGGGCCGTGATTGGCGAATTCCAGTACGGCGGTGACGTAGTCGCGCACCGGCGGGATGAGCCGTGCGATCAGGCCGCCCACCACGAACACCGCGCCAAGTCCCAGTCCGACACCGATGCCGAGCAGCACCGGGCGGCGCCCACTGCCCGGCAGCCGGCCCATATGCAACGGACCGGATGACACCGCCCCCACCGTCCACACCGCGGCCATGACGAGAGTGAGCACGTAGAAGGAGCTGTCCCCGGGATGCCGGCTCAGCGAATACGCTTGCAGCGCAGCGCCGATCACCAGCACCCCGATCACGGTGATGCGCCGGCGTCGCACCACGTGCGGCGTCTCTTCGGCCGCCGGGGCCACGGTGCGCCAGGGTGGCGGGATCATCCGGAACGCTCCGCGGGAATCAGGTCGGCCAGCAGGTCGATGCCCGTGCGCAGCGCGGCGGTGGCCGGGCCCGGCAGCAGCGGCAGCAGGGCCAGGGCGGGGCGGGCGATCGTCGGCGTCAGCTCGCGGATGCGCGACACGTCACCACCGGCCCATCGAGGATCGGTGTCAGCCAGATGGTGCGGGTCGGCGAGTCTGTCGACGGGCCGCCGGGTCCGGGTGGCGACCGACCGGCGGATGGCATCCTCCACGGTGAGCAGCCCGCCCGGCGGGTCGGGCACCAGTTCACGCAATCCGGATCCGGTCGCCGTCATCGGATGCGCCAGGGACGCAGTGAGATCCGCGGCAAGCCCACCGGGCACCGGGAGCGCCAGCGCGGACACCCGCGACGCCACGGCCGTCGGCAACCCGGGCGCGGGCAACCGCCACTGCCGGGCGCCGCTCAACCGACCGTAAGCCGCCAGCAGATCCCGGTACCGCACGGTCTGCGGGCCGCGGATGTCGTAGGCGCCGGCGGGCACCCGCGCGGTGTCCGCCGCCGCGGTGAGGTAGTACAACACATCGCGGATGGAGATCGGGTCGATCGGGTTGTCCAACCACGACGGGCGCGGCAACAACGGAAAGCGGTCGCCCACATAGCGCAGCATCTCGAACGAGGTGGACCCGGCACCGATGATCACCCCGGCCCCCAGCCAGACCACCTCGGCGCCACCGGCGATCGTCAGGGCCTCGGCCACCTCCGCGCGCCCGGCCAGGTGCTCGGAGAGATTGCGTGCGTCGGGCACGAATCCGCCGAGGTAGACGATGCGGCGCACACCGGCGCGTGCCGCCGCTTCGGCGACCCGGTGAGCGGCGGCGTTGTCGGCGGCCCGGAAGCCGGGTTCACCGATGCCGTGGATCAGGTAGTAGAGCACGTCGGTCGGCCCGCACCGCTGGAAAAGCGTTGCGACCGAATCCGGTTCGCGGGTATCGAGCGCCGTCGTGGTCACCTCGCCGTACCAGCCGAAGGTGCTGAGCCGCTCCGGGGTGCGACTGCTGACCACCACCTGGTGGCCCGCGGCAAGCAGTTCGGCGACCAGCCGCGAGCCGATATAGCCGGTGGCACCGGTGACCAGGATGCGCTCGGTCATGCGCCACTCATATCAGCGCTCGACGCCCGCATCCGCACCCATGCCTCCCATGACACTGCTAGCCCTATCACTGCACGGCTAGTCCTATCACTGCCCGCGGTGGGCCATACCCTGTTCGGTGACGCGCTACACCCGATGGAGTTGCTCGTCACACCGGCCGCGGGCCGGTCAGCGGGTGTGGTGGCGGGCAGCCCGCGGGTCGTCGACCACGACGCGATCGGGCTCGTCGTCTCCGCCGGGCTGCTTGATCCTCGGGTCGATCTTGTCGGCGTGCTCGCGGCGTGCCTCGAGGCGCTCGCGCGTCGAGTCGACCTCGTCGCGGTGGCTTGCCGCCCGATCCTGAAGGCGTGCCGCCTCGGCGGCTTTGGCGTCCGCCTCGGCCTGCGCGGCCCGTGCCTTCGCCTCGGTTTCGGCGGCGGCGGCCGCGCGCCGGTCCAGGCGTTGACGCTCCTCCTGGACCTCTTCGCGGATGCGGTCGGCCTTGGCGGTGCGGCGGCGCTGGCTGGCGGTGCGGATCAGGAACGCGACGAGCGCCAGCACCACGACGGCGACGACGGCGAGGACGATCCAGCTGGTGGTGCTCATGAGGGCTCCTCCAATCGACGGGTGCGCGCACAGGTTATTGACGCGCCTGCTGGTTTTGGGATGCCCACTGGGCCGGTCCTTAAACCCGCGATGGAAGGTGAGTGCGAGAACCGTTGCCGCCGTTGACCGTCGGTTCAGTCGGGCCGGCGGTGCAGCTCGATGAGGCCGCGATAGGCCTGCGCGTTGAACCGGTTGGCGGCAACCTCGTCGTCGGTGAGGCCGCGGCGCACCTTGCCGGGCACACCGGCGACCAGGGACCGCGGCGGGATCACCGCCCCCTGCGGCACCACCGCACCGGCGGCCACCAGCGTGCCCGCTCCGACGACGGCGCCGTTGAGCACGATGGCGCCCATTCCGACCAGCACGTCGTCCTCGATGGTGCAGCCGTGCAGCACCGCGTTGTGCCCGACCGTGACCCCGGCGCCGATGCGGGCCGGGAAGCCCGGATCGACGTGCACGGTCACGCCGTCCTGGATGTTGCTGCCCGCACCGACCTCGATGGGCTCGAATTCGGCGCGCAGCGTGGCGTTGTACCAAACACTCACGTGTGCAGCCAGCGTCACCGGACCGATCAGGGTGGCATTGGGTGCGACCCAGGATTCGGCGTGCAGCTGCGGGGCACGCCCCCGGATGGGGATGATCAACGGCTCAGGCATGGCCGTCATCGTAATCAGGTGCCTGGTCAGGAACCCTGGTACACCTTGCGATAACTCGACGGGGACATCCCCATCCCACGGCGCAGGTGGTGACGCAGGTTGCCACCGGTACCCAGCCCGGACAGCCGTGCCACCTCGTCGACCGGAATGTCCCGGGATTCCAGCAGTTCCCTGGCCCGGTCGATGCGACGCTGCCGGATCCAGTTGCCGGGCGCCTCACCCGTCTCCTCCCGGAAGCGGCGGTTGAACGTCCGCAGGCTCATGTGGGCGTGCTTGGCCAGCGCCTGGACGGTGAGCTCGGCGTCCAGGTGCGCCATCGCCCAGGCCCGGGTGCGCGCCGTCGAGGCGTGGTCGACCACCGGCAGGTGACGGTCGATGAACTGGGCCTGACCGCCCTCCCGCCACGGCGGCACCACGCAGTACCGCGCGACGGTGTTGGCCACGTGTGCGCCGTGATCGCACCGAATGATGTGCAGGCACAAGTCGATTCCCGCGGCCAGCCCCGCCGAGGTGAGCACGTCACCGTCGTCGACGAACAACACGTTCTCATCCACCCGCACCGCCGGGTACAGCCGGCGCAGGGTGTCGGCGAACTGCCAGTGCGTCGTCGCGGTCCGGCCATCGAGGCGCCCCAGCGCCGCCAGCACGAACGCGCCGGTGCAGATCGACACCAACCGGGTGCCCGGCCGGATCCGGGCGAACGCGGCGGTCACCGCGTCGTCGACGCCACCACCGGTGCGTGCCGGTGGGTAGCGGGTGCCGGGGATGACGACGGTGTCGGCGGTGTCCAGGGCCTCGGGTCCGGCGCTGGGCACCATCGCGAAACCGTTGGTGAACTGGACCGGCCCGGGTTCGACGGCGCACGTCGTCACGTCGTACAACGACGTGCCGTCGGCTCCGGTGGCGGCACCGAACAGGGTGGGCGCGATGGTGGCGTCGAACCCCACCACCGGAGGCAGCATCAGAACGGCGACACGGTGCACCCGACCAGTCTGGCACGTTTTTGACGAATCGTGTCGTTTGTGCCACTAGGCGGTGCGCGTTCTTTCCGCGACAGTGGGCCGGTGACACTTCTCGGTACGCGTACGCGCCTGCACTGGGCCTGGGTGGTCGCCGCGGTCAGCTTCGTCGCCATCCTCGGCGCGGCGGCCTTCCGGTCGGTGCCCGGCGTGATGATGAACCCGCTGCACCACGAGTTCGGCTGGAGCCACGGCACCGTCGGCGCGGCGATGGCGGTCAACATGACGCTCTACGGTCTGACGGCCCCGTTCGCCGCCGCACTGATGGATCGCTTCGGGGTGCGCCCGGTGCTCACCGCGGCCCTGTCCCTGATCGCGGCCGGCTCGGCGCTCAGCGTGGCGATGACCGCCAGCTGGCAGCTGGTGCTGCTGTGGGGTTTGCTGGTCGGGCTGGGCACCGGCGCCATCTCGATGGGGTTCGTGGCGACCGTCGCGACCCGGTGGTTCGAGGCCCGCCGCGGCCTGGTCACCGGCGTGCTGACGGCCGCCAGCGCCACCGGGCAGCTGGTCTTCCTGCCCGTGGTGGCCGCGGTGACCACGCAGCACGGGTGGCGCTGGGCGTCGCTCATCGTCGCTGCGGCGGCCGTCGCGGTGGTTCCCCTGGTCGCGCTGTTCATGCGCAACTATCCCCAGGACATCGGGCTGACGGCCTACGGCGCCGACCCCTCTGATTCCGGCGCGCGCGAGCCCGAGGCGCTGCCCACCGGCACGTTCACCGCGGCGTTCGACGGCTTGCGGATCGGGCTGCGGTCCCGGGCGTTCTGGTTGCTGGCCGCCAGCTTCGCCATCTGCGGAATGACCACCAACGGCCTGATCGGCACCCACTTCATCCCCGCGGCCAACGACCACGGCATGCCCACGACGGTGGCCGCCGGCCTGCTGGCCACCATCGGCGTGCTGGACGTGCTGGGCACGGTGTTCTCCGGGTGGCTCACCGACCGGGTGGACCCGCGCCTGCTGCTGGTGGTCTATTACACCGGCCGGGGCCTGTCGCTGCTGCTGCTGCCGTCGCTGTTGTCACCGCAGGCCGAACCGAGCACCTGGGTGTTCATCATCTTCTACGGGCTGGACTGGGTGGCCACCGTGCCGCCGACCATCGTGCTGTGCCGGGACTATTTCGGCGCCCGCACCCCGGTGGTGTTCGGCTGGGTGTTCGCCTCGCATCAGTTGGGGGCGGCGGTCGCCGCGGCCGGCGCCGGCTGGATCCGGGATCTGCAGGGCAACTACGACCTGGCGTTTTATCTGGCCGCCGGGTTGTGCGTCATCGCCGCCGGACTTTGCGGCGCGGTCCGGCGACCCGCATCCTGAGAACCACCATTTTGTTCGTCCAGCCGGTACGCATAGCATGCAAGCGGCGCCGCGGGGACACCGAGGCTCGGATGGACCGTTAGCTGATGGTGCACTGGCGTGCGCATCACGTCCCCGCCCATCCGCGCCGCCCAGCGGAAGTAACTGGACCCAGGCACGAGATGGAGGAATTCACGTGCAAGCTCGCACCGGCAAGCTCATCGGCGGCATCGTCGCATCGGCGGCGGTCGCCCTCTCGGTAGCGGTGACGGCCCACGCCGACCCCACCCCCACCATCACCGCACCCGTCCCCACGCCGCAGGGCCCCGGCTGCGACGCCGGGATCAAGGCCGTGGCGTCGGGTCCGGGCTCGCTGAACAGCCTCGTCAACGAGACGTCGTCGGCCGCGCTGGCCGCCATCCCGGAGATCTCGACGTTCAGCCAGGCCGTCTCGGGTCAGCTCAACCCCGCGGTGAACGTGGCCAGCGTGCTGGACAACGGCCCCTACGTGGTGTTCGCGCCGAGCAATGACGCCTTCGCCAAGCTGGATCCGGCGACGCTGGACGCCATCAAGGCCGATCCGGCCAAGCTGACCGCGCTGGTCTACTACCACATGGTGCTCGGCATCCTGGGGCCCGACGATATCCACGGCACCATGTACACCCAGCAGGGCAAGCCCGTCGTGGTGAAGGGCAAGGGCGGTGATATCACCGTCAACGATGCCAAGGTGACCTGCGGTGGCATCAAGTCCGAGAACATGCGGATCTACATCATCGACACGGTGCTCGACCCGGCCACCGCGCCCGAAGGCGTTACCCCGAGCTCGGTCACGTCGACCGAGACGACCTCGGCGCCCGCCACCACCTCGACGACGACTACGGCGACCACAACGGCGACCACGACGGCTCCCGCGCCGGCCGCCTGACACACCGCGACACTGAAGCCAGGGACGGAATCCGTACAGGATCCGTCCCTGGCTTCAGTTTCGGTGCTTATCGGCGCGGCTTACAGACCACGCCGGCGGTGCCGGCTCATAGACCACGCCGGCGGTGCCGGCTCATAAACCCAGGTCCCTGCCGATGATCTCTTTCATGATCTCGGTGGTGCCACCGTAGATCGTCTGGATCCGGACATCGACATAGTCCTTGGCGACCCGGTATTCGTTCATATAACCGTACCCACCGTGCAACTGCAGGCAGGCGTCGACGACCTTCTTGCCCAGTTCGGTGCACCACCACTTGGCCTTGGCGGCCTCGACGGCGGTCAGCTCCTTGTCGACGACGGCCCGCAGGCAGCGGTCGACGTACTGCTCGGCGATGTCGAGTTCGGTCTCCAACTCGGCCATCACGAAGCGGCTGTTCTGAAAACTGCCGATGGGCTGACCGAAAGCCTTGCGGTCCTTGACGTATTGCAGCGTCTCGGTGAAGGTGGCACGCGCCCCGGCAACACCGGCGATGGCGATCGACAGCCGCTCCGAAGGCAGGTTCTCCATCAGGTGGTAGAAGCCCCTGTCTTCTTTGCCGAGCAGGTTAGCCGCGGGGACGCGAACGTCCTCGAAATGCAGCTCGGCGGTATCGGCGGCGTGCTGGCCCATCTTGTCCAGCTTGCGACCGCGGGTGAAACCCTCCATGTCCCGTTCGACGACCAGCAGCGAGAAGCCCTTGTGGCCGGCTTCGGGATCGGTGCGAGCCACCACGACCACCAGGTCGGAGTTGATGCCGGCGGAGATGAACGTCTTGGCGCCGTTGACGATCCAGTCGTCACCGTCGCGCACCGCGGTGGTGCGGATACCGGCCAGATCGCTTCCGGCGCCGGGCTCGCTCATGGCGATGGCGCCGATCAACTCACCGCTGGCGAAGCCGGGCATCCAGCGGTCCAGCTGCTCCTTGGTGGCCAGGTTCTTGAAGTACGGACCGACGATGTCGTTCTGCAGGCTCACGCCGGGGCAGGCCAGTCCGAACTTGGCGAACTCCTCGACGATGACGGCGTTGAAGCGGAAGTCGTCGACTCCCCCCGCCGCCGTACTCCTCGGGCATGTTGAAGCCGATCAGGCCGTAATTGCCTGCGGCCACATAGGCTTCGCGGTCGACCAGCCGATTGGCCTCCCACTTCTCGACGTTGGGCAGACATTCCTTCTCCAGGAATTGCCTGGCGGTCTCGCGGAGCTGCTCGTGCTCGGTTTCGAAAACCAGTCTCTTCATATCTTTTCGCTTACTTCGCTTTCCAGACGGGCTCGCGCTTCTGCGCGAAGGCCAGCGGTCCTTCCTGGGCATCCTCGGTTTTGAGCAGGGTGGCGAACTCCCCGAAGGTCTGCTTCCAGAATGGTTCGTCGGCGCCGACGATGCCGTCGATGGCGCCGTAGGACACCCGCTTGCTGGCCCGAACGGCCAACGGGGCGTTCACCGTGATGCGTTCGGCCAGTTCCAGCGCCGCGTCGACGACGGCACCGTCGGGCACCACCTGGTTGATCAGGCCCCACTTCAGCGCGTCGGCCGAGGACAGCGGTTCCCCGGTGTAGATCAGCTCCAGGGCCACCTTCTTGGGCAGCTGCTGCACGATGCGGAACACCCCGCCGGCACCGGCGATCAGACCCCGCTTCACCTCGGGCAGTCCGAATTTCGCGCGCTCCTCGGCCACCACCAGATCGCTGGCCAAGGCCAGCTCGGTGCCGCCACCCAGGGCGGTGCCGTTGACGGCCGCGATGGTCGGCTTGTCGATGAAGTGCCGCACGTATCCGGCGAAGCCCCACTCCGGGTGGTCGGGGTGGAACAGATTCTCCCCGCGCGAGATGGCCTTGAGATCCGCTCCGGCGCAGAAGGATTTGTCCCCGGCACCGGTGAGGATGACGGCCCGGACGTCGGAATCGTCCTGCGCCGCCGCCAATGCGTCACCGACGCCGATGGACACCGATGCGTTGACCGCGTTGCGGGCGTCGGGTCGGTTGATGGTGATGATCGAGATGTTGCCCTTGCGCTCGACCAGCGCGCCCGGCTCGGTCACAGCAGTTCCAGGATGGTGGCGTTGGCCTGGCCGCCACCCTCGCACATGGTCTGTAAACCGTACTGAATGTTGTTGTCCCGCATGTGGTACAGCAACGTGGTCAGGATGCGAGCGCCGGATCCGCCGAGCGGGTGGCCCAGCGCGATGGCACCGCCATTGGGGTTGAGCTTATTCTCGTCGGCGCCGATGTCCTTCAGCCACGCCATGGGCACCGGGGCGAAGGCCTCGTTCACCTCGAACGCGCCGATCTGGTCCAGGCTCAGGCCCGACTTGGCCAGTGCCTTCTGGGTGGCCGGAATGGGCGCGGTCAGCATGATGACGGGGTCGGCACCGGCCAGCACCGCGGTGTGCACCTTGGCGATCGGGTTGAGCCCCAGCTCTTTTGCCTTCTCCGCCGAGGTGATCAACAGCGCGGCCGAGCCATCGGAGATCTGGCTGGAGTTACCGGCGTGGATGACACCGTCCTCCTTGAAGGCGGGCTTGATGGCGGCCATGGATTCGACGGTGCCGCCGCGACGGATGCCACCGTCCTCCAAGACCACGTTGCCCTCGGCGTCCTTGATGCCGACAATCTGATCCTTGAACGCACCGGAATCCTGTGCCGCGGCCGCCTTTTCGTGCGACCGCAGGGAGAACTCGTCGAGCTGGGTGCGCGACAGGCCCCACTGCTCGGCGATCATCTCCGCACCGACGCCCTGGTTGGGCGTCTGGTCGTAGCGCGCCCGGAAGGCCTCCGGGTAGGGATGGCCACCGTTGGCCAGCGAGGAGCCCATCGGGGTACGCGACATCGACTCGACACCACCGGCGACGACGACGTCGTAGTGCCCGGCCACCACGCCGGCGACGGCGAAGTGCAGCGACTGCTGACTGGATCCGCACTGCCGGTCGACGGTCACGCCGGGCACGGTCTCAGGCCACCCGGCGGCCAGCACCGCGGTGCGGGCGATGTCGAGGGCCTGTTCGCCGGCCTGCATCACGCAGCCCCAGATGACGTCGTCGACGAGGGCGGGGTCGATGCCGGCCCGTTGCACGAGACCGTTGAGGACCTGAGCCGACAGGTCCGCGGGGTGCACACCCGACAGGGCGCCGTTGCGCTTCCCGACCGGGGAGCGCACCGCCTCGACGATGACCGCTTCTGCCATGAACTTCTCCTTCGAAGTGTGCGAGGGGACTTAAAATGCAACCTAGAACAGAAGGTTTACTAGGTCAACCTACTGGTTGGTAGACCTACGGCGACGCGGCGATGGCCGCCGACATGGTTTACTGAGTTCACTAGCTCGCCAGAAGATGCGCAGGAGGCAAGGTGGCACCGTCCACCCCGTTATCGCCGATGATCGGCCCGAACGCCGTGCCATCGACGACCGGCGCCCCCATCCGGAGCCCGAAGACCGCCGAACTCGTCGCAGGCACGCTACGCCGGATGGTGGTCGACGGCCAGCTCAAGGACGGCGACTTCCTGCCCAACGAGGCCGAACTGATGGCGCACTTCGGGGTGAGTCGCCCCACCCTGCGGGAAGCGGTCCGCGTGCTGGAGTCCGAGCGGCTGGTCGAGGTGCGCCGCGGTTCCCGCACCGGCGCCCGGGTCCGGGTGCCGGGCCCGGAGATCGTCGCCCGGCCGGCCGGGCTGCTGCTGGAGCTGTCGGGCGCGACCATCGCCGACGTGATGACCGCGCGCTCGGGTATCGAACCGATGGCGGTGCGGCTGCTGACCGAATCGGGGAACACCGCGGCGTTCGACGAGCTGGAGACGATGCTCACCGAATACGTCCCATCCGGACGGGAGACCGGCCGGATGGCCGAGACCACCGGTGATTTCCACCGCCGGATGGTGGAGCTGTCCGGTAACGCGACGCTGACCATCATCGCGGGCATGCTGCACGAGATCACGGTGCGGCACACCGCCTTCGCGATGAAGGAGAACCGCCCGATGTCCAAGTCGGACTACGACCTGCTGATGCGGTCGTACAAGCGGTTGATGACGTTGATGCGCTCGGGCGACGGTGAGGGGGCCGAGGCGCATTGGCGCAAGCACCTGGACACCGCCCGCGACCTGTTGCTGAAGGGTATGGAGACGGTCAAGGTCCGCGATGTGATGGGCTAGCGGACCGACGCACCCAGCCAGGTCCGCGCGGCGACGGTCAGCGCCTCGACCCCCGTCGTCAGCGTCGGCTCCAGCACCGGCGCGAATTCCGGAGCGTGATTCGTCGGCGGCAGTTCACCTTTCGCGAAGGCATCGGTGAAGGTCCGCGCGTCCACCCCGCCCCAGAACCAGAACACCGTCGGCACCCCGATGGCGTTGCCGAACACCCCGACGTCCTCGCTGGCCGACAGCGGCGGCAGCGGCCACACCTTGTCCGCACCGAAATGCGCGCGTAGGGCCGCGACGGTCTTCTCGGTCGCGGCCGGCTCGCTGATCAGGACCGGCGCCGTCACCGTCCAGTCGAAATCCGGTTCGCGGGGAGCGTTCGAGGCGGCCGCCTCGGCGCGCACGATCCGCTGCACCGCCGCCTTCACCGCGTCCCGCACATGCTCGGAGAAGGTGCGCAGATTGATGCCCAGCTCGGCGGTGTCCGGGATGACGTTCTCCTTGGTGCCGGCCTGCAGCCGGCCGACCGTGACCACCGCCTGCTCGTGCGGCGGCACCTCACGCGCCACGATGCCCTGCAACCGCAGCACCACCGCCGCGGCCATCACCACCGGGTCGATGGTGTTCTCCGGCGACGATCCGTGTCCGCCCCGGCCGTGCAGCGTCACCTCCACCGAATCGGTGCCGGCCATGATCGGGCCGGTGCCGAAGCCGAGCACGCCGGCCGGCAGCGGGCCGACGTGCTGGCCGATGACGACGGCCGGCCGGGGAAACCGGTCGAACAACCCGTCGTCGAGCATCGCCTGGGCACCGCTGGCCAGTTCCTCGGCCGGCTGAAACACCGCCAGCACGGTGCCACACCACTGGTCGCGGGTGGCCGCCAGTGCGTGCACCGCGCCGACCAGGGCGGCGGTGTGCATGTCATGCCCACAGGCATGCGCCACCGGTACCTGCCGGCCGGCGGCGTCGGTCACGGTTTTGGTGCTGGCATAGGGCAATCCGGTGTTCTCCCGGACCGGGAGCGCGTCCATATCGGCGCGCAGCATGACCACCGGGCCATCCCCGTTGCGCAGCACCGCGACCACGCCGGTGCCGCCGACGCCCGCGGTGATCTCGGCTCCGCTGCCGTCGACCGCGGCGATCACCCGCTCCGCGGTGGCGTGCTCCTGCCTCGACAGTTCGGGGTCGCTGTGCAGCGTGCGGTACAGGTCGGCCAGGGCTCCGGCATCGATCGCCATATCCGACAGTCTCGTCTACGGCCGCGTCACCCCGTACACCGGCACGTCATGCTCCCAGGGCTGGCGGACCACCATGTCGGCCACCTTGACGTATCCCGACTCGAACTGCCCGGTGGCGGCGTCGACGAGACGGTACTGCTGGGTCTGGCGGTGGATCGGTTGGGCGTCGAGCATGACGACGCGCACCTCGCCGGGTTCGAAATGGCAGCGCGCCTGCAGGGCGGCCACCAACTGTTCGTTGCTCATGTGGCCGTCACCGAAGTTCCAGCCGATGGCGGTGGAGACGATGCGCTCACCGTCGGTCAGGGTGTAGTCGTCCTCGTTGTGGCCGGCCATCGCCCGCTGTGCCAGGGTGAACAGCGCCCGGCCGTGAGTGTTGAAGGAGCGGAACGCGTAACCCATGTAGAGCGGGATCTGCGCGGCCTCCTTGCTGCCGTAGAACCGTTCCAGCTGCGCGGCGGGCATGCTGGCGATGGCGACGACGCCCTTGGCGATCTTCTCGTCGGCCGACGGTTTGATGCACCACAACGAGGTGTCCCAGTTGCCGGCGTAGTACCGCATGCCCGGTAGGAAGGACACCTTGCGCGGGAACAGGTTACCCACCGCGACCGTGCCCGCGACGACCACGAAAAGCACGATGGGCCAAGGGCTTTGGAGATCACCGAGGCCTATCCCGGCCTGCCCGACGAACAACGTCAGCACCGAGAACATCATGAAGACGTTCCACCCCAGCGGCACGCCCATCGGGATCGAACTCAGGATGCCGAAATGGAAACACAGCATGATGAAGGCAGCGCACGCGGTCACCCAGCCGCCGTGCGAGAAGAACAGCACCAGGGGCACCAATCCCTCGACGGCGGTGGAGAAGTGGGCCAGGAAACGGGACGGCGGGCCGGGTCGCAGATCGTCGGGGAAGTGCTCGAAGAACCGGCGTTTGATCCAGCGCGGCCGGAACACCGGGTTGTTGCTCATCATCGTGGAGATGACGAACGGGAAGTGCTTGTTGAGTTTCGAGGTCGCCGCACCCAGCCAGATGACCAGACAGACCAGCTTGGCCGCGATGACGATATCGGCGCCGACGAACAGGAAACACACCGCCAGCGACCCGTACACCTCGCCGCGCGCGGCCAGGAAGATCACCTTGTCGCGCAACCCGGCCACGGCCAGCAGGCCGATGATGGTGGCGGTCTGCCACACCGGCAGAACGCCGACGGCGGAGCCGAGTTCGGGGATGGGGCCGGTGCCATCGGAAAATATCGCGAAGACCAACACCACCAGCAGCGCGCCGTACAGTGCGACATCGACCGGGGTCCGGGTGTCACCGGCGGTCAGCGGGATGCGGCCCGGCCACGGCGGCAGCCGAATGGTCTTGGGCCGCAACCAGTACAGGATCGACCCCATCGGCGGGAAGAACCGGTTGTTCAGCGGACCGAAGCCGCAGCCCAGGCCCACCACCTCGAAGAGCATCGTGTAGAAGACGATCTTCTGATACACGATGGGCTCGGCGTACCAGTGCGAGACATCGAAGAACCCGGCCGACCCGCCCAGCCCGGACGTCGTCCAGACCACCATCCAGCCGCCCAGGATGTAGGCCAGGATCTTCACGACATAGAACAGGTGCAGCGCCACCGGGGTGCCGAAACCGACCTCGGCCCAGTGCCGGGCCATCGGGATGATCCTCTCGGAGCGGCTGCCCTTGCTCCATTCCTCGAAATCGATCTGCGGAGTTTCCTGCTTCAGAAAGCCCATGCGAGTCAGATTAGAACGTGTTCCAGTTCGACGGAAATACTTCCCCGAAACACGTCGTCCGATGCCCCTGCCAGCGCGGCTGCACTCAGGGCGTTGCCGAAGCCTGCTCGGCCGGGCGCCCTCCGAATGCCCCGGCCAGGTACTCCGAGCGCGACGCCTGCCGGGCCAACTTGCCACTGGTGGTGCGCGGGACGGCACCCGCACTGACGAGCCGGATGTCGGCGACCGCCAGCCCATGTCCGCGCGAGACGGCGGCCCGGATGGCGGTGATCACCGATTCGGGATCGACGCGGCCGAAGCCGGCGGCCCGTTCGGCCACGATCACCAGTTCCTCCCGGCCCGACGGCCCGGGCACCGCGATGGCCACCACGAAACCGGCCCGCACCGCGGGTGTCGCCTGCGCCACCGTGTGTTCGATGTCCTGGGGATAGTGATTGCGCCCGTCCACGATGAGCACGTCCTTGACGCGCCCGGTGATGAACAGTTCCCCGTCGACGTAGACGCCCAGATCACCGGTTCGCAACCACAGGGCGTCGGTGTCGGTGTCTTCGGCGTGGCTGCCGTCGGGCACCTTGGATTGCAGTTTGTTGCGGAACGTCGTCTCGGTCTCGACCGGCCGGCCCCAGTACCCAGTCCCGACGTTGTCGCCGTGCAGCCAGATCTCGCCCACCTCACCGTCGGGCAGCTCGGCACCGGTGGCGGCGTCGACGATGACCGCCCACTGGCTCGGCGCCACATGACCGCACGCGACATGGGTGCTGGCCGCGGGGTCGGAGGGGTCGACCTGCACCGCATGGCCGGCACCCAACTGGTGGCGATCGAGGTAGATCACCCGGGGCGCGTCGGCCGGGTCCGTCGTCGAGACGAACAGGGTGGCCTCGGCCAGGCCGTAGGACGGTTTGACCGCCGTCGGCGCCAGGCCGTACGGCGCGAACGCCTCGTGGAACCGGCTGATCGACTCGGCGCTGACCGGTTCGGAACCGTTGATCAGACCGGCGACGTTGCTCAGGTCGAGATCGTCACCGGCGGGCGGCAGGCCGCGGGTGGCGGCGAGGTCGAAGGCGAAGTTCGGCGCCGCGGCGAATACCCGGCCTGGTTCGGTTCCCGAGCCGAGTTCCTTGATCCACCGGTACGGCCGCCGGATGAACGCCGACGGCGACATCAGCGTGATGTGCCCACCCAACAGCGCCGGGAACATGATCATGAGCAGCCCCATGTCATGGAACAGCGGCAGCCAGCTGACGCTGCGGATATCCCAGTCCAGCCCGACAGCCATCACCATCTGCAGGACGTTGGTGCACACCGACCGGTGCGTGATCTCCACGCCCGCCGGTTTGCGGGTGGAACCCGACGTGTACTGCAGGTAGGCGATGTCGTCCATGCCGATCGTCATGGGCCGGTACTCGGTGGCCAACGTCTCGGGCACGGCGTCTACGGCGAGCATGCGGGGCCGGTGCGCGATGGCGCGGCGGCGCAGCGTCTCGCGCACCCGCTCGGCGCTGTCGGTGGTCGTCAGTACGACGGTCGGCTGGGCGTCGGTGACGACGTTGTCCAGCCGCTCGGCCTGCCCCGCCATCTCCGGCGCGAACAACGGAACGGCGATGCAGCCGGCCTTGATCGCGGCGAAGAAGGCGACCACGTAGTCGACGCCTTGCGGCGCCAGAATGGCGACTCGGTCACCGGGTTGGGTGACCTGCTGTAATCGCGCGGCCACTGCGCAGACACGCAGCTTCATCTGCTGCCACGACAAGTCGATCCGCCTGACGCTCTGGTCTGGACCGAAATCCAGATACCGATAAGCGACGGCGGGCGAGGCAGCCTCGAAGTTGCGGTCCAGATACGTACAAATCGTCGTATCTGTCGGCAGCTCGATTCGGCCACTCTCGCCGAGGTAGTCCTCCAGCTTCAGCGCCACGTCAGCTCGCTCTTCGCACCCAGTTCCGCCAATACCACGGGAGTCTAGAGAGACTTGCCAGTAATCACGGGTTGCGACACCGCCCGAATCGGATTTCCCGTCGAGCGTCGATCACGACCAGCGATTTCCGGCATGTGCACTCTGTACCCCCGTGCACACCGTAACTAACGTCTCAGGTTCGGCGCGCAGATACCTGTCACTTTGCGGGGGGACGGAAGAAAAGGGCCAGCTGACCGCTCCCGCCGAGCAGGCCGAGCAGCACAGCGATCGCCAAGCCGCCCCAGCCCTGCACGTACTGCCACATCCCGGTGCCGTAGAACAGCGCATGGTCCAGGCTGTAGCGGCCGGCGCCGGTGCCGGCCACCGCGACGGCGGCCACCGCCAGGACGAGGTTGTACTCCCAGCCCTCCTTGACGATGAAGAAGCCGTTGTGCCGGTGCACGGTCCAGGCCGCGACCAACATCAGGGCCACGAAGCCGGCGGCCGGGACGGGGGTCAGCAGGCCCACGGCCAGCCCCAGGCCGGCGGCGATCTCGGTGGTCGCGGCCACCCTGGCATGGAACATCCCCGGCTTCATCCCGATGCTGTCGAACCAGCCCGCGGTGCCGGGGATCCGGCCGCCGCCGAAGAACTTGTTGTAGCCGTGCGCGGCCATGGTCAGGCCGAGAACCACACGCAGGACCAGGATCGCGGTGTCGAAAGCAGGATCAGCCACGTAACAGAATGTAGGCCATCTGTTACACGGCCGCCCACCCTCCGTCGACGCTGAGCACCGCGCCGTGGATGTTCGCCGCCTCGGGACCGGCCAAGAAGACCACGGCGGCGGCCACCTCCTCGGGGGTGCTCATCCGGCGCGACGGGATCCGGTCGAGCGTGGGGCCGATGTGGTCGGCGATCTCCAACACCCGGTCGGTGCCGATCGGTCCGGGCGCTACGGCGTTCACGCGCACCCCCAGCGGCCCGTACTCGGCGGCCCACGATTTGGTCAGCGAGTGCACGGCGGCCTTGGTCGAGCTGTAGAGCGCCGACTTGTCGCCGCCGATCAGGCCGTTGATCGAGCCGATGTTGACCACCGCCCCCTCGCCGCGCTCGGCCATCGCCGGCACCAGCGCCCCGGTCAACAGGAACGGTGCGACGACGTTGGTCCGGTAGGACTCCAGCAGCGCCGCCTCGGTGACCTCGGCGGTGGGCTCCGGCAGCGACCACGCGGCGGCGTTGTTGACCAGGATGTCGATCCGGCCACCGGCCGCCGCCAGCGCGCCGTCGGCAAGGGCCCGGATCTGCGCGCCACCGCCGCCCAGGTCGGCGGCGACGAACTCGGCGTGCCCGCCGGCCGCCCGGACATCGGCGACGACGGCGTCTCCCCTGGCTTTATCGCGACCGCTGACCACCACCAGTGCGCCCTCGGCGGCCAGCGCCTTGGCGATGGCGACGCCCAAGCCGCCGGTGGACCCCGTAACCAGTGCGGTGCGGCCCGCAAGCCGCGTAGTGTTTGGACTCATGAGTCCACAAGTACGGAAGTGAAAATGGACCCGCAAGTCCAAAATCTCAGCACTCCGGCGACCAGGAAGGGCGCGGCCACCCGCGATCGCATCGTGCGGGGTGCGGCCGCCGTGATCCGCGACCGCGGCGTGGCGATGACCACGCTCGACGACATCCGGGCGCACACCGGCACGTCCAAGAGTCAGTTGTTCCACTACTTTCCCGGCGGCAAGGACCAGTTGCTGCTCGCGGTCGCCGCGCACGAGGCCGAGCAGGTGCTCGCCGACCAACAACCCCATCTGGGCGGGCTGACCTCATGGGCGGCCTGGCAGCGGTGGCGCGATGCGGTGCTGGACCGCTACCGGCGACAGGGGCAGAGCTGCCCGCTGAGCATGCTGATGTCAGAGATCGGCCGCACCACCCCCGGCGCCCAGGCGGTCACCACGGCCCTGATGCGTCGCTGGCACGACGAGATCGCCGACGGCATCCGGGCGATGCAGGCCCAGGATAAGATCGACGCCGGGGTGCACCCGGAGAAGGCCGCGGCGGCCCTGCTGGCCGGCATCCAGGGAGGTGTCGGCATCCTGCTGGCCACCGGTGATCTGTCCTACCTGCAGCACGCCCTGGACGTGGGGATCGAAAACCTGCGCGCCGCTTAGGGTTTGCCGCGCAGGTGCTCGACCAGTTGATCACACACCCCGGCCCAGCCGTTCTGGAAGTCGCGGAACACCTCCGACGGCAACAGCGTGTGCTCGATCGACATGAGCGTCTCGCCGTCCCCGTGCGGCTCGAACGTCACGGTGACCACACTGGTGGCCGTCGGATCCGGCCAATCCGAGTTGGACCAGGTGAAGCGCAGCAGCCGCGGACGTTCGATGGCCAGGAACTGACCGCTGATGATCACCAGCCCGCCGGCATGGTCGACGTCGAATCGCACCTTGCCGCCCACATGGGGCTGCACGGTGACGGCGACACAGCGATCCGGGCGGGGACACATCCACTCCGCCAACGACTCCGGGTCCAGCCATTCGTCGAACACCACCGCGGGATCCGCGGGCATGATGCGCTCGACGCGGGCGGTGACGGTCTCGGTCATCGGGACCGCCCCTGCCCGGGTCCCTGAGATCGGCGACCGTTGTTCCGCCGCAACCGGGCTGCCAGTGCGTCGGCGCGGGCCGACCAGAAGTCCGTCTGGTCGCTGATCCACTGCTGAGCGGCGGCCAGCCCCTGCGGCTGCAACGACAGCCAATGCTCGCGCCCACGCACCTCCCGGCGCACCAGTCCGGCCGCCTCCAGCACCCCCACGTGTCGGGACACCCCGGCGAACGTCATGGGCAGCGGCGCGGCCAGGTCGGTGATCCGCGCATCACCGTCCCGCAGCGCCTCCAGCAGCCGCCTGCGGGTCGGGTCCGCGAGCGCCGCGTACGCGCGGTCGAGCACCTGATCTTCAACCATTCTGTTGACTATAGCCGCCGGACCGTGCTTCCCTGGAGGCACATCGTTAAACACATTTGTTGAATTATTGGAGGATCGTGATGGACAAGCCGGCGGTCGTCTCAGCCAACGAATGGCAGCAGGCGCTCAGCGAAATGCTGGTCAAGGAAAAGCAATTCACCAAGGCCCGCGATGCGCTGGCCGCCGAGCGAAGGCGGATGCCGTGGACGGAAGTGGCCAAGGACTACCGGTTCGACGGACCCGACGGCGCCGTCAGCCTGCTGGACCTGTTCGCCGGCCGACGCCAACTGCTGGTCTACCGCGCCTTCGTCGACCCCGGCGTGCACGGCTGGCCCGACCACGGCTGCGTCGGGTGTTCACTGATGGCCGACCACATCGGCAACCTGGCGCATCTGAACGCCCGCGACACCACCCTGGTCTACGCGTCGCGCGGCTCACAGACCGACCTGGCCAGGATCAAGGCGCGGATGGGCTGGGACATCCCCTGGTACACCATCCTGCCCACCGCGGACGCCGCGTTCGACGTCGACTTCGGGGTGCACGAGTGGCACGGCACCAACGCGTTCATCCGGGACGGCGAACGCATCTACCGGACCTACTTCATCAACAACCGCGGCGACGAGGTGTTCGTCAACACCTGGAACTTCCTCGACATGACCGCCCTGGGCCGACAGGAGACGTGGGAGGACTCCCCCGCCGGTTACCCGCAGACCAAACCGTACGAATGGTGGTGCTGGCACGACGAATACGGGCAACGGGCACCGTCGCGCTGCGTCGAGTAGTGATTCGTGCACGTTCGGTGACGCCAGGCGTTACGCGATGTGCACGAATCACTTAGCCTCGATCCGTGGATGAATAGGCTGGATGCGGGGTGTCGGAACGAGGAAAGTGCCCTTTGAGCTGGGATGATTGATGTTCCTCACGCATTAATCAAACCCGGTTAGAAGGGCACTTCCAGTGCGAGTGTCGCATGGCTTTGCC
>NZ_JAPFPY010000023.1 GCF_026240945.1 Mycolicibacterium sp. J2
GGCGAGTCCTACCGGCTACGCGATCACCACGCCGCCGCGGAAACCCTGCGCCGAACAACCACCGGCACCCACCAACAACTACACTGACCGCTGCTCACAGGTGAGGAATTTCGGCGAGCACAGCCGGGGATTTTCGATGAGCGCGGTCACAGTCAGGCCGCGTGACCGAAATTGTCACCTGATCGTGCAGCAGACCCACTTCCTGATAGAGCTTGGCACAGGCCTCTTTGGTAGGTGCACCGTCCTCGCGTGAGTCAGATGCATCGGGGTCGGGAGGCATATTAGACACGGCACGACCTTAGGACGGCGGTCTCACATGTCACGCCGACGCGCCGTTTGCTGTGGTGGGTCTGCTCCCGCAGCGCGGGGACAATATGGAGACCTTTCGGTCACATCGGTCACATCTGTCACAGGCAGCAAACACTCCGAAACGACAACAACCCTGCCTGAGCAGTGCGTTTGCATGGTGCGCCGTCAGGGTTTCGAACCCCAGACCCGCTGATTAAGAGTCAGCGGCTGTCAGCGATGCCTGGGCTACCGGCGTCGCCGCGAAAACGTCAGAGTAGCCCTATCTGCTCAGGTTCCTCGACGCTAGACCCGTTAAACTCCACCAGCGTATGACGGATCAATGGACGGTTTTTACGCCACTGGTTGGTCGAAGTCAAACAACCAGAACGCTATTTATCGACAATAGGTTGTTTGACAAGTAGTCACTGAGTAGAGTAGTAGACGTGCTCTCTGCTTCGATTCCTGCCCGCTTGGTCGACGCAGGCGTGCGGATGGTGACTGGTGATGCACACAGCATCACATACCGAATCGATGGCCGCGCCGTAGTAGCGGACCTGGTTCTGGCAGAACGTGTGCCATCTCCGGCCGCAGTCCTTAGTCGTGTGCGCCGCCATCCAGGCCGCCGCGTATTCGTGGTGTGCGAGACCATCTCAGATGAGGCACGTTCAGCGCTCCTGGCTCAGGCTGACGTGGATCTCAGCGTCGGCAGCACCGGCGAACTGGTGCTCTCCGGGCGAACCTACCGAACGCCAACACCAGGACGGCCGCCCCGCGCCGCCAGCGAGCGCAGCTGGCGGCGGCGGGCGGCTGAACGGGTCTGTGTGCTTACGCGCGGTCACCTCCGCCAACGCGACATTGCCGCGGCCATCGGAGTTAGCCAGCAGGCGGTGTCCAAAATGACCGAGAAGGATCCGCTGCCGGACACGCCGATGACCGAGGCTGCGCGCCGGGAGCTCCTGGTGAAACTGGCATTGGTACCTGCGGACAGCGGACTTGTCGAAACGTACTGGTATGGAATGGATCCGGTAGTGGAGCAGGTGCGCAGTGCGACCCGACTCGGCGCCGAGCTCACCGTGCCGATCCTTGCTGGCGGCGAGGTCGCCGCCGACGTCCTGCGACCGTGGCGGGTACCAACCAGAGGTCTGGTCTATGCCAAAGAACTGGTCGACCTCTCCGAGTTCGGTTTGGTGGAGGCCACCGCCGAGGAAGCGACCTTGACTGTGCGGGTTCCCGCCGACCCGACCGTCTGGACGACCGCGGCCTGGTGGCGGCGGATTCGTGATACGCAGCGTTCCGACATCATCACTGTGGATCCAGTGATTGCGCTTCAGGACCTCAGCGGCGGTGCCGATCTTGGCGACGGTGCACCGCAGCATCTCAGCGACTGGATCGTGCACCGGTGACCGGAACAGCATCGGTGCAAATCGCCTGCACTGCGGTGGCCGACGACAACGGAATGCGTGCACTGCGCGACGTGGCCGCAGTCACTGCCGACATCGAGTACCGCGTCATCGGCGGTCACATGGTGCGACTGCTGCGGCACGTCTACAACGTGTCGGGCATACCGCGACTGACCTCCGACGCAGACACCGGGATCGACGTCAACGTGGCGTCCACCGGGAACCTCCACGATCGACTCACCGCACTGGGGTACACCGCTGAGTGCGGCAACCGCTACGAGCGGGGTGAGCAAGCGGTCGACCTCTTAGTTCCCACCGCAGCCAAACCAGGCAAGCGGATCATCGGCGAACGAGCCTTCGACGGAGCGCCAGGGCTGCGGTTGGCGCTCGCCCTACCGCCGATCGAAGTCGCCGTCACAGCCCGACTCACCGACGGCGACACGGTTGAGTTCGAAGTTCCGGTTCCCGACGTCGAGGCAGCATTCGTGTTGAAGATGCTGGCACGTACCGTTCGCGACTCCGAACGTGACCTCCAGGATATCGAGACACTACTGGAGATCGTCGCGTCACAACCCGATTACCACGCTTCGCCGTGGCGCCTGGGCGACCCCAAGATCACAAAGGCCGGCGAGCGCGGCGACGCTGCGCGTGTGGCAGCGCAGATGATCTCCAGTCCGCCGACGAGGGTGCCGGCCAGAGTGCGGGCGCTGCTCCGGCGCCATGTCGCCATCGTGTCGCGATGACGCACCAGCAGACAGTCGTTCGTTTCCGTGCGGCTACGCCGAGCGAAACGGTTTCGGTCTCGACGGAGCCGGCAAATGCTGAGCCGGAGCATTGACATGGCTGCTGGCTGCGCGGGTCCCCACGCCGGTGGCAATAACGGCTAGGTCGTTGTCGGCGGAGCGGCGTAGTCTAGTTACATGGATGTAGTTCCCGCGACGCCTGCCAACCTTGGTAATGGTACGTCCTCGCCGGGACCTGGCGAATTCGCCGCGCAGGTCTATCCAGCAGCCGAGCGCGAGGCGGCTGGCCCGCGCCCCGAGCGCTTCCAGGTCCTCGCTCTCGATGGAGGGCGCCAAGGCGTTGTTCACTGCGCATGTGCTTGCACGTCTGGAGCAGGATCTGGGCGTTAGGATCACCGATTCCTTCGACCTCATTGCTGGCACGTCGGCGGGCGGCATCGTCGCACTGGGTCTCGGTGCGGGCCTCACGCCGAAGGAGATTGTCTCCCACTACGAAGAACTGGTCGAGAAAGTCTTTCCGGCGTCGAGGCGGCGAGGATGGCGCCGACCACGGCAGCTGAGATCGCCCATCTATGACGCAGAGGCGCTGCGGCAAGCGTTGACCGGCGTCCTCGGAGCCCGACTCCTTGGCGACAGCACGAAGCGACTCGTCATTCCCGCGTGGGATGTACAACGCGGGGCCGTGCACATCTTCAAGACTCCGCACCACACACGGCTGACCCGCGACTGGCGCATACCGATGGTGGACGTTGCACTGGCGACCTCGGCGGCGCCGCTGTACTTCCCCGCGGCGTACGTCGACGGACACAGGCTCATTGACGGCGGAGTATGGGCCAACAACCCGGCTGTCGTCGCGATCGCCGAGGCCGTCAGCATGCTCGGTGTTCCTCTCGACGCGATTACCGTCCTCAACGTCGGCACCATTGATCAGCTGACCGATCACCCCAAGCGCTTGGACCGCGGCGGACTCTTACACTGGGCAAGACCGATTGCCCCGCTGATCCTTAACGCCAGCAGCCGTGGCGGACAGGGCCTCGCCGAACACTTGATCGGCAAATCCAACTACACGCGCTTCGACGCTCTAGTGCCCGGCGGCCTCTACGCACTGGACTCGGCGGACCCAAAGGACGTGGCCGGCCTCGCTGCCTCAGTCAGCCGAGAACTCAGCCCTAGCTACACCGCGAAATTCGCTGACCACCAGGCGCCCGCATACACACCGGTGAACGGACGCCGACACCGCGACGATCCGGGCAGCATTTCACACACGGAGGCCCCCAATGCAACTCGCTGACCACTTCAACGTCTTGCTGAAAGACACGGTCAATCTCAGCCAGTTCAAACTGGACCTACTCAACCAGCGCGTCGAAGCCATCTATAAGGCACTCAAAGCCGACGTCGAAATCGGTGCGCTGATCACCGGCAAGACGCCGCAAGGCTCCTGGGCACACCGCACGATCATCAACCCCGTCGGTGACAACGAGTTCGACGCCGACTTCATGCTCGACATGAGCCAGAACCCGGACTGGGCCGACAACCCCAAGACCTACATCGATGAGGTCTACGCAGCCCTGCATCGGCACAGCACCTACGGCACCATGCCGCACTCACGTAAGTGCCGCTGCGCGCGGCTCGTCTACGCCAACTCCATGCACGTCGACATCGTCCCTCACCTCAACCTGGCCGACGGTCGAGAGGTCATCGTCAACCGCGACGACAACGAGTGGGAGCTGACCAACCCGCAGGGTTTCACCGATTGGATGAAGAAACAGGACTCTATCGCCAGCGGGAACTTACGCAAAGTGATCAGACTCATGAAATACCTTCGTGATCACAAGAATTCGTTCACCGGCACACGTTCAGTCCTGCTGACCACCATGCTGGGGGAGCAGGTAACAGACTTGCGCAAGCTCCTGGACCCGAGTTACTACAGCAACGTCCCCACAACTCTTCTTCATGTCGTGCAAGACCTCGACACCTGGTTGCAAGCGAACCCGATCAAGCCCTCCATCGCCGACCCGTCCGGTTCCGGCGTGACGTTCGACCACCGGTGGGGACCAGACCCCGAGAGCGCTCAGGCGACCTACAGCTACTTCCGTGACCGAATCCACGTGCATGCCGCCGACATCGAAGCGGCCTACGAGGAGAAAGACAAAGACCGCAGTGTCCAGCTGTGGCAGAACATCTTCGGCGACGGATTCAAGGCGCCGGCCACAACAACCGCTAGCGCGAAGTTTCCAGCAGCCACCTCTGCCGCGGACTCAACAGTGGGGCGCTCTGGTCGGGCAGGGTGACCAGACGCCACCAGCCCACGCTGACGGGCTGGCAGAAGCATCTCCTCGCCGAACTCAAAGCGCTAGCGCAACAACGTCCCAACGAAATCCAGGTCCGAGGAAGACCCACGCTCGACGCTAGCGGCGAGGCGTCGCTCCGCATCTCGCTACGCACGGCCGCCATCCCGCATCATCCGGGTGGCCTGCAACTTCAAGAGACCGAGGAGTTCATCCTTCAGCTTCGCCCCTCTTCGTACTCGCTACCGGCTATCGACGTTGATCACACTCGGTTTCTCGGCTACCCCCATGTGCTCGCGGGTCAACGACTATGCATCTATTTGGATCCTTCACGGGAATGGCAGCCGACGCTTGGTGTGGCCGGCCTACTCACCCGCCTTTGGGACTGGCTCGTCGACGCGGCCGCCGGAAACTTCCACGCCGCCACCGCCATGTACCACGCTGTTGGCGGAGTGCCGCATCAGGCACATGACACACCGACGATCGTTACCCGAGAACCCGGACCGGCGAAGCGCCACCAAACGGCTCACCTGATCGCCCGGTCAACGCACCGATACGACCTGACGTACTCGCCTGGAGCTGCCGGGCATCGCGTACCGGTAATTACCCTGGCCACCGCGCTGCCGTTCGGTGCCGCATCCACATTCGCGCTACTGCTTGCTCTCCTGGACGACCCCTACCTTGACCGCCTCGAAGGACGGGCTCCCCGGATCGCACCGCAATCGCCGGCGTTCCTCACCGCCCTCCTGGCGAGTGCGTTACGAAATCACCACGACGCCGAGCAATACTTCGTCCTCGCCGTGCCGCACCCCGCTGGAGGCCCACCCCACCTCTTGGGCGGACGGCTCCCCACCCCAACGGCGAATGCGCTCCGCGAGGTCGCGCAGCAACGGGGTGTGGGGATTGTTCTCGACCCCGCGAAGATCAACACTGAAATCCCGATTGAGTGGTGCAGGATGTCCGACGAACGACCCGAAGTGACAACCCGTCGCGACGACGGCCGCCCCGTGAACGGATTTCAAGGAAAGACTGTCCACATCTGGGGCTGCGGCGGGCTCGGATCATGGATCGCCGAATTCATCGCTCGCGCAGGAGCATCGGAGATCACCGTGTGCGACCCTGGCATCGTCACCGGCGGCTTGCTCGTCCGACAAAACTACGTCGAAGACGACATTGGCCGTTCCAAAGCCGAGGCACTCGCTGGACGGCTCCGCGCGATCCGTGATGACCTGACGGTCACCGTCGCAGAAGGGCACCTCCCAGAAGACCACACGTCGTGCCTGGCAGCGGATCTCATCATCGACGCCACAGTGAACAACGGCATCACGAGCTGTCTCGATGCGTTGGCAACTGCGCCGACGCGAAAGGCATTGATCGCTCAGGTCGCCACAGACGCTCGCTCTGGCACGCTCGGCCTAGCCGTGCTGTGCGCCGCAAGCGCAACAGCGACAGTTTCCAGCATCGATCAAGACGCTGGCCGAACAATCCAGGGCGACAGCGGACTTGAGCTCTACCACACGCTGTGGCAAGAACCCAGCGATGACGAACTTATACCAACCAGGGGCTGCTCGGTCCCCACATTCCACGGCTCGGCAGCCGACCTCGTAGCGGTCGCAGCCACACTCGTCAACCTGATCGGAAGCCACCTCCAACAACCGGACTCCGCGGTTTCGGGCACACACCTCATCGCTCTGCCGCACGCGGCCAGCGGCCCCCGACACCACTTCCTCCCCGGTGTAACGCACCCCATGGATCACACAGCAGGGACAGAATGAGGGCAACGGAACGTCAACGCAATGCCCCATCAGAGGGCGTCATTGTCGAGCGTCTTCGCACCGAGGCAACCAACTGGATCAACGCCGTGGCGCTCCAATCAGGACGCATCGACCGACGCTTCAACAAGCGGCACGCCGACCACGTGGAACTCCAAACTCTTGAACGTGACCTGCACTTCTTCCTGTTAGCGGCGGTACGCCTTCGCCGCTGTATCGAGCAGGTGTCTCGATACCAGTAAAGAAAGTTCTCACATCGCAGGTCAGCGACGGTCAGGCTATTGGTCCGGCCTGCCGCTCGCGGCGTCTCGATGCGGCGAGCAGCGAGGGCAGCTGCGCCTCGTCGTGATGCCAGCCCTGTGGCCTGCGACTTAGTTCCGGCGCCGGTCGTGGGTGCATGTATGCGTGGCGGCGGACGGAGGGCGGAGCGCAGGGAGCGGCGCGGACGGGAGCGCCAGCGGACGGGAGCAGAGCGAGCGTAGCGAAGCCTGCTGGTGGCCGCCGGTTCCTGCGGGTCGCGGGTGTCCAGGATCTGCGCCATCAGCCGCGACGGGGCTGCGGCATGGTGCTGGGGCTCGTAGGCTGGCGGTTGTGAGCGTAGTTTTGGCGCAGCGTGCACGGCGCGAGGCCGAGGCGCGGCTGGCTGAGCAGCCGCGGCGGTTGGCGCATGTCCGGGGGGTCGCGACGACTGCCGAGCGGTTGAGCCGGCGTTTCGATGCTCAAACGGCGGACTGTCTGGTCGCGGCGGGGTGGTTGCACGATATCGGTTACGCACCGTCGGTGCGCCGGACCGGTTTTCATCCCCTTGATGGAGCGGAGTTCGTGCGATCGGCGGGTTTCGGGGAGCTGGTCGCTTCCTTGGTGGCCTTTCATACCGGAGCGCACGCGGAGGCTGCCGAGCGGGGCTTGTCGGGTTTGTCCGCGTTCAGCGATCCGCCCAGCAATGTCCTTGATGCGTTGACTTTTTGCGATCTGACGACTGGACCTGACGGGGCGCCGATATCACCGCGAGATCGACTACGCGACGTGTTGGCGCGTTATGGATCCGAGGACCCGGTGCACCGGGCGGTCGACGCGGGCCGCGACGAATTGTTGGCGGCGGTCCGGCGAGTACGCGACTGGCTGTAGCCCAGCGGTCAGCCGAGGTAGGGGCTGTCGCGGCGTTGCAGGTAGTGCTCGACGCGCAGTCGCATCGACGGATGCATATCCAGGCCAGCGATGTCGTCGGGGGCAGTCCAGGCGATGTCGGTGCTTTCGTGGTCGATGGCGAGGGTCCCGCCGAGCACCGTGGTGGCGAACAGTAGCGAGAATTGTTGGCGCACTTCGCCATCGGTGAACGCGACCACGTGGTGGGGGTTGGTGTAGACACCGACCAGACCCGTGACTTCGACGTCGAGCCCGGTTTCTTCTTTGACTTCCCGCACGGCGGTGTCGGCGATGGTTTCGCCGATGTCGTGTCCGCCGCCGGGTAACGCCCACAGGGTGTTGTCGCGGCGTTTGATCAGCAGAATACGACCTTGTTCGTCGGTGACGATGGCCGAGGCGGACGGAACGACACTGTTGGGCGCCGGGGCGTTGGGGTCATTGTAGTAGTCGGTGCGCATCGGGGGTCAGCCTTTCGCGGTCAGCGGTCTGGCGCGGTTCCAGACCTGGGTGAAAGCGTCTTCGAGGGTGGTCCAGAGCCTTGGCTCATGGTGACGTGACAGAACCAGCACAGGGTTGTTGCGCCCGGGTGAGCCGTAGATGTGGAAGTTGACAATCATGGCGTCATCGACCCGAAAGATCGACGTGTAGAGCGCGGTGTCGTGGGTGCGAATGTCCAGCCCCGGGGTACAGGCGTGAGGGGCGAGCAACTCCACCGACGTGCGGCAGCGGGCGATGACAGCCTCGCCGATCCCTTCCTCCTCACCGCGCAAGATCGTGGTCGCAGTGTCGGGATCCCCGACGAGAAACCGCACCGACACACCGCGGGCGGCGGCGGCGAGCAGGGTGTCGAGGAATCCGTCGAGGGTGTCGAACAGGAACGTGGCCGCGAGCACGAGGATGTCGATGCCGGTGGTGGCGTCGGCGAAATGCTGCTGCCACGTCGTGATCGGCAGCTGAGTACGGCTGGCATACAGGGTCGCGGTGAATGGCCCACCCGCAGACGCTGTTGTCACTGCACGGGCGGTAGCGGCCGGGTACTGCTTGGGCCACAGGTCATGCGGAGTGCAGTCGAGCACCTCGCTGGCGCTGCGGGCGTTGTGTTCGCGAATTCTGTAGTCGCTATCGGCCAGCCAGCGTCGCACCGACTTGATATCGACACCCACCGCGGTGGCGAACCGCTGCGAGGACAGACCTTTGGCCTGTAGCCGCTGCGCGAGGCGATCGTTGGGAGTGATGGCGGCCTCGGTGCCGTCCTGCTCGTCCATCGTGTCAGCGCACATCTTCCCGTGTCGTCCGTATCCATCCTTCAGCGCGTGGTGTCTAGTTTGCCATGCGATTGCCGCCACCCTGCGGCGATAGTGTCGGTGTGATGTCCGTGGGTATGTCCGGCCGTGTCCGAAATGCCCGTGGATGTGTCGGAAATGTCGGCACATGTCTCTCGCAACGTCCGTGATGTCCACGTGAACTGAATCCAGCGCCGGACCGGCGTCAACATCTCACGAAAGGACTAGTAGGACAATGCGTTTGAGAATCGATACGTCTGGAACTCGTTTTATCGTCACCCGCGCTCCGGAGCCACGGCTGAACTTCGAAACCGGCGCCCCGAAAGTCGACACCGCCACCGGGATGCCGATGTACGCCACCCAGGTCCTCGCGCTGGATGACTCCGGCGGCGAAGTACTCAATGTCACCGTGGCAGGAGACCCCAAAGTTACAGTCACGCAGTCTGTTTCGGTGGTTGGTCTGGTGGCCATCCCGTGGGCCCAAGGTGATCGCAGCGGGGTGGCGTTCCGCGCTGATGCCCTCACCCCCGCCACCGCCAGTGGTGCTGCGCCGAGTGAGCAGACACGCCCGCAGAAGTAACCCCAAGCGGGTGTGGGGTGCGGTGAACCGATCACCGCACCCCGCCACCCCGGGCATTGCTGTTGACCACACGCTCACGGAGGGCATCTCTCATGACATCGAACAATAAGAACACCACCAACAGTGGATCAGGCGATGACGACTGGTTCGGAGAACTGGTCATGTCGCTGTTCACCGCAGCCGGGTATGTGCTCTGGTGGGCGGTGCTGTTCCCGGCGATCAGCGTGCCCATCATCGCCAGCCTCGTGCTTGCCATCAGCCACGGCCCACGCGTGGGCCTGATCTGCGCGATCGTGTGCAGTGCCGGGTATGCGGGCTGGGCCTGGCTCCAACCGGGGTCATTTCGCGCCTGGGTGACCGAACCGGTACGGCGGCGCTGGCTCACGTGGTCGCGCTACACCCGCACCTGGGAATCGACCTGCACCTTGCACGGCCTGACGGCCACACTCGGCGGACGCACCCTCACTCCCACCCTGCGCACGGTGACAATCGGTAAAACCACCGATGTGCTGGCGGTGCGCATCGTCACCGGCCAGTCCGTGGCAGATTGGCATAAACAGTCCGACGCGCTGGCCGCCGCGTGGCGCGCCGACCGCATCAGCATCACCGCCACCTCGCCTGGCGAACTGCGCATCACTTTAATGCGGGCAGACGTGCTCGCTGAACCGATCGTCCTGCCCATGCCCGCCCCGGCAACCCCGGTGGACCTGGCGCTGGTGCGGGTCGGGATCACCGAAACGCGGCATTGGTGGCAAGTGCCGCTGCTCGGTCACCATGTGCTGATCGCCGGGGCAACCGGCGCAGGCAAAGGCTCAGTGCTGTGGTCGTTGATCGCCGGCATCGCCCCCGCGGTGAAGACCGGACTGGTGCGGTTATGTGTCATCGACCCCAAAGGTGGCATGGAACTCGGTGCCGGAGCACCCCTGTTCACCGTGTTCACCCACGACGCCACCGACACCACCCTGGAGCTGCTACGCCAGCTCGTCACGGTGATGCACGCCCGGGCGAATCGTCTGCGCGGCCACACCCGACTACACACTCCCACGACGTCGGAGCCGTTGTTCGTGGTAGTGATCGATGAAATCGCAGCACTGAGTGCGTATGTGACCGACCGCAAGGTCCGCACCGAAATCGAACAACTCCTGGGCCTCCTGCTCTCGCAAGGCCGCGCAGTCGGCATCAGCGTCGTCGCCGCGGTGCAAGACCCCGCCAAAGACACCCTGCCGTTAAGGCAGCTGTTCACGGTGCGGATCGGGTTGCGCCTGACTGAAGCCACCCAAACCACTATGGTCCTGGGACAGGGAGCACGCGATGCCGGCGCCGAATGTGACCGCATCCCCGACGCGACACCGGGTGTTGGCTACATGATGGTTGACGGCACCGCCTACGCCCAGCGGGTGCGGGCCTTCCACGTCACCGACCACGACATCACCGCGCTGGCCACTCGCTTCCGCCGACCCCCGAGCCGACCGAACAAGACCCACCAGCCACACAACACCGATACCGGGCACACCGTGAGTGAGGGCAGCGGTGAATAGCTCCATGACATCGGCGCAGCTTGCCCTGCCGGGTGTTCCGGATACAGTTGATACCACCCGAGTGGTCGAGCAGATGGTGCGCCGGGCCGCGTCGATGGGATACCAATCCTGGTGGCGACGAGCAGAATCCGTCGGATTCTGCGCTCACCCCATCCAGCTGATCGGTACCGATGAGTACGGGCGTCAGCGGGTGGTGTGGACGCGGTGCAACAACCGTCGCGCCCACATTTGCCCGTCGTGTTCAGATCTCTACGCCCGCGACACCTGGCAACTCGTGCACGCCGGCGCTGCGGGAGGCCACCACGGCATGCCCACCGCGGTGGGCGATCATCCGCAAGTTTTCCTCACCCTGACTGCCCCCAGCTTCGGGGCCGTCCACACCGCCACGACGTCGGGGGACAAGAAAGCGCAGGTATGCCGAGACCAGCACCGGATCGGCGGCTACCGCCGCTGCCCGCATGGAAAACAATTGTGGTGCAGCATGTCCCATGATCATGGCGACGAGCGGGTCGGTCAGCCGCTCTGTCCGGAGTGCTACGACTATGCCGGGCATGTCCTGTTCGCCTGGCATCTTCCCGAACTGTGGCGACGCTTCACCATCACCATGCGGCGCACCCTCCGCAAAGAACTGAAAGCCACCGGTGTGGATCCGGATGCGGTGCGGGTGAGCTTCATCAAAATCGTCGAACTGCAAGCCCGCGCCATCCCACACATCCACGCCCTGATCCGCCTGGACCCCCAAGACGACCCCGATCAGACCGATTGGGAATCACCCATCGGTGCAGTCGAACTCGCCACCATCATCCAACACGCCGCCCGCACCGTCACGCTCACCATCGACGATCCGACCGCTGATACCGATGCGCGGACGATACGTTTCGGCACACAGATCGACACCCAACCCCTCGCCGCATCCGCAAAACCAGTGAAAAGTGCTCCACCAGAACCAGAACCAGAACCAGAACCAGAACCAGGGTCAGGCTCAGGACGGTCCATGTCTGGCCGGCTGGTGGCACGCTATCTCGCCAAGTATGTCACCAAATCCTTGGTAGACCTCGGAATCAGCGCGCGCCGCCTATCTACGGAAGCCATACCCGACCTGGACGTGTCAGAGCATGTGCGGACCATCCTGACCACCATCAGCGATCTCGCGGACAAAGGACTGTCCGGCATCGGGCGGTGGTTGCACACCCTCGGATTCCGCGGCCACATCACCAGCAAATCCCGCCGTTATTCCACTACCATGACCGTGCTGCGCGAACAGCGCGCCATTTGGACGCGTGAAGAACGCTTGAAAAGCACTGCATACCAATACGATCCCAACTGTGACTTCGCCGGTCGCGATGATCTGGTGGCGTGGGAGTTCGAACGTGCCGGCCTCGGCAGCCTCGGCGATCGCAGTCTCGTCTATTCCGCGGCCCTCCAACGCATCCACTCCCGCCTCATCGGACTGGTAGAAGCACGTCGCCAAGCCCACAACGAACAATGGGATCCGCTAGGGGCAAGCGATGGCTGAAAGATGCCCGACTACGACACATGCTCGCTCCGAGTGTGACGTTCGAGTCGATGCTCCGAACATGTCAGAGGGAGGTGTTGAAATTGACCTGCCGAACCGGTATCGGCTCCCGCGCGAGGCCAACCGCGCGCTGGTAAACGTCATACTGGCTATGCGGGACCGGACGCCTAGATCAGGGAGGGGAGTGGCATGAGCCTCAGGTTCGCCTTCTATGGCCGAGTGAGTACCGAGGACGCCCAAGATCCGGAGGCGAGCCGCAGCTGGCAGAAACGTCGTGCCATCGATCTGATCAGTCCGCATGGCGGCGTCCTCGCCGCCGACTACTTCGATATAGGACAGAGCCGGTCGCTTCCCTGGAAACGCAGGCCGGAGGCTTCACGTCTGCTCGCAGATGTCACTTCTCGTGACCGTGGCTTCGATGCCGTCGTGATCGGGGAACCTGCTCGCGCGTTCTACGGACCGCAATTTGCGCTCACCTTCCCGGTGCTCACGCACTACGGGGTCGGCCTATGGGTGCCTGAAGTTGGCGGAGCGGTTGATCCCGGATCCGAGGCACACGACCTCGTGATGACGCTCTTTGGCGGAATGAGCAAGGGAGAACGTGCGCGAATCCAGATGCGCGTGCGTACCGCGATGTCGGCACTCGCGCAGGACACAACCAGATACCTCGGCGGTCGCCCACCGTACGGTTATCAACTCGTCGATGCCGGCCCGCACCCAAACCCCGCCAAGGCAAGTCTTGGGCAGCGTCTTCACCGCCTGGAGCCTGACCCCGAGACCGCCCCGACCGTCGAGCGGATTTATCGCATGTATGCCGATGGTGCTGGCTTGCGCTTCATCGCACAGCAGCTCACCGACGATGGAGTGCCATCACCGAGCCAATACGACCCGGCACGGAACCGGCATCGTGACCCACGTGGATGGTCCCATTCGGCGATCCGCGCAATCCTCGACAACCCGGCGTACCGCGGTATTCGTGTGTGGGGCAAGCAGGAGAAATACGAGGTCTTGGTCAACCCCGACGATGTGGCTGCCGGGTACGAGACTCGTATGCGGTGGCGTGACGAGGTCGACTGGATCGCACCTGACCGGCGAACGCACGAAGCGCTGATCACTGACGAGCTGGCGCAGGCTGTCCGACTTCGGATGCAGGCGCGGCGGGGTCCGGGTCTTGTGTGTAGCAGAGAATCGACGGTGCCATATGCGCTGCGCGGGCTGCTGTTCTGTGCCGCATGTGGACGCCGCATGCAGGGTGCCGCCCGACCAGGGAAGCAAACAACGCGCATCCTCTACCGATGTGAGCTGGGCAAGTCGCGTTCCGTACCTGTGGACCTGAGTGACCATCCGCGCACCGTCTATCTTCGGGAAGACGAGGTGACCGCACGACTGGACGAATGGATCGCCACCCTGGCCGATCCAGAAGACCTCGCCCGCGGGCAGGAGATGGACCCCTCGGCGAGAACTGGCCACGCCGCCTTGCAGCGCGAGCTGAGCGAGGTCAACAGCAAGATTGCTGCCTTGGTCGCCGCGGTCGAGTCGGGTGTGGCTGTTGAGGACTTGACTGCTGCGTTGCGTCGCCGCACGGCCGAGCGTGACGAGCTGAGGGCTCGTCTTGAGCGAACGGAGCGACCCCACGTCATGTCTGCTGTCCAGATCAGCGAATTGGTACAGGAGCTGGGCGGACTGTCGGTGATCCTCGGCAAGGCGACCGGGGTGGAACGCGCCCAGGTGTACGCGAGCCCGGGTTTGCGTCTTGATTACGACCCGCACCTACGACAAGTCAAGGCGACGGCCGACTTAAGTCGTGTCGCCGGATGTGTCCGAGGGGGGACTTGAACCCCCACGCCCGTTAATAGGGCACTAGCACCTCAAGCTAGCGCGTCTGCCATTCCGCCACTCGGACCAGCCCACATCCATCGGGTGGGGCGCTTAAGGCTAACGGATATGCCCGACCCCGACAAAACCGAGGCCCGGAACGCCGTGCCCGCAGGTGGTAGGAAAGGGACGTGACATTGCCCCAAGGCGAGCGAAGCGACCGGATTCAGCCCGAAGACGAAGTGGTCGACCTCGTCAGCAGCCTCATCCGATTCGACACGTCCAACACCGGTGAGCCCGAAACCACCAAGGGCGAGGCCGAATGCGCGCACTGGGTGGCCGCCCAACTCGAAGAGGTGGGTTATGAAACCGAGTACATCGAGGCGGGCGCACCCGGCCGCGGAAACGTCTTCGCCCGCCTGAAAGGCGCCGACCCCAGCCGGGGCGCGCTGCTGATCCACGGTCACCTCGACGTGGTGCCCGCCGAACCGGCCGACTGGAGCGTGCACCCGTTCTCCGGGGCCGTCGAGGACGGCTATGTCTGGGGCCGCGGCGCGGTCGACATGAAGGACATGGTCGGCATGACCCTCGCGGTCGCCCGGCATCTCAAGCGTGAGGGCATCGTCCCGCCCAGGGACCTGGTGTTCGCCTTCGTCTCCGACGAGGAACACGGCGGCACCTACGGCTGCCAGTGGCTGGTCGACCACCGGGCCGACCTGTTCGAGGGGATCACCGAGGCGATGGGCGAGGTCGGCGGGTTCTCGCTGACCGTGCCGACCCGCGACGGCGGCGAGAAGCGGCTCTACCTGATCGAGACGGCCGAGAAGGGGCTGTCCTGGATGCGGCTGGAAGCCCGCGGACGGGCCGGTCACGGCTCGATGGTGCACGACGACAACGCCGTCACCACCATCGCCGAGGCCGTCGCCCGGCTGGGAAAGCACCAGTTCCCGATCGTGTTGACGCCGTCGGTCGCCGAATTCCTCGCCGCGGTGTCCGAGGAGACGGGTTACGAGTTCGACCTGGACTCACCCGACCTGGACGGCACCATCGCCAAGCTGGGCCGCATCGCCCGCATCGTCGGCGCCACGCTGCGCGACACCGCCAACCCCACCATGCTCAAGGCCGGTTATAAGGCCAACGTCATCCCCGCCACGGCCGAGGCGATGGTGGACTGCCGGGTGCTGCCCGGCCGCAAGGAGGCCTTCGAGCGCGAGGTCGACGAGCTGATCGGGCCCAACGTCACCCGCACCTGGGAGCGCGACCTGCCGTCGGTGCAGACCACCTTCGACGGTGACCTGGTGGACGCGATGAACGCCGCGCTGCTGGCCGCCGATCCGGGTGCACGCACGGTGCCCTACATGATGTCCGGTGGCACCGATGCGAAAGCCTTCTCCCGCTTGGGGATTCGTTGCTTCGGCTTCGCGCCGCTGCGGCTGCCGCCGGACCTGGACTTCGCGGCGCTGTTCCACGGTGTCGATGAGCGGGTACCCGTGGACGCACTACAGTTCGGGGCGAAAGTCCTGCACAACTTTCTTACCAAATGCTGAAGCCTGACAAACTGCTGAAAGGGCGCGATGAGCAAGTCACCGTATGACAACCTGCCGCAGCTTCCGACGTTCACGCTGACGTCCGAGTCGGTGACCGACGGTCAGCCGCTGGGCAACGACCAGGTCAGCGGGATCATGGGAGCCGGTGGGGCCGACGTGTCACCGCAACTGAGCTGGTCCGGTTTCCCGGAAGAGACCCGCAGCTTCGCGGTGACGATGTACGACCCCGACGCCCCGACCGCCTCGGGTTTCTGGCATTGGGCGGTGGCCGATCTGCCGGCCAGCGTCACGTCGCTGCCCGCCGACGCCGGCAACGGTGACCCGCTGCCGGGCGGCGCTGTGACCCTGGCCAACGACGCCGGCCTCAAGCGCTTCATCGGCGCGGCCCCGCCGGCCGGCCACGGCCCGCACCGCTACTACATCGCCGTGCACGCGCTGCCCGTCGAGTCACTGGGGCTGCCCGACGGCGCCACCCCGGCCTATCTCGGCTTCAACCTGTTCGGCCAGGCCATCGCCCGCGCCGTCATCCACGGCACGTACGAACAGAAATAGATCTACCGCGCGGCCGACCCGACCGCCTCGGCCAGGGATCCGAACCCCCCGGCCCGCAGGCGGTCGGCGATGCCGTCGTGGATGTGTTTGGCCCACAGCCCGCCGCCGTAGATGAACCCGGTGTAGCCCTGCAGCAGCGACGCGCCGGACACGATGCGCTCCCAGGCGTCGTCGGCGGTCTCGATACCGCCGACGCTGATCAGCACCAGGCGATCGCCCACCCGGGCGTACAGCCGGCGCAGCACCTCCAGCGAGCGGGCCTTCACCGGCGCGCCGGACACCCCGCCGGGCCCCAGGTCGGCCACCCCGGGGGTGCGCAGCCCGGCACGGGAGATCGTGGTGTTGGTGGCGACGATGCCGGCCAGACCCAATTCGACTGCCAGGTCGGCGATCTCGTCGATGTCGGCGTCGGACAGGTCGGGCGCGATCTTCACCAGCACGGGGGTGTCGGTGGCGGCGCGCACCGCCGTCAGGATCGGCCGCAGCGAGGACACCGCCTGCAGGTCGCGCAGCCCGGGGGTGTTCGGCGAGCTGACGTTGACCACCAGGAACGCGGCCAGCGGGCCCACCAGCCGGGCGCTTTCGGCGTAGTCGTCGACGGCCCGGTCGGCCGGGGTCACCTTGGTCTTGCCGATGTTCACCGCGATCGGCACGTCGGGGGTGTGCTGGGCCAGCCGGTGCGCCAGCGCGGCGGCGCCGTGGTTGTTGAAGCCCATTCGGTTGAGCAGCGCCCGGTCCTCGGCCAGCCGGAACAGCCGGGGCGTCGGATTGCCGGGTTGCGGTTGTGCGGTCACAGTGCCGACCTCGGCATAGCCGAAGCCCAGCGCACCCCAGACCGCCATCCCACGACCGTCCTTGTCGAAGCCGGCGGCCAGGCCCAGCGGCCCGGGGAAATGCACGCCGAACACCGTGCTGGCCAGGATCGGATCGGTCGGGGCGAGTAGGCGGCGCAGCGCGTTGCGGCTGACGCCCAGGGCTGCGGCCGCCCGCAGGGCCGCGAACACATACGTGTGAATGCGTTCCGGATCGACGAGAAAGAACATCCGGCGCAACAGGTGGTAGATCACAGCGCCGGCTGATCCCCGAGTGCGGTCTTCTTGCGGCGCAGCAGCACTCGGCGGCTGCCGTCGGTGTACAGCCGCACCCGGGTCAGCTCCCAACCGCGGTACTCGGCCTCGATCGACAGCCGGATGGATGCCGAGAGCCGGGTGACGTCCGGGGGCAGTCGTAGTGGTACCCACTCGTATTCGTCGGACAGCTCACCGGCCCAGCCGGCCGGCATCCGGCCCCGTTGCACGCTCATCGGGCAGCCTTCTCGATCACCTGCACCCCACCTCCGGACCCGGACACCACGTACAGGGTGCCCGACGCGTCGTCGAAGGCCAGGGTGTCGGGTTGCTGCACGGTCCTATAACGCACCTTCTCTACGGGTATTCCGGTGCTCAGATCGTAACCAACGACGGTGTTGGTGGCCGTCTGTGACACCCAGGCCAGGCCGGTGGACCCGGCCAGGCCGTACGGCGCGTCGGGCACCGGGTAGGCCTGCCGCAGGATCAGCGGCCCGGTGCCGTACACCAGCAGCGCGCCACCGCGGGTGTCGGCGACCAGCACCCGCCCGGCCCGGTCGGCGGCGATGGTGGTCGCCCCCTCACCCGCGCGCAACGCCTGCTCGGCCTTGGTGCCGTCCTCGTCCACCTCCGTCACCGAGGTTTGACCGCGGTCCAACACCACCACCGAATTACCCTGCGCCGCAAGGCCGTCGACATGGGCGAAGCTCTTCAGCCGCGCGCTGACGGCGCTGGGGGAATCACCTGCCGCCAGGGTCAGCACGGCGCCGTCGGCGCTGCCGAGCACCAGGCGGCCATCGGCCCGCACGGCGATCGCGGTGAAGTCGGTGTCAGCCTCGCCGCTGACGTCCACCCGGGTGGCCGCGCCGGTGGCCAGCTCCACCCGCAGATACCCACCGCGGGTGGCCAGATAGGCCCGCCCCGCACCGTCACCGGCCAGCGCGCGGGCCGGTGACGGCAGCGTCACGGTCCGGGGCTGCGCGCCGAACACGGTGAGCCGGTCGGCCGGTCCGAGCACGCTCAGAGCGGCGGTCTGCGGGTCGAACACCGCGGCCAGGCCGGGCGCCGGCAGCGGCCGGACGACGCCAGGGACGGCGCCGGTCGCCGGCGGTGAGACCGCGGCGGAGGCCGGCGTGATGGTGGGCGGTGGCGAATCCGCCGGGTTCTTTGAGCAACCCGCAGAGAACGTCACAACCAGGGCTAATGCGCAACTCAAGACGGAAAGCGCAGCGGATTTCGTGTGCAAAGCCCCGTTCGGCTCCTCTTTGCGTGATGAAGAATGTTTCGAATTCAATTTTCGGGCAAACATCGGTAAGGCCGAACGAGGTCGTCAATTTGGCGGTAGGGTGCCGCTATGGCTCTCGTGCCGGACTTTCTGATTGACCATGAGTTTGCCATCGAGGACATCTCGACCGGCGTGCACGCAAGTGGTTTCGGCATGCTCGCAGGTGGCCGCAGTTTTTCCTTTCATGTGCAGGACCGTCAGTCGTTGGTGGTCGAGGTCTACCGGCCGGCCTTGAGCGGGCTGGTCCCGGTCGACGAGGACATCGTGGCGGTGGCCACCCACAGCCTCGCCGATGTCGACCTCTTCGACGAACGCAGCCTGGCCGCCGCCGTCCGCGACGCCGTGGCGACCGCCGAGCCGGTGCAGCGCGGCGCACGCTGACCACTGGCCCACGGTACGGTCGTCCGCGTGACTGACGTGTCGTGGCTGCAAGTGATCGTCTTGTCGATAGTCCAAGGCCTGACCGAGTTCCTACCGGTGTCGTCGTCCGGGCATCTCGCCATCGTGTCCGAGGCGTTCTTCGGCCAGGACGCGGGCGCGTCGTTCACGGCCGTCATCCAGATCGGCACCGAGATCGCGGTGCTCATCTACTTCGCGCGCGATATCGGCCGCATCCTCACCGCATGGTTCGGCGGACTGTTCGACGCCGGCCGCCGGACCGCCGACTACTGGCTGGGCTGGTGGGTGATCCTGGGCACCATCCCGATCGGTATCGCCGGGCTGGTGTTCAAGCACTACATCCGCGACGACATCCGCAACCTGTGGATCATCGCCACCGCGCTGGTGGTGTTCTCCGCGGTGATCGCCGCCGCAGAGTACTTCGGCAGGCAGACCCGCGAGATCACCCAGTTCACCTGGCGCGACAGCCTCATCGTCGGCACCTCGCAGGCGCTGGCCCTGATCCCCGGCGTCTCCCGGTCCGGTGTCACCATCAGCGCGGGCCTGTTCCTCGGGCAGAAGCGCGAGGCCGCCGCCCGGTTCGGCTTTCTACTCGCCATCCCGGCGGTGCTGGCGTCGGGCCTGTTCTCGCTGCCCGACGCCTTCCACCCCGAGGGCGCCGGGCAGAGCGCAACCGGGCTGCAGCTCCTGGTGGGCACGGTGATCGCGTTCGTGGTCGGCTACGCGGCCATCGCCTGGTTCCTGAAATTCCTGGTCCGGCACAGCATGTACTGGTTCGTCGGCTACCGCGTCATCGTCGGCGTGACGGTGCTGATCCTGCTCGGCACCGGCGTGATCGGGGCCCAATGACCGTCATCCTGCTGCGACACGGTCGGTCGACGTCCAACACCGCACACACGCTGGCCGGCCGCTCGGAGGGCGTCGACCTCGACGAGAAGGGCCGCGAACAGGCCGCCGCGGTGGTGGACCGGATCGGCGCCCTGCCGGTGAAGGCCATCGTGCGCTCACCACTGCTGCGCTGCGCCACCACCGTCGCGCCCCTGGCCGCTGCCCTGCAGATGGAGCCGACCGTCGACGAGCGCATCTCCGAGGTCGACTACGGTGCCTGGACCGGCCGCAAGATCGCCGACCTGGTCAAGGAACCGTTGTGGACGGTGGTGCAGCAGCAGCCCAGTGCGGCGGTGTTCCCCGACGGCGAGGGGCTGGCCCAGGTCCAAGCCAGGGCCGTCGCCGCCGTCCGGGAGCACGACCGCCGGCTGGCCGCCGAGCACGAAGGCGATGTGCTGTGGGTGGCCTGCACGCACGGCGATGTGATCAAGGCGGTCCTGGCCGACGCGCTGGGCACGCACCTGGACAGCTTTCAGCGCATCACCGCCGACCCCGCGTCGATGAGCGTGATCCGCTACACCGACACCCGGCCGTTCGTGCTGCACGTCAATCACACCGGCAACGGCCTGACCGCCGCGCTGACCCCCAAACCCGCGGGCGAGCCCGGCGCCGAGGCCGCCGCGCCCGCCACGGATGCGGTTGTCGGCGGCTCCACCGACTGACGCCTGGCCCGTACCGGTATTTTGAGAGGTGCCATGGCACGCGCAATTCACGTCTTCCGCACACCCGACCGCTTCGTGGCCGGGACCGTCGGGCAGCCCGGGAACCGCACGTTCTACCTGCAGGCGGTGCATGACAAGCGGGTGATCTCGGTGATGCTGGAAAAGCAACAGGTGGCCGTGCTCGCCGAGCGCATCTCGGCGCTGCTGGTCGAGATCAACCGCCGCTTCGGTACCCCGATCCCGCCCGACACCGGTGAGGTGGACGACCTCAACCCGCTGGTCACCCCGGTGGACGTGGAGTTCCGGGTGGGCACCATGGGCCTGGGGTGGGATTCCGAGGCGCAGACCGTGGTGGTCGAGTTGCTCGCGGTGTCCGAGACCGAGTTCGACGCGTCGGTGGTGCTCGACGATGCCGAGGACGGGCCCGACGCGGTGCGGGTGTTCCTCACGCCGGAGTCGGCGCGCGAATTCGCCAACCGGTCCAACCGGGTCATCTCCGCGGGCCGGCCGCCGTGCCCGCTGTGCGATGAACCGCTCGACCCGGAAGGCCACATCTGTGTTCGCACCAACGGCTACCGGCGCGGGGCGTTCGGCGGAGCCGATGATGACATCGAATCCTGAGCGGGAGCGGGTGCACCGGGTTCTCACGCACGGCGACCTGACCGTCATCGGACGGATCCGTTCGGCCAGCAACGCGACGTTCCTGTGCGAGGCCCGGCTCAAGGACGGACTCGAGGACCTCCAGGAACACTGCGTGTACAAACCGGTCGCCGGCGAGGCGCCGCTCTGGGATTTCCCCGACGGCACTCTGGCCGGACGCGAATTCGCCGCATACCTGGTATCCGCCGCCCTTGGCTGGAATGTGGTGCCCTACACCATCATTCGCGACGGGCCAGCCGGCCCCGGCATGGTGCAACGCTGGGTGGACCAACCCGGTGACGCGTTATCGGAGCAGGACCCCGCCGAACCCGAGCCCACCGGACCGGATTTGGTCGACCTGGTGCCCGCCGGGCAGCTGCCGCAGGGCTACCTGCCGATCCTGCAGGCCTACGACTACGCCGGCGACGAGGTCACCCTGGTGCATGCCGATGACGAACGGCTGCGCCGGATGGCAGTCTTCGATGTGGTGATCAACAACGCCGACCGCAAGGGTGGCCACATCCTGGCCGGCGTGGACGGCGGCGTGTACGGCGTCGACCACGGGGTGAGCCTGCACGCCGAGGACAAGTTGCGCACCGTGTTGTGGGGCTGGGCGGGCAAACCGGTCGAGGATGGCAACCTGGCCGCCATCGCACGGTTGCGGGAACAGCTCGACACCGAGTTGGGCGCACAACTGCGTGAGCACATCACCGGTCGCGAAGTTGCCGCCTTGCGATCGAGAATTGTTGCGCTACTTGATAATCCGGTGATGCCGACGCCCGATCGACACCGGCCCATCCCGTGGCCGGCGTTCTAGTGGGGTCCACCGAGCTCACCGATGCCGACGTCGCCGCGACCGTTGCGGCCGAGGCCGGCCGACTGCTGCTCGCGGTGCGCGACGAGGTCGGCTTCTACGATCCGTACGACCTCGGTGATGCCGGGGACCGCCGGGCCAATGCGCTGATCCTGCGGCGGCTGCGGGAACTGCGCCCGAACGATCCGGTGCTCTCCGAGGAGGCCACCGACGACCTGTCGCGCGTCCATGCCGACCGGGTGTGGATCGTGGACCCGGTGGACGGCACCCGCGAATTCTCGCTGCCGGGGCGAGTGGACTGGGCGGTGCACATCGCCCTGTGGCAGCGGGCCGGAGCCGCTCCGGCGGCGACATCAGACACCGGAGCCGCTCCGGCGGTGACATCAGACACCGGAGCCGCTCCGGCGGCGACATCGGATACCGCGCCCGCAGCCGGTGCTGCGGCAACCGGCACCGGCTCCGCCGGTGCCATCACAGACGCGGCGGTGGCCCTGCCGGCCATCGGGCAGGTCTACCGCACCGACACCGTCACCCCGCCGCCCCCGCGCACCGACGGACCGATTCGCATCACTGCCAGCACGTACCGACCCCCCGCGGTGCTGTGGTGGCTGCGCGATCATCTCGACATCGAGCTGGTGCGGATCGGCTCGGCCGGCGCCAAGGCGATGGCGGTGGTGCGCGGCGACGTGGACGCCTATATCCACGCCGGCGGGCAGTGGGAATGGGACTCGGCCGCACCGGCGGGCGTCGTCCAAGCCGCCGGCCTGCACGCCACCAGGCTGGCGGGGGACCCGCTGGTGTACAACCGCCGCGATCCGTACCTGCCCGATCTGCTGATGTGCCGGCCGGAACTGGCCGGGATCCTGCTGGACACCATCAGATCCGCGCACTGATCCGGGAATCAAATGCCCACCGATGTTGTCGCTACTCGGTGAGTACGGGCCGACGGGAGAGCACGCTGACCGCACACCTTAGAGTCGACGCCATGCAGTCGTGGCCGGCGCCGACCGTTCCCAAGTTGCCCGGTACGGGCGTGCCGTTGCGGCTCTTCGACACCGCCGATCGCCAGGTGCGTCCGGTGTCGGCGGGGGAGACCGCCACCATGTATGTCTGTGGGATCACGCCCTACGACGCAACACATCTCGGGCATGCGGCCACCTATTTCACCTTCGACCTGGTCTACCGGTTGTGGCTGGACGCCGGCCTCGGCGTGCACTACGTGCAGAACGTCACCGATGTCGACGACCCGCTGTTCGAACGGGCCGCCCTCGACGGCATCGGTTGGCGCGAACTGGGGGACCGTGAGACGCAGCTGTTCCGCGAGGACATGACCGCGTTACGGGTGCTGCCGCCGCGGGATTACGTCGCCGCGACCGACACCGTCGGCGAGGTCGTCGAGCTGGTGGAGAAACTGCTGGCCTCGGGCGCGGCCTACGTCGTCGACGACGCCGAGTACCGCGACATCTATTTCCGCGCCGACGCCACCGAACAGTTCGGCTATGAATCCGGGTACGACCGGGACACCATGCTGCGCTTCTTCGCCGAACGCGGCGGTGACCCGGACCGGTCCGGCAAGGTCGACCCGCTGGACGCCCTGCTGTGGCGGGCCCAGCGCCCCGACGAACCGAGCTGGCCGGCCTCGTTCGGTCCGGGCCGGCCCGGCTGGCACATCGAGTGCGCCGCAATCGCGCTGAACCGCATCGGCAGTGGATTCGACGTCCAAGGCGGCGGGTCGGACCTGATCTTCCCGCACCACGAGTTCTCCGCCGCGCACGCCGAATCGGTGACGGGGGAGCGCAGATTCGCCAGGCACTACGTGCACAGCGGCATGATCGGCTGGGACGGGCACAAGATGAGCAAGAGCCGCGGCAACCTGGTGCTGGTGTCGCGGCTGCGTGCCGACGGGGTCGACCCGGCGGCAGTGCGGCTGGGGCTGTTCGCCGGGCACTATCGGGCGGACCGGTTCTGGAGCACCGAGGTCCTCGACGAGGCGCAGTCCAGGCTGGCCCGGTGGCGGCAGGCCACGGCACTGCCCGCGGGTCCGGATGCCACCGATGTGCTCAGCCGAGTAAGGCGCTACCTCGCCGATGACCTCGACACTCCGAAAGCCCTTGCCGCCCTGGATGGTTGGGCTACCGACGCATTGACCTATGGCGGCGCCGACCCGAGCGCACCTCGACTGGTGGCCGATATCGCCGACGCCTTGCTCGGAGTTGCCCTCTAACCCGTTCCCGTGACCGGAGGTACCGGGTACCTTGGACGGCATGTCCGCAAGGTATGCCGTCGACGGCAAGGTCGTGTTCATCACCGGGGGCGCCCGCGGCGTCGGCGCCGAGGTCGCCCGCCGGCTGCGGGCCAAGGGGGCCCGACTGGTGCTCACCGACCTCGACGAGGCCCCGCTGGCCGAGCTGGCCGCCGAGCTCGGCGGGGCCGACCATGTGCTCACCGCCCTCGCCGACGTGCGGGACCTACCGGCCATGCAGCGCGCCGCGGACGCGGCCGTGCAGCGGTTCGGCGGTATCGACATCGTGCTGGCCAACGCCGGCATCGCCAGCTTCGGGTCGGTGCTCCAGGTGGACCCCGAGGCGTTCAAACGCGTCATCGACGTCAACGTGGTCGGGGTGTTCAACACCGTGCGGGCCACGCTCCCTGCGGTGATCGCCCGCCGCGGTTATGTCCTGGTGGTGTCCTCGCTGGCGGCGTTCACCTCGTCACCGGGGCTGTCGGCCTATCACGCCTCCAAGGCCGGCGCCGAGTACTTCGCGAACACCCTGCGGCTTGAGGTCGCCCATCTCGGGGTGGACGTCGGGTCGGCACACATGAGTTGGATCGACACCCCGCTGGTGCAGGACGCCAAGGCTGACCTGTCGGCGTTCCGGGAGATGCTGTCCAAGCTGCCGACGCCGCTGAATCGCACGACCACCGTGGCGGCCTGCGGCGCCGCGTTCGTCAAGGGCATCGAGGGCCGCCGCAAGCGCATCTACTGCCCGGGCTGGGTCGGCGCGTTCCGCTGGATCCGACCGGTGGTGCCCACCGAGGTGGCCGAACGCGATATCCGCAAGATCACCCCGCAGCTGTTGCCCAAGCTGGACGCCGAGGTCGCCGCGCTGGGCCGGTCGCTGAGCGCGCGCACCGAGGCGCTGGAGAAAAACTGACGGCCGCTGTACCCGCCGGCTCGGCCTACCGGCCTCGCCTGATGTAGCCGCTCAGCGGCCGCGCCTGATGTGGCCGCTCAGCGGCCGTGCCTGATGTGGCCGCTCAGCGGCCGTGCCTGATGTGGCCGCTCAGCGGCCGCGCCTGCGCAGGTAGCGCTCGAACTCGGCGGCCAGCGCGTCGCCGTCGATCTTGCCGAGCGCCTCGTTCATATCGACCTCGGCATCCCCGCGTTCCTCCAGGGATTGCACGTATTCGGCGATCTCCTCGTCCTCGGCCGTCATCTCGGTGACCGCCTGCTCCCACTCCTCGGCCTGGGTCACCAGATCGCCCAGCGGCACCTCGATGTCGAGCACATCCTCGACGCGGCGCAGCAGCGCGACGGTCGCCTTCGGGTTGGGCGGTTGCGAGACGTAATGAGGCACCGCGGCCCAGAACGTCACCGCCGGGATGCCGGCCTGCACGCAGGCGTCCTGGAACACTCCGGCGATGCCGGTGGGGCCCTCGTACCGGGTTTCCTCCAGGCCGAAGAACTTCGCCGAATCGGCGGAGTAGGCCGCCCCGGACACCGGCACCGGCCGGGTGTGCGGCGTATCGGCCAGTAACGCGCCCAGGATCACCACGGTGTCGACGTTGAGTTTGTCGGCGATCGCCAGCAGCTCCGCGCAGAAGGTGCGCCAGCGCATATTGGGTTCCACCCCGTGCATCAGCACGATATCGCGGTCACTTCCCGGTGGTCGGCAGTGCGATATCCGCATCGACGGCCAGACCAGCTCCCGGGTGACACCGTCCACCTGGCGGATCACCGGACGATTGACCTGGTAGTCGTAGTACGCCTCGTCGTCGATCTCGACGATCGTCTCGGCTTCCCACATCGCGTCCAGGTGTTCCAGTGCGTCACTGGCGGCATCACCCGCATCGTTCCAGCCTTCGAAGGCCGCGACGATGATGGTGTTGCGCAGATCGGGCAGGCCATCCGACGGGGTCACACCTTCAGCGTAAGCCCTGCATCGGGCGCAGGAGCGGCATCGCCCCGCCGGTGCGTTGGGCCAGACGGACTACTCTGTTCGTGTGACCGCCCGTACCTCACGGCCCGATGACACCGACCGGTTGGACGTGCTGCCCCGGCGCGCCATGGCAGGCCTGGCAGTGCTGAGCGGCCGAATGCGGTGCTCGGCGGCGGTCGACACGAAATAGGTTCGGCTGCAATCTGGTTAGTCTTGTTAACTACGACATCGCCGATGGGACCGCGAGCCGGCGGCCACGGCGGTGACGTGGGCGTCCAGACGTCGAGCAGGTGACGACGTAGACTTTTCACCGCCGAGAGGCGTTGCAACGGTTTCTGGAGGGGATCACCGGGTCCCATCCGGGCCGCCACGCTCGGCGAAGTCAAGGACGCCTTCCGCTACGGAAGGAACGCACGTGAGCGCTGACGTGACCGTCTCGAACTTCGAACCCCAGATCCGCCCCGACTGCACCGACGAGCTGACCGTCACGCTGCGGAAGCGGATCATGGTGATCGACGGTGCGATGGGCACGGCGATCCAGCGCGACCGGCCCGACGAGGCCGGCTACCGCGGCGAGCGGTTCGCCGACTGGCCCAGCGATCTGGTGGGCAACAACGACCTGCTCACCCTCACCCAGCCGCACATCATCTCCGGTATCCACCGCGAGTACCTGGCGGCCGGCGCCGACATCATCGAGACCAACACGTTCAACGCCAACGCGGTGTCGCTGGCCGACTACGGCTTGGAGGAGCTCGGTTACGAGCTCAACTACGCCGGGGCCGCACTGGCGCGCACTGCCTGCGACGAGTTCAGCACCCCGGACAAGCCGCGTTATGTCGCCGGGGCATTGGGCCCGACAACCCGGACCGCCTCGATCTCGCCGGACGTCAACGACCCCGGCGCCCGCAACGTCTCCTACGACCAACTGGTGGCCGCCTACCTCGACGCGGCCCGTGGACTCGTCGACGGTGGCGCCGACCTGCTCATCGTCGAGACGATCTTCGACACGCTGAACGCCAAGGCCGCGATCTTCGCCATCGAGACGCTGTTCGAGGAGCGTGGCCGCCGCTGGCCGGTGATCATCTCGGGCACCATCACCGACGCGTCAGGACGGACGCTGTCGGGTCAGACCACCGAGGCGTTCTGGAACTCGATCCGGCACGCCAAGCCGCTGGCGGTGGGGCTGAACTGTGCCCTGGGGGCGCCGGAGATGCGGCCTTACCTCGCCGAGATATCGCGGATCGCCGACACGTTCGTCTCGTGCTACCCGAATGCCGGTCTGCCCAACGCCTTCGGCGAGTACGACGAGACCCCGACGCGGCAGGCCGGCTACGTCGCCGAATTCGCCGACGCCGGACTGGTCAACCTGGTCGGCGGGTGCTGCGGCACCACGCCGGCCCACATCGCCGATATCGCCGAGGTCGTCGACGGCAAGACGCCACGCGAGGTGCCGACGATCGAGGTGGCCACCCGGCTCGCCGGCCTGGAGCCGCTCAACATCACCGACGAGTCGCTGTTCGTCAACATCGGGGAGCGCACCAACATCACCGGTTCCGCCCGGTTCCGCAACCTCATCAAGGCCGAGGACTACGACACCGCGCTCTCGGTGGCGCTGCAGCAGGTCGAGGTCGGTGCGCAGGTGATCGACATCAACATGGACGAGGGCATGATCGACGGCGTCGCCGCGATGGACCGGTTCACCAAGTTGATCGCCGCCGAACCCGACATCAGCCGTGTCCCGGTGATGATCGACTCCTCCAAGTTCGAGGTCATCGAGACGGGCCTGAAAAACCTGCAGGGCAAGCCGATCGTCAACTCGATCTCCCTGAAAGAGGGTGAGGAGAAGTTCGTCCGCGAGGCCCGGCTGTGCCGCAAGTACGGCGCCGCCGTGGTGGTGATGGCCTTCGACGAGCAGGGCCAGGCCGACAACTTGGAGCGCCGCAAGCAGATCTGTGGTCGCGCCTACCGGATCCTGACCGACGAGGTCGGCTTCCCACCCGAGGACATCATCTTCGACCCCAACTGCTTCGCGCTGGCCACCGGCATCGAGGAGCACGCGACCTACGGCATCGACTTCATCGACGCCTGTGCGTGGATCAAGGAGAACCTGCCCGGGGTGCACATCTCCGGTGGCATCTCCAACGTGTCGTTCTCGTTCCGCGGGAACAACCCGGTGCGCGAGGCGATCCACGCGGTGTTTCTGTTCCACGCCATCAAGGCCGGCCTGGACATGGGCATTGTGAACGCCGGTGCGCTGGTGCCGTACGACTCCATCGATCCCGAGCTGCGGGACCGCATCGAAGACGTCGTGCTCAACCGTCGCGAGGACGCCGCCGAACGGCTGCTGGAGATCGCCGAGCGGTTCAACAAATCGGACAAGGCCGAAGAGGCTGGGGCGGCGCAGTGGCGCAGCCTACCGGTCCGCGAGCGGATCACCCACGCCCTGGTGAAGGGCATCGACGCGCACGTCGACGACGACACCGAGGAACTGCGGGCCGAGATCGCCGCCGCGGGTGGCCGCCCGATCGAGGTGATCGAAGGCCCGCTGATGGACGGCATGAACGTCGTCGGCGACCTGTTCGGCTCCGGCAAGATGTTCCTGCCGCAGGTGGTGAAGTCGGCGCGCGTGATGAAGAAGGCGGTGGCGTATCTGCTGCCGTTCATCGAAGCCGAGAAGGCCCAGAACGGTACTTCCGGGGCGAGCGAAGCGACGGGAAAAGGCAAGGCAGCCAAAGACACCAACGGCACGATCGTGATGGCGACCGTGAAGGGCGACGTCCACGACATCGGCAAGAACATCGTCGGAGTTGTGCTGCAGTGCAACAACTTCGAGGTGATCGACCTCGGTGTGATGGTGCCCGCGGCCAAGATCCTCGAAGCCGCCAAGGACCACGACGCCGACATCATCGGGTTGTCCGGGCTGATCACCCCGTCGCTGGACGAGATGGCCAACTTCGCCGTCGAGATGGAACGCGAAGGCCTGCAGATCCCGCTGCTGATCGGCGGCGCGACCACCTCACGCGCGCACACCGCGGTGAAGATCTCGCCGCGCCGATCCGGGCCCGTGGTATGGGTCAAGGACGCGTCGCGTTCGGTGCCGGTCGCGGCCGCGCTGCTCGACGACAAGCAGCGAGGCCCCCTGCTGGAGGCCACCGAGAAGGACTACGCGTCGTTGCGGGAACGGCACGCCCAGAAGAATGAGCGGCCGACGCTGACCCTGGAGAAGGCCCGGGCCAACCGGACGCCCGTCGACTGGGCGGGCTACACCCCGCCGGTGCCCGCCCAGGGCCTCGGTGTGCGGGAGTTTCTCGACTACGACCTGGCCGAGCTGCGCGAATACATCGACTGGCAGCCGTTCTTCAACGCCTGGGAGATGAAGGGCCGCTTCCCCGACATCCTGAACAACCCGGCGTCCGGCGAGGCTGCCCGCAAGCTGTACGACGACGCCCAGCAGATGCTCGACACCGCGATCAAGGAGAAGTGGCTGACCGCCAACGGGGTGATCGGCTTCTTCCCCGCGAACGCGGTCGGCGACGATATCGAGGTCTACACCGACGACACCCGGACCGAGGTGCTGACCACGCTGCACAACCTGCGCCAGCAGGGTGAGCACCGCGACGGCATCCCGAATCGGTCGCTGGGCGATTTCATCGCGCCGAAGGACACCCGGATAGCGGACTTCGTCGGTGCGTTCGCCGTCACCGCGGGCTTGGGCAGCGCGGACAAGATCGCCGAGTTCAAGGCCGATCACGACGACTACAGCGCCATCCTGTTGGAATCCCTGGCCGACCGGCTTGCCGAGGCGTTCGCCGAGCGGATGCACGAACGGGTCCGCAAGGAGTTCTGGGGCTACCAGCCCGACGAACAGCTGGACAACGAGGCGCTCATCGCCGAGAAGTACACCGGTATCCGCCCGGCACCCGGTTACCCGGCCTGCCCGGAGCACACCGAGAAGGTGACGCTGTTCTCCTTGCTGGACGCCACCGAGCGCACCGGCATCGAGCTCACCGAGTCGATGGCGATGTGGCCGGGTGCCGCCGTCAGCGGCTGGTACTTCTCGCATCCGCAGTCGCAGTACTTCGTGGTCGGCCGCCTCGCCCAGGACCAGGTCGCCGACTACGCCCAGCGCAAGGGGTGGACGCTGAAGGAAGCCGAGCGCTGGCTGGCACCCAACCTCGGCTACAACCCGGAGGACTGAAAGATATGCATTCGTCGCTGCGTGCCGTCCTGTTCGATATGGACGGCACCCTGGTCGACAGCGAGAAGTTGTGGGATGTCGGCATGCACGCCTTGTATGCCGATATGGGCGGGGTGATGTCCGAGGAGTCCCGGGCCGCGACCGTCGGCGGCTCGGCCGAGAGCGTGATGGTGCAGACCTACCGGGATCTGGGCCGCGAGCCGGATCCGGCGGCGATGGCCGCCTCCATCGACTGGTTGCACGGGTACGTGGGGGAGCTCTTCGCCGGCGGGCTGCCGTGGTGCGCCGGTGCCCGCGAACTGCTGGACGCGCTGCTGGCGGACGGCGTCCCGATGGCCCTGGTGACCAACACCCGCCGCGGACTCACCGAGAAGGCACTCGAAAGCATTGGCCGGCATTACTTTTCAGTGACCGTATGCGCCGACGAGGTGCCGCGCGGTAAACCCGCCCCGGATCCGTACCGGCACGCCGCGCAGTTGCTGGGCCTGCCCCCGGCACAGTGCCTGGCCATCGAGGATTCGATCACCGGAACCGCTGCCGCCGAGGCGGCCGGTTGTCCGGTGGTGGTGGTGCCCAACGATATTGCGGTGCCTGCCGGCCCGCGCCGGTATCTCGTCTCGTCGCTGGAGGACGTCGACGTCGCCTTGCTGCGCGATATCCATGCGGGACTCGCCACGGAAGTGGCCTGACACCGGTCGTGTCTGTGCAATGGTGAGGGTGTACCCATCACCGATTGCTGGGGGGAAGGACTTTTCATGTCTCATGGTCCGATAGCCGGTGACGGTCCGTCCGTCTTCGGCGACGAAAAGCACACGTCGGGCACCAGCGCGGTGCGCATTGCCTCGGTGGCGGCGCTGGGTGGTCTGTTGTTCGGCTACGACAGCGCCGTCATCAACGGCGCCGTCGCTTCCATCTCCCAGGACTTCGGCGTCGAAGGGCTCACGCTGGGCAACGCGGTCGCCTCCGCGCTGCTCGGCGCCGCGGTGGGCGCCATGACCGCAGGCCGGATCGCCGACCGGATCGGCCGGATCACGGTGATGAAGATTGCGGCGGTGCTGTTCTTCATCAGCGCCATCGGCACCGGGCTGGCGCCGAACGTCTGGGTACTGGTGGTGTTCCGCATCGTCGGCGGCGTCGCGGTGGGTATCGCATCGGTCATCGCGCCGGCCTATATCGCCGAGACGTCCCCGCCGCGGATTCGAGGCAGGCTCGGATCTCTGCAGCAGCTCGCGATCGTGTCCGGCATCTTCCTGTCACTGGCCATCGACTACGTCCTGGCCCAACTCGCCGGGGGCGCCAACGAACCCTTGTGGCTCGGGCTCGACGCCTGGCGTTGGATGTTCCTGGTCATGATGGTGCCCGCCGTCGTGTACGGGTCGCTGACCTTCACCATTCCCGAGTCGCCGCGGTATCTCGTTGCCAGCCATAAGGTCCCGGAAGCCCGCAAGGTCTTGAGCATGCTGCTGGGCGAGAAGAACCTCGAGATCACCATCGAACGGATCAAGGAGACGCTGGAACGCGAGGACAAGCCGTCCTGGCGCGACCTCCGTAAACCTGGTGGCAGCTTCCTCGGCTTCTACGGCATCGTCTGGGTGGGCCTGGGCCTGTCGATCTTCCAGCAGTTCGTCGGCATCAACGTGATCTTCTACTACTCCAATCTGCTCTGGGAAGCGGTCGGCTTCTCCGAGGGCGACTCGTTCCTCATCACGGTGATCACCTCGGTGGTGAACATCGTCACCACCCTCATCGCCATCGCCCTGGTCGACAAGATCGGCCGCAAACCGCTGCTGCTGATCGGTTCGACGGGGATGGCGGTGTCGTTGATCACGATGGCGGTCATCTTCGGTACCGCCTCGCTGGACGCCGCGGGCAAGCCGTTCCTCGGCGACGTGGCCGGGCCGGTGGCGCTGATCGCCGCCAACGTGTTCGTCATCGCGTTCGGCATGTCGTGGGGTCCGGTGGTGTGGGTGTTGCTCGGCGAGATGTTCCCCAACCGCATCCGCGCGGCGGCACTCGGCTTGGCCGCCGCCGGGCAATGGGCGGCCAACTGGCTGATCACCGTGTCGTTCCCGAAGCTCAGCGATCATCTGGGCGTGGCCTACGGCTTTTACGGTCTGTGCGCGGTGCTGTCGTTCGTGTTCGTGCTGCGGTGGGTGCGGGAGACCAAGGGCGTCTCGCTGGAGGACATGCACGCCGAGCTGCTGCACGACGGCAAGGGTTAGAGCAGGCGCAGCTCGCCGGTGACCGGGTCCAGGTTCTCGGGGGTATCGGGCCCGATCGCCGCGCACGTCGGCGTGGGCACCCCGCCGAACTCGGTGCGGCCCGAATCCACGATGGCGCGCGCGATCAATCCCGCGGCCTGCGCCTTGGCGACGATCTCGGACAGCTCCTGCTCGCTGTCCACGCCGACGCAGATCTTGGTGAAGTGACCGTTCAGCCATTCCACGACACGTGGGTCGGTGAGGTTCTCCACGACGGCAGCGACGGCCGCGTGCGCGCCCTGGGCCACCATCTTGCCCTTACGCATGTTCAGATCGGTGCGCATCACGATGATCTGTTTCACGTGCCCATCATGACTGCCCGTCGTGACCACCCGTGCACAACGGGTGGCGCACGCATGAAAGAATCGCAGGTCGTGAAGACCTTCGACGGCCTGTTCGCCGAGCTCAGTGAGAAAGCGCAGACCCGTCCAGCGGGCAGCGGAACCGTAGCAGCGTTGGATGCCGGGGTACATGCACTGGGCAAGAAGATCCTCGAAGAGGCCGGCGAGGTATGGCTGGCCGCCGAGCACGAGGGTGACGACGCCCTGGCCGAGGAGATCAGCCAACTGCTGTACTGGACGCAGGTGCTGATGCTGGCCCGCGGCCTCACGCTCGACGACGTCTACCGGAAGTTGTGACGATGCTGCGCATCGCCGTGCCCAACAAGGGCGCGCTCAGTGAATCGGCCGCCGAGATTCTCTCCGAGGCGGGCTACCGGCGCCGCACCGATCCCAAGGACCTCACCGTCGTCGACCCGGCGAACAATGTCGAGTTCTTCTTCTTGCGGCCCAAGGATATTGCCATCTATGTCGGGTCCGGCCAGCTCGATCTCGGCATCACCGGCCGTGACCTGGCCGCCGAATCCGACGCCCCGGTGCGGGAACGGCTGGCCCTGGGCTTCGGCTCGTCGACCTTCCGCTATGCCGGCCCCAAGGGCCAGTCCTGGACCGAGGACGATCTGGCGGGTAAGCGAATCGCCACCGCCTACCCGAACCTGGTCCGGAAAGATCTGGCCGCCAAAGGGATCCAGGCGACGGTCATCCGGCTCGACGGCGCGGTGGAGATCTCCATCCAACTCGGGGTGGCCGATGTGATCGCCGATATCGTCGGGTCCGGTCGCACCCTGGGGTTGCACAACCTGGCCGCGTTCGGGGCGTCGCTGTGTGATTCCGAGGCGATCCTGATCGAACGCGCGGACAGCGCGCCCGATCCGGCGCGCGACCAGCTGGCCGCCAGGGTTCAGGGCGTGGTGTTCGGGCAGCAGTACCTGATGTTGGACTACGACTGCCCGCGCCGTGTGCTGGACCAGGCGACGGCGGTGACGCCGGGACTGGAGTCGCCGACGATCGCCCCGCTGGCCGACCCGGAATGGGTGGCGGTGCGGGCACTGGTGCCGCGCCGCGAGGTCAACTCGATCATGGACCGGCTGGCGGCCATCGGGGCCAAGGCGATCCTGGCCTCCGATATCCGGTTCTGCCGATTCTGATTCAGCCCGCCACCAGCGGCGCAGGCATGTTAGCGTCCCGGGTATGACCGTGGTGGTGGTGCTGCTGCTCGCGTTGCTGATCGGTGTGGTGGCCGGCCTGCGGGCACTGACCCCACCGGCCGTGGTGGCCTGGGCCGGGCTGCTGGGGTGGATCAATCTGGACGGCACCTGGGTTCAGTGGCTGGCCCATCCCATCACCGTCACCGTGCTCACCATCCTGCTCGTGGTCGAACTGGTCACCGACCAGTTGCCGTCCACCCCGAGCCGAAAAGTGCCGCCGCAGTTCGGGGCTCGGTTACTGACGGGCGCGTTCGCCGCGGCCGTACTGGTAACCGGTGCGATCTATCAGGCCAAGACCGGAACCATCGTCTCCGGCGTCGGAGCCGGCATCGTCGGCGCCGTCCTGGGCACCCTCGGTGGGGCCGAGGCGCGCACCCGGTTGGTGGCCCGCACCGGTGGACGCGACCTGCCGATCGCGCTGACCGAGGATGTCATCGCCATCGCCGGCGGGTTCGCCGTCGCGGCCGCGGCCTCGCTGCTGTGATCATGACAAGCGGCACAACGTCTTTCGATGCCATCATCATCGGCGCGGGCCAGGCCGGCCCACCGTTGGCGGCCCGGCTGACCGCGGCGGGGCAGGGGGTGGCCGTCATCGAACGTCACCTGGTCGGCGGCACCTGCGTCAACAACGGATGCATCCCCACCAAGACGCTGGTGGCCAGTGCGTACGCCGCGCACCTGGCCCGGCGCGGCGCCGAATACGGGATCGGCACCGGCGACATCAGCGTCGACATGGCAAAAGTGAAGGCGCGCAAGGACAAGATCGTGCTCGACGACCGCGCCGGCGTCGAGAGTTGGATCGAGGGCATGGACGGTGCGGCACTGATCCGCGGCCATGCCCGTTTCGTCGACCCGCACACCATCGACGTCGACGGCACCCTGCTGCACGCCGACCGGTTCTTCCTCAACGTCGGCGGCCGTGCGGTGGTACCCGATTTCCCGGGCCTGGACGGTGTCGACTACCTGACCAATGTCTCCATCCTGCAACTGGACGCGGTTCCCGAGCACCTGGTCATCATCGGCGGCAGCTATATCGGTCTGGAATTCGCGCAGATGTACCGGCGGTTCGGCGCGGACGTCACGGTGATCGAGCGCGGTCCGCGGCTGGCCTCCCGGGAGGACGAGGACGTATCGGCCGCCATCCGCGATATCCTCGAGAACGAGGACATCACGGTGCACACCGATGCTTCGGATATCCGATTCGAGCAGCGGGACAACGGGATTGCCGTCACCACGAATGCCGGGGCCGCACCCGTGGTCGGCACCCATGTGTTGATGGCCGTCGGTCGCCGGCCCAACACCGACGATCTGGGTCTGGAGCACGCCGGGGTGCAGACCGACGCTCGCGGCTTCGTCGTCGTCGACGACCAGTTGCGCACCAGCGCCGAGCACATCTGGGCGATGGGGGACTGCAACGGCAAGGGCGCGTTCACGCACACGTCGTGGAACGACTACGAGATCGTGGCGGCCAATCTGCTCGACGACGATCCGCGCCGGGTCAGTGATCGCATCACCACCTACGGACTGTTCATCGACCCGCCGTTGGGCCGCGCCGGCATGACCGTCGAGCAGGTCCGCCGTTCCGGCAGAAAGGCCTTGGTGGCCACGCGCCCGATGACCCGGGTGGGCCGCGCGGTGGAGAAAGGCGAAACCCAGGGTTTCATGAAGGTGGTCGTCGACGCCGAAACCGAGGAGATCTTGGGCGCCGCGATTCTCGGAGTGGGCGGTGACGAGGTGGTGCACCTGATTCTCGACGTGATGACCGCCAAACTGCCCTGCACCGCCATCTCGCGCACCATGCACATCCATCCCACGGTCAGCGAGTTGGTTCCCACGCTGCTGCAGGAGCTCACGCCGCTGCAGTAGCGGCGCGCCCCGCCTTGAATTGGCCGGTGACCACCGCGACCCGGTGGCCCAGATGCTCGCAGGTGGCCACGTCGGCGGGATGCAGCTGGTCGGGGTTGGCGTCGACATCGGTCTGACTGCCTGCGCCCAGCCAGAAACCGAGCCGGTTGAGGTCGTGTTCACTGCCGCCGGCACTGTTCCAGCCTGGCGCCAAACCCAAACTGACCCAATGCATATGGTGCTGGGCGGCGAAGATTGACAACGAGATCAGGGCGGCCATCTTGTCACCGCTCTTGGCGCCGGAGTTGGTGAATCCCGCCGCGATCTTGTCCCGCCAGGCACCCTCCATACACCGCCTGCCGGTCTGCTCGGCGAAAGCCTGGAATCCTGCCGACACGTTCCCCATATAGGTGGGCGTCCCGAAGATGAGCGCGTCGGCGGTGTCGATCGCATCCCAGTCGGTGGTGCCCAGCGCCTCGACGGAAAGCAGGTGGACCTGCGCCCCGCCGCGTCGCGCACCGTCGGCAACGGCGTCGGCCAAGGCGGCGGTGTGTCCGAAACCGGAATGGTAGACGATGGTCACGTGGGGGAAATCGTTGGGGGACATCGTATCTCCTTCAGTTCGTCAGGTTTTCGGCGATTTCGCGGTAGCGCTGCTGCCAGTCCGGCAGGGGCTGCCCGTCCAGGTGCGCGGTGAGCCGGTCGAGGAAGGCATGGGTACCGGGATGGAAACCCCTGGCGCCGGGAATCGAGAGACCACGGTGAGTGAAGCGCAGCAGGGTGCCGTCGCCATCGCGGCTCAGCTCGTAGCGCACCACGCCGCCCTTGGCGCCCAGAATCTGCTGATGCCACTCGTGCTCGAACACATGCGGCGGATCCCAGACCAGGATGCGGCCCGAGACCCGGGTGCGCTCGGGCGGATACGGTGGGCCGTTCGGTGTCGTCTCGACCAGTCCACCCGGACGGGCGTCGATGGTGGTCGCCCCCATCCACCGGGTGCGCTGCACGGGATCGGTGATGGCCGACCACACCGCCTCGATCGCGTGGTCCAGCCGGCGTTCGAAACGCAGCACGGCCAGGTCGCCCTGGACGGTGAGTTCGCCTTGGTGGCCGGTCATCTCGCGCCAGACCCTTCTCCGGTCGCTTCGCTCGCTTTGGCGTCGAGGTGGTGCTCGAGGGCGTCCAGATGGGCGGTCCAGAACTGGCGGTACTGATCGATCCAGCGGTCCAGCTCGACCAGGCCGTCGGCGCGCAAGGCGTACACCCGGCGCTGGGCATCGGCGCGGACCTCCACCAACCCGACCTCGCGCAGGACGCGCAGATGACGTGACACCGTGGGCTGGGTCAGGCTCGGGAGGGTCGCGACGAGCTCACCCGCCGTGCGTTCCCCGGTGCGCAGCGCATCCAGCAGGGTGCGCCGACTCGGCTCGGCAACGGCCTCGAACACGTCCATGGTTTGAGTATTGCATTTCATCTATATAGATGCAATGCAATACTCGGCCTAACGCCGCTGCACCAGCAGCGTCTGCGCCGAGGTACCGACGAAACCGTGCCGGTCGAAGATCTCGGCGCTCGTGACGCCGATGCCGTCCGGGCCGATCGAGGCACGCGAGCGCAGCGCGAAATCGGCACCGATCGGTGCGCGGTGCAGATGCACGGCGGTGTCGGTGTTCATGAACACGAACTCGTCGGGGTCGAGCACCGCGCCCACACCGTTGGCCGAATCGACCACCAACGCCAGCCGCTGCAGATCTGTCATCGGTTCGGCATCGACGAGCGGCACCAGCGGGCTCAGCCAGGTCACGGCGGCCTGCCCCGGCTGGGTGTGCTGGGCGCGCCAGCTGACGGTTTCCAGGTATCCCGGGGCGCCGATCCAACCGTGCGGGTGGTCCCGGGCGGGTCCCTCGGTCAGTGGTGGGTAGCGGTCGGTCGCCGCGTCGTGGGTGTCGCTGGTGGCCAGCAGCCACGCGCTGACCGTGGCCACCGCGCGATCGGTCCCGTCCGGGCGGGTGGCCAGCATCTCGGCCTCCACCTTCGCGATGCGGGCGCCGGGGCGCGTCACCCAGGCGCGCACCTTCACCGGCGCCACCGGGATGGCGCCCAGGATGTCCAGCACCAGCCGGCCGACGCGAAGGTCGGGCCGATCGGCGCACAGCTCCTCGATGGCCTTGACCATCAACGCCAACGGCGGCGAACCGTGCTGGATCGCCGGACCCCAGTTGCTCGCCGTGCCGATGGTGGACTCGAACACCCCGAAATCACCGTCGGAGCCCGTCCGACGGTAGTAGCAGCCGATCATGCAGGAAGCTCCGCCGGTTCGGTGGGCATGGGCCAGCCGGGATACGGCGGGGGAGTGCCGCCGAACTCCGGACATAGCTCGCGGTGGCTGCACCAGTCGCAGAGCCGCGACGGCTGCGCCCGGAAATCGCCTGACACACCTGCGGATTGGATGGCCTGCCAGATCGCCATCAGGGTGCGTTCGAACCGCTCGAGCTCCGCACGCTCGGGCGTGTAGTCCAGCACCGCACCGTCGGCCAGATACAGCAGGCGCAGCCGCGCGGCCAGCACGCCCCGGGAACGCAGCAGCGCCACCGCATAGAACTTCATCTGGAACAGCGCCTTGGCCTCCGCGAACGGCACGCGCCCCGTCTTGTAGTCGACCACCCGCAGTTCCCCGGTGGGCGCGACGTCGATGCGGTCGACGAAACCACGCAACAGCGTGCCGTCGGCCAGCTCGACCTCCACCCGCTGTTCGCAGCTCTGCGGGTCGAACCGGGTCGGATCCTCCAGCCGGTAATAGCCCGTCAAGAGCTTGCGCGCCTCGCCGAGCAGGCCGTCGCGCAAGCCCGGCTCGAGCTCACCGAGTTCGGGCGACTCTGCGAGCACCCGCTCCCACGCCGGACCGATCAGCTCCAGGGCGGTGTCCTGACCGCGCTGCGCGGCGGGCAGCCCGTAGAGCTGCTCGAGGGCGGCGTGCACCACCGACCCGCGCACCTGGGGCAGCGACGGCGGCTCCGGCAGCCGGTCGATGGCGCGGAACCGATAGAGCAGCGGACACTGCTTGAAATCGGCGGCACGCGACGGCGACAGCGCCGGCCGCCGCACTGTCAGGGGCACGCTCATGATGCTCAGCCTAGGTTCCGGTACCGACAGCGGTTGGCAGCCGGCACGGCGTTTCTGGCAGGCTCACCTTCCGTGTCTACTACCGGTCCGTTCGTCGTCGGCGATCGCGTTCAGCTCACCGACGCCAAGGGGCGGCACTACACGATGGTGCTCGAACCCGGCGCGGAGTTCCACACCCACCGCGGTGCCCTGGCCCACGACGATGTACTCGGGCAGCCAGAGGGCAGCGTGGTGAAGTCGGCCAACGGCGACCAATTCCTGGTGCTGCGCCCGCTGCTGATCGACTATGTGCTGTCGATGCCGCGCGGCGCGCAGGTGATCTACCCCAAGGACGCCGCCCAGATCGTGCACGAAGGGGACATCTTTCCCGGCGCACGGGTGCTGGAAGCGGGCGCCGGTTCCGGCGCCCTGACCTGCTCGCTGCTACGCGCCGTCGGCCCACAGGGACAGGTGATCTCCTACGAGGTGCGAGACGACCACGCCGTGCACGCCGTCCGCAACGTGGAGACGTTCTTCGGGGAACGCCCGGCCAACTGGGAGCTGGTGATCGCCGACCTGGCCGAGTACACCGGCCCGCAGGTCGACCGCGTCGTGCTCGACATGCTCGCCCCATGGGAGGTGCTGCACGCGGTGTCGGAGGCGCTGATCCCCGGCGGCGTGTTGATGGTCTACGTCGCGACGGTGACCCAGCTGTCCAAGACCGTCGAGGCGCTGCGTGAGCAGCAATGCTGGACCGAACCGCGGTCATGGGAGACGCTGCAGCGCGGCTGGAACGTCGTGGGCCTGGCCGTCCGTCCGCAGCACAATATGCGCGGACACACGGCGTTCTTGATCTCCGCACGCCGGCTGGCGCCCGGCACCATCACCCCGACTCCGCTCAAGCGGCGTAAACAGCAGGTCTGAGCCTCACCGCGGCGGCACCGGAGCGGTGCTGTCCCGCCCCATGTCCAGCAGCTGATCGGCGGTGGCCCTGGTGAGCTGCCAGCCGCTGCCGGCAGGGGTGAACTGCATCGGATACACGAACGGTTGGGCATCAGGAGCGGCCGACAGGATGCTGATCGTGGCCACCACGTCGCCCGGTTGGCCGGCTGCCCAAGCCAGGTCGGTCGCCCGGATATCCAACGGGGGCAGCCGATTGTCGGCCAGCGCGTGAGCGAACCGGTCCAACGCCGCGGCCTCTTCGGGCGTGGCGTACTGCACCAGCGCCACTTTTTGCGCACCGGGAATCGAGACGTCCGTGAGCCGCGTCATGACGTCGGTGAGCGCCTCGGGCGCAGGTAGCTGAGCCTGGCCCGGCGGAGCCGCCACCGAACTGATGGTGGCGGTGGGCGCCGGCGGAACGGGGTCAGGGCTGCATCCGGACAGTCCGAGCGCCGCCATCGCGATGGCGGCGCTGCGGACTGCTACCGGATGGCGGTACACCGGCCGGATCAGACCGCCGACAGCAGCGCCAGCGCCGAGTCCTTCGAGATCTGCCAGCCGGTGGGGCTCGGGCCTGCGACGAACGTCACAGTCTGCGTGGCCGACGCACCGGTGGCAGCCGTGGCCGTCACGTCGGCGGTGGCGAAGCCCTCACCCTCGTCGATGGCCGACAGCGCGAACGTGAGCGGGAACTGGCCCTTGGCAGCGGCATTACGGTACGCGCGATCTGCGGCGATGGTCTCGAAGCGGCCGAGACCGCCCTGGATGTAGGCGGCCTTGCCGGAAAACGATCCGGGGCCGGCGAGGCTGTTGAGCGTCTGCACCAACGGCGCCTCCAGCTGCGGCGCGGGAGCCTGCGGCAGCGGGGTGCCCCACGCCGCCGGCGTGATGGCGGGCGCGCCGCCCCACGCAACCGACGTCACAGTCCCCGTCGCGGCGGCGGCCACCACCGCGGCAGCGGCCACACCGGTAATGAGGGATTTCTGGATCACAGTGGTCCTTTCATTGGGCCAGCTCATCAAGAGGTTAACAAGCGTTGCTGGTGTGTCGAATTCCTAGACCGCACACAAAGCCTGAATCGCCGGTAGCGTTGAAGTTGTTACTGCGCCAACATTCGGTGCGGGAGGGAGCGCAATATGAGCGAGTCAGAGCGTTCAGAGAATTTTCGCGAGGATCTGAGCACACCACTTTCGGCTGAGGACGCCGCCGAATTGGAGCGGCTGCGCCAGGAGACGGCGGCGCTGCGCGAGCAGCTCGAAAACGCCGTCGGAGCATCCAGCGGATTGCGAACCGCCCGCGATGTCCATCAGCTCGAGGCCCGCATCGACTCCCTGGCGTCGCGCAACGCCAAGTTGATGGACACCCTCAAGGAGGCGCGGCAGCAGCTGCTCGCCCTGCGCGAGGAGGTCGACCGGCTGGGCCAGCCGCCCAGCGGTTATGGCGTGCTGCTGGCGACGCATGACGACGACACCGTCGACGTGTTCACCTCCGGCCGCAAGATGCGCCTCACCTGCTCGCCCAACATCGACACCAGCACCCTGAAGCAGGGTCAGACCGTGCGCCTCAACGAGGCCCTCACGGTCGTCGAGGCCGGCACATTCGAGGCCGTCGGTGAGATCAGCACCCTGCGCGAGATCCTGTCCGACGGACATCGCGCGCTGGTGGTCGGGCACGCCGACGAGGAGCGCATCGTGTGGCTGGCCGAACCCTTGGTCGCCGCCGAGTTCCTGCCCGAGGGTGTCGACATCGCCGCGGCCGACGAGCTGAACGGACTGGACGACCAGCCCCGCAAGCTGCGTCCCGGTGACTCACTGCTGGTGGACACCAAGGCCGGATACGCGTTCGAGCGCATCCCGAAGGCCGAGGTCGAGGATCTCGTGTTGGAGGAGGTCCCCGACGTCAGTTACGGCGACATCGGCGGCCTGACCCGCCAGATCGAGCAGATCCGCGATGCTGTCGAACTGCCGTTCCTGCACAAGGACCTGTACCGCGAATACGCCTTGCGTCCGCCCAAGGGTGTGCTGCTCTACGGTCCGCCCGGGTGCGGTAAGACGCTGATCGCCAAGGCCGTTGCCAACTCCCTGGCCAAGAAGATGGCCGAGCTGCGCGGCGAGGAGTCGCGGGAGGCGAAGAGCTACTTCCTGAACATCAAGGGCCCGGAGCTGCTGAACAAGTTCGTCGGCGAGACCGAGCGGCACATCCGGCTGATCTTCCAGCGGGCACGGGAGAAGGCGTCGGAGGGCACTCCGGTGATCGTGTTCTTCGACGAGATGGACTCGATCTTCCGTACCCGCGGCACCGGTGTGAGCTCCGATGTGGAGACCACGGTGGTGCCGCAGCTGCTGTCGGAGATCGACGGTGTCGAAGGCCTGGAGAACGTCATCGTGATCGGTGCGTCCAACCGCGAGGACATGATCGATCCGGCGATCCTGCGGCCGGGCCGCCTCGACGTCAAGATCAAGATCGAACGGCCGGATGCCGAAGCGGCCCAAGATATCTTCAGCAAGTACCTCACCGAGGACCTGCCGGTGCACGCCGACGATCTCGCCGAGTTCGGCGGCGACCGGGCGCTCACCATCAAGACGATGATCGAGAAGGTCGTCGACCGGATGTACGCCGAGATCGACGACAACCGCTTCCTGGAGGTGACCTACGCCAACGGCGACAAGGAGGTCATGTACTTCAAGGACTTCAACTCCGGCGCCATGATCCAGAACGTCGTGGACCGGGCCAAGAAGTACGCGATCAAGTCGGTGCTGGAAACCGGGCAGCGGGGCCTGCGCATCCAGCACCTGCTGGACTCCATCGTCGACGAGTTCGCCGAGAACGAAGACCTGCCCAACACCACCAACCCGGATGACTGGGCCAGGATCTCGGGCAAGAAGGGCGAGCGGATCGTGTACATCCGCACGCTGGTCACCGGTAAGAGTTCCTCGGCCAGCAGAGCCATCGATACCGAGTCCAATCTGGGTCAGTACCTCTAGCCCCGATGGCTGACGAGGTTTTCGGTAAGCGCTACGGCGAGATCTTGCTGGTCACGAACGGCGAGGCCGGCCCGGAAGCCACGGTGTACAACACGTTTCCGCTCAACGATTGTCCGGCCGAGTTGTGGGACCGGCTGGATGCCGCGGACATCGCCGAGCGCAACGGTGCGGTGGCTGCGCTGCTGAACGGGCCCCGGTATTGGGTGATGAGCCGTATCGAGAAATCCTCCGGTGCGGAGCTGCCGCGCACATCCTTCGGTGGTCTGGAGATGTACAGGCAAGCCACGGTGCGGCTGTCGTCGATGAACCCGGCCCCCTACGGCGTCAACACCGTCGACCGGCAGGCGGCGTTCATCTTCGACGCGGGACGGGAAGTGTACGAACTCGTCGACCCCGACGGCCGGCGCTGGATCATGCAGACCTACAGCCAAACCGTCGACAAGCACCTCGAACTGGCCGACCTGCCCGGCCTGGGCATGCGGTTGTCTCTGCCGCCGGGATGGCAGTACCGGGCCCACACCCCGGAGCAGACGATCGTCGTCGACACCAGGGATCGCGACGCAACCGTCACCCAGGACGACCTCGCGAACACCTATTCGCTGATCGGGTGAGCGATCCCGGCGGCGATGGTGCACAGTTCGTCGAGCACCGCGCCGACGGCCGGCCGCGCCGCGGCCCCGGCGCGGGTGACCGCCTCGACACGGCGTGCCACCGTGATATCGCTGATCGGCAATCGCACCAGCGAGCGGTTCAGCAGCACGAACCGTGGCATCAGCGCAATCCCCAGGCCGGCGTGCACCAGTTCTTCGACGACGCGGAAGTCGTTGACTCGCTGCGAAATCCGGGGTTGTACGCCGGTCAGCAGGGCCAGCGAGTTGAGCACGTCGTCGACCATGAGACCGCCCTGGACACCGATCCACGGGTCGTCGGCCAGTTCGGCCAGCCGGACCCGATCGCAGCCGGCCAGGCGATGTCCGGCGGACATCACCACATCCAGCGGTTCCCGCAACAGACGCGTCGCCGCGAATCGTGGACCCCACTGCGCGCTGTCGCGGTCGTCGCGGTGGACCACGACGATGTCGAACTCGGCCAACTGCTGAGCGGCCTGGGATGCGGGCACGTCGATATCGCGGCCGATCACGTCCACGCCGCGTGAGCGGGCCCGGGTGATCAACGGCGCCAACAGCATTGCCGCCCCGGAGGGAAAGAACGAGACGTTCACCTGTCCGCGTTCGGTGCTGCGGTAGGCGGCCATCTCGGCAGCCGCCCGATCCAGGGCGGCCAGCACGACGTCGGCGTGGTCGACCAATACACGGCCGGCGTCGGTGAGCCGCAGCCGGCGACCCACCGGCTCGAGCAGCGGTACGCCCGCTTCCCGCGCCAAGATCTTGAGCTGTTGGCTCACCGCCGACGGTGTCATCGCCAGCACGTCGGCGACACCGGCCACCGTGCCGTGATCGGCGAGTTCACGCAGCATCCGCAGCCGGTGGACATCCATGTAGGAAAGCTACACCAATGACGTAGAAACAGTAGATTGACTGAACTATTGCGCCTGGCCAGGCTGGCTGTATGCGCCTCGTCGATTCCGCCCTGCTGGTCGTGGCCGCGGCATGGGGGTCCAGCTATCTCGCGGCCAAGGAGACCGTCACCTCCGATGCGGTGTTCGGCTTCCTGGCTGTGCGTTTCGGCATCGCCGCCCTCGCTTTGGCCGTGCTGATGGCGACGCGGTTGCACCGGATCGGCTGGGCCGAGATACGCTCCGGTGTGCCGGTGGGCGCGATCCTGGCCGCCGTGCTGGTGTGCGAAACCTACGGAGTCACCAAGACATCGGCCTCCAACGCCGGCCTGATCATCGCCCTGGCCATCGTCATCACCCCACTGCTGCAACGTGATGCGGTGCCGCCGGCCTTCTACCCGGCGGCCGGCACGGCGGTGCTGGGCTGCGTCCTGTTGACGCAGGCGGGCGGCTTCGCCGCACCCGGTACCGGCGATGTGCTGGTGGCGGGGGCCGCTGTCTTGCGGGCGGTGCATGTCACGGTCATCGACCGGACCGCGGCGCGGCGCCAGACCGACCCGGCGGCAACGACGTTGGTGCAGTTGGCGACCGTCGCTGCACTCGCGACGGTGGCGGCGGGCATCGGTGGACAATGGGGTTCGGCCGCACGGATGTCGGGAACCGGTTGGGCCCTCACGATCTACCTGGCACTGGTCTGCACGGTCTTCGCGTTCGGCGTGCAGATGTGGGCGTTGCGCAGGGCCTCGCCGGCGCGGGTGAGCTTGTTACTGGGGACCGAGCCGTTATGGGCCGTGCTCGTCGGGCTCGGCTTGGCCGGAGACCGGCTGAGCATCGTGGGCGTGGCCGGCGCCGCCCTGCTGCTGGCCGGAACCTGCTGGGGTCGTGCTCTTCTCGGCCGCCTCCAGGTCCAGGTAGGCGTCGCGGCCGGCGAGGCTGACCGCGACATCGGCGATCAGCGGGTCGAAGAAGCGTTGCCGATACAGCGGGTCGACGCTCGTGCTGACGGTGAAATAGAGGCCGGACAGCACCGCGACGAACAGCGAGGTGTGCACCAGCGTCTGCGGTATCGGGATGTGCACCCCGAACCACGTTCCGGCACAGGGCGGCTCGGCCCCGCCGAACTGCTCGTTTCCGGGGGCCAAGCAGTGGTCCTCGCCCGACCACAGCACCGTCACGTCGTCGGGGATCGCGATGACGCCCAGCGCGAGGAAGAATGCGAACAACCCCGTGGTGAACAGGACCACCTGAATCGTCTGTGACACCACCATGATCGCCACCACGTTGACATTCTCGGCTCGCGAGAGGGGCGTTCGGGCCGGCTGCCACCCCGGTGCCGGCTGTAAGGGGGTGCCGGCCAGCAACCGGGCCGGATCGGTCTGTTCGGCGCGGCCGTCGCGCAGCGCCTGCACCTCGTCCCGGATGGTGGCCACCACGAAGACCAGCGCCACCAGGGCCAGGAAACCGATTGTCTGCCATAGCCGTTGCCGCGTCATCCGGGCCGCCAGTTGCCACAGCTCACCGGTGAAGTACACGACCACGGTCAGCATCAGCAGCGGTAGCGCGCGGCTCATCAGGGTTCCCAGGGCGCCCAACTGCACCCAGGCGAAGCGGAAGGCCCACGCCGCGATGGACCCGAAGCCCAGATACGTCAACCAGATCGCCAGCAGCGAAATCAGCACGAACAGCGGCACTTCGGCAGCCGCGGCCCCCGTCCAGCCGCTGACCGTCACCGGCATCACCACCACGAAGAGCGCCATCACCACCCAGGCACCGGAACGTCGGCCCGCCTCACCGAGCCGGCTGTCCAGCCGATGCAGCACGGTGAGCGCGAACGGCGCCACGAGCAGCACTGCCGCGATCACCCCCAGTCGCACCGCGTAGCCGTACTCGGGCCGCTCGCCGGTGACCTCGGCGAGCAACATGGTCACCGCGGTGAGCGCCCCGACGGCCGAGATCATCGGCGCGGACCGCTCCACCAGCGCCCGGGACCGCACCCGCCGGGTCAGCACCAACGGCAGGCCGCGATGCAGGAACCACTCATGCACGGCCGATACGTCGGCAGCCACCACCCGGGACACCGCCATATTGTCGACGATCTGGTGCAATCTGGGAGAGATGCGACGAGAACTGCTGCGACCCGCGACGTGGGGAATCTCGGCCCGGTCGGCTTTCGTGGCGGCCAGCGTGGTGTTCGTCGCGCTCGGCATCGCCGGGATGGTGCTCTCGGCGGTGCTGTACCGGTCGATGCTCAGCGGTGTCGACAACGCGGCCGCGGCCCGGGTCGCCGAGGTCGCGGCGGGCATCGCGCAAGCCGGACCGGCGGGGTTGGACGACGAACTGCTGGCCACCGACGAGCGCATCGTCGCGGTGCAGGTCATCGCGCACGACGGACCCGACGGTGGCCGGGTGGTGCTGCACTCTGCGTCGGCGCCCGACAGCCCGCTCATCCCGGTCGGCCGGTTGGGAACCGGTACCCGGATCGGGCTGCCCGACGTCGCCGCGCAGTACGGCCACATCCGGTTCAGCGCCCAATCGGTGGATGATCCGGCAGGACAGAACTACACGGTGCTGGTGGGCGAGGGGGACCGGGTGGTGACCGCCACCGTCAGCACGGTGGTCGTGGCCCTTGCCGTCGCGGCACCGGTGGTGATCGCCGTGTCGGCGGCGGCCACCTATGTGTTGGTCCGGAGATCGCTGCGATCGGTGGACGAGATCCGCGCGCACGTCGACGCCATCACGACGTCCGATCTCACTGGGCGGGTCCCGGTGCCCGACAGCCGCGACGAGATCGCCGCGCTCGCGGTCACGATGAACGAGATGCTGGCGCGCGTCGAGGCCGGGCACGCCGCTCAGCAGCGTTTCGTCGGCGACGCCTCGCACGAATTGCGCAGCCCGCTGGCCACCATCATCTCCGCGCTGGAGGTCGCCCAGGCCCACCCCGAGCTGCTCGACGCCGAGCTGGCCGAGCACACCCTGCTGCCCGAAGCCCATCGGATGGCATCGCTGATCGACGACCTGCTGCTGCTGGCCAGGGCCGACGAGCGCGGGCTGACCACCCGCAGCGCCGATGTCGACCTCGACGACCTGGCCACCGGCGCGGCCGAGGCCCTGCGGCACACCACCGCCCTGCAGGTGCGCTGTGAGGTGCAGCCCACCCGGGTGACCGGCGACGCGGCGGCGCTGTCCAGGGTGCTGCGCAATCTGCTCGACAACGCGGCCCGGCATGCGGTCTCACTGATCGAGATCACCGTCGGCCCCGACGACGACGGGCATGCGGTCCTGACGGTCGGCGACGACGGACCCGGGGTGCCGGAGGCGGATCGGCTGCGGGTCTTCGACCGCTTCGTTCGATTGGACGGCGACCGATCCCGCAGTGCCGGCGGAACCGGCCTCGGGTTGGCCATCGTCGCGGAAATCGTTGCCGCCCATCACGGTCGGGTCTGGCTTGCGGACCGGCCCGGCGGCGGGGCGCAGGTGGTGATCACGTTGCCCGTCGGCGCTGCCGAACGCGATCAGGCGGTGGTCAGCCGGTAACCGACACCGCGGACGGTTTCGATGGTGTTGGTACCGAACGGCGCGTCGATCTTGCGCCGGAGGTAGCCGACATACACCTCGACGACATTGTCCGGCCCGTCGTAGTGGGTATCCCAGACATTCTGCAGCAGTTCGGCTTTGGTGACGGCGGTGTCCTTGTTGCGCATCAGGTATTCCAGGACTCCGTACTCGCGCGGGGTCAGCGAGATGAGGGTGTCCGCGCGGGACACCACCCGGTGGGTCGGGTCCAAGCTGAGGGTGCCCGCGGTGATCACGGCCGGCCGTTGCGCGGTGCTGCGACGCACCAGCGCGCGCAGCCGCGCCACCAGCACGATGAACGAGAACGGTTTGGTGAGATAGTCGTCGGCACCCAGCTCGAACGCATCGGCTTGGTCGTAGTCGCCGTCCTTGGCCGTGAGCATCAGCACCGGTGTCCACACCTCACGCGCACGCATCCGGCGCAGCACCTCGTATCCGCTGAGCCCGGGCACCATGATGTCCAGCACGATGACGTCGAAGGAGTTCTCGGTGGCCTGGCGCAGGCCCTCGACACCGTCGCCCGCCTCGGTCACCTCGAAGCCTTCGGCGCGCAGCCCGACCGCCAGGGTCGAGCGGAGCCGTGATTCGTCTTCGACGATCAGAAGTTTCATGACGCTTTCATGTCTACCGTCCGGCGTCGGGCCGGGTGTACAGCCGGTACCGGTCGCGGGCGTCGAGGGTGAGCGTGAGGTCCTCGATCAGCGGATCGAGGAAGCGGGTCCGGTAGTCCGAATCGCCGGCGGCGCGGGCACTGATGTACATGAACGTCATCGCACCGAGGAACATGGTGGTCTGGATGAGCGCCTGCGGAATGGGCAGCGTCATCCCGAGGATCACCCCGTCGCTGGCGCCGTTGCGGGTCCACTCGGCCAGCAGCCGCGGGGTGAGCAGGACCAGCCCGAGCAGCCCGAAGATCAGCATGGTCACCACGGCGACGGCCAGCACCTGCAGCACCTGCGACAACACCAGGACGAACACCACGTTCACCCGCTCCAGCCGGGACAACCGCGTGCGCTGCGCCGGCGCGGGCAGGCCGTGGAACGGGGTGCCCAGCAGCGCGCCGTCCACTTTCGGTGGCCGCGTCGACGACGTCAGGGTGGGGCGCACCCGGTCCACGGTCGCCGACGTGACGAAGGCGACCGCGATCCCGCCGAGAAACAGCAGTGCCAACCACAACCGCCAGCGGGGGACATAGGCCGCCATCAACCACACATACGTGTTGAAGAACACCAGGACGGTCAGCAGGATCACCGGCAGTGCCCGCGCCAACAGGCCGCCGACGAGCGCCAGGTTGTGCAGCATCGAACGCAGCGCCAGCCCGAGGATCGACCCGATGCCGCAGGCGGTCAGCGCGACGATGGCCGCGATCAGCGCGACCGCCAACAGCAGGTCGGCCAGCACGTATGCCGACGGTCCGCCGAAGATCGCGCCGAGCAGACACACCAGCACCGACGCGGCGGCCGCGACCGCGCGAGCGCGCAGGCCCTCGATCCGCGCCACCGCCCAGCCGACCGCAGCGGCCACCGGCAGCACCAGGACCAGCAGCACCAGGATGAACCACTCGTTGCGGGTCGGCGAGCCGTCGATATCGATGGTGTGCTTGCCGGTGATGGCGACCACCGCCACCGAGTTGGCCAGGAACACCGCCAGCACCGCCAGCGCCGGGGCGCTGCGCTGCCAGAGGTGGCGGGCCAGCACACCGGGGCGCAGCACCGTGGGCAGCCCGCGCCGAAGAAACCAGGCGTGCGCCTCGACCAGGTCCAATTCGCCTCCATCATCCGAGCACGTAATCCGGCCCTCGTCGGGCCCTACCTGTCATCGGCGGGGCACCCGTCGCTAGGGTTGCAACTTATGCAACGGATTATCGGAACCGAGGTGGAATACGGCATCTCGTCGCCGTCGGACCCGACCGCTAATCCGATTCTCACCTCCACCCAAGCGGTACTGGCCTACGCCGCGGCGGCCGGTCTGCAGCGGGCCAAGCGCACCCGGTGGGATTACGAGGTCGAATCCCCGTTGCGGGACGCCCGCGGGTTCGACCTGTCCCGTTCCTCGGGACCACCGCCGATCATCGACGCCGACGAAGTCGGGGCGGCCAACATGATTCTCACCAACGGCGCCCGCCTCTACGTCGACCACGCTCATCCCGAATATTCGGCACCCGAGTGCACCGATCCGATGGACGCGGTGATCTGGGACAAGGCAGGTGAACGGGTCATGGAAGCCGCGGCCCGCCACGTCGCCAGCGTGCCGGGGGCGGTCAAGCTTCAGCTGTACAAGAACAACGTGGACGGCAAGGGTGCGTCCTACGGGTCGCACGAGAACTACCTGATGAGCCGGCACACGCCATTTGCCGCGGTGATCGCCGGGCTCACACCGTTTTTCGTCTCCCGCCAGGTGATCACCGGGTCGGGACGTGTCGGCATCGGGCCTTCCGGCGACGAACCGGGATTCCAGTTGTCTCAGCGCGCCGACTACATCGAGGTCGAGGTCGGCCTGGAGACCACCCTCAAGCGCGGCATCATCAACACCCGCGACGAGCCGCACGCCGACGCCGACAAATACCGCCGCCTGCACGTCATCATCGGTGACGCCAATCTCGCCGAGACGTCGACCTACCTCAAGGTGGGAACCACCTCATTGGTGCTCGACCTGATCGAATCCGGCGCCGACCTGTCGGATCTGGCGCTGGCCCGGCCGGTGCACGCCGTGCACGTGATCAGCCGGGACCCCTCGCTGCGCGCCACCGTCGCGCTGGCCGACGGCCGCGAACTGACCGGTCTTGCCCTGCAACGTATCTACTTGGACCGGGTGGCCAAACTGCTGGACAGCCGGGATCCGGATCCGCGCGCCCAACACGTCGTCCAGACCTGGGCCGAGGTGCTGGACCTGCTGGAGCGCGACCCGATGGAATGCGCCGAGATCCTGGACTGGCCGGCCAAGCTGCGGCTGCTCGACGGTTTCCGCCACCGGGAGAACCTGGCCTGGTCCGCACCCCGGCTGCACCTGGTGGACCTGCAGTACTCCGACGTGCGCCTGGACAAGGGCCTGTACAACCGGCTGGTGGCCCGCGGATCGATGAAACGCCTGGTCACCGAGCAGCAGGTGCTCGACGCCGTGGACAATCCGCCGACCGACACCCGGGCCTACTTCCGGGGTGAGTGCCTGCGCCGGTTCGGCGCGGATATCGCCGCCGCCAGCTGGGACTCGGTGATCTTCGACCTGGGCGGGGATTCACTGGTCCGGATCCCCACGCTGGAACCGCTGCGCGGCAGCAAGGCACATGTCGGTGCGTTGCTGGATTCGGTGGACAGCGCGGCCGAATTGGTGGAACAGCTCACCACGTAAGTACTTGCTATGCCGGGCAGGAAGCGCGCTGACCGGTAGGGTGAAAGAACCGATCGAGCAATCAGGAGGCGGCGATGGCTCAGGAACAGACCAAGCGCGGCGGTGGTAGCGGTGACGACGACGATCTCACCGGTACGACGGCCGCCGGCCAAGAGCGTCGCGAGAAGCTGACCGAAGAGACCGACGACCTGCTCGACGAGATCGACGACGTGCTGGAAGAGAACGCGGAGGACTTCGTGCGCGCCTACGTCCAAAAGGGCGGCCAGTGACGGCCCGATTCGACCGTCTGGATCTTTCCTCGCCCCATCTCAATCTGTCGTCGTTCAGCGAGTTCCTGAGCCGCCAGGCTCCGCACCTGCTGCCGACGGTCTCGGATGTGCGCAGCACCGGGGGAGCCGACCTGCCGCACGGCACCACCATCGTGGCGCTGAAGTATCCGGGCGGTGTGCTCATCGCCGGTGACCGGCGGGCCACCCAGGGCAACATGATCGCCAGCCGCGATGTCGAGAAGGTGCACATCGCCGACGATTACACCGCCACCGGTATCGCCGGCACCGCGGCCATCGCCGTCGAATTCGCCCGGTTGTACGCCGTGGAGCTCGAGCACTACGAGAAGGTCGAAGGCGTGCCGCTGACGTTCCGCGGCAAGGTGAACCGGCTGGCCATCATGGTGCGGGGCAATCTCGGTGCGGCCCTTCAGGGTTTCGTCGCGCTGCCGCTGTTGGTCGGCTTCGACGTCGACGACCCGGATCCGTCGAACGCGGGCCGCATCGTGTCGTTCGACGCGGCGGGCGGCTGGAATCTGGAGGAGGAGGGGTATCAGTCCGTCGGCTCCGGCTCACTGTTCGCCAAGTCCTCCATCAAGAAGTTGTATTCGCAAGTGAGCGACGCTGATTCGGCATTGAAGGTGGCCATCGAGGCGCTCTATGACGCCGCCGATGACGATTCGGCCACCGGCGGACCGGATCTGGTGCGCGGTATCTATCCGACCGCCGTGCTGATCGGTGCCGACGGCGCCGTCGAGGTCGACGAACAGCGGATCGCCGAGCTGGCCCGCGAGGTCATCGCCGGCCGGACCCGGGCCGGAGGCAACGCCTGATGAGCTTCCCGTATTTCATCTCGCCCGAACAGGCGATGCGTGAGCGTTCCGAGCTTGCCCGCAAGGGTATTTCGCGGGGCCGCAGTGTGGTGGTGCTGGCCTACGACAGCGGCGTCCTGTTCGTCGCCGAGAACCCGTCGCGTTCGCTGCAGAAGGTCAGCGAGCTCTACGACCGGGTCGGCTTCGCCGCGGTGGGCCGCTTCAACGAGTTCGACAAGTTGCGGGTGGCCGGGATCCAGTACGCCGACACCCGGGGCTACGCCTATGACCGGCGTGATGTGACCGGACGGCAGCTGGCGAATGTGTACGCGCAGGCGCTCGGCACCATCTTCACCGAGCAGGCCAAGCCGTTCGAGGTGGAGCTGTGCGTCGCCGAGGTGGCGCATTACGGCGAGAGCAAGGCGCCCGAGCTGTACCGGATCACCTACGACGGGTCCATTGCCGACGAACCTCATTTCGTGGTCATGGGCGGCACCACCGAACCGATCGCGACGGCGCTCAACGAGTCCTACACCGAGAACGCCACGCTGGCCGACGCGGTGAAGATCGCCGTCGACGCGTTGCATGCCGGCGGAAACGGTACCGAGCAACGGGTTCTCGGACCGGCGACGCTCGAGGTGGCCATCCTGGACGCCAATCGGCCCCGCCGCGCGTTCCGCCGGATCACCGGTGCGGCGCTGGAGGCGTTACTTCCGGCGCCAAGCACCGCCGAGTAGTCGACGGTCCACACCGGCCATATCGCCGGCAGGCGGCCGGTGTTGCGGTGATAATCACTCCAGCCGTCGCTGCTGGAGGGAACCGCCATCGAGATGAGCACACCGCGTACCCAAGCCTCGGTGGCGTGGTGGCCATGGCTGCGACGGTTCGTCGGCACCGGCCCCGTGCCGATCGTCCTCGGCGACCGACGATGATCGTCGTCATCCCGCGCCGCGACCGCGCCGACGGGCAGTGCACCAACTGCGGGGCGGTGGTGGGCGACGAAGGTTACTGCCTGACGTGTGGTCAGTCGCGCGCTGAGCCGGACCGCGATGAGGCAAGCCTCGGCGGTGTTGCGATGGTCACCGACCGCGGGGTGGAGCACGCCCGCAACGAGGACGCCGGCGCGGTGGGGATTCTGGCGCCCCCCGGTGGGGGCGGACCACACGCGATCGCGATCGTCGTCTGCGACGGCGTCTCGACGTCGATCAACCCTCAGGTGGCGTCCGGCGCTGCCGCACGGGCGGGTGTGACGGCGATGCTGGACGCGCTGTCCGGTTCACAGGACGCGGTGGCCGCCATGTATGCCGGACTGGCCGGTGCCGCCGCCGCCCCGACGGCCGGCCCCGGGATCCCCGGATCGTGCACGTTCACCGCGGTGATCGTGCGGCCCGGCCAGGGCAGCGTCGAGGTGACGGTGGGCAATGTCGGTGACAGCCGGTCCTACTGGCTACCGGATCCACCCGGGGTCGCCCGGCAGCTCACGGTGGACGACTCGCTGGCCCAGGAGCTGATCGCCGCGGGTGCCGCGCCGCAGTCCGAAGCGGTACTTCGCGGCGCTCACACGCTGACGCACTGGCTCGGTGCCGACGCCGAACCAGAGCCGTGGACCGAGCACAGCGTGCAGACCCTCACCCTGACCGGGCGGGGTGCGCTGGTGGTCTGCAGCGACGGGTTGTGGAACTACCTGCCCGAGCCCGCCGCGCTGCGGGCGTACTGCACCGGCACCGACGCGATGTCGGCGGCCCGGGCACTGACCCAGCATGCGTTGGATGCCGGCGGCGCCGACAACATCACGGTGGCCGTCTTCCCGATCGGAACGGCGTCATGACGGCTGCGCCGCAGCATGTTTCGGTTGACCTCGACCACAACCGCCATCGTCCCGATGGTGCGCACCGCTAGACGGCGCGCATGACTTGGGCAGTGTTGCCCACCTTTACTCACACCCACCCCGTAAGCTCGATTGTGTGCAGCGACGGATCATGGGTATCGAGACCGAATTTGGCGTGACCTGCACTTTTCACGGTCATCGTCGGCTCAGCCCGGACGAGGTTGCCCGTTACCTGTTCCGGCGGGTGGTGTCCTGGGGCCGCAGTTCCAACGTCTTTCTCCGCAACGGGGCCCGGTTGTACCTCGATGTGGGCTCGCACCCGGAGTACGCCACCGCGGAATGCGACAACCTCGCTCAGCTGGTCACCCACGACCGGGCGGGCGAGCGGGTGCTCGAGGATCTGCTGATCGACGCCGAGCAACGGCTGGCCGACGAGGGTATCGGCGGCGATATCTACCTGTTCAAGAACAACACCGATTCGGCGGGCAACTCCTACGGCTGCCACGAGAACTACCTGATCGTGCGCGCTGGGGAGTTCTCCCGGATCTCCGATGTGCTGCTGCCCTTCCTGGTCACCCGCCAACTGATCTGCGGCGCGGGCAAGGTCCTGCAGACACCGAAGGCGGCCACGTTCTGCCTGAGCCAGCGCGCCGAACACATCTGGGAAGGCGTCTCCAGCGCGACGACCCGGTCCCGGCCCATCATCAACACCCGCGACGAGCCGCACGCCGACGCCGAGAAGTACCGCCGCCTGCACGTCATCGTCGGCGACTCCAACATGAGCGAGACCACCACCATGATCAAGGTGGGCACGGCTTCGTTGGTGCTGGAGATGATCGAGGCCGGGGTGGCATTCCGGGACTTCTCGCTGGACAACCCGATCCGGGCCATTCGTGAGGTCAGCCACGACCTGACCGGGCGTCGGCCGGTTCGGCTGGCCGGCGGCCGGCAGGCCAGCGCCCTGGACATCCAGCGGGAGTACTACGGCCGCGCCGTCGAGTATCTGCAGACTCGCGAATCCAACCCGCAGATCGAGCAGGTCGTCGACCTGTGGGGGCGCCAGCTCGACGCGGTGGAGAGCCAGGATTTCGCCAAGGTGGACACCGAAATCGACTGGGTGATCAAACGCAAGCTGTTCCAGCGCTATCAGGACCGCTACAGCATGGAGTTGTCCGACCCGAAGATCGCCCAGCTCGACCTCGCCTACCACGACATCAAACGCGGCCGCGGGGTGTTCGACCTGTTGCAGCGCAAGGGTCTGGCCGCCCGTGTCACCACCGACGAGGAGATCGAGGCCGCGGTGAACACGCCGCCGCAGACCACCCGGGCCAAGCTGCGCGGCGAGTTCATCAGTGCCGCACAGGAAGCCGGGCGGGATTTCACCGTCGACTGGGTTCACCTCAAGCTCAACGACCAAGCGCAGCGCACCGTGCTGTGCAAGGACCCGTTCCGGTCGGTCGATGAGCGGGTCAAGCGCCTGATCGCGAGCATGTGAGCCCTGCCGATTCGCTGTGAATCGGGCAGCCCGGCGTTAGCGGCTGGTCAGCCGTGGGTACATCCCTTGGGTCAATCAAGGGAGAGGAGCCGGGCATGCTGCACTCAGTGATCCTGGCCAGTGGTGACGTACCGATGGCTGCGGGGTTCATCTTGCGCGGTATCAAAGGGATCTTCGTCCTGATCGGCAGCGTCATCGCCGCCATCGTCTGCGCCGTGATCGCAGGAACGAAGGGCCGCAGCGCGATCGGTTGGGGCATCCTCGGACTGTTCTTCTCGATCCTGACGCTGATCGTGGTGATTGTGATCCCCAGCAAGAAGTAACGCGCGGGCCCGGCGGTGTCGGGTTCGGGTGGGCGCACGGCTTAAGCTCGCTCAGTGGCGACATCCAAGGTCGAGCGGCTGATGAACCTGGTCATCGCGCTGCTGGCCACCCGTAACTACCTGACCGCGGAGAAGATCCGCAGCTCGGTCGCCGGCTACGCGGACAGCCCCAGCGACGAAGCCTTTTCCCGGATGTTCGAGCGGGACAAGAACGAGTTGCGGGATCTGGGCATCCCGCTGGAGACCGGTCGGGTGTCCGCCTTCGACCCCACCGAGGGCTACCGCATCAACCGCGACGCGTACGCGCTTCCCCCCGTCCAGCTGACCACCGACGAGGCTGCCGCGGTGGCGGTGGCCACCCAGCTGTGGCAATCGCCGGAACTGGTCACCGCGACGCAGAGCGCGGTGCTCAAGCTGCGGGCCGCCGGAGTGGATGTCGACGCCGACGCCGATGTGGCCATCACCTCGACAGCGAACCTGCCTGGCCTGCGCGGCTCCGAGGAAGTACTACGAGTTCTGTTGTCGGCCATCGACTCCGGGCACGCAGTCCAGTTCGATCATCGCCCGGCGCGCAGCGAGCCGTTTTTGACCCGAACCGTCGAGCCGTGGGGTGTGGTGACCCACCGGGGTCGCTGGTATCTGGTCGGGCACGACCGCGACCGCGACGACACCAGGACTTTCCGGCTGTCGCGGATCGGCAGTGTGCCGGTGCCGGTCGGCCCGCCGGGCGCGGTGTACAAGCCCGCCGGGGTGAACCTGCGCGCGTTGGTGTCGCGGGTGGTGTCGGAGGTTCCGACGGGGGAACAGGCCCGGATTTGGATCGCCGACGGGCGGGCCACGGCGCTGCGCCGGCAGGCCACGCAGACCCGACCGCAGAGCTTCGGAGGTCGTCCCGGTGAGGTGATCACCGTCGATATCGGCATGTCCGACCGGCTGGCCAGGGAGATCGCCGGCTACGGCTGCGATGCGCTGGTGTTGGAGCCGCACGCGTTGCGTGAGGATGTGGTGGGGCGGTTGCGGGCGCAGGCGGGAGTCGAGACTGAGATGACGCCCAGCGAGAAGCCGGAGGCGGATCGCGCCATGACGCCCAGCGAGAAGCCGGAGGCGGATCGCGCCATGACGCCCAGCGAGAAGCCGGAGGCGGATCGCGCCATGACGCCCAGCGAGAAGCCGGAGGCGGATCGCGCATGAGTCAAGTGTCCGAGCGGCTGGTCCGGCTGCTGAACATGGTGCCGTACTTCACGGCCAACCCGAAGGTCACCCGGTCGGAGGCCGCGGCGGCCCTCGGTGTGTCGCGCAAGCAGCTCGACGCGGATATCGCGCAGCTGTGGATGTGCGGGCTGCCCGGCTACAGCCCGGGTGATCTCATCGATTTCGACTTCACCGACGACACGGTCGAGGTGACCTTCTCCGCCGGGGTGGACCGGCCGCTGCGGCTGACCTCACCCGAGGCCACCGGCATTCTGGTGGCGTTGCGCTCGCTGCTCGACGTCCCCGGCATGGTCGACCCGGAGGCTGCGCGCAGCGCGATCGCCAAGATCGAATCGGCGGCCGGGGAGCAGTCGTCGCTCCCCGGGGAGCACCATGACCCCACGCCGGTGGAGAGCGCCGCCGCGGCAGCGGTGCGCGCAGCCGTGCGCAGCGCGCGGGCGCTGTCGATCGAGTACCACTCGGCCTCGCACGATGCGGTGTCGGTCCGCACCGTCGACCCCATCCGGGTGGTGCTGGTCGGCGACAACAGCTACCTCGAGGCCTGGTGCCGGTCCGCCGAAGGGGTACGCCTGTTCCGGTTCGACCGGATCGTGCGCGCCGACGTGCTGGACGAACCGTCTGCTCCGCCCGAGCCGGCGGTTGCGGCCGAGCCCGACACCTCGCTGTTCGACGCCGACCCGGCGCTGCCGTCGGCGACATTGCTGATCGACCGCTCGGCCGCCTGGATGTTCGACTATTACCCGCTGCGCGTGCTGCGGGAGCTGCCCGGCGGGTCGTTCGAGGCGGCCATGACCTACGCATCGGACGCGTGGATGGCCCGCTTCGTGCTGGGTTTCGGCTCTGCGGTCCGGGTGCTGGCGCCCGAGGAGCTGGCGGCCCGGGTACGTGAGTCGGCCACGGCAGCACTGCGCGCCTACGAAGACGGGTAGACTCGGTTTCAATCTTCTGGAGGTGACTGAATGGGCGGTCTTCAACCCTGGCATTGGTTGATCGTCATCGCGGTGTTCGTCCTGCTGTTCGGCGCCAAGAAGCTGCCGGACGCGGCGCGTTCGCTGGGTAAGTCGATGCGGATCTTCAAGTCGGAGATCAAAGAGATGCAGGCCGAGTCGCATTCCGATGCCACCGAACCTGCCAAGCCGATCACCTCGGAGCGTGTCGACACTCCCGCGCCCGAGCAGACCTCCGACAAACGGCCGGCCTGACGCCACCGCACCTGTCCGCCGCGGCCTGATGCCGCGGCTTTAGGTGTGTCCAGATATGTCACCGAAGCCTGGAATCTTCAAGAAACTCGACCCGCGGCAGCGCCGGGCCCGGGTCAACCCCGACGGCACCATGTCGCTCGTCGACCATCTGGCCGAACTGCGCAACCGGCTGCTGATCGCGATGGCTGCCGTCGTCGTCACCACCACGGTCGGATTCTTCTGGTACACGCACGGGTTCTTCGGCTTCCACAGCCTCGGCGAGTGGCTGCGCGGCCCCTACTGTGCGCTGCCGCCGTCGGCGCGGGCCTCGATCTCGGCCGACGGCGCGTGTCGGCTGTTGGCCACCGCACCGTTCGACCAGTTCATGTTGCGACTGAAGGTCGCGCTGACCGCAGGTGTGGTGCTGGCCTGCCCGGTATGGCTGTACCAGATCTGGGCGTTCATCACCCCCGGCCTGTACAAGAAGGAACGTCGCTTCGCGATGTTGTTCGTGGGGTTCGGCGCCGCCCTGTTCGTCACCGGCGCGGTGCTGGCCTATGTGGTGCTGGCCAAGGCCCTGGACTTCCTGTTGACCGTCGGCAGCGACGTACAGGTGACGGCGCTCAACGGCGATCAGTATTTCGGCTTCCTGATCAACCTGCTGCTGGTCTTCGGCATCAGCTTCGAGTTCCCGCTGCTGATCATCATGCTCAACATGATCGGGGTGCTCAGCTACGACAAACTCAAGGCGTGGCGGCGCGGGCTGATCTTCGGCTTGTTCGTCTTCGCGGCCTTCGCCACGCCGGGTTCGGATCCGTTCTCCATGCTGGCGCTGTCGTGCGCCCTGACGGTGCTGCTGGAATTCGCCATCCAGATCGCCCGCCTGCACGACCGGCAGAAGGCGCGCCGCGCGGCGCTGGAAGAGGTTCCCGACGACGAGGCCGCCCCGATCGGTGCGGCCGAACCCATCGAACGGCCGACCGCAGTGTCCTCGGCATCCTCACCGGTTGATGACGACGCCACCTGAGCTCAGTGCGTTCACCGCGCTACTGCCCTTCGGACTGGACGGCTTCCAGATCAAGGCCTGTACCGCACTGGCTGCCGGGCACGGTGTGCTGGTGTGCGCGCCGACCGGTGCGGGTAAGACCGTGGTGGGCGAGTTCGCCGTGCACCTCGCGCTGGCCGCCGGGCGCAAGTGCTTCTACACCACGCCGATCAAAGCGCTGAGCAACCAGAAGCACGCCGATCTGGTGCAGCGTTACGGAGCCGAGCGCATCGGTTTGCTCACCGGTGACCAGGCGATCAACGGTGACGCGCCGGTGGTCGTGATGACCACCGAGGTGCTGCGGAACATGCTCTACGCCGATTCCGCTGCACTGCATGGCCTTTCGCACGTGGTGATGGACGAGGTGCATTTCCTGGCCGACCGGATGCGTGGCGCGGTGTGGGAGGAGGTGATCCTGCACCTGCCCGAGGAGGTTCGGCTGGTCAGCCTGTCGGCAACGGTGAGCAATGCCGAGGAGTTCGGCGGCTGGATCCAGACCGTCCGCGGTGACACCACCGTCGTGGTCGACGAGCACCGCCCGGTACCGCTTTCACAGCACATGATGGTCGGTAAACGGTTGTTCGACCTCTTCGAGGGCACCGACCACACCCTGGTCGCGCCGGAACTGCTGCGACATATCGCTCACCGACGCGAGGCGGACCGGCTGGCCGACTGGCAGCCGTCTCGCGGACGCGAACGATCAGGCGGGCGGCGGCAGAACACCCGGTCCAGCCTCAGCCGGATGCCCACTCGCCCGGAGGTGATCAGCACCCTGGACGCCGAAGGCCTGCTGCCGGCGATCACCTTCGTCTTCTCCCGGGCCGGCTGCGACGCCGCGGTGAAGCAGTGCCTGCGGTCGTCGCTGCGCCTCACCGACGAGGAGCAGCGAGCCCGGATCGCCGCGGTCGTCGACCGCCGGTCCGCCGACCTGGCCGAATCGGATCTGGTGGTGTTGGGCTATCACGAGTGGCGCGAGGGGCTGCTGCGCGGTTTGGCCGCCCACCATGCCGGCATGCTGCCGGTGTTCCGGCACACCGTCGAGGAGTTGTTCACCGCAGGTTTGATCAAAGCGGTGTTCGCCACCGAGACACTGGCGTTGGGTATCAACATGCCCGCCCGAACCGTGGTGCTGGAACGCCTGGTGAAGTACAACGGCGAGCAGCACGCGCCGCTGACACCGGGGGAGTACACGCAGCTGACCGGGCGGGCCGGCCGCCGCGGGATCGACGTCGAGGGCCACGCCGTGGTGCTGTGGGATCCGCGCGACAGCGCCGCCGACCCCGCCGAGGTCGCCGGCTTGGCATCGACCCGCACGTTCCCGCTCAAGAGCTCGTTCACCCCGTCGTACAACATGACGATCAACCTGGTGAGTCAGCTCGGCCCGGTGCAGGGCCGCGCCTTGCTGGAACGTTCGTTCGCGCAGTTCCAGGCCGACCGCTCGGTGGTCGGGCTGGTCCGCGGTATCACCCGCGGCGAGAAGATGATGGCCGATATCGCCAAGGAATTGGGCGATGACGAGGTGCTGGAGTACGCCCGGCTGCGGGCCGACATCTCGGCCCGCGAGCGCGCCCAGTCCAGGGCGTCACGGCTGCACCGCCGCAAGGCGGCCGACGACGCGCTGGCCGAATTGCGCCGCGGCGACATCATCACCATCAGCCAGGGCCGGCGTGGTGGCCTGGCCGTCGTACTCGAACCCGCCCAGGACGCCGACGACCCGCGTCCGCTCATCCTCACCGAACACCGTTGGGCGGGCCGGATCTCGTCGGCCGACTACTCGGGAGCCTCGGCGCCGCTGGGATCGATGAGCCTGCCCAAACGCGTCGAGCACCGTCAGCCCCGGGTGCGACGCGATCTGGCGTCGGCACTGCGGTCGGCGGCGGCCGGGCTGCGAGTGCCGTCGAACAAGCGCGGCCCCGCCGGTGAACGCGATATCGATCCCGAATTGGCTGCCCTGCGTGACCAACTGCGTCGCCACCCGGTCCATGCGGCGCCGGACCGCGACGAGCGGGTGCGGGTGGCCGAACGGTATCTGCGCATCGAACGCGACAACGCTGCATTGCAACAGAAGGTGTCGGCGGCGACGAACTCCTTGGCCCGCACTTTCGACCGCATCCTGGTGCTGCTCACCGAACGCGGATTCATCGAGGGCCGTGGAGCGGCGACCACTGTCACCGACGATGGCCGATTACTGGCCCGGATCTACAGCGAGAGCGACCTTTTGGTCGCCGAATGCCTGCGCGCGGGCACCTGGAACGGGTTGGATGCCGCCGAACTGGCCGCGGTGCTCTCGGCGGTGCTGTTCGAGACCCGCGGGGACGGCCCGTCACCGCACGGGTTCGACGTCCCGACGGCAGCCCTGCGCCGCGCCCTGACCAGCACCCGGCGCATCTCTTCGGAGCTGCGCGCCGACGAGACCCGGCACCGCATCGCCCCCAGCCGGGACACCGACGAGGGTTTCGTCACCGCCATCTACCGGTGGGCCACCACCGGCGACCTGACCGCCGCACTGTTGGCCTCCGATGTCAACGGCAACGGATCACCGCTGTCGGCAGGCGATTTCGTGCGGTGGTGCCGGCAAGTGCTCGACCTTCTCGACCAGGTCCGCAACGCCGCGCCCGATACCACCCTGCGCGGCACCGCCAAGCGCGCGATCACCGCGATTCGCCGCGGTGTGGTGGACATCGACACCGCATAGCGGCGACATAACGGTTCCGCCTGCTCACCAACCCGAAACGGTACTGTGTTGCCAACGGACCTCAACCAAGGAGAGACATGAGCGGACCGCAGGGATCTGACCCCACGCAGGCGTGGCCGGGTCAGCCGCCGCAGTCCGGCGGAGCACAGCCGCCGAGCGAGCAACAAGCTTGGCAGCCGCCGTCCACGCCCGAACAGCAGCCCACCACCGAGGCACCGGCTTGGCAACCGCCGGCGTACCAGACCCCGCAGTACCCCCAGTACCAGCAGCCGGTCCCGCCGCAATACAACCCGCAGCAGTATCCGCCGCAACCCGACCAGTACGGACAGCCCACGGCCTACGCCCCGCAGGGCTACCCGCAGTACGGCCCGCCCCCCGGGCAGCCGCAGCAGTATGACCCGGCGGCGCAGCAGTACGGCCAGCCCCAGCAGTACGGTCAGCCCGGTCCGTACGACCAGCAGTACTCGCCCTACGGTGGCCCGGTCCCGGCCGAGGAGGGCTCCAAGAAGTCCCTCGCGGTGATCGGTGGGGTCGTCGGCCTGCTCGCCGCGATCATCGTCGCGGCGGTGCTGGTCCTCGGCTTCTGGAAGCCGGGCTGGTTCGTCACCACCAAGCTCGACGTGAACGCGGCCCAGACCGGTGTGCAGCAGATCTTGACCGACGAGGCCAACGGGTACGGGGCCAAGAACGTCAAGGACGTCACCTGCAATGACGGCAACAGCCCGACGGTCAAGAAGGGCGAGAGCTTCGAATGCGTCGTCAGCATCGACGGCACCAAGCGTCAGGTCACGGTGACCTTCCAGGACGACAAGGGCACCTACGAGGTCGGCAGGCCCAAGTAGGCCGGCGCGGCCCGCGAAGCGTCGCAGACTCCCGCATTTCCTCAGGGGAATGCGGGAGTTTGTGTCTGTTCGGCGGTTACAACCTGTCCAGCGCCTTCTGCAGCCGCCCGATCGACGACGTCACCCCGAACTCGCCGGCCAGTTCGGCCACCCGGGCCGGGTCGGCCGCAGCGAGGGGCAACGTGTCGGTCGGGGTCGACATCGTCACCGCCGCGTCGGTGGCGACCCGCACCACGGGCTCGGCCGCCGCGATGTAGTCCGCGGCCGCCAGCAGCTTCTTGCGTGCGGCCGCCGGCAGCGTCGAGCGCGGATCAGTTGCCGCGTCCAGGATCGCCGTCAGCGAACCGTATTGCGCCAGCAGGGTCGCGGCGGTCTTCTCGCCGATGCCGGCCACACCCGGCAACCCGTCGGAAGCGTCGCCGCGCAGCAGCGCCAGCTCCGCATACGCCGGTCCGGCCCGGTCGATCGGCACACCGTAGGTGTCAGCGACCTCGGCCGGCCCGAACAATGTGGCCTTGGCCAGCCCCCGTCCGATGTAGAGCACCCGCACCGCGACCGGATCGTCGCCAACCAGTTGCAACAGGTCGCGATCACCGCTCACCACGATCACCGGGTCACGCTGCTCCCGCGCGGCCAGCGTGCCCAGCACGTCATCTGCCTCGTACCCGGCGGCGCCCGCGGTGGCGATACCGAAGGCATCCAGCATCGCCATGATCATGTCGACCTGCGGTGTCAGCTCGTCGGGCACCTCCTCGATATCCGGGGTGCCCGCCGGCGCCTCCTGCGCGACCCGGTGCGCCTTGTACGACGGGATCAGATCGACCCGCCACTGCGGCCGCCAATCGTCGTCACGGCACACCACGAGCCGCCCCGGCCGGTGCGCGGTGACCAACGCTGCGATGTTGTCCAGGAAGCCGCGCAGCGCGTTCACCGGACGGCCGTCCGGTGCGGTGATCGAGGATGGGACCCCGAAGAACGAACGGAACCACATGCTGGCGCCGTCGAGCAGCAGGACCGGGCCGGGATTGTCGTCGTGCAGCACGGCCTGACAGTAGCGTGAGGTATGACCTTCACCGTCGATCGCATCGACCACGTCGTGCTCAATTGCCACGACGCCGCCACCACCGTCGAGTGGTATGTCCGGGTGCTGGGCATGTGCCGGGAAGAGTTCGGCGACGGCCGGATCGCGCTGGTGTTCGGTAAGCAGAAGCTCAATGTGCGCCCCACCGGTTCGCCCAACTGGGAGACCGCGGATGCCGATGTGCCTGGCTCGCTGGACCTCTGTTTCATCGCCGAGGCCGACGCCGCCGAGATCGGTGCGCACCTGCGCTCCTGCGGCGTCGAGATCACCGCGGGACCGGTCGCCAAGACCGGCGCACTCGGGCCGATGACCTCGCACTACTGCCGCGACCCCGAGGGCAACCTGGTCGAGGTCGCCACGTACCGGGCCGCCCACTAACCTCGACGGCATGCACTCCAGCCGCTTCAGCACCGACGTGTACGCCCAACGGCTTCGGACCGCCGCGGCCGGTGCCGCCGAGGCCGGCCTGGCCGGGCTGGTCATCACGCCCGGCTATGACCTGCGCTATCTGGTCGGTTCGCGCGCGCAGACGTTCGAGCGGCTCACCGCGCTGGTGTTGCCCGCCGATGGGTCGGTGCCGACGATCGTGGTGCCGCGCCTGGAACTGGCGTCGCTCAAGGATTCGGCCGTGCCGGATCTGGGTGTGACGGTGCGGGATTGGGTTGACGGTGACAACCCGTACCAGCTGGTGGCCGACGCGTTGTCGGGTTCTCAAGCCGCCGTACCGGATGGGCGGCTCGCCGCCGTCACCGATTCCATGCCCGCCCTGCACCTACTGCCCCTGGCCGACCTGCTGGGCACCGTGCCCGTGCTGGCGACCGATGTGCTGCGCCGACAGCGGATGATCAAGGACGAGGCCGAGATCGACGCGCTGCGCAAGGCCGGCGCGGCCATCGACCGCGTGCACGCCCGGGTTCCGGAGTTCCTGGTGCCCGGCCGCACCGAGGCCGACGTCGCCGCCGACATCGCCGAAGCCATTGTGGCCGAAGGTCATTCGGAGGTCGCATTCATCATTGTGGGGTCCGGTCCCAATGGTGCGGATCCGCACCACGAGTGCTCGAACCGAGAGCTGCGCGCGGGAGACATCGTCGTCGTGGACATCGGCGGCCCCTATGAACCGGGCTACAACTCCGATTCGACCCGCACCTACAGCCTCGGCGATCCGGAGCCGGAGGTGGCCCGGCAGTACGCGGTACTCCAGAGGGCGCAGGCCGAGGCCGTCGCGGCGATCCGGCCCGGGATGAGCGCGGCGGCCGTGGATGCGGTGGCGCGCGACGTGCTGGCCGGCGAGGGGCTGGCAGAGGTTTTCGTCCATCGCACCGGCCACGGCATTGGCCTGTCGGTGCACGAGGAGCCCTACATCGTCGCGGGTAACGACCTGACGTTGGAACCCGGCATGGCTTTTTCGGTGGAGCCCGGAATCTACTTCCCGGGCCACTGGGGTGCCCGCATCGAGGACATCGTGGTGGTCACCGCGCATGGGGCCGAGTCGGTGAACAACCGCCCGCACGAGCTGATCGTGGTGCCCGTCTGACCGACTGCCCAGGCGCCGGCCGCCGATGATCTAGTCGGTGTCGGTGTCGGTGTCCGTGTCGCCGCGGTCCAGCAGACTCGAGGATCCCAGCACGCGCTGCACCCGCACCTCGATGACCACCCGGCGCGGATTCACTCGCGGAGTGCGGTACCGCTGTGCGTAGCGCAGCTCCGCGTCGCGGACATCGTCGGGGTCGGCGCTGACGGTGGAGGTGCCCTCCAGGGACAACCAGCGGGCACCGTCGACCTGGCTGAGCACGGCGACACCGCGCTCGGCGGCGTTGACGGCCTTCTGCGAGCCGCCCGTGGTGATGACCCGCGCGATATGGGTCTTGGGGTCGAACGTGAAGCCGACGGCCACGACATGCGGCGAATTGTCCCCCCGCAGGGTGGTCAGCATGGCCAGATGCCGCTCCGTCAGAAACGCCAGGGCATCGTTGGTCAGTCGCGTCGTCGCCTTGCGACCGGAAGTAGCCATCAGGGTCCACGCTAGCGCAGGCCATAATCGCTGCCATGAAGGACACACCGGCGGGGTGGGGGCACCTCCCGCTTGCGGGGCAGCGCCAAGCGACCGGGGCGACCACCTCGGGTCCCGTCGTGATCTTCGGCGGCCGCAGCGAAATCGGACTGGAGCTGGCCAAGCGGCTGGCTTCCGGGAACACCGTGGTGCTGGCCGCGCGGCGCGCCGACGAACTCGACGAGCAGGTCGCCGCGGTGCAGGCGGCCGGCGCCACCGCCGTGTCGGTTCACGAGTTCGATGCCGACGACACCGCAGCGCATCCGGCGTTGGTCGCGGCAATCGAGGCCGAGGTCGGTCCCATCGGCACGGCCGTGTTGGCGTTCGGTGTGCTCGGAGACCAGCAGCGCGCCGAGGCGGATCCCGCGCACGCGGTGGCCGTCGTGCAGACCGACTACGTGGCCCAGGTCAGCCTGCTCACCGTGCTGGCTTCGGCGATGCGGGCCCGCGGGAGTGGACGGCTGGTGGTGTTCTCGTCGATCGCCGGGGCCAGGGTGCGCCGCGCCAACTACGTCTACGGCTCGGCCAAGGCCGGGCTGGACGGGTTCGCCAGCGGCTTGGCTGACGCGCTGCACGGCACCGGCGTCCACGTGCTCATCGTCCGTCCCGGATTCGTGATCGGTCAGATGACCGCGGGCATGGAGCCCGCGCCGCTGGCCAGCACGCCCAGGCAGGTCGCCGAGGCGACCGCGCGGGCGTTGGCGCGGGGTAAGGGCGCGGTGTGGGTGCCGGGGGCGATCCGGCTGTTGATCGTGGTGACCAGGCTGGTACCGCGGGCGATCTGGCGGAAGATGCCGCGATGATCGTGGTGGTGGGCATCGGCGCCGACGGAATGGACGGGCTGGCGCCCCGCTCTGTGCGCGAATTGCGTTCGGCTGCCGTAGTTTACGGTGCACAACGGCAGCTCGACCTGCTCGACGACAGCATCACCGCACAACGCCGGGAGTGGCCGTCTCCGATGCTGCCCGCGCTGCCGACCCTGTTCGACGGACTCGACACCGTGCACGTGGTGGCCTCCGGGGACCCGATGCTGCACGGGATCGGCGCCACCCTGATCCGGGTGTTCGGTGCTGCCGCGGTCCGGGTGCTGCCACATGTGTCCTCGGTGACGCTGGCGTGTGCGCGGCTGGGCTGGTCGGTGCAGGACACCGAGGTGATCAGTCTGGTCACGGCGGACCCCGCCACCGCCGTGCGCCGGGGTGGGCAGGCGGTGGCGCTCAGCCGCGACGGAGCCACGCCCGCGACGCTGGCCCGCCTGCTCACCGAAACTGGCCGCGGTGCATCGGAACTCACGGTGCTCGAACAGCTCGGCGGCCCACATGAGCGGGTACGGCACGCACGGGCCGAGCAGTTCCACGACACCGTCGACGATCTCAATGTGATCGCGGTGCGTTACCTGCCCGACGACCGGCGCTTTCACACGTTGCCCGACAGTCAGCTTGCGCACGACGGGCAGATCACCAAGCAGGGTGTCCGCGCGGTCACCCTGGCCGCGCTCGGCCCGCGGCCGGGCGAGCTGTTGTGGGATGTCGGCTCCGGCTCGGGCAGCATCGCGGTGGAGTGGTGCCGCAGCGGGCCCGGTCTGCGGGCGGTGGCGTTCGAGCGGGATCCGCAGCGCCGAGACCGCATCGCCGCCAACGCGCGCGCCTTCGGCGTCGACATCGATATCCGCGGTGCGGCGCCGGACGAATTCGACGGCGCGCCCACCCCGTCGGCGGTGTTCGTCGGCGGCGGTATCACCACCCCGCACCTGCTCGACGGGTGCTTCCAACATCTGGCACCGGGTGGCCGCCTGGTGGCCAATGTGGTCACGGCGGAATCTGAAGCCGTTGTCATCCAGTGGTATTCGACGTTAGGCGGACAGTTGCAGCGGTTCCAGCATTACCGAGGTGAGCCCATGGGCGGGTTCACCGGATTCCGCCCGGCCTACCCGGTCACCCAGTGGTCGGTGAGCAAGTCGTGACGGTCTACTTCATCGGTGCCGGTCCCGGCGCGGCCGATCTGATCACCGTGCGCGGCCAACGCCTGCTGCAGGACTGTCCGGTGTGCCTCTACGCCGGCTCCATCATGCCCACCGATCTGCTCGAATACTGTGCGCCGGGAACCAGGATCGTCGACACCGGCCCGCTGACGCTGGCCCAGATCATCGACGAATTGGTGGCCGCCGACCGCGCGGGACTGGATGTCGCACGTCTGCATTCCGGTGATCCGTCGATCTACAGTGCGCTCGCCGAGCAGTGCCGGCATCTGGACGCTCAGGGTGTCGAGTACGAAATCGTGCCCGGTGTGCCGGCTTTCGCGGCCGCGGCGGCGGCACTCGGGCGTGAGCTGACCGTCCCCGGTGTGTCGCAGACGGTCACCCTGACGCGGGTGGCGACGCTGTCGACGGCGATGCCGCCGGGCGAGGACCTGCGCACGCTCTCCGCACCCGGGGCCACGCTGGCGCTGCATCTGGCGGCGGCGCAGATCGACACCGTCGTCGCCGACCTCACCGCCGGCGGCTATACCGCCGACACCCCGTGTGCGGTAGTGGCATACGCCAGCTGGCCGACGCAGCAGGTAGTGCGCAGCACGCTGGGCGAGATTGCCGGACAACTGCGCGACGCGCGGATCACCAAGACCGCGGTCATCTTCGTCGGGGACGTGTTGGCCGCGGAAGGGTTCGCCGACAGTTACCTGTATTCGGCTGGACGCCGGCGCGGGAGCCGGCACTAGTGCGGGTGCTCATCCTGGGCGGCACCGGCGAGGCCCGGGCGCTGGCCGCCGCGTTGCACCCAGCCGTGCAGGTGATCAGTTCGCTGGCCGGTCGGGTCCCTGATCCGGCTTTGCCGGTGGGCCAGGTGCGGATCGGCGGCTTCGGCGGCACCGCCGGGCTGGTGCGTTGGCTGGCCGAGCACCCCGTCGACGCCGTCGTCGACGCCACCCACCCCTTCGCCGCGACCATCACCGCGCACGGCGCCCGGGCGTGCGCCGAGACCGGTCTGCCGCACCTGGTACTGGCCCGTCCGGCGTGGCCCCGAGGCGGGGCGATCGTGGTCGGTTCGGATGCCGAAGCCGCGAGAACGGTCACTCAACAAGGCTTTTCGAGGGTGTTCCTGACGACGGGACGGTCCGGCACCGCGGCGTTCGTCGGGGTCGACGCGTGGTTCCTGATCCGTGCCGTCACCGCACCCGAGCCCGCGACGCTGCCGCCCGATCATCGGCTGCTGCTCTCCCGCGGACCGTACGACTATGCCGGCGAGCTCGCACTGCTGCGCGATTACCGGATCGATGCATTGGTCACCAAGAACAGCGGCGGCGCCATGACCGAGGCCAAGATCCGGGCCGCCGAGGCCGCAGATGTCCCCATCGTCATGGTGGACCGGCCGCCGTTGCCGCCCGGGGTAGAGACCGTGGCCGCCGTCGACGAGGCGGTGGCCTGGCTGGCGGGGCTGTCGGCCTAGTGTCCTGAGTCGTTAATTTGTCTTCTCTTGTTAGCATGGGTGATGCCGTCGCCGCATGCCGTCGAAATCGTGTTGTCCGAGGATGAGCGCACCGAGTTGGAGGGCTGGGTCCGTCGACGGAACAGTGCCGCGGGACTGGCGCTGC
>NZ_JAPFPY010000024.1 GCF_026240945.1 Mycolicibacterium sp. J2
CCTCCGTGCGCCAACTCAACGCTGACATCCGCGCATGGATCGAGCACTGGAACGACGACCCCAAACCCTACGTCTGGACCAAAACCGCCGACCAAATCCTCGCCAGCATCGCCAACTACTGCCGACGAATTAATGACTCAGGACACTAGATCAACGCCAGCGTGTCGAGCTCGCGGATGGCCGCACAGGAGCGCTTGGCCATCGTCAGCATCATCTCGTCGCCGCGGTCGGTCGCGGCGGCGAACGCGGTGCCGAACGCGATGATCAGCGGCGCCTGCAGCATGCCCAAACGGTAATCGCGCCAACAGGTGTCGCGGTCGTATCCGCCGACGCCGAGGGTCACCAGCTCCGCGTGGTAGGCGTCCACCAGTTGTGCCTCGGCGTGTGCACGCACGTCGGGGTCCAGGCTGGTGGCGGCGAAGTAGGCCAGATCCCTGGCGGGCAGACCGGATCCCAGCGTCTGCCAGTCCACGATGCTGACCGCGGTGTGATCGGGATCGAAGAGCATGTTGTCGAGCCGGTAGTCGCCGTGCAACAGCGCGAACCGTTCGGGCTCGGCCAGCAGCCAGGGCGTCACCACGCTCAGCGCCGCCTCCATCGTCTCCCGGTCGAGTTCGCTCATCCGCGGGCCCAGCTTCGCCATGGTGATCCCACTGGCCATCTTGGCGACCTCACCCATCCCGGCGGCCGTGGCGCTGTCCGGTCGCGGCATCGCGATGCCGGGGAAGTCCGTCCATTTCGGGTCGCACCAACTGGGTGCGTGCAGCCCGGCGAGTGCACGCGCGGCCAGCAGTGCGTCCCCGGCCGAGCACCCCGCGATCTGGTCACCCTGTTGCGCCGGCGCCAAATCGGCCAGCAGCAGCACGAATTCGGCGCCGTCGTCTGCGATCTCACAGCAGTAGCTCTGCGGCACCGGCACCGAGACCAGGTCGGCGATGTCGTTGTAGAAAGCGTGTTCGGACCGATAGCCGATCGCCACTCGGTCGCGGACGGTGTCGTCCTGGGACGGGAGCTTGACCGCGAAGCTGGCAGGCAATCCGGTCTCGTCGGTGTACTCGACGGTCAACCGATAGGTCGCACCGGTTTGACCGGTCCCGATCGGCGTCACCCATACCGCCCGGACTTCGGCTCCCAGGACACTGGTCAGCCAGTCCGCCGTCACGTCGCCGGGAGTCCGCGGGATCATGCGCGGACCCTAAACGGGCTACCGACGCGTGTCAACGATCGTCGGCGAGCGTCAGCCGGGGTAGTAGCGGGGGGTGAACACCCGGTCACCGTGCCATTGCGTCTGCGACGAGCCGATGATCAACATGCAGCGCATGTCGATCTCGGCGGGATCGAGTTGCCCCAGCGTCACCACCCGCACGTTCTCCTGCGGGCCAGCGACATCCCGGCCGATCACCACGGGCGTCGCCGGATCGCGGTGCTCGAGCAGCAGCTCCTTCATCGCACCGACCTGCCAGGTGCGCGTCTTGGACGCCGGGTTGTACACGGCGATGGCCATGTCGGCCGCCGCGGCCGCGCTGATCCGCCTGGCGATGATGTCCCACGGCTTGAGCCGATCCGACAGCGAGATCACCGCGTAGTCGTGTCCCAGTGGCGCGCCGACCCGGCTGGCGACCGCTTGCGCGGCCGTCATCGCCGGAATAACCCGCACCGGTACGTCGGGCCACGCCTTGGCTTCCTCCAACACGGCGGTGGCCATGGCGAAGACGCCGGGATCTCCGGAGGAGACCACCACGACGGACTTGCCCTGCTGGGCCAGCTCGCAGGCGAGTCGGGCCCGGGCCGGTTCGTCGGTGTTGTCGCTGGGATGGCGGGTCTGCCCAGTACGCATGCCGACCCGATCCAGGTAGGGGAAGTACCCGATGAGATCGGTGGCCTTGGCCAGTTCCCGGCGAGTCTGAGGGGTGATCCAGTCGAGGTCACCGGGTCCGAGCCCGACCACCGCGACGCTGCCTTTCGGGCCGGGCTGACCCGGGGCGAGCGAAGCGACGGGGGATTGATCCGGGGCGAGCGAAGCGACGGGGGATTGACCCGCGGCGAGCGAAGCGACGGGGGAACCACCGTTGCGCGGCTGGGCCGCTTCCCCGGGCAGCATGACGATCGAGAAGTACGGCACCGAGGCGTCGTCGACATCGCCGGCGCCGAGCACCCGCTGCTGGTCGGTGCTGGCACGTTCCACATAGAAGGCCCGATCGAGGCTCTTGGTTGCCGAAAGTGCTTGGCGCACTTCCGGGTACGACTTGCCGAGTTTCATGATCACGGCGGCGTCGGTGTCGGCCAACCGCCGGGTCAGTTCTGCGGCCGGCAAGGTTCCCGGCAGGATGGTCAGCACCTCGTCGCCTTGCACCAGCGGGGTGCCGGTGGCCGCGGACGCCGCACTCACCGATGTCACACCGGGCACGATCACGGCCTCGAACCGCGCGGTGAGCCGGTTGTGCATATGCATGTAGGAGCTGTAGAACAGCGGATCGCCCTCGGCGAGCAGGGCGACGTCGCGCCCGGCATCCAGGTGAGCGGCAATCCGGTCGGCCGCTTCGGTGTAGAAATCCTCCATCGCCCCGACATAGCCGCCCGGGTGTTCGGTGGTCTCGGTGGTGACCGGGTAGACGAGGTGTTCTTCGAGCTGGCCCTCACGCAGATACGGCGCGGCGATGCGGCGCGCGATGCTGCGGCCGTGCCGGGCGCTGTGGTAGGCCACCACGTCGGCGGCCGCGATCAGCCGCGCGGCCTTGACGGTGACCAGTTCCGGGTCGCCGGGGCCCAGGCCCACGCCGTACAGAGTTCCTTTGCCGGTGCTCATTCGTGTTCACTCGCAATCGCATTCACCGCCGCGGCGGCCATGGCGCTACCGCCGCGGCGGCCCGTCACCACGAGATAGGACATCCCGCGCGGGCGGGCGATCAGCTCGTCCTTGGACTGCGCAGAGCCGACGAACCCGACCGGTCCGCCGAGCACCGCGGCGGGCACCGGGGCGCCCTCGTCGATGAGTTCGAGCAGTCGGAACAGCGCCGTCGGCGCGTTGCCGATCGCCAGCACGGCGCCGTCGAGGCGGTCGGCCCACAGGTCGACCGCGGCCGCGGACCGGGTGCTGCCCAGGGTGGCTGCCAGTTCCGGTGCGCGCGGGTCCGCGACCAGCGATACGACCTCGTTGTCGGCGGGCAGCCGGGACCGGGTGATGCCTGCGGCCACCATTGAGGAGTCGCACAGGATGGGCGCACCGGAGGCCAGAGCGGTGTGGGTGCGGGTCACGACATCCGGACTGAAGGCCACGTGTTCACCGAGATCGACCTGGCCGCAGGTGTGGATCAGGCGGACGACCACGCGAGCGACGTCCGAGGGGAACCGGGTGAGGTCGGCCTCGGCGCGGATGGTTGCGAAGGATTGCCGGTAGATCTCCGCGGCGTCGCGGACATAGTCGAGCACGAGATCACCCTACGGGTGTCGGGCCTGGTAGCCGTTCCCGGTGGCCACCAGCACCTGGGCGCCGGTCGGGCTGCCGCAAGCCCGTGGGCAGCCAACGAAATGCCGATGGACTCCGGGCGCCCCGTCCTGCAGCGCCGCCGTGGCGTCCGCCCGGACATCGGAGAGAGATTTGTCACATCCCGGCCGGCCGGTGCAGGCGCTGACCCGCAGCCACGGCGAGTTCTCGTCGAACACCAGACCCAGCGGAGCCAGCACTCGCAGCGCGGTGTCGGCCACGCCCTCGTCGAGGTCGCAGACCAGCACCGACCGCCACGGCGTGATCAGCAGCGGCGCCTCGATGGCGGCCAGGTACTCGGCCACCCTGGCCCGCAGCACGCCGAGCGGCACCACCGCGCCGAGGCTGACTTTCCCGTCGTCCTGGGTGATCCAGCCCACCGGCGGGCAGGAGCGAAGCGACCCGGGAAATTGATCCGGCGGGCAGGATACGGCCGGGTATGGCGGACCAGCACCGGCGCCGTCGAGCAACCGGCTGGGGTCGGGGAGTTCACTCACCCGCCACGCGGTGCCCCTGATCTGGACGAACCGGCGGGCCACCGAGAGCAGCGTCCCCACCGTCGCGGCAGGTGTTATGCGCACCCCGCTGTCCCGGCCGGCCAAGATCACCGCGAACTCGTCGGCACCGACGGCGTGCACACCGACGTCGGGCCCCAACCCGGCCACATCGCCACGGCCGTCATCGAGGGCGAACAGGAACCGGCCCGGCAACCCGGCCAATTCGGGCGAGCCGCAGAGCGCCGCATCCAATTCGGCAACCAGCGAACGGATGTCGGCTCGGCCCCCGGTCCGTCCGGACAGCGGTGAGGCCACGATGTTGCGGACCCGTTCATGGGTGGGCGAGGGCAGCAAGCCGGCCGCGGCGACGGCCCGCGCCACCGCATCGGTATCGGTGATGGCGCGGATTTGCAGATTGCCGCGGGACGTCAGTTCCATTGCCGGCGAGGCAAACTGATCGGCGGTCTGCGCCAGCGCGGTGAGCTGCGCCGCGGTGATCACCCCGCCGGGTAACCGAACGCGGATCAGCGCACCGTCGGCGGCCCGGTGCACTTGCAGCGCGCCGGGGCACGCGTCGTCGTCACGGACCCTGGCCATGCCCCTACCGTACGGCCCGCCCGCACGTGCCGGCGCGGGAGTACAGCGTCAACCGGCCAGCGGGATCGGCGTTACCACCGAGGAGTACCGCGACGCGTCCCCGGCCACCACCCGACTGGGCTTTCCGTGCACGTCGATCGGGACGTCACCGGCCAGCGTCACCCTGCTCAAATAGCGGAACTGGTCGTCATAATCGGCGACGGCGTAGTGCTGGGTCGCCCGGTTGTCCCAGATGGCCAGGTCACCCGGCGCCCAGGTCCACCGAACGGTGTTCTCCAGCTTGGTGACTCGCGCCTGCAGCAGATTGAACAGGGTGGCCGACTCGGTGGTGCCGAGCCCGAGGAACCGCTTGACGAAGTGTCCGAGCAGCAACACCCGGGCGCCGGTCTCCGGATGCACCCGGACCACGGGATGCTCGGTCTCGAAATAGTCAGACACAAACTCCGCGCGGTACTGGCGGGTGTTGTCCGACAACTGCTCCAGATCGGCCGCGACATCCGAGGCGTAGTCGTACTGGTTGGTGTGCACCGCCCACAGATTGTCCACCAGTGCCCGCAGCGGAGCCGGCAACTGGTCATAGGCCGCCTGGGTGTTCGCCCAGACGGTGGTGCCGCCGTACTCGGGCAGGGTCACCGCGCGCAACAGCGACGCCTTGGGGATCCGGTCGACGAAGGTGACATCGGTATGCCAGCTGTTGGCCTTGTCGTAGCGCGAGTCGATCGGCAAGACGTGCGCACCGCGAGAGGTGACGGTCGGATGCGCACCGGTCGGCGTGCCGAGCAGGCCCGCGAACGCGAGCTGGCCGGCGTCGTCGAGGTGGGCCTGGTCGCGGAAGAAGATCACCTTGTGGGTCAGCAAGGCGTCGTTGATCTCCGCGACCGCTTCGGCGTCCAGATCAGCGGACAATCGGACGCCCTCCACGCGCGCACCGATATGGGCGCCCAATTTCGTGACAGTGATCGAATTGCGGGGACTCATTCCTTTATTGCGCCAGTCCGCGGGGCACCTGTAAACGGTTTGGCTTCGCACGATCCAAATGGCGACCGGTGCCGAACGCCAGGTCAGGGACATGCACCGCAGGCATATGTGAACTGGATCACTCGTATCGAGATGGTGTCTCGTCGCGCACAGAAAGCGCAAAAGCGGGGTCGCCAGAAGTACATTTCAGCCACACGAAAGGAGTGAACAATGGTTTCGCTCATTGCCATCGGAATCGGGGTCGCCTTGGTATTCGGCGCCCTCGCGACGCCCTACCACGATTCGTGGTACGGCCGTTGGAGCCGCTCGGAGCGCTGATCTGCGCTGACGGCCCTCACCTGAACACGCCGTGCGTGGGGTACGAATAGACGGTGCCCTCCGTACTGCTGCTGTCGACATCCGACACCGATCTGATCACCGCTCGCGCGTCCGGAGCGGACTATCGATGGGCCAACCCGGCGCGGCTGGTCGATGACGAGCTCGAGCGGGAGCTGGCCGGCCTGCTCAACGGGATCGACATCGCCGTCGTGCGGATTCTCGGCGGCTACCGCAGCTGGCAGCGCGGCATCGACGCCGTCGTCGCCTCCGGTGTGCCGACCATCGTGCTGTCGGGTGAGCAGACCCCCGACGGCGAGCTGATGCGGCATTCCACCGTGCCCGCCGGCGTCGCCGTGCAGGCGCACATCTACCTGGCCCAAGGCGGCACGGCGAACCTGCGCGGACTGCACGCCTTCCTGTCCGACACGCTCTTGATGACCGGATTCGGTTTCGAACCGCCGATCACCGTCCCGACCTGGGGGGTGCTCGAACGGGCCACCGCCGCAACGGATGCAGCAACATGCTCTTCGCGCGAGCGCTCATCGACCGTGGCGGTGCTCTACTACCGGGCGCAGCACCTGGCCGGCAACACCGGTTACGTCGAGGCGCTGTGCGACGCGATCGACGCCGCCGGCGGCAAGGCCCTGCCGGTGTACTGCGCCTCGCTGCGGACCGCCGAACCCGAACTGCTGCACCTGCTCGGCACCGCCGACGCGCTCGTCACGACGGTGCTGGCCGCCGGCGGGGCGACGCCCGCCGCGGCGGCAGCGGGCGGATCCGACGACAGCTGGAATGTCGCCCATCTCGCCGCCCTCGACATCCCGATCCTGCAGGGACTGTGCCTGACCAGTTCCCGCTCTCGCTGGTCGGACAACGACGACGGCCTTTCGCCCCTGGACGTCGCGACTCAGGTGGCGGTGCCTGAGTTCGACGGCCGCATCATCACGGTCCCCTTCTCGTTCAAGGAGATCGATGACGAGGGTCTGATCACCTACGCCGCCGATCCGGAACGGTGCGCGCGAGTCGCCGGATTGGCGGTCCGGCATGCCCGGCTGCGCCACATCGCCCCCGCCGACAAACGGGTGGCGCTGGTGTTCTCGGCGTACCCGACCAAACACGCCCGCATCGGAAACGCCGTCGGGCTGGACACCCCGGCCAGTGCGGTCGCCCTGCTGCGCGCCATGCGCGAGAAGGGCTACGACATCGGCGAGGTCCCCGGGGTTGATGCGCAGGATGGTGACGCGCTGGTGCACGCGCTCATCGAACGCGGGGGACAGGACCCCGACTGGCTGACCCCGGAGGCCCTGGAGGCCAACCCGATCCGCGTCTCCGCGGCCGACTACGCGGCGTGGTTCTCCACCCTGCCCGAGGACTTCGCCGACGCGATCGTGTGGCACTGGGGCCCACCGCCGGGCGAGCTGTTCGTCGACCGCAGCCGCAACCCGGAGGGCGAGATCGTCATCGCCGCCATGCAATCGGGAAACACCGTACTGCTGGTGCAACCGCCCCGCGGGTTCGGCGAGAACCCGGTGGCCATCTACCACGACCCCGACCTGCCGCCCAGCCATCACTACCTGGCGGCCTACCGCTGGATCGACACCCATTTCGGTGCCGACGCCGTGGTGCACCTGGGCAAGCACGGCAACCTGGAATGGTTGCCCGGCAAGACACTCGGCCTGTCCGCCGGCTGCGGTCCCGACGCCGCCCTGGGGGACCTGCCGCTGATCTACCCGTTCCTGGTCAACGACCCGGGGGAGGGCACCCAGGCCAAACGCCGCGCCCACGCCACCCTGGTCGACCACCTCATCCCGCCGATGGCCCGCGCCGAGACCTACGGCGATATCGCCCGGCTGGAACAGCTGCTGGACGAGCATTCCACCGTGTCGGCCCTGGATCCGGCGAAGCTGCCGGCCATCCGCCAGCAGATCTGGACGCTGATGCGCGCGGCGAAGATGGATCACGACCTGGGCCTGGAGGACCGCCCGGACGAGGATTCCTTCGACGACATGCTGCTGCACGTCGACGGCTGGCTGTGTGAGATCAAGGATGTGCAGATCCGCGACGGCCTGCACATCCTCGGCCAGGCGCCCACCGGCGAGGCCGAACTCGATCTGGTGCTGGCCGTCCTGCGGGCCCGGCAGCTGTTCGGGGGCGAGCAGACCGTTCCGGGCCTGCGCCAGGCGCTGGGGCTGGCCGAGGACGGCAGCGAGGCGTTGTCCCGCGTCGACGCGGTCGAGGCCAAGGCCCGCGAGCTGGTCGCCGCCCTGCAGGACAGTGGGTGGAGCAGCGCTGCCGTCGACGGGCTGACCGACGACCCCGTCGTCGCGGAGATCCTGCGGTTCGCCGCCGACGAGGTGGTACCGCGGCTGCGCGGCACCGCCGGCGAGATCGATGCGGTGTTGCGGGCGCTGGACGGGCACTACATCCCGGCCGGCCCGTCGGGCTCACCGTTGCGCGGCTTGGTCAACGTGCTGCCCACCGGCCGCAACTTCTACTCGGTGGATCCCAAGGCCATGCCGTCCCGGTTGGCCTGGGAAACCGGTGTTGCCATGGCCGATTCACTGCTGGAGCGGTACCGCACCGACTATGGCCGCTGGCCGGCGTCGGTCGGGCTGTCGGTGTGGGGCACGTCGGCCATGCGGACCTCCGGTGACGATATCGCCGAAGTGCTTGCGCTATTGGGCGTTCGGCCGGTGTGGGATGACGCGTCGCGACGCGTGGTGAACCTGGAACCGATCTCGCTCGCCGAGCTGGGCCGGCCCCGCATCGACGTGACCGTGCGCATCTCCGGGTTCTTCCGGGACGCCTTCCCGCACGTGGTCACCATGCTCGACGACGCGGTCCGGCTGGTCGCCGGCCTGGACGAGGCGCCCGAGGACAACTACGTGCGGGCGCACAGCCAAGCTGACCTCGCCCAGCACCGGGATGAACGGCGCGCCACCACAAGGATTTTCGGTTCGAAACCGGGCACCTACGGGGCGGGCCTGCTGCAGCTGATCGACAGCCGCAACTGGCGTGATGACAACGACCTGGCCCAGGTGTACACGGCCTGGGGCGGATTCGCGTACGGTCGCGACCTGGACGGAGCGCCGGCGGCCGAGGATATGAACACGGCGTATCGGCGGATCGCGGTGGCGGCCAAGAACACCGACACCCGAGAGCACGACATCGCCGACTCGGACGACTATTTCCAGTACCACGGCGGCATGATCGCCACGGTCCGCGCCCTCACGGGTGCGGACCCGGCCGCCTACATCGGCGACAACACCCGTCCCGACGCGGTGCGCACCCGCACCCTGAGCGAGGAGACCACCCGGGTGTTCCGGGCCCGCGTGGTCAACCCTCGCTGGATCAACGCCATGCGCCGGCACGGTTACAAGGGCGCCTTCGAGATGGCGGCCACTGTCGACTACCTGTTCGGTTATGACGCCACCGCGCACGTCATGTCCGACTGGATGTACGAACAACTCTCGGCCTCATACGTTCTCGATCCGGAAAACCGCAAGTTCATGACGGAGTCCAATCCGTGGGCGCTGCACGGGATGGCCGAACGGCTGCTCGAAGCCGCCGGTCGGGGAATGTGGTCCGAGCCGGAGGCCGATACCCTGGACGGCCTGCGGCAGGTGCTGCTGGAAACCGAAGGCGATCTGGAAGGCTAGATTCACACCATGGCTCTCACGTTCGCCGATGTCGCCAAGGCCGAGTACATCCTGCTGACCACCTTCACCAAGGACGGCAGGCCCAAGCCGACCGCCATCTGGGCCGCCCCGGACGGGGACCGGCTACTGGTGATCACCCAGGCAAAGTCCTGGAAGGTCAAGCGGATTCGCAATACCCCGCGGGTCACCGTGGCGGTGTGCGATCGCCGAGGCAACCCCAAGAGCGAGCCCGTGGCGGCCACCGCGGCGATCCTGGACCAGTCCGAGGTGGGCCGGGTGTACGACGCCATCGGCGCACGCTACGGGCTGCTGGGCAAGACCTTCAATCTGTTCTCCAAGCTACGCGGCGGCATGAAGAACAACGTCGGCTTGGAGCTCCGTGCAGCCGGCTGAACCCGCCACGGCACGGCAGACCGATATCGGCCGGCTGGTGCTGACCTGCCCGGACCGGTCGGGCATCGTCGCGGCGGTGTCGACGTTCCTGACCCGCGCGGGCGCGAACATCATCTCCCTGGACCAGCATTCCACCGAGTCCGAGGGCGGAACGTTCCTGCAGCGCACCGTCTTTCACCTGCCCGGACTGACCGCGGCGGCGCCGCAGCTGGAGCGCGAATTCGGGGCGCTGGCAGCCGAATTCGACATCGACTATCGCTTCACCGAGGCGGCCAAGCCCAAACGGGTGGCCATCATGGCCTCGACCGCCGACCATTGCCTGCTCGACCTGCTGTGGCGTAACCGCCGGGGCGAACTCGACATGACCGTGGTGATGGTCATCGCCAACCACCCCGAACTGGCCGAGCACGTGCGCGCCTTCAACGTGCCGTTCGTCTACATCCCGGCCACCCGCGACACCCGGGCCGAGGCCGAACAACGTCAACTGGAACTGCTCAAGGGCAACGTCGACCTGGTGGTGCTGGCGCGCTACATGCAGATCGTCACCCCGCAGTTCCTGGACGCCATCGGCTGCCCGCTGATCAACATCCATCACTCGTTCCTTCCGGCCTTCATCGGCGCGAACACCTACCGGCGCGCCAGGGAACGCGGCGTCAAACTGGTCGGGGCGACCGCCCATTACGTGACCGCCGACCTCGACGAGGGCCCCATCATCGAGCAGGACGTGGTGCGGGTGGACCACACCCACACCGTCGAAGACCTGGTCCGCCTCGGCGCCGATGTCGAACGCGCGGTGCTGTCGCGAGCGGTGCTGTGGCACTGTCAGGACCGCATCCTGCGCCACGACAACGAAACCGTCATCTTCTGACCTGTACCGATCCGCACAAAGGGTGGAGGGCCCGATGGCTCCGACTTTCGACGACGTCTATCGCGAGAAGTACCTGCTGCTGACCACCTTCACGAAGGACGGTAGGCCCAAGCCCACGCCGGTGTGGGGTGTACCGCACGAGGGCAAACTGCTGATCAGCACCGACGACGGCTCCTGGAAGACCAAGCGGATCAACAACACCCCGCGCGTGACCATCCAGAAATGCGGGGTGCTCGGCAAGGTCAAGGGCGAACCCGTCGAGGCCATCGCGCGCAACCTGCCGAAATCCGAGACCAGGCGGGTGTTCGACATGGTGACCAGGCGCTATTGGTGGCACGCCTGGTGGTGGATCCCGCAGGCGATCCTGCGCGGCGGGGTGGACAAGGTGCACGCCGCCATCGAGGTCCGGCCCGTGTCATCCGAGTCCGAGTCGTGAACAACCGCACAGTCGTTTGACGAAGCACTGAGACTCAGGAGCCGATGGGTCTCAGGAACCGCTGGATATCAGGAACCGCAGCGCCGTCCCGCGCGTTGACCCGGTATGGCATCACGGCTGTTCCTCGTCTACGTCCTCGTCGAACTGGCGGTCGTCGTGGGCCTGATCTCCACCATCGGGTTCGGCTGGACGGTCGTGGCCCTGGTCGCCGCGTTCGGCATCGGCCTGGCGCTGGCCGGCGCCCAGTTGACCCGCCAGCTGGCGCGCCTGCGCGGCGCCATGACCAGCCGCGGCGGCGATCCGTCGCTGGCCACCGACAGCCTGCTCGTCGCCCTCGGTACGGTCCTGGTCGTCATACCGGGTCTGGCCAGCTCCCTGGTGGGTGCGCTGCTGCTGCTCCCGCCGACCCGCGTGGCGGCTCGGCCGCTGGCCACCCGATTGGCCAACCGACAGCTCAGCCGCGCCGTTCCGGTCATGGTGTTCAGCAGCACCACAACCACCACCCACCCGCGCGGTGACTACGTCGACGGCGAGGTCATCGATGTGGTGGACGAGGTGGTCATCCCGGCGCCGCTGCCGCCCCGGCAGGACTGAGCGCCGACTACTGTTTGTCCCTCGTGACCACACTTCTGCTCAACGGGCGGGTGTACAGCCCTGCCGCCCCCGATGCCACGGCCATGGCCGTTCGCGACGGACTGGTGGTGTGGCTCGGCTCCGATGACGCCGCCCGTAGCGAATTCCCGGACGCCGACACCGTGGATCTGGGCGGGGCTTTCGTCGCGCCGGCGTTCGTCGACAGCCACGTCCACGTCACCGCCACCGGGCTGGCCCTGACCGGTCTTGACCTGCGCGCGGCGCGCTCGCGCGCGCACTGCCTGCAACTGATCGCCGACTATGCCGAGCCGCACCCGGAGGGCGTCGTCTGGGGACACGGCTGGGACGAGACCGGCTGGCCCGATCCGGTGCCGCCGACCACGGACGATCTCGACGCCGTCCTGGGGCAGCGGCCCGCCTACCTGAGCCGGGTCGACGTGCACTCCGCGGTCGCCTCGACGGGGTTGCGCGGCACCATCGGTGATCTGGCGGCCGAAGCCGGATTCCATCCGCAGCGACCGCTGACCGCCGATGCCCATCACGCCGTACGGGCGGCCGCCCGTGACCTGCTGACACCCACGCAGCGCCGGTCCGCGCAACGTGCCGCGTTGGACGCCGCGGCCGCCCTCGGGATCGTCGCGGTGCACGAGTGTGCCGGGCCCGACATCGGCGGGCTGGATGACTGGGAGGCACTGCGCGCCCTCGACCACGGCGTCGAGATCGTCGGGTACTGGGGGGAGGCCGTGCAGTCGGTCGGGGAGGCCCGCGATCTCATCGAGCGCACCGGCGCCCGCGGGCTGGCCGGTGACCTGTTTGTCGACGGCGCGCTCGGCTCGCGGACCGCCTGGCTGCATGAACCCTACGCCGACGCCCCGCACACCTGCGGTAACACCTATCTGGACGCCGAAGCGGTGACAGCGCACCTGCTGGCCTGTACCGAGGCCGGGATCACCGCCGGGTTCCACGTGATCGGTGACGCCGCCGTCGCGACCGTGACCGACGCGCTGCAGGTGGTGGCCGACCGGTTCGGCGGACCGGCGGTGGCGCGCTGCGGGCACCGGCTGGAACACCTGGAGATGGTCGATCCCGGACAGGCCGAGCGGCTCGGCAGATGGGGCGTCATCGCGAGCATGCAACCCAATTTCGACGATCTGTGGGGCGGGCCGACGGGCATGTATGCGCAGCGTCTCGGGGTTGACCGGGCCGGCAAACTCAATCCCTTTGCGCTGTTAGCATCCCAAGGCGTGCCGCTCGCGTTCGGATCCGACAGCCCGGTCACCGGACTGGACCCGTGGCAATCCGTGCGGGCCGCGTCGGAACACCGCACCCCCGGCAGCGCGGTGTCCGCCCGCGCGGCGTTCGCTGCCGCCACGCGTGGGGCGTGGCGCGCAGCGGGGGTCCGCGACGGCGTGACCGGCACCTTGGTTCCCGGCGCGCCGGCCTCCTACGCGATCTGGGACGCCGGCGATCTCGAGGTCAGCGCCCCGGCGACCGAGGCCGTGCAGCGCTGGTCCACCGATCCTCGGTCCCGGGTGCCTGCGCTGCCGCGGCTGTCCCCGGACCGGTCGCCTCGTTGCCTGAGCACCGTCCACCGCGGCGTGGTGCTGTATGGCTGACGCCGAACCCGATACCGAAACGGACTCCGTGTCCGCGACGGATGCACTGCCCGAATCCGGTTCCGAGCCGGAGCCCGCCGGGCCCGGTCGGTTGGCCCGGCTCGGCGACCGGCTCCGTCGGACGCTCATGCCGCGGCTGACGCGCCTGGTGGTGTCGGCGCTGGCCGGCGCGTTGATGTGCGTGAGCTTCCCGCCCTGGGGCTGGTGGTATTGCGCGTTCCTGTCGCTGGCAGCTCTGGGTTGGGTGCTGACCCGCACGCAGACCACCCGGGCCGGCGGGTTCGGCTATGGCCTGGTGTTCGGGTTGGCCTTCTACGTCCCGCTGCTGCCGTGGATCGGCAGCCTCGTCGGCACCGTGCCCTGGCTGGCCCTGGCATTGCTGCAGGCACTCTTCCCGGCGCTGTTCGGGCTGCTGGCCGTCCTGGTTCGGGGATTGCCCGGTTGGCCGGTGTGGTTCGCCGCCGAGTGGGCGGTGGCCGAGTGGGTCAAATCGGTGGTGCCGTTCGGCGGTTTCCCCTGGGGCGTCGTCGGTTTCAGCCAGGCCGGGGGCCCGTTGCTGCCACTGGCCCACATCGGCGGCGCACCGCTGGTGTCGGTCGCTGTGGCGTTGGTCGGCTTCAGCCTGACCGCCATCGGCCTGGAGATCGTGATGTGGTGGCGGCACAGTCACCCTGATCACGCGGCCACCACCGACGCCGCGCGACCGGAGGTGGTGTTACCCGGGGTCTGCATCTGCGTCGTACTGCTGGGCACCGCGCTGGTGTGGCCGGCCGTCCGCCAGGCCGGGGTGGGCGCCGACGCGCAACCCTCGGTCACCGTCGCGGCGGTGCAGGGCAATGTGCCGCGGCTGGGGCTGGATTTCAACGCGCAGCGCCGCGCGGTGCTCGACAATCACGTCGCCGAGACTCTGCGGCTGGCCGCCGATGTCCAGGCCGGCCGCGCACCGCAACCCATGGTGGTGATCTGGCCGGAGAACTCCTCGGATATCGACCCGCTGATCAACGCCGACGCCGGCACCGAAATCGCCCAGGCCGCGCGCGCCGTGCACGCACCGATCCTGGTGGGCACCGTGCTGCGCGCCCCTGGCTACACGCCGGACAATCCGGCGGCCACCAATACCGTGATGGTTTGGGATGACGTGACCGGCCCCGGTCAACGACATGACAAGAAGATCGTCCAGCCGTTCGGCGAGTACCTGCCCTGGCGCAGCTTCTTCCGGCATATCTCGTCCTACGCCGACCGCGCCGGGTTCTTCGTGCCCGGCTCCGGGGACGGGGTGGTGCAGGCAGCCGGCATTCCGATCGGCGTCACCACCTGCTGGGAGGTGATCTTCGACCGCGCCGCGCGGGAATCCGTCCTCAACGGCGCGCAACTGCTGACCGTGCCCACCAACAACGCCACGTTCGACGAGGCGATGAGCGCCCAGCAACTGGCCTTCGCCCGGTTGCGCGCCGTCGAGCACGATCGCTACGTCGTGGTGGCCGGAACCACGGGGATCAGCGCCGTGATCGCGCCGGACGGTCGCGAGCTGGCCCGGACGAAGTTCTTCGAGCCGGCCTATCTGGATACCGCCGTGCGGCTGAAATCCGATCTGACCGTCGCCACCGTGTGGGGCCCGGCCATCCAGATCGGACTCATCGTGATCGGCGTTGCCGCTGTCATCGCGGCCATGCTGCACAATAGGGGCTTCCTCGTGCGAAGGCACGAGGGCAGATTTGTGCGAAGGCGCCGGACGGCCGTCTCCGCCGACGCGGATGTGCAGCCCGAGGCGGGCAGTACAGAAGTGCCCGACACGGGCAGTGCAGAAAAGCCCGACGCGGGCAGTGAGGACGAGGGAAGCACATGACCACTCCTGAGACAGGAGCGGACCGACCGGGTAATCCGGCGTCGCCGAGCCGGCGCACGCTGGTGATCATCCCGACGTACAACGAGCGGGAGAACCTCCCACTGATCGTGCGCCGTGTACACGCCGCCCGGCCCGACGTCCATGTGCTGGTAGTCGACGACGGAAGCCCGGACGGCACCGGCCAGCTCGCCGACGAGCTGGCCCTGGCCGACCCCGACCGGGTGCACGTGATGCACCGGATCAGCAAGGACGGACTCGGTGCGGCCTACCTCGCCGGATTCGCCTGGGGTCTGGCCCGGGAGTACTCGGTACTGGTCGAGATGGACGCCGACGGCAGCCACGCCCCCGAGGAGCTCAGCCGCCTGCTCGAAGCGGTCGACGCCGGCGCCGACCTGGTGATCGGTTCGCGGTACGTGCCGGGCGGGACGGTGCGTAACTGGCCGTGGCGCCGGCTGGCGCTGTCCCGGACCGCCAACACCTATTCGCGGGTGCTGCTCGGGGTGGATATCAACGACATCACCGCCGGCTATCGGGCTTACCGCCGCGAGGTGCTGGAGAAGATCGACCTCAGCGCGGTCGATTCGAAGGGGTACTGCTTCCAGATCGACCTGACCTGGCGTGCGATCAACGCCGGGTTCACCGTGGTGGAGGTCCCCATCACCTTCACCGAACGCGAACTGGGCGTATCGAAGATGAGCGGATCGAATATCCGCGAAGCAATGTCGAAAGTCGCCGAATGGGGCATCCGGGGCCGGCTGGACCGGGCCCGCGGTATCACGCGCTGATCGACGGGGAGGTCGTGCCCCGCCCCGACCCGGGACGGGCACGTCACACCTTCGCTCAGGACCCGCGGCGGCGGGTCTTGATGATCTCCAGGCGCTCCTTGAGCAGTTCGTCGAGTTCCTCGACCGAGCGGCGCTCCAACAGCATGTCCCAGTGCGTCCGGGGCGGCTTCACCTTCTTGGGCTCCGGCACGTCACCCTCGATCAGGGTGCCCTCCAAGCCGTTGCGGCACAGCCAGGTGCCGGGGATCTCGGCGTCGTCGGCGAACGGAACGTCGAATTCCTCGCCGTTCTCGGTCCGGTAACGCGCAACCTGACGGGGCGCCAGGTCGTGGTTACGATCGGTCTCGTAGCTCACTGCTCCGAGGCGACTGCCTCGCAGGACACGGTCGGCCATCGTCCACACTCCTCTTACCGGCTGAATTTCGTCCGGAGCTTCAACGCGGATACGGCCCGCGAAGTTCCCGACTCGACCAACCAGGATACCGCCTGCCCCGCGCCGCTACCGGGCACGCCGCCCGGGCAGGTCTACAGTCGTGTTCCGTGACCGCAGCCGTGCCCTCCCCGCCGCGTCGCCGGACCCGTCCGCAGCCCTGCCGCTGGTGTGGCCGGGAAGTTGCCGAGGCCGGCATGGGGCGGCGGCGGCAATACTGCCGGCAGTCCTGCCGACAGCGCGCCTATGAACAGCGCGCACAGGTCAAGGGCACGTCGGTGGCACCCGACGCGGTGGTGCTGACCGCCGAAGAGGCCGCCGACTTGGCCGATCGGGTTTATCAGGTGCGCTGCGCGGCCGAGGACATCGCCACCGCCGTCGCCGAGGGAGCACAGGGTTCCGAGCTCCAAGCGTTGTGTGACGTACTGGTCGAGGCCGCCAAAGCCGCCGACGGCTGGCGCTGACACCCCTTCTCCTCCTCGCCCAAATGTGCATTTGGGCCGGTTTGTGCGAGAGCGATCCGGCATTACGTCGATCTCGACGTGGTCAGCAGGACAGCCTGATCCCAATATCGGGCGGGGCCTGCGCGGGGGCCAGGCAGCCGAACCCGTCCACCCCGGCGGGACGCATCCGGGCCGCTGTCTGGTGGGCGTAGTTCACACAGACCACCGAGTCACCGTCGGCGCGGCAGCCGAAATCCCCGAACTTGACGGCCTGCCCGCCACCCAACTGAGGCCCACTGCCGTTGCCGAACGGCCCCGGATCACCATGCAGTGAGCCGATATTCACGCTGGTTCCGTCGAAGTCGACCCAGTTGCCTTTCCACATCGTGTAGGCGTCGGGAGGTTTCGGTGGCGGGTTGGTCAGTTTCACCAGGCACGCCAGCGCACCGTCGTTGTACTGGGCGCTGCTGATACAGCTGACCGTCTCGGTGGTGAAGGCGACGCCCTGCACGTCGGTGCTGACACCGTCGCGGGTCGTGGAGCCGAATTTCGCGGCCGGTACCGCCGTGCCCGCATCCACCCACCTGGTCACCTCGGCGATGGGCGCACCGGGGGACGGGGCGTGCAGCACCGCCGACGGTGTCGCCGAGGCACTGGTCGGCGCCGGCCGAGAACTGCCAGTAGTCGTGGCCGTCAATGGCGGTGGGGCGGACACCGCCGCCCCTTTCATATCCTGCGAGCATCCCGCGACCAGCGCGGACGCCATCACCAGCACTGCCATCCGCATGCGGCCAGGGTAGTCGTTCGCTACCGTCGGGCCATGCACGAACACACCGTCCGCGCGAAGATCAGCACCGGGACGATCGAGGGTTTCACCCGGGACGGCGTGCACCGCTGGCGCGCCATTCCATACGCGAAAGCGCCGGTCGGGGCCCTGCGGTATCGCGCGCCGCAACCCGCGGAGGCTTGGCGGGGGGTGCGGTACTGCCACGGCCTCGGCAATTGCGCCCCGCAGCAGCGCCGGTACACCATGCTCGGCATCGGCAAATACCAGCCGATGAGCGAGGACTGTTTGACGCTCAACGTGGTCGCCCCCGAGCATCCCGGTGGCGAGCCGTCCGGGGACCGGATGCCGGTGATGTTCTTCATCCACGGCGGCGGTTACATCATGGGCAGCTCGGCCACCCCGCTCTACGACGGTGTCGCGCTGGCCCGCCGCGGTTGTGTGTACGTCTCGGTGAATTACCGGCTGGGCGCGCTGGGGTGTCTGGACCTGTCGGCGCTGTCCACTGCCGAGTATCCGATCGAGGACAACCTGTACCTGCGCGACCTGATCCTGGCACTGAGGTGGGTACGGGAGAACATCGCGGTCTTCGGCGGCGACCCGGACAACGTGACGATCTTCGGGGAGAGCGCCGGCGCCCATGCGGTAGCCACCTTGATGGCAGTACCCGAGGCTGAAGGTCTTTTCGCACAAGCGATTTCGCAGAGCGCAGCCAGCGGCATGGTGCGCAGCCCGGAGCAAGCGGCCATGTTCGCCGAGCAGTTCGCCGGCTTGCTGGGCGCCGCACCCGAAGACGGAGCGGCCACCGTGATGGCGGCTCGGCCCGCCGAGTTGCTGACGGCGCTGGAGACCCTGATCGCCCGGTCCGGCAAGGAGCTGCCGGGCGCCTTCCCGGTCGGGCCGACCTCAGGCACCGAGCTGCTGCCCGAGGACCCGGTGCGGGCCATGCGCGCCGGCCGGGCACATCCGATCCCGCTGATCGTGGGCAGCAACGCCGACGAGGGTCGGCTTTTCACCCGTTTCATGCAGCTGTTGCCGACCACCGAGCAGAGCATCGAGATGCTGTTGGCGAGCACCGGCGCCGAAACGCGCGACCGGGTCATCGCCGCGTATCCGGACTATCCGGGCCGGGCCGCGTGCATCCGGCTGGGCGGGGACTTCGCCTTCGGCACCGCCGGCTGGGAAATAGCCGAGGCGCACAGCCGACATCGGCCGACCTACGTCTACCGCTACGACTACGCACCGCGAATCCTGAACTGGTCGGGGTTGGGTGCCACCCATGCCATGGAGCTGCTCGCGGTGTTCGGCGTATACGGCACTCGATGGGGCGGACTGCTCACGGCGGCGGCCGACGGCGCGTCGGCCCGCCGGGTGACCCGGGAGGTCCAGATGCGTTGGGGCAGCTTCAGCCGTACCGGGAACCCCGGCGAGGGCTGGCCCCGGTACGACGAGAACATGCGGGCGGTGCTGGTGTTCGATCGCAACACGCACCTCGAATACGATCCGGCGGCCGAACGGCGGCGCGCATGGGCGGGTTTCACCCTGGCCGCCGGTTGACTTGACACTTGTCACATGTGACCGGCGCCACTGCTAGGTTCTGATGCGTGCACAGTCGCCTCATCGAACGCCCCTCCGATCTGACCGACGCCTGGCTCACCGACGTGGTGGGTGCCGGCCGGATCGTCGGCCACGACGCCGAGCGGATCGGCACCGGTCAGATGAGCGAGTGCTACCGGCTGCGGCTGCGGTACGCCGAGGAGTCCGGCGGGCCCGCCTCGGTGGTGCTGAAAGTCGCCGCCGCCGACCCGAACAGCCGCGCCACCGGATTGGCGATGGGTCTCTACGAGCGCGAGGTTCGGTTCTACGCCGAGATCGCGCCGAAGTTGGGCGGGGGACCGGCGGGCCCGTTCGCGCCGTGTCTGCACCACGCCTATGACGCCGAGTCCGGGGCGTTCGACCTGCTGCTCGGCGATGCCGCGCCGGCCACCGTGGGCGACGAGATCCGTGGTGCCACCGCCGAGCAGGCGACGCTGGCCCTGCACCAGCTCGGGCTGGTGCACGGCCCCTTGGTCGGCGATCCGGACCTGGCCGGTGCCGGCTGGTTGAACCGCGACGCTCCGCTGAACCAGACGCTGCTCGCCGGGCTGTACGCCGGTTTCACCGAACGGTACGGCGACCGCATCGACCCGCGGCACCGGCAGGTGTGCGAGCAGCTGGTGGCGGCCTTCGACGGCTACCTCGAACAGGAGTCCTCGGCGACGAAGGGCCTGGTGCACGGCGACTACCGGTTGGACAACCTGCTTTTCGGCGCACCAGGAGCGCAGCGCCCGCTGACGGTGGTGGACTGGCAGACGGTGACCTGGGGCCCGGCGTTGACCGATGTCGCCTATTTTCTCGGCTGCGCCCTTGCGCCGGAGGTTCGGCGCGCGCACTACGACGATCTGCTGGCGACCTACCACCGCGCGCTCGGCACCGGTGTGCTCAGCCTCGACGAGGTGCGCGACGGCGTGCGCAGGCAGAGCTTCTTCGGGGTGATGATGGCGATCGTCTCCTCGATGCTGGTGGAACGAACCGACCGGGGCGACGAGATGTTCATGACGATGCTGCACCGGCACTGTGAGCATGTCCTGGACACCGGTGCGCTGGCAGTGTTGCCGGAAAGCGCTGTACCGCAGCCTCTTACCCCCAGCACTGGGGATGAGCTGCCGCACCAGCCGACGGATGAACCGTTGTGGAGCGAAAGCTGGTACTTCGACTTCGTGGACGCATCGCAAGGCATCGGCGGGTGGGTGCGGCTGGGCCTGATTCCCCATCAGCGCGTCGCGTGGGTCAACGCACTGGTGTGCGGACCGGATATGCCGACGGTGGCCATCAACGATTTCGAGGTCGCCCTACCGGCCGATCCCGGCCACATCGGCACCACCGGGTTCGAGCTGAAACTGATTCCCACCGATCCGCTCCGCCTCTTCCGGGTGGACATCCATGGGCAAGCCGAATCCTTCGACGACCCCGCCGATCTGCTGCGCGGCTCGCCGGGCCAACCCGCCGAACTCACGCTGGCACTGGAGTTCACCACGGCAGGAACGCCCTATCAGTACCGGATCACCCCGCGGTACGAGATTCCCTGCACGGTCAGCGGAACGGTGACGGTGGGCGGCGCACGGTACCGGTTGACCGACGTTCCCGGGCAACGGGACCACTCCTGGGGCGTGCGGGATTGGTGGAGCATGGACTGGGTTTGGAGCGCCGTGCACCTCGAGGACGGTACCCATCTGCACGGCGTCGACATCCGCATTCCAGGTGTGCCCCCGGTCGGCATCGGCTATCGGCAGCATGCCGGTGAACTCGTCGAGCTGCAGTCGGTACGCGCGGAGAAGACGTTCGCCGACAACGGTTTACCGCTGACCACGACGCTGACGTTGGCACCAGGAGACCTCGAGGTGCAGGTACACGTGCGGGGCCACGCGCCGGTGCTGGTGGTCGCTTCCGACGGCAGGGTCAGCCAGTTTCCCCGCGCCTGGGCGACGGTCACCACCGCCGACGGGCGCACGGGGTCCGGCTGGGTGGAGTGGAACCGCAACCTCTGACCGGGCAAGCTGAGCTGATGCTCGCCGTGAAGTCCATTGCCCTGTTCGTGCTCGCCGCGGTGCTCGAGATCGGCGGCGCCTGGCTGGTGTGGCAGGGCGTGCGGGAGCACCGCGGTTGGTGGTGGGCCGGTTTCGGGGTGATCGCGCTCGGCGCCTACGGATTCGTCGCGTCCTTTCAGCCCGACGCACATTTCGGCCGGGTGCTGGCCGCCTACGGCGGCGTATTCGTGGCCGGCTCGTTGGTATGGGGAATGCCGGCCGACGGATTCCGGCCGGACCGCTGGGACGTCACCGGGGCGCTGATCTGCCTGGCCGGGGTCGGGCTCATCATGTACGCCCCACGCTAGAGCGCGTCGTCGTCCAACTCGTCGCGGCGCAGACCCATCGGGGTGGCAGCAGGCAGATCGCCGCCGGCCACCACCAGCCGGGTCAGCGGCGTCAGCACCGAGAACAAGGTGGCCAACTGTTCGTCGCCGAGGACGTCGAATGCCGATAGGGCCAGCCGGTCGGTACCCTCCTCGATCCGAGCCTTGAGTTCGATTCCGGCAGGCGTGAGCACCCCCGCCGCGTCGAGCAGCCCCCGGGTGGCCAGCCGGTCCGCCTGCTCCTGCCAGCTGTCATCGTCGTAATCCCTGGCGCGGCAGATCATTTCGCGTGGGACCCGGCCAGCCGCGACGTGCAGGACATTGCATTCCCTGCCACTGATGCCGTGCGCGGCCAACACCGCGTTGTGTCCGTCCCCCCGGTGCTCACGCAGCAGGGTGGTGGCGTGCCAGAGCTTGGCCATCGGCTCCTCCGGCCAGGGCAGCGCCGCGTTGGCGGCGAACAAGGCACGCCCGTCGACCGGGGCGCAACGGGCGGCGATCTGTAACAGATCAGCCGCCGTGCGCACGGATGCGTCATCGGTGATCCCGTAGCGGCGCAGGGTCGCCACCGCCGCCTCGGCGCGGGCGGCCAGTGCGGCGGCCGGTGACGCGATCTCCCACGCCGCGGGTAGCGCCTTGTGCACCTGGCGCGACGAGAAGTTGTAGAACACCGCCGTGACCACCTCGGGGGCGACCCGACCCAGCGGAGCGGACCGGGCGGCGAAATAGCCCATCCAGAACCCGGGATAGCCCAGGCCGGCCAGCGCGTCGCGCGACTCCGGCGCGAAATAGGTGACCGCGTGCACCGGTTCCAGCCGGTCGAACAGCCGCCGGGCAACAGAAATCGGTCGGGTCATCGTGTCAGTCAAGCATCACCGAATCCGCGGTAGCGGTCGGCCACCCCGGTAGGGTTTCGACCATGCACGACGCGGCGGGACCCGGTCCGTCCCCGCAGGCCGATTCGACGATGCTGGAGCGGATCCGCGATGCCGCGATGGCGTGTATCGCCGCGCGGGGAGTGGCGGGCACGTCGCTGCGCACCATCGCCGACACCGCCGATGTGAGCGTCGGCCTCATCCAGCACTACTTCGGCAGTAAAGCCAGACTGATCGCGGCCGTCGACGAGCATGTACTTGAGGTGTTCGGGCTGTTGCTCGAGGAGCCCGAGCCGGTGCCGCAGGACGATCCGATGCCCTTTCGCGGTGGGACGGCGCGGTTGTTCATCGAGCATCCGGACGAGGTGGATTACGTCGCCCGGGTACTCACCGAAGAGGGGCCGACCGGCGCCGCCATCTTCGACGGACTGGTCAAGATCAGTGCGGCGCAGGGTGAGACGTTCGCAGCTCGTGGGATGACCAGGAGCGATCTCGATCCGGTGTGGTCGGTGCTCAATCCGGTGCTGCTGCGCATGGGGGCGAGTGTGTTACGCCGGCACATCGAACGGCACATCCCCGGACCGCTGTACAGCCCGGAACAGACTCTGCGCTGGGACCAGGCCACCACCAATCTGATTCGCCACGGACAGCTTCGTCCCGACCCGGAACCGGCCGAGGACTGATTGCGCGTCAGGCGTCCTCGGGGTCCTCGGCGACCGCGTGGGCCGCCTCGTCGATGATCGCCCGCATCGCACGTTCGGCGGCCGCCTCATCGCGCAGCCGCACCGCGCGGGCCACCTCGTCATGCAGTTCGATGGCCGCCGGGTTGGGCAGTTCCGGCATCATCCCGTGGTGCGTCCGCCCGGTGAGCACCTCGGCGACGACGGCGTTGAGGGCGCGAAACATCTCATTGCCGCTGGCTTCCAGGAGGGTTTGGTGAAAGATCTTGTCCGCCTGCAGATATGACACCAAGTCTCCGGAGCGGCCGTGGACCACCATATCGGACACCGCGGCTGCCATGATCCGGCACTGGTGCGGGTTGGCCCGCCGCGCTGCCAGCGCCGCGGCAGCCGGCTCGAACCCGCGGCGCAACTCCGACAGCGAGACCAATTGGGCGGCCCGGTCCCCGGATTCGAGTCGCCAGCGAATCACCATGGGGTCGAAGACGTTCCAGTTCGCGGCGGGCTGGATGGTGATGCCCACCCGGCGGCGCGAAGCCACCAACCCCATCGATTCGAGCACGCGGATCGCTTCGCGGGCAACGCTGCGGGACACGCCGTGCTCGGCGCTCACCCCTTCGAGTGTGATCACCGCGCCGGGAGGGTACCTACCCGACACCACGGCGGCACCCAGCGCGGTCAGCACGTTGTCGTGCAGCGCGCTGACGTTCGGAAGGGCACCCACAGTTACATCGTGTCATATCTCCTCCGAGCGAGACTTAAAGCAGATCTATCCGTGATCTTCTTGCAATAGTCAGATCATTGAGGCAAGCTGTGTGAGGTCAACCACAGCAAGGGCAGGTAGGAATGGCGTCACCCATCGTCGTCATGGGCGTCTCGGGATCGGGTAAATCGACGGTCGGCGCGGCACTCGCGCAGCGGCTGCGGGTCCCGTTCGCCGACGCGGATGACTTTCACCCCGCAGCCAACATCGAGAAGATGAAGGCGGGTCACCCCCTCGACGACGACGATCGTCATCCCTGGTTGGAAGCCATCGGCCACTGGCTGGGGGAGCACTGCGGCGACGGCGGGGTGATGAGCTGCTCGGCGCTCAAACGCCGCTACCGCGATCAGCTGCGTGAGCACTGCCCCGGCACCGAGTTCTTGCACCTGAGTGGTACGCCCGAGGTCATCGGTGCGCGTCAGGCCAGCCGGCCAGGGCATTTCATGCCGGCCTCACTACTGGCGTCCCAGTTCGACACCCTGGAACCACTCGAGCAGGACGAGGCAGGTGTCGTCATCGACGTCGGCCGCAGCATCGATTCCATCGTTGACACCTACATCTCACTCACCGGAGGCGAGCCCCGATGATCGACACCGTCACCTTGCTCGCCGACGCTCCCAAGCTCGTCGAGCCGGTCGCCGCAGCACCGCAGCTCATCCTGGCCTTCCTCGTCGGCATCGGGGTCATCGTCGTGCTGATCACCCTGGTCAAGCTGCACCCGTTCCTGGCGCTCATCTTCGGCGGGCTGACCGTGGGATTGGTGGCCGGCGAGAACCTCACCAAGGTGCTCAAATCGTTCACCGACGGTTTCGGATCGACGGCGGCCAGCGTGGGCATCCTCATCGCGCTCGGCGCGATGTTCGCCAAACTGCTCGCCGATTCCGGGGGCGCCGACGAGATCGTCGACACCATCGTGGGTGCCGCCTCACCGCGCTTGCTGCCGTGGGCCATGGCATTGGTGGGCGCGATCATCGGTCTGCCGATGTTCTTCGAGATCGGTTTGGTCCTGTTGATGCCGGTCATCTACCTGGTATCCCGGCGATCACAGCAGTCGCTGATCACCATCGGCATCCCGGCCCTGGCCGGCCTGTCGGCCATGCACGGTTTTGTGCCGCCACACCCCGGCCCGCTGACCGCGGTCGGCCTGCTCAATGCCGACCTGGGCATCACCCTGGGGCTGGGGGTGCTGGTGGCCATCCCGACGATCATCGTGGCGGGTCCGTTGTTCGGCCGGCTGGCCGGCACGTGGGTGGTCGTGGACACACCCGACACCTTCGACGCCGACCCGCAAGCCGACCGGGCCGAGCAGCGGCATCCGTCGTTCGGCATCACGCTGTTCTCGGTGCTGCTGCCGGTCGCGCTGATGCTCGGCAAGGCGCTCGCCGACATCTTCATCGACGACGAAAAGCATTGGCTCCGCCAGATTCTCGACGCCCTGGGCACCCCGCTGATCGCGCTGCTGCTCGCCGTCGTCGTCGGGATCTTCACCCTCGGCAAGGGCGCCGGGATGAACCGGTCGGCGATCACCGCTTGCATCGAATCAAGCCTGCCCCCGGTTGCGGGCATCATCCTGATCGTCGCCGCGGGCGGCGGATTCAAACAGGTCCTGGTCGACAGCGGCATCGGCACCATGCTGGCCCGGTGGGCCGAGGGCGTGCACATCTCGGTGCTGGTGCTGGCCTGGGTGCTGGCCGTGCTGATCCGGTTGGCGACGGGCTCGGCCACGGTGGCCACCATCACCGCGTCGTCGTTGATCCTCGGCCTGGTCGAGGGTATGAGCAGCGGCCAGGTGTCACTGGTGGTGCTGGCGGTCGGCGCCGGATCGCTGTTCTTCTCACACGTCAACGATGCCGGATTCTGGTTGGTCAACCAGTACTTCCGCCTCACTGTCGGTCAGACCATCAAGACCTGGTCGCTCATGGAGACGGTGCTGTCGGTGAGCGGCCTTGCCGTCGTGCTGATCCTGGATATCTTCGTGTAGCGCTGGGTAGCGCTAGGGGCTCTGCCGGGGACGGGTGTCGACCTGCGGTACCTTCACCCAGCCCGGGTTGTTCACGAAGTCGGCGAGGCACCCCGGCAAACCACGGCACGCGATGATGGCCCCGGCGCTGGGGGCGGCCCCGATCGCCGGCGGCGGCGTGACCACCAGATCGCAGTTGGTGGTATATGCGCCGACCTGCTGCTTGCCGACCAGCACACCCTGATCAGGGCACGTTGCCAGCACCGCTGCAGGCCCGGACACCAGGACCGGGCCGGCGAGCGGGGCGATCACACCGCCGGCGAGCAGGCCGGCGGCCACCCAGCGCGACACGCTGTACATATCCTGAGAATACGCTCGATGTCACGCCGATTTCGGGTCCGGCGCCGGCCGCGGCCAGTCCCGCGCCGGCAACGGTCCAGGCGGTGGGCGCAGCCGATCCAGCACGGCACGCAGCGGCGGCCAGTCGGCCCGTCCGCGCCGGGTGACCGCGTACGTGGTCAGCACCACGCTGGGGTCGGCCAGCTGCATGACCGTGACCCCGGGCATGGTGGGACGGCCCACCGGCAGCAGCCCGACACCATAGCCGCCGATGATCAGGTCCTCCACCAGGTCCAGGCTGTCGATCTGGTGGGCGATGCGCGGGGTGAACCCGGCCAAGGCGCCCAGTGCGCGCAGCGCCACCTCGTCGGCGGTGTTGCGCGAGTTCACGATCCACGTGCGGTCCGCGTAAGCGCTGATGTCCACCGGCCCGTCGGGGTGTCCGGTGTGCTCGGGCACGCCCAGCCCCCACCTGATGGACCACAGCGGCACCGTCTCCAGCACCGGGCTCGGGGCAGCGGGTGCGAGGTTGTAGTCGTAGGTGAGCGCCAGATCCAGGTCGTCATCGGTCAGCAGACGGAATGCCTCGATCGGCTCGTATTCACTGATCACCACGTCGATCCCGGGATAACGAGCGGTCAGCTCGGGCACGATCGGCAGTAGCGAGACCCGGATCCCGGTCGCAAAGCCCCCGACCCGCAAGGTGCCCGCGGGTTCGGCGTGCGGATCGAGATCCAGCCGGGCCGCGTCCAGGGCCGCCAGGATCGTCACGGCGTGATCGGCCAGGCGCCGGCCGGCCGGGGTGAGCCGGACGCGCCGGCCGTCGGGTTCGATGAGCGTGGCGCCGGTCTCCTTGGCCAGCGCGGCCAACTGCTGCGAGACCGTCGAGGTGGTGAGGTGGTGCGCGTCGGCGACCGCGCGCATCGAACCGAGCCGTGACAAGGTCAGCAACAGCTGCAGCCGGCGGGGATCCATCTGCCCATTGTGCGGCGCCGGATCGGCAGGGGGTGAGCGACCGCGCCATCAGGCCTGTGCGACGATGCGCCGATGGCACGTCCGTTTCACTTCAGCCAGATCCAGCAGGGTACCTTCGTGCCCACCGAGTACGCGCAAAGCCATTGGGGTGCCGATCACCTCAACGGGCCGGCCCTTGTCGGTCTGGTGGCGCGCACGCTGGAGCAGGAGTTCGGGCGGCCCGAATTCCTGCCGGCCAGGCTGACGGTGGATCTGTTCAAGGCCGCACGGGGCGTGCCGACCACCGTCAAACTTGCCTTGGTCCGCGACGGCCGGCGGGTCCGCAATGCCGAATGTGAGCTGATTCAGGACGGCGTGCCGATTGTCCGCGCGATCATGGTCCAGTACCGGCTCTCCGAGCCGCCCCGCGGGCGGGAATGGGTGCCCTCGGCGAGCTTTGCCGGTCCGGCCGCCCGGGACGACGACGGCGGCGTCGACATGGGCAGCGACGAGGTCGGCTGGACGAGTGCCATCGCCGATCACCAGAACACCTCACGAAAGCGTTTCGTCAACCGGACCATCGACGTCGTCGAGGGCGAGCACAATTCACCGTTCGTCCGTGCCGCCATGGTCGCCGAGGGCACCAGTCTGGTCACCAACCTCGGCACGGCAGGCGTCGGATATATCAACGGTGACCTGACGGTGGCGCTGTCGCGGTTGCCCCGTGATGAGTGGGTGGCCGTTCAGGCCGACTCGCACTGGACCGCCGACGGTATTTCGGTGGGGACGTCGACCCTTTTCGACAGTGCCGGCCCGCTCGGCACCGGCATGGTGACCGCCGTCGCCAATCCGGGCGCGCAGATCGACTTCGCCAACGACCCGTTCCCGGACCGCACCCGTTGAGCCTGCGTCACCATCTTGGCGAACTCGCCCAGATGGGCAAGGGCGCGCCGACCTTCCGGTAGGACGTCGGCGGCGAGGGGAAAATCGTGAATCTGCCCGTGCCACAAGTGCAGATCGCATGGCGTGCCCGCATCCACGAGCCGGCGGAACATCAATTCCGCATCGGGCAGCAGGATTTCGCTGGTGCTCGCGTGGATGGCCACCGGTGGCATGTCCGTCAAATCTGCATCGGCGGGGGAGAGCACCTCCCTGCCGTCCTCGGCGGGCAGTGTCATTCCGCCGCGGCGCACCGCCCTGGCGAACATCGACAGCGCCCGCAGGGGGAACATGGCGCAACTGGCGGCACCGCGGCGGGCCAGCTTGCGTTCGGGGTCCAGGTCGGTCAACGGCGAGATGGCAGCCACCCCGGCGGGTCGGGGTTCGCCACGGCGGATCATCTCCAGCGTGGTGGCAAGTGCCAGGAAGCCACCTGCAGAGTCACCGGCGATGACGATCTCCTCGGGTCGGTAGCCGCGGCGAAGCAGCCAGTCCAGCCCGTCCAGCGCGTCGTCGACCGCCGATGCCAGCCCGTGCGACGGCAACATCCGATAGGCGACGTTGAGCACCTCGGCGTCGGCGGCCTTGGCCAGCCTAGCCACCAGTGCGCGGTGGGTGTTCAACCCACACGTCAGAAACGCGCCGCCGTGCAGATAAAGGATGGCACGTCGGGTGTCGGCGCCGGGACCGATCAGCTCGGCCCGGCAATTCGGCAGCGCAATACGTTGTCTCACAGCTGATATCGGCTGGGGAACCAAACCGGCGATGCGGTCGATGGAGCCCATCGGCCAGCCAAGGTCAGGCTGCAGCGCCCACAATCGCACCGCATTCTTGACGAAGACGCGGCACCAGGCACCGAGCGCTACCGATTGCGGACTCCTGGACGTATGTATCCGGATCCCGCTCTGCACTGATGCCACCTGTGCACCTTCTCCCGCCTCGACGTCCGGCTGGAATACCCTTGCGAGCGTTGGATAAACCTCGCCGTGAGCTCAATTCGGCAAGCAGTTCGCACAATCGGTGACGGTGGCTCGCATATTGCGTTCCATCATGGTCAGCGCCGCACGGCCCAAGTCCTCGTCGATATGGGCCACCACCTCGGCCGGTATCACGATGTCGAAGTGCCGAACGTAGGCATCGAGCGCGCTGTACAAGATGCACTGCTCGGTCACCTGTCCGGTGAGGATGACGGTCTTGGTGCCGAGTCGTTGCAGCAGGTAATCCAGGGGCGTGGCGTAGAAGACGCTGTGTCTGACCTTGGTCAGGAACAACGCGTCAGGCCCCGGAATCAGCGGTTTCACCAGGTCCGGGCGCAGGCCGCCCGCCGCATCGCGCACCAAGTCTTCGGTGCTCGCGGTGAAATCACCGCGGTTGTCGTTGACGTACACCAGATCGACACCGTCGCGATCGCGGGCGTGGTCGATAAGGGCCGCCAGCGGTTCCACGATGGGTGCGACATTCGTCGCCAGCGCGTCGGCGTCTTCGTGGCGGTAGTCGTTGAACATGTCGACCACCAGTAGGGCGCAATCACTCACCGGGGCCGGGTACCCGCATAACGATTGGATCACGCCTTTCATCACGATCACCTAAGGAAACCAGGGAAACCTTGAAGAAGGTTCAGGAATTCCCCGCCCATCTGTGGCCCCCCTCAGCAGTATCCCCGAAAGTGCGAGCCATCTCACGCCCGCCGGCCGTAACGCCGGAATCCATGGCAGACAGGCACGTTCGCCGGGTGCACGACCGGTTTCGATGGTCCCGTACGGTGGAATCCGGGTCGGGTAACAACATCTGAACGACTCGAAGGAATCCCACTGATCATGAAATCCATGTCGAATTCTCGAATGACCGTCGTGGCGCTGGTTGCCGGCGGCCTGCTCAGCGCGGGCGCCGCCACCCTGGCTCCGACGGCCTCGGCCGCGCCGGCGGACTGCAGCCGACAGGCACTGGACGCCACGGTGCAGCAGACCACGGGTGCGGCTCAGGGCTACCTCAACGCCCACCCGGGCGCCAACCAGGCGGTCTCGGCCATCTACACGCAGCCTCGGGACGTGGCTGCGGCGAACATCCGGTCCTACTTCAACGCCAACCCGCAGGAGTATTACGACCTGCGCGGCATTCTGGCGCCGATCGGCGACAAGCAGCGGGCGTGCAACACACAGGTGCTCTCGCCCGAATTGGCTTCGGCGTACAGCGAATTCATGGCCGGCTGATGACACTCGGTTCCGTCGGTCACCCAGGTCCGGGTGGCCGACGGAACCGGTATCAGGTTTTGACGACCTGCGTACCACCGGCCAGGTCGTCGTGCGCGCCTTGACGCCACGGACTGTTCTTGATCGACAGCGCGATGAAGATGTAGGCGGCGACGGCCAGCAACCAGCCGAGGTACGGGATCATCGCCAACAGGGTGAACGAATTGCGGATGGCCGACTGCTTCAGGTCGGGATGGGGCCGGCCGTGCGGCCCACGGACCTCCAGGCCCAACACTTTCTTTCCGGGCGTCCAACCGACCGACACCTCGAACGCGACGAAGTACACGAACGTCAAAAGACCCGAAAATAGGCCTGTGACAAGGATATTCGACAACCCTTGCAGCGCCACGACGGCGGAGACGCTGGCAAGGTTGACGATGACACCGTCGATGACGCGTGCGAAGAAACGCCTGCCGAGATTACCGGCCACAGCGGGTTTGGGCGTGGGTGGCCGCCATGGCTGCGGTCCGAGGTCACCAGTGGTCATGGCGTCAATCTACGCATAGCACCAACGTTTAGTCTTTCCGAACGATATGTCCGCAAATATCACGTGGACATGAACATTCCGACTGCCGTTCAATGCAGGAATGACCACCTCGACCGCCCGTGACGGGGCCCTGATGGCCATCGCCGCTATGTGCTCGGTGCAGCTCGGTGCCGCCATAGCCGTGGGGCTCATCGACGATCTCGGCGCCGAGGGCACCGCGTGGTTGCGTCTGTCCTGGGCTGGGGTGTTGATGCTAGTCCTGGTGCGGCCTCGGCCCTCGGCGTTCAGCCGATCGGCGTTCGGCACCTGTGTCGTGCTCGGCGTGGTGACCGCCGGCATCACGCTGCTGTTCATGATGGCCGTGGCCCGCATTCCGCTGGGGATCGCCAGTGCACTGGAATTCCTCGGACCGCTCGGCGTGGCAGTGGCCAAGGGCTCGGGCCGGCGCCGGCTGTTGTGGCCGGGGCTCGCGGTGGTCGGCGTGGTCCTGCTGACCGAGCCGTGGACCGGTTCTGTCGACCCGGTGGGCGTGCTGTACGCGCTGGGTTCGGCGGTGTGTTGGGGGCTGTACATCTTGTTGACCCAACGGGTGGGGGATGCGGTCGCCGGCATCACCGGCCTGGCCGTGTCCATGCCGGTGGCGGGCTTGGTGGCGACCGTGGTGGCCGGTCCGGCGACATTCGGTCGGGTCACCCCGCAGATCCTGCTGATCGGTGTCGGGCTGGCCATCCTGCTCCCGGTCATCCCGTTCGCCCTGGAATTGCTCGCGCTGCGCCGGCTCACCGCGGCGTCGTTCGGCACGCTGATGAGTCTGGAGCCGGCATTCGCCATGTTGATGGGCCTGATCATCCTGCGCCAGGTTCCGGCGCCGCCCGCCGTGCTGGGTATCGTCGCCGTCGTCACGGCCGGAGTCGGCGCCGCCCGCACCGGTGCGCGGTCGGCCCCGCCCGTCCCCGCCGAAGCCCTGACCTGACGTGGCGGTTTGTCAGGCGAGCGCCCGTGTTTGCACAGCGACACGCCGCGTCCGCTGTGCAAACGGGGCCGCTCGCCGAGCGAGTGCCGCGCCGATACCCTCGGTGGCATGGCTCAGGGTTTGTTCGCTTCGTCATTCGTCCGCGCGATCAACACCGGATTCGTCGCATTGATGCGCGCCCCGCTGATCGGCAGCCTGTTGCGCCGCGGCACCGTCGTCATCCGCTATCAGGGTCGCAAATCCGGCCAGACCTTCGAGCTGCCGGTCGGCTACCGACGCTCCGGTGACACCGTCACCATCGCGGTCGCCCTGCCGGACAAGAAGAACTGGTGGCGCAATTTCACCGGCGAGGGCGCGCCGTTGGTGTTCCTCGGCCTCGACGGGGCCGACCGTCCCGCGCACGCCGTGGCGACCAGGGATGCCGGGGGAGCCGTCTCGGTGGCGGCGACCTTGACCTGAAACCCGCGGCGAGCGTGCGCATTTGCACACATGTGACGGCGTGTCGGTGTGCAGACGCGCACGCTCGCGGAAAGTACGTCAGGCGTCGATCCGCTTGCGCCGGTAGAGGGTGCCGATCCCGAGCAGGAGCAGGCTGATCAGCAGGATGGCGGTGGCCAGCACGTTGATCTGAGGGGGCACCGCGGCTTTCACGGCCGCGTTGACGTACAGCGGGTAGGTCACGGTGGATCCGCTGACGAAGTAGGTGATGATGAAGTCGTCGAGCGACAGCGCGAACGACAGCATGCCCGCCGCGATGATGCCGGGGACGATCAGCGGCAGCGTCACCTTGAAGAAGGTCCGAGTCGGGCTGGCGCCCAGGTCCATCGACGCGTCTTCCAGGGTCCAGTCGAAACCGCGTACCCGTGCCCGGACGGTCATGGCGATGAAACTCACCTCGAACGCCACGTGCGCGATCACGATGGTGGTGTAGCCGGCCGCCCAGTGCAGGTCCAGGAACAGCGTCAGCAGCGAGGCACCCATCACCACCTCGGGGGCGGTGAGCGGCAGCACCATGAAGGTGTCGACCGTTTTGCTGCCGCGGAATCGCTGGCGCACCAGGGCGATCGCGATCAGCGTGCCGAGGACCAGGGCGATCAGCGTCGATACGAACGCCACGTTGAGGCTGAGCTTGAGGGCGTCGACCAGGGCGGGGTACTTGAACGGGTGCAGCCAGTTGTCCAGGGTGAACCCCTGCCAGCTGTAGTTGAACTTGCCCGCCGGGTGGTTGAACGAGAACAGCACGATCACGAAAATCGGCAGGAACAGGTACAACAGCACGAGCCCCGCGACGATGCGCAGCGCCAGATCGCCCCACTTCGGCCGGGCCCGAACAGGTTTGGCTACCGACGGCTCGAGGGTGGCCGTCATACCAGGTCCTCCGTACCGAGCGCCCGGGTGTAGAGCAGAACCCCGATGAGGATCAACACCATCAGCCCGAGGCTCAGCGCGGCGGCGACGGGGTAGTCCTTGACCACCAGGAACTGCTTCTGGATGACGTTGCCGATCATCGTGGTCTGGGTACTGCCCAGGTAGTCGGCGTTGATGAAATCACCGACGGCCGGGATGAATACGAGCATGCTGCCGGCCAGCACTCCGGGCAGCGACAACGGCAGGATCACCTTGCCGAAGCTGCGGGTTCCCGTCGAGTACAGGTCGCGGGACGCTTCCAGCAGTCGCGGATCGATCTTCTCCAGGCTGACGTACAACGGCAGGATCATGAAGATGATCCAGTTGTAGATCAGACCGCCGATCACGGCCCAACTGGTCGAGAGCAGCCGTCCCTCACTGGGTAACAGGCCGATCGTGTTGAGAAACGAGACCACCCAGCCGTCGTCGGCCAGGATGGTCTTCCAGGCCAAGGTCCGGATCAGGAAGGTCACGAAGAACGGCAGGATAACCAATCCGAGGATCAGATTCTTGAATCTGCCTGCCTTGAAAGCGATCACATACGCCAACGGGAACGCCAGCAGCAGGCAGACCACCGTCGCGACGGCGGCATAGCCGAACGAGCGCAGGATCTGATCCTGATACAGCTCGAACGCCTTGCCGAAGTTACCGAAGTTCCAGTCGAAGGTCAGGGTCGGCAGATACACCGACCCACCCGAACTGGACAGCGATGTCCGCGCCAGCGAAAACAGCGGCACCACGAAGAACACCGCGAGATAAGCCAGCCCGGGCAAGATCATCAGGTACGGAGCGATCTTGCTGCGCTGCCTGCTACTGGTAGCGACACCAGCCATCTATGCTGCTCTCCTCTGCAAGACCATCCGATCAGCCGCCGGTGACCGCGGCGTACAGGTTGTTGTATTCCTGCGTCTGCTCGTCGGTCAGCGCCGCCCAGCTCTTGAGCCGCGCCTGCACGTCGGCCGGCGGGTTGATCAAGGGGTTGGCGCTGAGCTTGGGATCGATCTTGTTCAGTTCGTCGGTCATATCCGAGAGCACCGGCACGTACTGCGTGAACGCGACCAGCTTGGCGTAGTTCGCGCGGTCGTACACGTAGTTGATCCAGGCCTCGGCAGCCTTCTGGTTCTGGGTGGTGTACGGAATCACCTGGGTGTCGATGAACCAGTCACCACCGGACTCGGGCACCACGAACTTGAGGTCGGGGTTGTCGGCCTGCAGCTGCACCACGTCGCCCGAATAAGCCTGCGCGACAGCGATATTGCCGGCCGCGAGATCGTCGGAGTAGTCGTTGCCGGTGAAGCGCCGGATCTGACCCTTCTCCTTCTGTTCCCGTACCAGGTCCACGGCCTTGGTGACCGTCTCGGTGGTCGGATTCTCCGGCGAATTGCCCTGTGACTGCATGATCATGCCGAGGGCGTCCTGCACGTCGGAGAACAGGCTGACCCGGCCCTTGAACGCCGGATCCCACAGATCGTCGATCTTGGTGATGTCGCGCTTGGTGGCGGCCTTGTTGTACGCCAGCCCGACCATGCCGGTCATGTACGGCGCGGTGTACTTGCGGCCGGGATCGACCGAGGCGTTGAGCAGATCGGGACGCAGGTTCTTGCGGTTGGGAACGCCGGCGTCGCTGATCTCGTTGAGCCAGTTCAGGCCCTTGAGCCGCAGCGCCATGAACTGGGTCGGCACCACCAGGTCGGCGCCGATGTCCTGCTTACGCGACAGCGGCTCCTTGACCTTGGCGAACCACTGCTCGTTGTCGTTGAAATCCTCCTTGTAGTCGACCGTGAGACCGGTCGCCTTCTGGAAGGCGGCGACGAAGCCGTCGGCCATGTACAGCGGCCAGTTGGAGATACGCAGGGTGCCCGTGGCCGGACCACTGTCCTGGGTGGTGCTGCTCGGCGCCGAGCTGCCGCCGCCGTTGGAACCGCAGGCCGCCAGGAAGGACGGGCCCAGGATCGCCGCTGCGGCGGCCGCTGCACCGCCGCCGATGAAGCGCCGCCGGCTGGTCCGGTTGGCGGCCAAACGCGAGAACAGGCGAGGGTCGATCTCGTTGGACATGCGGGACCTTTCGTGAAATCTGATTCAACTAGGGGGACAGGAGAACTCGCGACCGGTTAGGAGTCGTCGAGCATCTCCTCGAGGTCCTCGGTGGTCGGGATGTCGGCAGCGGGCAACACCAGGGAGGAATCCGGCGTCCAGCTGACATACACCTGGTCACCGGGCCGCAGCAGCGGCAGATTCTGTTCGGGACCGACGTGAGCGACGACGACGGATTCGTCGGGGGCCACCACGGCCAGCCGAACCACCGGACCCTGGAAGGTCATATCGCGCACCGTGGTGAGCACCGAGACCACGTCGCCCGTGGGCGCTTCGGTGGACACCCGAACCCGCTCGGGCCGGATCATCAGGGTGGCCTGGCCGCCCGGTTCGATGGCGGTGTCACCGGGGCGGGACTTCAGCGTCGACCCGAGCACCTCGATCTCGACGAAATCGCGGTTGGCACGCCCGGTCTGGCGGCCCGACCAGAGGTTGGCCTGCCCGATGAAGCCGGCGACGAACACCGTCGAGGGCCGGTCGTAGATCTCGGTGGGGGAGCCGATCTGCTCGACATTGCCGGCGTTCATGACCGCAATACGGTCACTCATCGTCAGCGCTTCTTCTTGGTCGTGGGTCACGTAGATGAACGTGATGCCGACCTCGCGCTGGATGCGTTTGAGTTCGAACTGCATGGCATGGCGCAGCTTGAGGTCGAGCGCGCCCAGCGGTTCGTCCAGCAGCAGTGCGCTGGGGTAGTTGACCAGGGCGCGGGCCAGCGCCACGCGTTGCTGCTGGCCACCGGAGAGCTGGGCGGGCTTGCGCTTGGCGAAATCGGTGAGCCGGACGATCTCCAGGATCTCGTCGACCGACCGCTTGATCTCGGCGGCGTCCTTGCGCTCGGACTTCTTGCGGCTGCGCGGTCCGTAGGCCACGTTGTCCCAGACCGTCATGTGTGGGAACAGCGCGTAGTGCTGGAAGACGGTGTTCACGTTGCGTTTGTGCGGAGCAACCTTGGACACGTCGACGCCTTCGAGGCGGATCGCCCCGGAGGTGGGTGTCTCGAATCCCGCGATCATGCGCAGCGTCGTGGTCTTACCGCAGCCCGACGGGCCCAGCATGGAGAAGAACTCCCCGGAACCGATGGTGAAATCGGCGTCGGCGACCGCGACGTAGTCGTCAAAGCGTTTCGTCACGTGGTCGATCTCGATGACCGGGGCCGCCTTCTTCACGGCGGCTCCGTCCTCGCCCGTCGCGTTGCCAGCGGCGGTGATATTTGTGCCGGTCAGGGCCCGTCCTCCCTCAGCGTCGTGGTCGGTGCGATCCAACCTTGGCCCATCGCCGGGGTCTTCGCAAGCGATTCCGCAACGAATTTACATTTTTACAATGGAATCCATAGGCAACGCGCCAAATATCGGCAGAATCCGCCGCGCCGATGGGCACAAACTCCGTCATCGGTGGTGAGGCGTGAGGCCGCTGGCTGGACCGTGATCGAATGGTCGCATGACAAGTGGGACCGCAGGCACGTTCCGGGGACTCGATGCCGAACCGTTCACCGGCCGCACGCCCACCGGCGCAGGCGATCTGTCGGTGGAGACCCACGGGATCGCCCCGGTGCCGGCCGACCGCCGCTACGGCACCCCGGCGCGGTTGTTCACCGTGTGGTTCGCACCGCAGGTCAACATGACCGGCGTGTTCACCGGAACGCTGGCCATCACCCTCGGGCTGGGATTCTGGCTCGGCTTGATCGCGATGATCATCGGCACCGTGCTCGGCGGACTGGTGGTCGGCTACCTCTCGACCTGGGGTCCACGCACCGGCACCGCGCAGCTTCCGGCGTCGCGGCTGGCGTTCGGTCCCGGCGTTGCCCTGCCCGCCGCCCTGCAGTGGCTCTCGTCGATCGCCTGGGACGCCCTGGTGGGCCTGTTCGGTGGCGAGGCGTTGTCCGTACTGCTGGGCATCCCGTTCTGGGCCGCGGTACTGATCGTGCTGGCCGTCCAGGGCGCTGTCGGATTCTTCGGCTACGAACTGATCCACCGTCTGCAGGCCGTCCTCACGGTGGTGCTGTTGGTGACCTTCGTGGTGTTCGCCGCCAAGTTGGTGGCCGGCCACGACGTGGTGACGGCGGCGACGGCCACCGGCCCCGATCTGGTCGGCGCGTTCGTCCTCGAGGTGACCATCGCGCTCAGCCTGTCCATCTCGTGGGCAAGCTATGCCGCGGATTTCAGCCGCTACCTGCCGGTGCAGTCATCGCAACCGAGGGTGTTCGGCTACACCTTCGCCGGTGTGGTGCTCGCCTACGTCTTCGTCCAGGCCATCGGTATCGCGGCGGCCGGGGTGATCGGTGACCAGACCGCCGCGGGCGTCCGCGACGTGATGGGAGGCGGAATCCTCGGTGCGCTGGCGCTGCTGATCATCGCGCTGGCCTCGATCGGATCCGGCGTGATGAACGACTACAGCGGGTCGCTGGCACTGCAGACCCTGGGAGTGCGGGTACGTCGGCCGTATTCGGCCGCGCTGGTCACCGGCGTCGCATTCGCGCTCATCCTGTGGCTGCACGGCGGTGACACCGCCACCCGATTCCAGAACGTGCTGCTTCTCGTCAGTTACTGGATCCCGGCGTTCGTGGCCATCTTCGTCATCGACTGGCTGCTGCGGACGAGGGGCCGCAGCACCGCCGCGGTCGACGTCACCGCCGAGCCGACCGGCCGCGGCGACGCGCTGGCCGCGCTGGTGGTGTTCGTCGTCTCCTATGCGGCGGCCGTCCCGTTCATGAACACCACGCTGCTGCAGGGATCGATCGCCCTCGCCTGGCACGGTGCCGATATCGCCTACTTCGTGAATTTCGCTGTCGCGGCGCTGCTCTACGGCGGGTATCGGTCGGTCGTCAGCGGACGGTCGCGAAAAAGCTCCTGACATCGGCGACGAACAGGTCGGGCTGTTCGAACGCGGCGAAGTGACCACCGCGCGGCATGGTGGTCCACTGGGTGATGTTGTAGCCGTCCTCGCACCAACTGCGTGGGGCGCGCGTGATCTCCTTCGGGAAAGCCGCGATCCCGGTGGGCCGTTCGACACGCGCGCCTGCCCCGAAACTGGTGAAGCTCTCCCAGTACAGCCGCGCCGACGAGGCGCCGCTGCCGGTGATCCAGTAGAGCATCACGTTGTCGAGCAGTTCGTCACGCGTCAGCACGTTCTCGGGATGGCCGTCGCAGTCGGACCACGCCCAAAATTTCTCGATGATCCACGCCAGTTGGGCAACCGGTGAATCGACCAGGCCGTAGCCCAGCGTCTGCGGACGGGTGGACTGTTGCTTGGAGTAGCCGGTGCCCCATTTGCGGTGCTCCTTGAGCGCGGCGAACGCGGCGAGGTCCTCGTCGGTGGGCGATTCCAGGCTGGCCGCGGGCGGACGCCCGATCGGCATGTTGAGGTGGATGGCCATGCACCCGTTGTCGATGTTGCGCCCGATCTGCGTAGTCACTGCCGCACCCCAGTCCCCGCCTTGCGCGCCGTAGCGGTCGTAGCCCAGCCGGCGCATCAGCGTGTCCCACGTTTCGGCGATCTTCGGCACGCCCCAGCCGGTCGAGGTCGGCTTACCGGAGAAGCCGTAACCCGGCAGTGACGGGCACACCACGTGGAAGGCGTCCTCGGGGCGACCGCCGTGCGCGGTGGGATCGGTCAGTGGGCCGATCACCTTGTGGAATTCGACCACCGACCCGGGCCAGCCGTGCGTCATGAGCAACGGCAGCGCGCCGGGGTGTGGTGAGCGCTGGTGGATGAAGTGGATATCGAGACCGTCTATCTCGGTGATGAACTGCGTGAAGCCGTTGAGTGCGGTCTCGCGCGCACGCCAGTCGTAGTCCTGCGCCCAGTACCGGGCCAGTTCCCGGGTATAGGCCAGTGGGACGCCCTGACTCCAGTCGCTCACGCATTCGGCCTCCGGCCAACGGGTGGCTGCAAGCCGCCGCCGAAGATCGGCGAGGTCGGCGTCGGGCACCGCGATACGGAAAGGCAGGATCTCGCTCACGCCGCCCATCGTGGCACGAGCTCCTCGGTCCATTCGGCGCCGGTCACGCCTGCGGGACGTCGGTGTACGCCGGCTGGTAACCGTCGGCGGAGAAAGTGAAACCCTTGCCGCTGGACTCGCTGCCGCACGACACGCCGGATGCCTCCTGCACATTGCAGCGGAACCCGGCGACGGCCAGCACCGTGCCGAACGGCAGCGTGGCCGCCGGCCCGGGTTGCAGGCTGAACGGGTTGCCTTCCAGCGCAACGAATTGCGCATCATCGGTGCGGTCGATCACCAGCGCGGTCGGTTGCGCCTGGGCGCCGTCGGCGGCCGGAACCGCCGTCGGCGCCCCGGTGATCGGCAAAGCGGTGGAACCTGCCGCCTGGCAGCCGGCCTGCGCGTGCGGGATGATCGCGCAGCGCCACCGGCCGCTGGGGGTGGCGAAGTAGTACGCCCGTTGATCACCGGACGTCGCGTAGAACTCGTCGGCGTTGGCCAGATGGGCGTTGGTGGCATAGGGCGGCAGACCCGGTTGCGCCTCGGCGGTGGGGCCGGGAGTGTGCGGTTCGCCGGTGTTGACGACGGCGGGTGTGCCGCATGCCGACACCGCGAACACCGCCGTCAGTGTGAACCAGCCGATGGCGTGTGTGCCGCGTGCCATGAGCACAGCGTAGGGGATGGGATACCGCGCGATTAACGCACGCTGAATGCAACCGGTGACCCCACACCGGATCGCGGGCAGGCTTCCGGCGTGACCCGCGTAATTCGATTCAACGCCTTCGACATGAACTGTGTCGCCCACCAGTCGCCCGGCTTGTGGCGGCATCCGGACGACCAGTCCTGGCGTTACAAGGATCTGCAGTACTGGACCGAGTTGGCGAAACTGTTGGAGCGCGGCAGGTTCGACGGCCTGTTCATCGCCGATGTGCTGGGCACCTATGACGTGTACGGGGCCAGCGATGAGGCCGCCATCCGGCAGGCCGCACAGATCCCGGTGGGCGACCCCCTGCTGCTGGTCTCGGCGATGGCGCTGGTTACCCAACATCTGGGCTTCGGTATCACCACCGGAACGGGTTTCGAACACCCGTACCCGTTCGCCCGGCGCATCTCGACGCTGGACCACCTGACCGGTGGGCGGATCGGATGGAACGTGGTCACCGGTTACCTGCCCGCCGCCGCCCGCAACATGGGACAGACCGATCAACCCGCCCACGACGCCCGTTACGACCATGCCGACGAGTACCTGGAGGTGCTCTACAAACTGTGGGAGGGTTCGTGGGAGGACGGTGCCGTGATCCGCGATCGGGATCGAGGGGTGTTCACCGATCCCGACAAGGTGCACCACATCGGACACGAGGGCACGCACTTCAGCGTCCCGGGAGTGCACCTGGCCGAGCCGTCGCCGCAGCGCACCCCAGTCATCTACCAGGCCGGCACCTCACCGCGCGGCGTGCGGTTCGCCGCCGAGAACGCCGAAGCCATCTTCACCGCAGCTCCTACCAAAGCCATTCTGCGTGAGACTGTTTCGACCATCAGGTCCGAGCTCGAGTTGGCCGGGCGCGATCCGTACTCGGCCAAGATCTTCAACCTGTCCACCGTGATCACCGCCGCGACCGACGAGGAGGCGCACGCCAAGCACGCGGAGTACCTGTCCTACGGCGACCCCGAGGGTGCCCTGACCTTCATGTCCGGCTGGATGGGAGTGGACCTGTCGCGCTACGGGCTGGACGAACCGGTGGGCAATGTGGACTCCAATGCCATCCTCTCGGCGGTCAAGGCCTTCCAGTCCGCCGACCCGGACGGCGGTGAGTGGGCCGTCCGCGATATCGCCGAATGGGGCAAGATCGGCGGGATGGGACCGCGGATCGTCGGCTCCGGTGCCCGCGTGGCCGACACGTTGCAGGAGTGGGTCGAGGACACCGATGTGGACGGGTTCAACCTGGCGTATGCGATCACGCCGGGCTCGTTCGCCGATTTCGTGGAGCATGTGGTGCCGGTGCTGACCGAGCGCGGCGCCTACCAACAGGAGTACGCCCCCGGCACGCTGCGAAACAAGCTCACCGGTCAGGGCGACCGGCTGCCCGAGGAACATCGAGGGGCCAGTTACCGTGTCGGCGGGCGGAATTCGACGATCATCGAGCGCCCATCGACACGACCGTCGTCGGCGGCGTCGGTGGCCGCGCAACCGACGCGGGGACGGTAGCCACGTAAAGTGGCCGGATGGAAGCTGCACCGCTGCGTCCGGCCACGGGCGCCGATCATGGCGCGGTACACCGCGTGGTGGCGGCCGCGTTCGACAAGTACGTCGACCGGATCGGGCGCCGACCCGCTCCGATGGATGCCGATTTCACTGCAGCACTCGATGATTCACGGGTATGGGTGATCGACGACGGCGACGCACCGCAAGCGGTGTTGGTGCTCGAATACCACGACGACCATGTGCTGATCGATACCGTCGCCGTTCTTCCCACAGCCCAGGGGCGTGGCTACGGCGCGCGGCTGCTGCGCCGGGCGGAGGCACAAGCCGGCGATCTCGGTCTGCCCGAGGTGCGGCTCTACACCAATGAGGCCATGTCGGAGAATCTCGCGTACTACCCACGGCAGGGCTACCAGGAGACTGGCCGCCGATCCGAGGACGGCTATCGCAGGGTGTACTTCCGGAAACTGATTTCCCCTGCCCCTTTCAAGATATAGCCGACCCGGGGGCTTGCCGCAAGCCCCCGGTGATGCCGCACAATCGTCCCTCCATGCCTGTTCGACAGGCCGATTGGATTGGGGGATTGCATGTTTGACGTTCTCATCAGCGGTGCGGGGCCCACCGGGTTGATGCTGGCCGCCGAACTGCGTCTGCACGGTGTGCGGGTGCTTCTGCTGGACAAGGCGACCGAACCGACGCCGGTGGTGCGGGCACTGGGGTTGCATGTGCGCAGCACCGAGATCATGGACCAGCGCGGCCTGCTGGAGCACTTCCTCGAGCTGGGCCGGACATTCCCGGTCGGCGGGTTCTTTGCCGCCATCGACAAACCGGCGCCCAGCGGGTTGGACACCGCGCATGCATACACCCTGGGTATCCCGCAGCCCGTCATCGAACGGCTGTTGACCGAACGGGCAGGACAGCTCGGTGCACCGCCGCACCGGGGCGTCGAGCTGGTGGGGTTGTCGCAGGATGCCGACGGGGTAACCGCGCACCTGGCCGACGGCACGTACCAGCGCGCCGCCGTCCTGGTCGGCTGTGACGGCGGACGCAGCACGGTCCGCGCCCTGGCCGGCATCGCGTTTCCCGGCGAGGCGGCCAGCGCCGAAACCCTGCTCGGTGAGATGGAGCTGGCGGCCGACCCCGAGGTCATCACCGCAACGGTGGAGCGAATCAGGAAGACCCAGAAGCGGTTCGGGGCCGGACTGTTGGCCGGAACCGATGGGGTGTATCGGGTGGTGGTGCCGGCGGCCGGGCTGACCGATGACCGCGGCGTACCGCCCACGCTCGACGAGTTCCGTAGGCAACTTCGGGCGGTCGCGGGTACCGATTTCGGGGCGCACTCACCACGCTGGTTGTCGCGGTTTGGGGACGCCACCCGACAGGCCGAGCGCTACCGTGTCGGGCGGGTGTTCCTGGCCGGCGATGCGGCGCACATCCATCCACCCGCCGGTGGACAGGGACTCAGTCTCGGTATTCAGGACGCGTTCAACCTGGGGTGGAAACTGGCCGCGCACATCAGGGGCTGGGCACCGGAGCACCTGCTGGACAGCTATCACGACGAGCGGCACCCGGTGGCCGCCGACGTGCTGAACAATTCACGTGCCCAGATGGAGTTGATGTCCACCGCCGCCGGCCCGCAGGCGGTGCGGCGGCTGGTCACCGAACTGATGGATTTCGACGACGTGAACCGCTACCTGGTGGAGAAGATCACCGCCATCGGCGTCCGCTACGACGTCGGCGACCGGCGGTGGGGTCGGCGGCTGCGCGATATCCCGGTGGGGCGGGGACGGCTCTACGGCCTCATGCACCGCGGACGCGGACTGCTGCTGGACCAGACCGGCGGGCTGTCGGTGACCGGCTGGGCCGACCGGGTCGACCACGTCACCGCCGACTGTCCGGAACTGGACGTCCCCGCCGTCTTGCTGCGCCCGGACGGGCACATCGTCTGGACCGGCGACGACCAGCCCGGCCTGGCGGATCGGTTGGCGGCGTGGTTCGGTGTCCCTACAGCGGCAGCAGGATGTCCTTGACGCTCGGATCGGTGGCCAGGAACTGTTGCACGGCAGGATCTTTGAAGGTCTCCACCAGCTTCTTGATGTTGTCGGTGTCGGCCCACTTGGTGCCGATGGTGAGCTGGCCGGCGAACTCGTCGGGAGCCGGGGGAGCGAAGATCTGCTGCTTGATCGGCACCTTGGCGGCCAGGTAGTACTCGGTGTAGCCGACGGCGGCGTCCAGGTCGGGCAGCGAGCGCGACTGCGCGGCGAAGTCGAGCAGGGTGAACTTCAGATGCTTGGGGTTGGTGTCGATGTCCTTCTGGGTGGCCTGCCATTTGTCGACACCCGGCTTCAACGTGATCAACCCGGCCCGTTCCAAGAGCCACAAGCCCTGCGCCTCGTTGGCCGGGTCGGAGTACAGCGAGACGTTGGCGCCGTCGGGTAGCTGCGTGACATCGGTGTACTTGTCCGACCAGATCCCGAAACCCCAGCGGAACACCGGCGTGGCAGCGGTCTCGCGGAAGTCCGGATTGGCTTCGAGCACCTGGCCAAGCCACAGCTTGTGCTGATAGACGGTGCCGGCCACCTCGCCGTCGTTGACGGCCCGGTTGATGGTGTTGCTGTCGGACAATCCGCGGAACGCGACCTTGATGCCGTGCCGGGGTGCCACCTCCTTACCGATGTACTCGATCAGCGCCTGTTCGGCGGCGTTGCCCTCGTTGGTGGCGACGACGAGGGTCGCGCCGGGAATCTCGTTGGCCGACTTGGTCTCGTTGAAGAAGGCGTACCGCACCACCACCGCGCCGACGATGACGACGGCCAGGGCGATGGCGATCCAGGCCCACTTGGCGTTGCGTTTGAGTTCGAACCCGTGGTCGTCCTGATCCGGAGCGGCGGAGGTGGGTGTGGTGGTCATGCGGGGACCTTTCGGCGCAGGGTCAGGGCACTGTGGCCCCGGCGGTGGGGAGTGGTGAAGCGGACCAGCGCGTCGCCGACGAGCTGGACCAGCGCGACGGTGATGACGAGGATGACGATGGTGGCGAGCATGACGCCTTGGTCGAAGCGTTGGTAGCCGTAGGTGACTGCCACATAACCGATTCCGCCGGCGCCGATGGTGCCGGCGATGGCGGAGTACTCGATCATCGCGATGATGTTGATGGTGAGGCCGCCGATGATCGAGGGCACCGCCTCGCTGAGCTGTGCGGTGCGGATGATCTGCAGTCGCGAACCACCGGAGGCGCGGGCCACCTGGACCACGGCGGCAGGCACCGACCGCAGGGAGTTCTCCACGATCCTGGTGAAGTATGCGATGCCGGCCAGCGACATCGGCACCACCGCGGCGGCGATGCCGATGTTGGTGCCGGTGACGAATCGGGTGAACGGCATGATTGCCGCCATCAGGATGAGGAAGGGCAGCGACCGCCCGATGCTGATCACCCAGCTCAAGGTGGTGTGCAGGGCCGGGTTCTCGAACAGGCCGCCGGGTGCCAGATTGTGGATCAGCGCGCCCAGCGGGACGCCCACCAGCACCACGATGGTCATCACGATGCCGACCATGACCAGGGTGTCCAGCAGTGCGGGCAACAGCAGGCCGGGGAGCTCGTCGAACGGCACCTTCGCGTTGGCGAGTACGGATTCGGTCATGCCACCACGCCCAGTTCGGGTTCGAGCGCGGCACCGGTGGTCACCGACAGGCCGAAGCGGGCCAGCACGGCGGGCACCCTAGGCGCCAGGTCGGCCGGAATCCCCAGGGTGGCACCCCCGATGGTGACGCCGGCAACCACCTGTACCGAGGCACCGAGCAGCGCGACCGGCGCACCCAGCTCCGCCGAAGCGCGTCCGATCCAATCGGCGGGGACTTCAGGCGAGTCGTAGACGACCGTCCACACCTGTTGCCCGGCAGCGGGTGTGGCGTCGACACGATGCGGGCGCAGCTCGGATCCCAGCGCCGACTGCGGATCGGTCAGCAGGTCGACGAGGCGACCGGATTCGGCAATGCTGCCGTGGTCCAGGCGGGCCACCGAGTCGGCGATCTTGAGGACGGTGTCCATTTCGTGGGTGATGAACACGATCGACAGGTCCAGGTCGTCGCGCAGTTCGCGCAGCAGATCCACCACCGAGGCCGTGGTGGTGGGATCGAGTCCGGCGGTGGCCTCGTCGGAGAGCAGTACCGAGGGCCGTAGCGCCAGCGCCCGCGCGATACCGACGCGCTGGCGCTGCCCGCCGGACAGCTGGAACGGATAGTGCTGTGCACGCTCGGAAAGCCCCACCCGGTCGAGGAGTTCGGCGACGCGCTTGCTGGTTTCGGCGGCCGTCACGCCGAGGTATTCCAGTGGCAGCGCAACGTTTTCGGCGGCGGTGCGCCGCTCCAGCAGTCCGGCCGACTGGAACACGGTACCGATCCGCCGACGGGCCACGCGCAGTTTGCGCGCCGAGAGGGTGGTGAGGTCTTCCCCGTTGACCACCACCGAACCCGAGGTGGGCGGGGTGAGCAGGTTGATACATTGCGCCAGAGTGCTTTTGCCGGCTCCACTGGGCCCCACCACGGCGAGGATCTCGCCGGCTTCCACCCGGAAGTTGATCCGATCCAGCACCACCGTGCGCTGTCCACCGTGCCCGTAGGCCTTGGTGACGTCGGTGAGTTCGATCATGAATGTCGAGCCTGGCAGGGCGGGATGCGGTGGACCAGGTTTGCGCTCATGGTGAGCGCAGCCCGGCGCGTTGACTCCGACAGCCCGTACGGGTCCGTCTATTCGGCGAGGGTGCGAGTCAGCCGGCTTGAGGCTGTCCTCGGCAGAACCTTACTTGGTACCGAAGATGCGGTCACCGACATCACCGGCGCCCGGCACGATGTAGCCGTGCTCGTCGAGGGCACGATCGACGGCCGCGGTGAAGATCGGTACATCGGGATGGGCATCGTGCAACGCCGTAACCCCCTCGGGGCAGGTCAGCAGGCAGACGAATTTGATCGACCGCGGGGAGTACTCCTTGAGCCGGTCGACCGCAGCGATGGCCGAGTTGCCGGTGGCCAACATCGGGTCCACCACCACGATGTCGCGTTCGTTCAGGTCACCGGGCATCTTGAAGTAATACTCCACGGCGATATGGGTTTTCGGGTCGCGGTAGAGGCCGATATGGCCCACGCGGGCACCCGGTACGACATCGAGCATGCCGTCGAGAATGCCGCTGCCGGCGCGCAGGATGGACACGAACACCAACTTCTTGCCGTCGATGACGCGTCCGGTCGTGACCTCCAGCGGGGTCTGCACCTGCACTTCCTGGGTGGGGATGTCCCGCAGCACCTCATAGGTCATCAGAGTCGCGATCTCGTGCAGCAGGGTGCGGAAACTGGTGGTGGAAGCGTCTTTCCTGCGCAACAGGGTCAGCTTGTGCTGGACCAGTGGGTGATCGATCACGTGTACGTCCGTCATGTAGCTAGAACACCGTCCCGTCACTGGTGATGGTCAAAGGGGGAAGGCCACCGCGCAGCCGGTGCGCGGTGGCGCGGCCGGCTTGCCAGGTGCCGCCCTCCAGGACGCATGCCAGTGGTACATCGGCATCCAGTTCGGCGCGGACCAGCGGCGCGAGTTCGTCCAGCAACGCGACGGTGAGCGCCCGCCACTCCACCACCAGCTCGTCACCGACGGACCAATCACGTTGGGTGACAGCACTATCGCGCAAGCGCAGTACGCCCGTGTCGATCAGCAGGCCACCGTTGCGGTACTCCGGCAGGCCGGTCAGCTCGTCGATGCCGGTGACCCGGGCACCCGCCCAGCCGAACGGCTCCAGCAGCGAGTAGGTCAGCCATTGCGACAGCTTGTGGAACGGCATCCAGCCCGCGCTCGCGCCTGGGCCCGGCACCGCGGGGTGGCGCCATACGTCGCCGAGCGGCTGGTCGCCGAGGGAGTTACCGGACGGCCAGACTTCCGACAGTGTGGACAACAACACCGACAGGATGGCATGGGCGGACACCGCTTTGTCGGATCCGACAAGGGCATCGAACATCGCTCCTGGGCGCCCATCCGGACCGTACACCGCGGGGTGGGCGGCCAGTGCCGCACCGAGTCGGCGTAGCAGCCGAGTGCGGCCGTCGAGCCCCACCAGCTGGTTGTCGTCGGACACCTGGAAGGCAGCGGCGAGCGCCTCGGTTGTCACGGCGCGCAAACCGTTAGCGTCGGCGCGCAACGGCTGGTCGGGGTGGCTCGAGAACAAGCCGTCGGTGAAGGCATGCCAGCTGGCCACACCCAACCCCTCGGAGCGGGTGAACGACAGTCCGGTGGCGTGTTCGTCGTAGCGCCACCGTGGACCGGCGCCGGCGTCGAGCAGCACGCTGACCACCGCCAGGTCGATCATCGCGGCCGCGTCGAGGTCGGCCCCGCGGGTCACCCCGCCGGCTTCGAAATGGCGCCATCGGCTGTGGAAGGGAACCTTCAGGTCGGGATAGCGGCTGCGGGTGACCGTCGCGACGTCGGCTGCGGTGCCCGGTAACGCGTCATCGTCGACGGTGAACCAGGGCGATTCGCCGGCGCGGGCTCGGGACAGCAGAAAGCGGGCGCGCTCGCGGATGGCGCCGGTGGTGCGCAGTTCGGCGATCGGGTCGGTCACCCGTCGAGCCCCCGACCCTTGATCTTGCGCAGTTCGTCGGCGTCGGGGATGTCACCGGGGGTGAAGTAGCCGGCGGCCATCTTGGCGTCGATCTCCACCCGGGCGTCGGCGGGCACCAGTTCGTCGGGGATGTTGACCCGCTCGCCGACCTCGATGCCCGATCCGGTGATGGCGTCGTATTTCATGTTGCTCATCGACACCAGCCGATGGATCTTGCGGATGCCCAACCAGTGCAGCACATCCGGCATCAGTTCCTGGAAGCGCATATCCTGCACGCCGGCCACGCATTCGGTCCTGGCGAAGTATTGGTCAGCGGTGTCACCGCCCTCCTGACGCTTACGGGCGTTGTACACCAGGAATTTCGTGACCTCGCCAAGGGCCCGGCCCTCCTTGCGTGAGTAGGCGACCAGTCCGACGCCCCCGCGCTGGGCCCCCTGAATGCACTCCTCGATGGCATGCGTGAGATATGGCCGGCACGTGCAGATGTCGGACCCGAACACATCGGAGCCGTTGCACTCGTCGTGGACCCGCGCCGTCAGCTCGACGGATGGGTCGGCCAGATCCCGTGCGGCACCGAAGATGTACAAGGTCTGCCCGCCGATGGGCGGTAGGAACACTTCGAGGTCGCCGCGGGTGACCAGTTCCGGGTACATCCCACCGGTTTCCTCGAACAGCACGCGCCGCAGTTCGGTCTCGCTGCACCCGAATCGGGCTGCCACGCCGGGCAGGTACCAGACCGGTTCCAGCGCCGCCTTGGTCACCACCGCCGCGCCGCTGTCCAGCAGGTGCTGACCGTCCGGATGCAACCTGCCCTTGGCGATGGCGTCGGCAACTTCGGGCAGGATCACGTGCGCCTTGGTCACGGCGATGGTGGGCCGGATGTCGTATCCGGCGGCTAATTCGGCGTCGAAGACGTCGGCGACGGCCGCGCCCCAGGGGTCGAGGCTGACGATCTTGTCCGGGTCGCCCCACTGTTCGTACGGTCCGATGGAGTCGGTGGGGGAGGTGTTGGTCAGGTCAGCCCGGTGGGACCGCGATAAGGCACCCGCGGCCACCGCCAGCGCGCGGTACACGCTGTAGGAACCGCTGTGGGTGCCGATGACGTTCCGGTGGGCGCGGGTGCCGGTGGTGCCGACCACCGGCCCGCGTTCGGCGGCAGTTCGGGCGCCCCAGCGGATCGGCAGGGCACCGGAACCACCGCTGTGCGACGTCAGCCGGATGTGCCCGGGCTTGGGTGCGGTGGTGTCAGCCATCGGCGCTCCTCTCCTCACGGGCTACCCCTGCAGGGGAAGGCGCCAGCTTAGCGACTCGACGTGACCGGCGCCGCGCGATACCGCTGATGACACTTCCCACCTGCGGTTCAGGTGCGCTGCGAAAAGCAGAGAGCGCTTCGCCGAGCACACTCACCGGATGTCCTCAGCCGATCGGAGCGGAAGGTCCCGATGCCGGTTGGATGGTGCTCCGGCGCCGCTGCCGGCGTGCACCGATCGCCTCGAAGCGCATCTTCAGTCCGTCGATGAACGCGGTGAGGGCCAGTTCGAAGCTGGCCGTGTCGATTTCGTCGGCCTTGCCGCGCAACAGATGCGCCTGGTGCATGTGCGGATAGCGGTCGCGGTAGACCTGGACGTCCTCGGCGAAGCCTTGGGAGAACGACCCGACCGTGGATCCCAACACCAGGGATCGGGTGGCCGCACCGATCAGCGTGGCTTCCCGGGGCGGCCAACCCGCACCGACCAGGCCGCCGTGCACGGCATCGGCGATGCGCAAGCTGGCGTCGCGCCGGCCGATGCCACCCGCCAGATACGGCACCAGATTGGGATGGGCGGCCAGGGCGGCGCGATAGGAGCGGGCCCACCCGGCCAACCCGGTGGGCCAGTCCGCACCGTCGTCGAAAGCGGCGGTCTCGACGTCGCTGACCACCCGGCTGGCGACATCGTCGAGGACGTCGTCCTTGGTGGGGTAGTGCTTGTAGAGCGACGCGGCCTGCACCCCCAACACGGTCGCCAGCTTGCGCATGGACAACCCGTCCAGACCATCCCGGTCGATCATCTCCAGCGCGGCCTCGCGGATGCGCTCGCGGCTGAGCAGGGGTATGCGCGGCCGTCCCATGACACGCCTCACCTCCCGGCCACCTTGCCTCGGCTAACACCGTTAGCTTAAACTGTGACAATAAGCTAACACTGTTCGCTATTGGGCGCCAGGTCAGAGGAGACACCGATGCGCAGGACCGTTTTCACCGAAGAGCACGACGATTTCCGCTCGATGATCCGTGCGTTCATCGAATCCGAAGTCGTCCCGGTGTACGACAAATGGTTCGAAGACGGCATCGCACCGCGGGACTTCTACTACAAACTCGGGGAGCTAGGCATCTTCGGGATCGAGATCCCCACCGAATACGGTGGCGCCGGCCTGGACTCGTACAAGTTCCAAGCCATCATCACCGAGGAGTGCGCCCGCGCCGGCGTGTCCTTTGGTGGCTCCAGCGTGCACATCGGCCTGTGCCTGCCCTACCTGAAGGCGCTGGCCACCGAAGAGCAGAAACAGCGCTGGTACCCGGGCATGCTCAGTGGCGAGACGATGTTCGCGATCGCGATGACCGAGCCAGGAACCGGCTCGGACCTGGCCGGAATGCGCACCACCGCCAAACCTTCCGGCGACGGTACGCATTACTTGCTGAACGGGTCCAAGACATTCATCACCGGCGGCGTGCACGCCGACCGGGTCATCGTCTGCGCGCGCACCGCACCGGCACGTGAGGACGACCGGCGGTTCGGTATCACCCTGCTGGTGGTGGACACCAAGTCCGCCGGCTATCAGGTGGGGCGCAAGCTCGACAAGCTGGGCCTGCGGGTATCCGACACCGCCGAACTGAACTTCACCGATGTCGTCGTGCCCGCCGAGGACGTGCTCGGCGAGGTGAACATGGGATTCTCCTACCTCGGGCAGAACCTGCCACGCGAACGCCTCGGGATCGCCGTGGGCGCCTATGCCCAAGCCAAGGCCGCGGTGCGGTTCGCCGCGCAGTACACCCGCGACCGCACGGTGTTCGGCAAGCCGGTCGCATCCTTCCAGAACACCAAGTTCGAGCTCGCGGCGTGCCAGGCCGACGTCGACGCCATGGAGGCCGTCGTCGACAGGGCCATGGAGGCGCACGACCTCGACGAACTGACCCCGGCCGACGCCGCGTCGGCCAAGCTGTTCTGCACCGACGTCGCCTCCCGCGTCATCGACCGCTGCCTTCAGCTGCACGGTGGGTACGGGTACATCAACGAGTACCCGATCGCTCGGCTCTACGCCGACAACCGCGTGAGCCGCATCTACGGGGGTACCAGCGAGGTGATGAAGATGATCATCGCGAAGGACATGGGGCTGTAGCGCTCAGGGCGTCCAGGTTCCGTACGGGACAAGGGGATTGGTCCCGTACGGAATATGCGGATTGGCGCCGCCTACGGTCTGATCGCGTGGGATGACGATGGTGGGGACGTGTTGGTTCGGGCTGCCGGCCACCGGTTTCGGGCGCAGGTCGGCCGGCACGTGCGGTGGCAACACCACCGCGCCACCCGGCCCGGCATCCGACACCACGGCCGGCCCGTGTGGCGCACTCGGGTCGTTCAGCGGCAGTGTGTCCGCCCCAAGGATGGTTCCCACTCCGACAACGATTTTCGCCGCTCCCGCGGTCAGCATCTCGATCATGGCTTCCACGATGCCGCAGATCGCCGCAACCGGCCGCTTTCTCTAAGCGACCTCATATCATCGGGTCATGGACGCAAGATGACCTTCACCGCGCCGTCCTCCTTCTTCTGCAACGCGTTATACGCCCATGGCGCTTTGTCCAGCGGGAGCACATGGGTGGCGAAGTCGTCGACGCCCAACGGGTCGTCGTCGACCAGTAACGGCATGATGTCGGGTACCCAGCGCTTGACGTTCGCCTGCCCCATCCGCAACTGAATCTGCTTGTCGAACAAGGTCAACAGCGGGAGGGGATCGGCGGCGCCGCCGTAGACCCCGATGATGGAGATCGTGCCGCCCCGGCGTACCGCGTCGATGGCAGTGTACAGCGCGTCCAACCGATCAACTCCGGCCTTCTGCATAAGGGGTTTCGCCACGGCATCGGGAAGCAATGCAGTCATCTGCTGCAAGGCTTTTGCGATCGGCAAGCCATGAGCCTCCATGCCCACCGCGTCGATCACCGAATCAGCCCCCCGGCCGTCGGTCCTGGCCCTGATGACCTCGCCGATCGGCGCGTCCGCCGCGCCGGCGTCGATCACCTCCACGCCGCGCGCCGCCGCCCGTGCCAGCCGCTCCGCAACCAGGTCGACGCCGATCACCCGGTAGCCCAGCCGCGCCGCGATACGGGCCGACATGTCACCGATCGGCCCGAGCCCGAGTACGGCCACGGTTCCGCCGTCGGGAATGTCCGCGTAGGCGACGGCCTGCCAGGCGGTCGGCAGCACGTCGGACAGGTACACGAAGCGGCTGTCCGGCGGACCTTCCGGCACCTTGACATGGGTGAAATCTGCGTGGGGGACGCGCAGGTATTCGGCTTGTCCGCCGGGCACCGACCCGTACAGTTCGGAATAGCCAAACAGGGCAGCACCGGTGCCGTGGTCGCGCACCTGAGTCGTTTCGCACTGGGTGTACAGCTGTCGATCACACATGAAGCAACTGCCACAGGAGATTTGGAACGGTATCACCACCCGGTCGCCGACCGCGAGGTTGGTCACCTCAGCCCCCACCTCGCGCACGATGCCCATCGGTTCGTGACCGAGGATATCGCCGGGGCGCATGAAAGCCCCGAGGACCTCGTACAGGTGCAGATCCGAGCCACAGATGTTGGTGGAGGTGACTTCGATGATCGCGTCCGCAGGCTCTTCGATCTTCGGGTCAGGGAAGGTCTCCACCCGGACGTCCCGTTTTCCTTGCCAGCTCACCGCTCGCATCGGTGTCTCCTTCCGCGCCGTTCGACGCTTGGTCGATGGGTGAAAGGCCTTTGGTGGCAGGGCCTTCCAAGAGTGATCCGTCGGGCGCAAAGCGCGAGCCGTGCAGGGGACATTCCCACGCGCGGTCCACGTTGTTCCAGCTGACGATGCCGCCCAGATGCGGGCACACGGCCGATACGGTGCGCCGGGCTCCGTCGACCACACACGTCGCGTGCGGTTTCCAGAGTGGCCCGCTCACCACACCACCTCCGTCGGGTGGTGCCGCCGGGCGCGAAACAGCAGGAGCCAAGCAGCCTTTCGCCAGATTGATCCCGACTTCCACGTTGTCTTTGACCGCGGTGGTCAGACCGGCCAGGTCGTGGCTGCTCCAACTGTCGAACGCGTGCGCCCAGTCCATCCGGCCACCGAGCATGCGCGCGGACAGGGCCAGTGCCGCAGCCACCCCGTTGGTCATGCCCCACTTGTCGAATCCGGTCGCGACGAAGATCCGGTCGGTTCTCGGTAGCAACGGACCGACGTAGGGGAGTTCGGCGGACGGATGGTAGTCCTGGGCCGACCAGCGGTGGGTCTCTACCGCGCCGGGGTAGTGCACCGCCGCCCAGCGCGCCAGTTCGCCGAGGGCGGCGGCCTCGTCGCCACCGCGACCCACCGGATGGCCGGCCCCGCCGACAATCAGCTTCTCGCCCTCCGCGCTCGGGGCATACCGCACCGAGCGGGTCGGTGAATCCACCGAGATGTACATCGACCGGGTGATGTCGCCGGGGACGTCGAAAGCCATGCAATAGGACCGCTGGGCTTTGAGGCGCGCGAAGAATCCGCCCCGGTCCAGGATGGGCGTTCCGGTGGCGACTACGCATCGGTCGGTGTCGACAAAGAAGTGCCCTTTGCGGGTGTCGTCACCGGCGGCATGAGTGAGCCGCAGCTCCACCCGCAACGGTCCGGTTCCGGATACCGCAGTGGCGCGCACCCCCTGCAGCACCGTCCCGCCGTGGTTCTCGAGCTCCACGACCAGGCTGTCCAGGAAGGGGATGGGATCGATCTGGGCCTGGTCGCGCAGTCGGACACCGCCCGCGAGAGGAAACGGAACGTCGGCCGAGTCGATCCACTCCGCGTCCAGGCCGGCGCTGCGGCAGGCGTCGAGGACCCTGCGTGCCATGGGCAGGCCCTGGTCGGTCTGGGCATACGCGTGGTCGTCCTCGCGCTGCGCGGTCAGGCCGTGGTCGGCGCAGTGCCGCAACAGCCAGTCCCGGCCTTCGCGGTTGCCCGTCACATACGCCTGAAGCACCGACGTTGAGTGTTTGGCCGCGACCCTGGCAAGTTTGCTGCCCTGCAGCAGGGTCGTTTTCCCGGTGGTGTTGCCGGTGGCACCGGCACCGATATGGCGGGCTTCGACTACGGTCACCCGCTTGCCTGCCCGGGCCAGCAGGACGGCCGTGGTCAGCCCGGTCAACCCCGCGCCGACCACCACCACATCCACGGCCTCGGGCGCACTTGCCACGGTCTGTGCCGGTGTCGCGGCCTCGATACGGTCAGTGGTCCACAGCGAAGACGATCGGACTGGCATGCGGTGTGCTTACCCGGTCGCGGGGCGGTCAAACGGGTTGGTCAGCAACGCAGCTTGTGTGGCGCGGCGGGCACCGGCCGTCGCGAACTGTGCCGGCGCGTCGGGGCGGTTACCGCGGCGGCGCGGCCGTCGGCTTCCAGCATGGTGACATCCCAACCGGCGGCCACCAGGACGGCCGCGGCGGTGACGCCGTTGCTTCCGGTTCCGATGACCACGGCATCAGGGGTGTGGATAGGTCGCAAGGCAAAACGCTTCCTGATTGAGGGGTGTGCACTTGTGTTGTGCTGGGAATCGCCTTCTGGATTTCCAGCGGGCGAGCACCCCTGATACCTCGTGCGGGCGGCGCCAAACCTGGACCGGCGCCCGGCGGCGGTGGGTTACCTCACATCCGTCCTGAGGTGAGCGCGCCGCCGGCCGCCCGCCAGTGAATCAAACCGCCGCTCATGTTCACCGCGTCGAAGCCGTTCTCCACCAATAGGTTCGCCGCTCCCGCGGAGCGCAGACCGCCGGTACAGAAGGCGACGAGCAACCGATCCTCGGGCAACTCGGGGCAGCGCTGCGGCAGCACTTCCAAGGGAATGTGCACCGCATCCGGTATGTGGACCCGATTCCATTCGAAATCGCGCCGGACATCGACCACGAGCGCGCCATCGGCCACCAACCGGACCGCCTCCGACGCGCTGATCGCGGGCGGCCGCTTCAGGAAATGGCGAAAGCTCATCGCCCTAACGTCTCCCGCCGCACGTTCACCATGGTGAGCGGGCCACTGAGTACGGGTATCACCGCACCGATGCGGGTTCGCATGGTCAGTCCGCGGCCCAGTAGCCCGGTGACCGCCACCGCGAGATACAGCGCCCCGTGCGCAGGCCCCAACACGGCCGCCACAGCGCGGTCGTGCACCGTGCCGAGGTTGACCAAAAGGGCGACCACACTGACGAATTCGAGGATGGAGAGCATCCCGAGGCTGCGCAGCAACATGCTCATCCGATGTGCGCTCCCGGCCGCACCACCATGAGGATGACCACGATCGCCCATAGCAGGTTGAACATGCCGGACAGCATCCCGAGCCGCCGCAATGCGGTAGCGGCGGGTGGCGCGTCCAGTGCTTCCCGCTGCCGGGGCGCGATCTGCAGTGCCAACAAGCCGCCGGCAGCTGCTGTCATCACCATCGCGACGAGGATCCATATTTCGGTGGTCCGACCTTGCACCATCGCAAGAAGTACGCCGACCAATGGCACGATCAGCGCGAGGGTGCCGTAGACCCGGGTGATGCGGTACAGCACGGCAGCGACAGCACCGTTGCCGCCCCCACCTGCCACCGGCGCGAAGCGGGGAAAAAGACTGGTGGATACGGCTATTGGCCCCACGAACAGGATGCCGGCCAACACGTGCACCGACAGCAACAGGGATTTCACAACCTTCAGTCTAACTGAAGGTTGCACGCGGGACTATTCCGGCGGGGTTGCCATCCGCGCAAGCGTGGCGCGCAACGCCCCGGTCAGCTCCGGGTGCTGCGTGGCGAACTCCTCGTCGAGCCGACTGACCAGGGCCGCGACCTCGGCCAAGAGCGACTCGGCCTCGGCCGTCGCGCGAAGGGTGGACGCCGCTCCGGCGTGCGCAGTCCCGTCGTCCACCAACCCGGCCTCGACCAAGGCCGCGACCGCGGCGTGCGCGCTCTGCACTGTGATACGAGACCGACGGGCCAGCTCGCTGAACGAGATTCCGGGCGTTCGGCGGATGTGCCCCAGCAGGCCGTATTTGCGAATCGTCAATCCGAGCGGTTTGAGCGCCTCGGTCAACGCCGCATCCCACACGCGGCTGATGGTCAGGAGCCCAACCGTCGGGCTGAACGGAGGGGGCTCGGCCATGCTGGCAGGTTACTCGGCGGGGCCCAGCCTCGAACGCTCACTGCAGCTTCTCCTCTTTGAGCGCCAGCGCGCGGTCACCCCGGGTGAAGGTGACCTCACGGATGCCCAGCGCGGCCTGCAGCCCACCTGCAGGCAGAGTCAGCGGTTTGGGAGCCGGTCCGTCACCCGGGTGCGGTAGTGGGTACGCCGTCGTGGTGCCGCTGTAGAAGGTGACGTTGCCTTCGGTCTTGGAAAAAACTTGGTGGACATGGCCGTTGAGGCACGTAACAGAGGAGAACCGGCGCATATGGCTCAGTGCCTGCGCCGAATCGTCGGTACCCCAGCCCCAGTCGGGATACATCGCGAACAACGGGATGTGGCTGAAGACGATGACCGGAGTATCGGAGGACAACGGGGCGAGGTCCTTCTCGATGAACTCGAGTTGGTCGGCACCGAGGTGCCCCAGCTTCTGCATGTTCAACGTGTTGACCAGGCCCAGAATGTGCACGCCGGCGATGTCGAAGCTGTACCAGCCGTCGCCCCGGGCGCCGGCACCGAAGGCGGCTCGGTACTTTTGACCGGCGTCGTCGATGGAATCGTGCTCGCCCGGCACGGTGAAGACGTGTGGGGTCTTGATACCGGTCATCATCTGCTTCACCTGGTCGAACTGCTGCGGTGTGGCCAGATGCGTGAGGTCGCCGGTGTGGATCACGAAATCCGGTGTGTAGCCGAGATCGTTGATCTTGGTGATGGCGCGGTCGAAGGAGCCGACGACATCCGGATTGGCGGTGCCGTTGAATCCGAGATGGCTGTCACTGATCTGTGCGAACCGCAGGCTGGGTCGGGCCGCTGCGGCGGGCGCGCTGCGGCCGGCTACATGGGACACCACCTCGCCACCGGCAACTGCCAAGCCGACCGCGGCGCCGAACCAGGCACCGTGGCGCATCAGTTGCCGGCGGGTCATGGTGTTCGGGTCGTGGTCCCCGCTCATGGCGTTACCACCACGGTGCCGCGCATGAACGGGTGGATCCCGCAGATGTAGGCGAACGTCCCCGGCGTGGTGAAGGTGAAGGTGAACGTGCCGTTGGCGTCCATTCCCGGCGAGTGGAACGAATGATCCTCTGCCACAACGGTATGCGGCTCCTCGTCGCTGTTGGTCCAAGTCACGGTATCGCCACTCTTCACCTGGAGATTGGCCGGTGTGAAGGCGAAGTTGGTGATGGTCACCTTGGTGCCCGTTGCCGCGGCCGGCACGTTCGTCGTCCCGGCCGGCGGCGCCTGGGACATGGCGCGCATTCCGGGCATCTGCGACATGCCGGGCATCCCCACCGACGTGCCGCCGTTGGCGCCGAAGTCGACGGTGGGACCCACCGGTGCTGCGGTGGTGGAGCATCCAGCAAGCGCGATTGCCGTGATCAGAACACCTGCGCGGCGTCGGGGTGCAAACATGGGTCGATACCTCCGGGCTGACGGGTTCCGCGGTGCGGAGTGGTCGTGCAGAGATAGCCGCGGTGGTTACACCGACCCGTGTAACCCTGCTCCCTATCTACCGGTGTCAGGTCTGGTCGACCTGGCATGACGGAAGGTGGAAGCGATGCGGGTGGGCAGTGCCGGTGACGCCGCACCCTGACGGCGGACAGCAACCGGAGCTGCGTCTGGTGACGCAGGGGAGCTATCCGGACTGGGAGGCCGTGTACGAGGACAACGCGACCTGGGTCTACCGAACCATCTACGCCAGGGTCGGCAATCGGGCCGACGCCGAAGACCTCACGTCGGAGGTATTCCTCACAGCGATGCGGCCGATCCGGCTGACGGCCAGCGTGGCCGAGGTCCGGGCGTACCTGCGGCGCACGGCAAGCACCGTGCTGGCCGCGCATTGGCGCGGCACGATGGGGCGCGAGATCACCTCGATCGACGATGTCCCGGTGCCGCCGGAGCAGGAAGAGGCGATCAGCTCGGCGCCGCAGCGGGTGGCTGCGCTGCTACAGGCACTGCCGGACAACTACCGCAGGGTGCTCGAGTTGCGCTTCCTGCACGGCCGGGCGGTGCGGGAAGTGGCCACCGAGATGGGCATCAGCTTGGCCAACGCCAAGGTGCTGCAACATCGCGCGCTGCGGCTGGCCGCCCAGCTCAACGATGGGGGACAGCCATGAACCAGCGCGACACCCGCAGGTACGTCGACGACCTGCTGGCCGGGCGGCACCCGAGGACGTTCACCCCGGACGATTTCGAGGCCGCGCAGATACGGACTGCGATCGAGTTGGCGGCAAGCCGCCCCGGAGCCGATACGCCACAGCCGGAGTTCCTCGAAAGCCTGAAGGCGCGGCTGGCCGCCGACCGGTCCGGGGCCGCCTCGGACGGGCCGGGACCGGCTGCATCGTCACCGACGCGCAGGCAGGTCCTGGTCGGCACCACTGCGGCCGCCACCGCGGCCGTGGCCGCAGTCTCGGTGGATCGGCTGGTGATCCGGGCACAGCCGCCACGACATCCAGACGGGGGCGAGGTCGTGCCCACCGACGGGGCCTGGACGCCGATCGCCGCCGGCGCCGACCTGGCCGAAGGGGCGGTGCACCCGTTCGATCTGGGCTCGGTGAGTGGTTTCGTCCGGCGCACGCAGGGGCGGGTCGAAGCGGTGTCCGGCGTCTGCACCCATCAGGGCTGCAAGCTGTGGTTCGATCCGTCGGCAGTTCAGTTGCGCTGCCCGTGCCACCTCACCTCGTTCTCCCCGGCCGGCATGGTCGTCACCCACGCCCTTCCCATCGCACCGAACCCGCTGCCACACTTCGAGGTTCGTGAGCGGGACGGAATGATCGAGGTGCTCGCGCCGCCACCGCCGAGCCAACCGGCATGACGGGCGTGCTTTAGTGATCCGGTGATCCTTGGACTACCGCGCCGTTCGGGCCGCCGGTGAGCGCACGAGGCTGGATCCTGTTCGCGGCGATGAGCGTGATCTGGGGCATCCCGTATCTGCTGATCAAGATCGCGCTGGAGGGGCTGTCGGTGCCCGTGCTGGTACTGGCCCGCACGTTGATCGGCGCCGCGGTGCTGCTGCCGCTGGCGGTGTCCCGGGCCAACATCGCAAGCGTCATCGCGCACTGGAAACCGTTGCTGGCCTTCGCCTTCTTCGAGATCATCGCGGCATGGTTGCTGCTGTCCAACGCCGAACACCACCTCAGCAGCTCAACGACGGGCCTGCTCATTGCCGCGTCGCCGATCATCGCCACCGTGCTGGACCGGGTCACCGGAAGTACGCATCGTCTCGGTGCCGCCCGACTCGCCGGGCTGGTGATCGGCATCGTCGGCGTGGCGGTGCTGGCGGGGCCGGGCCTGTCCGGTGGGGGAGCCTGGCCCGTCGCTCAGGTGCTCCTGGTGGCTACCTGTTATGCGATCGCCCCATTGATCGCCGCACGGCACCTCACCGATGTCCCCGCGCTGCCGTTGACCGCGAGCTGTCTCGCCGTGGCCGCATTGGTGTACGCCGTGCCGGCGGCGTTGCGGTGGCCGACTGAGATGCCCAGCACGCGCGTGCTCGTGGCGACCGTCCTGCTCGCGGTGGTCTGCACGGCGCTCGCCTTCATCGTGTTCTTCGCCTTGATCCGTGAGGTCGGCCCGACCCGCGCCCTGGTGTTCACCTATGTGAATCCGGCGGTGGCCCTGGTGGCCGGCGTGGTCGTCCTCGCCGAACCCCTGACGGTGTTCAACGTGGCCGGGCTGGCGCTGATCCTGGTCGGTTCGGTGCTGGCCACCCGCCTCTCGGAGGGGGAGCAGCCGCCCGCGCCGGGTTAGGGCCGGGATGTCACCGGGTGGACCTGCAGTCGACAGGTGTCGATCCGGGTCGTGACGGTGATCGGATCCGTGGTGTCGGGTGGGATGACGTGCAATTCGGTGTATGTCGGGCAGGGGCGGTCCGGGTCCTCATTGTCGACGGCTGCCCCCTCGACGACGGCATAACCGGGCTGCCCGGGGGATACCGTGACGACAGGCGGGGTCCCCGGTCCGGCCCCGCCCATGTAGCCCGCCGGCGTCCACTCCGCGTGCACCACCGGACCGCCGGCCCCGGACATGACACCTGGGTAGCCAGTCAGCGTGCAGGGTGCGACACCAGCTGTCAGGCTGAGCACCAACAGCACCCTGCGGTGTCCGGCCGCGGCTTGTTCCCCGCCGTTGCTCACCTGGATCTGCCCGGTCGAGCAGGCCGCCGGGGTATCGGCTCTGGCGATTCCTCCGGAACTGAACACCAGCGTTGCCGCTGATCCCAGGATCACTGGGATGGCTTTCATTGCAAGGTGTTTCATGAGCGACTCGGTTCCGGATAGAGGATCGACTCGGTGACGCTACCGCTGTTGACGGACGGGCCGAGCAGGACGGTGGACGAATTGGCGGCCGGGTCGTAGCTCACCAGCGCCGTCCCATCGCCACATCCCAGGTGGCCTTGCAACACCAGCTTGTCGCCGGTCGCCCCGACCACGACAACGCTGTCAGAGATGCCGGGAACGTGCACCCGGGCGGTGTGACCGTCAGTCGTGAGTCGCGACAGGAACGCGGTGCCGCAGGCGCCGACGGATTGCAGAAAAGTCCCGCTGGGCAGTTCCCAGGCGATGCCGGCGCCGATGTCTCCGCCGAAGCCGGGGTCATCACCCTGACCAGAGTTGAGGGCGGTGAGCGGGGTAGCGGTTCCACCGTCAATGGGGACCCGCCACAACTGGCTGGCCGAACCGTGCTCGGCCGAGCAATCGGCCAGCACCACCTCGGCTGCCCACCAACGCACAGGCGCGCAGAAGGCGTTGGCCATCGGTGTCGGGACCGTGCGGCGGATCGTGCCGTCGTTGGCGACGACGACCAGGCTGTCATCGTTGCGCGGAACCAGTTCGTTGCCCAGGTTGGCGGTCGCGAGCACGAGTCGTGTCCCGTCGGGGGTGGCGAGGTAGCGGCCGCTGAACTGGCCGGCGCCACCGAGATCCTCGGTCGGGTAGGTCTGCTGCACGGTGCCGTCCAGGGCGATGCGGGTCAGCGTGCCCGGCGTGGCTCCCGTGAACGGTGTGGAGATCAGTAGCGCCTGTCCGGTGGGCCGGGTGAAGCTGGGGTTGCCCTTGGCGAGCACGGTGGTTTGGGTTCCGGTGTGCAGGTCGACTGCGATGATCTTCGACGGTCCGGGATACTCGGCGGAGACGAATAGGGCCGTTCGGCCGTCGCCGGACCAGTCCGTCAACCGGAGCCGGGCGTCGGCGCCCGCCAAGGTGGTGATCGGGTAGCGCCCCCCTGCGGGGTCGACCAGAAAGAGCGTGGTGGCGGCGGTTTCAGGGTCTGCCTCGCCGGGCGCGCGCTGTTCACCGGGGCGGTGGGCGGTGGCGGGGCTCCAGGTGGCCAGAGTCCAGCCGGGTCCGACCCTGTCCCAGGGAACCTCGCCGGGAGCCTCCTGCGCGGCGGCCGACGTGGCAGGGGCCGGGGCTGACGTGATGGTCGTGGTGACTGCGCCGGACGGCCGAGCCGCGGGCGACGCCGTCGACGACGAACATCCGGCTGCCAGCATCACCGCACCGACTGCGGCGCTCAGCTGGACGCCTATCCGCGCTGTTCGGTTCATTGGTCTGCTCCTCGGTGCGATGCGTGGTCTCGCCCCGATGGTGCCGCGGCCCGCTTGACGGATTCTTGGCATCCGGTGACGCCGCTATAGTCCGTGCCGGGTGCAGCCCACGTCCCGCCCCGACGGTGTGCGGGTAGCGGTAGCCGAACGGGTCCGGCCTAGACCGCTTCGTTGTCGGAGATCGATGTCAGCCGCTCGACCAGGCCGACGGCCACCACACGCAGCGGGACGTTCGTATCCTGGCTCTCGCGGCGAAGGCGTTCGAAGGCTTCGTCGGCGCTGATGCCGTGGATGGCCATCAACATGCCCTTGGCCTGCTCGATCGGGGCTCGCGTCTCCAGCGCCCGCTGCAGTCCGGCGGCGACGTCCTGCGCCGACCGGTACCGCGCGAAGTCGCCGATGGCGCGCGACACCGACTCGGTAAGTAAATCGAGCACCTCGGCGTCGAAGCTGTCGAACGCCGAGCGGGATCGGCCGTAGAGGTTGAGCGATCCGAGGGTCTGATCCGCTGTCACCAGCGGCGCGGCGAGGAAGCTGCGGATGCCTTCGGCGCGGGCAGCGGCGGCGAACTGCGGCCAGGTGGCCGCTGCCTCCTCGGCGTCGAACAGCATGATCTGCCGGGTCCGCGCGGCTTCCAGGCACGGGCCCTCGCCACTGTTGTATTGCTCGGTGTCCACCCGAAGGGTGCGCTGGTCGGTGTGCACGGCGGTGTAGGTGCGTCCACCCAGGTCGATGGTTACACCGGTGCTGTCAGCTCCCGGAACCGCCTCCTGCGCGATCTGGGCGAGATTCTGCAGCAGACTCAGGAGTTCGTCCTCGTCGGCGACGGTGCGGTTGACCGCGAGCAGCATCCGACCGAGTTCGGTGGCGCTGATCTGCTCCAAGCCGACTGCCGCGGCGACCACCAGGTCGGCCGCCTCGGCGGCGTCCTGGTTGGCCGTTGCCGGCAGCGAGGCGTCAGTGCGCCCATCTGGGGACATCATCCCGTCAGTGTGGCACAGTCGGGGCCGTCCGATGAAGCCGCATTTCGTGGCGCTGACCTGCAGCGGTACGGGCGCTCGGAGCAGTGTCGGGGCGCGGATACGCCTCGAGGTCACCAACCCGGCATCGCCCCCTCGTGACGTGATCCAATCGGCCGCCGTCGCCCGACATGCCGATGCATTCGGCCATGCGGCGCAGGCTGGCCGATCGCCGCCGAAAGACCTTCTGGAAAAGCACTATTCGCCCTTGACGGCCGTTCTTACACGACGGCCGGCAAGAAGGATCCAGCAGTTGTCCCCGGTCCGGTGGTGTGGATTCTCTATGAGTCTCGGCATTTTCGTCGATCTTGGCCATAGGGTTAATGGTGATGAACCGGACGGTAAAGGAGACCTGTTCTGTGAGAAACGTTTTGGTGCACATGGGCATGATCGCCGCGGGGCTTGGCTTGGGGCTGTTCACCGGCGGAACAGCCTCAGCCGCACCGTCTTCCGATATGTCTGCCCAAGACACCATCAGCCAGCTGGAGAGTGAGGGTTATCGGGTGATCGTGAGTCGGGTGGGCAGCGGATCGATCGACGACTGCACGGTCAGCGCGGTCCGACAGGGCCGTTCCGTCACGGGTCCGCAACCGCCCTCACCGACTGCCAGTTGGACGCTGGTGGGGCCTGGACAAGTGCTGCAGTACACGACCATGCATGTCGATCTGGTGTGCAAGCGGTGACGTTGCAGCGTCCCGAGCGATCAAACCCACAGACCACAGCGACGGCGCCGTGGATAACGAACACATCGATTCCCTCGATAACGGCTACATAAGCGCTTTTCAGAGTTTTGGGGCCTCGTCGCGTTATCTGGCCCGCCGCGGAGCGCTCGGATCACCGTTGCCGGCGGCGCCCCGCTCAAGCTCCTCCTCGGAGGACGTCGCACAGGGCAGATCGTCGGGCGGGTCGACCCGCATGCAGCCCCATCGCACGCATCTTGTCGTGCACGCTGACCGGCCCACGATCGAGCCCGGAAGCTTCCAGGGCAGACCGCACCGCCACCGCCTGCGTCTTGATCCCTCGCTCAACTTCGACGGACTCGACTTTGATCGCCGAGTCCTAGGTTCGAGCACCGCAGCCTGCCCCGCGGCCTGCACTCGCTGGCGCAACGCGTAGAACGTCTTTCGGGGGGATGCTGTGTTCGACGCAGAACGTGGACGACTGCCTACGACAGTTCGAATTGAGTACAGTGAGCGTTCCTGGAGACCTAACAGTGCTGCGCTGCAACGCCTTAGTCGATTCGCAGGACGGTCTTGCCGGGGCTCCGCCCCGCGTCGATGGCTGCGTGTGCCTCGGCCGCATCTTCGAGTGCGGATTCGTTGGTGACCCGGGGGCGGAGACGGCCAGCGGCAAGATGTTCGTTGAGTCGAGCGAGCCGCTCGGGGGTCGCATCGAGAAACGTGAACCGAAAAGACTGGTTTCGCTCGGCGAATACCGTGCTCGTCGTTGGGTTCACGCATGAGGCGATCCGCCCGCCCGAACGCACGATGTCGGCCAGTGACTCTTGCGCCGTTCCGCCGACCGCGTCGACGGCGGCATCCACACCGTCTGGAGCGAGCTTTTCGATCGCGGTTCGGACGTCTTCCGTCCGATAGTCGACCACCTCGTGCGCCCCGAGTTCGCGTACGAAGTCGTGGTTGGCCGAGCGGGCGACGCCGATGACGCGGGCGCCGGCTGCGGCGGCGAGCTGGACTGCGAAGTGACCGACACCGCCTGCCGCGCCCAAGACCACGACGGTTTCCCCTGCAGCGACGCCCAGTAGTTCCTCGACCAGGACCAACGCCGTTCCACCTGCACAGGCAACCACCGAGGCATCGCGCAGTGAGACGCCCTCTGGGACCGGGACCAATTGACGGGAACGCACCGGTGCGAACTCCGCGTATGTACCGTCACCCACGTAGTCGTGCATGAAGAACCCGTAGACGGCTTGACCCCGCTCGAAAGGCGAGCCGGAGATCCCGATCTCCTCGACGGTGCCGGCCCCCTCCAAACCGAGCACGAGGGGAAATATATGGCGACCCATCGGCACGAACTCACCCTGCCTGATTCGCGAGTCGCCGGGATTCACCCCGGCATACGCGAGCCGGACTAGGACATCGTTCGGTCCGAGGGGAGGTCGATCCACTTCCCGCACGCGAAGCTGGTCAGGACCACCGAATCCGTCGCACACGACCGCGCGCATCAGCCGGCGCCCCGGTGTTCCGGAAAAGAGCAGTCAGTCACGCGAGCTCCCTTCAGACGGCTACTGCGCGGTGTTGCACTCCAGTGCAATCGGCACTCGTGCCGATCTTGCACTCGGGTGCAAAAGGATGTCAAGCTGACGAGGTGAAGGCGCGACAAACGAACCCCGCCCGACAGGTGGGCCGATACGCCAGCACCAAGGATCTTCTCTACGAAGCAGCGGCAGCCCTGTTCGTGGAGCGCGGATACGACGACACCACGATGGCGGATATCGCTGAGCGGGCGGGCACATCCCGCCGTACGGCGTTCAACCACTTTCCCAGCAAAGGCGACATCCCGATGCTGTGGACACGACGCATGGCCGACCGTGCCTTAGAGGCAATAACCGCATCCGCCGAGCAAGAGACGTCCGAACGGATCAAGGACTTCTTCCGGTTGATCAACCAAGAGGTAACCGCGAAGCCCGAGCTGAGCAGGCAGATGATGCTCGGCTGGACGGCGGCGACCGGCCCCATCCGCTACGAATCGCAGCTTCTGGCCGACCTGACACCTCTACTGAGGGATGGGCAAGCACACGGTCAGATCGATCAGATGGTCGACGTCGCCGTGGTCGCGCGCACCCTCAGTGATGTGTATATGGGCGTAATTTATCGGTGGGTACGTGACCAGGGCACCTCCGAGACACTGCAGAGCATGGCAGAGGGCGGGATCAACCTCATTCTGTCGGCTATCCGTCCGCACACCTAGGCGCCAATCAAAGGGCGTCGGCGGCGGTGTCGAAGCCGGACCAACGTCCACTGACGCGCTGCTATGTCGGCCACGGTGTAGCCAGGATCGGCTGGATCTTCGGGTCTCAATTCGTCCAGATAGGTAGCAGCGAATCGGGTTGACCAAGCTTGGGGGAGATGCGCGGACTGCCGGACCTTGCTGTCCGCCGGATCGCGTCGGTCGAGGCCAGGCAGTACACGGCGCCGTGTAATGATCGACCGAATGCGTTGGGTGAAGCGGCCGAGGACATTGACGCCTGCTAACGACGGTCGTAGACAGCGGCGAACGTCTTGGCGAAGTCTTCGATCTTGGTGGTACCCAGCTGCGGCCGATCTTTCGCGTATTCCTCGTAGAGCACGCCTTCGTCGAGGGCTACGAAACCTTCCAGGTAGTCCTGCACCGCGCTCTCGGAGAAGCCGAAGCTGCGAAACACCGCTGCCACGTCGTCGGAGGGCAGGCGAGACCAACGCAGGTTGGGTTGGCCGATCTCGCGACCGATGAGTGCGGCGATCTCGTCGGTTCCGGTTTCGTCGCTGGCCACGTAGACATACCTTCGGCCGGCGTACTCATCTGTGGTCAGTGCCTTGGCAGCCACGTTGGCGATGTCGACCGGATCGACGATGGGAAGGGTACCGGCGGGGATGTCGAACATATTGCCCAGCGTGCCGGTTGCGCGGATCTGGTCGACGGACTGCAACAGATTTGTGTAGAAATACCCGGCCCGCAACGCCAAAACGGATGTGTCGGTGAGCGCGCCGAGAACGCGCTCGGCGAAGCCCAGCCCGCTCAACGGTCCCGCTCCGTCGAGTCTGTGCGCAGCACAACTGCTGAGAAAGACCACCCGACTGACGCTCGATCCGGTGAGGGCGGCGACGAAACCGTCGGCCAGTTTCACACTGAACGCCTTGACGCTATCGACAGATCCGTTTCCGGGGAGCATCAGGTAGACGCCATCCGCCTCGGCGAAGGTTCGCCTCAAGAATTCAACGTCTTCCAAGTCGCCGATGGCCTGTTTGGCTCCGGCGCCGACCAGTTCGGCAAGGTTGGCTGGGCTGCGCCCGACGACTGTCACATCGTGGCCCTGAGTCAACAACCGCTGGGCAAGCGGCTTCGAGACGCTGCCAGCGCCTCCCGTGACGACCACCTTCATACTTGCTTCCCATCCTTCAAAGGTCATGAAAGTTGCGCTCGAACGGTCGCGGGAGGTTGTCCCGGGTCTCGTAGAAATTGAGGTGGCGGTCCCCCGCTCGTGACCTGCCGTGTGGTAGGTGTCGGGCGTTCCGCCAAGAACACCAGGAGAAGGGGACCGTCATGAAGAAGAGTAGCCAGAACCGGGCCGG
>NZ_JAPFPY010000025.1 GCF_026240945.1 Mycolicibacterium sp. J2
ACGCCCATCGGCTGGCTCCAAGTTCCCGAACAAGGACACCGCTCGACCAGACACCGGGACCGCGGGCGACCACTCAAAATTCAGGGATCACCGGAGTGTCCCGGTCGGACGTTCGGCCCGCCCGCGGACCCACACCAAGGCTAAATGTCGGACCCCGGCGTTACCGTCGCGCCATGACTTTCGACATGGAGTCCTACGTCGATCTCGACCTCCCGGCACGGCACACCCCCGACCTGGGTTCGTTCGACGCCGATACCGTCATGGATCTCGTCGTCGAGTTCTGTGTCTCCCGCGATGTGCATCTGGGCACCAAATACTCGATGCTCCCCCAACTCGACCGGGCGCTGCAGATCGCCGCACTCATCGGGCCGGACAAGCGCTGGACGCGTATCGCCCGGTGGTCGGGTAACGACGACGCGGGCGACGTGCCCGGAGTCGTCCGCAACGATCTGCGCGACATCCTGTACAGCCGTTTCGTCGCCGCCCGGCCCGACGCCCGGTGGCTGCCGCCGATCAGCGTCGTCTCCGTGAGCCGGTGGGCACGGTTCTCCCAGTCGATGCGCACCGCGCGCGATCTCGGACTGGGCTGGATCGTGCCGATCCACCGCGAGGTGCTGCTGGTGCCGATGCCGACCGTGCGCTACGCCACGCCCGAAAACGCCACGCCCGAAAATCAGGTCCTGCACGACGACACCGGCCGCCCGGCCATCGAATGGTCGGACGGGTCGGGCATTTTCTACCTGCACGGCACCGAGTTCGACGAACCGGTCTATCGGCGGATCGTCGGCCGGCACATGTCGATCGAGCAGGTCTGCGGATTGCGCAATGCCGACCAGCGGTCAATTGCCTTGCGCTACCTGACTTTCGAGCAACTCGTCAGTTCGGGCGCCCAGGCTGTCGACACCGATGGGGACGGCGCTGGCCTGTATCGATTGCCGCTGCCCCCGCGGCTGGCACGCGACCGTGCCCCGGGGTATGGCGCGTCCGACTTTTTCACCTTCTGCGGTGAAACGGTCGAATGGGTGGACCCACGAATCCGCTTCGCTCGCAACCCCGAACCACACCGCGCCAGCACCAGCGCGCACACCCCCGAACCGCCACCGTCGATCGCACCGCGAAAGTAGCCGCACCGGCACCGGTATGTTACTAAGGGCAGCCTCAACTACGAGAGGATCCCTTGATGCGCGCCCGATGGTGTCGATTCACCGCGCTGTTGTCGGTTCTGGCTCTGGCGGTCGCCGCCACGGCCTGCTCCTCCGGCAAGTCCAGCGACGAATTGCTGATCTACAACGCCCAGCACGAGTCGCTGACCAAAGAGTGGATCGACGCGTTCACCAAGGCGACCGGAATCAAGGTGACCTATCGACAGGGCGGGGACACCGAACTGGGCAACCAGATCATCGCCGAGGGGTCGGCGTCGCCGGCCGACGTCTTCCTCACCGAGAACTCCCCGGCGATGGCCGCGGTCGAGAAGGCCGGGTTGTTCGCCGACGTCGACCCGACGGTCCAGCAGCAGGTGCCCGCCCAGTACCGGCCCGCGTCGAACAAGTGGACCGGTGTCGCCGCACGCACCACGGTATTCGTCTACAACAAGACGCGGTTACAGGAAAACCAGCTGCCGAAGTCGATCATGGACCTGCAATCGCCGGCATGGAAGGGCCGCTGGGGCGCCCCGCCGGCCAAGGCGGATTTCCAGGCGATCGTGGCGGCCATGCTGGCGCTCACCGGCGAGCAGGCCACCGCCGCGTGGCTGGCCGGCATGAAGACCAACGCGACCGTCTTCCAGGACAACATCGCCACCCTGCGCGCCGTCAACGACGGTCAGGTCGACGGCGGCATCATCTACCACTACTACTGGTTCCGCGACCAGGCCAAGACCAAGGACATCAGCGCCAACACCGCCCTGCACTACTTCCGCAATCAGGACCCGGGCGCGTTCATCAGCATCTCCGGCGGCGGTGTCCTCAACTCCAGCAAGAAGAAGGACCAGGCCCAGCAGTTCCTGCGGTTCATCACCAGTAAGGCCGGCCAGGAGGTGCTGCAGAAGGGCACCTCGTTCGAGTACCCGGTCGGCAGCGATGTCGCGGCCAACCCGGCGTTGCCCGCGCTGGACACCCTGCAGGCGCCGAAGGTGAACCCGTCCGATCTGAACGCCGCCAAGGTGACCGACCTGATGACCGCCGCGGGACTGCTGTAGGTGGTCACCACCGAGGCGCCACGCCGCACCCGGCCCGGGCCTGGGCCGGTGTTGAGCGCGACCGTGGCGCTGCTGGTGGCACTGACGTTCATCCCGCTCGGCTATGTGGGCTGGGCTATCGCCAGCACGGGGCCGGCCCAGCTCTACCAGCTGGTGGTCCGTCCCCGCGTCGCCGAACTGTTGGTCAACACGGTCGGGTTGGTCGTGGTGACGGTGCCGCTGTGCCTGGTGGTCGGGGTGGGTGCGGCCTGGCTGGTGGAACGCACCGATGTACCGGGCCGCTCGGTGTGGCGCCCGTTGCTGGTGGCCCCGCTGGCCGTGCCGGCGTTCATCAACAGCTATGCCTGGGTGAGCGTCTGGCCGACCTTGCATGGCTTCGGCGCCGGGGTGCTGGTCTCGGCACTGTCCTATTTCCCGTTCGTCTACCTGCCCGCTGCGGCCACGCTGCGCCGGCTGGACCCGGCCATCGAGGAATCGGCCCGCGCGCTGGGCTCCAGTCCGGTGGGCGTGTTCTTCCGGGTGGTGCTGCCGCAGCTGCGATTGGCGCTGCTGGGCGGCGGCCTGCTGATCGGCGTGCATCTGCTCGCCGAGTACGGCGCGTTCGCCATGCTGCGCTTCGCGACCTTCACCACGGCGATCTTCGAGCAGTTCCAGGCGACCTTCGACGGTGCGGCCGGCGCCACCCTGGCCGGAATCCTGGTGCTGCTGTGCCTGGTGCTGCTGCTCACCGAAGCGGCGCTGCGCGGCACCGCCCGGTTCGCCAGGATCGGGTCCGGCGCACCCCGCGCCGTCAGCCCGATACCCTTGCGCGCCATGGGTTTACCCGCAGTTGCGGCGCTCGCCGCGCTGACCGCACTGGCGCTGGGTGTGCCGGTGTGGACGGTGTTGCGCTGGTTGTGGATCGGCGGCATGCAGGTCTGGTCGGCCACCGACCTGGGCTCCGCGCTGCTGCAGACGGCGAGCCTGGCCGCGGTGGCGGCGGCACTGACCACGGTGCTGGCGTTCCCGTTCGCCTGGCTGGCCGTGCGCTTCCGCGGCCCGCTGGCCCGGTCCGTGGAGGGCGCCAACTTCATCACCAGCGCCATGCCGGGCATCGTCACCGCGCTGGCCCTGGTGACGGTGGCCATCCGGTTCGCCCCGCCGCTCTACCAGACCACCGCCCTGGTCTTGGCCGCCTACGTGTTGATGTTTCTGCCCCGCGCTCTGGTCAGCCTGCGTTCGGGGCTGGCCCAGGTGCCGCCCGGGCTGGAAGAGGCCTCGCTGTCGTTGGGCCGGTCCCCGGCGCATACCTTCGTCCATGTGACGTTGCGTTTGACCGCCCCCGCCGCGGCCGCAGGCGCCTGCCTGGTGTTCGTGGCCGTCGCCACCGAACTGACCGCCACCTTGCTGCTCGCCCCGACCGGCACCCGCACCCTGGCCATGCGATTCTGGTCGTTGTCCAGCGAGTTGGATTACGCCGCCGCCGCGCCCTACGCCATGCTGCTGGTGCTGCTCTCGATCCCGGTGACCGTGCTGCTGTTCAGACAGTCCACCAAGGTGGCGGCCCTGTGAACACCCTTGAAATCAGCGCCCTTTCGAAATCCTTCGACACGACGACGGTGCTCGATTCGGTGGACCTCGCCCTGGCACCGGGCAGCACGACGGCGGTCGTCGGGGCATCGGGCTGCGGGAAGACCACGCTGCTGCGCCTGATCGCCGGATTCGAGCAGCCCGATGCGGGCACCGTCACCATCGACGGCACACAGGTCGCCGGCCCCGGCCGATGCGTCGCCGCGCACCGCCGGTCCGTCGGCTACGTCGCCCAGGACGGCGCCCTGTTCCCCCACCTGAGCGTGGCCGCCAATATCGCCTACGGTCTGCCGGGCCGGGCCGGCAGCGCCCCGGTGCGCGAACGGGTCCACCAGCTGCTGGACACGGTGTCGCTGGACCGGTCCTTCGCCGACCGACGCCCCCACGAACTCTCCGGCGGCCAGCAGCAGCGGGTGGCGCTGGCGCGGGCGATGGCCCGCCGTCCGGTCCTGATGCTGCTCGACGAACCGTTCTCGGCGCTGGACACCGGCCTGCGCGCGGCTACCCGGCACGCGGTGATGCAGGTGCTCCGCGATGCCGGTGTCACCACCCTGCTGGTCACCCACGACCAGGCCGAGGCGCTGTCGACCGCCGATCAGGTGGCCGTCATGCGTGCCGGCCGGTTCACCGGTGTCGGGACCCCGCAACAGGTTTACCGCCAGCCGGCGGATCGGTTCACTGCCGAGTTCCTCGGCGACTGCGTGCTCCTGCCGTGCATCGTGCGGGACGGATCCGCCGAGAGCGCGCTGGGCCGGGTGCCCACCGCCGCCGCGGACGGTCCCGGCACCCTGATGCTGCGACCCGAACAACTGCACGCCACCGTGGCCGCCGACACCGACCACGGCGCCGGTCTGGGCACCGTCACCGCCAGTGAGTTCCTCGGACACGAGGTGCTGTTGACCATCGACCCGGGCGGAGACACCCCGGCGTTCACCGTCCGGCAGCACAGCGTCGAACCCCCACCGGTCAACGCCAAGGTACGCATCGACATCGTGGGAAGCGGCTTGGTTTACCGGTGACCGCACTGATCGACCGTCTCGCCAGTTTCGGCGACCGGCCCGCAGTGCACTGCGCGGATGTGACGCTGACCTATCGGGAACTTGCCGACCGAGTAGCCGGCGCCGCAACGGAATTCGGGCCCAGTCGCGGCATCGTGTTGATCGAGGTGCACAACGACACCGCCACGCTGGTGCGCTATCTGGGAGCCCTGGCTGCCGGGCAGGTTCTGCTGCCGGTGCCGCCCGGGCGTGATCACCGCGATCTCGTCGAGTGCTACCGGCCCGACGTCGTCATCGACGCCGACGGTGTGCACCACCGCGGCCCCCAGGGGCATCGTCTGCACCCGGAACTGGCGCTGTTGCTGTCGACGTCGGGCAGCACCGGGTCGCCGAAGCTGGTGCGGTTGTCCACCGCCAACCTGCTCGCCAATGCCGCGGCCATCGCCGAGTACCTGGACATCCGTGAAACCGACTGCGCGGCAACCACCTTGCCGATGTCCTACTGCTACGGACTGTCGGTGGTGCACAGCCATCTGCTCCGCGGGGCCGCCCTGCTGCTGACCGATCTGTCGGTGGCCGACGACGAGTTCTGGGTGCTGTTCCGCAGGCACCGCGCCACCACGTTCGCCGGGGTGCCCTACACCTTCGATCTGCTGGAGCGCATCGGCTTCGACGATATGGACCTGCCCGATCTGCGCTATATCACCCAGGCCGGCGGCCGGATGCCGCCGCAGCGTGTCCGGGACATCGCGGCACTGGGCCGGCGCCGGGGTTGGGAGCTGTTCGTCATGTACGGCGCCACCGAGGCCACCGCGCGGATGGCCTATCTGCCGCCGGATCTGGCACTGCGCCATCCGGGCGCGATCGGCCGCGCGATCCCCGGCGGGCACCTGGCGGTCGACGCCCCCGACGGGGAGGTCGGGGAACTGACCTACCGCGGCCCGAACGTGATGCTCGGTTACGCCGAGGATGCCGGCGATCTCGCGCTGGGCCGCACCGTCGAGGTGTTGCGCACCGGCGATCTGGCCCGCCACCTCGGCAACGGGGTGTACGAGGTGGTCGGCCGCGCCAGCCGGATGGTCAAGATGTTCGGGCTGCGGATCGACCTTCAGCGGCTGGAGGGGACACTGCGCGACCGCGGCATCGTCGCGTTGTGCACCGCCGACGACGACACGCTCGTGGTGGCCACGCTCGACGACCCGGGTCGGGTACGGGCCGCCGTGGCCGCCGGCACCGGCATCCCGGCCGCCGCGGTCCGCGCCGTCCAGGTCGACGAGCTGCCGATGCTGGCCTCGGGTAAGCCGGACTATCCCGCGGTGCGCGCGCTGGCGCCACCACCGCCGGCCGCCCAGACGGTGCGTGCGCTGTTCGGCGAGGTGCTGCATGTCGATCCGGCGGATATCGATCCCGGTGCCAGTTTTGTCGATCTGGGCGGCAACTCCCTGACCTATGTCGCGATGTCGGTGCGGCTGCAGAAGCTCCTCGGTCGGCTGCCTCCGCAGTGGCAACGCATCCCGTTGCGCGACCTGGAGAACAGCCCACCGCCGGGCACCCGCGGCACCGTGCTGGAAACGAGCGTGGCACTGCGCGCCGTGGCCATCGTCCTGATCGTGGGATCACACGCCGAACTGTTCACCCTGTGGGGCGGCGCGCACATCCTGCTCGGCGTGGCCGGTTACAACTTCGGCCGGTTCTGCCTGACGCCGGTGTCGCGCAGCGACCGGGTGCGGCACCTGCGCCGGACCATCGGTGCGATCGCGGTGCCCGCGGTTGCCTGGGTGGCCATCGCGCTGGTCATCACCGACGACTACCACGGCACGAACCTGTTGCTGGCCAACAAGTTTCTCGGTCCCGCCGACAGCATGACGGCGGGCAGGCTGTGGTTCGTCGAAGTGCTGGTGTGGGTGCTGGTCGGGCTGACCGCGCTGTGCTGGCTGGCCGACCCCGTCGAACGACGCCATCCGTTTGCCTTCGCCGCAACGTTCTTGGCGATCGGGGTGGTGCTGCGGTTCGAATTCCCCGGCCACGACGCCTGGTTTTCCATGCTGGCCTTCTGGTTCTTCGCGGCGGGCTGGGCGGCCGCGAAGGCCACGTCGGCATGGCAGCGGCTGGCGGTCACCGCGGTGCTCGCCGCCGGCCTGCACGGGTATTTCGGCACCACGGGCCGCGAGGTGCTGGTGTTCACCGGGCTGGCGCTGCTGATCTGGCTGCCGGCGCTGCGGTGCCCGGCACGAGTGGCGGTGATCGCGGGCGTCATCGCCGAGGCGTCGCTGTACACCTATCTCACGCACTTCCAGGTGTATCCCTTGTTCGGTGAGCACCGGCTTTTCGGGGTGCTGGCGTCGATCGCGGCGGGTGTGCTGCTGAGCCGGCTGATCGCCTGGACCCGCGAGCGGATTCGTCAGTCCCGGTCGGCGAGCAGCCCTTCCTGGACCAGCGTGGCGGCGATGGTGCCGTCGGCGCGCAGCAGACTGGCGGTGATCACGCTGCGGCCGCGCGCCGCGGCCGGGGACGACGACTCCAGCAGGTTCCACTCGTCGGCGCGCACGGATTGATGCAGCCAGATCGACGAATCGGTGGTACTGGTGCGGTGCACGCGCTCACGCATCGACGAGCCGTGCACGTGTGAGGCGGGGTCGACGCCGTACAGGTCGGTGATGTAGACGGCGATCAGGGTGTGCAGCAGTGGGTCATTCGGCAGCGGCGCTGTCACCCGCCACCACATCCGCCGCAGGAAATCGGTGCCGGCTCCGCTGTCCTCGATGCGGATGTCGAGTTCGGTCAGCGGCAGCGCCGGCGCCGGGCCGGGCGGCCCGGTCCGCGGCAGGTGGTCCGGATGCGTCGGCATCGCCGCCCGCACACCGTGTTCGGGCCCGCTCAAGGGCACCGTGAACGAGACGGTCCCCGTGGTGAGCAGCCGTCCGGCCTGCCGGCTCTCCACCCGCCGCGCCGCGGCGGTGCGCCCGTCGTAGATCCGGTCCACCCGCAGATCCAGCGCCGCTCCCGCGTCCCCGCCACGCAGGAACTGCAGATGCATGTTGGTGGGCTGGTACCCGTCGTCGACGGTGTGGCAGGCCGCGGCGAGGCTCTGCGCGGCGATCAATCCGCCGAAGGCGCGTTTGCCTTCCGGCCCGCCGGGTGGCCCCGTCCATGCGTCGTGGCCGGCATCGGTCAGCGCGAGCAGCGCGGCGAGGTCGCTCATGCCACCGTGCCCGCCTCGGTGAGGGTGGCGATCTCGTCGGCACCGAGCCCCAACGCCTCGGCGAGCACCTGCGCGGTGTGGTCCCCGAGGGCGGGGGCCGGGACCGCGGGCGGATAGACACCGTTGACGGCGATCGGCAGTCCGGGCGCCAGATAGCTGCCGATACGTGGTTGATCCACCGTGGTGAACAACGGGTTGGCGGTCACCTTGGGGTCGGCGGCGGCCTCGGCGAAACTGCGGTAGCGCTCCCACAGGATCGAGGTGTCCGACAGCGCGGCGGTGATCTCCTCGGCGGTGTGCGCGCTGAACCACGGCGTGAACAGCCCGGTCAGCGCGTCCCGGTGGCGGTAGCGCTGTCCCTCGTCGGTGAAATCTGCTCCCAGCGATTCGGCAAGGGCGGCAACGGCTGTGGTGTTGCCGGTGATGTCGGCCAAGTCCCGGAAATGCCGGCCGGTCAGCGCGACGATCATGAAGGAGGCACCGTCGGCGCTGGCGAACTGCTGGCCGTACTGGCCGTAGATCGAGTTGCCGATCCGGGGCCGGTCGGTGCCGTTGACCATCACCTCGGTCAGGAAACTCAGGTTTCCTGCGGTGGCCAGCGCGACATTTTCCAGCGGAATCGAGACCTGTTGCCCCTGCCCGGTGCTGTCGCGGTGCCGCAGCGCGGCGGTGACGGCCAGCGCCGCGTACAGGCCGCAGGCGACATCCCAGGCCGGCAGCACGTGGTTGACCGGTCCGTCGAGCCCTTCCGGCCCGGTCACCAAGGGGAACCCCAACCCGGCATTGACGGTGTAGTCCACCCCCGTCCCACCGTCGGCCCGGCCGGAAATCTCCACGTGGATCAGATCGGGCCGCCGCGCCGTCAACGCCTCATACGAATGCCATTGCCGCCCAGCAACATTGGTGATCAGAATGCCTGCGTCGGCGATCAGCCGGCAGACCAGCTGCTGACCGTGCTCGGAGCGCATGTCCACCGCCACCGACCGCTTGCCCTTGTTCAGGCCGGCCCAGTAGATGCTGTCACCCGCCGCAGTCACCGGCCACCGGTGATAGTCGGCCGCCCCGCCCACCGGATCGACGCGGATCACCTCGGCACCCAGCTGGGCCAGGGTCATACCGGCCAGCGGAACGGCGACGAAGCTGGAGATCTCGATGATGCGGACACCGGACAGCGGCCGGGCGGGCTGGGGTGCGTCGGTCACCCGCCCACGATAGGCAGGTCCGTCCCGCGCTGATGCGCTCGCCCTGCCATGGCGACACAGGCTAGTTTGTGGGTGTGGCCCCGATCACGCTCGACACCCCCGCCGGTCCGATCGACGCACTCCTGGACACCCCGTCCGGTACCGGGCCATGGCCGGGGGTGGTCGTGGTGCACGACGCCGTCGGCTACCGGCCCGACAACGAGGCGGTGTCGCGACGCATCGCCGACGCCGGGTACCTGGCGCTCACACCGAACCTGTACGCCAGGGGCGGCCGGGCGCGCTGCATCACCCGGGTGATGCGCGAAGCGCTGACCCAGCGCGGCCGATCACTCGATGACATCCTGGCCGCCCGCGATCACCTGCTGAACCTGCCGGAATGCACGGGAACGGTCGGGATCGCGGGCTTCTGCATGGGCGGCCAGTTCGCGCTCATTCTGTCTCCCAAAGGATTCGGTGCGGCGGCACCGTTCTACGGCACGCCCCTGCCGCGCGACCTGGACCACACGCTGGCCGGCGCCTGCCCCATCGTGGCGAGTTTTGGACGGCGCGATCCGCTCGGAATCGGCGCACCGGAGAAGCTGAGGCGCGCCACCGGTGCCCGCAATATCACCGCCGATATCAAGGTCTATCCGAAGGCCGGGCACAGCTTCGCCAATCAGCTGCCCGCACAGCCGCTGCTGCGGGTCACCGGGTTCGGATACGACGAGGCCGCCACCGCGGACGCCTGGTCGCGGGTGTTCGCCTTCTTCGACGAGCACCTGCGTACCTAGCGACCACCGGCCCGCGTCAGTCCGGCAGCCGCAGCTCGGGCTTCTCGACCTCTTCGATGTTCACGTCCTTGAACGTGATGACCCGCACCTGTTTGACGAACCGCGCCGGCCGGTACATGTCCCACACCCAGGCATCGGCGAGCCGCAGCTCGAAGTAGACCTCCCCGTCGGCGTTGCGCGGCACCAGCTCCACACTGTTGGCCAGGTAGAACCGGCGCTCGGTCTCCACGACATAGCTGAACTGGCCGACGATGTCCTTGTACTCGCGATACAGCGAGAGCTCCATCTCGGTTTCGTACTTCTCGAGATCCTCGGCACTCATCTGCTCTGCTGTCCTTCGTCTAGGTTGGGCTCCATCATTCCGCACGCCGTGGCGTCGCGTCGCACCGATCCGGCAACCCGCGCGATGTTGACGAACGAAAACCGGTGCTGGCTGCACGGGCCGAGCCGCTCCAAGGCGGCCGTGTGGCCCGGCGTGCCGTAGCCCTTGTGCTCGGCGAAACCATATCCGGGGTGCTCACTGTCCATGCTGACCATCAGGCGATCGCGGCTGACCTTGGCCAACACGCTCGCCGCGGCGATACACGCGGCGGCGGCGTCACCGCCGATCACCGGCAGCGACGGCACCGTCAGACCGGGCACCCGAAACCCGTCGGAGAGCACATAGCCAGGCCGGACGGGCAGACCGGCGACCGCGCGGCGCATGCCCTCGATGTTCGCGTGGTGCACGCCGCGCCGGTCCACCTCGGTCGATTCGATGATCACCACGTGATAGGCCACCGCGTAGCGACGGATCAGCGGGAACAGCCGTTCCCGCTCGGCTTCGGTGAGTTTCTTCGAATCGTCGAGCGCGGCCAGGCTGGACAGCCGGTTGGGGCCCAGCACGCAGGCCGCCACCACCAGCGGGCCGGCGCAGGCGCCGCGTCCCACCTCGTCGACACCCGCGACAGGTCCGAGCCCGCTGCGATAGAGCGCGGACTCCAGGGTGCGCAGACCGGATTTGCGGATCACGGTCCGCGGTGGCCAGCTCGCCGCCAACGCCAGGACTCCTAGGATGCGGGCGCCGTCTGCGGGTTCACGCTGTCCACGCCGCCCCACCGGGACGGCGGCCACGCGATGAACCGGGCCTTACCGATGACATTGTCCACCGGTACGGTGCCGGGCACCGGATCGCCCGTGCACAGCAGCCCCTTCTGCGCGTCGGCAGGCAGGTTGGCGCAGTGCGCGCGGGAATCCGCCGAATGGGTGCGGTTGTCCCCCATCACCCACAACCGTCCCTCGGGGACCTTCACGGGACCGAACTCATTGCCGAGGCAGGGGTAGACGTTGGTGTCAGCCATCATCGTCGTCGGATCCAGATACGGCTCGTTGAGCTTCTTGCCGTCGACCGTCAGGCCGGTTGCCGCGCGGCATTCCACCGTCTGGCCGCCCACCGCGATGACCCGCTTGACCAAGTCGTTCTCATCCGGCGGTACGAAACCGACGAAGGACAGCGCGTTCTGCGCGAAACGGATCACCGGGTTGTCCGAACGGATCGACTTGTAACCGATGTTCCAGTTGGGCGGGCCCTTGAAGACGACCACGTCACCCGGCTCGGGCTTGGAGAAGTCGTAGGTCAGCTTGTCGACCATGATCCGGTCGCCCACACAACCGGCGCAGCCGTGCAGGGTGGGTTCCATCGATTCCGACGGGATCAGGTACGGCCGCGCCACGAAGGTCAGCACCACGTAGTACATGACCAACGCGATGGTGACGAGGATGACCCCTTCACGCAGTGCACCCGATTTGCGTTTGGGCTCGTCGGTTTCCTGGTCCTCGACGGTGTCGGTGACGGAATCCTCGATATTCGAATCCGACCCGTCGGCGGCCGCCGTACCTTCTTTGTCCTCGGTCACGGCATCAGGGTAATCAGCATTGCTGACCGTTCCGGCAGGCGTGCCGGAACCAGCGTCAGCGCTTCTCCTTGATCTTGGCCTTCTTGCCGCGCAGTTCGCGCAGGTAGTACAGCTTGGCGCGACGCACGTCACCGCGGGTCACGACGTCGATGTGGTCGATGTTGGGCGAGTGCACCGGAAAGGTCCGCTCGACACCGACGCCGTAGCTCTCCTTGCGCACGGTGAAGGTCTCCCGGACGCCGCCACCCTGGCGCCGGATCACGACACCCTTGAAGACCTGGATGCGCTCCTTGGAGCCCTCGATAACCTTCACGTGCACGTTGACGGTGTCGCCGGGGCTGAAGGCCGGGATGTCGTCGCGCAGCGACGTCTGATCGACGAAGTCCAGCGTGTTCATCGGTGACACTTCCTTGCTAGTAAGCGGCTCCTGCGGGACCGCGCAGTGCGCGGCCGAGCCGAGGTATTCGGGCTTATCGGGTTCTGCGTCACGCAGCAGGCTTCACCCATTCGGCGAGGCCGTGCGCAGACAACTGCTCAATTGTGCCAGATGGTGTTCATCCGACGAAATCGGCACATCGGGCCGCAAAACACCACCGCGTCAGGCGCGCGACAACGGTGGTCAACCGTTAGGCTACACACGGGTCAGCGCCACCTGCCAGGACCGCGTCGAGCCTCGGGTGCGGCGGCCGACTCAAGGGTTCACACAGCGTGTTGTCCTGCTGTCGACCAGGCTAATTGCACAGACCATTGACAGGTATGCCAGGAGGAGAGCTATGCGGGCGCGGCCGTCGAAGCTCATGACGGTGGCCGCGACGGTGCTGTGCACCGGGGTGCTGGTCTCGGGCTGCGAGGCCAAGGTCTACGGAACCCCGCCCCCACCGCCGGAGTCGCCACAGCTGACCGTCATCGCGCCGCTGGGGAATTCCGCGCCGCTGCCCGAGGCGCCGCCCGACCAGCCGGCCGCAGCCTTCCAGGGCCTGGACAGCCGTATCCGGCAGGCCGTCGCCACCGCGTCCGCGCAGGGCGCGGATATCAACCTGGCGATCCTGGACCGCAACACCGGTCAGCTGGTCACCAGCGGCGCCATCGACACCATCGCCATCGCCTCGGTGGTGAAACTCTTCATCGCCGACGACCTGCTGCTGCAGGAGGCTCAGGGCCAGACCACGCTGAGCCCCGACGACCGCAGGATGCTCGATGTCATGCTGCGCTCCAGCGACGACAGCGCCGCCGAGGTGTTCTGGAATCGCAGCGGCGGTAGCGCCATCGTGAACCGGGTCGTCAGCCGCTATGGATTGACCTCGACGAATCCCCCCGGCAATGGCCGCTGGTACAACACCACCAGTACGGTGACCGACCTGGTGCACTACTACGACATGCTGCTCTCCGGCAAAGGCGGGTTGCCCGCTGCCGACGCCAGCATCATCCTGGCCGATCTCGCCGAGTCCACCCCGACCGCACCCGACGGGATGGTGCCCGGCGGGGTCTATCCGCAACGCTTCGGCATCCCGGAGGGGTTGTACGCCGAACCCGTTGCGGTCAAACAGGGTTGGATGTGCTGCGTCGGTGCGGACTGGATGCACCTGTCCACCGGCGTGGTGGGCCCGGACCGGCGCTATGTGATGGCGATCAGCTCCATGCAACCCGCCGACGCGGACGAGGCGCGCCAGACCATCACCGCCGCCGTGTCGACGATCTTCCCCGGCGGGCGCATCTAGCCATTCCCCCCGTCGCTTCGCTCGCCCGCAAGCAGGTCGGGCCGGCGTTCCCGGGTGCGCTGCAGCGATTGCTCGTGCCGCCACGCGGCGATCTTGGCGTGGTCACCCGAGAGCAGTACCGGCGGCACCTCCAGCTCGCGCCACACCTGCGGGCGGGTGTAGCTGGGCCCCTCCAGGAGGCCCCCTTGGTGCGCTGAGTGCGAATCCTCTTGGTGCGATTGCGGATTGCCGAGCACATCGGGCAGCAGACGCACCACGGCCTCCACCATGACCAGCACCGCGGCCTCGCCGCCGGCCAGCACGTAGTCACCGATGGAGACCTCTTCCACCCGCATCCGGCGGGCGGCGTCCTCCGCGACGCGCTGATCGATCCCCTCGTAGCGACCACAGGCGAACACCAGATGCGATTCGGCGCTCCAGCGCTGCGCGGTGGCCTGGGTGAACGGCCGACCCGCCGGGGTCGGAATCACCAGAAGCGTTTCAGCCGAGCAGATTTCGTCGAGAGCCGCGCCCCAGATCGGCGCCCGCATGACCATGCCGGGACCGCCACCGTAGGGCGCGTCGTCCACCGACCTGTGCACATCATGGGTCCAGCGCCGCAGATCGTGCACGCCGAGGTCGAAGATCCCGGTCTCGAGCGCCTTGCCGGGCAGGGCCTGACGCAGCGGTTCCAGATAGTCGGGGAAGATCGTGACGACGTCGATCCGCATGGGACCTACAGGTCTTCGAGGTTGAGCAGACCGTCGGGGGGATCGATCTGGACCACCCCGTCCTCCAGCGACACCGCCGTGACGATCGCCGAGACGAACGGCACCAGAATCTCGGCTCCATCAGAGGTCTTGACCGACAACAGCTCCCCCGCCGGGGTGTGCAGCACCTCGGCCACGGTCCCGACCGCGGTCCCGTCCACGGTGCGCACCGCCAGCCCTTCGAGCTGATGGTCGTAGAACTCGTCGGGGTCCTCGATCGGCGGGAGCTCGTCGGCGTTCACCACGAACAACGTGCCGCGAATCTCGTCGGCGGCGTTGCGGTCGGTGATACCGGCCAGCCGCACCAGCAGCCGCGCGCCGTGCTCACGCACCGAATCGATGACGAATTCGCGTTGCGGCGCATTGCGTTTGGCACCGCGAAGCCGGGCGCCCGGGGCGAACCGGGCGTCCGGATCGTCGGTGCGGACGTCCACGACGACCTCGCCGCTGATGCCGTGGGCCTTCACCACCCGACCGACGACGAGATCCATGATCGAATCGACTACTGGCTTCTATTGATCCGTGTCGACCACGTCGACGCGGATACCCCGGCCGCCGATCCCGGCGACCAGAGTGCGCAGCGCGGTGGCGGTGCGACCGCCGCGGCCGATGACCTTCCCCAGATCATCGGGGTGCACGTGCACCTCCACCGTGCGACCGCGACGGTTGGTCACCAGGTCGACCCGGACATCGTCGGGGTTGTCGACGATCCCGCGAACGAGGTGTTCGACGGCGTCGACGACTACGGAGCTCATTCGGCCGCGGGCTCAGCCGCGGCGTCGGTGGCCTCAGCGGCCTCGGTGGCCTCGCCCTCGGCGGCGTCGTCCTTCTTGGCCGGAGCCTTCTTCTTCTTGAGCTGGGTGGCCTCGCCGGTCGGGGCGTTGTCGGCGGCGGCCAGGGCCGCGTTGAACAGGTCCAGCTTGGACGGCTTGGGCTCCTTGACCTTCAGCGTGCCCTCGGCGCCCGGCAGGCCCTTGAACTTCTGCCAGTCACCGGTGATCTTCAGCAGCGCCAGGACGGGCTCGGTGGGCTGCGCACCGACGCCCAGCCAGTACTGCGCGCGCTCCGAATCGATCTCGATCAGGCTCGGCTCTTCCTTGGGGTGGTAACGGCCGATGACCTCGATGGCGCGACCGTCGCGGCGGTTGCGCGCGTCGGCGACGGCGATGCGGTACTGGGGATTGCGGATCTTGCCGAGACGGGTCAGCTTGATTTTGACAGCCATGTGAAAGCGTTCTCTCCTGATATTTGCCACGCTGCAATTCGGCGATCTCCGGCGGGATGCCGGGATCCGGTTTTGCCTTACGTGTGTGACCGGCGCGCAGCGCATCTAACGGGGTCGCGCGACAGACAGCCGCCCATTGTGCCAGAGCGGGCGCGGCCAGCCCAAATCTAGACAATCTTGTCGAAGCACTTCACTTCGACACGGCGGCTCATCCGCCAGCCGTCCCCGGTGCGGACGAACTCGTCCTCGTACCAGAGACCACAGAACAGCACCTGCGGCTGTTCTGTGGCACCCGTATCCGCCGGCGGGGCAGCTCCGGCGCCCGATGTCGCCGCCGGGGCGGCTCCCAGCACCATCGGGTTGAAGCACAGCGTCCGGGCGGTCGCGGTGTCCCCGGCCAGCCGGATGTCGACGTTGCCGAGCATGTGCGCGTACGCCGGGAAATTCGGCAACACGTGCGCCAGCCACGCCTTCACCTCGGGAAACCGGCCGTCGATCCCACCCATGGCGCGGTAGTCGATATAGGCGTCCGGGGTGAACACCCGATCCAGGTCGTCGAACCGGCGGGTGTCGATGGCCGTCGAGTAGGCGATCAGCAGGTCTTGGATTTCCAGGCGGTCAGAGATCTCTTCGATGCTCAGCACGCCTCGATTGAACCACTACGCCTGCGGGCCCACGGGCCCTTCCGGCGGCGGCCAGTGTTCCCCGGACCACTCCCCCGGTTCGGCGTGCTCACCGCGTGCCAGGGGCACCCATTGTTCTGCGGGCGCCGGCTGCTTCGACGACGGGAAATCGCGCAGCTTGCCCGACGGTTCGGCATCCCACTTGGCGAAGGTCAGCGGTGTCTGCAGCCACGCGAACAGCAGGTTGTACACGGCCTCAAGCGAGTCGACGTGCGTGCGCTCCCAGCCGTGGCTGCCGTCCAGTCCGAAGCCCACCAGCGCGGCCCTGGTGTTCGCGCCCGCCTCGATGGCGGCGGCAGCGTCGGAGCGGTAGAACCGGAACACGTCGCGGGCGTGCGGAATTCGCCGCTCGTTGGCCAGTCGGCACAACTTGCGGGTCAGGTGGTAGTCGAACGGCCCGTGCAGATCGGCCATCGGGATGGTCACACCGTCCTCGATGGAATGCTGCCCCGGCGCGCACACCGCGTTGTCCACCGAGACCAGCTCGGCGACGTCGGGGTGCAGGCCGTGGCTGGCGCCGTGACCCACCTCTTCGGTGATCGTCACCATGATCGTCGTCTTGTGCGGTAGCACGATGCGGTCGTCGGCAACAGTCTTGGCCAGGGCCAGCGCGACGGCCACCCCGGCCTTGCCGTCCAGGTGCCGCGACACGATGAAACCGTCGGAGGTCAATTCCGGAGCGGCGATCAGCGCGACGAAATCACCGACGTTGAAGCCCAGCCGTTCCAGGTCGGCCCGGGTGCTGACCTGGCGGTCGATGCGTACCTCCACGTTCGGCCAATCCGTGGGCTGGGTGTCGATCTCGTCGCCGAAGGCATGCCCGGACGCCTTCAGCGGCATCACGGTTCCGGTGAAGAACTGGTCGGGATCGTCGGTCATGATCCGCACCCGCGCCCCGGTGGCGAACCGCGCCGAGAACGTCCCGACCGGCACCACCTCCAGCCGGCCGTTGTCCTTCAGGTCCCGGACCATGCAGCCGATGGTGTCCGCGTGCACCACCACGGCACGATCGGTGGTCTTCGACTCCCCGGGCAGTTCGGCGGTCAACGCCCCGCGCCGGGTCAACATGAAGGGCACCCCGAGGTCGTCGAGGATGTCGCCGATCAGCTGCATCACCGCATCGGTGCGCCCGGACGGGCTGGGCGTCTGCAGCAGTCCCAGCAGCGTGTCGATCATCCACGCCCGTGTCGCCTCCGGCATCACCGCACGTTCGGACACCATGTCTCCTCACTCCCGCACTGAAATACGCAAACCTCGGCCGCAACGGGCCCGGTGCTAACCCTGGTCGACAGGCTCGGGCTGCCAGGCCCACGGTGTGGCCGCGGTACGAGGAAACAGTAGATCCACGAAAGCCTGGGCCGTCGGACGCGGTTCGTGATTGGCCAGCCCGGGACGCTCGTTGGCCTCGATGAACACATAATCTTCGCCACACACCGAAGGCACCATCAGATCGATCCCCGTGACGGGGATGCCGATCGCGTCGGCGGCGTCGACGGCCACCCTGGCCAGTTTCGGGTTGACGTCGTCGGTGACATCGCCGATGGTGCCGCCGGTGTGCAGGTTGGCGGTGCGCCGGACCACCAGCCGCTCGTTGATGGGCAGTACGTCGTCGAGGTCCCACCCGGCGTCGCGCACGGTGTCGGCGGTGACATCGTCGATCGGAATCACGGACTCGCCGTGCGTGGCCGCCGCGCGCCGGCGGCTCTGCGCCTCGATCAGCTGCCGGATCGTGTGTTTGCCGCTGCCGAGCACCTCGGGCGGGCGTCGCACGGCGGCGGCGATCACCTTGCCGTTGATGACGACCAGCCGCAGATCCTCACCCTCACAACGCTCTTCGATGAGCACATCGGGGCAGTGCTTGGCGGCCCACTGCAGCGCCCGGTCCAACTCGTCGGGTGTGGTGACCCCGACGGTGATGCCGGCGCCCTGCTCGCCGCGGGCCGGCTTGACCACCACGGAGCCCACCTCACGCAGAAATGCGTAATCGTCGTCGTCGAAGGTCGCGGTCCGCCCGCGCGGCACCCGGATGCCTGCCTCGGACACCACGCGTCGGGCGACGCGCTTGTCGTCACAGCGACTCATCGCGACGGCATTGGTCAACTCGGACAACGATTCCCGGGTCACCACACTGGTGCCGCCGTGGGTGAGCCGCATATAGCCGCCCTTGCCGTCGAGCACCTCGACATGGATACCGCGCATGATGGCCTCGTCGGCGATGATCCGGGCGTACGGATTCAGCTCGGCCAGGCCCTCTTCTTCCTGCACCGGGGCGAACAGTTTCTCGTTGATGGCGTTCTTACGCTTGATGCCCAGGGCCGGCACACGCTCGAAGCCCATCCGCTCGTACAGTGCGATCGCACCCTCGTTGTCGTGCAACACCGACAGGTCCATCTGGGCGCGCCCCCGGCGGATGAACTCCTCCACCAGCGAGCGCACCAGCAACCCGCCGACACCGGGCCGGGACACCGCCGGATCCACGGCCAGACACCACAGGCTGGAGCCGTTTTCCTGGTCGTTGAACAGCTGCCGGTGATCGATACCGGTCACGGTGCCGATCAACGCGCCGGTGTGTTCGTCGGTGGCCACCAGGTACACCATGTGCGGTTCGTGCTGGACATTGCTCCACATCAGTTCGATGTCGGCGGGCACCATCCGGCAGCGCACATAGATCTCGTTGATCGCCTCGCAGTCCTGGATCGACTGCACCGGGCGCACCACCACTCCCGGCACGTCGTCGGGCCAGTAGTCGCCGCGCTCGGCGAAGGTCAGCCGGTAGGTGAAGCTGGGGTCGATGAAGAACTCCTGCGGGTGCAGGGCGACGAAGACGTGCGGCGCATCCAGATACATGCCGATATCGCGGCGGCCGCTGGCCTCGGCCCGCAACGCGGTGCCGAACTCCTCGGGATCGTCGAAGGTCTGGCCGAAGACCAGTCGCCCCCACCCCAGGTCCTGCACCACTCCGGTGTCGTCCCGAGTCTCTGCCATGGTCACGCCCGACCTCCGTCGACGTGCTGCGCCAGCCACATCTCCAGCAAACCGATCTGCCACAACGGGTTTCCGCGCAGCGGGGTGAGATTGCCGTTCGGGTCCGCGAACAGCCGCTCGACGCTGTCGGCAGCGAACAGTCCGCGGGCGCGGGCGGCGTCGCTGTGCAGCGCATCGCGCACCAGGTCCAGGTACGGCCCGGCCAGGTGTTTGAGCGCCGGGACCGGGAAGTACCCCTTCGGCCGGTCGATCACCTCGCTCGGAATGACCTGGCGGGCCGCCTCTTTCAGTACACCCTTGCCGTCGTGCGCCGTCTTCAGGTGCGGCGGGCAGGTCGCGGCGAGTTCGACGAGTTCGTGGTCGAGGAACGGCACGCGGCCCTCCAACCCCCAGGCCATGGTCATGTTGTCCACCCGTTTGACCGGGTCGTCGACCAGCATCACGGTGGTGTCCAGCCGCAGCGCCCGGTCGGTCGCGGTGGCCGCCCCGGGGGCGGCGAACCGGTCGCGGACGAAATCGCCTGCGATATCGGCGTCCAGGCGCCACTGCGGCGCCAATAGGGCGTTGACGGCGGCATGGTCGCGGTCGAAGAAGGCCGCACGGTACCGGGCCACGGCGGCATCGACGTCATCGTCGGCGGCGTGCGCCATCGGCGGGTACCAGTGGTATCCGGCGAAGATCTCGTCGGCGCCCTGACCGGACTGCACCACCTTGACGTGCTTGCTCACCTCTTCGGACAGCAGGTAGAACGCCACGCAGTCATGGCTCATCATCGGCTCGCTCATGGCGCCGATCGCGCTGGACAGCGCGGGCAGCATGCGCGCGGTGTCGATCCGGATCTGGTGGTGATCGGTCCCGAAGTGCCGGGCGATGACGTCGGAGTACTTGAACTCGTCGCCCTCTTCACCGCCGGCGGCCTCGAAGCCGATCGAAAACGTCTGCAGCCCATGCTGTCCGGCCTCGGCGAGCAGACCGACGATGAGGCTGGAGTCGAGACCGCCGGACAGCAGGCAGCCCACCGGCACGTCGGAGACCAGCCTCCGTTCGACCGCGGTGCGCAGGGACGCCAGCACGGCGTCTTCCCAATCCCGGTCCGACCAGGAGCCGCGCTCCGGGACACGTTCGAACACCGGGTTCCAGTAGGTCCGCTCGACCCGGCGCCCGTCCGGCTCGATGCGCATGACGGTGCCGGGGGCCAGTTTGCGCACCCCGCGCAGGATGGTGTGCGGTGCGGGCACCACCGAGTGGAAGCTCAGATAGTGGTGCAGCGCGACGGGGTCGATCGAGGTGTCCACGCCGCCACCGGCCAGCAGCGCGGGCAACGTGGAGGCGAACCGGAACGCGTCGCCCACCTCGGCCCAGTACAGCGGTTTCACGCCGAGCCGGTCGCGGGCCAGCAGCACCTGCCCGCTGTCGGTGTCGGTGACCGCGAAGGCGAACATGCCGTAGAGCCGGTCCACCACGCCCTCACCCCAGGCGTGGAATCCTTTCAGCACCACCTCGGTATCGCTGTGGGAGAAGAAGCGGTAGCCCTTGGCGATCAGATCGTCGCGTAGTTGCGGGTAGTTGTAGATGCAGCCGTTGAAGGCCACCGTCAGATGTAACTCGGGGTCGTGCATCGGCTGGTGGCCGTGACTGGACAGGTCGATGATGGCCAGGCGCCGGTGGCCGAAGGCCACACCGTCCTTGCCCCACACCCCGCCGCTGTCCGGGCCCCTGGGGACCATGGTGCCGGCCATCGACGCGATGGCTCCGATGTCTGCTGCCCGTCCGCGAGCGATCTCGCCGGCGATGCCGCACATGGTGTGAACCACCTCTTCCTCGATTGAGGGCGACGCCGCCCGGATGTTCCGGGCACGTCGCCCGCGAGCAGGGATACCCGCGAGGGGCACTTCCAAACGCGACCGATGTCACAGCGGCAGGCATGGCCGTTAGGCTGCAGATCCCATGGGGAGATTCGGCACCGTCGCGCTGACCTGTCTGGCCGTCCTGTTGACCCTCGCCGCGCCGCGGGCGCTGGCCGATGTGGCGGTCCCGGCCGGCGCCGCGCCGACACCGGAGGGACCGGCCGAGGCGTGGCTGGTCGCCGATATGGACAGCGGTGCCGTTCTGGCCGCGCGCAACGAGTTCGGCCGGTACGCCCCGGCCAGCACCATCAAGGTGCTGCTGGCGCTCACCGCGCTGGACGAACTCGCCCTCGATGCCACCGTGGTCGCCGACGAGGCCGACACCAAGGTCGAGTGCAATTGCGCCGGCATCGCGCCCGGCGTCACCTACACCACGCGTCAGCTGCTCGACGGCCTGCTGCTGGTGTCGGGTAACGACGCCGCCAACACCCTGGCCACCATGCTGGGCGGCCGCGAGGCGGCCATCGCCAAGATGAACGCCAAAGCGGTGCAAGTCGGCGCCACCGCCACCACCGCGGGCAGCCCGTCCGGGCTGGACGGCCCCGGGATCGACGTCTGGACCACCCCGCACGATCTGGCGGTCATCTTCCGGGGCGCGCTGGCCCACCCGGTGTTCGCCGAGATCACCGCGAAGCCGACCGCGGTGATCCCGGGCCGCAGCGGCGACCGGGTGCTGGTCAACCAGGACGAGATGCTGGCCCGCTACCCCGGCATGCTCGGCGGCAAGACCGGTTTCACCGACCTGGCCCGCAAGACCTTCGTCGGGGCCGCGCAACGCGACGGGCGGCGGCTGGTGGTCGTGCTGATGCACGGACTGGTCCGCGAGGGCGGCCCCACGTATTGGGATCAGGCGTCGGCTCTACTGGACTGGGGCTTCGCCGCCGACGACCGGGGGCCCGCCGTCGGAGCGCTGTGAACCGCAGTTGATGCCGAACGGCAATCTGATCGCGCACGCAGCGAGTCCTGCGCTCCGTAATCTCGTCGCGCGTGCGAAGACTGCTGACGGCCACCGCGCTGGTCGTGACCGCGACGATGACGCTCGGCGTGGTCACCCCGCGCTCGGAAGCCCAGCCGGGAACCGAGCTGGCCGGGGTGCAGGCGTTCACCAACGGCCCGGCCAAGGCGTGGCTGCTGGCCGATCTGGACACCGGCGCCGTGCTCGCCGCGCAAGACCCCTACGGCAGTTACGCGCCCGCCAGCACCATCAAGGTGCTGCTCGCCACCGTCGTGCTGGACAATCTGCGGCCGGACAACTTCGCGCGGGCAAACACCTCGCACACCACGGTCGAATGTTCGTGCGTGGGCTTGCAACCCGGGCAGGCGTACACCACCCGGCAACTGCTGGAAGCACTGCTGATGGTGTCGGGCAACGATGCCGCGAACATGCTGGCCGACATGCTGGGCGGGCAGCGGGTGGCGGTGGCCCGGATGAACGCCAAGGCACGGCAGTTGGGGGCGCGGCACACGACGGCGTCCTCGCCCTCCGGACTGGACGGTCCGGGCTGGGAATCGGTGACCACCCCGCACGACCTGGCGGTGATCTTCCGGGCCGCCCTGGCCTATCCACTGATCGCGGCGATCATGCGACAGCCGTCGGCGCAGTTCCCCGGCCGGACGCTGACCAACCAGAACGAGTTGCTGCGCCGCTACCCCGGGGACCTCGGTGGCAAGACCGGGTACACGAATCTGGCTCAGCACACCTATGTCGGCGCCGCCCAGCGGGGTGATCGCCGCTTGGTGGTGGTCCAGATGTACGGCAACGGCGATCTCTACGGGCAAGCCATCAGCCTGCTGGACTGGGGCTTCAGCCGCTCGGCGTAGGGAGGCCCCCACCCGGCCCGCCCTCCCAGTAAGGTGACCCTAATTTTGGGCGCGCTCGTTGGAGGGAACCGGCATGGAAGAGTTGTCGCTGATCGTCGCTTACGGCACCGACATGGGCAATGCCGAGGACGCCGCGATGACCTTCGCGGAATCCGTCACGGCCATCGGCATCGCGGCCGAAGCCGTCGAACTCAACCAGGTCGACGTCACCGAACTACAGTCGGCGACACACCTGGTCGCCGTCGTCTCGACGTTCGGGGAGGGCGAATTCCCCGATACCGCCACGCTGTTCTGGGAAGCCCTGCAGGCCAGCACCGAGCGCCTGGACAACCTGCATTTCGCCGTGCTCGCACTCGGCGACAGTTCCTATGAGATGTTCTGCAACGCCGGCAAATTGCTCGACGGAAGGCTCGAAGCACTGGGGGCCACCCGGATGGTCGACCGGGTGGACGTCGACGGCTACTACGAACAACCCGCCAAGGCCTGGACCACCGACGTGGTGAAGGTGCTGACCGCCGAGCGGGGGGCGCCCGCCCCGGCGCAGGCGGCCACGGCGGTGCAGGCGGTCGTTGCGCCGCCGCGCGAGCGCCACGAGGTGGTCGAGGCCGAGGTGGCGGTCAACCGGTTACTGACCGCCGCCGGATCCGGAAAGGAGGTCCGCCACTACGAGGTGGACCTGGCCGGGTCGGGTATGGCGTACCAGGCCGGTGATTCGCTGGCGGTGCATGCCGTCAACGACCCCGCGCTGGTGTCGTCGATACTGTCCGAACTCGGGGTCGGGCCCGATCACAGCGTGCCCGATCACGACGAGCCGCTCGGCGTGCTGCTCACCGAGCGCCTGGAGATCCGCACCCCGTCGCGGGCGCTGCAGGACCTGGCCGGACCGGCCGCCGACGGTGAGGATGTCCTCGACCTCGTCCGGCGTGCCGGGCTGAGCGCCGAGGAGCTGCTGGACACGCTGCGCCCGTTGACTTTTCGGGACTACTCGATCGCTTCCAGCCCGGTGGTGCATCCGGGGCGCATCCACCTGACCGTGGCGAGCGTGCGGTACCGCCGCGGCGACCGTGACTACGGCGGCGTCGCGTCGACCTTCCTGGCCGATCGGGGCGACCGGGTCCGGGTACATCTGCGCCCCAACCACAACTTCCGGCTGCCCGCGCCCGATGTACCGATCGTCATGATCGGGCCGGGCACCGGCATCGCCCCGTTCCGCGCCTTCCTGCAGGAACGCCGCGCCACCGCCGCGCCCGGCCGGTCCTGGCTGTTCTTCGGTGACCGCCATCGTGCCACCGACTTCCTCTACGGCGACGAACTCGAAGACTTCCTGGCCGCCGGCACCCTGACCCGGCTGGACCTTGCGTTCTCCCGGGACCAGGAAGCCAAAGATTATGTGCAGCACCGCATGTCGGAGAACGCCGACGAGCTGTTCGGCTGGCTCGCCGACGGCGCGCACGTGTACGTGTGCGGTGATGCCGACCGGATGGCCAGGGATGTCGACGCCGCGCTGCACCAGGTGGTGGCCCGCGGTGGCGGGATGGACGCCGAGGCCGCCCACGCCTACGTCAACGACCTGATCAAGAACCACCGTTACGTACGCGACGTCTACTGACTCCCCTGCCTCCCCCGCGCCCAGATGCGCATTTGGGCGAGAAAGTGCGAGTGGAAACCGACATTTCGTCGATCTCGACGATCAGTAGACCCGCCCGCGCAGCATTACCAGGTCCGGGTGCTGCACGCCGACCTCCCGCGGGTCCTCGCGGAAGCACAGCAGGTCGGCGGAGGCGCCGTGCTCCAGCGCGGGCCGGCCCAGCCAGGACCGGGCGTCCCAGCACGCCGCGCCCAGCGCGTCGGTGGCGCTGAGGCCGACGGTGCGCAACGCCGCGATCTCGTCGCCGATGCGGCCGTGCGCCATCATGCCGCCGGCGTCGGTACCCGCATAAATCGGCACCCCGGCCTCGTGGGCGGCGCCGACGCGCCGATGGCAGGAGGCGTACAGCTCGCGCATGTGCTTGGCGTAGGTCGGGTATTTGCTTGCGGCATCGGCGATTCCGGGGAAGTTCTCGATGTTGATGAGCGTGGGCACCAGTGCGGTGCCGTGCTCGAGCATCAGGTCGATGACGTCCTCGGTGATCCCGGTGCCGTGCTCGATGCAGTCGATGCCCGCGTTGATCAGCCCCGGCAGCGCATCCTCACCGAAGACGTGCGCGGTGACGCGGGCGCCGTTGGCGTGGGCGGCGTCGATGGCCGCGGCGAGGATGTCGTCGGACCACAACGGAGCCAGGTCGCCGATCCCGCGGTCGATCCAGTCGCCGACCAGTTTCACCCAGCCGTCGCCCCAGCGGGCCTGCTCGGCGACCGCCGCGGGCAGCTGCGACTCGTCCTCGATGTCGATCGGCAGGCCCGGCAGATAGCGCTTGGGCCGGGCCAGATGCCGGCCGGCCCGGATGATCCGCGGCAGGTCCGGCCGATCGTCGAAGCTGCGGGTGTCCACCGGGGAGCCGGCGTCGCGCAGCAGCAGGGCGCCGGCAGCGCGCTCGGTCTCGGCCTGTTCGACGGCCTCGTCGTAGGTGGTGGCGCCACCGGGTTTGAGGCCGACGTGGCAGTGCGCGTCGACCAGGCCGGGGATGATCCAGCCACCGTCGAACACGGTGTCGGCATGGGCGATCGGCTCGGCCGAGAGGACGCCGTGCGGCCCATGCTCTTCGGGCGAGCCCTCATCGACAATCCACCACTGCACCTGCTCGCCGTCGGGCAGGCTCCGGCCGCGGACGTGCAGCGCCCCCATGCGGCTACTTCTGGCCGGGGAACTTCAGCTTGGACAGGTCGATGTTGGCCAGCCCCGGGGGCAGCTCGTCGAGTCCCTTGGGCATCCCGGTGAGGTCCGGGAAACCGGCCGGCAGACCGGCACCCAGCGGGTTCTTGGGCGGCGTCGGGCCCTTCCCGGTCTGGCGGCCCTTCTTCTTGCCGGCCTGCTTGTTCTTGCCCTTGGCGGCCTTACGCGCAGAGTTCTTGCGGCCGAACGGCATTCCCATCTGACCGGCCATCTGCGACATCATCTTGCGGGCCTCGAAGAACCGGTCCACCAGCTGGTTCACTTCCGCGACGCTGACCCCGGACCCGTTGGCGATCCGCAGCCGGCGCGACGCGTTGATGATCTTCGGGTCGGCGCGCTCGGCCGGCGTCATACCGCGGATGATGGCCTGGACGCGGTCGAGCTGGCTGTCGTCGACGGCGGCCAGCGCCTCCTTCATCTGACCGGCGCCGGGCAGCATGCCCAGCAGGTTGCCGATCGGCCCCATCTTGCGGATGGCCAGCATCTGCTCGAGGAAGTCCTCCAAGGTCAGCTCGCCGGAGCCGATTTTGGCGGCGGCCTCCTCGGCCTTCTGCTGATCGAAGACCTGCTCGGCCTGCTCGATGAGGGTGAGCACGTCGCCCATGCCCAGGATGCGGCTGGCCATCCGGTCGGGGTGGAAGACGTCGAAGTCCTCCAGCTTCTCCCCTGCCGAGGCGAACAGGATCGGCACACCGGTGATCTCGCGGACCGACAGCGCGGCACCACCGCGGGCGTCACCGTCGAGTTTGGTGAGTACCACGCCGGTGAAGCCGACACCGGCCCGGAAGGCCTCGGCCGTGGTGACCGCGTCCTGACCGATCATGGCGTCCAGGACGAACAGCGTCTCGTCGGGCTGCACGGCATCGCGGATGGCGGCGGCCTGGGCCATCAGCTCCTCGTCGATACCCAGGCGCCCGGCGGTGTCGACGATGACGACGTCGAAGAGCTTGGCTTTGGCCTCGGCCAGCCCCGCGGCGGCCACCGCGACGGGGTCACCGGTGGTCATCTGGTCGATCGTGACGCCGTCCGGGGAGACTCCCGGGTGCGGCGCGAACACCGACACACCGGCGCGTTCGCCGACGATCTGCAGCTGGTGCACGGCACCGGGGCGCTGCAGGTCGCAGGCCACCAGCAGCGGGGTGTGGCCCTTGGCCTTGAGCCACTTGGCCAGCTTGCCGGCCAGCGTGGTCTTACCGGAACCCTGCAGACCGGCGAGCATGATCACCGTCGGCGGGGTCTTGGCGAAGGCGATCTGCCGGGTTTCGCCGCCGAGGATGCCGATGAGCTCCTCGTTGACGATCTTGACGACCTGCTGGGCCGGGTTGAGCGCACCGGAAACCTCCGCGCCCTTGGCGCGGTCCTTGATGCGGCCCACGAAGGCGCGCACCACGGGCAGCGAGACGTCGGCTTCGAGCAGGGCAAGGCGGATCTCGCGCGCGGTCGCGTCGATATCGGCGTCGGTCAGCCGACCCCGGGCGCGCAGGCCCTGCAGTGCACCGGTCAAGCGGTCAGACAGCGATTCAAACACCTGGTAAGCCTAACGGTCGCGGTGAACTCTGGTCTCAGCCGAGTCGGCCGGGCTAATCTGTCAACGCATATTGACTGATATCGCCGCCGGAGGCCGCATGAGCGCGATCGACGTCCCCCTTCCCCGGGTGCGCAACCAGACCGGCGCCGCGTCCGGCACCACCCACAGCGGTCAATGCACTCACATCAGTCAATGCACACTGTGCGAGGCGCACTGCGGCATCCACGTGACCGTGACCGACGGCAAGGTCAGCCGGATCGAGGGCAATCCCGACGACGTGTTCTCCAAGGGCTACATCTGCCCGAAGGCCACCGCGATGGGCGGCCTGCACCACGACCCGGACCGGCTGCGCACCCCGATGCGACGGGTCGGTGACCGGTTCGAGCCGGTGGACTGGGACGAGGCGTTCGCCGAGATCGGCACCCGACTGCGCCGGATCCGCAAGGAGCACGGAGCCCGCGCGCTCGGCATGTATCTGGGCAACCCGGCCGCGCACAGTTCCGGCGCGTTCTACGGGATGCTGTTGCGGCTGGCCCTGATGACCCCGAACTTCTTCTCGGCGTCGTCCATCGACCAGATGCCGCACGAGTACGCCGCCTGGCGGGTGTTCGGCTCCAACATGCTGGTGCCGATCACCGATATCGACCGCACCCAGCGGCTGGTCATCATCGGTGCCAACCCTGCGGTGTCCAACGGCTCGCTGTCGGTGATGCCCGGCGCCAAGCGCCGCATCAAGGCGATCCGCGACCGTGGCGGCGCGGTGGTGGTCATCGATCCGCGCCGCACCGAGACGGCGCGGCTGGCCGATCAGCACGTCGCGGTGCGTCCCGGTGGGGATGTGTATCTGCTGCTGGGCATGCTGCACGTGCTGGTCGCCGAGAACCTCTGCGACGGTGCGGCCATCGCCGAGCAGACGTCGGGCTGGGATCGCTGACCGCCCTGGTCGCCGACGCGACACCGGAGGCGATCGCCGAGCGGGCCGGCGTGGACGCCGACACCATCCGGACCCTGGCGCGCGACCACGCCGCCGCGGAATCGGCGGCCGTGTACGCCCGGATCGGCATCTGCCAGCAGGAGACCGGGACCTTGGTGAGCTGGTTGGTGATGGTGCTCAACACGGTGACCGGCAATCTGGACCGGGCCGGTGGGACGATGTTCTCCACCCCCTTCGCCGACCTTCCCCGCGCGGCGCGGTATGTCCCGGTCGGGCACGCGGCGTGGACGGATCGGTCCGGCCGGTACCGGTCCTTCCGCGCCGAATTGCCGGCCGTCGCCATGGCCGACGAAATCCTGACGCCCGGCCAGGGGCAGATCCGGGCGATGATCACCTACGCGGGCAATCCGGTGTCGTCGATCCCGCAGAAGGGCAGGCTCGACCAAGCGCTCGCGGGCCTGGATCTGTATGTGGCGGTTGACATGTACGTCACCGAGACCACCCGGCAGGCCGACTTCATCCTGCCGCCGGTGTCGCCGCTGGAGCGCGAGGACGTCGCGCTGCTCACGACGATCTTCAGCGTGCGCAACAACATCCGGTTCCAGCACCGGTCCTTCGATCCGCCCGCCGCCGCGTTGGAGGACTGGGAGATCCTCAGCCGGCTGACCGCCGAGCTGCTGCCGGCTCCGCTCCGGCAGCTGGTCGCACCGGTGTGCAACCGGCTGATCGCCTTTGCCAACCCGCTGCGGATGACCGCCCTGGCCTTGCTGACCGGCCCGTACGGCCGATTACGCAAGGGCCGCGAGGGAATCACGATGCGCCAGCTGAAGGCCAGTGCGGGCGGCCTGGATCTGGGCGCGCTGCAGCCGCGGCTGACGAAGGTCATCGCCACCGAAGACCGCTTGGTGGCACTGGCCCCCGACGAGTTCGTCGAGGCGGCAGCGGCATACCTGCGTAAGCTGGCCGACGCCGCCGAAGGCCACTACGACCTGCAGCTCATCGGGCGGCGCCAGTTGCGCAGCAACAACTCCTGGCTGCACAACGTGCCGACGATGACCGGCGGCAACAACAAGTGCACGGTGCTCATGCACCCCGACGACGCCCGAGCCCGCGGGTTGAGTCAGGGCGCCGTCGTCCGGGTCACCTCGGCGGTGGGGGAAATCGAAGTGCCGCTGGACATCAGCGACGATATCCGGCGCGGCACGGTGGCCGTCCCGCACGGCTGGGGCCACCGCGATACCGGCTGGCGGCACGCGAACACCTTGCCCGGGGCGAACGTGAACACCTTGCACGACCCGCACCGGGTGGACGCGTTCACCGGGACCGCCGCGGTGAACAACACCTGGGTGGCCGTCACCGGCGCCTGACTTCAGACGCCGGCGGTCACCCGCTCCCGCGACGTGAGCACCAGCGCGGCACCGTCGGTGATCGCGATGGTGTGCTCGCTGTGCGCGGTGCGGGACCCGTCCGCCGAGCGGATGGTCCACCCGTCCGGGTCGAAGACGATGCGATCGGTGCCCGCCGCGAACCACGGTTCCAGCGCCAATGTCAGCCCGGGCCGCAGTTTCAGACCACGGCCGGGCCTGCCCAGGTTGGGCACGTGCGGGTCCTCGTGCATGGTGCGGCCCAGGCCGTGCCCGCCGAATTCGGTGTTGACCGGATACCCGTAGTCCGCGGCGACCCTACCGATCGCGGCGGAGATGTCGCCGAGCCGGTTCCCCGGCACCGCCGCCGCGATACCGGCCGCCAGCGCCTCCTCGGTGGCCGTGATCAGCCGCCGGTCATCGGCACGCGGGGTCCCGACGATGATGCTGCGGGCCGAATCGGCGACCCAGCCGTCGATCGACACCGCGATGTCCATGGTGAGCAGATCACCGTCGGCCAAGGTGTAGTCGTGCGGAAGTCCGTGCAGCACAGCGTCGTTCACCGACAGGCAGATGACGTTGCGGAACGGGCCGCGGCCGAACGACGGTGCGTAGTCCCAGTAGCAGGACTGGGCGCCACGCTGCGCGATCAGTTCCCTGGCGCGGGCTTCGAGCTCGAGGAGGTTCACCCCGGGCCTGGCGCGCCCGGTCAGATCGTCGAGCAGTTCGGCGATGAATGTCCCGGTGACGTCCATCGCCGCGATCTCGCGGGGTGTCTTCAGTTCCAACACGGCATATCTCCTCAGCGGTATGAAAATACCACCATAGCGCAGACGTGCGGTATTTTCATACCAACCCGGGGTACGCTGGCCGCATGGTGCGTCTCCCCCTGACCGCAGAACAACTCGCCGCAGGCAAGCGTCTCGGCGAGCAACTCCGCCACGCCCGCGGCGCCCGCACCCTGGCCGACGTGGCCGAGGCGGCGGCGATCTCGCCCGAGACGCTGCGCAAGATCGAGACCGGCCGGCTCGCCACACCGGCGTTCAGCACCATCGCCGCACTGGCCCGCGTGCTGCCACTGTCACTGGACGAGTTGGCCGAGAACTGTTTCACGCGCCCGGACCTGCGCCACACCGACGAACTGGCCGGCTAACTGGCTTCGGACACCGGTTTCGGTGGTGTCGGCAACACGGCGTAGAGGTCGCGCTCGAGTTCGGCGCGCACCGCGGCCGCCTGGGCGCCGTCGGCACCGCCGGCCAGCGCCGGCACCGCGATGCAGAACACGTCCACCACGGCCGATCCCAGCGTGGTGACCTTGGCCCATTCGATGTCCAGACCGTCCCGCTCGATCACCGAGGTGAGCCGGGCCAGCAGCCCGGCGCGGTCCGCCGCCCGCACCTGCACGATGAACCGGCCCGGCGCGGAACCCTCCGACCACAGGATGCGCGGCGGCGCGCTGACCTGATTGACCGGCACCGCGGACGCCACCTCGCCGACGCGGGCGGTACCGGCCGCCTCCCGGTCACGGCGCGCGAGCGCCTCGACGACATCCAGTTCGTCGCCGAGGGCCAGGATGAACTGCTGGCGCAGGAGTTCGGCCGCCGGCGGCGACCCGAACCGCGGTGACACCACGAAGGTGTTGATCGCCATACCGTCGGCGCTGTTGACCGAGGCCGAGTGCACCCGCAGCGAGTTCAGCGAGAGCACGCCGGCCGCCTTGGACAACAGGCCGCGGCGGTCCGGCGCGATCATCGTCACGTTGTGGATGTGCGCCCCGTCGCCGGCCGCCAGCTCGACATGCACCCCACCGTCGGCCGCCAGCGAAAGGTAATGCGGGTCAACGGGATCGGGCTGCGGCAACGGTTCACCGGCCATCACCAGCCGGCACCGCCGCACCAGGTCGCCGATCAGGGACGCCTTCCAGTCCCCCCACACCCCTGGACCGGTGGCCAGCGAATCGGCCTCGGCCAGCGCCTGCAGCAGTTCCAGCAGCACCGCGTCACCGCCGAGGGCGTCCACCACCGTGTCGATGGTCTTGGGATCCTGCAGATCCCGCCGTGTCGCGGTGTCGGGCAGCAGTAGGTGATACCGGACGATCTTGGACAACACCTCTATATCCGAGGGCCACAACCCCAGCCGGGTGCCCACCTGGGTGGCCAGCTCGGCGCCGATGACGCTGTGGTCGCCCCCGCGCCCCTTGCCGATATCGTGCAGCAACGCACCCAGCACCAGCAGATCGGGCCGCGCCACCCGGGTGGTGAACGCGCTTGCCCGAGAGACCGTTTCGATGAGGTGACGATCTACCGTCCAGATGTGCACGACGTCCCGGGGCGGCAGGTCGCGCACCGCCCCCCACTCGGGGAACAACCGGCCCCACAGCCCGGTTCGGTCCAGCGCTTCCACGGTGGCCACCGCGGCCGGCCCGGCCGACAGCATCACCAACAGGTCCTTGAGCGCGGCCCGCGGCCACGGTGCGCGCAGTTCCGGTGCCGCACCGGCCAATCGGCTCAACGTCGACGCCGCGATCGGCAATCCAGTGGTGGCCGAGGCGGCCGCGACGCGCAGGATCAGGCCGGGATCGCGTTCCGGGCGGGCGTCGCGGGCCAGGATCACCTCACCGGCGAACTCGATCACCCCCTCGTCGAGCGGGCGGCGCGCCGGCCGGCGCAGCGCGGCGAATCCGCGGCGCGGCAAGGCGTTACCCGCGGTGCGGATACCCGCGTCCACGTAGTAGCTGACGGTGCGGGCGGCGTCGGAGAGCATCCGGGCCAGATCGAAACGGTCCCCGATACGCAGCGAGGCGCCGATCTCGTCGGCGTACTGCGCGAGCACCTGTTCGCGGCCGCGCCGGGAGATCCGGTGCAGTTCGGTGCGGACGTTCAGCAGTGCCAGGTGCGCCCCACCGAGTGTGCCGGTGGGTGAGGCCAGCATCCGGCTGGGGTAGACGTCGGCGAGTTGCGCAATGGCCAACGCGTTGAGCAGCTGGACATCTCGCAGCCCGCCGCGGCCGTTCTTCAGGTCCGGTTCGGCCCGGTGCGCGATCTGCCCGCTGCGCTCCCACCGGTCCCTGGCGTGTGCCACGAGTTCGTCGAAACGGGGCGCGATCCCGGTGCGCCACTGCCGGCGGGCGCCGCCGATCAACAGCGACGACAGTTCCTGATCGCCGGCGATATGCCTGGCGTCGAGCATCGCCAAGCCGGCGGCCACGTCCTCGGCGGCCACCTTCAGGGCCTCGGGCACCGTGCGCACACTGTGGTCGATGCGGATGTTGGCGTCCCACAACGGGTACCACAGCAATTCGGCGACCTGGCTGACGATCTCGGCGGGCATGTTGTCGTGCAGCAGCATCAGGTCCAGGTCGGAGTACGGCAGCAGCTCACCGCGGCCGAGGCCGCCGGTGGCCACGATGGCGAAGCCGCTCGTCGCCGTGATGCCGATCTCGCTCGCCTTTGTGGTGAGCCAGAATTCGTTGAGGTCCAGCAGCGCCGCCCGCAGCGCCGCGGAGTCCAGCTGCCGACTGCCGGTGGTCAGCAGTTGTTCGGACGCCTTGGCCAGATCCGTCGCCGGACGCAGCGATCCCGCCACCGGGGCCTCCCAACGGGCGGCCCCAGTGGCGGGATCTGGTGTCTGCTCTGTCATCTCGGTCCTCCCCCGGCCGTTACTTCATTCGGTCAATCAACTGCATCGGCCGGGAGAGCACCCCCTCAGCTCATCGCCGGGTCAAAGGGCGTCGGCCCCACGCTCGCCGGTGCGCACCCGGACGACGGTGTCCACCGGGCTGACCCAGACCTTGCCGTCACCGATCTTGCCGGTGCGGGCGGCCTGGACGATGACGTCCACCACCTTGTCGACGGCGGAGTCGTCCACGACGACCTCGACGCGCACCTTCGGCACGAAGTCCACGGAGTACTCCGCACCGCGGTACACCTCGGTGTGGCCCTTCTGCCGCCCGTAACCCTGGACCTCGCTGACGGTCATCCCGAGGATGCCCGTCTGCTCCAGACCGGTTTTGACGTCTTCCAGGGTGAACGGTTTGACGATCGCAGTAATCAGCTTCATTTTCCTCATCCCTCCGCGCCGTGCCGACCAAGGACAGAACCGGTTCCGACAGCCACGAAGTCGTACCCGCTTTCCGCGTGCTCGGACTCGTCGATGCCGGATGCCTCCTCTTCCTTGTCCAGACGCAGACCCACGGTGTATTTCACGATCAACGCCAAGATAGCCGTACCGATGGCCGAATACGCCAGAACCGCGCCGGCCCCGATGGCCTGCTTGATCAGCTGATCGAAGCCGCCGCCGTAGAACAGGCCCGCGACCGCGGCCGGTGCCTCCGGGGCCGCGACAAGCCCGACCAGCAGCGTGCCGATCAAACCACCGACCAGGTGCACACCCACCACGTCGAGCGAATCGTCGAAGCCCAGCTTGAATTTGAGGCCGACCGCCAGCGCGCACACCGCACCGGCGACGATACCGATGACCAACGCGCCCAGCACGTTGACCGAGGAGCACGACGGGGTGATGGCAACCAGGCCGGCGACGATGCCCGAGGCGGCACCGAGCGAGGTGGCCTTGCCGTCACGGATGCGCTCGGTGAGCAGCCAGGCCAGCATCGCGGCGGCGGTGGCCACCGTGGTGGTGATGAACGTGGCACCGGCAATACCGTTGGAGCCCACCGCCGAACCGGCGTTGAAGCCGTACCAGCCGAACCACAGCAGACCGGCACCCAGCATCACGAACGGCAGGTTGTGCGGACGCATCGGGCTACCCGGCCAGCCGATGCGCTTGCCCAGGATGATGGCCAGCACCAGGCCCGCCGTACCGGCGTTGATGTGCACCGCCGTACCACCCGCGAAGTCGATTGCCTTGAGCTTGTTGGCAATCCAGCCACCGGTCTCGGCGGTGACGCCGTCGAAGGCGAAGACCCAGTGCGCGACCGGGAAGTACACGAAGGTGGCCCACAGACCGGCGAACAGCAGCCAGCCGCCGAACTTCAGGCGATCGGCCACCGCACCCGAGATGAGCGCGACGGTGATGATGGCGAACATTGCCTGGAAGGCCACGAACACCGTCTGCGGAATCGTGCCGGCGAGCGGGATGGAAACCGCGGCGTCCTCCGGGTGCAGCTGCAGGTAGGTGCCCCCGATCAGGCCCTTGAGCCCCCAGTATTGGGTGGGGTCGCCGAACAAGTTGAACTTGTCGTTGCCGAAGGCCAGCGAGTAGCCGTAGAGCACCCACAGCACCGTGACCACACCCATGGAACTGATGCTCATCATGATCATGTTGAGCACGCCCTTGGCCCGCACCATGCCGCCGTAGAAGAACGCCAGGCCCGGCGTCATCAACAGCACGAGTGCGGCACTCGCGAGCATCCACGCGGTATCACCGGTGTCCGGTATACCCATCGTCGGAAATCCGTCCACTCCCAGCTTCCTCCTTCGACATGCCACGGTCAGGCACCGTTGACCTGGTAGGGAACTCTGCTGAGTAGTTGTTTCGCCTACGACGCGCCTGCGTTTCGTGCGCGTGAACGGATCGGCCGGTTTCGTTTCACCGGTGTTACACGCTGCGTGTTTACCCTTGGCGGGTCCAGAAGACGCGGGTCTAGACGAGCAGTGCGTCGACGAACGCAGCGGGCTCGAACGGGGCCAAGTCGTCGGGCCCCTCACCGAGGCCGACCAGCTTCACCGGCACACCCAGTTCCTGCTGCACGCGGAAGACGATGCCGCCCTTGGCGGTTCCGTCGAGCTTGGTCAGGACCACCCCGGTGATGTCGACGACCTCGGCGAAAACCTTGGCCTGCGGCAGGCTGTTCTGGCCGATGGTGGCATCCAGCACCAGCAGTACCTCGTCGACCTTGGCGCGCTTTTCCACGACGCGTTTGACCTTGCCGAGCTCGTCCATCAGGCCCGTTTTGGTGTGCAGCCGGCCGGCGGTGTCGACCACCACCACGTCGGCGCCGGCGGCGACACCCTTGTCGACGGCGTCGAAGGCCACCGACGCCGGGTCGGCGCCCTCCGGCCCTCGGACCACCTCGGCACCCACCCGCGACGCCCAGGCCTGCAGCTGGTCGGCCGCGGCGGCCCGGAAGGTGTCGGCGGCGCCCAGTACCACCCGGCGGCCGTCGGCGACCAGCACGCGGGCCAGTTTGCCCACCGTGGTGGTCTTGCCCGTGCCGTTGACGCCCACCACCAGCAGCACCGACGGCTTGTCGGCGTGCGGCAGCGCCTTGATCGAGCGGTCCAACTCCGGGTGCAGCTCGGCGACCAGCACCTCCTTGAGGACGGCGCGGGCATCGGCCTCGGTGCGCACGCCGGCGCTGGCCATCTTCTCGCGCAGCGCCGCGACCACGGACTGGGTGACCACCGGACCGAGGTCGGCGATCAGCAGGGTGTCCTCGATCTCCTCCCACGACTCCTCGTCGAGATCACCGCCGCCGAGCAGGCCCAGCATGCCTCGGCCGAGGGTGTTCTGCGATTTCGCCAGCCGGCCACGCAGCCGCTCCAGGCGGCCTTCGCTGGGGGCGATCTCCTCGACGGCCGGCGCGGGTACCGGCTCGGGCTCGGGTTGTGCCGGCTTCGGCTCGGGCGCCGGCTGCGCCGACGGTGGCTCGGGCGCCGGCTGGGCCTCCGCCACCTCGACGGGCGGCTCGGGCAGCTGCACGTCGGCGATGGTGCGTTTGGGTGCGTCACGCGGGACAGCGGCGTCATCACCGACGCCGGGCGCACCAGTGCCCGTCGAAGTGGGCTCAGGGGTCTGCGCGGGCGCCTTCGTCGATTCGGCGAAGGTGATGCCCGATGCCGCGGTGTATCCGCCGGAACGATCGATTCCGGTGGGGGTGTCTTGCTTGGATAGGCTGATCTGCCGGCGCCGGTAGCGCACCAGCCCGACAACCAGCGCAGCGACGACCAGAACGGCGATGACCGCAAGTGCGATCCATAAGGCATCTGACACGCCGCCATTGTCTCAGGGCGGCCCGATGACGATCGGCCCCGGCTTCGCGGGCACCCCCGCCGACGCCATCCAAGTGCGCAAACGCCGCCATATCGACGTCTGCCTGTCCGAGCCGGTCGAATATCAGACCGTGCGCACCGGTCTGGAGCGCTACCGGCTGCCCTACAACGCGCTCACCCAGACCAATCTCGGCGAGATCGACCTGAGTACCGACTTCCTCGGGGTCGGTTTGGCGGCGCCGGTGCTGATCGGGTCGATGACCGGTGGTTCGGAACTGTCCGGCACCATCAACCGCAACCTGGCCAGTGCGGCTCAGGCGCTGGGGATCGGCATGATGCTCGGCTCGCAGCGGGTCATGCTCGGTGATGCCGACAGCACCTTCCGAGTCCGGGAAGTAGCACCGGACGTGCTGCTCGTCGGCAATATCGGGCTGGCCCAGCTGGGGCCCGACGTGGTGCCCGACCTGCGGGCGGCACTGGGCCAGGTGGGTGCGAATGCCGTTGCGGTGCACACGAACCCGCTACAGGAAGCGATGCAGCACGGCGGCGACACCGACTTCACCGGGTCGGTGGACCGGTTGCGCGAACTGACCGCGGCCATCGGCTATCCGGTGCTGCTGAAGGAGGTCGGCCACGGCATCGGGGCGGCCGCGGCCGCTCGGCTGACCGATGTGCCGATCGCGGCCGTCGATGTGGCCGGCGCCGGCGGCACCTCGTGGGCCCGGGTGGAACAGTTCGTGCGCTACGGCCGGATCAACGACCCCGAGCTGGCCGAATGGGGTATCCCGACCGCCCAGGCGCTGGTCGAGGTGCGGCGCACCCTGCCGGGCATGCCGCTGGTGGCCTCCGGTGGCATCCGCACCGGCATGGACGCCGCCAAGGCGATCGCGCTGGGTGCCGACGTGGTGGCCGTCGCCCGGCCGCTGCTGGTGCCCGCGATCGAATCCGCTGCCGCCGTCCAGGATTGGTTGCAACGCTTCATCGCCGAATTGCGCATCTGCCTGCACGGCTGCGGCGCCGCCGACCTCGCCGGTCTGCGCGAGATCGGGGTCAGCGCTACTGGGTGACCAGTTGCTCGCCGCGCATCCGCTGCGAGATCACCTGGGTGATGCCGTCGCCCTGCATGGTGACGCCGTACAGCGCGTCGGCGATCTCCATGGTCGGCTTCTGGTGCGTGATGACGATCAGCTGCGAGCGCTCTCGAAGCTGCTCGAACAGGCCCAGCAACCGGCGCAAGTTCACATCGTCGAGCGCGGCCTCGACCTCGTCCATGATGTAGAACGGCGACGGCCGGGCCCGGAAGATGGCCACCAGCATCGCCACCGCGGTCAGCGATTTCTCGCCACCGGACAGCAGCGAGAGCCGCTTGACCTTCTTGCCCGGCGGGCGGGCCTCCACCTCGATGCCGGTGGTGAGCATGTCCTCCGGATTGGTGAGCAACAACCGGCCTTCACCACCCGGGAACAGCGACGCGAACACCTGAGTGAACTCGCGTTCCACGTCGGCGTAGGCCTCGGCGAACACCGTCAGGATGCGCGCGTCGACCTCCTCGATGACGTCCATCAGGTCCTTGCGGGCCGCCTTGACGTCTTCGAGCTGGGTGGACAGGAAGTTGTAGCGCTCCTCCAGCGCGGCGAACTCCTCCAACGCCAGCGGGTTGACCCGGCCCAGCTCGGCCAGTTCCCGCTCGGCCTTCTTGGCGCGGCGTTCTTGCGTGGGCCGGTCGAACGGCATGGGCGCGGGGGCGGTCACCTGCTCACCGCGCTCCTTGGCCTGCTCGTACTCGGCCAGTTCCAGCTCGGTCGGCGGCAGCGGGATGTGCGGACCGTACTCGGCGATCAGATCGGCGGCGGCCAGACCGAACTGCTCGAGGGCCTGCTGTTCCAGCTGTTCGATGCGAAGGGCCGCTTGGGCTTTGGCCACCTCGTCGCGGTGCAGGGAATCGGTGAGCGCCGTGATCCGGGCGCTCAGCTCGGTGACCTCGGTGCGCGCGCGGCTCAGCGCCTCGGCGCGCAACCGGCGTTCGGTGGCCAGTTCGTCGCGGATCCGGGAGGCCGCGGTAACCGTGGCGCCCAGCCGGGCGGCGACCAGCCGGCCCGATTCGGCCACGGCGGCCGCGACGGTCGCGGCGTACTCGCGGGCCTCCCGCGCCCGCAGCGCCCGGGCGCGCGTCTCCCGTTCGGCGGCGGCGGCCCGGCGCAACGAATCCGCCCGGCCCCGAACGGCATTCGCCCGTTCCTCGGCGGTACGCACGGCAAGCCGGGCCTCCACCTCGGTGGCGCGCGCCGCGTCGGCGGCGACGGTGGTCTCCTGCCGATCCACGTGCTCGACCTCGAACATCGGCTCCTGCTGCGCGTTGTGCAGCCGGGTCTCCAGCTCGGTGAGCTCCTCGACGGCCGCGGCGCGGCCGGCCTCCAGTTCGTCACGCTGCTTGATCAGGCGCTGCCACTCCGCATCGGCGTTGCGGGCCTCCTGGCCGAGCCGGCCGAGCTGTTCGTAGATCGCCGAGATCGCGGCGTCGGACTCGTTGAGCGCGGCCAGCGCCTGCTCGGCGGCGTCCTGGCGGGCCCGCTGCTCCGCCGTGGCACCGGCCAGGGCGGCCGTCAGCTCGGCGCTCTGCCGCTCGACCGCGGTCAGCTCGGTGCGGGCCTTCTCGATCTCCGACGCGATCTCCAGCGTGGACACCTTGCGGTCGGAACCGCCGCTCACCCAGCCGGCGCCGACCAAGTCACCGTCGACGGTGACGGCACGCAGATGTGGTTGCGCGGCAACGAAATCCAGGGCGTGGGACAGGTCGTCGAGCACCACCACATCGGCCAGCAGCGCGGTGATCGCGCCGCGCAGCCGGTCCGGGACCTCCACCAGATCCAGCGCCCAGCGCCCGTCGTGGTCGAGCGCACCCGAGTGGGGCCGCGCCGACACCGGCCAGTCGCCCAGCACGATCGCGGCCCGGCCGCCGTCGGCCTCCTTCAGCGCGGCCACCGCGGCACGCGCGGCGCCCGGGTTCTCGGCGGCCAGCGCGTCGGCGGCCGACCCGAGCACGGTGGCGACCGCCACCTCGAACCCCTCACGCACCCGGACGAGCTTGGCGATGGAGCCGAAAAGTCCGTTCTCGCCATGGTTTTCGGCCAACCAGGCGGCGCCGTCCTTGCGCTCCAAGCCCACCGACAACGCGTCGATGCGGGCCTGCAGCGACACCACCTGGCGTTCGGCGCTGCGCTCGGCGGCCTGCAATTCGGCGACCCGTTCGTCGGCCAGCCGCAGCGCGGCCACCGACCGGTCATGGTGATCGTCGAGGCCGACCTCGCCCTCGTCGAGTTCACCCACCTTGGCCTGGACCAGTTCGAATTCGGCCTGGGCGTGCTCGACCCGGGCCGCCGCTTCCTCGATCCGGGCGGTCAGCCGGGCGATGCCGTCGTCGGTCGATTCGACGCGGGTGCGCATGGTGTCGACCTGTCCGGACAACCGGGCCAGGCCCTCCCGGCGGTCGGCTTCGGCACGGGCGGCGGCCCGCTGCGCCCGTTCGGCCTCGGCGGCCACCCGCTCGCGCTCGGCCAGCTCGGCACGGGCCGCCTCCAGCGCGTAGCGCGACTCCTCCAGCTCCGCGAGCAGCTGGCGTTCCTCCTCGGCCACCAGGTCGGCCTCGGCTTCCAGCGCGTCGGGATCCCGGCCGGGTGTCGGTTCCGGTGCCGAATCCAGCAGTTGGGTGCGCTCGGTGGCGATACGCACCGTGGCGCTCACCCGCTCGGCGAGCGCGGACAACCGGAACCAGGTCTGCTGGGCGGCTTCCGCGCGCTGGGACAACTCGGCGACGGCCGACTCGTGAGCGGTCAGCTCCAGCGTGGCGGCCTCCAGTCGGGTGCTGACCTCGTCATGTTCGCGGCGCAGGGTGGTCTCGGCCTGGTTGGTGTCGTTGAACTCGGTCTGCCGAGTGACCAGGTCGTCGGCGGCCAGCCGCAGCCGGGCATCGCGCAGGTCGGCCTGGATGGTCTGGGCCCGGCGCGCCATCTCGGCCTGGCGGCCCAACGGCTTGAGCTGGCGGCGCAGCTCGGTGGTGAGGTCGGTGAGCCGGGCCAGATTGGCCTGCATCGAGTCGAGCTTGCGCACCGCCTTCTCTTTGCGCTTGCGGTGCTTGAGCACACCGGCGGCCTCCTCGATGAAGGCACGGCGGTCCTCGGGCCGGGACTCCAGGATTTCGGAGAGCTTGCCCTGCCCCACGATGACGTGCATCTCGCGGCCGATGCCGGAGTCGCTGAGCAGCTCCTGCACATCCATCAAACGGCAACTGCTGCCGTTGATCTCGTATTCGCCGGCGCCGTCACGGAACATCCGCCGGGTGATGGACACCTCGGAGTATTCGATGGGCAGCGCGTTGTCGGAGTTGTCGATGGTCAGCGTGACCTCGGCGCGGCCCAGCGGCGCCCGGGAGGACGTGCCGGCGAAGATGACGTCCTCCATCTTGCCGCCGCGCAGCGTCTTGGCGCCCTGCTCCCCCATCACCCACGTCAGGGCGTCGACGACGTTGGATTTGCCCGACCCGTTGGGCCCGACGACGCAGGTGATGCCCGGTTCGAAGCGCAGAGTCGTCGCCGCGGCGAAGGACTTGAAGCCCTTCAGCGTGAGACTCTTCAAATGCATGACGGGTAACCCTACCGTCGCGCGCGTTAACGCTCGGTGAAGCCCGGGATCTGCTCCCCCGCGTCGGCCCAATCCGCCACCACGGTGTCCACGCTGCCGGGGGTGTCACCGCCGCGCAGCAGTTCCAGCAGCCGCTCGCAGGCGGCCCGCGGGCCCTGGGCCACCACGTACACCCGGCCGTCGGGCCGGTTGGAGGCGAACCCGGTCAGGCCCAGTTCAAGGGCCCGCGACCGGGTCCACCACCGGAAGCCGACGCCCTGCACGTGCCCGTGCACCCAGGCGTTCAGGCGGACATCAGGATCGGCGCTCATGGGTGTCGATCTCGAACTTGACCTCGGTGCCCGACTTCAGCGTGCGGCCCACCGTGCACACCTGGTCGATGGCCCGCTCCACCACCACCAGCAGCCGCTTCACCTCGTCCTCGGACAACCCGGACAGGTCGACCTCGAGCTTCTCCTCCAGCAGCGGGTAGCGCTCCTGCTCCCGGTCGGCGGGACCGGACACCCGGATGGTGGCGGGGTAGTCGTCACCGAGCCGGCGGCGCAGCGGCTGGTCGCTGCTCATCCCGCTGCACGCGGCCAGCGCGATCTTCAACAGCTCGCCGGGGGTGAACACACCCTCGACGTCCTCGGATCCGACCAGCACCTCGGCACCCCGGGAGCTACGACCGGTGTAGCGGCGCACCCCGGTGCGCTCGACCCACAGTTCTGTCATGACGTCATTCCTACCCCCAACGTGCGGTTCCGCGCTGCCGGCCCGACCCCGCGTTAGGGTGAAGTGCAACACCTCCAGGAGCCGACATCGTGACGTACTACCCGCCCTCCCAGCCTGGACAGCAGCCGGATCCCTACGGCCAGCCGGGTCCCTGGGACCCGCAGCAGCCGCCGGCCGCCGTGCCCTACCCGGCCTACCCGGCCTACCCGCCGCAGGGCGGCTACGGCGGCCCACCGCAGGGCGGCTACGGCGTCCCGCCGCAGGGCGGCTACCCATACCCCTACCCCTACCCGGCGCAGCCGGGACCCGCCCGCAACCGCGGCTGGCTGATCGGCGGCGGCATCGCCGCGGTGCTGATGATCGCCGTCCTGGTGGTCGGCGGGCTGCTGTTGCTGCGCTCGGGCGGGACGTCGCAGGCGTCCAAGGACGAACGCGAGATCAAGCAACTGGTCCAGGATTTCAACGCCGCGGGCAGCTCCGGGAAGTTCACCGATCTGGCGCAGTACTTCTGCAAGGCCGAGGCCGGGATGTTCGGCGCGCTCGGTCAGCTCGGCGAGATCCTGCAGGGCATCGAGGTGCCCAGCGCGCCCCCCAACACCGAGGTGACCGCCACCGACATCAAGGTGAAGGGCGAGGTGGCCTCGGCCCACATGAACGCCGGCGGCCCGTTCGACACGGCGTACTTCCGCAAGGAATCCGGTCAGTGGAAGGTGTGCATGTCCGCTGCCGCCGAGTTCAACAAGCGGCAGTAGCCGACCGCCGCGCCCGGGGCGGCGGCTGACACTTCGGGCAGTAGAACGACGAGCGGTTCATGAACTTCTCCCGCCGCATCACCGCGCCGCAGCGCCGGCACGGCAGGTCCACCCGCCCGTAGGCATCCAGGGACCGGTCGAAGTATCCGGATTCGCCGTTGACGTTGACGTACAACGAGTCGAACGAGGTGCCGCCCTGGGCCAGTGCGGCCGTCATCACCTCGGCGGCCGCGTCGAGCACCTCGGCCAACTGCTTGCGCGGCAGCCCCGACGCCAGCCGGCCGCCGTACACGCGGGCCCGCCACAGCGCCTCGTCGGCGTAGATGTTGCCGATGCCGGACACCACGGTCTGATCCAGCAGCTGCCGTTTGATCTCAGAGTGCTTGCGCCGCAACACCGTCACCACACCGTCGCGGTCGAAGGCCGGGTCCAGCGGGTCGCGCGCGATATGTGCCACCGGCAGCGGAACCTCACCGGCCATCTCGGTCACCATCCAGCCCCCGAACGTGCGCTGATCGACGAAGCTCAGCTCGGTGCCGTCATCGAGGATCGACGCGATCCGCAGGTGTCCGGGATTCGGTACCGGGCCGAGCAGCATCTGCCCGCTCATCCCCAGGTGCACCACCACGGCGTCGCCACTGTCCAGCGTCAGCCACAGGTACTTGCCGCGCCGGCCGGTACCGACGATGCGGCTGCCGCGCAGGCGCGCCTCCAGGTCGGCCTGACCGAGCTCGTGCCGCCGGGTCGCCCGCGGATGCAGCACCTGGATCTCGGCGATGCGGTGGCCGACGATGTGTGCGTCCAGGCCGCGCCGCACCACCTCGACCTCGGGGAGCTCAGGCATCCTTGAGTGCATTCCAGGCCGCCGCCGCGGCCTTCAGCTCCGCTTCCTTCTTGGTGCGCCCCACACCCCTGCCGTACTCCGTGCCGCTGACCATGACGACGGCGGTGAACTCCTTGTCGTGATCGGGTCCCTCGGAGGTGACGGCGTACGACGGGGCGCCCAGCCCGCGGGCGACGGTGAGTTCCTGCAGGCTGCTCTTCCAGTCCAGCCCCGCACCCAGCGTGGGCGCGGTGTCCAGCAGTTCGCCGAACAGCCGCAGGATGACCTCCCGGGCAACCACGTTGCCGTGCTCGATATAGATTGCGCCCAAGAGGGATTCGACACCGTCGGCCAGGATGCTGGACTTGTCGGCGCCACCCGAGCTCTCCTCGCCCTTGCCCAGCAACAGGTATGCGCCCAACCCCCGGTCACCGAGCCCGCGGCCGACGTCGGCCAAGGCCTGGGTGTTGACGATGCTGGCGCGCAGCTTGGCCAGGTCGCCCTCGGCCCGGTCCGGGTGCCGGTGGTAGAGCTCCTCGGTGATGGTCAGCCCGAGCACCGCATCGCCGAGGAACTCCAGGCGCTCGTTGGTCGGCAGCCCGCCGTTCTCGTAGGAGTAGCTGCGGTGCGTCAGCGCCACCGTCAGCAGATCATCGGACAGTGGGACGCCGAGCGCGGCGAGTAACGGGCCGCGGTCGACGGTCACGCCTTGGCTCCGGGCCCGCCCAGATCCTCCTTGAGGCCGGCCAGCTTCGCCCAGCGCGGATCGATCTTCTCGTGCTGATGTCCCGGCTCCGCCGATGCGAGCGGGACGCCGCAATCGGGACACAATCCGGGGCAATCCGGTCCGCAGAGCGGGGTGAACGGCAGCGCCAGCCCGACCGCGTCGACGATCGGCTGTTCGATGTCGACCTGGTCGTCGACCACGCGGCCGATCTCGTCGGCCTCGGTGGTCTCCTCGGTGGCGCTGCCGGGATAGGCGTAGAGCTCCGTGAGGTCGATACTGACGTCTCCGGTGATCGGCTCCAGGCAGCGCACGCATTCACCGGCGGTGGGCGCCGAGACGGTGCCGGTCACCAGGGCGCCCTCGGACACCGATTGGATCTGCAGATCCAGCTCCACCGGGGCACCCTCCTCGATCCTGATGAGGTCGAGTCCGATGCGCGACGGCGCCGGGACCGTCTGGTGCACGGTGATCATCGACCCGGGGCGGCGCCCCAACCGCGAGATGTCGATGACGAGCGGATTCGATCGGGCCATATCGCCGATCCTACTTCGGCCCCGATGGCCGCCGACCGGGGCGCAAACTCGATCACCGAGATTTTTATTCTGCGGCGACGCCGTGGCCGGTGAGGTCGGTCGCGCCGGGCGGCCGCCGGCGGACGCGACGATTTCCGGCGCCGCGGGCGCCGATACTCGACGCGTGACTGTGAAGCTGCACTGGTTCCTGCCCACCTACGGCGACAGCCGCCTGATCGTCGGCGGTGGCCATGGCACACCGGCCGGCGCCGCCGGCGGTGACCGCGAGGCCACCATCGACTATCTTGCCTCGATCGTGCGCAGCGCCGAGCGCTTCGGTTTCACCGGTGCCCTGATCCCCACCGGCGCCTGGTGCGAGGACGCGTTCGTCACCGCGGCGCTGCTGGCGCGGGAGACCACCTCGCTGGCGTTTCTGGTGGCCTTCCGCCCCGGTCTGGTCAGCCCCACGCTGTCGGCGCAGATGGCCGCCACCTTCGCCAGGCACGCACCGGGGCGCATCCTGCTCAACGTGGTCGTCGGCGGCGAGGCGCACGAACAGCGCGCCTTCGGCGACCACCTGGACAAGGACGCGCGCTATGCGCGCTGCGACGAGTTCCTCGATGTGGTGCGCCGGCTGTGGGCCGGCGAAACCGTCACGCACAAGGGCGACTACCTCGACGTCGAGCAGGCCGCCCTGGCCGTGCCGCCGAACCCGGTGCCGCCGTTGTACTTCGGCGGCAGCTCGAAGGCGGCTGGGCCGGTGGCCGCGCGGCATTCGGACGTGTACCTCACCTGGGGTGAACCGCCGGCCGCAGTGCGCGAGAAGATCGAATGGATCCGCGCGCTGGGCGCCGAGCAGGGTCGCAAACTGCGTTTCGGGATCCGGCTGCACACCATCTCGCGCGACACCTCCGAAGAGGCTTGGGCGCAGGCCGACAAGCTGGTGGCCGCACTGGACGAGGACACCGTGCGCAAGGCCCAGGAGGGGTTGGCCCGCAGCCAGTCCGAGGGACAGAAACGCATGCTGGCGCTGCACGAGGCCAACCGCGCCGACGGCACCTGGAGCGATGCCCGCAGCCTGGAGATCGCGCCGAATCTGTGGTCCGGGGTGGGTCTGGTGCGCGGCGGCGCGGGCACCGCGCTGGTGGGTAGCCACACCGAGGTGGCCGACCGGATCGCCGAGTACGCCGAGATCGGCATCGACGAGTTCATCTTCTCCGGCTACCCGCACCTGGAGGAATTGTTCTGGTTCGGTGAGGGCGTGGTGCCGATCTTGCGGCAACGCGGCCTCTTCAACGCCGGCGCGGATGAAGCGCCCAGCGTGTCGATCCCGTTCGTGGGCTCGGCGCGGTGACGTCGCTCGCCCCGGCTGCGCGCATCGTCGACGCCGATCAGGCGCTGGCCGTCGCGGCCGAGCTGGCCGACGTGTTCGCAGCGGGGGCCGCGGCCCGTGATGCCGGCCGCGAGCTGCCGCACGAGCCGGTGCGGGCACTCAAAGAGGCTGGGCTGCTCGCCTTGTCGGTTCCCGTCGAGCACGGTGGCATCGACGCCCCGGCTTCGGTGATCGCCGAGGTGTTCCGGTTGCTCGCGCACGCCGACGCCTCGCTGGCGCAGATCCCGCACTCGCATTACACCTTCCTGGAAGCGGTCCGGCTGCAGGGCACTCCGGAGCAGCGGGAGTTCTTCTACGAAAAGGTGCTCGAAGGAGCGCTTTTCGCCAACGCACAGTCCGAGCGCTCCGGCCGTATCGACGTCGACACCACGGTCCTGCTGCCCGCCGGTGACGGCGGTTACCGGTTGTCGGGACGCAAGTACTATTGCACCGGAGCGCTTTTCGCCGACTGGGTCATCGTGCGGGCGTCCCGTCCGGAGGATCCGGCGCAGACCCCCACCTCGTCGACGCCGAAGGCCCTCGCCTTCGTCGAGGCGGGAACCGCGGGCGTGACCGTCGTGGACGACTGGGACGGGATGGGTCAGCGCACCACCGCCTCCGGCACGGTGACGCTCGACGAGGTGCCGGTGCAGGTCGCCCAGGTCATACCGTTCACGCCGATCTTCGCGCGGCCCACCGTGTACGGCGCCCGCGCGCAGCTGTTCCACACCGCCCTGGACGCCGGGATCGCCACCGCCGCACTGGCCGAGGGGGTCCGGCAAGCGGCGCGGGCGCGGGCGCATTTCGAGGCCGAACAACCGGCGGCGGTGGACGATCCGACGCTGGTCCAGATCGCCGGGAATCTCACCGTGACGGTCCGCGGCGCGCTGGCCCTGCTGGCCGAGGCCGGTCGGGCCGTGGACCACGCCACCGCACACCTGGACGCGGACAGCGCCGCCGAGGCCTCCATCGCGGTGGCGGTCGCGAAGGTGGCGGCCACCCGGGCGTCGTTGGAGGCGTCGAGCACGCTGTTCGAACTCGGCGGCACCCGCAGCGCCTCCGGTTCGGCGAACCTGTCGCGGTACTGGCGCGATGCCCGCACCCACACGCTGCACGACGCGACGCGGTGGAAGGTGCAGCACATCGGCCGCTACACGCTGTCGGGGACGAAACCGCCCCGGCATGGCCAGCTTTGAGGATCGGAACGAGCTGAAAACCGACGAAATGGTCGCCTCCACTGCGGGAGGGCGACCATTTCGTCGGAAACGAGCGGGGAGCTACCGCGTCGCGTAGTCGTGCGTGCCCGCGGCGGTCCGCAACTGGTGGCGGCCGCGGCTCACCGAGCGCAGCGTGCCGTTGAGGTAGTCCTCGAACTCGGCGAGCTTGCTGTCGACGTAGATATCGCATTCACCGCGCAGGCGGTCGGCCTCGGCGTGCGCGGAGTCGACCAGTCGGGTGGCCTCGGCCGTCGCGGTCTGCACGATCTCGGTCTGCGACACCAGCCGCTGCTGCTCCTTGATGCCCTCCTGCACGGCCTTCTCGTAAGAGATGTTGCCGTTCTCGATGAGCCGGTCGGCTTCGGTCTTGGCGCGGCTGGTGCTGGCCTCGTATTCACGCTTGGCCGCGGCGGCGATGCGGGCGGCCTCGTCGCGGGCCTCGGTGACCATCCGGTCGGCGTGCGCGCGGGCTTCGGCGACCATCCGGTCGGCCTGCGACTTGGCCTCGGCCATCATCCGGTCGGCCTCGCTGCGGGCGTGGTTGAGCAGTGAGTCGGCCTCGGCGTTGGCCGAGGCCACCGTGGAATCGGCGTGCTCGCGCGCCTCGTTGAGCATGGCGTCCCTGGCGTCGAGCACGTCCTGGGCGTCGTCGAGTTCGCCGGGGATGGCGTCCTTGATGTCGTCGAGCAGTTCCAGGACGTCACCACGGGGCACCATGCAACCGGCCGTCATCGGCACGCCGCGTGCTTCCTCCACGATCGCACTGAGTTCGTCAAGCGCCTCAAACACTCGGTACACGGCAACACCCTCCAGGCGTAGTTGTTAGTGACCAGTGTGCCTGGTGTTACGCCTGTGACTGGAGTTTTGTTGCGGTGTGTCGCGTCGCCGACTAGCGCATCGCCGAAGCCAGGGCGTCGCGGGCGCGGTCGAGCATCGACGCGAACGGTCCCACGACGTAGTTCAGCACCGGCGACTCGACCCCGGGATGCGGGCGCGTCGGCGCGATCGCCTCGGCCGCCTGCACCGCCTTGGCCATCCGACCCAGATCCTCGGCGCTCAGCTTGCGCTGTAGCCGGCTGAACTCCTCGGTCTCTTCCCGCTCGGCGTGCTTGATCACGTCCGCACGGAACAGGGTCAGCTCTTCGAGGAATTCGTCGGAGGCCACGTCCATGCCTTCCAGCTTGGACGGCTGCTCCTTGGCACCGTGCTCCTCCTTGAGCCGCGCGTCCACGATCGCGTCGCCACCGGTGACCTCGCGACGGGCCCGCGGATGCACCACCATCTCCTCGGCGGTCTCGTGCACCGCGAGCAATTGCCGCAGGTCGGTGAAGGCGCGCTCCCTGGCTTTGGGCTCGGAGGCGGACAGCACCTCCTCGAACAGATCCTTGATCAAGTTGTGCTGATCCTTGAGGAACCGCACGACGTCATCGGTCGACTGGACAAATGTTTCGACCACGGGCATTACCTCCGTAACGGTCGGGATCGGGTACGACGCGCTGGGCTGTGCGTCACCCCAGGCTTACCCGCCGCCGCCCGGGCTCAACCGTGCAGCTTGGCCCGCAACCGCACGTTGACCGGCTCCGGCAGCAGGTCGCTGACGTCGCCACCCAGCGCGGCGACCTCCTTGGCCAGTGATGACGACACGAAGGAGTAGCGCGGCGTGGTGGCCACGAAGAATGTGTCCACCCCGGCGACATGCTTGTTCATCTGCGCCATCTGCAGCTCGTACTCGAAATCGGTGCCGGTGCGCAGACCCTTGACGATGGCGGTGAGGCCCCGCTGCTTGACGAAATCGACCACCAGGCCGGTGCCGGATTCCACCCGCAGGTTCGGCAGGTGCGTGGTGGACTCGCGGATCAGCTCGATGCGTTCCTCGGCGCTGAACATGCCCTTCTTGTTGGGGTTCACCAGCACCGCCACCACCACCTCGTCGAACTGGGCCGCGGCCCGCTCGAAGATGTCGATATGGCCCAGGGTGACCGGGTCGAAGGATCCGGGGCAGACGGCGCCACTCATGATCGGTGAGGTTACGCGATGCCGAACTCCAGCCGGGTGTCGCCATAGCGCCGCGCGTCGACGCGTTCCCAACCATCCGGCCAGCGCAACGCCGGGCCGCCCGCGGCGCGTTCGACGACGGCGAGCGCTCCGGGCGACACCCAACCGTTGCCGAGCAGCGCGGCCAGCTGTGCCTCCACCTCGGCGGCGGGCACGTCGTACGGCGGGTCGGCGAACACCAGATCCACCCGCCGGGCCGGGGCGCCGGCGAGCAGCTTGGCCACCGGCGCGCACCGCACCGTACCGGGGGCCTGCAACGCGGCGATGTTGGCGGTGATCACCGCCGCCGCCCTGCGATCCGATTCGACGAACACCGCGCCGGCCGCCCCGCGGGACAGCGCCTCCAGGCCGAGGGCACCCGACCCCGCGTACAGGTCGAGCACCGCGGCCCCGTCGAAATCCATCCGCGCGGCCAGCACGTTGAACAGCGACTCGCGGACCCGGTCGGTGGTAGGCCGGGTGCCCTTGACTGGCACCGTGATTCGGCGCCCGCCGTAGCGCCCCGCGACGATCCGGGTCAGGTCAACACCACCAGCAGGTCCCCACCCTCGACCTGTGCGGTGGAGTTGACGGCGACACGGGCGACGGTGCCAGCCTTGGGCGCGGTGATCGCGGCTTCCATCTTCATGGCCTCGATGGTCGCGATGGTCTGGCCCGCCTCGACGGTGTCGCCGGCACTCACGCCGACGGTGACCACGCCGGCGAACGGTGCGGCCACGTGATCGGGGTTGGCCTTGTCGGCCTTCTCGGCGGCGGGCATGTCGGTGGCGATGTTGCGGTCGCGCACCAGCACCGGGCGCAACTGCCCGTTGAGGATGCACAGCACCGTGCGCATGCCGCGTTCGTCGGCCTCGGAAATGGCCTCCAACCCGATCAGCAGTTGCACGCCGCGTTCCAGCTCGACGCGGTGTTCCTCACCCTGGCGCAGCCCGTAGAAGAACTGATTGGCACTCAGCGAGGACGTGTCACCGTATTCCTCGCGGTGCGCCTCGAATTCTCTTGTCGGGCCGGGAAACAGCAACCTGTTGAGGGTGGCCTGGCGCTTCGGGCCGGGCGCGGCCAGCAGCGCCTCGTCCTCCGGCGACAGCGGTGTCTCGGCCCTGGCTTCCCCGCGGCCCTGTAACGCCTTGGAGCGCAACGGCTCCGGCCAGCCCCCCGGTGGGTCGCCGAGCTCCCCGCGCAGAAATCCGATCACACTGTCGGGGATGTCGAACCGGTCCGGGTCGGCGGCGAACTCGGTGGCGGTGGCCCCGGCCCCCACCAGCGACAGCGCCAAGTCGCCGACCACCTTCGACGACGGGGTGACCTTGACCAGCCGGCCCAGCACCCGATCGGCACCGGCGTAGGCGTTCTCGATCTCCTCGAACCGGTCGCCCAGCCCCAGCGCGATGGCCTGCTGACGCAGGTTGCTCAGCTGTCCGCCCGGGATCTCGTGGTGATACACCCGCCCCGTCGGCCCGGGCAGCCCAGACTCGAAGGGCGCGTACACCTTACGCAGCGCCTCCCAGTACGGCTCCAGCTCGCACACCGCACCCAGATCCAGACCGGTGTCGAACTCGGTGTGCGCGGTGGCGGCCACGATGGCCGACAGCGCCGGCTGGCTGGTGGTGCCCGCCAGCGGCGCGGCCGCCCCGTCCACCGCCGACGCGCCCGCCGTCCACGCCGCCAGATAGGTGGCCAACTGCCCACCGGGAGTGTCGTGGGTGTGCACGTGAACCGGCAGGTCGAACCGGGCACGCAGCGCACCGACCAGTTTGGTGGCGGCCTGCGGGCGCAGCAGCCCCGCCATGTCCTTGATGGCCAGCACGTGCGCGCCGGCTTCGACGATCTGCTCGGCCAGCCGCAGGTAGTAATCGAGGGTGTAGAGATCCTCGGCAGGGTCGGAGAGGTCACCGGTGTAGGACATCGCGACCTCGGCCACAGCGGTGCCGGTCGCGCGCACCGCGTCGATGGCCGGGCGCATCGAATCGACGTTGTTCAGCGCATCGAAGATCCGGAAGATGTCGATTCCGGTCGCGGTGGCCTCTTCGACGAACGCCGTGGTGACCAGTTCCGGGTACGGGGTGTAGCCGACGGTGTTACGGCCCCGCAGCAGCATCTGCAAGCAGATATTGGGCATCGCCTCGCGCAGCGCGGCCAGCCGCTCCCACGGGTCCTCTTTCAGGAACCGCAGCGCCACATCGTAAGTCGCGCCACCCCAACACTCCACCGACAACAATTGCGGGGTCATCCGCGCCACATACGGCGCCACCCGCAGCAGCCCGGACGAACGCACCCGAGTGGCCAGCAGCGACTGGTGGGCATCCCGGAACGTCGTATCCGTGACACCCAGGGCCGGGCTGTCGCGCAGCCAGTCGGCAAACCCCGTCGGGCCCAGTTCGGTCAGCTTCTGCTTGGAGCCGTCCGGCGGGCGCACCGACAGATCGATATCGGGCAGCTTGTCCTGCGGGTAGACCGCCGACCGGCGCTCCCCGTGCGGCTTGTTGACCGTCACATCGGCCAGGTAGTTCAGGATCTTGGTACCGCGGTCGGCCGGCGTGTGGGCGGTCAGCAACTGCGGGCGGTCGTCGATGAACGAGGTCGTCACCCGGCCGGCCCGGAAATCCGGATCATCGAGCACCGCCTGCAGGAACGGGATGTTCGTCGACACGCCGCGGATCCGGAACTCGGCAAGCGCGCGCCGGGCCCGCGCCACCGCGATCCCGAAATCCCTACCCTGACAAGTCAATTTGACCAGCATCGAGTCGAAATGCGCGGAGATCTCGGCGCCGGTGTGGGTGCCGCCATCCAACCGGATGCCGGCACCGCCCGGGGACCGGTAGGCGGTGATGCGGCCGGTGTCGGGCCGAAAACCGTTGGCCGGGTCCTCGGTGGTGATCCGGCACTGCATGGCCGCGCCGCGGATCGCGACGCTGTCCTGGCTCAGGCCCAGATCGTCCAGCGTCTGGCCGGCGGCGATGCGCAGCTGCGAGGACACCAGATCCACATCGGTGATCTCCTCGGTGACGGTGTGTTCCACCTGGATCCGGGGATTGCATTCGATGAACACGTGCCGCCCCCGCTCGTCGAGCAGGAATTCGATGGTGCCCGCGCACGTGTAGTCGATCTGGCGAGCGAACGCCACCGCGTCGGCGCAGATCTTCGCCCGCACCGCCGGATCCAGATTCGGCGCCGGAGCCAGTTCGATGACCTTCTGATGGCGGCGTTGCACACTGCAGTCACGCTCGAACAGGTGCATGACGTTGCCGGCACCGTCGGCCAGGATCTGCACCTCGATGTGGCGGGGGTTGATCACCGCCTGCTCGAGATAGACGCGGCCGTCGCCGAACGCCGACTCGGCCTCGCGCGATGCCGCCTCGACCGCCTCGGCGAGCGCGCCCGGCTCGGCGACCCGCCGCATGCCGCGGCCGCCGCCACCGGAGACCGCCTTGACGAACAGCGGGAACTCCATGTTCTCCGACGCGGCCACCAACTCGGCCACCGACGCCGACGGCTCCGACGACGCCAACACCGGCAGCCCGGCAGCCTTGGCCGCCGCGATCGCACGCGCCTTATTGCCGGTCAGCTCCAGCACCTCGGAGCTGGGCCCGACGAACGTGATCCCCTCCCGGGCGCACGCCGAGGCCAGCTCCGGGTTCTCCGAGAGAAAGCCGTAACCGGGGTACACCGCATCCGCACCGGCGTGCTTGGCCACCCGAATGATCTCGTCCACCGACAGGTACGCCCGAACGGGATGACCCTCCACCCCGATCTGGTACGACTCGTCGGCCTTGAGCCGGTGCAGTGAATTACGGTCCTCGAAGGGGTACACCGCCACGGTGGCGATGCCCAGTTCGGTCGCGGCGCGAAACGCGCGGATCGCGATCTCACCGCGGTTGGCTACCAAGAGTTTGGAAATCACGAGGTGAACCCTAACTTTCTCGCCGTAACCCCGGTGTTACAAAAGGGTTGACCAATAATTCCAGAACCTCACCAGGATCATCAACACCAGTGAGGTGAACCAGAGCGCCACCAGCGACCACCGCCACTGGTAGAGCAGCCGGGCCGGGCCGGTGGCGGTCTCCCCGCGTCCGGCGATGGACGCCGCCACCACGAACAGCGGAATGGTCACCGCCCAGACGGCCATGCAGTACGGGCACAACGCGCCGATCCGGTACAGGCTCTGGAAGATCAGCCAGTGGACGAACACCACGCCCAGCGCGCTGCCGATCGTCAACCCGATCCAGTACCAGCGCGGCAGGCGCACCTTGGCGACCGCGAGCACCCCCGTCACCACCACGACGCTGAACGCGCCGATGCCGATGAGCGGGTTCGGGAAGCCGAACACCGAGGCCTGCTTGGTGATCATCACCGATCCGCAGGACAGCACCGGGTTGATGCTGCAGGACGGCACGTAGGCCGGGTTGATCAGGATCTCGATCTTCTCGATCGTCAGCGTCAGCGCCGCCGTCAGTCCGACGATGCCGGCGATGAGCACCGACCAGGCGCTCGCGGGGCGGACCCGGTCGTCTGGTACCTCGACGTCGGTCTCGTCAGTAGCAGCTGCGGCGGTCATCAGAGCCCCGGCACGTTGCCGACGATCTCCTTGACCTTGGCGACCAGCGCGTCCGGCGTGCTGAACTGGTAGTCCTCGCCGTTGATCCGGATGGTCGGGGTGGAGTTGATCTTGGTCGCCTGCGCCAAGCCCTGCACCAGGTCGACGTACTTGCCCTTGTTGACGCAGTCGGGCACCTTGCCGGCGGCCCCCGCCTGGCGGGCGGTCTCGATGATCTGCTCGTTGGTCGGGAAGCTCGACGCCGTCTCGTTGGGCTGCTGCGCATACATCGCGGCATGGAAGCGGCGGAACGCGTCGATCGATTCGTCGGCGACACAGTAGGCGGCAGCGCCGGCCCGGGACGGGTAGTTCTGGTTACTCGGCGCGTCCAGGATCGCGACCATGTAGTAGTCGGCGGCCACCGCACCGGTGTCGATCAGCTTGCTCACCGTGGGGCCGAACTGCTTCTCGAACGCGCCGCAGTGCGGGCACAGGAAGTCCTCGTACATGGACAGCACGGCCTTGGGCTCGGACGTGCCCTCCTTGGTGATGAGCTTGCTCGAGGTCACCCGGATGGACTTGGCCTCACCGGCCGGCGGCTTCTTGTCGCCGGACATCACGATGTAGAGGACCAGCGCGACGGCGAACACGACGACCACGGAGGTCAATCCGATCTGGATGAGCAGATTGCGCTTGCGGTCGGCGGCCTTGAGGTCGTAACTGGCCTGCTTCTTGGGTTTGTTCGCCACGGATGCAGCCTACCGGCTCAAATGGGCCCGCAGCGCCGAGGTCAGATCTGCGATCGCCGCCTCACTGCCACCTCCGAGCGGGAAGAAATTCGCGAAGGCGTGCACCAGCGAGCCGTATTCACGCCAGTCGACGGGCACCCCGGCCGCCGCGAGTGCCGCCGCGTACGCCCGGCCTTCGTCGCGCAGCGGGTCGAAACCACCGGTGGCCACCAGCGCCGGCGACAGCCCGGACAGGTCGGTGGCCAGCAGGGGCGCCACCCGCGGAGCGGAGCCGTCGACCGCCGCGCCCTCCAGGTAGTGGCTGTGAAACCAGTCCATATCGGCCCTGCTCAGGAAGTACCCCTCGGCGAACAGCGTCTTGGACACCGTCGTGGCGCCGAAATCGGTGACCGGATAGAGCAGGAACTGCAGTGCCGGCAGCCGCACCCCGTCGGCCCGGGCGGATTGGGTGACCACCGCGGCCAGGTTGCCGCCGGCACTGTCCCCGCCGACGGCCACCTTGTCGGGATCGGCGCCGAGTTCGGCCGCGTGCTCCAGTGCCCAGCGGTACGCGGCGTCGGCGTCCTCGGCCGCCGCGGGCGCCTTGTGTTCGGGCGCCAGCCGGTAGTCGACGCTCAGCACGTGCACGCCGGCGTCGCGGCTGATCCGCCGGCACAACGCGTCGTGGCTGTCCAGGCCGCCGAGGACGAAGCCGCCGCCGTGATAGAAGACCAACAGCGGGGCGCCGTCGGCGGCCCGGTAATGCCGCACGGGGATCGCCCCGGCCGGGCCGGCGATGGTGAAATCGCGGGCCGCGACCACGATCGGTGAGCGGAACGCCTTGCTGGCCCGGTTCAGCTGGCTGCGCGAGACGGTCACGTCGGAACTGGCGACCAGCCCGGAGACCTTGGACAGCCGCTGCGCGGTGAGCATCAGCTGCAGTGACGTGTCGAGGGTGTTGCCGTCGACGGTGACCATGCGGCGCCCGAGCAGCAGCCGCTTGACCGGGTCGGGAATTCTAGCCATCACCGGTATCCCGATGCGCCCCATGGCACTGGCGGTGATCAGCCTGACCCGCCCCGGATCGCGACGTGCTGGCAGACTCTGCGTCATGACTTCCCCTACCCAACCCACGATTGCGCTCAACGACGGCAACTCGATTCCCACCGTCGGTCTGGGAGTCTGGCAGACGCCGCCGGAGGAGACGCAGCGCGCCGTCGAAGCGGCCCTGGCGACGGGCTACCGCCACATCGACACCGCGGCCGTGTACGGCAACGAGACCGAGGTCGGCCACGCCCTCGAAGCGTCCGGCGTGGCACGCGACGACGTCTTCGTCGTCACCAAGCTGTGGAACGCCGACCAGGGCTACGACAAGGCGCTGGCGGCGTTCGACACGAGCGCCCAACGGCTCGGTGTCGATTACGTCGACCTCTATCTCATCCATTGGCCGGTGCCCGAGGCGAACCTGTTCGTGGAGTCCTTCAAGGCGCTGGCCCAGCTGCGGGAACAGGGCCGGGTCCGGTCGATCGGCGTGAGCAACTTCGCGCCCGAACATCTGCGCACCCTCATCGACGCGACCGGGATCGTCCCCGCGGTCAACCAGATCGAACTGCACCCGCGGTTGCCCCAGCAGGAACTGCGCGACCTGCACGCCGAACTGGGCATCGCCACCGAGGCATGGAGCCCGCTGGGCCAGGGCGGATTGCTGTCCGATCCCGTGGTCACCGCGATCGCCGAAGCGCACGGTAAGACACCTGCCCAGGTACTGATCAGATGGCACATCCAACTGGGTAATATCGTCATCCCGAAGTCGGTGAACCCGGACCGGATCGCGAGTAATTTCGACGTGTTCGATTTCGAACTCGGAGAGCAGGACATCGCATCCATCGCCACGCTCGACAACGGGACGCGGCTGGGACCCGATCCACGCACGTTCAATTTCACAGGGTAGGTGACATGACCTCGGCCGCTGCGGTGCCCAACATCGGGCTCAGCGATGCAAACACGATCCCCGCGCTGGGTGTCGGTGTGGGAGAACTCGCCGACGCCGATGCCGAGCGTGCGGTATCGGCCGCACTGGAAATCGGTGTGCGCCTTATCGATACCGCCGCCTCGTACGGCAACGAGGCGGGCGTCGGGCGGGCCATCGCGGCATCGGGTGTGCCGCGCGCCGAGATCTTCGTCACCACTAAGCTGGGCACCGCCGACCAGGGCTTCCAGTCCAGCCAGGACGCCGCCAAGGCCAGTCTGGAGCGCCTCGGGCTGGAATATCTGGACCTGTATCTCATCCACTGGCCCGGCGGGGACACCAGCAAGTACGTCGACAGCTGGGGCGGCCTGATGCGGCTGCAGGCCGAGAAGTTCACCAAATCGATCGGGGTGTGCAACTTCGGCGCCGAGGAGCTGTCCACCATCATCGACCTGACCTATGTCAGCCCGGTGATCAACCAGATCGAGCTGCATCCGCTGCTGAACCAGGCGGCACTGCGGGCCGTCAACGCCGAGCACAACATCGTCACCGAGGCCTACAGCCCGCTCGGGGTCGGCAAGCTGCTGGAGCATCCGGCCGTCACAACCATCGCGGCCGAATACGGCAAGACCCCAGCGCAGGTGCTCATCCGGTGGAGCCTGCAGTTGGGCAACGTGGTGATCCCCCGCTCGTCGTCACCGGAGCGCATCGCGCAGAACGTCGACGTGTTCGATTTCGAACTGACCGCCGCACACATGGACACCCTTGGTGCCCTCGATGACGGCACCCGGTATCGGCCCGACCCGGCCACCTACACCGGCAGCTAACCGGTAGGCCCGCCGCGCACACCCTCCTCGACCTTTTTGCCGAGATCGGGGTCGACGTTGCGCCAGTACTCGAATACCCGTGACAGCACCGGCTCCTTGACGCCCTTGGAGACATGCCCGACGATGTTGTGCGCCAAGCGCTCCCGAGCGTCGTCATCGAGCACCTCGCGCACCATCGTGCCGGCCTGGCTCCAGTCGTCGTCCTGTTCGCGTAGTGCGTAGGCGGTGCGCACCATGTCCCCGTCGGCGGCCCAGTGCACCTCTGCGGCGCGTGCCGGGTCGGCGCCGGGGCCACCCATCGAGTTCGGCGTATACACCGGATCCGTGACGTTGCGGATCCGCATCGCGCCGTCCTTGGAGTAGCTGTGCACCTCCACCTTCGGCGTGTTGACCGGGATCTGCTTGTAGTTCACGCCGAGCCGGTGTCGGTGTGCGTCGCTGTAGGAGAAACCACGGGCCAACAGCATCTTGTCCGGGCTCAGTCCGGTGCCGGGAACCAGGTTGTTCGGCTCGAAAGCGGCCTGCTCGATCTCGGCGTGGTAGTCGGTGACGTTGCGGTTCAGCGTCATTCGACCCACCTCGTGGAGCGGATAGTCGGAGTGCGGCCAGACTTTGGTCAGGTCGAAGGGATTGAACCGGTAGGTCTTCGCATCCTCGAACGGCATGATCTGGACGTGCAGGGTCCAGCTCGGGAAGTTGCCGCCCTCGATCGCGGTGAAGAGGTCACGTTGATGGGCATCGCCGTCGATGCCGGCCATCTCGTCGCCCTCCTCCTGGGTGAGGAACTCGATGCCCTGGTCGGTCTTGAAGTGGTACTTGACCCAGAACAACTCGCCGGCGGCGTTGAGCCAACTGTAGGTGTGGCTGGAGTAGCCGTTCATGTGCCGCCACGTTCTGGGGATGCCGCGGTCCCCCAGCAGCCAGGTGACCTGGTGCGCGGACTCCGGCGACAAGGTCCAGAAGTCCCACTGCATGTGATGGTCACGAAGGTTGCTCGACTGCAGGCGTTTCTGGGACCGGATGAAGTTCTGGAATTTCATCGGGTCCCGGACGAAGAACACCGGGGTGTTGTTGCCGACCATGTCGAAGTTGCCCTCCGAGGTGTAGAACTTCAGCGCAAAACCGCGCGGGTCGCGCCAGGTGTCCGGGCTGCCACGCTCACCGGCCACCGTCGAGAACCGGGCCACCATGTCGGTCTTGGTGCCGGGCTGCAGAAACGCCGCCCGGGTGAACGCGCTGACGTCGTGGGTCACCTCGAACAAGCCGAACGCGCCGCCGCCCTTGGCGTGCGGTTGGCGTTCCGGGATGCGCTCGCGGTTGAAGTTGGCCATCTGCTCGATCAGATAATGGTCCTGCAGCAGGATCGGCCCATCCGGTCCGACGGTCAGTGAGTGTTCGAAGCTCGGTACCGGGGCACCGGCATCGGTGGTCGCATACTTTTCGGTCATTCGGGTCTTCCCTATCTCGAGCGGCAGACGGCTGCCCCTCGGCATACCCCGGATCGGCCAATCCACAAACGGTCGGATCCGTTGCAGCCGACACCGACGTCGGAGAACCTGGTTCACCCACGTCCACGGTCGGGCGCTGACGGGCCGAAAGGCGCGAGCAGGAACTCGTCGACGAAGCGGGCGAAGGTCTCGTCCACCACGGACGGGTCGTCGGCGGTGAAGTATTCGATGATGAATCCCTGGAACGCGGCCAGCGCGATGCGCGAGCGGGTTTCGGCCACACGCGTGGGCATACCCAACGCCTCCAGCCGCGCTTGTGCGTTGCGCGTCAACAGCGACAGCGTTTCCCAGGTGTAGGACCGATACGGACTGTCGCGCCCGCACGCCGCCCCGAACACCTGCTCCACCACGCGCAGCGTGTCCCGACGCTCGCCGCGGGTGCAGGCGTACCAATCCTCGAAGCACCATTGCCGGTGCGCCTCGATCGAGGCGGGCAGCTCGAGTTCACCGGTCTCCGGGATGGCCGCGCGCTGTTGACGATTGAGCACCTCGAGGATCAACTGCTCCTTGGTTCCGAAGTAGTACACCAACATTCGGGCACTGGTGCCCATCTCGGCGGCCAGTGCCCGCAGGCTCGTGTCGAGCACCCCGGTGCGCGCGAGGACCGCACCTGCGGCGGCAAGCAGTTCCTCGCGCTTCTCGTGGTCGGGCGCCCGCGACACGCTTGACTGTAACACTTGCTTCAACTAAAGGTTGGACCATGGGTGGGAGGGCAAGTCGATGGGTGGCCCTGGTGACCGTGGCGGCGGGGGTGATCGGCGCGCTGGCGAGCGTACTGGTGCCCGTGCTTCCGGTCCGGCAGACGACGGCGATGTTGAACTGGCCTCAGCACGAACGGCTTTCGAACGTCACGGCGCCATTGATCACCCTGACCCCCGTGGCGCTCACCGCGACGGTGCCGTGCGCGGTGATCCGCGACATGCCCGCGGCCGGAGGTGTGGTGCTGGGCACCGCACCGGCCCAAGGCAGAAGGGCCGGGCTGAACGGCATGTTCGTCACGGTGACCGGCGATCGGGTCGACGTGGTGGTCCGCAACGTGGTGGTGGCCGGCGTGCCACGAAAGTGGATGGCCGACCCGGCATGTCGCGCCATCGAGATCACCTCGTCGGATCGGGGCACCTTCGCCACCATCGCCGGACTGCCCGATCCGGCCGGTGGCGGTCCGTGGCGCAGTGGCTTCACCGATCCGAACCTGCGGCCCCAGATCGTCGGGGTGTTCACCGATCTGCGTGGGCCCGCACCGGCCGGGCTGTCCTTCTCCGCAACCATCGACACCCGCTACACCAGCACACCGGCACCCATCAAGCTGGCGGCCATGGTGATCGGCATCGCCGGGACCGCCGTTGCGCTGCTGCGTTGTGGCGGCTGGACCGCCTCGATGGCCGACGGATACGCCGAGTGGTCCCGTTGCGCTGGCGTGGGTTCACGGCGCCTGATGCGACCGTATTCGCGGTGTCGGTGTTCTGGTTCGTCGCCGGCGCGGGTTCCTCCGACGACGGCTATCAGTTCGGCATGGCCAATGTGGCAGGGCAGGCGGGCTACATGTCGAACTACTTCCGCTGGTTCGGTAGCCCGGAAGACCCGTTCGGCTGGTACTACGACCTGATCGCCTACCTGACCCACGTGAGCCACGCCAGCATGTGGTTGCGGCTGCCCGATCTGCTCTGCGCCCTGCTGTGCTGGGTGTTGTTGTCCCGCGAGGTGATTCCGCGCCTGGGCCCCGCGGTGCGCGCGAACCGCGCCGCGTTGTGGGCGGCGGCGGTGGTCCTGCTGGCCGCCTGGATGCCCTTCAACAACGGACTGCGCCCAGAAGGTCAGATCGCCACCGGCGCTCTGATCACCTACGTTCTCATCGAACGCGCCATCGTGTCGGGCCGGCTCACCCCGGTCGCGCTGGCAATCGTGGTCGCCGCGTTCACCCTCGGCATCCAGCCCACCGGCCTGATCGCGGTGGCCGCCCTGCTCGCCGGCGGCCGGCCGATCTTGCGGATCATCACCCGGCGAGCGCGCGCGGTCGGGAGATGGCCGGTCCTGGCGCCCCTGGCGGCCGCCGGCCTGGTGGTGCTCACGGTGGTGTTCGCCGATCAGACGATTGCCACGGTGGCAGAAGCCACCCGGGTGCGCACGGCGATCGGGCCGAGCCAACCCTGGTACACCGAGAACCTGCGGTACTTCTACCTGATCCTGCCGACCACCGACGCCGCCATCGCCCGCCGTTTCGGCATCCTCATCACGATAGCCTGCCTGTTCGCGTCGATGCTGATGTTCTTGCGGCGCAGGCGGATTCCCGGCGTCGCCGGCGGGCCGGCGTGGCGGCTGATGGGCATCATCTTCGGAACGCTGTTCCTGCTCACCTTCACCCCGACGAAGTGGATCCACCACTTCGGCCTGTTCGCCGCCGTCGGCGCGGCGATGGCGGCGCTGGCCACCACCCTGCTCGGCCCGGCCGTGCTGCGTTCGCCGCGCAACCGGCTCGCGTTCCTGGCGACGGTCTTGCTGGTGTTGGCCTTGTGTTTCGCCTCCACCAACGGCTGGTGGTACGTGTCGAGTTACGGCGTGCCGTTCAACGACAGCGTTCCGCACCTCGGGCCGGTGACGGTCAGCGCCGTCCTGTTCGGGCTGTGCCTGGTCACTGCGGCCTGCGCGGGCCTGTTCCACCTGCGGCGGTACCGCGAGCCGCGGCCGGTCCGTGTGCTGACCACCGCACCGGTTCCGGTCGCCGCCGCCATCATGGTCATCGTGTGCGTGGGATCGATGCTGTCCGGGGTCATCACGCAGTATCCGACCTACTCGAACGGCTGGGCCAACGTGCGCGAACTCGCCGGCGGATGCGGTCTCGCCGATGACGTGCTGGTCGAACCGGATCCCGACACCGGTTTCCTCACCCCGGTGTCGAGCGGCGACGGTCCGCTCGGAGCACTCGGCGGCGACCACCCGGTCGGGTTCAGCGCCAACGGGGTTCCGCCGCACACCCTCGCCGAGGCGGTCTGGCAGAGCCAACGCCTGGACGGCACCGACGCCGATTGGGCCGCCCCTACCGCCCTGGCAACTCCCGGTGTCAACGGGTCGTCGGTCCCGTTGCCGTACGGGCTCGACCCGGCGAAGGTGCCGGTAGTCGGCAGCTTCACCGCTGGGCCCGCCCAGCCCGCGGCGTTGACGTCGGCCTGGTACGCCCTCCCGGACGCCGACGCCGCACACCCGCTCGTGGTGGTCACCGCCGCGGGCTCCATCAGCGGCACCAGCGTGCGCAGCGGCCGTACCACCGCCCAAGCGGTGACACTCGAATTCGGCGTGGCCGGCCCGTCGGGTGACCCGGTACCGCGCGGGCGCCTGGAGCCGTTCGACATCGGCCCGCAACCCGCTTGGCGGAACCTGCGATTCCCACGCACCGACATTCCCGCAGATGCGCACTACGTCCGCATCGTCGCAGACGATCGCTCCCTCGACCCGGGCGATTGGGTGGCCGTGACGCCGCCCCGCATTCCGGAACTGCGGTCCGTCCAGGAGTTCCTGGGCAGCACCCAGCCGATCCTGCTGGATTGGGCCGTCGGTCTGGTATTTCCGTGCCAGCACCCCATGCTGCACGCCAACGGCGTCACCCAGGTACCCCGATATCGCATCTCCCCGGATTATCCGGCCAAGGTCGAGATGCCCGATACCTGGCAGTCCGGTGACAACGGTGGACTGCTCGGGATCACCGATCTGCTGCTGCGCGCACACGTGTTGCCGACGTACCTGTCGCGGGACTGGGGTCGCGACTGGGGGTCACTGCGCCGATTCGATCCCGTGGTCGAGGCCGGCGAAGCCGACATCACCGTCGGAACGCAGGTGCGCAGCGGCCTGTGGAGCCCCGGGCCCGTCCGGATCGGGCCGTGACAGGGGCATATCGACCCGGCGCCCCCGCCCCTCGGCCGGGGCCCCAGCGGCGGGCTCAGCGCGGCATGGCAATCCGGATATTCTTGGTCTGCAGGAATTCGTGCAGGCCGTCCACCCCGCCGGTGCGCCCGAACCCGCTCTGCTTGTAGCCGCCATAGGGGCCTTGCGGGGCGATCTCGCTGAAGGTGTTGATCCAGACCGAGCCGGACTCCAGCCGACGGGCCGTCACATGCGCCCGCTGCAGATCCTTGGTGTGCACGAACGCATTCAGGCCGTAGGGCGTGTCGTTGGCCAACGCCACCGCCTGCTCGTCGGTGCCGAACCGGATGATCGAGACGACCGGCCCGAAGGTCTCGGTGCGGGCCAGTTGCGACCCGTTGTCGACGTCGCCGAAAACCGTGGGCTCCAGGAAGAAGCCGTCCGCGAGTGCCCCGCCCAGGCGCCGGCCACCGACCAGCAGCTCGCCGGCGGGTTCGGCGACGGCGGTGTCGATGGCGGTGAGGATCCGGGTCAGTGCGTGCTGACTGACGACCGGGCCCATCCGCACCGCGGGGTCGAATGGGTCGCCGATGCGGGCGGCCGTCACCACGGCGAGGAACTTCTCGACGAACTCGTCGTAGACCGAGTCGTGCACCAGGATCCGGCTGGCGCACGCGCAGCTCTGCCCGGCCTGCATCAGCGGACCCTGGTGCGCCGACATCTGGGCGGCCGCATCGAGATCGGCGTCGGCGAACACGATATTGGCCGATTTGCCGCCCAATTCGGTCACCACCGGGGTGAGGTTGACCGCCGCCGACTGCAGCACCGTGCGAGCGGTCGTGCCGCCGCCGGTGAAATGTATCTTGCGTACCGCGGGATGGCGCACCAGCGCGTCCCCGCCGGCCGGGCCGGCGGGCAGCACGTTCACCAGCCCGGGCGGCAACCCGGCCTGCACGCACAGCTCGCCGAACCGCAGTGCCGCCAACGGGGCGAGCTCGGATGGTTTGAACACCACCGCATTCCCGGCCGCCAGTGCCGGGGCCACACAGGATGCGGCCACCACCAGCGCACCGTTCCACGGAGCGATGACGCCTACGACACCGTAGGGCTCTCGCTCCACGAGGTTGACGTCGAAGCATCCGTTGACCGGCGTGCTGAGGCCGTGGGGTTTGTCGGCATAGCCGGCGAAGTGCCGCAGGAACCGCTCCAACAGCACCGCCGTGCCGGCATACGAGATGGGCACGGCATAGTCCTGCACGTTGAGCAGGGCCATCTCGTCGAGGTGTTCGTGCAGCAGATCGGCCAAATCGATCATCAGGTCGCGACGCCGGTCCACGGTCAGCGACACCCATTCGCGGTGCGCATCCCAGGAATTGCCGACGGCCCGGTCGATCTCGGCCGCACCGGCCAGCGGCACCGTCGCGTTCGGCCGGCCGGTCGCCGGGAACACATGCTCGTACAGCGTGTCCGAGAGCACCCGGTCACCACCGATCAGCAGGCCCGCCGGCGCGCTCATGAGGCTTCGGCCGCCCACTCGTCGAGCACCCGTTGTTTCTGCTCGCCGATCACCTGGTTCAGGTGCGAGGCCTTGGGCCAACCGTAGTAGGCAGCGAAATGCAATGCCAGCTCGTCCATTTCGTCGAACGACACGTCACCGCTCTTGAGCGCGGCGTACACATGGCTGAGGATCGGGTACGGCGCGTCCTGCCACGCCACACAGGCCACCGTCACCAGCCTGCGTTCCTTCATGCCCAGCCCGGGCCGCAGCCACATCTCGCCGAAGACGAAGTTCAGGATGCCGGCCCCCTGGTACGGATTGTCGCGGGTCGGCGCGAACGGCAGACAGTTGATTTCGCGGAAGGCCTGCTCCCCCACTGCCAGCCGGGCTTCCGGGTCACTCGGGGTACCCAGCGGCAGCAACGGTTGCGGTGGCGGCACCGTCTCACCGCGCTCGCGATGGATACGCTCCCATTGTTCGTCCACCACCATGTTGAACCGCGAGGCCTTGGGCCAGCCCCCGTACACCGCGAAATGCAGGACGGTTTCCTGCATTTCGGTAATCGTGACGTCGCCGCTGTTGAGTGCGGCGTACACGTGATCACGCAGCGGACCCTCGGCATCGGCCGCCGCCACGCACGCCAGCGTGACGAACCTCCGGTCTCGTCGGGTGAGCTCCGGGCGCTGCCACACCTGGGCATAGACGTAGTCGAGCAGGCCCTCGGTGGCCGGGCTGGTTTCCTCGGGCGCGGGAAACGTCATCACATCGGCGAAGGCACGCCGGCCCTGTTCGGTCATCGCAGCGTCACCCCCGCATCGACCTTGAACTCCATGCCGGTGACATACCGCGACTCGTCGGACACCAGATACAGCACCGCATTGCTGATGTCGACGGGCTCGGCCATCACGATCGGCAGGGCGTTGCCGAACAGCGGTGCCAGATCGGGGCGCTGCTCGGCCAGCAAGTGGTGCAGCGAATCCGGTCGCATCCCGGTGGCCACCCCGGTCGGGTGCACGGTGTTGACCCGGACGTTCACCGCGGCCAGCTCATTGGCCAGCGCGCGGCTCAGTCCGACGACGCCGTGTTTGGTCGCGGTGTACGGGGTGTGCAGCGGGGTGCCCTTGAGCCCGGCGGCCGAGCTGATGTTGACCAGGCTCCCGCCGTTGCTGACCAGGTGCGGCAGCGCCGCGGCACAGGTGTTCCAGGTGCCGATCAGGTTGACGTCGACGACGGTGCGCCACTGTTGTGCGGTGGTGGTGTCCCAGGTTCCGGCGGTCAGCACCCCGGCATTGGCAACCGCGGCGTCCAGCCCACCCAACCGGGCGACACCGTCGGCCACCGCGGCGGCCAGCGCGTCGGCGTCGCGCACATCGACGATGTGGCTGACCGCGCGGCGGCCGAGTTGTTCGACCAGACGGGCGGTTTCGGCCAATTCGTCGGGAGTGGCCAGCGGGTACTCGATATCGGGCAGGGATGCGCAGATGTCGATGAGAATCACGTCCGCGCCCTCTTCGGCGAGCCTGATCGCGTGGCTACGCCCCATACCGCGGGCCGCGCCGGTGATCAGGACGCGCTTACCGGCGGCCCTCACAGCTTGTTGCAGAAGCCGGCGTCGACCGGGAAGGTGACCCCGGTGACGTACTTCGCCTGATCGGACACCAGGTAGGCGATGGCCGCGCTGATGTCTTCGGGCTCCAGCAACGAGACGGGCATCGGATTCTGCAGGTGCGGACCGCCACCGGGATAGTTCTCCAGGAACTCCGTCATGGCCGGGTTGACCGCCATCATGGTGTTCACCGCCGTCGGGTGCACGGTGTTGACCCGGATGCTGTGTGGCGCAAGTGCATTGGCCAAGGTGCGCATCAAGCCGACGATGCCGTGCTTGGATGCCGCGTAACCAAGACCGCCGCCCTGCATCCCGCCGAAGCCTTTGAGCCCGGCGGTGGAACTGGTGAAGACGATGGACCCGCCACGCCCGCCGGCGATCAGGTGTGGAATGGCCACCTTGGCGGTGTGGTAGGAGCCGATCAGGTTGACGCCGACGACATCGGACCACATCTGCAGGTCCTCGTCGTCGGTCAGTTCGCGGAAGGCCATGGCGGCGATCCCTGCGTTGGCGCAGACGATGTCGAGCCGCCCGAAGTGGGCCACCCCGTCGTCGAGCGCGGTCTTGAGCGCGTGGAAGTCGCGCACATCGGCGACCGCGCCGATCATCTTGGCGCCCTGCGCCTCGACCAGTGCCACCGTCTCGTCCAGCTCGGACCGGGTGGCCATCGGGTAGCCGTTGGAGGGGATGGGCCTTGACCCCGAGTGTTGGACACGCTGAATCCCGCAAGATTGGCGGGGGAAGCGAGATGATCGGTCCACGATGGCAAGGAAAAATTATCCCGACGAGTTCAAACGGGACGCAGTCGCGCTCTACCGAGACACCGACGGTGCGA
>NZ_JAPFPY010000026.1 GCF_026240945.1 Mycolicibacterium sp. J2
CGAGCTTGAGAACCCGGCACGTCACCGCGACGGGGATCCCGTCGGCGGCGAGCTCCTTCACGAGCGGGTAGAGCCTTTTCCCGGAAGGTTGGCCTGCGACAGATAGGCAGTCGCCCGGCGCAACACTTCGTTCTCCTGCTCCAACAACTTCATCCGCCGCCGCGCGTCCCGCAACTCAGCAGACTCGCCGGTGCTCTTGCCCGGCTTGGCGCCCTCGTCGATATCGGCCTGGCGCATCCACTTGTGCAAGGTCATCGGGTGGACACCGAAATCGGTGGCGATCTGCTCGATCGTCACCCCGTCATCGCGGTTGCGGGCCACGCGCACGACGTCGTCGCGGAACTCACGGGGATAGGGCCTTGCCATGGGGACATCCTTCCAGCCCGCCCACGCAGGGCAAGCCAACTCAGATGTCACCTACTCGTGCAGCAGACCCTTGCGTCTTGAGCGGCGATCGCTTCATGGGTGCGCTGAGTGTCCTCCGGGCTTCCTGGGACAAGCCCAGGAAAGTCAGTGTCTGCCCAGAGGTCAACCTCCTCGGCTCCGGTGACAAACCAGGGCCCGAACACATCCATTGTGGGAGCCGGAGGTACAGATCGAGACGATGACGCCATGGCCGGCGTCGATACCTGATCCGTCCGTAAGCCGTTAACGCTCAAGGTAATTACCTCGTAAGCCTCTTCCGGCTTCGTGTGACATCTATGAGTCGTGTTGCCTCCGGCGAGCTGTCGACAACGGCGGGACTGTCAGCCGTCTACCGGAATCTCAGCGGTCATAGCTGGTAACGAACCACGGCACTCGAATCTAGCTTGCAAGGCTATCTGTTCAGCTGGCATCCAGCGGCCAACCAGGGACCGCATCGCCATGCGGTGGAGGTTTGTCCTTGAAGCCTGTGATGAGGGCAAGTCTCTCGCTTTCGTTCTGGGGCATAACCTGGCTGCAACGCTGCTGAAGCGAAGCCGGCGGCCAGCGAAGCGGTTCGGGCGCATCCTTCGGTCCCCATCCCCCGAAGCTGGCTCCGGTAATGAACCAGTTAGCGAACAAATCTTGATTGGGCGCCGGGGCAGGTCCGCGCTGTGGCACCGAGACAGGCGGGGGACCGCCTTTTTCCAGCTGGGTGAGTGTGATGCGAAACGGACGCACGCCGCTGCCTGGGCGTGGTTGGGCGTCGGGCTGAAAGGCTGCAACAGAGACGAACTTCCCAGGGTGTACCTCGCTCTCCATGAAGTTCGTATAGTCACCTGTGCAGCCAATTACGTCCCATCCTTCAGGCGTCGAGTTCATCTCGAGAAGGTGGTACTGAATGGCTCCGTAGTGAGGGCGTGCGTCTTTGGAGGTGACGCTGTAACCCTCTCCTAGCGGTCGGATCCCCGTTACTTGCAGCTCGGGTGCTTCGCGATACAGCTGGTTCTCGGGCGTGGCGCGCATAAAACCGGGATACACGTTGTTGATGTCAGCGGTGAACGTCGCAATGTCGTAGGACTCTATGTACGCGCGGATTATCACGGCCGGTCCGGTGAAGATGTCGATACCCGGTTCAGCGGACCAGTGGAACCGGAAATCGTTGAGTAGCGGGGGCCAATATGGGGATAGGCGGGCCGGCGCAGCGCTCGGCACAGACGACAGACTGGTTTGCGACGGGCCACCACATGCGGCTAATACGAAAACGGCCATCAGCGTTGCCACCAGGCGCATCGCGGACTCTTGCTTACGTCGCACCGTAGGCAGCCTCAACGTAGGTCCGCCAGTAGGCGGTCATCAGGTCGTCGATGGGGCGGTCGACCCCGACCGAATCAAGGTACGCGTTGACGCTGTTGTGAAAGTCCCTGTACTCCTTGCTTCCTGACTGGTCCGGTGCTGTGAGTTCGCCGGCCTGGAGGTACTGATCAATCAATGACATGTCCCCAGCGTTCGCATTCGCCAACACCTGTGCCAGATACTGCTGGGTCGGAAATGTTCCGGGGATGGTCACGTTCGGCGGCTTACCTTCCTGGGGTTCGGGGCCGATGATGAAGTCTTTTCCGATCGAGCCGGCCCCGGATGCCAGCGCGCCGTGCGGTCCTGCATGCTCTGCAGCAGTCGTCGTGAGATCGAAGAGCTTCCCCTGTAGCTGCCACGATTCGTGGCGGGCCTGGAACTCGTTGTGCAACCTGGATGCGGCCTCGTCATAGCTTCCGAGGTTCAGCGCTGCCTGCAGACGGCCGGCAGATTGCATCGCGAAATCGTCCTTCACCGGATTCCCGCTCGCGGCTGACAGCGCCGCGTTCTCGAACGCCTTATTGACGTGCTGCTGGGTGTTTTCGAAGAGAATCTCGCTGGCGGTCTTCGGCGCACCGGACCCTGGTTGTTGATCTAGCGGTGGATGGTCCGACATCAGCACACTCATCAGATGACGGGTCTTCACGGGTTCGGTCTGGGATTGGTCGGCGGGGTCGAGCGGCGCGAAAAGTCCGTTGTTGCCTCCGGTGTTGTTGCCGACCATATCGTCAAGGTACGGCGACAATGCTCGGGCCATGTCCCTGGTGAGCTCTGGGTTGACTTGGCCGAGTGATTGACCCTCCGTCCCATAGCCTCTGGTGCTATCCAGATTGAGCAGGTGGTTGTCCGGATTGCTGGTGAACTCAGCGAGGGCGTGGGCTGTTTCGGCCGCCCGCCCCGTCGAGTCCTGAGCGGCAGACTGCTCCACCCAGTCGAACAGGCCGCCAGCCGCCAGGCCGTCGTCCTGCCACTGGTGGTTGGTCAGGTCATGCAGGAACTTGTCACCGCCGGCGCCGGTCACCGTGTCGTGGATGACCATGTCATCCTTGTTCACCGAGTTGAGCATGTTCTGCAGGGTCGGGTCGACGTTCTCGTGGTACCACCGTGGCGCGTCATCGCCGGGGCCGAATCCGGTCCCCGGTGCCTGCGGTATCGGCTGGCGGTTCGAGATATCAAGCATCTCTTGGCTTTTCGCCATCATTCCAGCGTCCAAAGCGGAACCTTGTTGCAAGTTGCTGTTGCCCTGCTGCATCACGTTCGCGAGATCATTGAGGCCTTGCGTCGGCTGTAGCGGACCTGTCGGTTCCGGCGGAACGACCCAGCGTCCATCCTCGAATACACCGCTCGACATCGGCTGCGTCATCGCAGGTCCGTCCAAAACCTTCTGGACGCCGTCAGGAAGCGCGTACTTGCCGCCGCTCGCGGGCCGATCGGTCGACGGCGGCTGGGTCTGCGGAAGTCCGGTGGTGATGTGCGGGTTCGAAGCAAGCTGGAACACATCTGCGACACGGCCGCCATCGGATCCGGACTTGTCCATGATGGCTTTGATTTCGGCAGGCGTCTTGTCCCCGAATGCTCTCGAAAAGCCCTGGAGATAGGACATCTGGTCGGGCGGCAGCGTGAGATTCCCGTTGTGCAGTGCCGCCTGCTGCTCAGGGGTCAAGGTGGTGTTCTGGTTCAGGCGCTCTCGTTGCTCGGGGGTGAGCTGCCCATTTTGTAAGGCCTCGGAATCCTCGGCCCCGGTCTCGCTGGGAGACTTGTCCTTTCCAGTCGTCGCTTCGCCGTCCCCCTTGACCCCTTTGAAGTCGCCAGTGCCCTCCTTCGGCCCGCCGAACTTCTGATCCGTCGAGAGCTTGGCCCACTCCGTCCCGAGCCCGCGGATCTTCCCTGCGATACCGCTGAGCTCGGTGTTCGACGTCGAAACCACAGTGCTGATCCGGCTCAGACCCTCCCGCACGATCGGCACCAGGTCCCGGTCGCGATTGTTGCCCGGCGGCACCTGTGCTGCGGCGTCGAGAACCCATTTCTTGATGCCGTCGAGGGTCTGCCTGCCGTTGGCCACCACCTGGGCGGACTCGGTGACATGCGCGCCGAGGCGTTGATCCAGCACGGCCAGTTGGGCGAACACCTTGGCGTGATCGGTGTTGACGGCGCCGTAGGCGTTCGCCGCGGATCCTGTCCATTTGGACCCGGGAGCCGCGGCCTCGACGGTCGACTGCATCTGGCGCAGTGACGCACTCTGGTCGAAACGTTCACCGGATTGCGGTGTCCCCGTGCCGAAGGTCTCGCGTGCCTTCGACCACGTCGACAGGAACGCGTCCAGCACACTCACGTGATCCCCCCCGTCACGACATCAATCCTATTGCCGAGCCCCACCGCCGTGGTCCACCAATTCGTGGGCCTGACGCGCCGCGTCGGCGGCCGCCGCGCCGAATCCGAGATCGAGCCATTCCTCGGCCACCGCGGTCAAGCCGTCCGCATCGCGCGCCGCCAGCGCCTGCGCGTGTGCCCTCGTCAGCCCAGCGAACGGACACGGCAGAGACAACCCCTCCAGCACTCCCGCCGCGCGCACGTCACCCAGTCGCACCGCGTCATGCGCGGCACGCAATGCGACCGCTGTCTGACCGCCGCGTTCGGCCGCGCGGAACGCCTCTCGCGCGGCGCTCACCGCGCCGATGGAGTCCTTACGAGCCCAACTCGTCCACGCCCGGGCCAGTGCCAGCTCCGGTGCGAACAGCATCGACTTCAGACCGTGCCGGGACTCTGCGCGCCCCAACGCTTTTGCCGCAGCCACCGTCGACCCCTGCTGGCCGAGCGTCTGTGCCAACAATATCCACGCCAGCGGTGTCCACGAGTAACCGGTCGGCGCCAAACCGTCGGCCGCCGAACGCAATAACCCGACCGCGGCATCCAGATCCCCGCGTACGGTCAACACCTCGGCGGTCAACACCTGGCCCACCCATTGTCCCGGCCCGGAATCGCCCGTCAGCTCGGCGGCCAGCTCCTCGGCCCGGTCCAGCTCGGCGCCGAACACGGCGACAAGCACCTGCCCGTACCCGGACGTGAAGCGCAACAAGCCGGGATGGCCGGCCGCGATCGCCCGCGCCGCCAACTCGTCGACCGGGCCGAACTCGCCCATCCGCGCATGTGTCAAAGCCGCCGCCGACGCCGCCCACCCGATCGCCTGATCCGAGGCCGTCGGCGATGCCAGCACCGATGCCGACAAGGCCCGGCACCGCTGCAGGTCCCCGGCATTCATCGCGAACGTGCCCAACAACGCGTCCACCGTCGCATCCGAGGACACCCGGCCGCGCAACGTCCGCAGGAACGCCGTCGCCCGCTCCGGCTCGTCGAGCATCCAGAACTGGTTGGCCGCCCGCGGCAACGCCCACGCCAGCAGATCGGCCTCGTCCAGCGTCGCCGGATCAACCTCGGCGAGCACCGCGTCGGCCTCACGCCCACGGCCCTGCCAGGCCAGCTCTTGGGCCCTGGCCAACCGCGCCGCCAGCGACTCGGCTACGGGATCAGGCACCGCCGCAGTGTATGGCGGCCACGGGAGGCTCGGTAACGTTTTGCCCTGTGGCCGAAACCCCTCCCTGGGCGGTGTGCGTCTACTGCGCCTCCGGCCCCACACACCCCGAACTGCTCAAGCTCGCCCACGATGTGGGCCGTGCCGTCGCCGACCGCGGCTGGACGCTGGTCTCTGGCGGTGGCAACGTCTCGGCCATGGGCGCCGTCGCCGACGGGGCGCGCCAGCACAGTGGCCGCACCGTCGGCGTCATCCCGAAGGCGCTGGTGCACCGCGAACTCGCCGACGTGGATGCCGACGAGCTGATCGTCACCGACACCATGCGGGAGCGAAAGCAGGTCATGGAGGACCGCGCGAACGCGTTCATCGCGCTGCCCGGGGGCATTGGCACTCTCGAAGAATTTTTCGAGGCATGGACTGCTGGCTACCTCGGGATGCATGACAAGCCGATCGTCATGCTCGACCCGTTCGGGCACTATGACGGGCTGCTCACCTGGCTGCGCGGTCTCGTCGACACGGGATACGTCGGCGCCACCGCTCTTGATCGCCTGGTCGTGGTTAACAATGTGGACGCCGCCATGGCCGCATGTGCCCCCGGTGAGATCCCTCACTAGAGTTCTTACTCATGAGTAACGACACATCCCGCGCCAGCGTCGGTCTGCTCGATATCGCCACCCAACTGCCAGGGTTCCTGGCCGATGCCCCCGCGATCGTCCGCGGCCTGGTCACCGGCCTGGCTGCGCGGCCGACGGCCAAGACTTCGATCGGCAAAGTTTTCCAGGATCGGGCTGCGCAATACCCGGAGAAGGTGTTCCTCAAATTCGAGGATCAGCAGTACACCTACCGGCAGGCCAACGAGACGGTCAACCGCTATGCCGCCGTGCTGGCTGCCAAGGGCGTCGGCCACGGCGACGTCGTCGGCATCATGCTGCGCAACTCACCCGACGCGGTGCTGCTCATGCTGGCCACGGTCAAGTGCGGCGCGGTGGCCGGGATGCTCAACTACCACCAGCGCGGCGATGTGCTGGCCCACAGCTTCGGTCTGCTCGGCGCGCGCGCCGTGGTCGCCGAGAACGACCTGATCGAGCCCATCGGGGAGAGCGGCGCCGAGCCGGACGGCTTGCTGACCATCGACGACCTGCGCCAGCTCTCGCTCACCGCGCCGACCACCAACCCGGCCGTCACCTCGGCCGTGCTGGCCAAGGACAAGGCGTTCTACATCTTCACCTCGGGCACCACCGGGCTGCCCAAGGCCAGCGTCATGACGCACTACCGCTGGCTGCGCGCGTTGGGCGGCTTCGGCGGGCTGGGACTGCGCCTGAACAGCAACGACACCTTGTACTGCTGCCTGCCGCTCTACCACAACAACGCGCTCACGGTGGCCACCGGATCGGCCATCAACGCCGGCGCCGCGCTGGCCCTTGGCAAGTCGTTCTCGGCGTCGCGGTTCTGGGACGACGTCATCCGCTACGGCGCCACCTCCTTCGTCTATATCGGCGAGATCTGCGGGTACCTGCTCAACCAGCCGCCCAAGCCGACCGACCGCCAACACAAGGTGCGGGTCATCGCCGGCAACGGGCTGCGCCCGGCCATCTGGGACGAGTTCACGCAGCGGTTCGGCATCCCGCGGGTGTGTGAGTTCTACGCCGCCAGCGAGGGCAACACCGCCTTCGTCAACGTCTTCAACGTCGACAAGACCACGGGGATCTGCCCCAGCCCGGTCGCCTTCGTCGAGTACGACCTGGACACCGGCGAGCCGGCGCGCGGCCCCGACGGCCGGCTGCGGCGGGTCAAGCGCGGCCAGCCCGGTCTGTTGTTGAGCAAGGTGTCCAGCTTCCAGCCGTTCGACGGTTACACCGACAAGTCGGCCAGTGAGAAGAAGCTGGTGCGTAACGCGTTCAAGGACGGCGATGTCTGGTTCAACACCGGGGACCTGATGCGTTCGCAGGGCTTCGGGCACGCCGCCTTCGCCGACCGGCTCGGCGACACCTTCCGGTGGAAGGGCGAGAACGTCGCCACCACGCAGGTCGAGGCCGCCCTGTCGGCGGACCATCAGGTCGAGGAGGCGACGGTGTTCGGCGTCGAGGTGGCCGGCTGCGGCGGGCGGGCCGGCATGGTCGCCCTGCAGCTGAAGTCGGGTACCGAGTTCGACGGCGCCGCGCTGGCCAAGGCGGCCTACGCGAGCCTGCCCGGCTACGCCGTGCCGTTGTTCGTGCGGGTGGTCAAGGAACTCGCTCACACCTCGACGTTCAAGAGTCAGAAGGTCGAGCTGCGCAAACAGGGCTATGGCAGCGATGTCGAGGACCCCATCTACGTGCTGGCCGGCCGCGACGAGGGATACGTCCCGTTCTACGACGGTTACGTCGACGAGGTGAGGGACGGCAAGCGGCCCAAGTCGTAGCGACTTCGGCGCGCTCACCTGCGCTCACCGCGGTTGAGCGCGCCGAAGTCGCACGCCGCTAGCCTGGGTGACGTGCAGTCGACGTGGCAGGGCGGGCGGAGCGACGGGCGGTTGTTCCTGGGCCGTCCCGTCGCCGGTGACCGGGCGATGATCATGGCCATCGTCAACCGGACTCCGGACTCCTTCTACGACCGTGGCGCCACCTTCGACGACCAGGCGGCCAAGGACGCCGTGCACCGTGTCATCGCCGACGGTGCCGATGTCATCGATGTCGGCGGGGTCAAGGCCGGTCCGGGCAGCAGTGTCGACGCCGACGAGGAGATCGCCCGCGTGGTGCCCTTCATCGAATGGCTGCGCGACGCCTATCCGAACCAGCTGATCAGCGTCGACACCTGGCGTGCCACCGTCGCCAAACAGGCGTGCGCGGCCGGCGCGGACCTGATCAACGACACCTGGGCGGGGGCCGACCCGGGCCTGCCGGAGGTGGCGGCGGCGTTCAATGCCGGGCTGGTGTGCTCCCACACCGGCGGCGCGGTACCGCGGACCAGGCCGTTTCGGGTGAACTACGGCATCACCGAACGCGGCGTGGTGGACGATGTCATCGCCGAGGTCACCGCCGCCGCCGAACACGCGGTCTCGGTCGGGGTGTCCAGGGACGCGATCTTGATCGATCCGACCCATGATTTCGGCAAAAACACTTATCACGGCCTTAGTTTGTTGCGCCACGTAAAAGATCTTGTAAATACGGGATGGCCGGTCCTGATGGCCCTGAGTAACAAGGATTTCGTCGGGGAGACTCTGGGTGTGGGGCTCACTGAACGCCTGGAAGGCACCCTGGCAGCGACCGCGCTGGCGGCCGCCGATGGTGCCGCGATGTTCCGGGTACATGAGGTGGGACCTACACGGCGCGTACTGGAAATGGTCGCGTCTATCCAAGGGGAGCGTCCACCGACGCGGACCGTGAGGGGACTGGCATGACACTCTCGCCTGACCTGGCCACCGGAATCACCGGCCATTCATGGCTCACCGACCACAGCTGGAGCCGCCCGATGTGGACGATCGCCGAGCTGGAGGCAGCCAAAGCCGGCCGCACCGTCTCCGTCGTGCTGCCGGCGCTGAACGAGGAGGAGACCGTCGGTGCGGTGGTGCAGACCATCGCGCCGCTGCTGGGCGGGCTGGTCGACGAGCTGATCGTGCTGGATTCCGGGTCCACCGACGACACCGAATTCCGCGCGGTGGCCGCTGGAGCCCGGGTGATCAGCCGGGAGACCGCCGTGCCGGAGGTGGAACCACGCCCTGGCAAGGGCGAGGTGCTGTGGCGGTCGTTGGCCGCGACCACCGGGGACATCATCGCGTTCGTCGACTCCGATCTGATCGATCCCGACCCGATGTTCGTGCCCAAGCTGCTCGGCCCGCTGCTCACCACCGACGGGGTGCACCTGGTCAAAGGCTTCTATCGTCGCCCACTGAAGGTCAGCGGGGCCGAGGACGCCAACGGCGGCGGTCGCGTCACCGAGCTGGTCGCCCGGCCGCTGCTGGCGGCGCTGCGCCCGGAGCTGACGTGCCTGCTGCAGCCCCTGGGCGGCGAGTACGCAGGCACCCGCGAACTGCTGACCTCGGTCCCGTTCGCGCCGGGTTACGGGGTGGAGATCGGATTGCTGGTCGACACCTACGACAAGCTGGGCCTGGACGCCATCGCGCAGGTCAATCTAGGCGTGCGGACCCATCGCAACCGGCCCCTCACCGAACTGGCGGCGATGAGCAGGCAGGTCATCGCGACGCTGCTGTCGCGGTGCGGCATCCCCGACTCCGGGGTGGGGCTGACGCAGTTCTTCGCCGACGGCGACGACTACACGGCCCGCACCTCATCAGTGTGTCTGGAGGACCGGCCGCCGATGAACACGCTGCGCCCCTGACCTTGTCGGTGGGGTAGGGCAAAATCGAGGCGTGACCCTGATCCTGCTGTACCTGGTCGTGCTGGTGCTCGTCGGCGTCGTGCTGTTTGCCGTGGGCAGTGTGCTGTTCGGGCGCGGGGAATCCCTGCCACCGCTGCCGCGGGGCACCACTGCGACGGTGCTGCCGGCCTCCGGGGTGACCGGCGCCGACGTGGACGCGGTCAAACTGACCCAGACCTTCCGCGGGTATAAGACCAGCGAGGTCGACTGGGTGCTGGATCGGTTGGGTGCCGAGCTGGATCTGGTGCGTGGCGAATTGGCCGCGGTGCGTGCCGCCTATGGGATCGCCGAGGAACCCGAACCCACCGAGCACGAGGCGGCGCATGCCCGCGCCGAGGAGTCATGAGCGCGCTGGTCATTGACGACGGTTTGATTCGGTGTGGTTGGGCACCAACGGATTCCAAACCGGACTCGGTCCTCTACCGCGAGTATCACGACACCGAATGGGGTCAGCCGGTGCGGGATTCGGCGGCGTTGTTCGAAAGGGTCAGCCTTGAGGCTTTTCAGAGCGGCCTGTCCTGGCTGGTGATCCTGCGCAAACGGGACAACTTCCGCAAGGCGTTCAAACGGTTCGACGTCGACAAGGTGGCCCGCTTCACCGAGCGCGATGTGGAGCGCCTGCTGGCCGACGAGGGCATCGTGCGCAACCGCGCCAAGATCGAAGCCACCATCGCCAACGCGCGGGCGGTGTCGGACCTCGATATCGAGTTTGCCGACCTGCTGTGGTCGTTTGCGCCGGAGCGCCGCCAACGGCCCGCCGACATGTCGGCGGTTCCGGCCGTCACGCCCGAGTCGACGGCAATGGCCAAGGAACTCAAGCGTCGCGGATTCCGATTCGTCGGGCCGACGACGGCCTACGCGCTGATGCAGGCGACCGGGATGGTCGACGACCACGTCGCCTCGTGTTGGGTGCCGTCAGCGAGCTGAACTGGTCACATTCAGGTGCCATCGCCGGGTCTTTTCACACCGAACGCTCCGGATAGGGAACAATAGACTCAGTTCACTATCCATCTCGAGCCGGTGAGACCGGCCATGAACGGGTCCGCCGGCGCGGGCCGGCGCACGCGGAGGGAGCACACGATGGCGGCGATGAAGCCCCGGACCGGTGACGGTCCACTGGAAGCAACCAAAGAGGGGCGCGGCATCGTGATGCGAGTACCACTGGAGGGTGGGGGGCGACTGGTTGTCGAACTCACCCCGGATGAGGCGGCCGCACTGGGCGACGAGCTCAAGAGCGTCACCAGCTAGTTCCACCCTGCTACAGCGCTGATCCCCTCGGGGTCAGCGCTGTACCTTGCGGTACACCTCCACGGTCTGCTCGGCGATGTGAGCCCACGAGAACTCGTCGATGCAGCGTTGCCGTCCCGCCGCGCCGTAGCGGCGGGCCCGGTCGGGTTCGGCCACCAGCGCGTTGACCGCATCGGCGAGCCGCTGCTCGAAGAACGCGGTGTCGTCGGCGTCGTAGTGCACCAGCAGGCCGGTGGTGTGGTCGGCCACCACCTCCGGGATGCCGCCGACGTCAGAGGCCACCACGGCCGTCGAACACGCCATCGCCTCGAGATTGACGATGCCCAGCGGCTCGTACACCGACGGGCACACGAACACCGAAGCTGCCGACAGGATTTCGCGGATCTTGCCGATGGGCAGCATCTCCCGGACCCAGAACACACCGGTCCGGCTGCGGGCCAGCTCCTGCACCGCCGAACTGATCTCGGCGGCGATCTCCGGGGTGTCCGGTGCGCCCGCACACAACACCAGCTGCACGTCGGGATCGAACTTGTGTGCCGCCGCAACCAGATGCGCGACGCCTTTCTGGCGGGTGATGCGGCCGACGAAAGCCACGATCGGCTTACCCAGATCCACCCCGAGCTCGGTCAGCACCGACTCGCCCGGTTCGGGCGGGGACGGGTACCACACGGTGGTGTCGATCCCGTTGCGCACGACATGGACCCGGCTGGGGTCCAGCGCCGGATAGGTGCTCAGCACGTCGTCGCGCATCCCTGAGCTGACGGCGATCACCGCATCGGCGGCCTCGATCGCCGTCTTCTCCACCCAGGACGAGACGCGATACCCACCGCCGAGCTGTTCGGCCTTCCACGGCCGCAGCGGTTCCAGCGAGTGGGCGGTGAGCACGTGCGGGACGCCGTGCAGCAGCGCGGCCAGATGCCCGGCCATCCCGGTGTACCAGGTGTGCGAGTGCACGATCGTCGCGTCGGCTGCGTTGTTCACCATGACCAGGTCGGCGGACAAGGTGGACAGCGCCGGATTGGCGGCGGTCAGCGCCGGGTCGGGTTGCGCCACGATCGCGGTGTCTCGGGGAGCGCCCATGCAGTGCACGTCGACTTCGCAGAGCCGTCTGAGTTGGGTGACCAGTTCGGTGACGTGTACGCCGGCGCCGCCGTACACCTCAGGTGGATACTCCCGTGTCATCATCGCCACCCGCATGCTGTGCACGGTAGTGGGCCGCGGTTCGCGGCGCACCGTTGCGGTCGAACCCGATGGATATCACCCGGTCGCCGTGGCGAAATGTCTTGACCGACATGCGCCAATAGGGCCGATTGGCTGGCCCTGGTGCGTCATCGCCGATAGGTTGGCAGCATGAGGGAAGCGCCACATGTGCTGGGCATCGTCCTGGCGGGCGGGGAGGGGAAACGGCTCTACCCGCTGACGGCCGATCGGGCGAAACCAGCGGTGCCTTTCGGCGGTTCCTACCGGCTCATCGACTTCGTGCTCTCGAACCTGGTCAACGCCCGATTCCTGCGAATTTGTGTTCTCACGCAATATAAATCGCACTCGCTGGACAGGCACATCTCGCAGAACTGGCGGTTGTCCGGTCTGGCCGGTGAATACATCACACCGGTCCCGGCCCAGCAGCGGCTGGGCCCGCGGTGGTACACCGGCTCCGGTGATGCGATTTTGCAGTCGCTGAATCTGATCTACGACGAGGATCCCGACTACGTGGTGGTGTTCGGCGCCGACCACATCTACCGGATGGACCCGGAGCAGATGCTGCGGTTCCACATCGAGAGTGGCGCGGGAGCCACCGTCGCCGGCATTCGGGTGCCGCGCGCCGAAGCCTCGGCCTTCGGCTGCATCGACGCCGACGACTCCGGCCGCATCCGGGCGTTTGTGGAGAAGCCCGCGGACCCGCCCGGCACACCCGATGACCCGGAGCAGACCTTCGTCTCGATGGGCAACTACATCTTCACCACCAAGGTGCTCATCGACGCCATCCGTGCCGACGCCGAGGACGACCACTCCGATCACGACATGGGCGGTGACATCATCCCGCGACTGGTGGCCGACGGGATGGCCGCGGTGTACGACTTCAACGACAACGAAGTCCCCGGCGCCACCGAGCGTGACCACGGGTACTGGCGTGATGTCGGCACCCTCGACGCGTTCTACGACGCGCACATGGACCTGGTGTCGGTGCACCCGATCTTCAACCTGTACAACAAGCGCTGGCCTATCCGCGGTGGCTCGGAGAACCTGGCCCCGGCCAAGTTCGTCAACGGCGGATCCGCCCAGGAGTCCGTCGTCGGTGCCGGCAGCATCATTTCGGCGGCCTCCGTGCGCAATTCGGTGCTGTCCTCCAACGTCGCGATCGACGACGGCGCCATCGTCGAGGGCAGCGTCCTGATGCCCGGCGTGCGGATCGGGCGCGGCGCCGTGGTGCGCCGGGCCATCCTGGACAAGAACGTCGTGGTCGGGCCGGGTGAGATGGTCGGAGTCGACTTGGACAAGGACAAGGAACGCTTCTCGATCAGCGCCGGGGGCGTGGTGGCCGTCGGCAAGGGTGTCTGGATCTGACGGCTTTGGAGTCCGCGTTCTTCGACGTGATATGCCGGAGCGCGCGGGCCGCCGTGAACTGTCGGGATGTATTGGTCTGTGGCGACGACGCCGCCATTCCCCGAGTGCTCTGGCCGCTGTCGAGTACTCCGCTGTTTATCGAGGACGCATACGTCATCACCCATCCGGCGACGAGTGTCTTCCCGGACGCCCGTTTTCTCGCTGCGGTGGCGCTACATCGCGGCGCCGAGTTGGTGGGGGCGCTGTGGTTCGCTGATCCCGATCCGCGTCCCGTCACCGCCGACCTTCGTGCGCTCGTCGAAGACTTCGGATTGTTGGCATCGCTGCACCTGCAGCAGGAGAGCGACACGGCGTTGTATCGACTGGTGGCGGAGAACTCGGCCGACACGCTCATCCGAGGCAGCCTCGACGGGGTCCGCCGGTACGTGTCCCCCTCGATCCGAACGCTGCTCGGATACGACGCCCACGAGCTGGTGGGCAAGCGTGCCAGCGAGATCACCCATCCCGACGATGTCGAGGGGTTCGCACGGCAGATGCGTGCCATGCACGACGGCCGCATCGACAGTTTCGTCACCGAACACCGGATGCGTCACAAGGATGGTTCCTGGGTATGGCTGGAAGCGTTCGTCAGGGTCACCCATGACCCGACTACAGGTCTGCGCGACGGCTACGTGGTGTCGGTCCGAGATACCTCACGTCGCAAGGAGCTCGAAACTGAGTTGGTCCACCACGCCTACCACGACGGCCTGACCGGACTGCCGAACCGCGCGCTGCTGTACGAGCGGTTGACCGCCCACATCGAACGTGCGCGTGACGGTGATGCCTTCGCCGTGCTCTGCGTCGATCTCGACGGGTTCAAGCAGATCAACGACGGATCCGGGCACGAGGTGGGGGACCGGGTGTTGGCGGCCATCGGCGGCCGGCTGGAGTCGTGCGTGGGCCCGGCGGACACCGTGGCGCGACGGGGTGGCGACGAGTTCGTCATCATCCACGTCGCCGACCCGCAGTTGCTGGATTCGGCGGTTCTGTTGGCGCAGAGGGTCATCGAGGCGGCGTCCGCCACGATGACGATCGCCGACTGGTCCGGCAGTGTGGGCTTGAGCATCGGGATCGCCATTGCAGCCGGTGCGCTCGCAGGGCATGAGGACATCCTGCGTGCTGCAGACCGAGCCATGTACGAGGCCAAGGCGTGCGGGAGCAATGGTTATCGCGTCGCCGAATGTCGCTGACCGGTGGAAGGCGAATCAGCGCCTGTGCCGCCTCAGCCGCGTCGCTGCCGGTGGTTGTCGCTATGTGGCCTATCGTGCGGGGGGACGATCGGAGTGTCACGCGGGCCACGACCTCGGCCCGCCACGGTACTCAGTGCCTGACGACAGCGCGGGCAGACCGGCCGGCCGGTCTTGTCGACCGTCCAATTCTTGCCGCCCCCTGGACAGGGAGTCGCGCTCGGGCTGGGCATGGTCTGATCCTAGATCGGCTCCAAGTCACCAGACGTAGGGGACGAGGCGATGGCGAATCGTCCGCATGTAGGCCTCGTATCCGGGGAGGTCGATTCGCAACAGCGACTCCTCGTCGAGGATTCGCAGCACCAGAATCGGCACCGCCAGCAGGGTGACGAGCAGACCCCAGTAGGAGTCCAGAGCCAACGGCATCCCGAACATCATCAGCAGTGCACCGGAGTACATCGGATGACGGACAACGCCGTACAGGCCCGTGGAAACCAGCGGCTGCTCGTCTTCGACCTGGATGCTGGCCCCGGCATAGTTGTTCTGCAGGATCACCACCTGCGCCAGCACCAGGCCGAGCACCACCAGCACGTCGCCCACCAGGATCACCGCGGTGGGCACGTGTGACCAGCCGAACCGGTGATCCAGGGCGCTCACCACTGTCAGCACCACCACCGAGGCGAACGTTGCGGTGATGATCACCTTTTGCAGTGGCCGGGTCTCGGCCGTGGGTCCGCCGTGCATCCGCCTGGCCAGCGTGGCCGGGTTGCGCACCGCGAGGTAGAGACTGGGCCCCAGGGTGGCGACGAGGAATATCGCGATGAAAACCCAAGCCTGCCAATATCTCAGGGTGCCCGCGGGTAAGAACAACAGCACCCCGAAGAACAGCACTCCGAAAACCCCGGACACGACGGTCTGGACGGCGAGCTTCATCGGATGTCCCGGCGACGGAACGCGGTGACACCGACGCCCAGGAGCGCCACATCGATGACCAGTAGCCACAGCAGGGGAGTGGCGGTGACGGCACCGGGGTGCGGGATGTGGGCGAAAGGCTCCAAATCCAGCAGCAGCTGCGGGAAGCCGGACAACGAGCCTAGCAGGAAGAGCGCGACGAAACCGACCAGCACGCCCCACGCCAGCGGGGCGAAACGCGGCGCCAGCCCGAAGATCGCCACCGTGACGGCCACCAGCAACCACACCGCGGGTAATTGCACCGCCGCGGCGGTCAGCATGGTCCCCAGCTTGCCTCCGACATCGCCGGCGGCGGCGCCGTAGGTCAGTCCGGCCACCACACCGGCGATCAGCAGGGCTGCTGTCGATCCGACCACCGCGATCCCCAGATGACTTGCCAGCCAACGGGTTCTGCTCGTCGACGCGGACAGCACGGCTTCGGCGCGCTGCTCGGCCTCCTCCTGGTGCAGCCGCAGGGTCAACGATATGGCGAAGGCCGAGGCGATCATCGCCAGCATGGTGAACGCCACCGCAACGAACGCCTCTTCCATGGCGGCGCCGCCGCCCAACCGCACCACCACATCGCGGGCCACCGCGCTGGTGCCGACCTCGTCGGCGATCCCGTGCACCACGCTGCCGATCAGCAAGCCGTATAAACACAGCCCGACGGTCCACACCAGTAGCGCGCCCCGATCCAACCGCAGCGCCAGACCGAACGGGCCGCTCAGGGTCGGCGCGGCGACCGGTGCGCCCGGCCGCTCGGCGAACAGTCCGGCGCCCACATCACGGCGAGCCAACAACCGGTACGCCAGCGCAATCAGTGCGACGGTCAGGACCAGAGGCAGCAGCAGCACCCACCATCGGTCACCGGCGAACGGACGCACCTGCAGCGACCAGCCCAACGGGGACAGCCAACTCAATACGCCGCCCTTCGCGCCGGTGGCGTCCCCGACGGCGCGCAGGGTGAATGCCGCTCCGAGTGCGGAAAATGCTACGCCGCGGGCGAACCGGGCGCTCGGCGACAACTGCGCGGTGACTGCGGCGACCGCCGTGAACACCAGCCCGGAGGCGGCCAATGCGGCACCGAAGGCCACGGACCCGCTCGGCGGGATGTCGAGGGTGAGAAGCCCGGCGGTGCTCAACAGGCCGGTCAGCACCGATGCCGCGCCGGTGAGTACCAACGTGGCGGTGAGCGCGGCGTACCGGCCGACGGCGGTCGAGTCGAGTAGTTCGGTGCGGCCGGCTTCCTCGTCGCCGCGAGTGTGCCGGATGACGGTGAGGGTGACGGCCACCGCGATGAGGAGGTGGAACATCCCGGCCTTCCAGACACCGACGGCGCCGACGGATTCGTTGTAGATGTTGCCGTACAGGGCGCGTTGGGCCGGGCTGGCCGTGATGGTGGCGGCGAAGGTGGCCCGATCGGCCGCGGTGGGGTACACGGCCTCGGTGCTGCCGACATACACCGTCGACACCGGCACCGACAACAGCAGCACCCACAACGGGAGCACGACGCGGTCACGACGCAGGTAGAGGCGCAGCAGGTGGGTGGTCCCGGCGAAATTCGAGGCGCGCAGTATCGGCCGGTCGAGCAGAGTCATGAGTGCACCACGTCGTAATGCCGCAGGAACAGGTCCTCCAGGGTGGGAGGCTGGCTGACCAGGCTGCGCACCCCGGCGTCCCCGAGCACCTTGATGACCCGGCCGAGGCTTTCGCTGTCCACCTGGGCGCGCAGTGTGCTGCCGTCCAGGCTGACATCCTCCACACCGGGGATGAGGCTGAGATCGCCGGGGTCGCGCAGCATCTCGGCGGTGATCGAGGTCCGGGACAGGTGTCGCATCGACTCCAGGGTTCCGGTTTCGACGGTGCGTCCGGCGCGGATGATGGTGAGCCGGTCGCACAGTGCTTCGGTTTCGGCCAGGATGTGACTGGACAGCAACACGGTGGCGCCGCGGTTGTTCGCCTCACGCACGCATTGCTGAAAGATGTTCTCCATCAGCGGGTCCAAACCGGTGCTGGGTTCGTCCAAGAGCAACAGTCTGGCGTGTGACGCGAAGGCCGAGATCAGGGAGACCTTCTGCCGGTTGCCCTTCGAGTACGTCCTGGCCTTCTTGGTCGGGTCGAGGGCGAAGCGCTCGATCAGCTCGGCACGCCGGCGCTCGTCGATACCGCCGCGCATCCGGGCCAGCAGGTCGATGGTCTCACCACCGGTCAGTGCCGGCCACAGCGTGACATCGCCTGGCACATAGGCGATATCGCGGTGTAGTTCGACGGCATCGGTCCACGGATCACCGCCGAGCAGTCGAACGGTACCGGCATCGGCGCGCACCAAGCCGAGCAGGATGCGAAGGGTGGTGGACTTGCCTGCGCCGTTCGGTCCCAGGAAGCCGTGCACCTCGCCGTGGGCGACGGTGAGATCCAGTCCGTCCAGGGCGCGCGCGGCGCCGAAGTTCTTGACCAGTCCTCGTATGTCGATGGCGTTCTGCGACATCAGTTGTCTCCTTCCGCAGCGGTGACGATGGGCAGGCCCTGCTCGGCCTGGGCGGCGAATGCGTCGTACATGGTGGAGTCGGTGAGCAGGCCGTGGGTGTAAACCTCCAGGGCGGGCAGCACCATCTCTTGGGCGTAGTCGTGCAGCACCGCCCGCAGATCGGTGGGGTTGTCGTGCAGTTGCAGATACATCAGGAAGGCGCCGCCGCCGGTCAGGGCGAGGAATCGGGCGCGCGCCTTGGGGTTTCGGCTCGGCTTGACGGTGCCGGCGCGTACCCCTTCGTCGATGTACTGCTCGACGTTGTCGATCATCCTGCGCCACAACGTGTTCGACAGATCCCCGCCGGTTTGCATGGACCGTACCAAGTACGCCATGGCGGGGGCGAAGGATTCGATTTCCGCCAACCGGGCGAACCAACTGGCCGGGTCGGAGCTCTGGATGGTTTCGCTCTTGGCTTCCAGGATCAAGGCGGCGATGTGGTCGTCGCACGCCCGGCGCAGCTTGTCCTTGGAGCCGAAATGGTGAATCACCAGCCCGGGGCTCACCCCGGCGACGGCTGCGATGGCCCGCACGCTGGTTCCGAAGCCGTGTTGACCGAACTGTTCGATCGCGGCGTCGCGGATGCGGGCGGCGGCCGTCAGATCATCGGCTGAACGCATGTTCAGTACGTTAAACGGACGTTTAGTCCGCCGTCAAGAGTTTCTCTGCCGAGCAGACGCAAAGGGCCCCAAACTGCCGCCCTGCGGGGGCCATTTGTGTCTGCTCAGCCGGCCAAACCAAGGAGGTGACCGGATATGCGCGCCACCAACTCGGCGGGGTGGCGACGGACGTCGTCGACGACCAGCGGGACGGTGGTCCATCCACACTCCTGCAGTCGGGCCACTTTCATCCGGTCGTGGCGCAACGCTTGGGGTGTCGCATGCCATTCCATGCTCTCGTACTCAGCGACCAGCTTGGCCTTCGGCCACGCAAAGTCGGCGCGCCACAGGCGACCCTGGAGGTCGACGATCTCGTACTGCAACTCGGGTATCGGGAGTCCGCCATCGATGAAGACCAGCCGAGTCTCGCTCTCCATCGGGGACTCCGCCCTGGCGTCCGCGTACTGCAGAACGTCGCGGACGTGGACGATCCCGCGGCGACCTTTCTGCTCGCCGACGACGTGTAAGAGCTCGGCGACAGTCGTGGACCGGGTGCGCAACGCCGCGTCGAGCACGGCCAGCGCGCGCGATCGTCGCACCGAACGCGCCAACTCGACCGCCGTCCAGGTCGGCGTCGTCGCCAGTCGATGGCCGACCTTGCGCAGTGGTGCACCGAGCCGCTGATGCACCATCACATCCGCAGTCGGTCGAAGCCGTCGGCCCGGGTCGAGGATGTGCAGCCGGGTGTCGGGTTCAGTGTTGAAGCCATAGAGGTCGGCCGCCGTGTTCAGGCACGCCACGATGTGCAGGCCCGTCCGCAGGTCGAGCGCTTCGAGTCGGGTGATCGCGTCCGGTGGCCTGATCGCGTACACGCCGCGTTGGACGCGGATGAGTTCTCCGCGTTCGACGCGGCCGCGCAACTGTTTGCGGGTCATGGCTGCGAGCAACTCGCGGGTGCCGACCACCTCGGTGTCCGCGAAAACGTAACGCCAATCCATACCCGGATCGTCGCCGCGAGTCAGCGACAGCGGGTAGCGCCGACGGCCGAGGCCTGTGGATAACGCGACGACCAGACGCCAACGGCCCCGGAAAACCCCCGAGATAGGGCCCTATGCGTCTGCTCGCGGGTGGAAACCTCAGTCGCGGGCGGCGGCCAGCAGCCCGTCACCCAACGGCACCAGCACCGGGGTGAACCGTTCGTCCTCGGCGATCAGCCGGGCGGCTTCGCGCACGGCACTCACCTCGGGATCGCTAGCCGACGCATCCCCGGCGCGGCCGCCGAGCGCGGCGCGGTGCACCACGACCGCGCCGCCGGGCCGCAGCAACCGCACGGCCTCGGCCACGTAGGCCGGCTGATCGGTCGGCGCCGCATCGATGAACACCAGGTCGTAGGACTCATCGGCCAATCGGGTCAACACCTCCTGGGCGCGGCCGGCGATCAACCGGGTCCGCGACGGCCCCACGCCGGCCTCCACGAAGGCCTGCTTGGCCAGCCGCTGGTACTCAGGCTCGATGTCGATCGTCGTCAGCACGCCGTCCTCGCGCATCCCGGCGAGCAACCACAGGCCACTGACGCCCGCCCCGGTGCCCACCTCGACCACGGCCTTTGCCCCGGTCAGCCGGGCCAACACGCTCAGCAGCGCCCCCACGGCCGGGGTGACGGCACCGGCGCCGCTGTCGACGGCGCGTTCCCGGGCCGCCGCGGTGACGTCGTCCTCAGTGATCGAGCCTTCGGCGTGGGAGACGATCGCCATGGCACGCTGGGCGGCGTCGTCGGTGCTGGTCATGCCCGCAGCGTAGAGCGAAGGGCGACCGGCTTGCGCGCCGACACGCCCGCTCGTGAAATCGGGATCACATGTGATTTCGGCTGGTTTTGGCTGGTCGCTTCCGGGGTAACACGCTTTCTCAGGAATAGTTCAGTTTTCTTCTATGTCTGCCTTATCGCCATCGGCGACGGTACTGGCATGAACATCGGCGGAAGCTGGCACTCGGGGAATAGCGATTTCGACGGTCGCGTTTCCACAGGCACCGAGCAGTTGCCGGACACCGACGGCTGCCACATCGATACGGAGGATCCGACGAACACCACCACGCGCCTGGCCACACCGGTCTCGATGCCGCACCTGGAGCAGTACACGGACGGCGACTGGGTGGAGCCCTCGGACGAGCTGACCGGCACGGCGGTATTCGACGCGACCGGTGACAAGGCCGCCATGCCGTCGTGGGATGAGCTCGTCCGTCAGCACGCCGACCGCGTCTATCGGCTGGCCTACCGCCTGTCGGGTAATCAGCAGGATGCCGAGGACCTGACCCAGGAAACCTTCATCAGGGTGTTCCGCTCGGTGCACAACTACCAGGCCGGCACCTTCGAGGGCTGGTTGCACCGCATCACCACGAACCTGTTTCTGGACATGGTTCGTCGGCGCGCCCGCATCCGCATGGAAGCCCTGCCCGAGGATTACGACCGCGTGCCGGCCGAAGACCCGAACCCCGAGCAGATCTTCCACGATTCGCGCCTTGGCCCGGACCTGCAGGCCGCCCTGGACTCGCTGCCGCCGGAGTTCCGCGCGGCCGTCGTCCTGTGCGATATCGAGGGTCTGTCCTACGAGGAGATCGGTGCCACGCTGGGCGTCAAGCTCGGCACTGTGCGCAGCCGTATCCACCGCGGCCGCCAGGCGCTGCGCGAACATCTGGCCAAGCACTCCGATACCCTGCCGACGTCCGCCTGAGCGTCGTAGGTGTGGGGCACAGCTTCCCGCGCTACATTCAAAAGAGCAGAGTGTGGGCGAGCGGTTGTGGCCAGAGAGGAGTCGGGTGATGGTCGACCCCGGGGATGTTTTCCGGCGCGCCTTCTCCTGGTTGCCCACTCAGTTCGCGTCGCAGAGCAGCGAGCCGGTGGGCCCGCGTCAGTTCCGCTCCACCGAACATCTCTCCACCGAGGCCATTGCCGCGTTCGTCGACGGTGAGCTGCGGATGACGGCGCACCTGCGGGCCGGTCATCATCTGTCGCTGTGCCCGACGTGCGCCGCCGAGGTGGATGCCCAGCGCCAGGCCCGCTCCGCCTTGCGGGACTCCTGCCCGATCTCGATCCCGACCTCACTCCTCGGCCTGTTGTCGCAGATCCCGGACGAAAATCCGAAAGAGGCGACGGTCGACGAAAGGGTCGGGGAGCTCGCTGAGGAATCGGTGCGGCCGCGACGCAAGCGTCGGTAGATCGCCAGTAGATAATGAGACAGACAGCTGTGCGCGCCCCTCGGGCGCGCCGGAGTGGAAAGTGATGCACGGGTGACCAATCAGGACCCCTCCGGCGACCGGCCCCGGCTGGCGCCACGCCCGGTCTCGCGGCCCCCGGTGGATCCGGCGGCGCAACGCGCCTTCGGCCGGCCCGCCGGTTTCGACGGCTCCTTTCTGGCCGCGGACAAATACCAGGACCAGGGCGAGTACACCCCTAAGGACCAGGCGCCGGACCCGGTGCTGGCCGAGGCGTTCGGGCGCCCCCATCCCGGCGTCGACTCACTGCAACGCCACCCCGCCGACGCCGGCGCGCTGGACGCCGAACGTGATGACGACGGCCCCGACCCGGCCGCCGACCCCTGGCGCGATCCGGCGGCGGGAGCTGCCCTCGGCGCGCCCGCGGTGACGCCCGTCGCGCCCACCGTCGTCACGGGCCCGCAGGGCAAGCTGGGGGTGCGCGATGTGCTGTTCGGCGGCCGGGTGTCCTTCGTGGCGCTTGCCACCCTGGCCATCGTCGCGCTGGTCATCGGATTCGCCGGTGGCTGGGTGGGCCGCAGGACCGCCGAAGTGGTCGAGGCGTTCACCACATCCAAGGTGACCTTGGAGACCAGCGACAACCCGCAGAGCCCGCCCGGGCGATTCGCGAAGGTCGCCGCTGCCGTGGCTGATTCGGTGGTCACCATCGAGGCGGTCAGCGACCAGGAGGGCTCGCAGGGCTCCGGCGTGGTGGTCGACGGGCGTGGCTACATCGTCACCAACAACCATGTGATCTCCGAGGCGGCGACCAACCCGAGCAAGTTCAAGATCTCCGTCGTCTTCAATGACGGCAAGGAGGTGCCGGCCAACCTCGTCGGTCGCGATCCCAAAACCGACTTGGCCGTGCTGAAGGTCGACAACGTCGACAACCTGACCGTTGCGCGGATGGGTGACTCGGACAAGCTCACCGTCGGCGAAGAGGTGATCGCCGCCGGTGCTCCGCTGGGTCTGCGCAGCACCGTCACCCAGGGCATCATCAGCGCCCTGCACCGGCCGGTCCCGCTCTCGGGCGAGGGGTCGGACACCGACACCGTCATCGACGGCGTGCAGACCGACGCATCGATCAACCACGGCAACTCCGGCGGCCCGCTGATCAACATGAACTCCGAGGTGATCGGCATCAACACGGCCGGCAAGTCGTTGTCCGACAGCGCCAGCGGCCTGGGTTTCGCCATCCCCGTCAACGAGGTCAAGGCCACCGTCGCGGCGCTCATCGAGAACGGCAAGATCTCGCATCCGACGCTGGGTCTGAGCGCCCGTTCGGTGAGCAATGACGTCGCCAAGGGTGCGCAGGTGGCCAACGTCAAGGCCGGGGGGCCCGCCGAGAAGGCCGGCATCCTGGAGAACGACGTGGTGGTCAAGGTCGGTGGCCGTAATGTCGCCGACGCCGACGAGTTCGTCGTCGCGGTGCGCCAGCTCAAGATCGGGCAGGAAGCGCCGATCGAGGTGGTCCGCGACGGCCGACACGTGACGCTGATGGTCACCCCCACCGGCGACAACCCGACGTAACCCCGTGTTCGCGAACGTCGGCTGGGGCGAGATGCTCATCCTGGTGATCGCCGGTTTGGTGATCCTGGGTCCCGAGCGGCTGCCCGGTGCCATCCGGTGGACAGCGGGCACGCTGCGCCAGGCCCGCGAGTACCTGAGCGGGGCGACGAGTCAGCTTCGGCAGGATCTCGGGCCGGAGTTCGACGATCTGCGCGAGCCGCTGTCCGAGCTGCAGAAGCTGCGCGGTATGACCCCGCGCGCGGCGCTCACCAAACACCTGCTCGACGGTGATGACTCGTTCCTGACGGGCAATTTCGATGCGCCCACCAAGCCGGTGTCGCCGAACCCGCCCAAGCCGGTCGAGGAACCCCCGGCCGCTGAGCCGGGTGTCACCAAGTTCGACAGCGACGCGACCTAGCGGCCCGCGGGGTCCAGCCCCAGCGACATCCCGGCCAGCCCGCGTTTGCGGGCCCCGAGTGCGTCGGCGATCTTGCGCAGTTCCTTGGCCGCCACCGAGTCCGGGGCCGAAAGCACCAGGGGCACCCCGGTGTCCCCGGCGGCCACCAGCGCCGGGTCCAGCGGGACCTGGCCCAGCAGCGGCACGTCGGCACCCACCGAACGGGTCAGCGATTCGGCGACCTGACGGCCACCACCCTCGCCGAAGATCTGCATCGTGGTTCCGTCGGGCAGGGTCAGGCCGGCCATGTTCTCCACCACGCCCACAATGCGCTGTCGGGTCTGCAGGGCAATCGCCCCGGCCCGTTCGGCGACCTCGGCGGCCGCCGACTGCGGGGTGGTCACGACCAGAATCTCCGCACCCGGGATCAGCTGTGACACCGAGATCGCGATATCGCCGGTGCCCGGCGGCAGGTCCAGCAGCAGTACGTCCAGGTCGCCCCAGTACACGTCGGCGAGGAACTGCTGCAGGGCGCGGTGCAGCATCGGCCCACGCCACACCACCGGGGTGTTGCCCTGCGTGAACATCGCGATCGAGATGACCTTCACCTCGTGCGCGATCGGCGGCAGGATCATCGAATCCACTTGGGTGGGCCGGTCGGTCACGCCCATCATGCGGGGCACCGAATGGCCGTAGATATCGGCGTCCAGCAGCCCCACCGACAGACCGCGGGCGGCCAGCGCGGCGGCCAGGTTCACCGTGACGCTGGACTTGCCGACCCCGCCCTTACCGGAGGCCACCGCGTAGACCCTGGTCAGCGAATTGGGCTGGGCGAAGGGGATGACGGGTTCGCGGGAGTCGCCGCGCAGCAGCTTGCGCAACTCGGCGCGCTGCTCGTCGTTCATGACGTCGAGGCTGACCTTGACCGCGCCGGTGCCCGGCACATCGGTCACCGCCGCGGTCACCCGGTCGACGATCTCGTTCTTCTTCGGGCAGGCCGAGGTGGTCAGGTACACCTCGACATGCACACCGGAGTCATCGTCGATGGTGACGTTCTTGACCATGCCGACCTCGGTGATCGGACGGCGCAGTTCGGGGTCGATCACCTTGCTCAACGCGGAGCGGACCGCCGCGGCCAGGTCATTGTTCGCAGACATCAGCTGCGAGTCTAGGCCGCGAGCCGGCGAACCCCGGCACGGGTCAGGCCGCGGGGCCGGTTTGGACGCTCAGGCCGCGGGGCCGGTTTGGACGCTCAGGCCGCGGGGCCGGGCGCGGGGCCCAACGGGACCGGCGCAGGCGCAGGTGCAGGCGCGGGTGGCGGAGGCGGCGCGAACGGGTTGAAGACCGGCGGCTGAGCCGCCACATTGGGCACCGGTGGGGGCGCGATCGGCACGATGGGCGCCGGTGGTGCCGCCGGCACTGGTGCGGGCACCGCCTCCGGGGGCGGTGCGAACGGGTTGAAGGGGGCCGGGGGAGCGGCCGGTTCCGGTGCCGGGACGTTCTGGCCGATGCAGAACACCGCGCAGTTCTGCTGCGGTGCCACGGCGCCGGGGCCCGGTGCGGTGGGCAGCTGGCTGGCGACGTCGGTGCGGCCCACATCGAAGATCGGGGTGAGCGCCAGCGGGTCACCGGCCGGCAGGCTGATGGCATTGAGCGGCAGCCCCGGCCCGATGCCCTCCGGGTTGGCGTCGAGGTGCGCATCGCCCAGCGGCGGGACCGGACCGGTGATGGGCGGCAGGTTCACCGGCACCACACCGGTGGCATAGGCCCGCGCCCAGCCGAGCACATTCTGGGCGTAGGCGACCGAGTTGTTGTAGCGCAGGATCGCCGTCATCACCTGGTTGGGGTCGCGCATGTTCAAACCACCGCTGCACAGGTAGCGGGCCGCGGCCAGGGTCGCGTCGAACACGTTCTGCACATCGGCTTTACCGTCACCGTTGCCGTCGGCCGCATAGCGCGACCAGGTGCCCGGCAGGAACTGCATCGGGCCCATGGCGCGGGCATAGGTGATGCGGTCGTTGCTGCGGCTCTGCACGATGACCTCGTTGCCGGGTAACGTGCCGTCCAGCGCAGGACCGTAGATCGGGCGAACCGCGGTGCCGTCGGCGTCGGTCGAACCGCCGTTGGCGTGCATGGACTCGATCCGTCCGATGCCGGCCAGGATGTTCCAACTCATCCCGCAGCCCGGCTGCGCGGCCGCCATCATTCGTTCGGCGTTGCGGTAGGCATTCAGGGCGATGCTCGGAATCCGAAGGCCGCCAGGCGCATTGATCAAAACCGACGGTGAAGGAGACGACAGCGCCCCGCCCGCGACATGGAACGGGCGCGGCATCTTGAACGCCGCGACGATCGAGGGCCCGGAATCGTCGGGTGCCACGGGTCCGACGGCGGCCAACGTGGTGACCGTCGTGTCGCGCACCGGCTTGATGGACGGTGCCGAGGCACCCACGCTGACAGCGAGGACGACCGGTGTGAGCACCGCGATACCGAATACGGGCTTGCTGACGGCTCGGCCTGCCAGGCGCCGCACTGCGGCGAGGGCGGCGCCTCCCCCTTTGACCACTCAACCGTCCTAGTTATGCGGTGCCCGACTTGGTTGTGAACCAAGTCACCATACCCATTCGATGATCGCTGTGGTGCGGCAATGGTCAGCTATTACCGTCCGAAATGTTCGCGTCGGCCGGGGTGTTCTCTGCCTCATCTACCGCCGGGACGTGTTTGCTCTTCTTCTTGCCTTTCGGCGGGACCAACTCGACGAGCATGTCGCGCAGATCCTCCAGTTCGTGCCGCAGGTAGTCCCTGGTGGCCACCTCACCGACCGCCAACCGCAGCGCGGCCAGCTCCCGGGCCAGGAACTCGGTATCGGCCTTGGTCTGTTCGGCGCGCCTGCGGTCCTCTTCGAGCGCCACCCGGTCCCGGTTCTCCTGCCGGTTCTGGGCCAGCAGGATCAGCGGCGCGGCGTACGCGGCCTGGGTGGAGAAGGCCAAGTTCAGCAGGATGAACGGATACGGATCCCACTGCAACCCGACGGCGAACAGGTTCAGGCAGATCCACACGACGACGAACACCGTCTGGATCGCCAGGTAGCGGCCGGTACCCAGGAACCGGGCCAGCGACTCGCTGTACTGCCCGACGGCCTCGATATCGATACGCGGCGCCAGCCGCCACCGCGACACCTGCGGGGTGTCGATGCGGTCACTCATGGGGTGGCCCCCAACTCGGGCTCATCTGCGCTGACCCGCCAGTCGTGCGGCAACAGGTGATCGAGCACGTCGTCCACCGACACCGCCCCCAGCAGGTGGCTCTCTTCGTCGACCACCGGCCCGCACACCAGGTTGTAGGCGGCGAAGTACCGCGTTACCGCGGCCAACGACGATTCCGGCGTCAGGCTGGGCAGGTTCTTGTCGACGATGCCGCTGACCAGCGAGGCCGGCGGTTCCCGCAGCAACCGCTGCAGGTGGACGCAACCCAGGTAACGGCCGGTCGGCGTGGCCGTCGGCGGCCGCACGACGAATGCCAGGGAGGCCAGCGCCGGCGTCAGGTCGGGATCGCGGATTCTGGCCAGTGCCTCGGCCACGGTGGTGTCGGGGGCCAGCACCACCGGGTCCGAGGTCATCAGGCCACCCGCGGTGTCGGGGGAATGCTGGAGCAGGCGGCGCACCGGCTCGGAGTCCTCCGGGTCCATCCGCGCCAACAGGATCTCGGCGCGCTTGGCATCCAGCTCACCGAGCAGGTCGGCCGCGTCGTCGGGGTCCATCTCCTCGAGCACGTCGGCAGCGCGTTCGGTGTCGAGCTGTTCGAGCAGCTCGGCCTGTTCACTCTCGGGCAACTCCTGCAGGATGTCGGCGAGGCGCTCATCGCCGAGGGCGGCGATCACCTCGTAGCGACGCTTGGCCGGCAGTTCGCGGATGGCGTCGGCGACCTCGATGGGACGCTGGCCCTCGAACTGCGCGAGCAGCTGCGCCACCCCCTGGCCGGGCAGGTTCAACGCCGACGGGGTCAGGCCGCTGACGTCCTGCCAGTCGACGATGTGCATGGTGGTGCGGCGGCCGAGCCGTCGGTGGTTGCGGACCGCGACCTTCGTCACCACCCAGTCCCGCGAGCGCACCTGTTCGATCCCGAGGTCGACGACGACGACGTCGGTGCCGCTGAGCATTTCGAGTTCCGGGTCGTGCACGCGCACCCGGGTGTCCAGAACTTGGCCCAGTACCAGTACCTCTCCGGGGCGCTGGGAGAACCGGCGAACGGACACATTCCCCGTGCTCAGGGTCACGGCGTTCGGCTCGATCGCGGTGACCCTCAGGATCGGAACGAAAATCCTTCTGCGCGTGAGCAATTCGACGACGAGGCCGAGAACACGGGGTTGTTGACGGACAACGCTGATGCTCACCACCACATCGCGCACACGGCCGATGGACTCGCCGTCCGGGCCGAGCACCACCATCCCCGCAAGTCGGGCCGCATAGACCCGGTTGACCGCCGCCATGACCGCAAGCGTAGAGAGTGACGGTGTGGACAACCTGTATCGCCCCCGCCGAACGTGCCTCTCGGTTCCGGGCAGTAGCGACAAGATGATTCAGAAGGCCAAGACACTGGCTGCCGACCAGGTGTTCCTCGACCTCGAGGACGCGGTCGCGCCCGAGGCCAAGGCGGCCGCCCGCACCAGGGTCGCCGCGGCGCTGGCCGAACCCGGCTGGGCCGGGCAGTTGCGCGGTGTGCGGGTCAACGACTGGACCACGCCGTGGACCCACGCCGACATCATCGAGGTGGTGGGCTCCGCGGGCGCTCACCTGGACGTCGTGGTGCTGCCCAAGGTGACCGACGCCACCCATGTGCGGGCACTGGATCTGCTGCTGACCCAGCTGGAACTGACCCATGGACTTCCGGTGGGCCGCATCGGCATCGAGGCGCAGATCGAAAACGCCGCCGGCCTGACCCATGTGAGCGAGATTGCTGCCGCACCCCGGGTGCAGGCGCTCGTCCTCGGGCCGGCGGACATGATGGCCAGCCTCAACATGCGCACGCTCGTGGTGGGGGAACAGCCCGAGGGCTACGACGTCGGCGACGCTCATCACCATGTCCTGATGACGATTCTGGTGGCCGCCCGCACGCACGGGATCAACGCCATCGACGGTCCGTATCTGAAGGTGCGGGACACGGACGCATTCCGGCGGATTGCGGGCCGCGTCGCCGCACTCGGATACGACGGCAAATGGGTATTGCATCCCGATCAGATCGCCGCGGGTAACGAGGTGTTCAGCCCCCGGCAGGACGACTACGACCACGCCGAGCTGATCCTGGAGGCTTACGAATGGCACACGTCGCGGGCCGGCGGGGCGCGCGGCGCGGTGATGCTCGGTGACGAGATGATCGACGAGGCCAGCCGCAAGATGGCGCTGGTGATCGCCGGCAAGGGCCGGGCCGCGGGGATGACGCGGACGACGGGTCCGTTCCAGCCCCCGCAGGTGTGAGGGCCGGGGGTTGTTAGGTCGACGCGCGCCTACGGCGCCTCATCGACGCGTTGCTACGGCACCCCATCGACGCGCGCCTACGGCGCGGAAGACCAGCCGCTGGCGATGATGCCGACGAACAACAACAGGTAAAGCACCAGCCCGGCCATGGCCAGGCCGCCGATGATGGTGCCGGCCAGCGCCAGGCCGAATCCGTCCTGGCCGGTGCGGCGGGTTTCGCGCATGGCGATCACCCCGAGGATCAGCCCGACCACCGACGGCAGACCGCAGAACATCAGCCCGCCGATGGCGGTGATCAGCGCGGCGATCGCCTTTCCGTTGGTGCCGGACGGCTTCTGCCGGTAGGGGTCGTACCCGGGATAGGGGTAGCCGACGGGCGGATACCCGGGTGCGCCGAGATAGGGCTCGAGTCGGTACGGCGGAGGGTAGACCGGCGGCGGCAACCTGGGGTCGGTCGGATAGTCGACCGGGGCGAACGGGTCGGGCGGCGGTGTCTGCGGGCTGTACGGGCTGTTCTCGGTCATGTGTTCGGCGAGAACATGGTGATTGCCAGCACCATGCTGAGCACCAGTGACACCGCGCCGACGGCAATGCCGGCGATCGCCAGCCCATGCCCACCCTGGTTGTCCCGCTTGATCTGGTTCAGCGCGACGATGCCGAGCACGATCCCGATGATCGAACCGACACCGCACAGCACGCCGATCGCCGAGGCGACCAGTGAGGCGATGGCGAGCGGGTTGGTCGACGACGGAGCGCCGCCGTAGGGGGTGCCGTAGCCCGCCGGCGGGTAACCCGGCGGCGCGCCATAAGGCGGAGTCGGTGCACCGTACTGGGGGCCGGGGTAGCCGGGCGCCCCGAAGTTCGGCGGAGGCGGGTAGCCGCCGACATTGGGGGCCGGAGGCGGGTAACCACCAGGCGGCGGATACCCGGCCGGCGGGTAACCGCTCGGTGGGAAGTCCTGCGGCGGGTAGCCGGGTTGGGGATAGCTCGGCGGCGGCCCCGGCTGGCCGTAGTCCGGTTGCGGGTAGCCCGCCGGTCCCGCGTAGCCGGGCGGTTGGCCGTATCCGGGATAGTCGTGGGCCTGTGGTGGCTGCGGCGGTTCGAAGGCCTGCTCTATCGGCGGTGCCTCGTAGGCGCCCGATTGCGGCTCGGAGGCCGAACCCGATTCCGATGGTCCTGTCTCAGACGCCCCCGTCTCGGATGGTCCCGACGATGTCGCGCCTGAGTCCTGGCCCGGTTCGCTCATGCAGCTAAACGTAGCGTATGCGCTGGTCCTCGCGGTATGGATGAGCTGCGCGCCTCCTGAGACGCCGGGCGTCGGTACGCGCGGGTGAATACCGATAGGTTGGGAGGCGGCATCACCATGCGCATGAAGGAGAACTCAGAATGAGCGGTCCCTTACAGCCCGGCCAGCGACCGGGCGCCACTCCCGGCGGCCGCGGACCCGCGCCGCTGCCCACCCCGCCCAAAGGCTGGCCCATCGGCTCCTACCCGACGTATGCCGAGGCGCAGCGCGCGGTGGATTACCTCTCCGATCAACAATTTCCGGTCGAGCAGGTCACGATCGTCGGTGTCGACCTGATGCAGGTCGAGCGCGTCACCGGTCGGCTCACCTGGCCCAAGGTGCTCGGCGGCGGTGTGCTGTCCGGCGCGTGGTTGGGCCTGTTCATCGGTTTGATTCTCGGCTTCTTCAGTCCCAGTCCGTGGGGTTCACTGGTCACCGGCCTCATCGCGGGCGTGTTCTTCGGCCTGATCACCTCCGCCATCCCGTATGCAATTGCCAGGGGCACAAGGGCTTTCAGTTCGACAACGCAGTTGGTGGCCGGTCGCTACGACGTACTGTGCGAGCCCACCAGTGCCGAGCAGGGCCGGGATCTGCTGGCGCGCTTGACGATCTGAGTGGGCGACCCGCCGAGGATACGGTTGCATATCACGTCTGAATAGCTCTACGGTTTGCCCGCGGGAGGTTCCCGCCCGGATCCCGACGGGAGGCCGAAGTGCGTACACGACGGCTCTGCGCTGCCGTATTGGCCGCGCTCACGGCTGCGTCGGTGGTCTCGGCCTGTGGCGCCAAGGATGACGGGATCGTCATCAACTACTACACGCCCGCAAACGAGATGGCGACATTCTCCGCGGTCGCCAAACGGTGCAACGAGCAACTCGGCGGCCGGTTCACCATCAAGCAGGTCTCGTTGCCCAAAGGCGCCGACGACCAACGTTTGCAGCTGGCCCGCCGACTCACCGGTAACGACAAGTCGCTCGACGTGATGGCGCTCGATGTGGTGTGGACCGCCGAGTTCGCGGAAGCCGGCTGGGCGTTGCCGTTATCCGACGACCCGGCCGGCCAGGCTGAGGCAGACGCGACCTCGAACACCCTGCCGGGACCGCTGGCCACCGCCCGCTGGCAGGACAAGCTTTATGCCGCACCGATCACCACCAACACCCAACTGCTTTGGTACCGAGCCGATTTGATGAGCGGACCGCCGCCAACCTGGGACGGCATGGTGGCCGAGGCCACCCGGCTGCACAACGAGGGCGGCCCCAGCTGGATCGCGGTGCAGGCCAAGCAATACGAGGGCCTGGTCGTGTGGTTCAACACCTTGCTGCAGAGCGCAGGAGGGCAAGTGCTCTCCGATGACGGCAAGACCGTCACGCTCACCGACACCCCCGAGCGCCGGGCCGCGACGGTGAAGGCGCTGTCCATCATCAAATCGGTTGCCACCGCGCCCGGGGCTGATCCGTCGATCACCCAGACAGATGAGGGCACCGCGCGGCTGGCCCTGGAGCAGGGCAAAGCCGCGCTGGAAGTCAACTGGCCGTTCGTGCTGCCGTCCATGCTGGAGAACGCCACCAAGGGTGGGGTGAGCTTCCTGCCTCTTAACGAAGATCCGGCGCTCAAGGGTGCCATCAACGACGTCGGCACATTCTCGCCGACAGATGAGCAGTTCGACGTCGCGTACAACGCCAGCAAGAAGGTGTTCGGCTTCGCCCCGTACCCGGCCGTGATTCCCGGTGAGCAGGCGCGAGTCACGCTTGGCGGGCTCAATCTCGCCGTCGGGCGCAATACGCAGCACAAGGCCGAGGCCTTCGAAGCCATCCGGTGCCTGCGCAGTGTGGACAACCAGCGCTACACCTCGGTCGAGGGCGGGCTACCCGCGGTGCGTGCCTCCTTGTACGACGATCCGCAGTTCCAGGCCAAGTACCCGCAGTACGAGATCATCCGCCAGCAGCTGACCAACGCGGCCGTCCGGCCCGCCACACCGGTGTACCAGTCGGTGTCGACGCGGATCTCGGCCACGCTGGCCCCGATCAACGCGATCGACCCGGAACGGACCGCCGACGAGTTGACCCGCCAGGTGCAGCAGGCGATCGACGGGAAGGGGCTCATCCCGTGACTCCAGCGAGAAGCGGAGCGGATCGCTGATGACTAACGCGGCGGACGTCGACGACCGCACCTCCCAGCGGCGGCTGGCCTACTGGCTGATCAGCCCGGCGGTGGTGCTCATGCTGGCCGTCACGGCCTACCCGATCGCCTACGCGGTGTGGCTGAGCCTGCAGCGCTACAACCTTGCTGCGCCCGACGACACGAAGTTCGTCGGCATCGACAACTACGTCACCATCCTCACCGACCGCTACTGGTGGACGGCTTTCGTCATCACGCTGGCCATCACCGTGGTTTCGGTGGCCATCGAGTTCGTCCTCGGCATGGCGCTGGCCCTGGTGATGCACCGGACGATCTTCGGCAAGGGCGTGGTGCGCACCGCGATCCTGGTGCCGTACGGCATCGTGACTGTCGCCGCGTCATACAGCTGGTACTACGCGTGGACCCCGGGCACGGGTTATCTGGCCAATCTGCTGCCCACCGGTACCGCCCCGCTCACCGAACAGATTCCGTCGCTGGCCGTGGTGGTGTTGGCCGAGGTGTGGAAGACGACGCCGTTCATGGCGCTGCTGTTGTTGGCCGGCTTGGCCCTGGTGCCGCAGGATCTGCTCAACGCCGCCCAGGTCGACGGGGCCGGCGCATGGCAGCGGTTGTTCCGGGTGATCCTGCCGATGATCAAACCGGCGATCTTGGTGGCCTTGCTGTTCCGCACCCTGGATGCGTTCCGGATCTTCGACAACATCTACGTGCTGACCGGCGGTGCCAACGACACCGGGTCGGTGTCGATCCTGGGTTACGACAACCTGTTCAAGGCGTTCAACCTCGGGCTCGGTTCGGCGATCAGCGTGCTGGTGTTCCTGTGCGTGGCGGTGATCGCGTTCATCTATATCAAGATCTTCGGAGCTTCTGCGCCGGGCGCTGACGAGGAGGGGACGCGATGAGCGCTTGCGCGAAGAGCCGAGGAAACCGATGAGCGAGCGGGTCAGCCCCGGCCGCGCCTCCGGCTGGGCCGTGGTCAACATCCTGGTGGTGTTCTACGCGCTGATCCCGGTGCTGTGGATCCTGTCGCTGTCGCTGAAGCCCACCTCAACGGTCAAGGACGGGAAGTTCATTCCGTCGCAGATCACCTTCGACAACTACAAGGCCATCTTCTCCGGAAACATCTTCTCCTCGGCGCTGATCAACTCGATCGGCATCGGGCTGATCACCACCGTGATCGCGGTGACCATCGGCGGGATGGCCGCCTATGCAATTGCGCGCCTTGCGTTTCCGGGTAAGAAGCTGCTCGTCGGCGTCGCGCTGTTGATCGCGATGTTCCCGCAGATCTCGCTGGTGACCCCGATCTTCAACATCGAACGCCGGATCGGCCTGTTCGATACCTGGCCCGGTCTGATCATTCCGTACATCACCTTCGCGCTGCCGCTGGCGATCTACACCATGAGCGCGTTCTTCAAAGAGATCCCATGGGATCTGGAGAAGGCTGCGAAAATGGACGGCGCCACGCCGGGCCAGGCGTTCCGCAAGGTGATCGCCCCGCTGGCCGCGCCGGGCATCGTCACCGCGGGCATCCTGGTGTTCATCTTCGCCTGGAACGATCTGCTGTTGGCATTGTCGTTGACGGCTACCCAGCGCGCCATCACGGCGCCCGTGGCGATCGCGAACTTCACCGGCAGTTCGCAGTTCGAGGAACCGACCGGGTCCATCGCCGCCGGCGCGATGGTCATCACGGTGCCCATCATCATCTTTGTTCTGATTTTCCAGCGACGGATCGTGGCCGGGTTGACCTCCGGCGCGGTGAAGGGGTAGCTCATGGCCGAGATCGTTCTGGACCACGTCACCAAGAGTTACGCCGGCGGTGCGACGGCAGTGCAGGACTTTTCGTTGACCATCAACGACGGCGAGTTCATCATCCTGGTGGGTCCGTCGGGGTGTGGAAAGTCCACCACTCTCAACATGATCGCGGGCTTGGAGGAGATCACCTCCGGCGAGCTGCGCATCGGTGGTGAACGGGTCAACGAGAAGCAGCCCAAGGACCGCGATATCGCCATGGTGTTCCAGTCGTATGCGCTCTATCCGCATATGACGGTGCGGCAGAACATCGCATTTCCGCTCACCCTGGCCAAGCTGTCGAAGGCCGAGATCGCGACAAAGGTCGAGGAGACAGCGAAAATCCTTGACCTTACCGAACTCCTGGACCGCAGGCCGGCGCAGCTGTCGGGCGGTCAACGGCAACGCGTGGCCATGGGCCGGGCTATCGTACGCAGTCCCAAAGCGTTTCTGATGGACGAGCCGCTGTCCAATCTCGACGCGAAATTGCGCGTGCAGATGCGTACCGAGATCGCCCGGCTGCAAAGCCGTCTCGGGACCACCACCGTCTACGTCACCCATGACCAGACCGAGGCGATGACGCTCGGCGACCGGGTGGTCGTGATGCTGGCCGGCGTGGTTCAGCAGATCGGTACCCCCGAGGAGCTGTACAACCGCCCGGTGAACCTGTTCGTGGCCGGATTCATCGGCTCGCCGGCGATGAATTTCTTTCCGGCCACTCTCACCGATGTCGGTTTGCGGTTGCCGTTCGGCGAGATCACGCTGCCCGTCGAAGGCCCGGTGACGCATGCCGGGCTTGCCCGACACCAGGGTGCGAACCTCATCGTGGGTGTGCGTCCTGAGCACTTCGACGACGCCGCCCAGATCGATTCCTACGCCAGGATCCGGGCCCACGTGTTCGAGGTGACGGTGGACTTGGTCGAGTCGCTGGGCGCCGAGAAGTACCTGCACTTCCGCACCGAGGGTGAAGGGGCACAGTCGGCGCAGTTGGCTCAGCTGGCCGCCGACTCCGGGGCCGGGGTGAACGAATTCGTGGCACGGGTGTCTGCTGCGTCGGAGGTGAGAACCGGGCAGAAGGCGGAACTGGCCCTGGACACCTCCAAGCTGGTGATCTTCGACGCGGCCACCGGCGCCAACCTGTCGATCGCAGCGGAGTGACAGACGTTCTCGCCGGTGTCCGCGCCCATCTGAGCGCACATTTCACGGCGGCCGGGGTACCCGGCGAACCCGGCGAGGCCAGCATCACCTTCTTGGGCACCGACCGGATCGACGTGCTGCGCTTCGGTCCGGATGCCGAGCGGGTGAATCACTTTGTTTCAGTTGGGTGTTCGCGTCATGCGATGATCGACCCCACGGAGTTCATGGCCGATTCCCAGCTCGGGCCGCGGGCCGAGGTGGTGGTCTCGCTGCGGGCGCCGACGCCGACCGGGTTGGCCAAGTCGGTGGCGGTGCTGGCCGCCGCACCCGCCGTCGAGGGCCTGATCCTCGACGGTGACGCGTTGGTGGATTTGGGAGCCCCGCTGTTCGACGGCGCACCCTTCACCGCATTCCTGTTGGGCTCCAGTGCCATCGATGACCTGGACCTGCCGGAGCCGATGTCGCCGGTGCGGTTCTTCGCGGCGACGCCGATCACCCCGACGGAGGCGGCCTGGGTCCGGCTCAAGGGCGCCGACGCGATGCGCGAGGCGTGGCGGACGGACGGGGTTGACGTGCTCGATGCACGGCGGCGAGCCGCCAATCCGGCCTGAGCGGCGAGCCGCCAATCCGGCCTGAGCGGCGAGCCGCCAATCCGGCCTGAGCGGCGAGCCGCCAATCCGGCCTGAGCGGCGAGCCGCCAATCCGCTCTCAGCGCCCCACCATCGCGCTGGTGAGACCCGCTGCGCCGCCGCCTGTTCCGGTCGGGTCGCGACGCAGGATCAGCGCGGCGATGCCGAGGACGATCAGGGTGAGAACCAGCATCAGTGTCGACATCGCGGCGATTTCGGGCCGCAACGCAGCCTTGAGCGAGGCGAAGATGTACACCGGCCACGGTGTGGAGCCGGCGACCGAGACGAACGAGGACACGACGGTGTTGTCCAGGCTGAGGGTGAACGCCAGCAGTGCACCGGCGAGGACGGCGGGACGGATCAGCGGCAGGGTGATATCGGTGAACCGACGCAGCGGGGTCGCGTAGAGGTCGGCCGCCGCCTCCTCCAGGCTTTCGTTCATCCCCGTCATCCGCGCCCGCACGATGAAGGTCACGACGGCGCTGGCGAAGAGCGAATTGGCGATGATCAAGCGCACCTGACCGATGTTGAATCCGGTGATGCCCCAGTCGATGCCGAGGGTGACGAACCAGGGCAGCAACGAGATGGCGCTGACGATCTCCGGGGTCACCATCACCAGGCCCAGCAAGGCGAGCAATCCCGGCGACCACCATCGCGGTCGGCGGGCCAAGGCGATTCCTGCGGAGGTGCCGAGAATCGTCGCCACCAGGGCTGTACCGGCGGCGGTGATCAAGGAGACGGTGATCGAATTCGTGATCGCCGAGTTGGTCAGCGCCGCGACGTAGGGTTCGACGCTGAAGCCGTCAAAGGTCTGCAGGTTCCGCCCGGAGTTGAACGAGTAGACGACGATGACCACGATCGGGAAGAACAAGAACAGCAGGCCGAGGACGCCCCAGATATGCAGGACCGCGTCACCGCGCCGGATTCTGCGCCTGGTGGTCATCACAATGACTCCTTTGCGGGCAGTCGCAACGAGGTGATGGCCGTGGTGAGACGGCCGGCCGCCTTGAGGACGCCGCCCACCACGGCGCTGGTGCCGAAGATGGCGAGCATCAGCAGCACGGCCATCGCGGAGCCGAGCGCCCAGTTCTGCGCACTCTGGAATTGGGCGGCGACCATCTGCCCGACCATGCTTCCGCTGGCGCCGCCGAGAACCGTGGGGGTGATGTAGTCGCCCATCAACGGTACGAAGACCAGCAGCAGTCCGGCCATCACGCCGGGCGAGGCCAGTGGAACCGTGATGCAGCGGAACGTATCCCACGCGGTGCCGCCGAGATCCCGACTTGCTTCCAGCAGTTTGGGATCGAGACGTTCCAGCGCCACGTAGAGGGGCAGGATCATCAGTGGGAGATAGTTGTACACCACGCCGAGTTGGACCGCCGCTGAGGTGTACAGCACATGCAGCGGTCCGTCGGTGATGTGCAACCACTGCAGCAGCTTGGACACGAATCCGGCTGGGCTCAGCGAGATCTGCCAACCGATGGTGCGGACCAGGAAGTTCGTCCAGTACGGGATCAAGATCAGGGCCAGTACCACTGCACGCCAGCGGGCGGGTAGCTTGACGGCCATCCAGTAGGCCATGGGGAAGGCGATCACCAGACACAGCGCCGTGCCCAGGGCGGCGATCTTCAAGGTGCGCAGGAAGATCGCGAAGAACGCCGGTGACGCCGCCTCGCCGTAACGGTCGAACGACAGCACGTCGTTGGCGTGGGTCGTGTACAGACCCGGTTTGTAACCGAAGCTGTACCAGACCACGAGCGCGAAGGGCAGCACGAAGAACAGGACCATCCACACGCTGATGGGCAGGGCGCCAAGGCCGCCCGGCAGCCGCGGTCGCGTCCGCCGGGGTGGCCCGTCGCCGCTGTCGGGACTGCGCACCGATGGCTCCTGCAGAACGGTCACTTGCCCGCCGCCGCCTTGAGCTCGTCGTAGATGGCGATGATCTTGCCGTCCATCGACGTCATCTGGCTGTAGATCAGTTTCGACATGATCTGGTCGCTGATGAACACCATGTCGGGTCGTTTGATGCCGGCTTTCGTTGCGGCCTCCTCGATCCCGTGGATACCGGTGTTGTAGCCGATGTAGGTGAGTTCCTTGAGCGAGACCGTCGGATCCAGCACGTAGTTGATGAACTCGTAGGCCGCGTCCTCATGCGGGGCGCCTTTGACGATGGCCCAGTTGTCCTGCCACAGGTTGGCACCCTCGCTGGGCCAAACCCACTTGTACCGGTCCGGCTCGGCGTTGCCGAGGATGCCGAGGCGAGCATCGCCGTTCCAGCAGTGGATCAGCGTGCGTGCCGACGACGAAATCGAGTTGTTGGTCGACGATTCGAACGCTTGGACGTGGGGTGCGATCTTTCCGAGGATGAACGAGCGGTAGGCGTCGATGTGAGCGGGATCGGTGGTGTTCGGGTCGATTCCGTTGGCGTAGAAGTACGTGAAGGCCACCTCGCCCTGGTCCTCGAGCAGCGACATGCTGCCCGAAGCCTCCTTCTGTGCGGCGTCGAGGAAGTCGGCCCACGACGTCAGATTGCGTTTGATGACACTCGTGTCGTAGACATAACCCGTCGAGCCCCAGTCCTTGCAGACGCTGTACTTGTTGCCAGGGTCGAACGGGGTGTTCACGACCTTTGCGTTGAGGTTCTTCATATTCGGAAGTTTGGTGTGATCGAGTTCGGTCAACAATCCACCGGTTGCCATCTGCTGGATCGACGAATGAGTGGGGACGCAGATGTCATAGCCGCTGGTGCCTTTGGCCGCACTGAGTTTGGCGATCATCTCCGGATTGGAACCATAGGAGTCCAAGGTGATTGCGGGCCCCTTGGCCGAGGTGAAGTCCTTGAGCACGGCCGGATCGTCGTACTCACCCCAGGTGTAGATGTTGAGGGCGCCAGAAGACGATGATCCGCCACCGGCTGCCGGCTTGGAACACGCGGCGAGCAAGGCTCCCGCGCTGAGGGCCGCGGTGCCGCTCAGGAACGTTCGCCGGTTGACCGACTTTGCAAGGGCTTTCGGGACGAGGACGCGTATGGGTTCGTTCATGGGATCACTTTCGGATCGGCGTGGCGGGGTGCTGCGTGGGTCAGGAGGTGAAGATCCGGACGGCGTCGGCGGACCACGAGCAGGAGACGGGGGCACCGAGTTCGGTGGGCGGGTTCGCACTGCGGGGCAGGCGGGCCAAGATCCTGTCCTCGCTGCCGGTGTGGACGACCAACTGCAGGCTGTGGCCCAGCTCGGAGACACCGAGCAGCACACCGGAGACGACGTTCACCCCGGCAGTGCTCGATTCGGGACTTGATTCGGGCAGCGCCTGCTCGGTGACGAGCACCGACTCCGGCCGGATCGCGGCGGTGACCGCCGCGCCGGCGGCAGCAGGCACGTCGCCCTTGGCCGGTCGCGTGGAGTACAGCGAGAGGCCGGCGGTCCGAACGTTCACCCCGGCCGGATCGAAGGACGAGATGGTGCCGGTGAACGAGTTCTGCCGGCCGATGAAATCGGCCACAAAGGCCGATTCCGGTGAGTCGTAAACCGCTGACGCCGTGCCGATCTGCTCGATCCGCCCATCGTTCATCACCGCGATCCGGTCACTCATGGACAGCGCCTCCTCCTGGTCGTGCGTGACGAAGATGAAGGTGGTCCCGAGTTCCTGCTGCAGTAACTTCAGCTCGACCTGCATCTCCTCGCGCAGCTTGCGGTCGAGCGCACTCATCGGTTCGTCGAGGAGGACCACTGCGGGCCGATTGACCAGTGCCCTGGCCAGTGCGATGCGTTGTTGTTGGCCACCGGAGAGCTGCGCCGGCTTGCGGTTGGCGAAAGCCGTCATCCGCACCATGTCCAGGGCGCGGCTCACCCGGTCGGACATCTCCGCTTTCGGCACCCCGGACCGGCGTAGCCCATAGGCGACGTTGTCGGCGACCTTCATGTGCGGAAACAGCGCATACGCCTGAAAGACGGTGTTCACCGGGCGCTTGTGCGGAGGTAGGCTCTCGACGTTTCGGCCCGAGATCGCGATGGTGCCATCATCGGGGAACTCGAATCCGCCGATCATCCGAAGCGTCGTCGTCTTGCCGCACCCGCTGGGCCCGAGCAGGCTCAGGAATTCGCCGGCCTGCACATGCAACGAGAGGTTGTCGACGGCAACGGCGCTGCCGTATGCCTTGGTGAGTCCGTGCAATTCGACCGACCCATCCGTCGTGGCAGGCAGCGCTGCTCCGACAGCGGTTTGCACGGTCATGCCGGCACCAGAGTGGAGTCGGCCTCGTAGACGACCTCGCCGCCGATGAGCGTGTACGCGACCGAGGCGGATCCGATTTCGGCTACCGGGGCGGCGAAGATATCCCGGTCGAGAATGACGATGTCACCGGCTTTCCCGACTTCGATTGTTCCCGAACGCTGTTCGTCGTGGTTGAGGTACGCCGTGCCCAAGCTGTGCGCGATCAGCGCATCGGCCAGCGACAGCGCCTGCTCGCCGAGGAAGGGCAGCGACGACGGACCGGTCGCCCCGGCGGGAGCGCGGTTGACCGACGTGTGGATGATTTCCAGGGGGTTCGCGGTGCTCACCGGCCAATCGCTGCCCGACGCCAGCGCTGCGCCGGCGCGCTGAAGTGATCCGAACGGGTACTGCCACGATGCCCGTCGGCGGCCGAGGAAGGGGATGGTGAGTACGTCCATCTGGTCTTCGTGGCGGGCCCACAGGGGTTGCATGTTGGCCACCACCCCCAGTTCGGCGAAACGGGGAACGTCGGCAGGGTGGACCACCTGGATGTGCGCCAGTGTGTGGCGAAGATCCTTGTCGCCATTCGCATTGCGAGCGGCCTCGATCGCATCCAACGACTCGCGCACGGCACGGTCACCGAGCGCGTGGAAGTGCAGTTGGAAGCCCAGCGCGTCGAGTTCGGTCGAGATCTGCTTGAGGGTGGTCGGGTCGACGAAGCTCTTGCCCATGTTCTCGCCGGGGCAGCCGCACGCATCGAGGTAGGGCTCCAGCATGCCTGCCGTGAAGTTCTCGGCGACGCCGTCCTGCATGATCTTGACCGTCGTGGCCGAGAACCCGGCTGCCAGAGCCCGTTCGCGCTTCTCGAGGAGTTCGGGAATCTGCTCCAGCCCGCGGTTGCGGTCCCACCACAGCGCGCCGACCACGTGTGCCTTGAGCATGCCGGACGCGGTGGCGCGAAGGTAGGAGTCCAGTGAGTCCGGGGTGTCGTTGGTGGCGCCGACGATGGCGTCCTGCCAGGCCGTCACACCCCAGGCGAACAGTCGCCGCTGGGCGATCTCCACTGCTTCGTCGAGATCATCCTGGGTGGGCAGCGGGATGTGCCGTGCGACCAGGCCCATGGCCCCTTCCTGCAGGGTGCCGATCGCATGTCCGTCGGCGTCGCGTTCGATACGACCGTCGAACGGGTCAGGTGTCGTGTCGTCGATCCCCGCGAGCTCAAGAGCTCTGGAATTCACCCACGCGCCGTGACCGTCGCGGTTGGGGAAGTAGGCAGGCCGATCGGGGACGACGGCGTCGAGCGCCGCCGCGGTCGGCAGACCGCCGGGAAACGAGTCCATCGACCATCCGCCGCCGCTGATCCACGTCAACTCCGGATTGGCGGCGGCGTACTCGGCGATCCGGGTGAGGTAGCCGTCAGCGGTGGTATACGGGGTCAGGTCGCACGCGATCATGTCGAGGCCGGCGTGATACGGGTGAATGTGGCTGTCCTGGAAGCCAGGTGAGACCAGGCCGCCGGCCGCGTCGATCTCGACGGCGCCGGATCCGGTGAGCGCTTCGGCGCCGATCGCGGTGATGACACCGTCGCTGATGAGAACGGGCTCTTCGACGATCCCGGCGGGCGTGAAGACGTGGCCTCCGGTGATCAGAACTCGCTGGGCAGCAGACATCTGTCAATCCTTCTTCTGGTGTGCCAGTGATGCGTTGAGCGGGTTGTTGTCGATCGGTGGGGTGACATGCGAGGTGATCCACATGGCCTGCGCCGAACTCGCGCCGATGTTCACCGCGCGGTGCGGAACCGTGGACAGATACTCGACGCTGTCACGTGGACCGAGAACGAATGTTGCTGAGCCGACTGATAATTCGATGTGGCCCGCAAGAACGTAGAAGATCTCTTGCGCGTTGTCGTGTGCGTAGGGTTCCGGGCCGGTTGAGCCACCGACATCGAAGGTGCCTTCATAGACCTCGAGTTGTCGGATGGGGGGCCGGGACAGCAGCAGCTTGCGCAGGCCGCTGTCGCTGGAGAACACCGGCCGTTCATCCGCTCGGAGAACGGGCCGGACGATCGGCGCCTCGTCGGACAGCAGATCGGCGACGGAGATGCCGACAGCGGCCGAGATGCGCTTCAACACCCCTACGGAGACACCGCACTTGCCGTTCTCGAGCTGGCTGATGAAGCCCGCACTGACCCCGGCCCTGGCGGCGACGTCGCGCGTCGACAATCGGCTGCGGTCGCGGGCCTCTCGGAGCCGATGCCCGAGGACGGTGCGTGCCGTCGAGTCGGGCACGGTGGCGGCGGTCGCGGGTTGATAAGGCACGGGCCCCATTTCGCTTAAGTCTGCTTAACAGATCGCTTAGTGGCGACGGTATGGGTACCGGCGACGGTGTGCAATACGGGGAGCCGGCTACGGCGAAGTGTTAACACGCGCGCAACGCACGGTGTCGGTCCCAGGCGATCGACGCGGATCAACCACGGCGGCGCCGGCACATCAGCGGACCGATCGACCCGGCGGTCGACAGGCCGGTGGGTGCCTTTCTAGAGCCAGTTGTTCCGGCGGAAGGTGCGGTGCAGCACCACACACACCGTCAGCATCACCAACAGCACCATGGGATACCCGAGCGTCCAATGCAATTCGGGCATGTTGTCGAAGTTCATGCCGTAGATACCGGCCAGCGCGGTCGGCACGGCGGCGATCGCCACCCAGGCCGAGATCTTGCGCATATCGGTGTTCTGCTGCATGCCGACCTTGCCGACCGCGGCCTGCACCAGCGAGCTGAGCACCTCGTCGTAGCTGGCGATCCGGTCCGCGGCCGTGATGGTGTGGTCCAGCACGTCGCGCATATAGCGGCGCACCTCTTTGGAGATCAGGTCGTTGTGGTCACTGCCCAGCCGCTGGAGGGCGAAGGTCAGTGGGCCGACCGCGCGCCGCATCTCGACGATCTCACGCTTGAGCAGATAGATGTGTTCGATATCGGTGGCGCTGGTGGGGGAGAAGACGTTCTCCTCCATGGCGTCGATATCGGTCTCCACCAGATCGGTCACCCCGAGGTAGGAGTCGACGACATGGTCGGCGATCGCGTGCATCACCGCGTACGGCCCGAGTGCGCAGTTGGCCGGCGACGTGTCCATCTGTTTGCGGACGCCGGCCAGTCCACCGTGGTCACCGTGCCGGACCGTCACCACGAAATCGGTTCCGACGAAGATCATGATCTCGCCGGTTTCGACGATCTCACGCGCATTGGCCACCGACTCGTGCTCGACGTACTTGACGGTCTTGAGCACCAGGAACAACGTGTCGTCGTAGCGTTCCAGCTTCGGCCGCTGGTGCGCGTGCACGGCGTCCTCGACGGCCAGCTCGTGCAACCCGAACACATCGGCCACCGCCTGCATCTGGTGTTCGTCGGGTTCGTGCAGTCCGATCCACACGAAGGCGTGGTTGTTGCCTTCGGCCTCGATCTCGCGAACCTTGTTCAGTGCGGCGGCGTGGGTGAACTTGCCGGGCAGGCGGACCCCGTCGACGTACACACCGCAGTCGACCATCGCCCGTGCGACGGGTACGTGGATGGTGCGGGCATCGGGTTGTGCGGCGACCGTTTTCCTGGCCCCGGACCGAAGCAACGACGGGGGCAATGCACGGAATGAGGGCATCGCAAACCTCCGGATCAGCGCGCGTCGTAGCCGGCCGGGGACCGGGCCGGAACGCATCGAATGCTACGTGGTCGAGGTGGCCTGCATCCTCTTCTGGACGCTGTCCACTCGCTGGGAAGCTACCGGCGGGTACGCCGTTTCTCGACGTAAAGGGCATCTTTCGGTCTTCTCACGAGTGGGGAACCGGCATCTGTGAGTTCAGGCTGTGGGTTACCGTGGTCGCCGTGGCCGAATTGGTGCGTACTCCGCAAGTAGTGATCGAGGATGCCGAGATCTTCGCCGCCCACGAGGGCGGCAAACTCTCGGTGGCGCTGAACGAGCCGCTGGACAGCCAGCGCGCCCTGTCCATCGCCTACACGCCGGGTGTGGCGCAGGTGAGCCGCGCGATCGCAGCCGACGCGACGTTGGCGAAGAAGTACACCTGGGCGAACCGGCTCGTCGCCGTGGTCAGCGACGGCAGTGCGGTGCTCGGTCTCGGTGATATCGGTGCCGCCGCGTCGCTGCCCGTCATGGAGGGCAAGAGCGCGCTGTTCAAGACGTTCGGCGGGCTGGACTCCATCCCGATCGTGCTGGACACCAAGGATCCCGACGAGATCGTCGAAACACTGATCCGGCTGCGCCCGACCTTCGGTGCCGTGAATTTGGAGGACATCTCCGCGCCGCGCTGCTTCGAGATCGAGCGCCGGGTCATCGAGGCCTTGGATTGCCCGGTGATGCATGACGATCAGCACGGCACCGCCATCGTGGTGCTGGCGGCACTGCTGGGGGCGGTCAAGGTGCTCGACCGTGACATCCGCGAACTCAAGGTGGTGGTGTCCGGGGCCGGTGCGGCCGGTGTCGCGTGCACGAACATTCTGCTCAACAGCGGCATCAGGGACATCGTCGTCCTGGACAGCAAGGGCATCGTCGAGACCGGTCGAGGCGACCTGAACTCGTTCAAGGCCGAACTGGCCGGACGTACCAATCCGCGCGGGCTCACCGGCGGGGTGGCCGAAGCCCTCGACGGTGCCGACGTCTTCCTCGGAGTATCGGCCGGCTTGGTGCCCGAAGAGCTCATCGCGACGATGGCCACCGGCAGCATCGTGTTCGCGCTGTCCAACCCGGATCCCGAGATCCACCCGGATGCGGCCCGCAAGTACGCCGCCGTGGTGGCCACGGGCCGGAGTGACTTCCCCAACCAGATCAACAATGTGCTTGCCTTCCCCGGCGTGTTCCGCGGTGCCCTGGACGCCGGTGCCCGGCGCATCACCGAGGAGATGAAAGTCGCTGCCGCGCACGCGATCTTCTCGGTTGTGGGCGATGATCTGGCGGTGGATCACATCGTGCCGAGCGCGCTGGACCCGCGGGTGGGGCCCGCGGTGGCCGCGGCCGTGGCGCACGCCTCGAAGGCCTGAGCGCAGCTCTGATGCGTCGGATGCTGCCGAAACTGGCGGCGCTGCTGGTGCTGGTGGTCGCGGGAGGTGTTGCCGGGTGTTCGGCGCCCCCGCCACCGTCAGTGGTGACCGTGGGCGCCCAGAACGACGCGGAATCGACTCTGCTGGCGCAGCTGTACGCCGCGGCATTGCGGTTCTACGGCAGTGCCGCCCACGTCCAGGTGTCCCAGGACCCGGTCGGTGGGCTGGATGCCGGCGATGTCGACGTCGCGCCCGGCCTGACCGGGGCGCTGCTCTCCCGGTTTCAGCCCGACGCGCCGGCCCGCTCGGCGGCCCAGGTCTATCGCTCGATGGTGGCCGCGCTGCCGGAAGGGTTGGCCGCCGGCGACTACGCGGACACCACGTCGGACAAGCCGCTGCCCGCGGTGACCGACCGGACCGCGCGGGCGTGGGGCGCCACCGATACGCTGGCGCTGCTGCCGCGCTGCACCGCGCTGCGGGTCGGCCGCGTCGCGGGGGCGCCTGCGCCCGGCTCGCTGGCTGCCTGTGTGCTGCCCAAGGCGCGTGAGTTCTCCGATGCCGCAGCGCTTTTCGTGGCGTTGCGGGACGGCGAGATCGACGTGGCCTGGACGTCGGCGGCCGCACCCGACATTCCCGAACACGTCACCGTGCTGGCGGACCGGACGGCGCTGGTGCGCGCGGAGAACGTGGTGCCGGTGTATCGGCGCAACACCCTGACCGACCCGCAGGTGCGGTCGATCAACGAGTTAGCGGGCGTGCTGGACACCGACGCGTTGGCGCAGATGCGGGCCAAGGTCGCCGCCGGGCAGGATCCGGGTGCGGTGGCCGCGGCGTACCTGGACGCCCATCCGCTGGGGCGTTAGCCGCCCTATGCCTGCCGCAGGTGCGCGCCGGCGTCCTCGTCGCGCAGCCGCTGCCCCAGGGCGACATCGACGATCGCCAGCACGTGTGCGTCGGTGGCGACGTACACCTGGCGTTTCCCGGCGCGCTGCGCCCGCACCAGGCCGGCGAGTTTCAGCTTGGACAGGTGATGGCTGACGGTGGCCAGGCTCTGGCCGGTCTTCGCGGCCAGCGTCCCGACATCCTGCTCTCCTTTGGCGAGCACCCACAGAATGTGCAAGCGCACGGTGGCCGATAGCAGGCCGAGGGTCGCGGCGGTCTCCTGAAGGACCTGCACGGTCAACTCGTCATCGGGTGGTACGGAGCGGGTGGGGTCGGGCACAGAACTCCTCTCGGCGACAGGAACAGACTCCACCATTGCCGACAGTTGTGCAAGCGTTTGACTGTGGGGGCGCGGTGCGTTCTACTGGTGGGGCGTCGCGCCCCGCGGCGTCATCCGGTCCGCAGGAGGTGCCTCGTGATCGAGGGAAGTAGTACGCCGCCTCCACGCGTGCGTCCGACCTGACCTGGTCGGTGCGTCATGCGTGGAGTCGACCATCGCTGTCCACGTCGACTGACGCCCCTGCCGCCCAAAGGACCGGATCATGGCTGACACCTCCCTGCCTGAGCTGGCGACCCTGCCCAGCTTTCAGGTCTTCCAGCGTGTCGGCGGCTCGCCGCGCGGGTTGACCGAAGCCGAGGCCGCCGAACGGCTGCGGCGGTTCGGTGAGAACCAGGAATTCCGACCCAGCGGGGACGGGCTGGCAGCGAGCGCGCTCGCCGCGGTGCGCAGCCCGTTCGTGGCCTTGCTGGCCGCACTCGCAGTGGTGTTCATGATCGTGGGCGACGCCCGAGGCGCCGCGATGGTCGGGATCATCGACGCACTCGCGGTGGCGCTGCGGATCTGGCAGCACACCCGCTCCGCGCGGGCGGCCGGTGAACTACACAAACTGGTGACGTCGACGGTCACCGTGCGCCGCCGCGCCGACGACACCGCCGATCGGATGGACCGTGAAGTACCGACCGGTGATCTGGTCCCCGGAGACGTCGTGCTCCTGCAGGCCGGTGATGTGGTCGCAGCCGACCTTCGACTGGTGGCGGCCACGGACCTGATGGTCGATCAGTCGGTGCTCACCGGGGAATCGTTGCCCACCGCCAAGTCCGCCGACGTCGCCCCGTCGGCCACCCCGCGGGCGCTGGCCGACACGCCGTCGCTGTGCTTCTCCGGTTCCACCGTCGTCGCCGGGAAAGCCACGGCGGTGGTGCTGGCGACGGGCCGCCACACCTATTTCGGGTCATTGGCCGCCGGCGCGGTCGCACTGCGACCGACGTCGAGCTTCGATCTCGGCGTCCGCGCCGTCGGCTGGACCCTGATCCGGCTGATGCTCGTGCTGGCCCCGATCGTCTTCGTGGTCAACGGATGTGTCAGTGGGATTTGGGACCAGGCGGCGATGTTCGGCGTCGCGGTGGCCGTCGGGCTGACCCCGGAGATGTTGCCGGTGATCGTCACCACCAACCTGGCCCGCGGTGCGGCCAAACTCGCCCGCGAGCGCGTGGTGGTCAGCCGGCTCAACGCCATTCAGGATCTCGGCGCCATGGATGTGTTGTGCGTGGACAAGACCGGCACGCTGACCGAGGATCGCATCGTGTACGCGCACGGTGTCGACGTCACCGGACGCTATGACGACGCCGTGACCGAGTTGGCCTACCTGGCGGCATTCTTCCAAGACGGGGTGTGCGACCGGATGGACGAGGCCATCCTGGAAATGCTTGCCGAGCAAGGGATGTCGGTGCTGGCGGATGCGGCGTACACCAAGGTGGACGAGATCGGCGCCGACGACGACCGGGGCGCCACCAGTGTCGTCCTGCGCAGGCAGCCCGGCGAGCACCTGCTGATCTGCAAGGGCGACCCGAACGCTGTGCTGGCCCTGTGCACCCACGTCCGGCTGGACGGCGTCGACGCCGCGCTCGGTCCGGATCTGCTGGCCGAAGCGACCGACCTGGTCGCGGCCCACCGCAAGCAGGGGATGCGGATGATGGCGGTCGCGGTCCGCGCGCTGCCGGCCCGGCTGGAGCACTACGGCTACGCCGACGAGCGTGATCTGGTGCTGGCGGGGTTCATCGGTTTCGTGGACCCGGTCCGGGCCAGCGCCGCCGGCGCCGTCGCAAACCTGGCCGCCCATGGTGTGCGGGTCAAGATTCTCACCGGTGACAGCCCGGTTGTCGCGCGGCACGTGGCCCGGCTGGTCGGCGTCCCGACCGATCAGGTCGTCCTCGGTGAACAGGTCGACCGGTGCAGTGACCGTCGGCTGCGCACCCTCGTCGCCCACGCCGCCGTGTTCGCCGGGCTCGCACCGGAACACAAAGTGCGAATCGTGGTGGCGCTGCGCGAAAGTGGTTGCGCAGTAGGCTATCTCGGAGACGGTGTCAACGACGTGGTGGCATTGCGCACCGCCGACGCCGGGATCGCCGCGGACACCGCCACCGACGCCGCCAAGGCGGCCGCCGATCTGATCCTGCTGGACAAGGATCTCGGTGTGCTCGCCGACGCCGTCGTCGAAGGGCGGCGCACGCTGGCCAACACGCTCAAATACGTGAAGATCACCGCCGCCTCGAACTTCGGGAACGTGCTCTCGGTGCTGGTGGCCAGCGTCGTGCTGCCGTTCCTGCCGATGCTGCCCATTCAGCTCATGGTGCAGAACCTGCTGTACGACTGCGCACAGCTGGCCCTGCCGTGGGACCGCGTCGACCGCGACTACCTGCGCGCACCGCGGCGGTGGCAGTCCCGCGGGCTGGCCTCGTTCATGCTCACGTTCGGACCGCTGAGTTCGGCATTCGACCTGATCACCTTCGCCGTGCTGTGGTGGGGCTACGGAGCCGGGGACGTGCCGTCGACCTTCCAGACCGGGTGGTTCATCGAGGGCCTGCTGAGCCAGCTGGCGGTTGTCTTGGTATTGCGCTCGAGCGTCGCGCCCTGGCGCGGTGAGCGCGCTGCCCCGGTGGTCGTGATCGCCGCACTCGCGGCGGCCGCCATCGGCCTCGCCTTGCCGTACAGCCCGCTCGGTGCGCCACTGCGGCTGGCACCGTTACCACTGCCGTGTGTGCTGTGGCTGCTACTGATCGTGCTCGGCTATGCCGCGGCAGCGCAGTGCGTCAAGCATTTCCGGCGCAAGCAGGACTGGCTCTAGTCCCACCACCACATTCGAAAGAGAGCGCAGATGACGACTGCGGATATGCTGCTGCGCCTGGCCGCCGGAATGGGCCTGGGTGCACTGATCGGATTCGAACGGCAGTACCGGGCCCGGATGGCCGGACTGCGTACCAATGCCTTGGTGTCGGCGGGGGCGACACTGTTCGTGTTGCTGTCGGCACACGGATTCGCGGGCGCCACCGCCGACCCGACACGCGTGGCGGCGCAGATCGTCTCCGGCATCGGATTTCTCGGCGGCGGGGTGATCCTGCGTGAGGGCCTGTCCGTGCGGGGACTCAACACCGCGGCCACGCTGTGGTGTTCGGCTGCGGTGGGTGCGCTGGCCGGGGCGGGGATGTTCCCGGCGGCCGCCGCCGGCGCGGTCGCGGTGATCGTCATCCATGTGGTGATGCGCCCGATCGGCATGTTCGTCGACCGGCGACCCGACACAAGCCCCGACGCGCCCACGACCTACACGTTCCACGCCCTCGGCGCCGAAGCGGCCGAGGCGCATATCCGGGCTGTACTGGTGGATGCGTTGTCCCGCACCGACTTGGCGTTGCAATCGGTGGAGAGCACCCACACCAACACCGGCGGCCAGGTGCAGGTGTGCGCCGCGGTGACCGCTGCCGAACGGGATGACAAGGCCATGGAGACCGCGATCAGCCGACTGTCCATCGAACCGGCCGTGACCAGCGTGCGCTGGCAGGTTGACCGACCGGCCGCGGCCGCCACCCGGGAGTGAGACGACGATGACCATCTTTCGTACCTACCCCACCGACGGTGTGCTCACTCGCCCGGCGCGCCGGATCGGTTACGATGTGGCGGTTTTCGCCGGCGCAGCCGCGCTGCTGTGGGTGGTGATCGCGCTGGTTCACAGCACCGACGTGCCCTGGACCGTGGACACCGCCGCGCCCGCGGTGTCCACCGACCCGGGGGAGTTGCCCTACTACGCGGGGCGTTCGCTGCTGCGAATGTTTGTGGCGCTGGGCTTTTCGCTGATCTTCACCTTCGTCTACGCCACGATCGCGGCACGGTCCCGCCGGGCCGAGAAGGTGCTGATCCCGTTACTGGACATCCTGCAATCGGTGCCGATTCTGGGGTTCCTGTCGGTGACCATCACCGGTTTCATCGCCCTGTTCCCGGGCTCGGAGCTGGGACTGGAGTGCGCCTCCATCTTCGCGATCTTCACCTCGCAGGCATGGAATATGACCTTTGCCTTCTACTCGTCGCTGGTGTCGCAGTCACGTGACCTGGACGAGGCCTCGCGATTGCTGAGACTGTCACGCTGGCAACGGTTCTGGCGAGTAGATCTGCCCAGCGGGATGATCCCGCTGGTATGGAACGGCATGATGAGTTTCGGCGGCGGCTGGTTCTTCCTCACCGCCTCGGAGGCCCTGAGCGTCAACAACCACGACTTCGCGCTTCCCGGTGTCGGAGCCTACGTGGCCGCCGCCGGTGACGCCGGCGACCTCGACAAGGTTCTGCTGGCTGTCGGCGTGATGATCCTCATGGTGGTGGGGGTGAACGTGCTGTTCTGGCGGCCGTTGACCGCGTGGGCCGAACGCTTCCGGCAGGAGGACTCCGACGCTGTCCAGGCGCCGCGTAGCCTGACACTGGAGTTGTTGCGCCGCTCCAGCATTCCGCGCAGCCTCGGCGCGTTCGCCGGTCGGCTGGTGTACCCGCTGGACCGAGTGATGGCGGTGTTCGGCCGCGCCGAGCGGCCGTTACGCGGCTCGGCGGTGCGCACCCGGACCGGGGACTGGGTGTTCGGTGCGGTGGTCGGTGCACTCGTCGGCTACGGAGCGCTGCGGGCCGTGTCCTACATCGGCGCGACGGTCGGATTCGGTGAGATCGGTCATGCGCTGCTGCTCGGCCTGGCCACCTTCGCGCGCGTGGTGGTGCTCATTGTCGTCGCCACGGTGGTGTGGGTGCCGGTGGGGGTGTGGATCGGCCTGAACCCCAAGGTCTCTCGGGTGGCCCAGCCGGTCGTGCAGATATTGGCGTCGTTCCCGGCCAACTTTCTCTTCCCGATCTTCACTGCCGCGTTGCTGGCCACCGGGATCAGCCTGGACATCGGCGGCATCCTGCTGATGGCGTTGGGCGCCCAGTGGTACATCCTGTTCAACGTCATCGCCGGGGCCAGCGCCATTCCGAATGACCTGCGGGAGGCGGCCACCAACCTGCGCCTGCCGCCGATGTTGCGGTGGCGCAAACTGATCGGCCCGGCCATCTTCTCCAGCTATGTCACCGGCGGCATCACCGCCGCCGGTGGGGCGTGGAACGCCTCGATCGTCGCCGAGGTGGTCAGTTATCACGGCACGACGCTGACGGCCACCGGTCTGGGCGCCTATATCCGCGACGCGACCGCCGATGGCGACGCCGGCCGGATCCTGGTCGGCGTCATCGTGATGAGTGTCTACGTGGTGGCGATGAACCGGGTGCTCTGGCGCCGCCTGTATGCGGTCGCGCAGCGTCGTTACTCCCTTTCCTGACAGCGAATTCGAACGGAGATCAGATGATGAACAGCGATGGCGACGTGTTGGTCGGTGTCGAGGAGGTGACCAAGACCTTCGTCGGTGCGGCCGGTGACCCGCTGCTGGTCCTGGATGGCATCACCCTCACGCTGCGGGCCGGTGAGATCGTGGCGCTACTGGGCCGCTCCGGCTCCGGCAAGTCGACGCTGCTGCGGATGATCGCCGGCCTGATCGGACCGTCCACGGGCACCGTGCGGTATCGCGGCGCCGAGCTCGACGGCGCGAACCCCGGCACGGCGATGGTGTTCCAGACGTTCGCGCTGATGCCGTGGCTGACGGTGCAGGACAATGTCGAGCTCGGTCTGGCTGCGCGCGGTGTGCCACCGGCACAGCGGCGCGAGCGTGCGCTGAAGGCGATCGACGCGATCGGTCTGGACGGCTTCGAATCGGCTTACCCGAAAGAGCTTTCCGGCGGCATGCGGCAGCGGGTGGGGTTCGCCCGCGCCTTGGTGCTCGAGCCGGACGTGCTGCTGATGGACGAGCCGTTCTCGGCGTTGGACGTGCTGACCGCCGAGAACCTGCGCACCGAGCTGATGGGACTGTGGGAGGGTGCCGATTTCCCGACCCGGGCCATCTGCCTGGTCACCCACAACATCGAGGAGGCGGTGCTGCTGGCCGACCGTGTGGTGGTGCTCGGTGCCAATCCCGGCCACGTCCGCGCGGAGGTGCGCATCGACCTGCCCCGGCCGCGGGCGCGGCGTTCGGCTGCCTTCGCCGCCGTCGTGGATTCGCTGTACGAGCTGCTGACCGGCACCGAGCCGGGTGCCGGCAGCCAGGCTCCTGCGCAGGCCACGCCCACCGGCAGCCCGCTGCCCGATGCGACCGTCGGTGGGCTGGCCGGTTTGGTGGAGATCGTGCACGCCAGGGGCGACCGGGCCGATCTGCCGGATATCGCCACCGAACTGAACTTCGAGATCGACGATCTGCTGCCACTCGTCGACGCGGCCGCACTGCTCGGCCTGCTCACCGTCGATCGCGGTGACCTCGAGCTGACGACGGTAGGCAAGCAGTTCACCACCGCCGATATCCAGCTGAGCAAGCGGGTTTTCGCCGAGCAGGCGCGCACCCGTGCGCCGCTGGTGCGCACGATCTGCACGGCGCTGCGGGCCAGTGCCGACGGCACCCTGCGTGCCGGCTTTTTCCTCGACCTGCTGCGGCGCGGGTTCGGGCCGGCCGATGCCCAGCGGCAGCTCGACATCGCCATCGACTGGGGCCGCTACGCCGAGTTGTACGACTACGACACCGACTCCGACCAGATCTCCGCCGATACCGGTGCGCAAAACGTCAGTGCGGCAGCATCTTCCCCATCACGCCGGAGAACAGCCGCTGGTAGCCCGAACCGGTGAGGCGGACGACGACGTCGAGCACCTTGGCATCCGCGCCGACCAGCACGCGGGCCTGGTTCTTGCGTACGGCTTCCAGGATGATCCTGGCGGCTTTTTCCGGGGTGGTCTTGGCCAGCTTCTTGTCGAACATGTTGGCCAGCTGAGCGGCGTCCAGACCGTCGGCTGCGCCGGCATTGCGGGCGATGGCGGTCTTGATGCCACCGGGATGCACGGCGGTGACCTTCACCGGGCGCTTGGCCAGCACCATCTCCTGGCGCAGCGCCTCGGTGAAACCGCGCACCGCGAACTTCGCCGAGTTGTAGGCGGCCTGGCCGGGCACCGAGAAGATGCCGAACAGGCTGGACACGTTGACCACGTGCCCGTCGCCGGACTCGATGAGGTGCGGCAGGAAGGCCTTGGTGCCGTTGACGACGCCCCAGAAGTCGACGTCCATCACGCGTTCGATGTCCTTGTAGGAGCTGACCTCGACATCGCCGGTGAAAGCGATACCCGCGTTGTTGTAGATCTGGTTGACCTTGCCGAAGTGTTCCTTGACGGCGGTGGCGTACAGCTCGAAGGCCTCACGCTCGGTGACGTCGAGCCGGTCGGCCTTCACCGGGGCGCCGATGGCCTTCAACCGCTCCTCGGTGACCGCCAGTCCGGCCAAGTCCACATCGCTGATGGCCAGCTTGGCGCCTGAGCGCCCCAGCTCGACGGCCAGTGCCTGTCCGATACCCGACCCGGCACCGGTGACGACGGCGACCTTTCCGGCAAAGCCCTCCATGGACACTCCCTCGCGTAGGCGGTTGACTGGCGTCGAGCTTAGCCGGAACGGCCGATACCGCAGGTATCGGGTAACGCGCACAGGTTCGGCAGCGATACTCACACCATGAACCGAACCCGGATTGCCGCCCTGGCGGCGCCGCTGGCTGCGGCAGCTCTCGCGCTGTCCTTGGCCGCACCTGCCCAAGCCGACGACGGTATCGACTCCTTCGTCTCGACGCTCGGTTCGTCCGGTCTCGGCGATATCGACCCGGCCACCGCCGCGCAGGTCGGTCAGTCGGTCTGCCCGATGCTGGCCGAGCCCGGGCAACAGGCCGCCGACGCCGCCGCCCATGTGGCCGACACGCTGGGGCAGCCGCTGGGCCCGGCCACCATGTTCACCGGGCTGGCGATCCAGGCGTTCTGCCCGGGTGCGGTGGCCGCACTGGCCAATGGGAACTCACCACTGCCGTTCCCGCTGCCGGGGTTCTGACGGAGCTCTGACCGCGATTGTGCGGTCTCATCCGCGCGGACCGGCAGGTCCGGGATGAGACCGCACAATCGCGGCGCCCTAGGGCGCGAACGCCTCGTTGATGATCTCCTGCTGCTCGACGGCGTGCACCTTCGACGATCCCGACGACGGTGCGCTCATCGCCCGTCGGGAGATCCGCTTGATCCCGGTGAGCTTCTCCGGCAGCAGCTCGGGCAGCGTGAGCCCGAAGGTCGGCCAGGCGCCCTGGTTGGCCGGCTCCTCCTGCACCCAGAAGTACTGCTTGGCATTGGGGTACTGGTCCAGCGTCGCGTTCAAGCGGCGCTTGGGTAGCGGGTAGAGCTGCTCGACGCGCACGATCGCGATATCGTCACGCTGGTCCTTGGCCTTGCGGGCCACCAGTTCGTAGTAGATCTTGCCGCTGGTCAGCAGCACCCGGGTGACCTTGCTGCGATCGCCGATACCGTCCTCGTAGGTCGGTTCCTCCAGCACCGAGCGGAACTTGATCTCGGTGAAGTCCTTCACATCGCTGACCGCAGCCTTGTTGCGCAGCATCGACTTCGGGGTGAAGACGATGAGTGGGCGGTTGATGCCGTCGAGTGCGTGCCGGCGCAACAGGTGGAAATAGTTGGCCGGGGTGGACGGCTGGGCCACCGTCATCGACCCCTCGGCACACACCTGAAGGAACCGCTCGATCCGGCCCGAGGTGTGGTCGGGACCCTGGCCTTCGTGCCCGTGCGGCAGCAGCAGCACGACATCGGAGAGCTGGCCCCACTTGGCCTCGCCGGAGGAGATGAACTCGTCGATGATCGACTGCGCACCGTTGACGAAGTCACCGAACTGGGCTTCCCACAACACGATTGCGTCGGGATCGCCCACCGAGTAGCCGTATTCGAAACCGACGGCGGCGAATTCGGACAGTGCCGAGTTGTAGACCAGGAACTTGCCGCCGGTCGGGTTGCCGTCGGTGTCGACGGTGAGCAGGTCCAGCGGGGTGAACTCCGCGCCGGTCTTGCGGTCCACGATCACCGCGTGCCGCTGGGTGAAGGTGCCGCGCTGCACGTCCTGGCCGGTGAGACGAACCGTCTTGCCCTCGGCGACAAGGGTTCCCAGCGCCAGCAGCTCGGCGAACGCCCAGTCGATCTTGCCCTCGTAGGCCATCTCGCGGCGCTTGTCGAGCACCGGCTGTACGCGCGGGTGCACGTTGAAGCCGTCCGGGGCGGCCAGGTGCGCGTCGCCGATCCGGGCCAGCAGCGACTTGTCGACGGCGGTGTTGACCCCCTTCGGGGCGAGCTGGTCGGCCTCCACCGACTCGCTCGGCTCGATGGTGTGCTTCTCCAGCTCGCGCACCTCGTTGAAGACCCGCTCCAGCTGACCTTGGTAGTCCCGCAGCGCGTCCTCGGCCTCCTTGATGGAGATGTCGCCACGGCCGATCAGCGCCTCGGTGTAGGTCTTGCGCACACCGCGCTTGTGATCGATCACGTCGTACATGCCGGGCTGCGTCATCGACGGGTCGTCACCCTCGTTGTGCCCGCGGCGGCGGTAGCACAGCATGTCGATGATGACGTCCTTCTTGAACTTCTGCCGGAAGTCCATGGCCAGCCGGGCCACCCACACACATGCTTCCGGGTCGTCGCCGTTGACGTGGAAGATGGGCGCTCCCACCATCTTTGCCACGTCGGTGCAGTACTCGCTGGACCGCGAGTCCTGCGGTGAGGTGGTGAACCCGATCTGGTTGTTGACGATGATGTGGATGGTGCCGCCGGTGCGATAACCGCGCAGCAACGCCAGGTTCAGCGTCTCGGCCACCACACCCTGGCCGGCGAAGGCGGCGTCGCCGTGCAGCATCATCGGCACGACGGTGAACCCGTCGGCCCCGTTGCCCTTGTCCAGCAGGTCCTGCTTGGCGCGGACCAATCCCTCCAGCACCGGGTCGACGGCTTCCAGGTGGCTGGGGTTGGCCACCAGCGAGACCTCGATGTCGTTGTCCCCGAACATCTGGATGTAGGTGCCGGTGGCGCCGAGGTGGTACTTGACGTCACCGGAGCCGTGCGCCTGCGAGGGGTTCAGGTTGCCCTCGAACTCGCTGAAGATCTGCCCGTAGGGCTTGCCGACGATGTTGGCCAGCACGTTGAGCCGGCCGCGGTGCGGCATGCCGATGACGACCTCGTCGAGACCGTGCTCGGCGGCCTGGTCGATGGCGGCATCCATCATCGGGATGACCGTCTCCGCACCTTCCAGCGAAAAGCGCTTCTGGCCAACGTATTTGGTCTGCAGGAAGGTCTCGAAGGCCTCGGCCGCGTTCAGGCGGGACAGGATGTACTTCTGCTCGGCCACCGTGGGCTTCTCGTGCCTGACCTCGACGCGCTCCTGAATCCACTGCTGCTGCTCGGGCTCCAGGATGTGGGTGTACTCCACACCGACGTGGCGGCAGTAGGCGTCGCGCAGCACCGAGAGCACATCACGCAGCTTCTTGTATTCCTTGCCGGCGAAGCCGTCGACCTTGAACTCGCGGTCCAGGTCCCACAGCGTCAGGCCGTGGGTGAGCACGTCCAGGTCGGGGTGGCTGCGGAAGCGGGTCTTGTCCAGCCGCAGCGGGTCGATATCGGCCATCAGGTGACCGCGGTTGCGGTAGGCGGCGATCAGCTCGATGATGCGGGCGTTCTTGTGCGAGATCGAATCCGGGTTGTCGATGCGCCAGCGCACCGGCTCGTACGGGATGCCCAGCTCGCGGAAGATCTCGTCGAAGAAGTCGTCGTCGAGCAGCAGCTGGTGGATGGTGCGCAGGAAATCGCCGGATTCCGCACCCTGGATGATCCGGTGGTCATAGGTCGAGGTCAGGGTGATCAGCTTGCCGATACCCAGCTCTGCGATGCGCTCCTCGCTGGCGCCTTGGAACTCCGCGGGGTACTCCATGGCACCGGCCCCGATGATCGCGCCCTGGCCGCGCATCAGGCGCGGAACCGAGTGCACGGTGCCGATGGTGCCCGGGTTGGTCAGCGAGATGGTCACCCCGGAGAAATCCTCGGCGGTCAGCTTGCCGTCGCGGGCCCGCCGCACGATGTCCTCGTATGCGGCGATGAACTGGCCGAATTGCATTGTCTCGCAACGCTTGATCGCGGCCACGACGAGTTGGCGCGCGCCGTCCTTGCCCTGCAGGTCGATGGCCAGGCCGAGGTTGGTGTGCGCGGGGGTGACGGCAGTGGGCTTGCCGTCGATCTCGGCGAAGTGCCGATTCATGTTGGGGAACTTCTTGACCGCCTGCACAATCGCGTAGCCCAGCAGGTGGGTGAAGCTGATCTTGCCGCCGCGGGTGCGCTTGAGGTGGTTGTTGATGACGACGCGGTTGTCGATCATCAGCTTGGCAGGGATGGCCCGCACGCTGGTGGCGGTGGGCACCTCCAGCGAGGCATTCATGTTCTTCACCACGGCCGCCGCGGCGCCGCGCAGCACGGAGGTCTCGGCGTCGTCCGCGGGCTTGGGGGCGGGTGCGGCGGGTTTCGCGGGGGCCTTCTCAGGGGCCGTCTCGGGGGCCTTCTCGGGGGCCGGTGCGGCCGCTTTGGCCGGGGTGGCGGCCGGCGCGGGGGCCGCAGCCTTGGCGGGAGGAGCCGGGGCCGGGGTGGCGGGCGCTGCCGGGGTCGAACCGTTGGTGGCGGCCGCTTCGGTCACCGGTTCCGGTGAGTAGTCGACGAGGAATTCATGCCAGCTGGGATCTACCGAGGAGGGATCTTCGCGGAATTTGCGATACATCTCCTCGACCAGCCACTCGTTCTGTCCGAAGGGGGATGGGGAACTGGTCACGGCAGTTCTTCGCCTCGATTCCATCTGTCACGGCGGGCGTGTGCGATGAGCCCACCACTGGGTGCGGTTTTCCGCGCTCGGCCGCATAAAGGCTATCGCTTCCGGTCGCGGCCCGACCAGGCACGTCGGGGTGACGTTCGGGGCCGGTGAGTCGTGCTGACATATGGCCGGTTATGTCACCTACATGACCCGCCTTATGTCCGGTTGTCAGTCGCGCGGTGCGGGCAGCACGAGCAACGACGACGGCCACCGCGGCGGTGGGTTGCCGAACGCCGTGCGGGCATTGCCCACGATCTTCTTGCCCACCAATCGGTTGCCGACCCCGCCGACGACGGCGCCGATGCCGACCGGCAGGAGCTTGCCGAAGGCGATGGCCCCGCGCTTGAGGGTGTACTTCTTCACGAAGAACCGCAGCAGCCTGCTGTTGAGCTGGGACACGGCGGGTAGCGGCAGGGTGGCGGCGCCATCGGAAAGCCACGCGCCGCTGGTGCGCCCAGTGCCCAGCAGGTCGGCGACGGCGTGCTTGCCGTCGTCGCCGACGAGCACGGCCAGCACCAGTGCGCGGCGTCGTTCGCGGTGATCGGCCGGGATGCCGTGCACCTCGGCGACCGCCAGCACGAACATGGCGGTGGCCTCCAGGAACACCACCGTCTCGCCGGCCACCGCCGACATGGCCGCCAAGGTGCCGATGCCCGGGAAGGCGGCCGCCGATCCGACCGCCGCGCCGCTGGCCATCACCGCGGCCAGGTAGTGCTTCTCCAGAGTGGCGACGATCTCGGCCGGCGTGGCGTCCGGTTTGCTGTCGCGCAGCCGGCGGACATAGGCCGTCACGGCCGGCGCCTGCAGTCGGGTGCTGCGCTCCAGGAGCTGCGACAGCGCTTTGGCGGCCGCGCTGGGATCCTGGTCGAGACCGTCGCGGGTGGCCGGAAGTCGACTCGTGGTGTTGGACCGAGCGTTCATCGCTGTGTCTCCCCTGTGAAAGTCCCCTGGCCCTGTAGACCACCAAGGCTAACCCCGGTTCAACGACCGGACGGGGAGGTGCGGTGCCCGCCCGTGACGACAGTCACTGCGGCGCCAGGGTGATGGCGGTCACTGTTCGCCCTGCGCGGAAGAAAAAACCGACGTGCGACGCTGCCTCTGACCGTGGCAACATCCGTGAGCGTGCAAGCAACCCCGACCCCCAGCCGCATCCGGATCATCACGGTGCTGGGGCTGCTGATCGCACTGGGCCCGCTCACCATCGACATGTATCTGCCCGCCTTGCCGCGCATCGCCGAGGACCTGACCGTGTCGTCCTCGGTCGTGCAGCTGACGCTGACCGGAACGCTGGCCGGGTTGGCCGTGGGCCAACTGATCGTCGGCTCGTTGTCCGATTCGCTGGGCCGACGGCGGCCACTGATGGCCGGGATCGTGCTGCACATGGTGGCGTCCCTGATCTGCCTTTTCGCCCCGAACATCATCGTCCTCGGGTTGGGGCGCGGGCTGCAGGGTTTCGGCGCCGCCGCGGCGTCGGTGGTGGCGGTCGCCGTGGTCGGCGACCTCTACACCGGAACGATGGCCGCGACGGTGATGTCGCGGTTGATGCTGGTGCTCGGCGTCGCCCCGGTGGTGGCGCCGTCGCTGGGGGCGGCGGTCCTGCTCAAGGCGTCGTGGCATTGGGTGTTCGCTGCGCTGGTGGTGCTGGCCGGCGCGCTGCTGTTGTTGGCCGTGCTGGCCTTGCCGGAGACCCTGCCGGTCTCGCATCGCCGTCCGCTGCATGTCCGCAACATCATCGGCACCTATGGCGAGCTGTTGCGCGATGCACGGTTCGTGATCCTGGTGCTGGTCGCTGCGCTCGGCATGTCCGGGTTGTTCGCCTATATCGCCGCCGCGCCGTTCGTGCTGCAGGGGCGATACGGACTCGATCAGCAGACGTTCGCCTTGGTGTTCGCCGCCGGCGCGGTCGCCCTGATCGGTGCGACTCAGACCAACGTGCTGCTGCTCAAGCGGTTCGGCCCCCAAACCATCACGGTGTGGTCGCTGGCCGTTTCCGCGGTCAGCGCGGCGGTGTTCATCGTGCTCGCGGTGGGCCATATCGGTGGTCTGTGGGGATTCCTGGTGCCGGTGTGGGTGATCCTGGCGGCGATGGGTCTGGTCATCCCCAACGCGCCGGCCGTGGCGTTGTCGCGACACTCGGACGCGGCCGGGACGGCGGCCGCCCTGCTGGGCGCCGCGCAGTTCGGCTTGGGCGCCGCGGTGGCGCCGCTGGTCGGTGTGCTGGGCAACAACGATTTCGCGTTGGCCCTGGTGATGGTCGTCGGATCCAGCTTTGCCTTGGTCGCCCTGCTGATGGTCGGGTCGTCGACGACCGAGGCGCGGGACGCGCCGGCCGGTGAGCCCGTCCGCGGCGCGGCGTAAGTTGTCGGCATGGCGGCGGGCCGTAGCGTCCGTCGCGTCGCCCCTTCCGATTTCCGAGTAGATGCCCGAAGACCAGACTGATCGACGCGCGCCCGCGGCCGCCCGCCTGACCGGGACGGCCCGCCAAGCCAACCCCTGGCATGCGCTGTGGGCGATGCTGGTCGGGTTCTTCATGATCCTGGTCGACTCGACGATCGTCGCCGTCGCCAACAAGCGGATCATGGAGGCGCTGGCCACCGACTACGACGGTGTCATCTGGGTGACCAGTGCCTACCTGCTCGCCTATGCGGTGCCGCTGCTGGTGGCCGGCCGGCTCGGTGATCGGTTCGGGCCAAAGAACCTCTACCTGCTCGGTCTGACGGTTTTCACCATCGCCTCGTTGTGGTGCGGGCTGTCCGGCTCGATCCAGATGCTGATCGCCGCGCGTGTGGTGCAAGGCGTCGGGGCGGCACTGCTGACGCCGCAGACGTTATCCACCATCACCCGCATCTTCCCGCCGGAGCGGCGCGGCGTGGCGATGAGCGTGTGGGGGGCCACCGCCGGCGTGGCCACCCTGGCCGGTCCGCTGGCCGGCGGCGTCTTGGTCGACGGGCTGGGGTGGCAGTGGATCTTCTTCGTCAACGTCCCGATCGGGCTGATCGGCCTGGCGCTGGCGGCGTGGCTGGTGCCGGTACTGCCGACGAAGAAGCACAGCTTCGACCTGCTCGGGGTGGCACTTTCCGGGATCGCGATGTTCCTCATCGTGTTCGGCCTGCAGGAAGGGCAGTCGCATCACTGGGCGCCATGGATCTGGGCGACCATCGTGGCCGGTGTCGGGTTCATGGCTGCGTTCGTCTACTGGCAATCGGTCAATCCGCGCGAACCGCTGATCCCGCTGCGGATCTTCGCCGACCGCGATTTCACGCTGTCCAATGTCGGCATTGCCGTCATCGGTTTCGTCGTGACCGCGATGATCCTGCCGGTCATGTTCTACGCGCCCGCGGTGTGCGGGCTGTCCTACACGCGCTCGGCGCTGCTGACCGCGCCGATGGCGATCGCATCGGGGGTGCTGGCTCCTTTCGTCGGGCGCATCGTCGACCGGGCACATCCCGCGCCGATCATCGGGTTCGGTTTCGCGGCCATCGCGGTCGGATTGACCTGGCTGTCGGTCGAGATGACGCCGACGACGCCCATCTGGCGCCTGCTGTTGCCGCTGACCGTGATGGGTGTGGGGATGGCGTTCATCTGGTCACCGTTGGCGGCCACGGCCACCCGCAATCTCCCACCGCAGCTTGCCGGCGCCGGATCAGGGGTCTACAACACCACGCGCCAAGTGGGCTCGGTGCTCGGCAGTGCCAGCATGGCCGCGTTCATGACGTCGCGGATCAGCGCCGAACTGCCGGCACGTCCCGGTGGCGGCGCGCCCGCGGAGGGGCAGGCCACCGTGCTGCCGGAGTTCCTGCGCGAACCGTTCTCGGCGGCCCTATCCCAATCGCTGCTGCTGCCCGCTTTCGTCGCGTTGTTCGGCGTGGTGGCCGCCCTGTTCCTGCGCGGCTTCGGTGCGACGACACCCCGGTTGGTCACCGGCTTGCCTGCGCCTCGGTTGCCGGCTGCCGACCAGCACTCGGTCGACGAGCATTGGCACGACGACGACGACTACATCGAGTACACCGTGGACTGGTCGCCGAGTTCTCATTCCCCGTCGCTGCGCTCGCCTGGTCCGCAGGACCCGCCCACCGATCTGCTGCCCGCCGTCGATCACACCCCGCCCGACGAGTCGCACACCGAACCGCTGTACGCCCACGTCGAACATCCGCTGCCCGCGCCCGCCGACAGCTGGCACGCGGGACCCGTCGACACCTGGCAGCACCTCGAACCCGAACCAGAACCAGAACCAGAACCAGAACCAGAACCAGAACCTCGGCCCATCCCGGAACCACCGCGGCCCATGCCCGACCCGCCCCGGGCCTGGCGCAGCCTCCTCGACGATCTGCTGGCCGACCCGCCTGCCGATCAGATCGGCCACGCCCACAACGGATTCCACACCGACCGGAATGGCCGCTTCCAGCCGCTGCCTCTGCCCGCCGATCACAACGACGAGCCGGGCGGCAAGCACTCGCGGCCCAGCCGCGGCAGGCACTCCCGCGACGACTGAAATCAGTTGGCGCTCGTCGGCAATGGTTGCGGTTGGAAGGGGTTGTACCACCACCATTGGGCGCGTTCGCCGGTCGGGCCTCGGTAGGGGCCGACGGCCGGTGGCGCGGTGGTGGGAGGGTGTGCGACTGACCCGCCGTGCAGAGGGTCGCCGTCGGCGTCGGTGACGACGAGGTGATCGGCGGGGCCGGTGATGGTGATCTCGCCGCGGTGATGCTGGCGGTGGTGGTGAGGGCAGAGCAGGACCAGGTTGCTGACAAGTTATTTACCTACCCCCATCTGGCCTTCTCCCGAGAGCGTGGAGGCATCAGCTATAAGCCGTCTGTCCTGCGGAGACGCCTCGCAGGCGTGAAAATGGGGCGTGGGTCGCCGACACATCGCCGTGGGCGTCGATATGGCCGGGATCAAGCATGTCTTGGGGATCTGGGTCCAGCCCAACGAAGGGGCGGCGTTCTTGGCGTCGGTATGCGCTGACCTGGCCAACCGCGGCGTCCGCGACGTGCTCATCGTGTGCTGCGACGGGCTCAGCGGCTTCCCCGAGGCGATCGCGGCGACCTGGGTGCAGGCCACTATGTCAGCCGTGTCGATACGCAGCGGCGGGTTCGTAATCATCTTTCGCAACTGGCCGCGCTGGGCTACCGCGTGACTGTCGAACCTGCAGCCTGACCGCCCTACCATCTGTCACGAACACAAGCCTGACTGAGATATCCGGCTCCGCTGCGCTGCGCCGGATGGCTGTCGCCTGCCCGCTCACTTTGATTTACCGGTCAGTCAGGCAGTGGTGATCGACTGGTGCTACACCTTCTGCAAACACCAACGTCGCCACAGTGCCGCCGACGGGCTCTCGCCCGTCAACTACGAGATCAGGGAATCCAAGACCAAGCCGGAGGCGGCATAGGAAACCCTCCACGATCTCGGGGGAACCACACAGTAACCACACAGCCGTTCGATCGGCGTACTGTCTGACAAGTTCGGACATCCGCCGCAGGTCTATATCGGGTTAGGTTCACTGGTCGGAATCGATGCGCGCGGTTCCGTTGTGCGGTCGCGGATGGTGATCGGGTGACGCTGGCCTATCAGGGTCATGGTCGTGCGCTTCCGCAGTCGGCCTGCAGGGCGTAGGGTCATGGGAATCCCAGCAGGCCTGATCGGAAGATGGACGCTCAGATGATGGGCCGGAGTTCCGGAACTATCAGGTCGTCAATATTCGACCAGGGTACTGTGAGCACAGTAACTCCGCGGCCGAACTGCCAGTCGGGAAAGTGCAGCTCGATGCCCGCATTGGAGGGAATCCAGTAACGGTAGTTGGCGTCGATGGGGGCGACTTCACTGCCAAACTGCCACACCCCCGGATGGGCTGGGGGCGCGTAGATGGTAGGAATGATCTCCGTTGTTTGCTGAGCTAGTCGCGCTAGGCCTATCTTCTTGTCGAGAAACAAGTTGTCCCAATCGATGAGAGCACCGCTTCGGCAATCGAAGACTCTGGTCGCGATGGCATGGAAGGGCATGTTCGGCTGCGGATCGGTGTATTCGCCCGTGAATAATGCAGAAATTGTGACCGGTCGCTTTGCGAGCTTCCCCTGGACGTTAAGCGTCCAGGGGAGCGTTTTGCTGCCGCTGGGGCCATAGGTGGCCACCTGCCCCCGTGCCTCGGCGTCGATCACTTCGTTGATCGAGTGCGCGATCTCAGGATCGCCGCCTGCGACTCGTTCGTATCGAACTATTGCATTGCCGAGTTGGTCTGGGGTCGTCGTCGATATCGTGTCGGTCACAGGGATGTAGCGGTCGCATGGGGCTCCCTCGTCGGCGATTGCCAACACAGGCTGTGGCGCTATGAGTGCGGCAAGTGCGATGACAACCACCGGTAGCCGCTTTTCTCTGCGTTGCGAGTGAAGATTATTCGTAACGTTTCCGATGATTCTCATCCTGTTAATCGATCTGCGATTCGTTGTCGAATTCTGTTTTAGCGGAAGGTGATTGAATGGTGCGGGACGGGCTCGGATCGGTGCCGTCGTTGGGGACTCAGGGCAGTTCGATCTTGGCTGCCTTCCATTGGCCATCGACCTTGCGCATCGTCATGACCATTCGGCTCCGATCGACACGGGGATCTGGGATTTCAGTGTTTGAGACCGTCTGGTCAACAAACAGCAACACAATGACCTCGTCTTTGCTGGCGGACTTGATTGCAGAATCGAGTACGACGCCGTGACCCGTCGCCTTGTGGTCGATCAACAGTTTGCGCAACTGAGCGCTGGATTGGGCGTACATGTCGTGGAATTCGCCTGTGGCGCCGGTGAGTACCGCCGCAAAGTTTTCGTCGAGATTGTTGGTGTCTACCGAGGTGAGCGTGACGGCGTAGGCGTTCGCAGTGTGCAAGGCTGCTTGGGCGCCGTCGTTGATACGTTGTTGCTGGTAGTACTGCCAGCCGAAAAAGCCGCCAAGCGCAGCAAGGGCTGCTGTCAGCAGCGCGGCGGTGACGATCGCCATTCTGCGATGCCATCTCCGCGCATGTACGGTGTTGCGGCCTGCGTCGGCTGTGGCGGCATCTTCGGCTGCGTCGGGTTCTTCTGCGGTGTCTTCGGCTGTCGCTTCGTCGTTGTTGGTCAACGTATCGGTGGTTGTCATGTTCGTTTCCCAATCGTCTAGTAGGGGTGGGCACTGGTCTGGGTGCGCTGGGGTTTGATTTTCATTACGGGTGCCCGCCTTGACGGATCGGTTCGGATTCGGGCGGTAGCACTGGCCCGCCGTAGGGCAATTGGATGGTGTGGTCGGTGATGGGGGTGGGATCAGCGCGGCGCAGGGGGTCCAGTCTCGGGGCTGGCGATGCAGTGTCGTCGCCGGGCGGTCGTGGTGCGTTGCGAGCGCCCCGGATCAGCAGGTTGGGATCGTCGTTCTGGCAGTAGGTGTACAGGTATGGTTCGGGGTAGTTCGGAATAAACGGCACGTCACGCTGATGCGGGTAGTCGCAGATGGGTCGAGGATAGATGTCGGCGATCGTCCACATAACGCCGTCGTGGATCGCCGACCTGATGCCGTCGAGCAGGGGCTGACGTTGGTCGTTGAACAGCTGGCCGAGAGCAGGTACGCGGATGTAGGACAGCTGTGCCACCGTGGTCAGGTTTCCAAGTAGTTGCACCATGGTCGGTGAGTTATCGGCGATGACTGAGTCCACCGTCGCCAGCAGGTGCGGTGACTGATCGAGCAGGTGCCGGATTCCGTTGTCCTTGGCGCTTATTCCACCCAGTGTCATCGTGAGGTTTTGCGAGGTGGCGTGTATTCCGGCGGCTGATTCGTCGAGGATTGTGAACACGGTGCGGCTGCTGCGCAGCAGTGTCATGGTCTGTGGCAGTACGCCGTCCAGCGTATTGAACAGCAGCTGGGCTCCGTTGAACAGATCCCGCAGCTTATCTGGCCCCTTTTCGCTGACCCTGAGTTCATCGATCACGGATTGAAGCTGCTCAGGGTCGGTCTGTGCGAGCGTGCCATCGATGTTTGCCAGCAGATGACCGCGCTCACTGAAATTCCCCACTGACGCTCATCGAAATTCCCCACCCGTGTGGCTCCGCCGAGAAGGGCGGGCCTCCCTCGAAGCTGCTGGTGTCTGACGCCAGTTGCTCCATCGAAGGAGGCCCGCTTTCTCATGCTCACATGGG
>NZ_JAPFPY010000027.1 GCF_026240945.1 Mycolicibacterium sp. J2
CGAAGCGGTGAACCTGTGGGACACTTGCACCGGAAGTGCCTTTCCGAAGTTGTGCCGATAAGTGCGTAGAGAACACTCATCATCACAGCTCAGAGGGCACTTTCCTCATTCCGACACCCACTGAACAGCCAATTCATCAGTGGATCGAGGCTAAGAGGTGGAGCACCGGCACGTGTCCTACAACGTCGCCAAGTACTTCGGCATGGACTACTTCGCGCAGGCGGCGGCGGGTGTCATGGTCAGCGTGGCGTTCTTCGGACTGAGCCTGCGCGGGATCAAATTCCTGGTGCACGAGGATCCGTCGCTGCCGAACCTCGGCTATCTGCGGCTGGCGTGGAAGCTGCGCGCCTCCGGCAAGCGCGGGTCCATCCCCACCGTGCCCTACCTGGTCCGGTCCGGGCTGAAACTGCTGCGCCGGGATTACTCGCCGGTCGACGAGGGCAGCACTGCGCAGGCGGTCGCCTACCTGGCCGCCTCCCCCGCTGCCCGCGCCATGGCCGGATGAGCCGCTGGTCGCTGCGCGCGTTCCTCAAGCCCTACGTCGGGGATCCGCCACCGGGCTTGTATCGCACCACGGCACCGGATTTGTTGATCCGCGTCGCGGGGGCTGCGGTGCCGCATTTTCTGTCGGTGGTGACGCGTCTCGGCGGCGGTGCAGAGCTTCCGGAACTGCCTGCCGCGGTGAACCGGACGCCGATGCGGATCCTCGACCGGCGGACCGTCGCGGCCGACGGCCAGGTCGTGGCGCTGACGCTGACACCGCTGGACAGCGCCTCCGAGGTGCCACGCTGGAATCCGGGCGCCCACATCGACGTGCACCTGCCTTCCGGCCTGACTCGGCAGTACTCGTTGTGCGGTGACCCGCAACGCCGCGACGAGTACCGAATTGCCGTGCGGCACAGCCCAGAAGGCGGTGGCGGGTCGATCGAAGTGCACGGCCTGACCGTCGGCGCGCGCGTCGAGGTGAGCGACCCACGCAACGCCTTCATGATGCCGGTGCCCGGTTCGGCATCGCGCACCACACGGCTACGTTTCATCGCCGGCGGAATCGGGATCACCCCGATCTTGCCGATGATCCGGCTGGCCGAACGCCAGGGGACACCGTGGACGCTGTGCTACACCGGCCGCAGCGGGGCCGCGCTGGCGTTCCTGGACGAACTGGCACCGTTCGGCGACAAGGTGGCGCTGCGCACCGATGACGTGCACGGCGTGCCCAGCACGGAGGCGTTGTTGGAGGACGTCGACCCGAGCACCGCGGTGTACGTGTGCGGGCCACCGCCGATGATCGACGCTGTCCTGCGCGGCATCCCGGTGGACTCCGGCGTCGAGGTGCACAGTGAGCGTTTCAGTGCCGCTCCGGTGGTCGACGGTGCACCGTTCGAGCTGGAACTGGCCCGCGGCGGTGCGGTGGTCGGCGTGGGAGCCACGCAGAGCGCGCTGGCCGCGCTGCGCAATGCCGTTCCCACGGTGGCGTATTCGTGTCAGCAGGGGTACTGCGGGACCTGCGTGCAACGCGTCGTCTCCGGTGAGGTGGACCACCGCGACCAGCTGCTCACCGCCGAGCAGCGGGAATTGGGACAGATGCTGGTGCGCGTATCCCGAGCCAAGCACGCCGGTGAGCGGTTGGTGCTGGATCTGTAGAACCGACCGAGTCGGGGTGACAGGATTTGAACCTGCGGCCTTCCGCTCCCAAAGCGGATGCGCTACCAAGCTGCGCTACACCCCGTGTTTTGCTGCGGTCGGAATACTACGGGTTCAACACGCTGGGCCGTCAATTGGCTTTGTCCGCGCCCTCGCCGGTACAGTCTTGCGTTGCACGATCATGCGGGCGTAGCTCAATGGTAGAGCCCTAGTCTTCCAAACTAGCTACGCGGGTTCGATTCCCGTCGCCCGCTCCACAGAACCGGCCCGCGCGGCCGGTTTTCTGGTTTCCCAGGCGTCTCAGCCACCGACTGAACCATTCATCGAGTTTGCCGAGCGCCAGGCCGATCTCGATGTGCACCGCGGCCGCTTCGAATTCACCATTCTGGCAATATCCTGCTTATTGACTGTGTAGACGATTCCCTTCAGCACCCTGGAGCGAATAATGAGAGCTCAGAGCTTTCGGCGTTTGAACAGGTAAATCACATCGTCTGCTCGTGCACACCGTGAGATTCAGCAACGATTGCGGACGCGAGTAGTGCACGATATAAGTATCCGATGACCGTGCATCCGCTGCCCATGACGGAACACGAACAGCCCGTAATTGACGTTTCCAAAAAAGTTGCTCAAGCGAACTGGCGCGACCCGAAGCGATATCTCTGGCTGCTCGTTCCGGCAACCCCCGGCATGGTCGCGCTGTCCTGGCTTCTGGTGTGGACGACCGGGTGGACCCCGTTCTGGTGGACCGGCGCCGTCCTGACCTTCGTGGTCATGCCGGTCGTCGACCATGTGCTCGGCCGCGACACCCGGCACCGCGCACCGGACGAGGCGTTGGCAGCGCTGGAGAACGACCGGTACTACCGGGCAGCGACCCACCTCTACCTGCCCGCTCAGTACCTGTCGCTGATCTTCGCCTGCTGGCTGTGGGCGGGCGGCGGGTGGCTGCACATCTCCCCCGTCGGCAAACTGGGACTGATGGTGGCCACCGGTGTGGTGGGCGGGGTCGCCAACAACGCCGCCCATGAACTCGGCCATAAGCGTGGCCGGGCCGAGCGCTGGCTGAGCAAGGTCGCTCTGGCGCAGACCTGCTACGGGCAGTTCTACGTGGAGCACAACCGCGGCCACCACGTCCGGGTGGCCACCGCCGAGGATCCGGCCAGCGCCCGCTTCCGGGAGAACGTATACGCGTTCGCCGTGCGGTCGGTGACCGGCAGTACCCGGTCGGCCTGGCAGCTGGAAGCCAAACGCCTGGCCCGCAAAGAATATTCGCGATGGTCCGTACGCAACGACGTGCTCAACGCCTGGCTGATGAGCGCCGCGATGCTGCTGGGGCTCACCCTGTGGTTCGGCGCAGTGGACCTCCCCTGGCTCGCCGGCCAAGCACTTGTCGGGATCTTCCTACTGGAGGCGATGAATTACGTGTCGCACTACGGTTTACGCCGTCGGCGACTGGCGTCGGGACGATACGAGCCGCTGCGGCCTGCGCACTGCTGGAACAGCACCGCCGTGATGACCAACGTCTTCCTGCTGCACCTGCAGCGCCATTCCGATCACCACCTCCATCCGTTGCGCCGGTTCCAGGCCGTGCGCGACACCGAACAGGCACCCCAATTGCCTGGCGGCTATGTCGCGATGCTCGTGCTCTCGCTGTGCCCGCCCGCATGGCGGCGGGTGATGGATCCGCGCGTGCTCGATGTGTACGGCGGCGACATCAGCCGCACCGCGCTGCGACCGCGTGATGCGAAACGCATCGCGCGGTCACAGGTGCGGGCCGATCAGGACTGAGACGTCCGGTTCCTGTGCGGGGTGCGATCATTCGCACCCGGCCCCGCCGACCGGTCGCTCGCTGCCCGCTCGCGGTGGCCGCTCGGACGCTCGGCCGTGTCCCGCTGCGGCGAACGCGTGGATGCGCTGTCGCGTTCCTCGCTCGCGCGGCTGGCTGGGCGCGCCGGGGTTGCGGGCGTGGCCCGGGTCGCGGGGTTTGTCGACGTGGCCGGGCTTGCCGGAGTAGCCGGGGTGGCCGCAGTCGCGGGCGTCGCCCCGGTCGGCTCAGGCTGCGACGCCGCTGCCGGAGCGGGCGACTCCTGTTGTGCGGCAGCCCGATCGGGTTCGACCTGGGTGGCGGCGATCAGCGGAGCCCGCAGTGAATCCGCGGTGGCTGGGCTGGTCTCGGTGCTCGCTGCAGTCGATTGCTTTGTCGCCGTGGCTGTTTCGTCCGCGACCGGGGCAGTGTCAGCGGCAGCCATCCGCAGCATCGGGCTCGCCGTGGTAGCGGTCGATGCCGTCGTCGTGGTGCCCGGGTTGAGGGCCTGCTGCACCGACGCCGTCCAGCTGGCCCAGGCGGCAGCCACCGAATCGGCCCAACTCTGCGCCGGATCGGTTGTCGGCGCCGGTGCCTGCACCGGCGCCGCGACCGGATCGGCCGGCTGCGCATCCGGAACCTGCCCGCCGTGCGCGGCAATCCAGTTCCGGACCACCGCGGCCGCCTGCTTGGGCGTCCAGTCGTCCCGGAACAGCCCCCAGGTGTCTTCGACCTCGGTGGAGCTGGAGTTCTGGTCGACGAGTGAATAGATGAACATCGGCCCCACCCCGTCCAGCGTCGACCAGGTATCCATGAAGTCGTCGATGAAGTCGGCCTGTTGCGCCTCCGAGACATACGAGGTCGGCAGGCCGTACTCGCTGGTCCAGATGAGCTTGGCGGCATCACCGTTCTCGTTCATCAGCTGGCGCATCGCCTCAAGCTGTCCCTCGGCCGAGATGGGATTGCCCACCCCGTCGCCGAACTTCCGGTCGTAGTTGTACGGGTGATAGGACAACGCGTCGAAATACCCTGCCGCACCGGCGGCATACATGTCCTGAACGAACTCCACCGGACTGATGTTGATATCGCCGACAGTGCGCCCGGCCGTGACCACCCCGCCGACGACGGTTCCGCTGGGGTCGACAGCCTTGATCGCCGTGTACGCCGCCTTGAGCAGCTCGGTGTACGCAGCGGGATCGGGCTTCGGATTCCAGAACACGTAACTCTGCGGTTCGTTCCAGATCTCGTACGCCGAGATCCGCGCGCTCTCCGGGTCGCCGGTGCCCGCCCCGTATCGGGTGGCCAGTGCGCCCATGAAGGTGCCGAAGTCCCCGGGATCGTTCGGCGCCCCATAGGCCGAGGTCTGGTTGTCGGACGCCCACGTCGGCGTGCTGGTGACCGCGGCAAGGACGGCCATACCGCGCGCCTCGGCCGCGTCGATCACCTTGTCCACGTTGGTCCAGTCGTAGACCCCGGGCGCCGGTTCGACCGCACGCCAGGGGACGAACATCCGGAATTGCGTCACGCCGAGCGACTGCATGGTGTCCAGCGCGGTGTTCACTTCCTCCGGTGTCATGAAGTACAGCTGGGACTCCGCGACACCGACGGCATCAGACGAAGTGTCGATCGCCGCGGCGAGCGCGATGTCATAGGACGCCTGCCGCAGTGCCGTGGGCGTCGGGGCGGGCGGCGCCGCCGCTCCCATCAGAGTGGCCGCCAACAACGGCGCGACCCCAAGCGCTATCGGTTTTGCTACGCACTTCCATGAACCCCACATGGTCCTTGCTCCAACCTTCTCCCGACCCATCTCTTGTCGTGTTCTGCATCACAGCGCTGTGCTCTATGCGTTACCCGCACAACGCGGCCGTCAATCACCGATCAGCAAAGTTCTGCGTCGACAGGGAATCTTTGATGAGGTCGATGATCGGCTTTGAACTGCGTATATGTCGCAAATTAATTCGCATGTAAATAAATAAACGACGCATGCCTGGCAATCCGGCAGCGATTATCGGACGAGGACGCGGCGGGAATCACCGTTGATCGGACGGATCGGGGGATAACCGTCTTTTCGCGTCAACCGAGTTCGCCAGTGCGTCTCATAAAGATTTGCTACAGCCGCTATTCATTGCGGAAATTGCTCGATAACCGTTTTCGGCCGCGAATCGATGCGTAACGACAAGCGGGGCCGCCCGCGACCGGGGCAGACCTTAGATTCGCTCTCAGCAAAGCAGCTCCTAGGCCGTGGAGCAGGCGATTCCTGTCGGTACGCTGAAAGCCATGAACGGCGTCCTGCTCGTGCTCATCGTCCTGGTCATCGGCGCCATCGGTGCCGCGGTGTACTTCTCGCAGAAGGCATCCGGGCAGCGCAACGCCGCTTCGCTGGCTGACGCCAAGGCCGACGCCCGCCGGGTCATCGAACGCCTCGGCGGCCAGGTGTTCAATCTGACCGGCGCCGACGACGCGTCCAAGCAAGCCCTGGCCGACGCCTCCGAGCGCTACACCGCGGCGTCGTCGCAGATCGATCAGGCCACCACCGCCAAGCAAGCGCTGTTGGCGAAGGAGAGCGCCATCGAAGGCCTGTACTACGTGCGGGCCGCACGTACCGCGATGGGTATGGATCCGGGACCCGAACTGGAGACGCTCACCGGCCAACGCGCGGCCGGCGTGGTCACCGAGGATCGTCGAATCCAGTTCGACGGTAAGGAGATCGAGGCCTCGCCCACCCCGTCACAGCGCACGCCCAACTACTACCCCGGCGGCCGGGTGGCCGGCCGCCCCGTGCCCGCCGGCTGGTACTCCGAACCCTGGTGGAAACCGGCCCTGATCGCCGGCGCCTGGGGCGTGGGCTCGGTCCTGCTGTTCGACGCATTGTTCTCCGGCATGCACGGAGTCGATTACGGCGCACAGGGTTTCGAGAACGGTTACGGTGACGGCTTCCAGCAGGGCTTCGAGCAGGGCGAGCAGGCCGGCCTCGACCAGGGTGGCCAGGATATGGGCGCCGATGGCGGCTGGGGCGGTGACAGCTGGGGCGGCGGCAACGGTTTCGACGGCGGCGGCGACTTCGGCGGATTCGACGGCGGCGGCGACTTCGGCGGATTCGACTTCTGATCCGCTTACGCTGATCGCCATGAACGGCATCCTGCTGATCCTCATCCTGTTCGTCATCGCCGGCATCGGTCTGCTGGTGTACACGTCCTCGAAGGCGGCAGGCAGCCGCAACGCCGCCACGCTGGCAGATGCCAAGGCCGACGCCCGCCGGGTCATCGAACGCCTCGGCGGCCAGGTGTACAACCTGACCGGCACCGACGACGCGTCCAAGCAAGCCCTGGCCGACGCCTCCGAGCGGTACAACGCCGCGGCGTCGCAGATCGATCAGGCCACGACGGCGCGCCAGGCGGCACTGGCCAAAGAAAGCGCGATCGAGGGGCTGTACTACGTCCGTGCGGCGCGGGCCGCGATGGGCCTGGATCCGGGACCGGAGCTTGAGACGCTGAGCGGTCAGCGGGCAGCGGGTGCGGTCACCCAGGACCGGCGCGTGACGGTGGAGGGCAGGCAGATCGAGGCCTCGCCCACGCCGTCGCCGCGCACGCCGAACTACTACCCCGGTGGCCGGGTGGCCGGTCGCCCGGTGCCCGCCGGCTGGTACTCCGAACCCTGGTGGAAACCGGCCCTGATCGCCGGCGCCTGGGGCGTGGGCTCGGTCCTGCTGTTCGACGCACTGTTCGACGGCATGCACGGAGTCGATTACGGCGCACAGGGTTTCGAGAACGGTTACGGTGACGGGTTCGATCAGGGGTTTCAGCAGGGGAACGGCTCCGACGGCGTCTGGGACACCGGCAGCGGCAGTTGGGACGGCGGCAACTCCGGTTGCAGCGGGTCCAGTTGCAGTGGGTCCAGTTGCGGCGGCGGCGGTTGTGGCGGTGGCTGCGGCGGCAGCTAGAGCCGGCTCTCCAGGCGGGACGACACCCCGGCCTCCTGCAGGTCCAACCGCTCCAGCATGGCGCGCACCGCTTCGTCTTCGATGTGGCCTTCGTCGCGCTCGGTGATGAGTGCCGCCCGCTGGGCGGACAGCACGTCACGGTAGAGCGCCGAGAACACCTTCGCGCGTTTGGTCGGGGCCTCGGGATCGGGCATCTCCTCGACGTCCTCGGAGTGCCTGGCGATCGCCGTGCGGATCTCGGCGAGCACCTGCGGATCCATCCCCTCGGGCGGGTTGTCCCGGAATTCCGCCAGGACCCGGTCGGCGGCGGCGTGCACCACCCGTTCGGCCTTCAGTTCCTCCTCCCGGTCGGCGGCGTGGTCGTCGTTGAACCGGGACAGCTGGAGGCGGCGGATCAGCCACGGCAGCGACCACCCCTGGATCAGCAAGGTGCCGACGCTCACCACGAAGGCGATGGCCTGGATGGTGGCGCGCTCGGGAAACGGCTCCCCGTCGATGGTCGTCGCGGGAATCGCGGCCGCCGCGGCCAGGGTGACCACGCCCCGCATCCCGGTCCAGGACACCACCACGTTCTCCTGCCAGGACAGCGTGCGCCGGTCGATGCGTGAGCGCCACTTGCCGGGCGGCTTGCGCCGGGTCCCGATCGCGCCCCGGGCCCGCGCCGGCGCCGGCACGCTGAGCCGCGTCTCCACGTGGCGGAACAGCTTGTTGCGACCGAACATCGCGAACACCGACAGTGGCCGGATGGCCAGCACGATCACCAGCACGATCGCCGAGGCGATGGCCACCTCCATCAGCGACTCGTGGGCTTCGCGCAGGTCCTCCAATACGAACCGCAGATGCAGGCCGATATAGGCGAACACGAACGCTTCCAGCAGTACGTCGACGGAGTTCCACACGTAGCGCTCCTGCAGCCGGGTCTGATAGCCGGCATCCAGGGTCCCGTTGCCCACCACGAAACCGGCGACGACGACCGCCAGCACACCGGACGCGTGCAGTTCCTCGGCAGCGATGAACGCAGCGAACGGCACGACCAGGCCCTGCACCGTCTCCAGGCCCGGATTGGCCAGCCGGCGGCGGATCCAGAGGGTGACGTAGCCGAGCGCGGCACCGACCAGCGGCCCGACCACCGCGCTGTACCCGAAGAGCAGGAACGGGTTTTCGATGAAGGTGTGACTGCCGGCCACCTGCGCGACGGCGACCGAGAACAACGCCAGCGCGGCGGCGTCGTTGATCAGGCTCTCGCCGGTCAGGATGGCCATCACGCGTTTGGGCAGGCCGAGTTTGCGGCCCACCGCGACGGCGGTGACGGCATCGGGTGGCGCCACGATGGCGCCGAGCACCAGCGCCGTGCCGAAGGTCAACGGCACCAAGGCCAGCCCGGAGGACACCGCGGCGACCGCGAAGGCGCTGATCACCACCAGGCCGACACCCAGGCCGAGGATCGGGCGGATGTTGCGCAGGAACGTCGGGAACGAGAAGTCCAGGGCGGCCGAATACAGCAGCGGCGGCAGTACCACCGTCAGCAGGATGTGCGAATCGAGTTCGGGTGCTTCGAATCCGGGCAGGAACGACACGGCGATGCCGACGACCACGATCATCAGGGCGGGTTCGAAGCCACGACGGTGGGCGATGGCGGTGACCAGGATGGCTCCGACGACGACGAGGATCAGTTCCACGTACTGATTGTCCCGTCAAAGGCCTCGACGTGCCCGACCGGTGGTCAGGACTGGCAGTTCGGGCACCAGAAGACGTTGCGCGCCTCCAGTTCGGCGGTGCGGATGGCGGTGCCGCACACCCGGCACGGATCCCCGGCCCGGCGGTACACGTAGGTGCGCGGCCGGCCCTCGCGATAGGACGGGGCACCGTGGTCGTGCTCCGGGCGCACGACCACGATCTTGCCGCGCCGCACCCCGACCTTCATCAGCGCCACCAGATCGGTCCACATGTCCCCGAACTCGCGTGCGTCGATGTGGGTGCCGGGGCGGTACGGGTCGATCCGATGCCGGAACAACAGTTCGCTGCGATAGACATTGCCGACCCCGGCCAGCACCGCCTGGTCCATCAGCAGACCACCGATAGTCCTGCGGGACTTGGCAATTCGCTTCCAGGCCAGCTCTGGGTCGGCATCGGACCGCAGCGGGTCCGGGCCGAGCCGGGCCACCACGTCATCGACGCTGGGCTCGTCGATCAGCTCGCAGACGGTGGGCCCGCGCAGGTCGGTGCCGTACTCGGCGCCCACCATCCGCATCCGGACCTGACCGACCGGCAGTGGTAGCGGTACCGGCGCTTCGGTGAAGCTGCCGTACAAGCCGAGGTGCACGTGTACCACCGCGCCGCCGGCGTAGTGGTGGAACAGGTGTTTACCCCAGGCGTCGGCCTTGCGCAGCACCTGTCCGTCGACAGTTGCGGCGTCGGCGAACTTTCCCTGCGGACTGGACACCGTCACCGGTGCGCGCCCGAACCGCTTCTGATGCAGCCGGGCCAGCCGGTGCAGGGTGTGCCCCTCTGGCATCGGTCGCGCCGTAGATCAGGCGGGTGCGCCCGGGACCGGCGGCGCGATGTGGTCCTTCTCGTACTGGGCCAGGATGTCGATCCGGCGCTGGTGCCGCTCGGCTTCCGACCACGGCGTGGACAGGAAGGCATCGACGATGGCCAGCGCTTCCTCGGTGGTGTGCATGCGGCCACCGATGCCGACCAGCTGGGCGTTGTTGTGTTGGCGGGCCAACTGCGCGGTCTCGACGCTCCACGCCAGGGCACACCGGGCGCCGGGCACCTTGTTGGCCGCGATCTGCTCGCCGTTGCCCGAGCCGCCCAGCACGATGCCGAGGCTCTCGGGGTCGTTGACGGTCTTGATGGCGGCGGCGATGCAGAATGCCGGGTAATCGTCGTCGGCGTCGTAGGCGTAGGCGCCGCAGTCGATCGGCTCGTGGCCGCTCTTGAGCAGGTGGTCGATGATCGTTTTCTTGAATTCGAATCCGGCGTGGTCGGCACCGATGTAGACGCGCATGGCGGTAACCCTAACCTGTCAGCGTTTCACCACCAGAGCGTCGACCAGGAGGTCGAGCAGGCGGGCGGCTTGCGGGGCGGACCTGCTGGCCAGCACGATGCCCAACATGCTCGTCACGACGTCGTCGGGGTCGAGGTCGTCGCGCAGGCTGCCGTCCTTGGCACCCGCGGCGAGCAGGGCCGACATCGCGCCGACGATGGCGGCCCTGGTCTGGGTGGGTTCCACCACCCCGGAGGCGAACATCGCCTGCAGCGATTCGGCCATCCCCCGCTTGGCGGCGACGAAGGTGGCATACCGGTCCATCCAGTGTCGCAGCGCCGGCACCGGGTCATGCCGTTGCAACAGCTCCTCGGCCGACGCCGCGACCTCGGCCAGCTCGGTGGAGTAGACCGCCTCGATCAGCGCCTCCCGGGTCGGGAAGTGCCGATAGAGCGTCCCGATGCCGACACCGGCGTCGCGGGCGATCGCCTCCAGGGAGACCGGCCCGTCGGCCGTGGCGAAGGCCGCGGCCGCGGCCGCCAGCAGTCGGGCGCGGTTGCGCCGGGCATCGGCCCGTTCCGCCATAGCGGAGGCACCTCCGTTTTGTTACGGTGAAAGCGGAGGTTCCTCCGCATCGCTGTCAGTATGACATCTCAGGAGCTCGGCATGACCACCTCACACCCCGGCGGTACCGGCACCCTCGGCGAGCACACCGTCGCCCGAATCGGCTACGGCGCCATGGGACTCGAGCACGACGTCCCCCATGACGACGCGCTGGCGGTGTTGCGCAGGGCCGTCGCACTGGGCGTCAACCACATCGACACCGCATCCTTCTACGCCGACGGCCTGGTGAATCGGCGCATTCGGGATGCGCTCTCCCCGCACGCCGACGACCTGGTGATCGTCAGCAAGGTCGGCGCCCGATCCGCCGCCTCCGGACCGCTCCCCCTGGTGCTGGCCCAGCAGCCGGCCGAGTTGCGCGCCGCCGTCGAACTGGACCTGGCCGAGCTGGGAATGGAACGAATCCCAGTGGTCAATCTGCGCCGGGCCGATCTGGGGCCGGGCCTGATCGCCGAGGGCGACCAGATCGTCGACCTCGACGACCAACTGGCCGAGCTGATCACGTTGCGCGACGAGGGCAAGATCGGCGGCATCGGAATCAGCAATGTCGACCTGGCCACCCTGCACCGCGCACTGCCGGCCGGCATCGTGTGCGTTCAGAACGCCTACAACATGCTCAATCGCACGCACGAAGACGAACTGGCGCTGTGCACGGAGCGGGGCATCGCCTGGGTACCGTTCTTTCCGCTGGGCTCGGCATTTCCCCGCTTCCCCAAGGTCGCCGACAACGCTGTGGTGCAAGGCGTCGCGCGCGAGCTCGGCGTCACCGGCGCCCAGGTCGGGCTGGCGTGGCTGCTGGCGCACGCCCCGAACATCCTGCTCATCGCCGGCACCGCCAAAGTGGCGCACCTGGAGCAGAACCTGGCCGCCGGCGAAATCGTGTTCAGCTCCGAACAGTTGGCGGCACTGGACGGCGTCGCGGCCGAATCACCCGATGGTGATGGCGTCGAGGCGTTCCTTGATGAACGCCGATGACGTCACCGGGTCCAGGCCGGCCACCTTGCCGATCGGCGGCTCCAGCGGGGTGACCAACGCGTCGTGGTTGGCCTCGTAGAAGTAGATGAGCGAGACCAGATCCTCTTCCGGAGCATGCGGCTGCGGCGGCAGCACGCGGTGCCGGCCCGACGGCCACCGCCGTCCGCTCCAATACTCCAGCAGATCACCGATATTCACCGTGAGCGCACCCGGCTGCCACGGCGCGTCCTCCCACCCTGCGGCCTCCGAGTAGACCTGCAGTCCACCGGCGCCGGGCTCGCGGTCCAGCACCGTGACGGTGCCGAAGTCGGTGTGCGGCCCGATCCGGAACTGCCCCGGCTCGGGCTCGCCCACCACGCTCACCGGCGGGTAATGGTTGATGTTCATCGTCCACGTCGGCCGATCAGCCAGCGCGGCAAAGGGATTCGCCGGCAAGCCGAGCGCGTGGGCGAACAGGGCCAGCAGATCGTCGGACACCATGCGCATCTGGGCGGTGTACTCGGCCACCAGGCCCTGCAGATGCGGCACCTCGGCGGGCCACACGTTGGGCGCGAACCAGATCCGGTCCACCTCGGGATCACCGGTCGCGGTCTCCGCGCCCAGGCTGTAGCTCTCCTTCAGGTCCGGCGGGGTCTCGGTGCCCTCGGCGTAGCCGTTGGCCTCCGCACCCGGTCCGATCCAGCCGTGCCCACCGACCGGCACCGAGTAGCGCCGCTTCACCTCGTCGGGCAGCGCGAAGAACTCCCTGGCCGCCGCCCGCACACCGGCGGCCAGTTCCGGGTCCACCCCATGTCCGGTGATCACGATGAACCCGGCCCGCTGCAGACCCTCGTCCACCTCCACCGCCAGCGCGTCGGCATCGGCACCGCCGGCATACCAACGGGAAATATCCACCGTCGCAATGGCACTCATTCGCCGATATCCTCCGCCCACAGTTCCGGCTTGGCGGCGATGAACTCTTCCATCATCGCCACACATCGTTCGTCGTCCAGCAGCGTAACCGCCACCCCGTGCTCGGCCAGCCAGTCGTGGCCGCCGTGAAAAGTCCGGGCCTCCCCGATCACCACCGCGCCGATATTGAACTGCCGCACCAGCCCGCTGCAGTACCAGCACGGCGACAGGGTGGTGACCATCACTGTGGACCGGTAACCGCGCTGACGGCCCGCGGCCCGGAAGGCATCGGTCTCGGCGTGCACCGACGGATCGTCGTTCTGCACCCGGCGGTTGTGCCCGGCACCCAGCAACTGCCCGTCCGCACTGAACAACGCCGCACCGATCGGGATCCCACCCTCGGACAGTCCTTTTCGGGCTTCCTCGACCGCGACGTCGAGCATCTGCTCCGGTGTCATACCAGGGCACGCTCCGCGGCGACCTTGGACCGGCACAGCACCAGGTAGCTCGCGCCGGCGATCAGGAAGCCGACGAAGAAGGTGATGTCACCGAGCTGGGGCACGCCACGGGCGATGAAGCCGACGAACTTCTCCTGGTTGGAGAACAGCAGCACCGAGATCACCAAGCCGAGCAGGAAGGCTGACAGCCCTGGCCAGTTCGCATACGAGCGGTCGTACAGGAATCCGGCAACCGACTGCCCGCGTCGCAGATACTGATCGGCGAACACCACGCCCAGCCACGGCCCGATCCAATACGCGATGATCAACAGGAACGCCTCATAGCTGGCCGCGGCGTCGGCCAGTGCCCACCAGGCGATCAGGAATCCGGCCACCCCGAAGAACACGGTGACCAATGCGCGGGCCACGTGGTGCGGCAGCTTGATCCCGATGGTGACGAACGCCATGGCCCCGGAGTACACGTTGATCGCATTGGCGGCCACCGCACCGATCGCGATGGCCAGCAACGTCAGCTTGGCCAGCCAGGAGCCCAGCTCGGAGGTGAACGCCTCGGTCGGATTCTCCGACAGGGCCGGACCGATGGTCACCGACGCGGCGCCGACCACCTCCAGCACCACACACGACACGAAAAGTCCTGCGGCGGCGAACCATCCGGTGCGTTTGGTGTTCACGCTGGAGGGCAGGTAGCGGGTGTAGTCGGCGGCGTACGGCGTCCAGCCGGCGGCATAACCGAACGTGGTGCCGACCGTCAGCAGGAAGCCACCGAGGCCACCGACGCCGCCTTCGACGGCCGGTGCGCCCGGATGGGACTTGGCCAGGATGGCCACCGAGGTGATCACGAAGATGACCGCGAGCACCGGGAAGGCCCACCGCTCGAACGCCTGCACCAGGTTGTGCCCGAAGAAGGCCAGCGCGGTCTGCAACACCACGATGATCACCAAGGCCAGCAGCGGACCGATATGGAACAGGGTGGACAGCGCGAAGGCCCCGCTGACACTGTTGGTGGCAAACCAACCGACCCCGGCCGTCACCGACATCAGAGCCGCGGGAACCACATTGCCCTTGAACCCGAAGGGCAACCGGCCCAACACCATCTGCGGGACCCCGTGCAGCGGTCCGCGCGCCGACAGGAAGTAGTGCGCGATGGCACCCAGCCCGGTGCCTACCACGATCCCGGCGACGGCCTGCCAGAACGTCATGCCGTAGTAGGCGACCGCGAGCACACCGACGAAGATCGTCGCGAATTCGAGGTTGGGCGAGGTCCACGTCCAGAACAACTGACTGGGCTTACCGTGCCGGTCGGCCTCTGCGATGAACTCATTCCCGCCGGGTTCGACTGCTGCGATCTTGTCTCGATAGGACCCGTCGGTGGTGGGTTCGGCCGCTGTCATGAGAGGTACTTTCTCATCTCGCACCGCGCCGCGCAGTGCGGATCAACCAGCTACCCGCCAGGGTTACCGGCGTAATCCTCGATGAACATCTCGGATCGCGACCGAATCCGCACGTCAGCGCCTAGTCGAATTCGGGTGACTCCGTCCGTGTGCGCTTGAGCTCCCAGAAGTGCGGGTAGCCGGCGAAGATCACCGAGGCGTCCCACAGCTTGCCGGCCTCTTCCCCGCGCGGGATGCGGGAGAGCACCGGGCCGAAGAACGCGGTCTTGTTGACGTGGATGGTCGGCGTGCCGACATCCGGGCCGACCGGGTCCATGCCCTCGTGGTGACTCTTGCGCAGCGCCTCGTCGAACTTGTCGCTGGTGGCCGCCTCGACCAGTTCGGCGGGCAGGCCCAATTCCTCCAGCGATTCGCGGATGACCCACTCAAAATCCTTGATGCCCTGGTTGTGGATCCGGGTGCCCAGTGCTGTGTAGAGCGGAGCCAGGATCTCCGGCCCCTTGGCCTGCTCGGCGGCGATGGCGACGCGGACCGGTCCCCACGCCTTCTTCATCATCTCCAAGTACTCCTCGGGCAGGTCACGCCCTTCGTTGAGCACCGCCAGGCTCATCACGTGGAAGTTGACGTCGATATCGCGCACCTTCTGGACTTCCAGGATCCAGCGAGAGGTGATCCAGGCCCACGGGCACAGCGGATCGAACCAGAAATCTGCGACATCTTTCTTCGCCATGGCAGTAAGTCCTCTCGAGGTTGGGCATGACCATCCTCCCAACACAACTTCAGGCGTGCGGCCGATGTTCCCGGGGACGGACTTCGGTCCCCCGGTCGTCGCAGTTCCGACTAGGTTGGTCGGGTGGCACTTCCCAATCTGACACGCGACCAGGCCGCCGAGCGCGCCGCGCTGGTCACCGTTGACAACTACCGCATCGACTTGGACCTCACGACCGGGGACAAGGTGTTCCGCTCCGTCACCACGGTGACGTTCGACGCGCTACCCGGGGCCGAGACGTTCATCGACATCGCCGCCGACACGGTGCACAGCGCCACCCTCAACGGCGTCGCCCTGGACGTGTCCGCCTACGACGAGTCCACCGGCATCGCACTGACCGGTGTGCAGGCCACCAACGTCTTGGTCGTCGAGGCCGACTGCCGGTACTCCAACACCGGCGAGGGTCTGCACCGCTTCGTCGACCCCGTCGACAACGAGGTGTACCTGTACTCGCAGTTCGAGACCGCGGACGCCAAGCGGATGTTCGCCTGCTTCGACCAGCCCGACCTCAAGGCCACCTTCGACGTCACCGTGACGGCGCCCGCACACTGGCAGGTGATCTCCAACGGCGCGACCGTGTCCGCCGAAGATGGTAAGCACACCTTCGCCACCACGCCGAAGATGAGCACCTACCTGGTGGCCCTGATCGCCGGGCCGTACGCCCGCTGGGACGACGTCTACACCGACGAGCACGGCGAGATACCGCTGGGTATCTTCTGCCGCGCCTCGCTGGCCGAATACATGGATGCCGAGCGGCTGTTCACCGAGACCAAGCAGGGCTTCGGCTTCTATCACCGCAACTTCGGAACTCCCTATGCCTTCGGCAAATACGACCAGTTGTTCGTGCCGGAGTTCAACGCAGGTGCCATGGAGAACGCCGGCGCGGTGACCTTCCTGGAGGACTACGTCTTCCGGTCCAAGGTGACCCGGTACAGCTATGAGCGCCGCGCCGAGACGGTGCTGCACGAGATGGCGCACATGTGGTTCGGCGACCTGGTCACCATGCAGTGGTGGGACGACCTGTGGCTCAACGAGTCCTTCGCGACCTTCGCCTCCGTGCTGTGCCAGGCCGAGGCCACCGAGTACACGCAGGCGTGGACCACGTTCGCCAACGTGGAGAAGTCCTGGGCCTACCGGCAAGACCAGCTGCCCTCGACCCATCCCGTCGCCGCCGACATCCCGGACCTGCACGCGGTCGAGGTGAACTTCGACGGCATCACCTACGCCAAGGGCGCCAGCGTGCTCAAGCAGCTGGTCGCCTACGTCGGCCTGGAGGCGTTTCTCGCCGGGCTGCGCGACTACTTCCGCGACCATGCATTCGGCAACGCCACCTTCGGGGACCTGCTTGGCGCCCTTGAGAAGTCGTCGGGCCGCGACCTGTCGCAGTGGGGCAGGCAATGGCTCAAGACCACCGGACTGAACACGCTGCGCCCGGATTTCGACGTCGACGCCGACGGGAACTTCACCCGCTTCGCAGTGCTGCAGTCCGGCGCCGCGCCGGGTGCCGGCGAGACCCGCGTACACCGGCTGGCCGTCGGCATCTACGACGACGATGCCTCCGGGAAACTGGTGCGGGTGAACCGGGTGGAATTGGACATCGAGGGCGAGAGCACCGAGGTGGCCGATCTGGTCGGGGCCGCACGCGGCAAGTTCATCCTGGTCAACGACGAGGACCTGACCTATTGCGCGGTGCGGCTGGACCCGGACTCGTTGCACACGGTGCTGAGCCGGATCGCCGATTTCGCCGATCCGCTGCCCCGCACCCTGGCCTGGTCGGCGGCGTGGGAGATGACCCGTGAGGCCGAGATGAAGGCCCGCGACTTCGTCGCCCTGGTGATCAGCGGCATCCACGCCGAGACCGAAGTGGGTGTGGCGCAACGGCTTCTGCTGCAGGCTCAGACCGCGCTGAACGCCTACGCCGACCCGGTGTGGGCCAAGGAGAACGGCTGGCCCGCTTTCGCCGACGCGCTGCTGGACCGGGCGCGGGAATCCGCGCCGGGCTCGGACCATCAGCTGGCCTTCGTCAACGCGTTGTGCACCTCGGTGCTGTCGCCCAACCACATCGCGGTGCTGTCCACCCTGCTCGACAATGAGCCGGCCGCGGTGAACCTGGCCGGCCTGGTCGTCGACACCGACCTGCGCTGGCGCATCGTCACCGCATTGGCCGCAGCGGGGGCGATCGATGCCGACGGGACCGCGTCGCCGTTCATCGACGGCGAGGCCGCCAACGACCCGACCGCCGCCGGTAAGCGCAACGCCGCCGCGGCCGCGGCCGCCCGGCCGCAGAAGGCGGTCAAAGAGGCTGCCTGGCAACAGGTCATCGAGGACGACACGCTGGCCAACATCACCACCAGGGCCATCGTCGGCGGAATCGTGCAGCCGGGCCAGACCGAGCTGTTGACCCCGTTCCGGGACCTCTACTTCGCCGCCATCGGCGGGGTGTGGGAGCGGCGCTCCAGCGAGGTGGCCCAGACCGTGGTGATCGGCCTGTACCCGTCGTGGGATGTCAGCCAGGGCGGACTGGACGCCGCCGACGCCTACCTGGCCGATCCCGACCTGCCGCCGGCCCTGCGCCGCCTGGTGCTGGAAGGCCGGGCCGGTGTCGAGCGGGCACTGCGAGCCCGCAGCTTCGACATCAGCTAGCTTCCTTCCGCGAGCGGCCGCGTTTGCACGCCGACACGCCGTAGATCGCGTGCAAACGGGGCCGCTCGCCGGGGGTGCTTACGCTGCTGGCCATGGCCGCCCCCAACAGTCGCAGAGCCCGCGCGGCGCGTCGGCGAACCCGCCGGGTCAAGGCGGCGATCAACGACCTCACCGAGGAGCAGTGGGCCGCACTGAAGGCGGCGTGGAACGGTTGCGCCTATTGCGGCGCGACGGGCAAACCGCTGCAACGGGATTGCGTCATGGCGATCTCCCGCGGCGGTCGCTACACCGTCGACAATGTGGTGCCCGCGTGCGCGGCCTGCAATGCCAGCAAGTGCAATGACGAGGTGACCAGCTGGATGCGGCGCAAACGCCTGGACGAGCGCGCGTTCCTGGAGCGCTACGTGGCGATCAGGACCGCGGGCCTGGGATAAGAACACGCGAGCGGCCCCGTTTGCACAGCCATGACGGCGTGTCGGCGTGCAAACGCGGCCGCTCGCGGAAGGAAAATCAGGCCGGGGAAACGCCGGCGGAGATGACCCGAACGGCACTGATGAGGCCATCGATGAGGTTGCCCTGCTTGAACGAGGCGATGGCGGCCGACACCCCGAGCGGGGCGGCGGTCTCGATGCCGCGGCCCTTCAGGTCGGCGCCGTAGACCACCTCGACGGCATGCTGGTCCGGCGAGACGGCCAGCAGTACGGCGTTGTCCGGGGTCGGCACCCGGCCCAGGATCTCGCGTGCGGTGGCAGCGGTGTCCTCGCCGAGGGGCCCCAGGTACACCGCGAAGCGGGCCTTGGCCGCGCGGGCGCCGTACTTGAGCGCGTCGTCGAGAACGACGAGGTCCTTGGTGGGGAACGGGTAGTGCACCGACAGTTCGCCCGGCTCGGTGACACCCGAGATGCGGCCGCTGGAGGTCAGCGCATAGCCGTAGGGCAGTTCGACGTCGGTCTTGGCCGTCGTCGCCAGATCACCACTTGCCACTTGCGGAACCTCCCACGTTCACATGTGCTCCGTGGCCGCCGTGGCCATGGTCGGCGGGCTCGTCCGACGCCCACAGGATGGGGTCGTGCGTCCACTTCTCGGACAGGTTGTAGGTCGCAGGGTGCGGGCCCTTACGGGACAGGGTCACGACGGCCAGCAGCAGGAACACCACCAGCGGGACCCCGCCGAGCAGGGAATGGGTCAGTGCAATGCTCACGACGCAAACCGTATCGTAGGGCGTTTCACGCCGCGCCCTCACCCAAGTATCTGACCCAGGCCGGGTCGAGTTCCTTCACCGTGGACAGCAGTCGCCAGTGCTGTCCCTTGGGGGGCATCGGGGCCGCCCGCAGCGTCCAGCCCAGCTCACTGAGCAGATGGTCGGCCTTGCGGTGATTGCACGACGAGCAGGCCGCGACACAGTTCTCCCAGGAGTGCTCGCCGCCGCGGCTACGCGGGATGACGTGGTCGACGGTGTCGGCCTTCTGCCCGCAGTAGGCACAGCGGAAGCGGTCCCGGTGCATCAATGCCGCACGGGTCATCGGGATACGCGCCCGGTACGGCACCCGCACGAAGGTGCGCAGCCGGATCACCGAGGGCACCACGATGGTGCGGGTCGCGGAGTGGATGACCGGCCCAGACGGGTCGTCGTGCACCACGTCGGCCTTACCGCACATCAGCATGATCACCGCGCGCCGCATCGGCAGCGCGGTCAACGGTTCATAGGTGGAGTTCAGCAGCAACACCCGGCGCCGGCCCCAGACCGTGGCGGGATGAACGGCCGGCGGGACGTCGGCGAATTGCGCTGAGTGGGCAGCGGCAGGAGTGACCGCGGCCGTGGGGTACCGGTAGCCCGCTCGTCGAGCAGGGCTTTTCTTGCGCTGCGACATTCGTCCTCCGCTGCACAGTCCACCATGGATCGGCGGCGGCCGCACGCTAATTTGGCGGGTGTTCGCTGGTCAGTCCGATGAACATCGGGTGACGGGTCGCTGAGCCCGGCTACCGGCAGCACATCGGGGACGATCCGGGACAATGGGGAGCGTGACTCAAGCGGAGCGCTCGTTCTACGACGAAGTCGGTGGCCACGACACGTTCGACAAGATCGTGTCGCGGTTCTACGAGCTGGTGCGCGAGGACGAGATCCTGCTGCCGCTGTATCCCCCGGACGATATCGACGGGGCCGAGGAGCGGCTGCGGATGTTCTTGGAGCAGTACTGGGGTGGCCCGCGCACCTACTCCGACCAGCGCGGGCATCCGCGGCTGCGGATGCGGCATGCACCGTTTCGGATCGGCTTCCTGGAACGCGACGCCTGGCTGCGCTGCATGCACACCGCGGTGGCGTCGATCGACGCGCAGACGCTGGACGACGCGCACCGCACCATGCTGCTGAACTACCTGACCATGGCCGCCGACTCGATGGTCAACTCGGCGTTCTGATGGCGCAGGACCGCATCTCCCCTCGCCCCGCTCGCCCGCTCTGGTGGGCCGACGCTGTCTTCTATCAGCTCTACCCCCGGTCGTTCCGCGATAGCAACGGTGACGGCGTGGGCGACCTGGACGGCATCACCGAGCGGCTGGACTATCTGTCCGTGCTCGGGGTGAACGCGCTGTGGCTCAATCCCGTGATGGTCTCCCCCATGGCCGACCACGGGTATGACGTCGCCGATCCCCGCGATATCGACCCCCTGTTCGGTGACCTGACCGCGCTGGACCGGTTGCTGGCCGCGGCCCACGCTCGCGGCATCCGGGTGACCATGGACCTGGTGCCCAACCACGTCAGCTCGGCGCACCCCTGGTTCCTCGAGGCGCTGGCCGATCCGGCGCGGCGGGACCGGTTCATCTTCCGCGACGGGATCGGTGACGCACCCCCCAACAACTGGGTGTCGGTGTTCGGCGGCCCGGCCTGGACCCGGGTGGCCGACGGGCAGTGGTACCTGCACCTGTTCGACTGCGCCCAGCCCGACCTCAACTGGGAGCATCCCGAGGTGTTCGAGGATGTGGAGAAGACGCTGCGGTTCTGGCTGGACCGCGGGGTCGACGGATTCCGCATCGACGTGGCGCACGGCATGGCCAAACCACCCGGGCTGCCGGACATGTCGCTCACCGACAACGCGCTGCTGCGCAACAAGGAAGACGATCCGCGTTTCGACAACGACAGCGTGCACGAGATCCACCGCTTCATCCGGCGGGTGCTCGACGATTACCCCGAGTCGGTGACCGTGGGTGAGGTGTGGGTGCACGGCAACGAGCGCTTCGCCAAGTACCTGCGCCCCGACGAACTGCACCTCGGCTTCAACTTCCGGCTGGTACAAGCCGATTTCGATGCCGACGAGGTGCGGGCGGCCATCGACAATGCCATGGCCGCAGCCGAGCTGGCCGGTGCCGTGCCGACCTGGACGCTGTCCAATCACGACGTGGAGCGCGAGGTCACCCGTTACGGCGGTGGCGCGCGCGGGCTGGCCCGCGCCCGGGCGATGGCCCTGGTGATGCTGGCGCTGCCCGGAGCGGTGTTCGTCTACAACGGTGAGGAACTCGGTCTGCCCCAGGTGAACCTGCCCGACGAGGTGCTCCAGGATCCCGTGTGGGAGCGCTCCGGACGCACCGAGCGCGGCCGCGACGGCTGCCGGGTGCCGCTGCCGTGGTCCGGTGATGCGCCACCGTTCGGATTCTCGGCCAACCCGGACACCTGGTTGCCGATGCCCGCGGACTGGGCCGGCTTGACGGTGCAGCGCCAAGAAGCCGACCCGTCGTCGACGCTGAATTTCTACCGCCGTGCCATCGGATTGCGTTCGGGTCGTGGCGAATTCGACGGCGGCGTGCAATGGCTGGACGACGGGGTGTTCGCCCGCGACGGCGGGCTACGCTGCGCCCTCAACACCGGCGCGGCGCCGGTGCCCTTACCGGCGGGCGACGTGCTGCTGGCCAGCGGACCGCTGACCGGTGGCCTGCTGCCGCCGGACACGGCCGCCTGGTTGGTGTGATTTGTGGAGCCGCGCCCGTAATGATTACGGTCTCCTGTTTCGGGACATCGCTGACACATGTATGTCTCGGGACATCGCTGACACCTGGGTAGGGCGTGGACCAGCATGGTTCATGGCCCAGAAGGTGACGGCGATGGACATTCGTATGGCGGCGGGGTTGGCCGGGCAGATCGACAATGTGGCGCAGTTCTGCCGCCGTGAGGGCATCAGCAGAGAAACGTTCTACAAGTGGCAGCGACGGTTCCTGCAGCACGGTGTGCCCGGGCTGCAGGAACGGTCCCGCCGGCCGAATCGCAGCCCGAATCAGGCCAGCACGGCGGTGGAGAAGCTGGTCCTGGACCGGCGTGAACGGCTTGTGAAAGACGGTCTTGATCACGGGCCGGAAGCCATCGTGTGGGCTCTGCGCGACGACAGTGCCGTCGATGCGGCTGTGGTGCCATCACGGTCGACGGTGTGGCGGATTTTGGCCCGCCACGGTGTGATCACCGCGCAGCCGCAGAAACGACCGAAATCAGCGACCAAGCGATTCTGCTTCACCCGGCCCAACGAGTGTTGGCAATCGGATTGGACGCAATGGCATCTCGGCGATGGCACTCTCGTCGCGATCGCGGGCACTCTAGATGATCACTCGCGATACCTGGTGGGATTGCGCGCAACCCTAGGTGCTGCCGATGCGGAGTTGGTCTGGTCGGTCATCATGGCCGGCATCGACGAGTGCGGTATCCCGTCAATGTCATTGACCGACAACGGAGTGGTCTACACCGGTCGACTCCGCGGCTACGAGTCGGTCTTCGAAATCAACATGCGCGCGTTGGGTACCCACACTGTCAATTCCACTCCCTACCACCCCCAAACCTGCGGCAAAATCGAACGATTTTGGCAGACGTTGAAGAAGTGGCTACGGGCGCAACCCGCGCCGGCAACGGTCGCCGATCTCAACACGCTTCTGGACTGGTTCCGCAACTTCTACAACCATCACCGTCGCCACCGAGCCCACCACGGCGCCACCCCAGCGGTGGTGTTCACCGCGACCGAAGCCGCACGGCCCAGCGTGCGACCGCTGCCGGCACCAGTCTTTGTCACCTGCACCACCGGGTAGGTTCCAGTCAACGTCGCAACACCGACGGACTTTCTGAGGCTAGCAGGATAGCGAATAGATCCGCGGGACAACGGTCTTGGAGGACCATGCGAGGACGGTTGTTCAGTTCGTTCTCCACGGCCAACAGGTGCTCCGGCGAATATCCGCGAAGGGTTACGCCCTTGGGGAAGTAGTCGCGTAGCAGGCCGTTGGTGTTCTCATTGCTCCCTCGTTGCCAGGGTGAGCGGGAGTCGCAGAAGTACACGGGCGCGCCCAGCTTGTCGGCGGTGGCGAGGTGACGTGCCATCTCGGTGCCCTGATCCCAGGTGATCGAGCGCATCAGCTCCGGCGGCAGATCCTGCATTCGCGCCACCAGCGCGGCGTGGACCGAATCGGAATCGGCGCGGGGCAGGTGCAACAGCCGCAGCATCCGGCTCTGGCGCTCCACCAGGGTGCCGACCGCCGATAGATGGTTGTCGCCGATGATGAGATCCCCCTCCCAGTGGCCGGCTTGGGACCGGTCGACGGGCGGGAACGGCCGGTCGTGAATGGTCAGCATCGGCTGCTGAAACCGCGGCCGCCGACGCTGCTGACAGCGGTGGGCTCGGCGGTGATCCCGACCGGTGCGCAGCGGTGACCGTCGATGCGGCGCCAGCCGCGACGGCCGCATGAAACACGAATTCGGCTGATAGACAGCCTGATAGATGCTCTCATGACACAACCGCATCGACGGATCATGGGGAAAGCGCAGACGCAGGTGCCGGCTGATCTGCTGCGGGCTCCAGCGCATACCGAGCAACTCGGTGACCACGGCGCTGAGGTCGTCGTTGGTGTCGAGCCGACGCCGGTGGTGACGTGCTCGACGCGCAGTGGCGCGCCGATGGGCCTCGAAGGGCTGATATTCGGATTCGGTCCCCGCGTTGCGGCGCAGCTCCCGCGAGATCGTCGACGGTGCTCGACCGAGCTCGTCGGCGATCGCGCGCATGCTCAGCCCGGAACGACGAAGGTCGGCCATCTTGATGCGTTCGTCCTCGGATAAGTATCGCGGGCTGATCTGGCGGACCGCCAACGGATCCAGCGGCGGCACGAAACCGACCACGACGCCGTTGCGGTAGGTCTTGTAGCCGCTCGCCCAATTCGTTGCTGCCGACCGAGACACCCCGACCTCGCGGGCCGCGGCACGCACGCTCCACCCCCGAGCCCGCAACTCCATGAACCGCTGACGCTTGGCCGATTGCGGACGACGTCCCGGCCCCTTCTTGACCCGACGCGATGATGTCAACACAACCTCCAGAATCTAGGGAAGTGTTGCGACAACGCCTGGAAACCACCCCGTCGATAAGAAGACCGGGCGGCTGTTCGTCGCGCCCTACGACATCAACGTAGGCCTGCGCTGGGCCGGTCACCAATGTCACGCCATCCGCGATGGCGAGCACATCGTCATCTTCAGCGGCAACCGACTCGTGCGCGCACTCACCGCCGACCCCACCCGCAGGTACCAGCCTGGCGATAAAAACACCCGAAGCTATCGCCTCAGAGAACCCCAACCGGCACCATGAGTGTCAGCGATGTCCCGAGACATAAGTGTCAACGATGTCCCGAGACACGACACCGTAATGATTACGGGTGCGGCTCCACAAATCCCTGATCAGCGCAAGACCAGCGCGGGGTCGCCGATGCGCCGGTACACCGAGCCGAATCGGGCGTCGATCCGCAGCCATGCCGGGTGCACACGCACCCGCACGATCTCCTCGGCACTGACCTCACTGCCGGTCTGCGGCAGGAAACCCAGTGCGGTCAAAGCGAATACACAGCGCATGGGGATGCCGACCGCGGTGTCGCCCGCACTCACGGCCAGCACCTCCTGGTCCAGCAGGGACGCCGGCGGACCGTGGGCGCTGCCGTGCTGTTTGGCCAGCGCGGCGCCGCGGTCGGCCAGGTCCAGCACGGCGCGGGCCGGTACGTCGTCCAGGTGCGCGAAGCCGGTGTCCGGTGGCAGCGCCCCGCGCCAGGCCGAATCCATCGCGAAGCCCGGTTCGACGAAGCCGGACGCGACCATCGCGGGTAACGCGGTCACCAGGTGATCGGCGCCCACGCACAGGTCGGCTGGGCTCACCCGGCCGGCTACCACGCGGCTGGCCAGGACGTCGAAACCCGTTGTCACCCAGGCAACGAGGTGGGCGTCGTCGCGTTGCCGAAGCCGAATCACGGCGGCCTCGTCGAGGCGCAGGGTGCGTTCGGCGAAGGTGCCCAGGTCGTCGCGGTGCGCCGGCCCGTCCAGCCAGATGCCGCGCTCTGCGGCGGTCACGCCGATGGCCGCAGGTAGCGCTCGAGGTACTGGCGATGATGCGGCGCCAGGCGCACCAGCTTTTGCTCTTCGATGCTGAAGGCCGCCAGCTGGGTCTCGGCAATGACGGCCGGTTTCGAGTCCGGGTCGGCGTGCACCGAGCGCACCTCGTAGCCAAGGGTGAAGTCGACCGCGCGCAACCGGTTGACCCAGATGGTGACCTGCAGCGGTGAATCCGTCAGGCGCACTTGGCCTTTGTAGGACACCTTGACCTCGGCGATCAAAAGTCCAGTGGTCGTCACGTCACCGGCGAACGGCTCGCTGAGGAACGGGACGCGGGCCTCCTCCAGGATGGTGACCATGGTCGCGTGATTGACGTGCTGGTACATGTCGATATCCGACCAGCGCACCGGCACCGGCGTGACGAACCCGTTAGCCACTTGTTCCCGTTCCACTCGTGCGAGTCATACTCCGGATCTGGCGCGCGGCCACCGACAGGGTGGCCAGATCCCGCTCGCCCTCGGCGTAGATCTCGTCGAGGGTGCGGCGCGCGCGGGCCACCCGGGAGGTGTTGGTGACCTCCCACTCCTCGATCTTCTGCTCACCGGTCTCGTCCGGCTCGCCGACGGCCATCACGTCGAAGCACAGTGCTCGCAGCGAGCCGTAGATGTCGTCACGAATGGCCAAGCGGGCCAACGAATGCCACCGGTCGTCGCGAGGCAGCCGGGACACCGCGGTGAGCAGACCGTCGGCGCCGAGGCGATCCATCAGGGCGAAGTAGGCGTCGGCCACCTCGGCGGCATCGCGCTCCAGGATGTCGCTGATATCGATGACATCGAGCAGGCTGTATTGGTAGAGGCCGGTGGCGACCATGTACGCGAGGTCCTCCGGCACGCCCTGGCCGATGAACTCACCGGCGTCCTTCTCCACGATCGCCTTATCGTCTCCGCGCAGCCATTCCGACATCCGTGGGGTGAGGGCGGCGACCTTATCGGCGAACCGGTTGATCTCCGCGCCGACGGCCAGCGGCTGCGGGCGGTAGTTCAGCAGCCAGCGACCGGCCCGGTCGATGAGCCGACGCAGGTCCAGCGTCATCCGGTCGGTCACCGCCACCGGTACCCCGGCATCACCGGCGGCACGGATCGCGTGCCACACCTCGCCGACCTTGAAGATGGCGTCGGTGGCCACGTAGCTGCGCACCGCGTCGACGGGCCCGACCCCGACGTCCTCACTGATCCGGTAGGCATAGGTGATACCGCTGGTGTCGACCAGGTCGTTGACCAGCATCGTGGTCACGATCTCCCGACGCAGTTGGTGACTACGGATATCGGCACCGAACCGGTCCCGCAGCTGAGCCGGGAAGTAGGCCGGCAACCGGGCGGCGAACACCTCCTGGTCGGGCAGGTCACTGGCCAGCAGCTGATCCTTGAGCGCCAGCTTCACATGCGCCATCAAGGTGGCCAATTCCGGTGACGTCAAACCCAATCCGAGTTCGGCGCGGCGCCGGATCTCCTTCTCGTTGGGCAACGCCTCCAGCTCCCGGTTGAGGTCGTGCTCGTCGACCAGCTCCTTGATCTGCCGCGCGTGCACCGACAGCAGGCTCGGGGCGTTGGCCCGGCTGGTGCCCATCAGGTCGTTCTGATCCTTGTTGTCGGCCAGCACCAGCTCGCCGACCTCGTCGGTCATCGACATCAGCAGCTCGGTGCGCTCGTCGGCGCCAACCTTGCCCGCGGTGACCAGCGAGTCGACCAGGATCTTGATGTTCACCTCATGATCGGAGCAGTCCACCCCGGCCGAGTTGTCCATGGCGTCGGTGTTGATATGCCCGCCGGCGAGGGCGAATTCGATGCGCCCGCGCTGCGTCACACCGAGGTTGCCGCCCTCACCGACCACCTTGACCCGCAACTGGTTTCCGTTGACCCGCACCGCGTCGTTGGCGCGGTCACCGACCTCGGCATCGGACTCGGTCTCGGCCTTGATGTACGTGCCGATGCCGCCGTTCCAGAACAGGTCGACCGGCGCCAGCAGCACTGCCTTCATCAGGGCGGGCGGGGTCATCTCGACGACATCGTCGGCCAACCCCAGCGCGGTACGCACCTGCGGGCTGATCGGGATGGATTTCTGCTCGCGGCTGTAGACGCCGCCGCCTTCGCTGATCAACGACCGGTCGTAGTCGTCCCAGCTCGACCTCGGCAGCGCGAACATCCGCTCCCGCTCGGCCCACGAGACGGCCGGGTCGGGGTTGGGGTCCAGGAAGATGTGCCGATGGTCGAAGGCAGCGACCAGCCGAATGTGCTTGGACAGCAACATCCCGTTGCCGAACACGTCGCCGCTCATATCGCCGACGCCGACCACGGTGAAGTCCTGGGTCTGGGTGTCGACACCCATTTCGCGGAAGTGCCGCTTGACCGATTCCCAGGCACCCTTGGCGGTGATGCCCATCGCCTTGTGGTCATAACCCACCGAACCGCCGGACGCGAACGCGTCGCCCAGCCAGAACCCGTAGGACTTGGCGACGTCGTTGGCGATATCTGAGAACGTCGCGGTGCCCTTGTCGGCGGCGACCACGAGGTAGGCATCGTCGCCGTCGCGGCGCACCACACCCGCCGGGGTGACGACGGCGCCGGTCGACTTCTCGACGTTGTCGGTGAGGTCGAGCAGGCCGGAGATGAACAGCCGGTAGCACGCCACGCCCTCGGCGCGCTGGGCATCCCGGTCGACCGCGGGGTCACCGCTGGGCACCGGCGGCTGTTTGACGACGAAGCCACCCTTGGCGCCGACCGGGACGATGACGGCGTTCTTCACCGCCTGCGCCTTGACCAGGCCCAGGATCTCGGTCCGGAAGTCCTCCCGGCGGTCCGACCACCGCAGGCCGCCGCGGGCCACGAAGCCGAACCGCAGGTGCACGCCCTCGACCCGCGGTGAGTAGACGAAGATCTCGAACCGCGGCCGCGGCAACGGAAGTTCGGTTATGAGACCGGGGTTGAGCTTGAAGGACACCACATCCTGGGCGCGCGCGGAGTTCGGGTCGGTGACGAAGTAGTTGGTCCGCAGGGTGGCCTGTACCAGGCTGGCGAAAGCCCGCAGCACCCGATCGGTGTCCAGGCTGGTCAGCGCGTCGATATCGGAGGCGACGGCGGCCGCTGCGGCCTGGGCGTCGCGCGGCGGTCGCGCGCCCGCGGGATCGGCTCCGGCCGGATCGAACAGCGCCTCGAACAGTTCCACCAACGAGCGGGCGGTGCCGGCGTTGTCGTTGAGCACCGTCTCGATATGAGACTGGCTGTACGGGAATCCGGCCTGGCGCAGGTACTTTGCATAGCCGCGCAGAATGGTGACCTGCTGCCAGGTCAGGCCGGCACGCAGCACCAGCTCGTTGAACCGGTCGATCTCGGCCCGGCCCTGCCAGATGGCGGTGACGGCGTCGGCGAACAGCGTCGCCGTGGTGTCGGGATCCTCGTCGATCGGGACGGATCGGTGCGGGGACACCTTGAACTGGTAGATCCACACCGGTAGACCGTCGGCGCGAGTCACGGTGAAGGGCCGTTCTTCGAGCACCACCACACCCATGCACTGCAGCATGGGCAGCAGTTCCGACAGCGAGGCCGACCGGCCGCCCAGGTACCAGGTGAGCTTGGCGACCCGGTCCTCACCGGTTCCCTCGGTGAACACCAACTTGACCGAATCGTCCTGCAGCTCTTCGATGATCGCGATGTCGTCGATGGCCTCGGCGGGGGTGAACGCCTGCTTGTACACCTCCGGGAATGCCGCGGCGTAATGCTCGGCCAAGCCCTGGCCGATCGCGCCGGATTTCACCGATCCGATCAGCCGGTCCGCCCAGGTGCGCGACGCCTCGGTGAGCAGTTGCTGGATCCGGTTCTCGTTTTCCGTTGAGGTGTCGATATCGGAGCGCCGCACACCCTCGGGCATCTTGACGGTGAAATGCACTACCGCCCAGGGTGATTCGCTGACGCGAGCGGCGTACTCGATGCTGACACCGCCGAGTTCGCGGACCAGGATGTCCTGGATGGCCAACCGGACCGCGGTGGTGTAGCGGTCACGCGGGAGATACACCAGCGCGGACACGAAGTGCCCGAGTTGGTCGGCCCGCAGGAACAGCAGGGCACGCCGCAACGAACCGAGGTCGACCACCGCCCGTGCGGTGTCCAACAGTTCCCCACTGGTCAGCGCGAACAGCTCCGAGCGCGGGATGGTCTGGATGATGTCCAGCATCAGCTGCGCGGGATGGCTGGGATCGGCCTGGGTGCGCGCCAGCACCTCGTCGACGCGGCGGGCGATCAGCGGAATCTCCAACACATTGGCGTTCATGGCGGCCACCGTGAACAGCCCGACGAACCGGTGCTCGACGGCCTGGCCGGACACCACCCCGCCCGGGGTCTCGCGGATGACCACCATGTACGGATAGGCGCCGTAGCGCAGGAAGCTGGGCATGGTGGCCTGCGCCAACACCACCAGGTCCCCTGGTGCGGTCAGCTCGGGGAACACATCGGTGCGCGAGCGCAGCACGCCGAGCCGGCTGGCGGGGTCGACGGTGGCGGCGCCGCCCTGCACGGCGCAGCGCTGATAGCCCAGCAGCACGAAGTGCCCGTCGGCCAGCCACCGCAGCAGCGACGCCACGTCGCGGCGGTCGGGTCCGGCGAAATGGCCGGCATGGTCGGCGTCCAGCGCGTTGGCCAGGCCGACAAGGGTGGCGTTGAGCGCCGAGGAGTCGGCGGCGACCTGCCGGGCGTCGGCGAGAACGCTCGGCAGCAGCCGGGCCGCCTCGTCGACGGCGGCGGGGTTCGCGTTCGGAGCGAGCCGGACGTGGATCCAGGTCTCGTCGATGCCGTCGGCCGGCGCACCGGGCCCGGTGGACGGGGCGACGTCGAGCAGCTCTCCATCGGGTCCGCGGTGCACCCGAAGAACCGGATTCATGATCGACACGTAGTTGACGCCGAGCCGGTGCAGCAGCACCGTGACCGAATCCATCATCATCGGGCTGGGATCGGTGACCACCTGCAGCGCCGGCGCGAACTCGGGTGACGTCGTTCCCGCCGCTTCGGACGGGTACACCGCAACCAGAGTCTCCCCAGGCGCCCGCCGTTGGCCCAGTGCGACGTGGGCGGCCAGCAACTCCGGTGACATCACCTTGCCGGTGATGGCCCGGTCCACCGGAACGGTGACGGCGACGTCACTGGACGGCGCGTCGCCGTGCGGGCCGTGATGGGTGGCCAGGTACGCCGTCGCCAGACGCCCCACGACGTCCTCGCTGAGACGCACCTGCTGTGGGGCTGCCGGTTTCACCGTCATGCCGAAGGCTCCTCACTCACGCCGGCGTGCCGCCCTCGTTGGCGGCACGCACGAGCGACACTAGTCCTCCCGAGCGTCGCTCCGGCCCCTGCCCGCGGGATCAGTCGCGGGTGAGTCTGCGGTGTGTCACCCGGTGAGGTCGCGCCGCGTCGGCTCCCAGCCGCTGGATCTTGTTCTCCTCGTAGGCACCGAAGTTGCCCTCGAACCAGAACCACTTGGCCTCGTTGGTGTCGTCGCCCTCCCACGCCAAGATGTGCGTGCAGGTGCGGTCCAGGAACCAGCGGTCGTGGGAGATCACCACGGCACATCCCGGGAACTGCTCGAGGGCATTCTCCAGTGAGCTCAGCGTCTCGACATCGAGGTCGTTGGTCGGCTCGTCGAGCAGGATCAAGTTGCCGCCCTCTTTGAGGGTGAGGGCGAGGTTGAGCCGGTTGCGCTCACCACCGGACAGCACGCCGGCGGGCTTCTGCTGGTCGGGGCCCTTGAACCCGAAGGCCGACACGTAGGCCCGCGACGGGATCTCGTTCTGGCCGACCTCGATGTAGTCCAGGCCGTCGGAGACGACCTGCCACACCGTCTTCTTCGGGTCGATACCGGCGCGGCTCTGGTCGACGTAGCTCAGCTTGACCGTCTCACCGACCTTCACGGTGCCGCTGTCCGGCGCTTCCAGTCCGACGATGGTCTTGAACAGCGTGGTCTTACCGACACCGTTGGGGCCGATCACGCCGACGATGCCGTTGCGCGGCAGGGTGAAGGACAAGTCCTTGATCAAAGTGCGGCCGTCGAACCCCTTGTCGAGATGTTCGACCTCGACCACCAGATTGCCCAGCCGCGGCGGGGTTGGGATCTGGATTTCCTCGAAGTCGAGCTTGCGGGTCTTCTCCGCCTCGGCGGCCATCTCCTCATAGCGGCCGAGCCGGGCCTTGTTCTTGGCCTGCCGGGCCTTGGCGCCCGAACGCACCCAGGCCAGCTCCTCCTTCAGCCGCTTCTGCAGCTTCTGGTCCTTCTTGCCCTGTACTTCCAGGCGCTCGGCCTTCTTTTCCAGGTAGGTGGAGTAGTTGCCCTCGTACGGGTAGGCCCGACCGCGGTCGAGTTCCAGGATCCACTCGGCGACGTTGTCCAGGAAGTACCGGTCGTGGGTGACGGCCAGGATGGCGCCTTTGTAGGAAGCCAGATGCTGTTCGAGCCACAGCACGCTCTCGGCGTCCAGGTGGTTGGTCGGCTCGTCGAGCAGCAGCAGGTCGGGTTTGGACAGCAGCAGTTTGCACAGCGCCACGCGGCGCTTCTCACCACCGGACAGGTGGGTGACCGGCTCGTCCGGCGGCGGGCAGCGCAGCGCGTCCATGGCCTGCTCCAGTTGGGAGTCGATATCCCAGGCGTCGGCCGCGTCCAACTCCTCCTGCAGCTGACCCATCTCTTCCATGAGCTCGTCGGTGTAGTCGGTGGCCATCAGTTCGGCCACCTCGTTGTACCGGTTGAGCTTGGCCTTGACGGCGACGCCTTCTTCGACGTTCTCCCGGACGGTCTTGGTCTCGTCGAGATGCGGCTCCTGCATGAGGATGCCGACCGTCGCGCCCGGCGCCAGGAAGGCGTCGCCGTTGTTGGCCTGGTCGATACCGGCCATGATCTTCAGAACGCTCGACTTACCGGCCCCGTTGGGGCCGACGACGCCGATCTTCGCGCCGGGAAGGAAGTTCAAGGTGACGTCGTCGAGGATGACCTTGTCGCCGTGCGCCTTGCGGACCTTCCGCATCGTGTAGATGAATTCGGCCATTGCCGTCGTCTTGCCTTTCGTCCGGCTGCGATCTCGATGAAACTCGCAAACCATCCTAGGCAAGGGCGGAAATCGTGGTTACGCCGAGATCGGCAGCTCCCCCGGCTGCTCTGCGCGGTCGTCAGCGGCTTCGGCGCTCGCGTCACCGTCCGCACCGGTCTGCTCGGATCGCTCGGCCGGCTCGGCGCCGCGCCGCGTCGGGTCGATCTTCACCCGGCACCGGGTCAGGTCGGGGCCGACCGCGGTGGCCCGTACCTCGATGGTGGACCGTCGGTTGCCCTCCTTGTCCTCGTACTCGTTGGTGTAGATCTGTCCGACGACGACCACCGGGTCGCCCTTGAACAGCACACCGGCCACACCGTCGGCGACGCGGCCCCAGCAATTGACGGTCAGATAGAGCGAGTTGCCGGGTTCCCAGCCGCCCTCGGCGGTTCGCCGGCGGGAGTTGCTGGCCACCCGGAACCGAATGAACTCCTGGTCGCCGACGCGACGCGGCACCACGTCGGTGATGACGGTGCCGACCACGGAAAACGGTGTCTCGAACATGGCATTGCCTTTCAGTCATTTCCTCGATGCCGGCAGCGGACGCTCGCGCTGCCGGCCTGTGCACCCATTGACCCGCCCGACACCGACAGGCACGGCAACACGGGCCCGTCGCAGTGCGCCGCCTGTGGATCAATCGGGCACTGTGGATAACCGGCCTCTAGGGTTTGGCCCATGACCGTGTGGATCAGCCGACGCCCCGATGCCGAAATCGAAACCGACCTGGCCGCCAGCCGTGCGACCGGCGGGCCGTTGGCCGGACTGCGACTGGCCGTGAAGGACAACGTCGACGTCGCCGGACTGCCCACCACCGCGGCGTGCCCGCAGTTCAGCTATCGGCCCGCCGCGGATGCCGCCGCTGTCGCGGCGTTGCGCGCGGCGGGCGCCGTCGTGGTCGGCAAGACCAACCTGGACCAGTTCGCCACCGGGCTGGTCGGGACGCGCTCGCCGTACGGTGCGGTATCGGACACCCGCAGGCCCGACCACATCAGTGGCGGTTCGAGCTCGGGATCGGCCGCAGCGGTCGCGTCCGGTGCGGCCGATATTGCAATCGGCACCGACACGGCGGGGTCCGGCCGGGTGCCTGCGGGACTGCAGGGCATCGTCGGCATCAAACCGACGCTCGGTGTGGTGAGCACCGACGGCGTCGTGCCGGCCTGCGAATCCTATGACTGTGTCACGATTCTCGCCGGCGACCTGGAGCTGGCGAACACCGCGATGGCGGCGATGGCCGCGGCCGGGGACCGGCCGTGGCCCGCGGACACCCGGCTGGCGGCACCGCCGAATACCGTTGTGGCGGTGCCGTCGTCGCTTCCTGCGCTGGACGACACCTGGCAGTCCGCGTTCGCGGCCGCGGTGCAGACCTTGGAGCACGCCGGTGCCCGCATCGTCCACGTCGACATCGACCCGTTCCTGGCCGCGGCCCGGCTGCTCTATGACGGCGCACTGGTGGCCGAAAGATACGCCGCGGTGGGCGAGTTCATCGACGGCCACCCGGACGCGGACATCGATCCGACGGTGCGCCACATCATCACCAAGGCCCGCGACATCCCGGCGCACCGCCTGGTCGCCGACCGCCGGGAGGTGGCCCGGCTGCGCACGGTGGCGCTGCAGTCACTGGACGGGGCCGACGCGTTGTTGGTGCCCACCGCGCCGCTACATCCCAGCCTGGAGCAGGTGGCCGCCGACCCGATCGGGGTGAATTCGACGATGGGCACCTACACCAATTTCTGCAATCTGTTCGACATGTGCGGCGTCGCGGTGCCCGCCGGAACCGCGGGGGACGCACAGTTCGGTGTCACGGTGCTGGCCCGCGCGTTCGACGACGCCGTCGCGTTGGATATCGCCACGATGGTGTCGGGCATCGAAGTACCGCAGCATGTTTGGCCGTTGGCGGTTGCCGATCACACCGAGCTGGTGGTGTTCGGCGCGCACCTGCGCGGCGGGGCCTTGGTGTCACAGCTGACCGATCTGGGTGCCCGCTGGGACGGCGAGCTGACGACGGCGCCGCGGTACCGGATGACGGTGCTGCCGACCACACCGGCCAAGCCTGCCGTCACCCGTGTCGCCGAGGGTGAGGAGGGCGCGGCGCTGCTGGGTCACCGGTGGCTGCTGTCTCCCGCGGCGCTGGGCCGGTTCCTGGCAGCATTGCCGGCACCGATGCAGTTGGGCAAGGTCGAGTTCGCCGACGGATCCTGGCGCACCGCGTTCGCCGCCGACGCGTCGGCGGCGACCGGACCCGATATCAGCTCCTACGGCAGTTGGCCTTCGGCCATCGCGGCCGGAGCGGTCTGACACAGCCATCGCGGCCGGAGCGGTCTGACACAGCCATCGCGGCCGGAGCGGTGTAGCGGACTCAGAACCAGTCGGGCCTGGCTTCGACGGTCACGCGGTCCAGCGATGCCAGCAGATCGAACTGCGGACCCACCTTGGGCAGCTCGTACGTGAAGAAATACTGTGCCGCGGCACGCTTCCCGTCGTAGAAACTCCCCTGGTTGTCGCTCGCCGCGAGCAGCTGCTCCAACCACAGCCAGGCCACCACGACGTGACCCACCGCCTCCAGGTACACCGACGCGTTGGCGAGGGTGGTGGCGAGCTCTTCGGCCGACCAGAGGATCGCGGTGGCCTCCTGGAGGCGCTGAACGGCCTGCCGCAGTGCACCGGCCTGCTTGGCCGCGTAGTCGGTGGCCGCGGCCCGGTCGATGGTCTCGCCGATCCGTGCGACGAGCAGGGCCAGGCCCGCCCCGTCCTGCATGACAACCTTTCGGCCCAGCAGGTCGAGGCCGTGGATGCCGTGGGTACCTTCGTGAATGGCGTTCAGGCGGTTGTCCCGGTAGTACTGCTCGACGTCGAATTCCGTCGTGTAGCCGTACCCACCGTGAACCTGGATAGCCAGGTTGTTGGCCTCCAGGCACCACTGTGACGGCCAACTCTTGGCGATGGGGGTCAAGACCTCCAGAAGCAGATGCGCGCGGTCACGCTCGCCGTCGGCGCCGGTTCGGGCTTCGTCGACCAGGTTCGCGCAGTACAGCCCCAGCGCCAAGCCGCCTTCCACATAAGACTTCTGCGCCAGCAGCATGCGCTTGACATCGGCGTGCTCGATAAGTGGCACCGGCCGCACGGACGCATCCTTGTTCCCGACCGGGCGGCCCTGGGTGCGCTGCTTGGCGTACTCCAGTGATGCCAGATATCCGGCGTAACCGGTTGCGCTCGCCTGCAATCCGACCGCCATCCGGGCCTCGTTCATCATGTGGAACATGTACGCCAGGCCCTTGTGCTCCTCGCCGACCAAGTAACCGACGGCTCCTTCGCCGCCGGCCACCGGGTGGGTTCCGTCGCCGAAGTTCAGCAGTGCATTCGTCGTCGCGTGGTTGCCCATCTTGTGGTTCAGGCTCACCAGTGCCACGTCGTTGCGGGTGCCGTCCGGAAGGAACTTCGGCACGATGAACAGGGAGATGCCCTTGACACCCGGACCGCCGCCGGGCACCTTCGCGAGCACGAGATGCACGATGTTCTCGGTCAACTCGTGGTCCCCACCGGTGATCCACATCTTGGTGCCCGTGACACGGTAGGTGCCGTCGGGCGTGCGGACTGCTCTGGTGGTGATGTCGGCGAGGGAGGATCCGGCTTCGGGTTCTGACAGGCACATCGTGCCGAAGTAGCGACCCTCCAGCATGGGGCGCACCCAGGTGTCGATCTGCTCCTGGGAACCGTACTCGGCCAGCAGGTTGGCGTTACCCATCGTCAGGAAGGCATAGGCCGTGGTACTCGGGTTGGCCGCACGCGCAAAGGCCAACGCTGCCTGCGACACCACCATCGGCAATTGCATCCCACCGATCGCCTCGTCGAACGGACCCGCCATCAGGCCCGCGGCGCTGAACGCATCCAGCGCTTCCTTGATCTCGTCGATCAGCACGACCGAACCGTCGGACCCCACCACAGGCTGGATCTGGTCGCCCTTCTTGTTGTGCGGTGCAAAGAGTTTGGCTGCGATGTCGGCCGAAAGATCGAGCACGGCGTCGAACGTGTCCCTGGAGTGTTCGGCGAAATGATCACGCTTGGTCAGCGCGGTGACATCCAGCCACTCGTGGAGCAGGAAGTCGATGTCGCGCCGCGAGAGAAAGTCGGCCATGGTCGCGCCTTTCGGATCGACAGAAATTAGCGATCGCTCATTTTATGAGCGTTCGCTAATATTGCGCCCTCGGTGCCGCCGGTGTCAATTGTGTGTAAAATCACCCATCGTCATGGCCATCGACCGATCTTCGGATTCAGCTGCGGCAGAACGCATGCGACGGGCTGCGATCGAAGCGTTCGCCGAGTCGGGATACGGCGGCAGCTCCACGCGGCAGATCGCCAAACGCCTCAACATGAGCGCGACGGCGATGTACCCGCACTATCGGTCGAAAGAGGAGTTGCTCTTCGCGATCGCACTGGAGGGTCACAGCAGCCTGCTGGCCGCCCTCAAACAGGCGGATCCGTCGACCCCGACCTTCAGCGAGCGACTCCGCGCGGTCGTCGCCGCCTTCGCGCGCTGGCACGCGGAGAATCACAAGCAGGCGCGCGTCGTCCAGTACGAGTTGCACGGCCTGACCGCCGCCCACTACCGCAAGATCGCGCCACTACGACACGAAGCGACCGCGGTGCTGACCGATATCGTCGCCGGCGGTATCCGCACCGGCGAATTCGGTGTCGACACCGTCGACGAGATCGTCATGGCCATCTCCTCGCTGTGCGTGGACGTGTGCCGCTGGTTCCCCTCCAAGAAACACCACGACGCCGTCAAACTCGGCGAACTCTACGCAGACATCGCCGCGCGGCTCGTGCGCTGAGCCGGCGACCGATTACATCACGCATCGCATCAATCCTTCTCGCGGGACCCGATGCTGACAGCAAACACATAGGTCAGACCTGTGACTCGGCTATCGATTAGATAAGCTTCGTGATATAGATACGGGGTGGAATCGCCCAGGTCCGACGACGACGCACGAGAGTGCATCGGCCGGTTACTGGACGACGCCACGGACCTGACCGCGCGGTTCCTCTCTGATCGGACGGAACTCAGCGCCTCCGCCGCCTACGCCATGCACCGGGTTTCCCTGGAGGGACCGATCAGGCTGACCGCGCTGGCCGCCAAGGAAGGCGTGAGCCAGCCGTCGATGACACAGCTGATGCAACGCCTGGAACGGGCCGATCTGGTGGCGCGCGTTCCGGACCCCGATGACGGGCGGGCCTGCCTGATCGCGATCACCGAGCAGGGGCAGGCGTTGCTCGACAATCGCCGGCGCACGCGCCGAAAGCGCCTGCAGCAGTTCCTGGCGAGCTTGTCGCCGGAAGATGAACACGCGCTGACGCTGGCCGCCAGCGTCGCAAGCCCGATCCTGGCCAGACTGACCACGGACGCGGACTCGGCGACAGGACCAGATGTGGCCACAGACTCCTGACGGCACCGCCGTCGATACGACTGATTGAACGGGCGAAAGAGGTTGGGGTGAAAAAGGTTGCAGTCGGCCGCGGGCTGAAGAAGATATGGATCCCGGTGGTCCTAGTCATCGTGCTGGCCGTCTCGGGCCTGGTGGTCTCGCGGCTGCACAAGATGTTCGGGTCGCAGGACCTGAACGCCAACGCCGGCGCCGGTATCGAGATCGTCCAGTTCAACCCCAAGGTGCTGGTCTACGAGGTGTACGGGGCGCCGGGCACCTCAGCTGAAATCAGCTATTTCGACCCGGACGCCAACGTGCATTCGGTCAGCGCGCCGCTGCCGTGGTCGGTCACCCTGTCGACCACGCTGCCGACGGTCAGCGCGAACTTGATGGCGCGCAGCGACAGTCAATCCAGCGGCGATGCGATCGGTTGCCGCGTCACCGTCAACGGCACTGTCCGTGAGGAGCAGAGCGCCAATGGCGTCAACGCCCAGACCTACTGCCTGGTGAAGTCCGCATGACCACAACCGAATCCACCGGCACGGCGAAACGGCCTGCCTTCCCGCGCCTGATCCGCATCCTTGCCTGGCCGATCGTCCTGGTGTGGATCGTGATTGCCGTCGTGGTGAACGTGATCGCACCCCAGCTCGAGGTGGTCGGCGAGCTCCACGCCGCACCGATGGCTCCCGAGGACGCGCCGTCCATGCAGGCGATGAAGCTGATGGGCGCGAACTTCAAGGAGTTCAACTCCAACAGCACCATCATGGTCGTCATCGAAGGCCAGCAGCCGCTGGGCCCCGATGCGCACAAGTACTACGACGAGATCATCCACAAGCTGCAGCAGGATCCCGAACACATCCAGCACATCCAGGACTTCTGGGGTGACACGCTGACCGCGGCCGGTGCCCAAAGTGCCGACGGCAAAGCGTCTTACGTGATGATCAACCTCGCCGGCGAGCAGGGCATGACGTTGGCCAACGAGGGAGTGGACGCGGTCCGCAAGGTCATCGAGGAGACCAAAGCCCCGCCAGGGGTCCAGGCCTACGTGGCCGGTCCTGCGGCATTGACCGACGATCTGCACGTCATCGGCAACGCGAGCCTGGCCGAGATCACCCTGATCACCCTCGTCGCCATCGCCCTCATGCTGTTGGTGGTCTACCGCTCGATCAGGACCACGCTGGTCCAATTGTTCCTGACCTTCCTGGCCCTGCTCACCGCCCGCGGCGTCGTCTCGGTACTGGCCACCCACAACGTGTTCGGGCTGACCACCTTCGCGGGCAACATCTTGACCATGCTGGCCATCGCGGCGGCCACGGACTACGGAATCTTCATCTTCGGCCGGTACCGCGAAGACCGCGGCCTTGGCCTCGATCGCGACGATTCCTACTACGCCACCTTCAAATCCGTCGCACCGGTGATCGTCGGTTCCGGACTGACCATCGCCGGAGCCACCTACTGCCTCAGCTTCTGCCGGCTGCCGTACTTCTCCACCATGGGCGCCCCGGTCGCGATCGGCATGCTCGTCGTCGTCGCCATCTCGGTCACCCTGGGGCCGGCGGTCCTTCACCTCGGTAGCCGGATCGGCCTGTACGAGTCCAAGCGGCCACCGCACAGCAAGTTCTGGCGCAAGGTCGGCACGGCGGTAGTGCGCTGGCCCGCACCGATTTTCGTGGCCAGTCTGTTCGTCGTGCTGATCGGGCTGGTGGCGATCCCCGGGTACAAACCGGCCTACAACGACCAGTACTACCTACCCAAAGACGCCCCGGTGAACATCGGTTTCGCCGCCGCGGACCGGCACTTCTCGCAGGCCAGGATGAACCCGGACATCCTGATGGTCGAATCCGACCACGATATGCGTAACCCCGCGGACATGCTGGTGCTGAACAAGATTTCGAGCAATGTGATGCACGCCGAAGGCATCGCGATGGTGCAGAACATCACCCGGCCGCTGGGTATCCCCATCCAGCACAGCTCGATTCCGTTCCAGACCAGTATTTCCGGCCAGACCAGTAACCTGAACCTGCCGTTTCAGCGCAAACAGCTTGAGGACCAGTTGCGGATGATCGATGCGACCAATACGTCGATCGACATCCTGAAGAAGCAGTACGCCCTGTCGCTCGAGCAGACCCAGCTGACCCAGGCCTCGGCTGCCAAATCCCAGGAGCTGCTCCAGGTCACCGAGCAGGTGCGGGACAACATCGCCAACTTCGACGACCAGTTCCGGCCGCTGCGCAACTACTTCTACTGGGAGCCGCACTGCTTCGACATCCCGATGTGCGCCGCGGCGCGGTCGGTGTTCGACGCCCTGGACGGGATCGACGAGCTGACCGACAAGACGGGCGAGGTGCAGGTCAACACCGACAAGCTGGCCGACCTGGCGCCGAAGCTGACCGCCCTGCTGCCGCAGACCATCGCGTCGATGGAAACCAGCCGCGATCTGTCGCTGGCGTCGTACAACTCGCAGAAGGCGCTGATCGACCAGATGCAGGCGATGAACGACACCGCGCTGTCGATGGGTGCGGCATTCGACGGCGCCAAGAACGACGACTTGTTCTACCTGCCGCCGGAAGCCTTCCAGAATCCCGACTTCGAGCGCGGCCTGAAGATGTTCCTCTCCCCCGACGGCAAGTCGGCACGCATGTTCATCACCCACCAGACCGACCCGGCGACGGTGGAGGGCATCGCCCGGGTGGAGTCCGAGCGCAAGGCCGCGCAGGAGGCCTTGAAGATGTCGTCGCTGTCGGACGCCAAGATCTATCTCGGCGGGGTCGCGGCGACGTACAAGGACATGTCCGACGGCGCTCGGTATGACCTGCTGATCGCGGTGGTGTCCTCGCTGACGCTGATCTTCATGATCATGCTCATCCTGACTCGCAGCGCGGTGGCCGCGCTCGTGATCGTCGGGACCGCGGGCAGCTCCATCGCCGCATCGTTCGGTATCTCGGTGCTGCTCTGGCAGGACTTGTTCGGCATCCAGGTGCAGTGGCTGGTCATGTTGATGTCGGTCATCATCCTGTTGGCCGTGGGCTCGGACTACAACCTGCTGCTGGTGTCCCGGTTCAAGGACGAAATTCACGCCGGGCTGAAGACGGGCATCATCCGATCCATGGCCGGCACCGGTGGCGTGGTGACCTCGGCCGGGCTGGTGTTCGCGGCGACGATGGCAGGCATGATGGCCAGCAAGCTGATCGTGCTGGCCCAGATGGGCTCGACCATTGCCATCGGCCTGCTGATCGACACGTTCATCGTGCGGTCACTGCTGATGCCGTCCATCGCGACCATGTTGGGCCGTTGGTTCTGGTGGCCGCAGGTGGTCTACCCGCGCGGTGACTACCAGTTCGTGCCGTACCAGCCGAAGCGTCGCGCCGGTGACGCCGACACCGAGGCCCTGCCCGTTCAGGGCTGATTGTCCAGTTCGCGGCGGATCCGACCGGGGTGGTCGGACCCGCCGCGACGCTGTTGAGCGATGATCGATGTCGTGGGTTATGACAGTGTCGGCGGGAACGAGGTGGCGCGATGACGGTGCCTCAGCAACTGACCGATCGTTACGAGCTGGGCGAGATCCTGGGCTTCGGCGGGATGTCGGAGGTGCACCGTGCCCGCGACATCCGGCTGCACCGTGACGTCGCGATCAAGATTCTGCGCGCCGATCTGGTCCGCGATCCGAGTTTCTACCAGCGGTTTCGCCGGGAGGCCAAGCACACCGCGGCGCTGAACCACCCGTCGATCGTGGCGGTGTACGACACCGGAGAGGCGCAGACACCCAACGGGAATCTGCCGTTCCTGGTGATGGAGTATGTCGAGGGCCAAACGGTCGGCAAGCTGATCCAGCGGCACGGCGCAATGGACCCGCACCGGGCGATCGCGATCATCGGCGAGGTCTGCACGGCGCTGGAGTTCAGCCACAGCCGCGGGATCGTGCACCGCGATATCAAGCCGGCGAACATCATGATCACCCCGACCGGGGCGGTGAAGGTGATGGACTTCGGGATCGCGCACGCCATGAACGCCACCACCGGTGACCGGCTGACCGCGACGTCGGCCGTCGTGGGCACCGCCCAGTACTTCTCCCCCGAGCAAGCCCGCGGCCAGGAGGTCGACGCCCGCACCGACGTCTACTCGCTGGGCTGCGTGCTGTACGAAATGCTCACCGGGCAAGCCCTTTTCACTGGTGATACGCCGTTGGCGGTGGCCTACCAGCATGTCCGGGAACGACCCGTTCCACCGTCGCAGCGGCGCGCGGGCATCTCCCCCGACCTCGACGCCGTGGTGCTCAAGGCACTGGCCAAGAAGCCCGACAAGCGTTATCAGAGCGCCGCCGAACTGCACGCCGACCTGCTGCGTGTCGGCAGCGGGAACGCACCGCAGGCACCGGTGTCACCGCCGGCCGACACCGACGAGACTCCGGCGACACACGATCCGAGCCCGCACACCCTGCAGATGCCGGTCCAGGAGCGCCGCGGCCCATCGCGGCGCTGGCTGATCGGCGGTGCGCTCGCGGCGGTCGTGCTGCTGGTGCTCGCCGGTGTGTACATCGTCGGCTCGATGGACCGGGTGCGGGTGCCCGACGTCCACGGCCTCAGCCGCCAGGACGCGGTGAGCCGGTTGCAGGACCAGGGCCTCAAGCCCCAAGTGGACACCAAACCGGACGGCTCGGTGCACGCCGGCCGGGTGATCGATACCGACCCGTCCGCCGACGCCTCGGTGGCCTCGGGCAGCGATATCACCCTCAACGTCTCGACCGGACCCGAACAGCGCCGCATCCCCGACGTCGCGACGTTCACCTACGACCAGGCGGTGCGCACCCTGCACGACGCCGGGTTCGACAACGTCCGGCGCATGACGCAGCCCTCCAAGGCCGAGGACAAGGACCGCGTGGTCGAGACCATCCCTGCGGCGCAGCAGGATTCGGCCACCAGCAACGAGATCACCATCGTGATCGGTGCCGGCCCTGCGACGCTTCAGGTACCCGATGTGGCAACACAGACCGAGGACCAGGCCAAGCAGATTCTCGACACCGCGGGATTCACCACAATCCTGCCGATACCGACCGACGGCATCCTGCCTGCGGGTCAGGTGATCGGCACCGATCCACCGGCGGGCGCCTCCGCAGCGCCGGACGCGCCGATCACCGTCAAGGTGTCCCGCGGGAACCAGTTCGGAATGCCCGATGTGCGGACCTACCTGTACACCGACCTGGTCCCCTACCTCGCCACCTTCGGCTTCACCGGGCGCCTGGACAAGGGACCCGATATCGATGCCGGCCCCGGGAACCGCAACAAGGTGGTGCAGCAGGATCCGCCGCCCGGTACCCCCGTCAACCGGGACGGCACCATCACGGTGAACTACGGCTCCTGAGGTCGCGCGCGTGACGTCGGCCACATTTATATAGGCCATTTTATACAAGCCCAGCGTCGCCACGGTTGGCGAAATCGACTGCAGCAGTGATCTTTGGATCGTCCATCACAACTCACAGCAGGCTGATGGACTTTCTGATCGTTACCCTATATAACTTCTTGTATAAGAAAGGGCCTGCACAAGGCGGCGCTGACCGCCCGGCCCACGTGAGTTATCGAAAAAATACATAGGGGAACGAATATGAAGGGTCTGACTTTCACGTCCTTGATCGGTGCGGCCGCCAGTGCCGTTGCCCTGGCGGCGTTGGCCGGCACCGCCACGCTGTCGTCGCCGGATATGCACTCGGCGGCGGGCATGGAGACCGGTGTCACCGTGACGAACACCCCAGGCGCCCCAGCCGAGGTACGCCCTCCGATGATGAGCGCGGCACCGCAGATCACCGGTCCGGCGCCGCTGCCCACCGAAGAGCAGGGCCTGCCGGGCTAACCGCGGCCCGTCTCCTGGTCGGCCAGCTTGGCCAGCATCGCGTTATAGGCGGCCAGGTCGGCGTCCTCGTCCCGGTCGGCCGCCCGATCGAGGCGCTTGGCCGTGCGGTCGTCGCTGCGCCGCCACTGGATCAGCAACGCCAGCATGACCAGCACCAGCGGCACCTCACCGGCCGACCAGGCAATTCCGCCGCCCAGACGCTGGTCGGCGAGCAGATCGGTGTGCCACGGCAGCTGTAGCGATTTGTAGAAGCTCTCGGCCATCACCGTCTGGGTGCCCATCAGCACCACGCCGAAGAAGGCGTGCAGCGGCAGTGAGCCGAACACCACGCCCAACTTGGCCAGCGCCGGAATGGGCCGTGGGGTGGGATCGATTCCGATGACGACCCAGTAGAACAGGTAGCCGGACAGCAGGAAGTGCAGGTTCATCGCCACGTGAGCGGCATGGATCCCGGCCACCGCGTCGAAGATGCCGCCGAAGTACAGGCCATAGAAACCACCGACGAACAAGGCGGTGGCCACGAACGGGTTGGTGAGCACCTGGGACACCCGGCTGTGCAGTGCTGCCAGTAGCCATTCCCGTGGGCCCGGCGGAGACCCACGACCGGCGGTCGGCAACGCACGCAGCGCCAGCGTCACCGGGGCCCCGAGCACCAGCAGCACAGGGGACAGCATCGACAGCAGCATGTGCGCGCCCATGTGCATGCTGAACATGGCAGGCATGTAGCGGCCCAAGCCCGACGATGTCGCGAACAGCAGTACCGCGCAGCCGCACAGCCAGGCGATGGTCCGGCCGACCGGCCAGGCATCCCCACGCCGACGCAGCCGGATCACCCCGGCGACATAGAGGGCGGCGAACAGGATGGCTGCGGTGCCGAAGATGAGGTCGAATCGCCAGTCGAACAGGATGCGCGCCACCGTCGGCGGTCCGGCCAGGTCGTAGCCGATCTCCACCGCGGTGACCGACGGGTTGGCAACCGGGGGCGGTGGCGGCGGTGTGCGGCCCAGCGCGACGGCAATACCGAAGGTGATGCCGAACACCAGCGACTCGATCAACGCCAGCCGGAGGAGCGGTCGCCGGTTCTCCGGATCGCGAGCCAAGGCCCGCACCGCACTACGCCGCTGCGCGTATCCGAGCGCCCCGAGCACCAGCAGAGCAGCCACCTTGCCGAGGATCAGCCAGCCGTAGCTGCTGTGCAGCAGGTCGCCCGGCCGCATCCGGACGAAGGCGTTGATGACGCCCGAGAACCCCATCGCAACGAAACAGCACAGGGCGATCGCCGAAAACCGGCGCGCGGCCAGGTCGGTGTGGGCGCCGCCACGGATCGCCAACGCCCACAGCGCCAACAGCCCGCCGGCCCACACCACCCCGGCAACGAGGTGGATGAACAGACTGTTGGTGGCCAGGTCATGGGAACCGCCTGCCGAGGAATGCCCCGACAACGCCAGCGGCACCAGGGTGAACACGGCCCCGGCGCACAACACCGGCGTCCACGCCCACCGCAGCACCGGGATGCTCACGATGGTGACCACCGCGGCGAACAGGGCGGTCCACCGCCAGGTGCCCGCGGTCTCGACCAGGCCGGCAACCGACCAGATGTCGGCCAATCCGAGCTTGCTGAACAACGGTTGGCCGGTGATATCGGACACCGTCAGCGGCACCAGCAGTACCGCGCACACCGTCCAGATGCCCGACGCGAGGGTGCCCGCCCGCAGCGCGCGGTACCCCGCGACATCGAGCACTCCGCTGGCCTGCGGCGGCACCAGAAATGCCGCCAGCAGGAACGAACCGACGGCGACGGCGGCGGCGATCTCCGCCGCCGCCCGCACGAACGGCAGGCCGTAGGTGGTCACCGGGCCGGGATCGGGCAGGCCGGTGGCAGTCAGCGCATCGGCCAGCGACAACCCGCCCAACCCGGCTGCGACGGCGCCGGCCAGCACGGCGACACCGAACAGGACGGGCCATGCGGCGCCGCGCGGAGCGGGCGTCCTCGCTGAGGGGGTGGACGTCATCCCTCCAGCGTATGGGGTGGCCTTCAGGCGTCAGCGGCCTGCTGTGCCGCTTTCTCCCGCTGGTAGAACTGGGCGCGCGCACCAGCCTCGACGGTGTCCATATCGGTCAGGATGTCCCGAAGTTCCCGCAGGAAATCGGCCCGTCGCTGCGACAGGTCGGGTGCCCGTCCGAGCAGCTTCTGGTCGGCCGCCACCTGACGAGCCGTCGCGAACAACAACGCCGACACCGACTCGTTGCTGCGCACCCTGCCTTGGGCCACCTGCTGGCGCCCGACACCGAGCGCCAGCTTCGTCAACTCCTTCTCGGAGATATCGGCAGGCGCATCGCGCAGCACGTCGGCGACGATCGCGTAGGCCTCGACGAACGGCCGCAACATGGCCGAGCCGAGCAGCGGCCGTTTGGCCCGCAGCAGTGCCTCGCTCCCCTCGCGGCCCGAGGCGATCTGCTCTTCCCAATCCTGCGTCCACGACATCTCTTTGGTCAGGTTGTCCCGGAACGTCGCCGAATCGGCGAAATAGAACTCGAACTTCAGCAGATCGCGCAGCCGGGCCGTCTGCGCCCAGAACACCGCGAGATGATCGGATTCGGCACGCGCGGCGTGCGCCAGCGCCAGCTCGATGATCGAGGTTTCCAGGAAGGACGCGATCAGGGAGTTGCGGTAAAAGGCCGCCTCGTGTTCGTTCTCCGGCGCGATCCGCCACACCGGCTCGCGGCCGCCGTCGATCCTGGTCACCGGATGCCCACCCGACAGCGCGTCCACGGCGGCCCGCACCCCGTCGACGGTGCGCAACCGCAGGGCACTGTTCGTCATCGGAATACCTTTTCGCTCAAGGTAGTCCAGTGAATCCCCGAACGTGCGGTGCAGCTGTCCCAAGGTCAGCGCGACACCACGGGTGGTGAGCAGCAGTGCCGACACCAGACCGGTCGCATTCACGGGGGTGACCTGCTGGATGCGCCAGGCCACCTCGAACGCCATCTTCTGCATCGCCAGCCGTTTGGCATCCGGGTTGGCGTTCATCGGGCCGCCCGGCTCCCCCAGGTACTGGCGCATCGAGACCGCTTCGGGGAAACGGACATAGATCTTGCCGTAGTTGCGCTCGCCCTGGGCCTTGACGAAGTTGTACAGCCAGCTCAGCCCCTCCGGCGTCTTCTCGCCGCCGCGGGCGTACGCCGCGTACTCCTGGGTCTCGTGCAATTGGTCGAAACTGATCGACACCGGCTGCAGCAGGATGTCCTCACTGCGGCCGTCCAGGTAGGCATCGGCGACGTAGGACAGCAGGCCCAGCTTGGGCGGCAACATCTTTCCGGTACGCGACCGGGTGCCCTCGATGGACCAGTTCAGGTTGAAGCGCTTTTCCACGATATAGCCGACGTACTGCCGCAGGACGTACTTGTACAACGGGTCATCGAGCTTGCGGCGCAGGAAGATCACCCCCGAGTGCCGCATCAGCGGGCCCATCACCCCGAATGCCAGGTTGATCCCCGCGAAGGTGTGCACCGGCGGTAACCGGTTCTCCTGCATGGCAACAGGGACGATCACCCCGTCCAGATACGACCGATGCGAGAAGAGCAGCACCGCGGGATGGATCTCGAGGGCGCGGCGCATGGTTTCGATCTCGGCGCGGTCGTAGTCGATGTTCGGGTCGAAGCCGCGGCTGAAGATGGCCCGCCCCAGCGTGGGGATGAGGTCCACCGAGAACCGACTCCACCCGGTGGACAACTCGTCGAGCATCTCGCCGGCCTTCTCCACGGTGGCGCCGGGGATCTTATCCAGCCCTTCCCGAAACCGGGCTGATGCCAACATCTCCGGTTTGACCAGCCGCGGCGATTTGTACTCCGGGCCCAGCAGCCTCAGCTCCACCCGCTCGATCGCCAGGCTGGCGCGCCGGAGCACGAAGCGGGCGAACTCACGCGGGTTCTCGGCGGTGGTGGTGTCGTTCCATTGTTGACGCAGCTCGGACACCTTGGCCGGTTCACCGGCGACCACCCGGGCCCGTGACGCGTCCTTGCGCAGGATGCGTCGCTGCAGCAGTTCGGGCGGGCGGTAGGTATCCCGCCCGGAGATGAGCGCCACCACCTTGGATCGAGTGGGCAGTCCGCCCGGCACCCAGAACACCCGCACGGGCACCACCGACCGATCCTGGTCGGCGGACAGCTTGTCGACCAGCTGAGCCAACACCGTCGGCGGCGGTTCATCGGAGTCCGGCAGGTGCAGCACCTCGACGCGGGCCTCCGGGCGTTCCCGGCGCTGCTGTGCCAGCCAGTGTTTGAGCAGCTCCTCCTCGGCCGGTGAACCGACCGAGGCGAGCACCAGCGTGTCGCCCGTCGGGCTGAAGCCCTCGATGTGGGCGGAAAGCCTTGTCATTGGCGGCCTTCCGGGGCAGAGGGTTCAGGGGCGTCGGCACCGCGTTTGTACAGCGGGACCTCGGGCAGCTGATCACGCGGCCAGGACGACAAGGTGTCGAGATAGAGCTGGCGGACCTCGGCGATCCGCTCGGCCAGGTTGTCGTGCGTCCAGTCGGCGGTGGAGATGGGCGGGAACACCGCGACGTCGACCTTGCCGGCGTTGAAGGTGTTGGAATCACGCGCGGCGACGACTTCGGCGTTGCGGATCACGATCGGGACAATCGGGATACCGGCGGCCATCGCAATGCGGAATGGCCCCTTCTTGAACGGGCCGACCTCGGTGGTGTCCAGTCGGGTGCCCTCCGGGGCGATCATGATGGACAGCCCTTTACGGGCAAGCTCTTCCACTTTGTGCAGCCCCTCGACGGCGGCCTGGGTGTCGTCGCGGTCGATGAACGCGGCGTCCATCACCTTGCCCAGCGGTCCCATCAGCGGATTGCGCTCGAGCTCCTTCTTGCCGACGCTGGTGAAGTTGTCCTGCACCAACCTGCCGGCAATGAAGGGGTCGGCCTGGTTACGGTGGTTGAAGATGAACACCGCGGGCCGCTGTGCGGTGAGGTTCTCCTCGCCCAGCACGTTGAGCTCGATGCCGGTGGTCAACATCAGCAGCTTGCTCCAGTTCGAGGTGAAGAAGTTCACCCCCACGCGCTTGTTCCGGGTGAGCAATCCCAGCCCGACCGCGCCGGCGGCCACCGTCGGGATGGTGGCCAGACCGGCCAGCGTGCGTAATTGCGCGACCGGGCTGCTGCCGCTGCGGCTGCTGAACCGCAGGATCGGCCAGCCTCGTTTCAGAGCGACGGCGGCCAGCTTGCCGCCGGGGTTGGTCGGGCGGGGGTTGCCGACCACGTACATCAACGCGACGTCCTCGTCGCCGTCGGCATAGAAATAACTCTTGGTCAGATCCACCCCGTTGGCGGCCGAAAAGCGCTGCACAGCATGCGCTTTTCCGTGTCCCCAGATGATCGGCTGCTGTACCTCGCCGGTGATGAGACCGTCGTCGTCCACCTCGAACGTGTTGCACAGCACGTTATCGATGCCCAGGAAGCGAGCGACGGGTTCCACTTGCACGGTCAGCGCCGAAGAGCTCAGCACCACGGTGTGCCCGCGCGCCATATGCGCCTTGATGATCGACCGCATCTCGGGGTAGATGCGGTTACGCACGTGCTGGACGAACAGCCGCTCCCCCAGTTCGTCCAGATCCGAGAGCGAGTTGCCGCGCAACATCCGCGCACCCTTGCCGATCAGGTCCTCGAACTCGGAGCGACCCAATTGATGGTTGAGCCCGGCCTGCACCATGCCGATGAACTCGCCGACGCTCATCTGCCCGCGGCGCAGCCGGTCCTGGGTCATCAGTACGCCGGTGAACCCGGCCACCAGAGTGCCGTCCAAGTCGAAGAACGCGCCGACCTGGGGCCCCGGCGGACTGGCCTCGATCTCGGCGACCGTGCCCGGCAGGCGTGCCTCGGTCATTTATCGGCACTTCCGTTCGGCGACACGGTTTCCGGGGCGGTGAAGGATGCCGCCTCGGCGCGATTCTCCCCGCCGAGGGCGAGGATTTCGTCGAACCCGCGGAGCAGGCAGCCGGCCCACAGTGCGTCGTCGTCGAATGCAGCCCGATCGTAGCGGGTGGTGACGGTGATGAACCCACCGCGCGATACCAGGACGGTCATCATCGCCACACCGGGCAGCGGACCGAGCCCGTAGTGCCGCAACACCTTTGCTCCGGCGATGAAGGTGTCGCCGGGATACACCGGCACGTTGCTGGCCTGGACGTCGGAGTTGACCACCGAGCCGGCGGCCGACTCAAGGACGGCGTCGGGCAGGAAACTGACGAACGGCGCCAGGGTGCCGACCATGTCCATGGCGCGTTCCTCGCGCTTGTCGGTCATCTGTGAGCGGATCGCCTTGATCCGTTGTTCGGGGTCGGCGATGCCGACGGGTGCCGCCAGATTGATTCCGGCAAAACGATTTCCACCGGCCGGATCGTCTTCGGCGCGCAGATTCACCGGGACCGCCATCGGCAGCGTCTCGATCGGGATGCCCTTCGCTTCGTGGTAGTGCCGCAGTGCGCCGCACAACCCGGCCAGGTATGCGTCGTTGATGGAACCGCCGGCAGCCTTGGCCGCCCGGTGGAAGTCGGAGAAGACGATGTCGATGGCCTCGCTGCGTGAGGACAGACTGCGCCGCCGCAGCAGCGGTGAGTGGTCAGCCACCGGCCGGGATACCCGGGCGGTCGACAGTGCATAGTCGACAACGCCGCTGACCGTCGCGGCCGGGTCGCGCACGACGTTGGTGACCGCGTGTACCGCACCCCCGAGCAGCCCCAGCACGCTGTTGGTGATCTTCATCGGGAGTCGGTTGATACCCATTCTCATCAGGTCGTTCGACGACAGATCCTGTGGAATCGGCAGGGGCGCAAGCTCGCCGATCGGGGTATCCCGTTCGAGGTTGTAGATGTTGGCGAACATCTCGACGGTGCCGACGCCGTCGGCGACGGCGTGGCTGAGGTGCAGGATGGTGGCCGCGCGACCATCGGCCAGGCCCTCGACAAGGGTGGCCGTCCAGAGCGGACGCGTGATGTCCATCGGCGTTTGCAGCGCCACCTCGGCCAAGTCGAGCACCTCCCGGAGCGTGCCCGGCTCCGGAGCGCGGACCCGGCGCACGTGGTAGTCCAGGTTGAAGTCGGGGTCCACCACCCAGCGCGGTGCTGCCGTGGGCAGTGTCGGCATGACGACTTTCTGGCGTAGCCGCAGCACCTTGCGGGAGGCTTGCTCGAACACCGCGCGGAACTGCTCCCAGTCGGGGGTCAGGTCGAGCAGTTCGACGCCCATGATTCCCGATCGGGTGCGTGGGTTGGCCTCACCGCGGTGTAGCAGCGTGTCGACGCCGTTCAGTTTCTGGGGCAGCCCCGCCGCATCCAACGGCACGTTGCTCATCGCGCGCACTCCTCCTGCACGGCGCTCTCCCGTCGGCCGCCATGCAGCGTCCACGCTAGTCGGCGCCCCGGTGATTCGACGGGGCTTTCGTAGCTGTCGGGAGAGGACGTCGGAGTTCACACCAGCGTCATGCCGAGGCCCGGTGTTCGTCGGTCGGCAGCGGATGTTTGTCGGGTACCTCGCGAAATGCTGCGGCGTCCAGGATCCGCTTCTGCTGACCGTTCTTGGCCGGCGTGATCCTGAGTGCGACGGACGCATTGTGGTCGGCCAGCCGGATGTAGTAACACTCGTCGGTATCTGGGCAGTAGATGCAAAGGACGTCGACAGCATTCTTGTCGATGGGCGAACTGTGAACGCCATGGCGGTCGGACCAATTCGAGGTCAGTTTGACGGCGACCACGCCTGCTTTCATCGCGCGGTACTTGACCTGGACTCGGTGAAAGATCCCGTCCGCGTACGCAACGAGGTCGAATGGCGCGTGTTCCGTGGTCGGAAACAGGACGTCAAACCCCTTCGCGACGAGGTCCGCATACGCTTTGGCAACGCCGAGGTCGCCCTTGTCTTTGGTGTGATGTCGAGCCACTGTCCACCCATCTATCGATTTCCGCGCATTCGGTTAAGGTGGGTGCGCTGCCCCCGTAGCTCAGCGGATAGAGCACCCGCCTTCTAAGCGGATGGCCGCAGGTTCGATCCCTGCCGGGGGCGCTTTTGTGCGGTACTCCGTGTGGCATCTCCGCGCCGGCTCGCGGTCGGGTTTGGATTTCTGCCACTTCCCACCCCTCCATGTTGGCCGCACTGTATCCCGCATGTCCGACAAGTACGTTTCGTTCTCGTTTGTGGCCGCCGACGTCTCCCGATATGTCACCCTGACTTCGTGAATGCCCGTGCCATGGCGGCTCAGCTGGTCGTCGCTGCAGCCCTTTCTGCCGCCGTGCTCGCGGCGGGCACCACCGGAGTGGCAGCCGCCGACGACTGCCCCGATGTCGAGCTCGTCTTCGCACGCGGCACCGCCGAGCCGCCGGGAATGGGCCGGGTCGGCGACGCACTGTTCGCCGCGCTGCAGCCGATGCTGGGCGGCCGCACTCTGGGCGCCTACGCGGTGAATTACCCTGCCAGCTACAACTTTCTGACCACCGGCGTGGGCGCCGACGACGCCCGCGGCCACATCGCCTGGATGGCCGACCAATGCCCCGGCACCCGAATCGTGCTCGGCGGCTTCTCGCAGGGCGCCTCGGCGGTGTCGATGCTCGCCGGTGTCCCGCCGGTCGGTGACCGGATCGGCAGCATCGGTTCGGCGCCCGCCCTCGATCCCGGGCTGGCCGGCAACGTGGCGGCGGTCGCGGTCTTCGGCAATCCGGGCGCGCGGTTCGGTACCCCGCTGTCCAGCAGCGGGCAGTTTGCGGGCCGCACGATCGACCTGTGCAGCGCCGGCGACCCGATCTGCTCCGCCGGTGCCAGGGACCGCGCCGCCCACAGCAATTACGAGGCACCGCCGTACCCTGGTCAAGCTGCCGGTTTCGTCGCCGCACGGGTGTGAGGAAGGCCCTCGACGCCGATTTGCCGCGCCTTCGGGCGAGCTGGCACCCTTTCACGGTGACCTCGATCGATCCGGAAAAGCTGAGCACCTGCCTGCAGGTGCTCGCCGAGGTCGAATCGTTGCCGCCCGAGCACCCCGACGCCGTTGCCGTACGGCGCGCGACGGCGGGCATCTGGAAGTCGGTGCGCAAGGCCCGCCGGCACGCCAAACGCGACGCGGTGGCAGAAGCCGACAAGGCCGTCATCGCCGCGACCGCCACCGGCGCGCCGGGCCGGATCGACGACGAGACCGCCGGGATACCGCTGGTATCGGCGGCCACCGGCGCCACCGCGGGCACCCTGATCCGGTCACGCGCCTGCTACATCTGTAAAAGGCACCACACCGTCGTCGACGCCTTCTACCACCAGCTTTGTCCGGACTGCGCGGCGTTCAGCCATGCCAAGCGGGATGCCCGCACCGACCTCACCGGCCGCACGGCGCTGCTGACGGGCGGCCGCGCCAAGATCGGCATGTACATCGCGCTGCGGCTGCTGCGCGACGGCGCACACACCACCATCACCACCCGCTTCCCCAACGACGCGGTGCGGCGCTTCGCCGCGATGCCCGACAGCGCGGACTGGTTACACCGGCTGCGCATCATCGGCATCGACTTGCGCGACCCCGCGCAGGTGGTGGCGCTGGCCGACACCGTCGCCGAGCGCGGTCCCTTGGACATCCTGATCAACAACGCGGCCCAAACGGTGCGCCGGGCCCCAGGCTCGTATTCCGCCCTGGTCGAGGCCGAGCGCACCCCGCCGGCCGAACTCGCGCAGGTCGATGTGGTCAGCTTCGACCGGGTCAGCGACGCGCACCCGGCAGCCCTGGCCGGCAGCCTGTCCGAGCATCAGACCCCGCACGCGCTGGCAGAGCTGGCCCTGACCGCCCGCAGCGCCTCCCCGGAACGGATCGCGGCCGGCGTCGCGATCGACGCCGGCGGACTGCTGCCGGACACGGCATCGGTCAACAGCTGGACCCAACGCGTGCACGAGGTCGACGCGATGGAGCTCCTCGAGGTGCAGCTGTGCAACCAGACGGCACCGTTCATCCTGGTGAGCCGGTTGCGGCCGGCGATGGCCGCGTCCCCAGCCCGGCGCAAATACGTGGTGAACGTGTCGGCCATGGAGGGGCAGTTCGGCCGCAAGTACAAGGGGCCGGGTCACCCGCACACCAACATGGCCAAGGCCGCACTGAACATGCTCACCCGCACCAGCGCCAAGGAGATGCTGGAGCAGGACGGCATCCTGATGACCGCGGTCGACACCGGCTGGATCACCGACGAACGTCCGCACCCCACCAAACTGCGGCTCGCCGACGAGGGGTTCCACGCACCGCTGGATCTCGTCGACGGCGCCGCGCGCGTGTACGACCCCATCGTGCGCGGCGAGGCCGGCGAAGACTTGTATGGCTGTTTTCTGAAGGATTACCGGCCCAGCGACTGGTGACGCTGGTTCGCCGCGGTCACGGTTGACCGGCCGGCAGCTGCGCGAACGCGTCGTCCAGCGTCGGGCGCAGGGTCAACACCGCCGCCAGACCGACGAGCTCGAGCGGACGGCGGGTGACCGGTCCATCGGCAACGACGATGAGCGGGACTTCCGGGGGCACCTGATGTTGGGTGTCCACCAAGGTGGCCATCCCGCACGAGGCGAAGAAGGAGACCTCGGTCAGATCGATGATCATCGCGGTGGGCTGTTTCTCCAAGGCGGTGGCGATGACCTGGTTGAAGTCGGGCACCGTCAGCATGTCGACGACACCGGTGCAGCTGATCACCACCGTCGTGTCGTGCCAGGTCTGGGCACACATGAACGGCGACGGGCTGCGCTCGAAGCGGTCGTAAGTGGGGTCGGGCATGGGGTCGGGCATCGAAAACCTCGCCAAGCATTGGTTCGGGGCGCCATGTCTCGCGGGCTGGTGTCTGAACCGAACAAGCTAGAACGCCGACTCTTACGAGCCTAACGCAACTACTGTGCCCGATGCGATCGGCCAGGGCCGGCCTGGCACGCTTAAGTGCATCGCGCGGTACACAACCTGGGGGTTCTCATCTCGCATCCCGACACCGGCAGCACCGACGGCCTCGTGGCCGTCGGGACACCGATCGACCTGGACAACTGTGCTCGTGAGCCGATCCACATCCCCGGCAGCGTGCAGCCGCGCGGGGTGCTGGCGGTGGTCCGCGAGCCCAGCTTCGAGATCCGTCAGGTCAGCGCCAATGTCGCCGACGTGCTCGGCAAACCGGTTTCGGAGGTCCTCGGCCACCACCTGGCCACGCTCATCGGCGCCGACCAGGCGGCCAAGATCCAACAGGCGGCCGCCGCGTTCGGCGACCTCCGCGAGCGCAACCCGCTGGAGCTTGAGATCGAGGTCGCCGGCCGACGACGCGCATTCGATGCCTTGCTGCACCGCGAACGGGACGGGATTCTGCTCGTCGAGATCGAAATCGCTTACGGTGCAAGGCCGTTTTCCTTTCCGAACACGTATCAAGCGGTGCGCAACTCGGTCGAAGAACTCAATCGGACCCATTCGATCACCGAACTGTACGAAGCCACCGCCCGCGCGGTGCGTGACTTGACCGGCTTCGACCGGGTGATGGTGTACCGCTACGACCAGCACTACAACGGCGAGGTGGTCGCCGAATGCAAACGCGACGACTTGAACTCGTTCCTCGGCCTGCACTATCCCGCCAGCGATATTCCCGCGCAAGCCAGGGCGATGTACGAGAAGAGCTGGCTGCGCCTGATCTCGGATGTGAGCTACACGCCTGCCCCGCTGGTCCCGGCGTTAGATCCCGACAGCGGCACCCCGGTCGATCTCACGCATGCCACGCTGCGCAGCGTCTCACCGATTCACATCGAGTATCTGCAGAACATGGGCGTACAGGCATCGATGTCGATTTCGCTTCTGCGGCATGGCAAGTTGTGGGGTTTGATCGCTTGTCACCATTACGCGGGCCCGCACCTGCCGCCCTACGGGGCTCGCGCCGCGGCGGAGTTCCTGGGGTCCACCCTCTCGCTGCGACTCGTCGATCGCTTCGACGAGGACCAACTGCGTGAGCGGCTGACGGCGCAGTCGACGCTCACCCTGTTGACCAACGCATCGCGCAATGACGACGAGCCCGTGGCCGCCACCCTGCTCGGATCGCCGAGTCTGCTCGACTTGGTGCCCGCCGCCGGTGTCGCCATCCGCGTCGGCGGTAAATACCGCGTGCTCGGGACGGTTCCACCACCAGAGGTCGTGAGTGCGGTGGCCGCCTGGTCGCGTAGCGATGCCGAGGGAGTGGCCGCCACCGACTGCCTGTCCCGTGACCTTCCCGCGCTGGATCTGGATCCGACGGTAGCAGCCGGTGCACTGATCCTGAACCTGCCCGACGGTCAGCACGTCATCTGGTTCCGCCACGAAGCGGTGCGGTCGGTGGACTGGGGCGGGGACCCGCACAACAAGGCGATCGCCGTACGCCAGGGTGACGAGGTTCGGCTCAGCCCACGCAAATCGTTCGACCGCTGGCGCGAAGTCGTGGACAAGTGCAGCGAACCCTGGACCCCGATCCAGATCGAGTCCGCCGAGACGCTGCGCCACCACCTGGTGGAAGAGTTGTACCGGCGGACGCGCGGCGCGCTCCGTCTCGCCGAGATCATGCAGCGCAGCCTGCTTCCGGCGACCATCCCGACCATCGCGGGCTGGGAGCTGTCCGCCGATTATCGGCCGGCGGCCGGCGGCCGGGTGGGTGGCGATTGGTACGACGCGTTCCAGCTACCCGACGGGCGGTTGGTGGTGCTGGTCGGTGACGTCGCGGGGCACGGCCTGAGCGCGGCCGGCGCCATGGCGCAACTGCGAAACGCCTTGCGCTCCCAGCTGTTCGGCGGCGCGACCCCGGCCGAGGCATTGGACCGGCTCAATGCGTTCAGCGTGCACCTGATGCCGCGTGCCTTCGCCACGGCGGTCGTGGCCCGAATCGAACTCGATTCCGGCCGCGTAGAGGTAGCCTCCGCCGGACACCTGCTTCCTTTTCACACCGGTCCGGTGATCGGTCTCGCGCCCATCCAGCTGTCGCCGCCGATCGGTGTCCGCAACGCCGTCTACACGGCGAGCACCTTCACCATCGACCGCGGCCGGGGTCTGGTGATGTACTCCGACGGCCTCGTGGAGCGCCGTGGTGCGACCATCGACGACGGTGTGGACCGACTCGCCCGGACCCTGAGCGGTGCCACGGTGTACACGGCGTCGGGCATTTCGACCGCGGTGGCTCCGCACGAGACCGAGGACGACGTCACCGTCGTCACCGTGCACCGTCCATGACCCCGGCGCCACTGCGCGAGTATGTTGACGTCCATGGCCGTGACCGTGATCCTCGAATTGCAGTTCAAGCCCGAGTCCGTGGCGACCGCGCGGGAAGTTTTCGGCCGCGCGCTCAAGGACACCCGGGCCTTCCCCGGCAACATCCGCACCGATGTGCTGGTCGACGAGGCCGACGAAGGCCATTGGGTGATCTACGAACTGTGGGAATCGGTGGAAGCCGACGAGGCCTACCGTGCGTTCCGCGCCGGCGAAGGCAAGCTGACCGAGGTGCCCGCCCTGGTGGCCGCGCCACCGGTCAAGACCCGGTACGTCACCAGCGACGTCTGAGCAGTCGCGCCGTAACACCAAGCGCTGCAACCCTGGGCCGTCCCGGACAGCCGACCGCTTACCGACTGCGGGGCCGATTGAACCAACCGGCGCCGCGCACCGTGTCCCCTACATCCACGCCACACAGTAGGGGGCAGACCCATGCAGCGATCGATCAACCTGCGCACCGATTTCGCGATGGCCGGGATGGCCGCCGTCACCGCCGCCGCGGTGGTGGCCGCACCGCTCACCCCGGTCACGGTGGCGTCCGTACCACCGACGGTGATGCGCGAGGTCCGACTCGCCGCCGCCGTGCCGCCCGGTGGGCTGATCACCAGTTTCCTGCACAACCAGACGGTCTACTGCTCGATCATCTGCCCATTGATCGCGCAGACCGGTGTGACGGCGGTGACCACCGCCCTACAGGCACCGGGGACCTTCCTGGCCGCGCTGTCGGCCGGTGATGTGCTCAAGGCGATAGGGGCGGCGGCCGCATCCGTGACCGGGCCGACCGAGGCTGCGGCGCAGAAGGCCATCGACGCCGACGCCGCCATCCCGGCGCAGCGCGCGCTCAACGCCTTCGAGGTCGGTGTCGTGGGTTTGTTGAACGTGTTGCCCGCGATTCAAGATGGCCTGCCCGGGATCGCCACGGCGCTTCAGAAGGCCCGGCAGGACACGTTCGACGCCCTCAATCTCCCGTTCGTCCCCAACCCCACCCCGACGGTGATGCCACGCGGGGTGTTCCAGGTCGCGGTGGTCGGCGCCATCAATGTGGTCGCGGCCGTGATCTTCCCGGCCTTCAATGACGTCCTGGCCGGCATCTTCCAGGTGCCCGATGCGGTGGCCAAGGAACTCGCGGCCTCCGGTAACCCGGTCCGAGCGCTGGCCGCGGGGATCAGGACGGCGGCCGGGTTGGCGGCGGCGGCAGGCAAGGTGGTCGCCCAGGCCGTGACGACCGCGGTCGACGACGTCCGGGCTGCGGCGGCCGGGCAGCCGGCCAGCACCAGCCGGGCGCTACCGAAGACCGATTCCGGCACGACAGCCGCCATGACTTCCGCGACGACTTCGAAGGCCTTGACCGCACCGACGCCGAAGACCGTGGCGATCACGGCACCCAAGGCGGTCACCGCCTCCGCCTCACAACGCGACGACGCGCCCACCACCAAAACCGCCACCACCAAGCCCGACACCGACAAGCCCGACACCACTGCTACGTCCGCGAACATCAAGACCGCACAACCCAATCCGGTGCGTGACGCCGCGTCGAACCTGCGCAACGCCGTGCACAACCTGGTCAAGAAGTTCACGCCGAAGCCGCCGCACCAGGACGGCGCCGCCAAGGAAAGCCACGGCACCGGCGCACACGGCAAGTGATCGGCCTCAGGGTGCGGCGGCGGGTTCCTCGGTCTCGGATGCGACGACCGTCTCAGACGGGGCGTTGCGCTCCCACAGCACCGCACCGACGCACGCCGTCACCACCCAACCGGTGCCGATCACCCCGCACCAGGTGAGTAGTGCCATCGCCACCCCGATCGGGCCGAACTCGTCCCAGCCGGCAAGCAAGGGCGGGAAGAACATTCGTGCCGCCAGCGGCACGACCGTGCCGTCGATCAGCACACCGGCCAGACCGGCCAGGATCAGATACTTGCGGCCGCGGCCGCCGTCGCGCACCAGTAGCGCGGGGGTGGCGGTCCAGAAGATCCACACCGGCACGAGTGAGGCGAGGAACCGCAGCGTGCGCAAGCCCATGTGATGGTGACCTCCGAAGGCGATCCGCTCCCGGATGACGATCACCGCCAGATACAGCGCGAACCACACGACGCCGCGGCCCAACTTGGCCAACCACCCCAACTGCTCACGGCGCCAAGCCTTCGCGAAGATGCCGGCGATGGTCATCGACATCGGGATGCCCCACACCAGGAAGCCCGCGACACCGAGAAACGTCCAACTGGACCGCAACCCCGAGGCGCGGCCGAACACGGCCCGCACATGCTCGGTCATCGGGGACACCAGCCCGAGCTGGCGGCTGACGACGGTGCCCGGACTGGCGTTGTCGGCGAACCCCGTCAGATAACTGAAGCCCAGGATCATCAACGGGATGACGGTGGTGAACAACTGGACCGATACCACCGCCCCGAGCGTGCCACCGTCGATCTCGGTGAACCGGGCGACGACGGCGGCCACGAGACGTAGTTGGCGCCGCTCAGCCAGGCGCCGGTAGCGCTCCTCGAGCCGACGCCGCATGTCCACCGGATCGGCGTGCGTGCTCATCCCCTGCAGATTAGTGCCGCCCGCACCGGAGTCACCGGCCGCACAGCATCTTCCCACCTGGTTCACAGCACCGTGATCTGGCCGAACCGATCGCCAGGTGTAACCGCGCGGCGATGCGGGTACAGCCCAGTGTCCCGTCTGCCGCGGCCCGCTTGGGCCGCGGCCCTGCCGGAAAGTGATGGATATGCGCCTGGTTGCGGCCATGCTCGCCGCCGTGATCGTCCTGGCTTCCACGGCCTGCTCACCGGGCGAACGCGTCGACCTGGGGTCGGATGCAGGCAATCTGATCGCCGCCATCGCCGGTGAACCCGACCAACTCGACCCGCAGAAGACCAGCGCGTATTTCTCCTTCGAGGTGCTGGAAAACGTGTTCGACACCCTGGTGGAGCCGGGCGACGACCTCACCATGCGCCCTGCGCTGGCGCAATCCTGGGAGACGTCCCCCGATCAACTGGTGTGGACGTTCCGGCTACGCCGCGGCGTCACCTTCCATGACGGCAGCCCGTTGACCGCCGCCGACGTCGTGTACTCCTACCGGCGCATCATCGACGAAAAACTGGCCAACGCCGACAAACTCAGCGCCGTCACCGATATCAGCGCCCCCGACGAGCACACCGTGCGGATCGCCGTGGCACATCCGACGCCCAACCTGCTCACCAATCTCGGCGGCTTCAAAGGTATGGCGATCGTGCAGCGCCGCAACGTCGAAGACGGTCAGATCGCCACTCACCCGATCGGTACGGGTCCCTTCGCCTTCGTCGCCCGCAAGAGTGGCGATTCGATCACGCTGCGCGCCAATCCCCGGTATTGGGCCGGCGCCCCGAAGATCCCCGGGGTGACGTTCCGGTTCATCAGCGAATCGTCGACGGCCCTGTCGGCGTTGCAGGCCGGTGAAATCGACTGGACCGATGCGGTCCCCGCCCAGCGCGTCGCCCAGCTACGCAACGACGACTCCCTGCACCTTGCGGTGATACCGAGCAACGACTATTGGTATCTCGCCCTCAACCAGGCCCGCGCGCCGTGGAACGATGTGCGGGTACGCCAGGCGGTCGCCTACGCCATCGACCGGCCCTCGATCGTCCAAGCCACCAGTTACGGCACGGCGCAGGCCAATCAGCTGGCCATCCCAGAGGGAAATCCGTGGTTCGTGCCGTACGACCGCTACCACCGCGATATCGCGAAAGCACGCGAGCTGTTGCAGCAGGCCGGTGCCGCGCCGAAAACCATGGACATGCTGGTCACCAGTGAGTACCCGCAGACCGTCACCGCCGCCCAGGTGATCGCCGACAACCTTGCGCCGCTGGGCATCACCGCCAACATCCGCACTGTGGATTTCGCCACCTGGCTCGACGAACAGAACAGCGGACACTTCGACATGCTGATGATGGGATGGCTGGGAAACATCGACCCTGACGACTTCTACTACGCGCAGCATCACAGCGGTGGCGCCAGCAACGCCCAGAAATTCTCCGATCCGCGCGTCGACGCACTGCTCGACGCCGGCCGCACGCAGACCGATCAGCGGGCACGCAAGGACGACTACGCACGCGCTGCCACCCTGATCGCCGACGAGGTGAGCTATATCTACCTGTACAACCCTGCGGTCATCCAGGCCTGGTCACCCACCCTCGGCGGATACGAGGCGCGCCGCGACAAGGCGATCCGGTTCCGCGACGCCGTATTACAGACCGGCGGTGAGAATCGGTGACGGTACTCAAATTCCTGGCCCGCAGGCTGGCCTACTCGCTGGTGGTGCTGGTCGGTGTGCTGATCGTGGTGTTCGCGTTGGTGCACCTGGTGCCCGGAGACCCGGTTCGGATCGCGCTCGGCACCCGTTACACCCCGGAGGCCTACCACGCGCTGCGCGAAGCCAGCGGTTTGGATCGTCCTCTGCTCGCCCAATTCGCCAGTTACCTCGGCCATGCCGCCACCGGTAATCTCGGCGTCAGCTTCCGCAACGGCGATCCGGTGACGCAGGTGCTGCTGGAGCGGCTGCCTGCCACGGTGTCCTTGGCCGTCGTCGGAATCGTGCTGGCCCTGGTGATCGCGCCGCCCGCCGGCATCTACGCGGCGTTGCGGGAAGGCCGGCTCAGTGACGCGATTGTCCGCGCCACAAGCCAATTCGGTGTCTCGGTGCCCGACTTCTGGTTGGGCATCCTGCTCATCTCGCTGTTCTCGTCGGTGCTGGGCTGGTTGCCGACGTCGGGATACCGACCGTTGTTCGACGACCCGGTCGGGTGGTTGCGTCACGTCATCCTGCCGGGGCTCACCGTCGGGGTGGTGGCGGCGGCGATCCTGACGCGTTACGTCCGGTCGGCGGTGCTGGAGGTGGCGGCGATGGGTTATGTGCGCACGGCGCGCTCGAAAGGCCTGCCGCCACGGGTGGTCACGCTGCGTCACACCGTCCGCAATGCGCTGGTGCCCATCCTCACCATCACCGGTATCCAGTTGGCCACCATCCTAGGCGGGGTCATCGTCGTGGAGGTGGTGTTCTCCTGGCCGGGGTTGGGCCGGCTGGTGTACAACTCGGTGGCGGCCCGCGACTACCCCGTCATCCAGGGCGCCGTCTTGCTGATCGCGGTGTTGTTCCTGGCGGTCAATCTTCTGGTCGACCTGCTCTACGCGATCGCCGACCCGCGAATCAGGCTGTCGTGAGCGACCAACGGGTCAAGGCCTGGCGGTTGTTGGCCGCCAACCCGCTCACGGTGCTCAGCGCCGCGGTGCTGGCCGGCGTCGTCGTGATCGCCCTGACGGCTGCGTGGATCGCCCCCTACGGCGTCAACGATGTGGACGTCCCCCAGGCGCTGCGGCCACCCAGCGGTGCGCACTGGTTGGGCACCGACGAACTGGGCCGGGATGTGTTGTCCCGGATACTGGTTGCGGTCCAGGCCTCGATGAAGGTGGCGGTGGTCAGCGTGGCCTTCGCCGCCGTCGTCGGGGTGACGTTGGGGGTGCTGGCGGGGTATCGCGGCGGTTGGCTGGACACCGTGGTGATGCGGGTGGTCGACGTGTTGTTCGCGTTCCCGGTGTTGCTCTTGGCGCTGGCCATCGTGGCCATCCTCGGGCCGGGCTTGGGCACAACGATTTTGGCGATCGGGGTGGTGTATACGCCGATTTTCGCGCGGGTGGCGCGGGCCAGCACGCTGTCGGTACGGGTGGAACCGTATGTCGCCGTCTCGCGCACCATGGGCACCGGTTCGGGTTACATCCTGGTCCGACACATCCTGCCGAACATCACCGGTCCGCTCATCGTGCAGACATCGCTGTCCTTGGCATTCGCGATTCTGTCGGAGGCGGCGCTGTCCTTCCTCGGGCTCGGGCTGCAGCCGCCGCAACCGTCACTGGGCCGGATGATCTTCGACGCCCAGGGTTTCGTGACACTGGCGTGGTGGATGGCGGTGTTCCCGGGCGCAGCCATCTTCGTGATCGTGTTGGCGTTCAACCTGTTCGGCGACGGCCTGCGTGACGTGCTGGACCCCAAGCAGCGCACCATGATCGAGGCCAGGAGGCGCCGATGACCGATCCAGTGCTGGCCGTCGAGAACCTGGCCGTCCGAATCGGCCGCCGGGAGATCGTGCGTCAGGTGTCCTTCGAGGTGGCGCGCGAGCAGACCCTCGGCATCGTCGGCGAGTCCGGCTCCGGCAAATCGATGACCGTACTGGCGGCCACCGGACTGCTCGACGCCCCGGGCGCCGTGATCAGCGGCTCCAGCATGCTTGCGGGGCAACAGGAACTGGTCGGAGCGTCGGCCCGGACGCTGCGCCACGTGCATGGCGGCCGCATCGGTTTCGTCTTCCAAGACCCAGGAACGTCACTGAATCCCTTGCTCACCGTGGAGCGCCAGATCACCGAGACATTGGAGACCCACAAACGTCGCACCCGTCGGGAAGCCCGGGCGCGGGCGCTGGAGCTGCTCGAGGCGGTCGGCCTGCCCGAACCGCAGAACCGGTTGCGCAGCTACCCGCACCAGCTATCCGGTGGGCAACGCCAGCGCGTGATGGTCGCGATCGCGCTGGCCTGCGATCCGGAACTGCTGGTCGCCGACGAGCCCACCACCGCACTCGATGTCACGACACAGGCGCAGATCATCGCGTTGGTCCGGGATCTGCAGCGGGACTTCGGCACCGCGGTGGTATGGATCAGCCACGACCTCGGCGTCATCGGTGAGGTCGCGGACACGGTCACGGTGCTGCGCGATGGCGCGGTGGTCGAGCGGGCGAGCGTCGAGGGCATCTTCACTGATCCGCGGCAGCCCTACACTCGCGAATTACTCAGCGCCCGACCGGTGTTGGGGTCCGGCGGCCCGCCACCGGCACCCGCCGACGCGGAGGTGCTGTTGGACGTCGCGGGCCTTGACGTCCGGTTCCCGGTCACCACACCCGTCGGCCGGTCGGTGGTGCATGCCGTCAAGGACCTGTCGTTCCGCATCCGACGCGGCACCACGCTGGGTCTGGTGGGTGAATCCGGGTCGGGCAAATCGACGGTTGCCGCGGCACTGACCGGGCAACTGGCGCCCGACTCCGGTAGCGCACGCCTGGACGGCACCGATGTGCTGCACCTGCGGCGCAACCAGCAGCGCGCCGTGCGGCGGCGGATCAGCCTGGTGATGCAGGACCCGTTCGCCGCCCTCAATCCGCGCATGCCGGTGGGGGCCTCGATCACCGAGCCACTGGTGGTGCATCGTCTGGTCGACCGCCGGCAGCGGGCCACCCGCGTCGGCGAACTACTCGACGCCGTCGGGCTGTCGGCATCGTTCGCATCCCGCTACCCGCACGAGCTGTCCGGCGGGCAACGTCAACGGGTGAACATTGCACGGGCGCTGGCCGTACAGCCCGAACTGCTGATCCTGGACGAGGCGACCGCGTCGTTGGATGTGTCGGTGCAGGCCAAGGTGCTCGACCTGTTGCGGGACCTGCAGCGCGACCTCGGACTGACCTACCTTTTCATCGCACATGATCTGGCGATCATCGAGCGGTTGAGCCACGATGTCCTGGTGCTGCGCGCGGGCGAGGCGGTCGAATACCGTCCCGCCGCAGAGCTGTTTTCCGCTCCTGAGCACGAGTACACCCGGGGCTTACTGGCGGCGGTACCGCCGGATCGGTTGACGCGTGCCTGAACGGGACTACTGGAACCACAACACCGCGTACCACGGCCGGCTGATCAGGATCGCGGCCGAACACCCCGGGGATGTGCTCGATGTCGGCTGCGGGGAGGGCCTGCTGGCCCAGCGACTGGCACATGTGTCGCGCACCGTCACCGCGATCGACCCCGACGCCGCCGCCGTCCGGCGAGCCCGGGCCCGCGTCGCAGCCCTGCCGAATGTGACCGTCACCGACACGTCGTTCACGTCGTTCGATCCGGGCGAGCAGCGGTTCGGGCTCATCACCTTCGTGGCCACGCTGCATCACATGGACCTGCGCGCGTCGCTGACGAAGGCGCGGGATCTGTTGGCGCCGGGCGGCACTCTCGCCGTTGTCGGTGTGGCTGCCAATGGCACCGTCGGTGACTGGATCGTCGACGTGCTGCGCGTGCCGTTCGCCCGGGTCGCCGGAGTACTGCACGGCGAGACCCGGGACATCGGCGTGACGGTCGCCGAACCCCGCGAATCGTTGCGCGAGATCCGGCGCACCGCCACGCAGATCCTGCCGGGCGTATCCATCCGCCGCGGCGTCTACTACCGCTACCTGCTGCGTTGGTGCAACGGCTGACCGGTGCTCACCACCGGTCGTGCCGGATGATTCCGGCCGCGTCGGGCATCAGGCTCAAACCGGTGTTGCCCGTCGTGCCCGGGGTCGAGGCCGACCAGCCGAGACCCTCGCACACCAGGTCGGTCGGCATGGACACCTGCGTCGGCACCGGAACGCCGAAGCCGCTGAGGGCCGGCATGTTCAACTGCGGCGTCGGCAGGAAGCCCGCGAGTCCACCGGTTCCGGTCGGCGGAGCCAGGGACGGCTGCGGGACAAAATCGGCTGCCAGACCGGCAGCTCCGGCCATCGGAGCCATCAGCAACCCGGGCACCGCCCCGGCGATCGCGCCGGGAATCGCACCCGCCACCGCTCCGGGAACGGCGCCTGCCACCGCTCCGGGCACCGCACCGGCAATCATCGCCCCCGGCAGCGCCGCCAGGGCACCGGCCGGAGCACCGCCACCGACCGCACCGGCATTGACCGCGGGTGCCGTGATCGTCTGCACGGCACCGAGTGCTCCGGTGCTGGCCATCAGCGGGCCCACCGCACCGGTGGTCAGACCACCCGATGCCGCACCGCCACCGCCTGCGCCCGTACCGCCCGCAGCACCACCGCCGCCACCGGCTCCGCCCGCAGCACCACCGCCACCACCGGCCGCCCCGCCACCGGCTGCACCGGCAGCTCCACCGCCGCCTGCTCCACCGGCGCCGGCACCACCCGCACCGCCACCTCCGACACCACCGGCTTCCGCACCACCGGCAGCGCCACCGCCACCGGCTCCCGCACCTCCGCCGCCGCCACCCCCGCCGGCACCACCGCCGCCGGCACCGCCACCCCCTGCGCCGCCACCCCCGCCGGCACCGTCACCGCCGACGATTGCGGCCGCGGGCACGGCAGCGTCGCCGCCGCCGACTACCGGCGCTCCACCGGGAATCGCCACCGCAGCGGCATCCTGGACCGCGGCCGCTGCGGGACCGCCCGCACCGGCGGCGTTCGTGACTGCCCCCGCTGCGTCGACGACACCTGCGGCGGGGACGCCCGCGCCCGGTGCACCTGCGCCGGCGCCCGGCACGCCGACCGCGGCTTCCGGCACTGCTGCCGAGTTGAGTCCGGTCGTGGCCATCAGTGGGCCGACCGACCCGGAGTCCAACAGCACCGGAGCACCGGCCCCTGGGGCCGCAGCGCCGGCCGGCATCTCGCCGGCGATGGGTGCGGCACCCGCACCACCAGCGCCTCCTGCGCCACCAGCGCCACCAGCGCCCCCGGCACCACCGGCACCACCTCCGGCACCACCAGCGCCCCCGGCACCACCGGCACCCTCCGCGCCGCCTGCACCACCAGCGCCGCCTGCGCCACCTGCACCACCAGCGCCCTCCGCACCACCAAGGCCACCGGCACCGCCAGCGCCTCCTGCACCCGCACCACCAGCGCCACCGGCACCGCCAGCGCCTCCTGCCCCACCGGCCCCCGTACCACCGGCTCCACCGGCGGCAGCGCCCTCGGCACCACCACCGGCTCCCCCGGTGGCTCCGCCACCACCGCCAGCAGCTCCGCCACCGCCCGCGCCCGCAGCACCGCCGCCACCGGTCCCTCCACCGCCAACTGCCGGTACACCTGCAGCGGCCTCGATCGGCGCGCCGACAACCGCCGGCGCCGCCAGGCTTTCCCCGCCGACCGCTACCGCAGGAGCTCCCGCGCCCGCAGCGCCGGCTGCCGCCGCAGCCAGAGGCGCCGCCGCGATCGCCGCGCCTGTCCCGGCGCCAGCAGCGCCGCCGGCCACCGCACCACCGGCAGCACCTACCGCACCACCCGCGGCACCACCGGCAATGGCTCCCGGCACGGCCGCGGCAACAGCAGCCGGAACGGCCGCAGCCGCGGCACCCGGCGCACCGCCGCCGACCTCGACCGCGGGAGCGGCCACCTCGACGGGGGGAGCTGAGACCTGCACGGGTGGGACAGCGACCTCTACCGGCGGGGCAGCCACTGCCACCTCGGCCGGCACCGCGACGGCTCCTGCGGTCCCACCACCGGCAGCACCACCGCCGGCCGCACCACCACCGGCCGCACCTCCACCGCCACCGCCTTCGACGACAGCAGCCGCAGGCACCGCGGCGCCACCACCGCCACCGCCTGCTGCACCGGCACCACCGCCGCCGCCACCAGCTCCGGCGCCCTCACCGCCGCCGACTGCGGCCACAGGTGCGGCGCCACCGCCGCCGCCTGCGCCAGCACCGCCACCACCACCGGCCGCGCCACCACCGCCGCCGCCGGCACCCTCACCGCCGCCGACCGCGGCCACAGGCGCGGCGCCACCGCCGGCACCGGCACCCTCACCACCGACGATCGCCGCCGCCGGGGCGACAGCATCGCCCCCCACGGCGGCGGGCACCATTGCTTCAGCGACAGGCGCGCCCGCGGCGCCCGCCGGGGGCACCACTGCGCCGGCGTCGGCGATCGGGGCGCCGACCGGGCCGGCACCGGTTGTCGCCGCCGCCTCCAGAACCTCGCCGTTCAACGCTCCGGCTGCCGCGTCACCGGCCCCGTGGGCACCGCCGAACGCCCCGGCCGGCACACCCGCCGCATCAGCAATCGGCGCACCCGCCGGCACACCCGCGGCATCAGCAATCGGCGCACCCGCCGGCACACCCGCGGCATCAGCAATCGGCGCACCCGCCGGCACACCCGCGGCATCGACGATCGGCGCACCCGCGGGGACACCACCTGCTGCGGGCGCTCCCGCAGCCAGCCCGACCGGAGCTCCCGCACCACCGGCACCGCCCGCGCCACCAGCACCCGCACCGCCGGCACCGCCGGCGCCCGCGCCGCCACCCGCGGCAGCACCACCGCCCCCGGCGCCACCACCGCCTGCAGCCCCTCCGCCGCCGGCAGCACCACCACCGGCACCCACGGCGCCGGCAACCGGCGCGGTGCTCGCCACGCCGTTTGCCGCACCGGCCGGCGGGATCACCACGGGTTGGGCAGCCGCCCCGGTGAACGGCGCAGCCAATCCACCGGCACCTGGCCCGCCAGCAGGCGGCGCGGCGGCTGCCTGCTGCACCATGCCGACGCACGGCACACCGGGGCTGGCCTTGAACGTCGGCTGCGCCTGCGCGGACGCACTGAGCGCCAGCGTGGGCGAGCACAACGCGGCCGTCGCGACGATGCTGACGGCCAGCCGATTCGACTTACTACGCATGTTCTCCCCATGTGCTTATTGACGCCCGAGTCAGGGTTGAAGGTAAGTCCCATCTGTGTAATTTCCGTGTTCGACAGATTCGACGGTTACCGATCCGATACGAAGGCGAGCCGACGCTGTGACAGAGCTGGCCAGATACTGCCGAAACCCCACGAAATCCGCCTACCGGTGCGGCCGTAGCCTGAGCCCATGACCGATCTCGTGCTCGTCGACATCGCTGACCGCGTCGCCACCATCACCGTCAATGACCCGGACCGGCGCAACGCGGTGACCGCCGAGATGTCCCGGGCTCTGCGTGTCGCGATCGAGGCCGCCGAAGCCGACCGGGGCGTGCATGCGGTGATCGTCACCGGTGCCGGCAAGGCCTTCTGCGCGGGCGCCGATCTGACGGCCCTCGGCGAAGCCGCCGAGGACGGTCTACGAGTGATCTACGACGGTTTCTTGGCAGTCGCGAACTGCACCCTGCCGACGATTGCCGCCGTCAACGGCGCGGCGGTCGGGGCCGGGCTCAACCTTGCGCTGGCCGCCGACGTCCGCATCGCCGGCCCGGCGGCGCTGTTCGATCCGCGCTTCCAGAAGCTGGGAATCCACCCCGGCGGAGGCGCAACGTGGATGCTCCAACGCGGCGTGGGACCCCAAATTGCCCGTGCTGCATTGCTTTTCGGGAAGCGCTTCGATGCACACGATGCCGTACGCTATGGCCTGGCACTCGACGTGGCCGATGACCCGGTGGCCGCCGCACGTGAGCTGGCGGCCGGACCGGCGGCCGCGCCGCGGGACGTGGTGCTGGCCACCAAGAAATCGATGCGGGCCACCGCCAATCCAGGCTTCCTGGACAACGAACAGCACGCGCTCGCCGTCGATATCGAGATCACTCCACAGGCCCGCTCCATCGAGTCTCCCGAATTCCAGAGCCGGCTCGCCGCAGCGAAGAACAGGTGACTACAGGTCGGCCAACGCCAGCTCCGGCGCTTCGACCAAATCCCGCAATTCACAAAGAAACTCGGCCGTCCTGGCCCCATCGACGATGCGATGGTCGAACGCACACGTCAACGACATCGTCGGGCGCGCAACGACAGCACCGTCGACCACCACCGCGCGCGGCTTCAACGACCCCATCCCGAGGATGGCTGCCTCCGGATAGTTGATCACCGGCACACCCTCGTCCAGGCCGAGCGCACCGAAGTTCGACACCGTGAACGTCGAACCCATCAATTCAGCCGGACGCAAGCTGCCCCCGCGCGCACCCTCGATCAACCGGGTCACCTCGCCCGCCAGCGAACGAGTGGTACGGCGGTGGGCGTCGGCCACCACCGGCACCAGCAGTCCGCGGGCCGTGGCCACCCCGACGCCGAGGTGAACCGACGAATGGTGGTGTATCCGGGGCCCCTCGGCGGTGTCCACCCATGTTGAGTTCAACAGCGGGTGATGCTGCAGCGCCAGCGTCAACAGCCGCAATGTCAGCACGAACGGTGTGATCTGCAATCGATGTGCCAGCGCCTGCAGATTCGTCCCATCGGCGACCACCGACGCATGGGCGTCGGGGATACTACTGCGCGACAACGCCATTCGCTTCGCCATCTCGGCCTGCACGCCGGTCAACGGCACCAGCTCCGACGCCGCGGAGGCAGCCAGCACATCGTCGCGGGTGACGATCCCGTCCGGGCCAGTCGGCCTCAGCGCGGTCAGGTCCACGCCGGTGTCACGGGCCAACTTGCGGGTTGACGGTTTGGCCCTGGCCCGCCGCGATCCGTCCATCCGCTCGTCGGCTCCGTACCCCACCAGCACTGGGCCCGACCCCCCGTCGCTTCGCTCGCCTGCGCCCGATCCCTCGACCCGCACCAGCATCGCGCCGACCGCGAGCGTCTGGCCCACCGCACCGCCGAGTTCGGCGATCTGGCCGGCATAGGGGCTGGGGATCTCCACCTCCGCCTTGTTCGTCTCCAGCGTGCACAGCACCTGGTTCAGCACCACCGTGTCACCGACGTCCACCGCCCAGCCCGTGATGGTGGCGTCTTCCAACCCCTCGCCGAGATCGGGGACCCGGAACTCGAGCAGCTGTGTATTCGTCACTGTCCCATCGCCTTTTCGATGCAGTCGAGCAGCCGGTCCACTCCCGGTAGCCACAGTTTCTCCAACCGGGCCGGCGGGTAGGGCGTGTCGAAACCGGTGGCCCGCAACACGGGTGCTTCCAGGTCGTAGAACAGGTCCTCGGAGATCCGAGCTGCCAGTTCGGCTCCGAATCCCAGGGTCCGCGGGCCCTCGTGCATCACCACACACCGGCCGGTGCGCCGCACCGACTCGGCCACGGTCTCGAAATCCAGCGGATTCAGGGTACGCAAGTCGACCACCTCCACGCTCACACCCTGGTCCGCCGCGACGCCGGCGGCGTGGCACGCGGTGTCGACCAAACCGCCGTAGGTGAGCACCGTGATATCGGTGCCGGTGCGGCGCACCGCCGCCCGCCCGAACGGCAACACCGGAGTGTCGGTGTCGACGGTGCCGCGGGTCCAGTACCGACGCTTGGGTTCCAGGTAGATCACCGGGTCAGGGCAGGTGATGGACTGCCGCAGCAGCCAATACGCATCCGCCGGAGTGGACGGAACCACCACCTTCAACCCGGCCGTGTGCAACCAGTAGCTCTCGGTGGATTCCGAATGGTGTTCCACCGCACCGATACCGCCGAACGACGGGATGCGCACGGTGACCGGCATGTCGACGTCACCATGGGTGCGGGTGCGGTACTTGGCCAGGTGGCTGACCATCTGGTCGAAGGCCGGCGCGGAGAATCCGTCGAACTGGATCTCGGGAATCGGCACCAACCCGCGCACCGCCATCCCGATGGCGATCCCGATGATTGCCGACTCGGCCAGCGGGGTGTCAAAACACCTTGCAGCACCGAAGGTCTCGGCCAGGCCATCGGTCACCCGGAACACCCCACCAAGGGTGGCGACGTCCTCACCGAATACCAGCACCCGCTCGTCGGCCGCCATCGCGTCATGTAAGCCCTGATTGATGGCCTGCGCCATCGTCATGGTGAGCAACGAGGGGCGCGGCTCCGGGAAATCGCCCATGGGTGGGCGTTCGATGATCTGCGTCATGTCAGGCCTCCTTTCCGAGCTCGATCAGCATCTCGTCGCGTTGCCGGGCCAGTTCGGGGGTGATGTCGTGATAGACGGTGTCGAAGACCTCCCCGATATCCGGGTCGGGTGCGTCGACGACGGCGTCGCGCAACTCCGTGCGTAGTCGCGCCGCTTTGGCCGCCACCCGCTCGGTCAGGCGGTCGGTGAGCACCCCGCTCGATTGCAGGTATGCGGCGTAGCGGGTGATGGGATCTCGGGCTGCCCACCGCTCGACGTCCGCGGCTGCGCGATACCGGGTGGGGTCATCGGAGGTGGTGTGCGGGCCCATCCGGTAGGTGATCGCCTCGATGAACGTCGGACCGCCACCGCCGCGGGCCCGCTGCGCGGCCTCGGCCACCACCGCGAAACAGGCCAAGACGTCATTGCCGTCGACCCGCACGGCGTGCATGCCGTACCCGGCGGCCCGCTCGGCCAGCGACGACGCGGCGTACTGGTGGCTGACCGGGGTGGAGATGGCGAGCTGGTTGTTCTGGATGAAGAAGATGGTCGGGACCGCGAACACCGCCGCAAGGTTCAGCGCCTCGTGGGCGTCACCTTCAGAGGTGGCACCGTCCCCCATGAAGGCGACGGTCACCGAGTCCTCCCCGAGGCGCTGCGCGGCCATCGCCGCACCGACGGCATGCAGGCCGTGTGTGCCGATCTGGATGGCGATCGGCGCGCAGCATTTCTTAGTGAAGGACAGACCGCCGTGCCACGATCCCCGCCACACCGCACCCATCTGGGCGGGGGCGATTCCGCGTGTCAGGAACGCCCCCAGCTCGCGGTATTGCGGGAACAGCCAATCGGTCTTGCGCAGGCAGGCCGCGGCGCCCACCTGGGCGGCTTCCTGCCCCCGGCACGAGGCGTAGAGGGCCAGCTCGCCTTGGCGCTGCAGATTCACGAACTCGGTATCGAGCTCGCGAGTCAGCACCATCAGTTCGTAGAGCCAGGCCAGCGTCTCGGGCGGCAGGTCACGCCGATAACGGGTCTCGGGAGTGGGTGAGCCATCGGCAGCCAGCAGCCGCACGGGCTCGAAAACCTCAGCCATACCGCCTCCTTCAGGTGACGGCATGTTCGGCCGTCAGTCCGCGAGGTGCTCAGCGCCGTGACGGTCGGCCCGTTCCCCCTGGTGCGGGGGTGCCGGCTGGCTACCCGGGTGTGGAGCCAGCGCGACGATCCGGTGCTGCCCGTCGCAGTGCTGGGGCACTTCCCAGTATGCGCTCGGATCAGGCGCGGTCGTGCCGAACGGTGGTCACGAGTTGGCTGCGTGTCGCAGATCAGGTGGCCTTGACCCGGACCACGGTCTGAGCTTGCAACTCGTCGAGGGTGTCGATCGGTAACACCGCGTCCCCCGTGAAGAACGGTCCACCGGTACCCGCGCTGCTGATGATCACCACGTCCCCGACCTGAGTGGCCCGGACCGCCTCAAGCCCGGCGGTACACGCCGGCGCCCCGCGGATCTCGCCGACCCCGGACCATCGATACGTGAAGCGCACCGTGTCCTCACCCTCGATCACCACCGAATCCGTTTGTAACGATGGGTTGATGTCCCGATCGGCGCACAGCTCCGACTTGTCGCCGATGCGCTCGGTACAGTGCGCGATCGCGCGTCGCAGCTCAGCCAGGTAGTCGATCCCGGGGCCGAGGCGGTGGATGGCGACGAACGGGCGCAGCGGCTTACCCCCTGCGTCCCAACGAGACTGGTCGAAGCTGCGCCAACTGGCCATCAGCTGATCACGCCCGCGCTCAGCCGAGTCACACAGCCGCCACGAGGGCCCGCCCGGATCGTTGTCGGCCACGGAGATGGCGCTTTGCACCTCCAGTCGCGGCAGCAAGGCCGATACTTCGGCCCGGGTCCACTGAGTGAGATTGGGCGGCAGCGCCGAACGTGGCGGCGGTTGACCCGCCGCCGCCACCACCCGGGACAACAGATCCTCACGTGCGGCCGCCGCCGGATCGCTGGTGCGATACCAGGCTTGGGCGACCACCCCATCGGGCAGCACGCGTGCCACCATGTGCGTGACGTCCGACCATTGCGCGGCGGTATCACCGCGCTGGTAGCGGCGCAGCGTCTCGCTCGATGCCGCAATCATCCAGCCTGAGGTGTCGCCGGCGTTGGCCATCGGCGCGATAGTCCACATCGGGCACCGTTCGGCCCAAGCCCGCATGTCCGACCCGAGGAGCTCACTGCCCGACGCTGTTCTGTTCGGCGACGTCGCAGCCACCCGAACCACCACCGGGCTCCGCAAGGGGACGCGGCCGCCGGTCCCGTACCCGTCATCGGCGAAGTAGTACTGCGCATCCAGCGCTGCCGCGTCCTTCGCGCCCAATGCGGGCACGGTCTGGCACTCCGGGGGTTCGGATTCCGGTGGCGTGCCCGCTCGCAAGTATTCGAAGTCAGGGGTCGCAGCGTAGACAGCAACATTCTCGAAGAGGTCACCGCCGACAGCCGCCAATCCCGGAATGCATGACGCCAACTGGTCAGGTCCGCACACGGTGGGCTCAGTGGGTCGCGCCGACAAGGTCGTCGGCGTTGCGCTGGGCGCGGCTCTCCGGCCACCGCACGCCGCGGCGGTCAGCACAATGCCGATCAACACAGCGCCGATCATCGCGCCCCGGGCTACGGCCCCCACCGGCGCGCGCCACTCCCCCACGCACCAGACGGTACTCGGCTCAGCGCGGCGCCAAGGCGACAATGCGCTCCGCGCGCCGCAGCACCGGCGCGTCCACCATCAGGCCGTCGTACTGGAACACCCCGCGCTGCCTGCCGGCTTCTGCGAGCACGGCCTGAGCCCACTGCACCTCGTCGTCGCTCGGCGCGTAGGCGTCGCGGATCACGGCCACCTGGGTGGGATGGATGGCGACCTTCGCATCGAAGCCGACGGCGACGGCGTCGTCGCATTCCGCGCGCAGCCCGTCGAGGTTCTTGATGTCCAGGTACACCGCATCCAGTGCCATCCGCCCGTAAGCCTTGGCGGCCAACAGGGTCTGCGACCGCACGTGCTGGGCGACGTCGCGGTAGCTGCCGTCCGGCCGGCGGTTGGCGGTGCCGCCGAGCACCGCGAACAGGTCTTCTGCACCCCACATCACGGCGAGCGTGTTGGCGGGCCGCACCAGTTCGACGACGTTCAGCGCGGCCAGCGGGGTTTCGATCAAGACCACCACGTGCAACGGTGCCAGCGCCCGCACCTGGTCGGCGTGTTCGGTCTTGGCCAGCATCACCGTCGTGTACTCGGTGCGCGCCAGTGCCAGCAGGTCGAGGTCGTGGTCGTGGGTGCCCACCGGATTGACCCGCACCACGGTGCGCGTGGGGTCCAGCGGGGTGCCGATCAACGCCTCCCGCGCGCCTTCACGATCATGGGCGGCCACCCCGTCCTCCAGGTCGAGGATGACGATATCGGCTGCAGCAGCGGCCTTTTCGAAGCGTTCCGGCCGGTCGGCCGGGCAGAACAGCCAGCCCGGGCCGGCATTGGCGAGCGACACTAGGCCTCCTGCGGTTTCTTGCGCACCATGGTCTTGCGTGAGGCGGTCGCCACGACGTCACCGTGCTGGTTTCGTCCGGTGTGCGCGAAGGTGACGATCCCCTCCCCGGGCCGGCTCTTGGATTCCCGTTTGTCGATGACCTCGGACTCGGCATACAGCGTGTCGCCGTGGAACAACGGCTTGGGGAAGGCGATTTCGGAGAATCCGAGGTTGCCGACGATGGTGCCCTGGGTGAGTTGTGCGACCGACAACCCGACCAGCGTGGAGAGGGTGAACATCGAGTTCACCAGCCGCTGGTGGAACGGTGGCAGCGCGTCGGAGAACGCGGCGTCCAGGTGCAGCGCCTGCGTGTTCATCGTCAGGGTGGTGAACAGGACATTGTCGGCTTCGGTGATGGTGCGCCCGGGCCGGTGCAGGTACAGCACACCGGTCTCGAACTCCTCGTACCACAGCCCCCGCTGCTCGACGGTTCGCTTGGTCACAGCCCCAGTTCCCGTCCGATCAGCATCAGTTGCACTTCGGTTGTGCCCTCGCCGATTTCGAGGATCTTGCTATCCCGGTAATGGCGGGACACCGGATACTCGTTCATGAAGCCGTACCCGCCGAAAATCTGGGTGGCATCGCGGGCGTTGTCCATCGCGGCCTCGCTGGACACCAGTTTGGCCACCGAGGCGGCCTTCTTGAACGGCTTGCCGGACAGCATCAGCGCGGCGGCGTCGTAGTAGGCGGTCCGCGCGGCATGCGCGCGCGCCTCCATCCGGGCGATCTTGAAGGCGATGGCCTGATAGGTCCCGATCTTGGCGCCGAACGCTTCCCGTTCCCTGGCGTACTTCACGCACTCGTCGACGCAGCCCTGCGCCGCACCGACCGACAGCGCGGCGATGGCGATGCGTCCCTCGTCCAGGATGCGCAGGAAGTTGGCGTAGCCACGCCCGCGGTCCCCGAGCAGGTTCTCGGCGGGCACCCGGACGTCGTCGAAGCTGAGCGGATGGGTGTCCGAGGCGTTCCAGCCGACCTTGTTGTAGGCCGGTTCGGCGGTGAAGCCCGGCGTCGGCACCGGCACCAGGATCGAGGAGATCTCCTTCCTGCCGTCCGGGCCCTCACCCGTCACCGCGGTGACGGTGACCAGCTTGGTGATATCGGTGCCGGAATTGGTGATGAACTGCTTGGAGCCGTTGATCACCCAGGTGTCACCGTCGAGTTTGGCGGTGGTCTTGGTGGCCCCGGCGTCGCTGCCGCCACCGGCCTCGGTCAACCCGAAGGCGCCCAGGGCCTTCCCGCTGGCCAGCAGCGGCAACCATTCCTGCTTCTGCGCCTCGTTGCCGAATCGGTACACCGGCATCGCACCCAGCGACACACCGGCCTCCAGCGTGATGGCGACACTCTGGTCGACCTTGCCGAGTTCCTCCAAGGCCAGGCACAACGCGAAATAGTCGCCGCCCATGCCGCCGTACTCCTCGGGAAACGGCAGACCGAACAGGCCCATGTCGGCCATCCCGGAGACGACCTCGTAGGGGAACGAATGCTCCTCGTCGTGTTTGGCGGCCACCGGCGCGACGACGCTCTGGGCGAAGTCCCGGACCGTCTTGGCCAGTTGCGCGTAGTCGTCGGGCAGCGTGCCCGTGGACAGGAAGTCACTCATCGTTGGTCTCCTTGGTAGCGGCGGTGATTCGGGCCAGCGGTTGACCCACCTTGACCTGGTCGCCGACGGCGACGAGAAGTTCGACCACCCCGTCGACGGGCGAGGCCAGCGTGTGTTCCATCTTCATGGCCTCGACGGTGACGACGACGGCACCGGCTGTGACGCTGGCACCGTCGGCGACGCCCACGGCGACCACCGCCCCGGGCATCGGGCTGACCAGTTCGGCGTCCCCGGCGTGCTCGTCGTCGGGGCGCACGGGCGCTTCGCGTACCTCGTGCACCGCGACGGTGCGCTGCGGTCCGGCCAGCCACAGGTGCGGACCGTCGGCCGCGGCGATGTAGTCGGTGCGCACGCCGTCCACGGTGACGGTGAGGTCGCGGCCGTCCAATTGTGCTGTCAGCGGGTATGTTCCACCGTCTTCGACAGCCGCGACGGCGGCGGTGGGACTGCCGGTGATCCGCACGTGGTCGACACGTTGCCCGGCTTGCAACCGGAATACGCTCGGGGCTCGCTGCCCGGTGCGCCAGCCCGACGGCACCGACCACAGGTTGTCGTCGGCGGCGGCCCAGTGCTGCAGCCATCGGTACGCGGCGGCGGCGATGAGCTCTTCGTCGGTGACCGGGTTGACGTCGTAGTCCGGCAGCCGGCGGTCCAGCAGGCCGGTATCCAATTGCCCGGCAACCACATCCGAGTCGGCCAGCAGGAACCGCAGGAAGGCGATATTGGTGGTGACGCCCAGCACGGCGGTCTGAGCCAGGGCCCGGTCCAACCCGCGCAGCGCGGCCGACCGGTCGTCGGCGTGCGTGATGATCTTGGCGAGCATCGGGTCGTAATCGCTGCCGACGACGGTGCCGGCGTAGATACCCGAATCGACCCTGGCATGTGCGGGTTCCGCCACATCGAGCACCGTCCCACCGGTCGGCAGGAACCCGTTGGCCGGGTCCTCGGCGTACACCCGGGCCTCGATGGCGTGCCCGCTGAGGGTGACATCCTCCTGGCGCAGCGGCAGTGATTCGCCCGCGGCGATGCGCACCTGCAGCTCCACCAGGTCGATGCCGGTGACCAGCTCGGTGACCGGATGCTCCACCTGCAGTCGCGTGTTCATCTCCATGAAGAAGAACTCGTCGGGCTTGTCGGCGGAGACGATGAACTCGACGGTGCCCGCACCGGTGTAGTCGACGCTGCGGGCGGTGCTGCAGGCGGCCGCACCGATGCGGGTGCGGGTGGCGGCGTCCAGCAGCGGCGACGGGGCCTCCTCGATGACCTTCTGGTGCCGCCGCTGCAGACTGCATTCCCGCTCACCGAGGTGGATGACGTTGCCGTGCCCGTCGGCGAGCACCTGCACCTCGATATGCCTGGGCCGCAACACGAATCGTTCCAGGAACAAGGTGTCGTCCCCGAACGCCGAGGCGGCCTCACGCCGGGCGCTCACCAGCGCGGCCGGCAACTCGTCGGTCGAGTGCACCACCCGCATACCCTTGCCCCCACCGCCGGCCGATGGCTTGACCAGCACGGGGAAGCCCACCTCCGGGGCGCCGGCAATCAGGTCGTCGTCGGTCAGGCCGGGCCGGGAGATGCCGGGAACCACCGGCACCCCGAATGCCGACACCGCGGCCTTGGCGGCGATCTTGTCGCCCATGGTGCCGATCGCGGCCACGGGTGGGCCGATGAAGACGATGCCTGCCGCGTCCAGAGCGCGGGCGAATTCGGCGTTCTCGGCGAGGAACCCGTAGCCGGGGTGCACGGCCTGAGCGCCGGTGCGCGCGGCGGCCCCGACGATGGCGTCGATGTCGAGGTAGCTCTTACGGGCGGCGGCCGGGCCGATGCGGACGGCCACATCTGCTTCTGAAACGTGACGCGCGTGCGCATCGGCGTCGCTGTACACGGCGACCGAGCGGATCCCCATCGCGCGCAGCGTGCGGATGACCCGGACGGCGATCTCACCGCGGTTGGCGACCAGGACGGTATCGAAGAGTTGGGCGGTCATCTGATCACATCCTGAATACGCCGTAGGACACCGGCTCCAGCGGAGCCTGCGCGACAACGGAAAGAGCCAGACCGACAATTGTTCTGGTGTCGGCCGGGTCGATGACGCCGTCATCCCAGAGGCGTGCGGTCGAGTAGTACGGATTGCCCTGCTGCTCGTACTGGGCCCGGATCGGCGCCTTGAACGCCTCTTCCTCCTCCGGCGTCATCTCACCGCGCACGGTGGCCAGCACCGAGGCGGCCTGCTCACCACCCATCACCGAGATGCGGGCGTTGGGCCACATCCACAGGAACCTGGGCGAATACGCTCGTCCGCACATCGAATAGTTGCCCGCGCCGTAGGAGCCGCCGATCACCACGGTGAGCTTGGGCACCCGCGCGCACGCCACCGCGGTCACCATCTTGGCGCCGTGTTTGGCGATACCGCCGGCCTCGTAGTCGCGGCCGACCATGAACCCCGAGATGTTCTGCAGGAACAGCAGCGGGGTGTTGCGTTTGTCGCACAGCTCGATGAAATGCGCTCCCTTGACTGCGGATTCGCCGAACAGCACACCGTTGTTGGCGATGATGCCCACCGCGTGACCGTGGATGCGCGCAAAACCGGTGACCAGGGTGGTGCCGTATTCGGCCTTGAATTCCGCGAACTCACCGCCATCCACGATGCGGGTGATCACCTCGTGCACGTCGTAGGGGACGCGGGCATCGGTCGGCACGACGTCGTAGAGCTCGGTCTGATCGGCCACTGGGTCCACGGTCGGGAACACCTCCCACGGCGGATCGCGGCGCGGGCCGAGGGTGGACACGATGCGCCGCACGATGCGTAACGCGTCGCGGTCGTCGTGGGCCAGGTGGTCGGTCACCCCGGAGATCTTGGAATGCAGGTCGCCCCCGCCCAGTTCCTCGGCGGTGACGATCTCACCGGTGGCGGCTTTCACCAGCGGCGGCCCGCCCAGGAAGATGGTGCCCTGGTTGCGCACGATGACGGCCTCGTCGCTCATGGCGGGCACGTACGCACCGCCCGCGGTGCACGAGCCGAGCACCGCGGCGATCTGCGGGATGCCCTGCGCACTCATGGTGGCCTGGTTGTAGAAGATGCGGCCGAAGTGCTCACGGTCGGGGAACACCTCGTCCTGGCGCGGGAGGAAGGCGCCACCGGAGTCCACCAGATAGATGCACGGCAACCGGTTCTGCGCGGCAATCTCTTGTGCGCGTATGTGTTTCTTGACCGTGATCGGGTAGTAGGTGCCGCCTTTGACGGTGGCGTCGTTGGCCACGATCATGCATTCGCGTCCGGACACCCGGCCGATACCGGCGATCAGTCCGGCCCCCGGGCAGTCCCCGTCGTACATGCCGTCGGCTGCCAGCGGTGCGATGTCCAGGAACGGGCTGCCGGTGTCGAGCAGGCCGTCGACGCGATCACGCGGTAACAGCTTGCCCCGGCTGACATGGCGGTCCCTGGCCTTTTCCGGCCCACCGAGCGCGGCCTCGGCCAATTTGGTGCGCAGCTCGTCCACCAGGGCGATGTGCGCGTCGCGATGTGCCATCGCTGAACCCATTTCAGTTGAGTTAATGACGACTAACTCGTGGTATGTTAATCACGACTAACCGAAATGTCTACCACCGGACGGAGGCCGCGCATGACGACGCAAACCCCGCGCAGTAAGGCCAAATCCGACCGCCGCGATCAACTGATCGCTGCCGCTGAACGTCTCATGGCCGAGCATGGCTACCTGGCGGTGCGGCTGGAGGACATCGGATCGGCCGCCGGGGTCAGCGGTCCCGCCATCTACCGGCACTTCCCCAACAAAGAAGCGTTGCTGTCCGAGCTGCTGGTCGGGATCAGCACCCGGCTGCTCAGCGGCGCCACCGAGGTCGTCGCGGCCGCCGACGACGCCCGGCAGGCGCTCGATGGGCTCATCGACTTCCATCTCGACTTCGCGCTCGGCGAATCCGACCTGATCCGCATCCAGGACCGTGACCTCGCTCACCTGCCCGCACCGGCCAAACGCCAGGTCCGCAAGGCTCAGCGGCAGTACGTGGAAATCTGGGTCGAGGCGCTGCGTCGGCTCGACGACACCCTCGACGAAGCCGACGCGCGGCTCAAAGCGCAGGCGGTGTTCGGATTGCTCAACTCGACCCCGCACAGCGTCAAGGCACCCACGCTCACCCACAGCTCGCGGGCGGTTTTGCGGGCGATGACCGTTGCCGCACTGGCCGCCACACCGTAGCTGCCGTGCGCAACGCGATGAGACCGCACGGCGGCACATCGCCAGGGCGCGCGGGTACCCTGCAGCCATGAGGTGGGCATGACCAATTCTCCACGCGGCGATGAGCCGACCCGGCGCCTTGACGGCCGCTACGGCGACTCTTATCCCGGTTATCCGGGTTACTCCGATCCCGCGTACGCCGGTCCCGGCCCCTACGGCTCGCGTCCCACCGAACCGATGCCCGCCTACCCGGCGTACGACCCGGCGTATGCGACCGGTCCCTATGGGGCACCGCCTCAGCAACCGCCTGGTCCCGGGGACCCGGCGCCCCCGGACGGCCCGCGCCCACCCCGTTGGCTGTGGTTCCTGGCAGCCATCGCCGTCGTCGCGGTGCTCGGCCTGGTCATCGCACTGGTGATCGTCAACAGCTCACAACAGGACACCGTGGTCGCCCCGGTGCCCTCGCTGGCCGAACCCACCACCACCACGCCGACCACCACACGCCGGCCGACCACCTCGACCGTCCCGGCGCCCGCGCCGTCGTCGTCGCCCACCACCTCCACCACGCCGGGAGTACCGGGCGCCGATCCGAGCGCCACCGAGACCGTGGTGTACGACGTGTCGGGCACTGGCCGCGCCATCAACATCACCTACGTCGACACCGGTGGCGTACTGCAGACCGAGTTCAACGTGCTGCTGCCGTGGTCCAAGCAGGTGGATCTGACCAAACCTGCCAAGGGTTCGGCCAGCGTCAGCATCATCAATGTCGGGCGTCAGGTCAGTTGTTCGATCACCATCGACGGCGCACAGGTGCAGCAGCGCAGCGGGTCAGGTCTGACGATCTGCAGCCCGATCGGCTGACCCGCGCGGGGTCTTCACCCCCAGCATCAACAGCAGACCGAGGAGCAAGACCACGCACAATCCGCCCATCCCGGCGCGGTCACTGTCGAACACGTCGATGAACAACGCGAACAGCGCGGGTGCCAGGAAGGTCGCCGCCCGCCCGGTCATGGTGTAGAGGCCGAACGCGACGCCTTCCTTGCCCTCGTTGGAGATGCGCAGCATCTGCGTGCGCGCCGCCGACAGCGTCGGGCCGATGAACAGGCACAACAACAACCCGCACACCCAGAACGCCAGCGGACCCGACAGCACCATCAGCGTCAGCGCCACCACGATCATCAGGATCAGCGCCCCGACGATCACCGGCTTCGCGCCGATGCGGTCGTCGAGCCAGCCGCCTGCCACCGCGCCCGCGGCCGCCACCAGGCACGCCGCCACCCCGAACAGCAGCACCGTCGCCGACGAGATGCCGTAGACGTTGACGCCGAGTACCGCGCCGAAGGTGAACACCCCGGTCAGCCCGTCGCGGAAGACGGCGCTGGCGATCAGGTAGTAGACGAAGTTGCGGTCGCGCCGCCACTCCCCTTGCACCTCCGCCCACAGCGTGCGGTAGGCCGCCGCGATGCGCACCGGTCGATGTGCGGGATCAGCGGGCGGCGCCGGAGCGGTGACCAGCAATGGCATCGCGAACGCCACCAGCCACACCGCCGTCAGCACCATCGCGGCCCGGACGTTCTGTCCGTCGTCGGTGGGCAGGCCCAGCAGCCCACCCTGGCCGGCGATGAAGCCGAGGTAGACGATGAGCAGCAGGGCCACGCTGCCCCCATACCCGACCGCCAGGCCCGCACCGGAGACGCGGCCGGCGTTCTTCGGCGTCGTCAGCTGCGCCAGCATCGCGTTGTACGGAACGGTCGCCAGGTCGTTGCACGCCGCGGTCATCGCCAGCAGGGCCAGCCCCGCCCACAAGAAGTGGTAGTCGGAGCGGATCAGCGACATCGACGCCACCAGCGCCGCCGCGGCCACGGTGAGCGTGACCAACGCCCGGCGGCGCCGGTGCGCGGCATCCACCCAGATACCGGTCACCGGTGCCAGCACCGCAACGATCACCCCGGCGATGGTCAGCGCCCGGCCCAGCCAGCTCGCGGGCGTCGTGTCCCCCGGCAGGTCCTTCCCGACGGCGCTGGTCAGGTAGACGGAGAAGACGAAGGTCACGACGATCGCGTTCACGCCGGTGGCCCCGCAGTCGTACAGAACCCACGACAACACTTGCGAACGCCGCGCCCCGCGCGACTCCGACACGGGGCTGCCCATGGCCGTCACCCTATAAGTCCTTACGATTTCGGCATGCCTGTACCCGCACCCCACCCCGACGCCCGCGCGGTCGTCACCGGCGCCTCCCAGGGCATCGGCGAAGCGCTTGCCGCGGACCTGGCCTCCCGGGGCCACCACCTGATCATCACCGCCCGCCGCGGCGAGGTGCTGGCCGAACTCGCTACCCGGCTCACCGAGAAGTACGGCGTCACCGTGGAGGTGCGGGCCGTCGACCTGGCCGACCCGGCCGCCCGCGACGTGCTGTGCGAGGAACTGGCCGGCCGCAACATCTCGATCCTGTGCGCCAACGCCGGCACCGCCACCTTCGGTCCGGTGGCCAAGCTGGACCCGGCCGGCGAGAAGGCCCAGGTTCAGCTCAATGCCATTGCGGTGCATGACCTTTGCCTGGCCGTGCTGCCCGGCATGATCGAGCGCAAGGCCGGCGGCATCCTGATATCCGGCTCGGCGGCGGGTAACTCGCCGATCCCCAACAACGCCACCTACGCGGCCACCAAGGCCTTCGCCAACACCTTCAGCGAGTCGCTGCGCGGGGAACTCAAGGGCACCGGTGTGCACGTCACGCTGCTGGCCCCCGGCCCGGTGCGCACCGACCTGCCCGATGCCGACGAGCGCTCGCTGGTGGAGAAGCTGATCCCCGACTTCCTGTGGATCAACACCGAGTACACCGCCAAGCTGTCGCTGGACGGGTTGGAGCACAACAAGATGCGCATCGTGCCCGGGCTGACGTCCAAGGCGATGTCGGTGGCCAGCGGGTACGCCCCGCGTGCCATCGTCACGCCGATCGTCGGTGCGGTGTACAAGAAGCTCGGCGGCGACTAGTTCGTGATTTTGGCGCGCTTTCCCGCGATGAGCGCGGACGAGCGCGCCGAAATCACCGGCGGCGGCGGCCCGTCCCGAAGATGCTGCGGGTGATCTCGCGGCCGATCACCGTGCCGGCCGAGCGCATCGCGCTCTTGAACGCCGGGCTCTCCACCATCTTCTCGAAGAAGCCGGGCTCGGCGGCGTTGCGTGCGGTCGCCGTGCCCTCGATTTCGGCGCCACCGGCGCTCACCGGCGGCGGCAGCTGATCGGCCGGGGCCGGTGCGGCCGGCGGTGGCGCCAGCTTGGCGTTGAGCTTCTCGTAGGCCGATTCGCGGTCGATGGTCTGCCCATAGGTCGCCTGCAGCGCACTGGCCGCGGCCGCCGCCTTGATCGCGTCCGGGCCGATGGTGTCCATCAGCGATCGTGGTGCCCGCATCCGGGTCCAGGCGACCGGCGTCGGGGCGCCGCGCTCGGAGAGCACCGTGACGATCGCCTCGCCGATGCCCAGTGATGTCAGCGCCGACTCCAGGTCGTACACCGTCGTCTTCGGGTACGTCCGCACCGTCTTGGTGAGCGCCTTCTGGTCGTCGGGGGTGAACGCGCGCAGCGCGTGCTGCACCCGCGCGCCCAGCTGCGACAGCACGTTGTTGGGCACATCGGTGGGCAGTTGGGTGCAGAAGAACACCCCGACGCCCTTCGAGCGGATCAGCTTGACGGTCTGCTCCACCTGCTCCAGGAACGCCTTGGACGCGTCGGTGAACAACAGATGCGCCTCGTCGAAGAAGAACACCAACTTGGGCTTGTCGACGTCGCCGACCTCGGGCAGCGTCGTGAACAGGTCGGCCAACACCCACATCAGGAACGTGGAGAACATCACCGGGCGCGCCGCCTGCGCACCCAGTTCCAGCAGCGAGATGATGCCGCGGCCCTGCGCGTCGAAACGGATCAGGTCCTTGGGCTCCAGCTCGGGTTCGCCGAAGAACGTGTCGGCTCCCTCGGCCTCCAGGTTCACCAGGGCCCGCAGGATCACCCCGGCGGTGGTGGGTGACACCGCGCCGAGGGCCTTGAGCTCGGGCTTGCCCTCGTCGCCGGTCAGGTATTGGATGGCGGCCCGCAGATCCTTCAGATCCAGCAGCGACAGCCCCTTCTGGTCGGCCCAGTGGAAGATCAGGCCGAGAGTGGATTCCTGAGTAGCGTTGAGCCCCAAGACTTTCGACAACAGGATGGGCCCGAAACTGGTGATCGTCGCCCGCACCGGCACGCCGATGCCCTCGGTACCCAGCGACAGGAACTCCACGGGGAACGCCGTCGGGGCCCAGTCGTCACCGGTGTCCTTGGCACGCTGAGCGGTCTTGTCCCCTACCGCCCCCGGCTGCGACAGACCCGAGAGGTCGCCCTTCACGTCGGCCATCAGCACCGGAACCCCGGCGGCCGACAACTGCTCGGCCATCACCTGCAGTGACTTCGTCTTGCCGGTGCCGGTGGCGCCCGCGATCAGTCCGTGGCGATTGACCGTGGCCAGCGGGATGCGCACCGCTGCGGCGGGGTCGACGACGCCGTCGACCACGACGGTCCCCAGCTCCAGGGCCTGGCCCTCGACGGCGTAACCTGCGGCGATCTGCTGTGCGGGGGGTGCAGTCGATTCTGAGGTCATGGCCAGACCCTACTGAAAGGCGCCCCTTTTGGGTGGGTGCGGGCGGCCAATTGGCGGGGGTGCGAATACTGTGGATCTTCGTGCGTGAAGAACTGGTGTGGATCGATTGTGAGATGACCGGGCTGGACCTCAAGTCCGACAAGCTCATCGAGATTGCGGCCCTGGTCACCGACGCGGACCTGAACATCCTTGGTGGCGGCATCGACGTGGTGATCCACGCCGACGAGGATGCCCTGTCCGGCATGGTCGACGTGGTCGCCCGCATGCACGCCAGCTCCGGCCTCGATAAAGAGGTGCTGGCCTCGGACATCGATCTCGCGACCGCCGAGAAGATGGTGCTCGACTACATCCGCAGCCACGTCAAACAGGCGAAAACGGCCCCGCTGTGCGGCAACTCGATCGCCACCGATCGCGGCTTCATCGCACGCGACATGCCGTTGCTCGACGAGTACCTGCACTACCGGATGATCGACGTCAGCTCCATCAAGGAGCTGTGCCGGCGCTGGTACCCGCGCATCTATTTCGGTCAGCCGGCCAAGGGGCTGGCGCACCGCGCGCTGGCCGATATCCACGAGTCCATCCGCGAGCTGAAGTACTACCGCAGCACCGCCTTCGTGCCCGCGCCCGGCCCCTCTACCAGCGAAATCGCGGCCGTGGCGGCCGAGCTGGGGCCGCCGAAGACCGACACCGGGGAAACCGATTCGGTTGTGGAGCAGTGAGCCGCTAGTATCTACAACGCCGCTCGCGCGGCAATGGTGGCTGTAGTTCAGTTGGTAGAGCACCAGGTTGTGATCCTGGCTGTCGCGGGTTCGAGTCCCGTCAGCCACCCCGCAGGTGGGAGAGGGTTTTTCCCTCTCCCACCTTTTGCATTCAGGTGGGCTTTGCACCCTTAACGCACCCTTGCCGACGTACACGGCATGTACTCGCACGCAGCTTTCCGGCGCTGTAGCGTCCCGGCCCGTGATGAACCTCGACACCATCCCCACGCCCGCACCTGACTGCACACCCTGGCGGGAAGTCTGTGACGGCCACTATCGGTATTTCAACGCCCAGCGCAGTATCCAGTTCGCCTACCCAGACGGATCGGTGATCACGTACCAGCATTGGGACGACTGAGCTAATCGGTGTGATCGGCCCGGTAGGTGCACCCCTGCTCAATGAGAGACACCTACCGGGCCAACCCTGGCCGCGTAACTAACGGGTGACGAGACCGACCGTTACGTGGCCCACCGGCCTAAAGGGCGCGAAGCTGGTCGAGATATCGCTCACGCGAACGCAACCCCACCCGCACCTTGAAATGCGCCGACACCACACGGGTGTCGATCTGCTGGCCCGGCGTCAACAGTTGCGGCCCCGCCACCTCTTCGGCGGAATGAACCTGCGCAGTGAACCCGTCAGCCATCTGGAACTTAGTACCTTGCATCGGCAGCAGGATCGAACGGACCAAGGACATAAGCGTCCATGAGTCGTCACGCGACGGGGTAACCGCCATGACCAACACCACAGCCTCGTCGTAATTCTGCTGGTAGTCCACGTGGCCACCCGGGACCCGGAAGAACCACAACGCCGGACCGGGACTGTCGTCCTCTAGCCAGTCGTCCGGGGTCCAACATCCCGACTCAACAGCGGGTGCCACCTTGCTAAACACGTCGATCAGCAGGTTCTCGATATTGACGAAATTGGGCGTGTACCAGTCGGGTAGCTCTAGCATCCGTGCACCCGGTACCTATCCAACGTCGCCAGCTCGGCCAGGTTGAATCCCTGGAACCCGCCGCGAACGTCGTAACTGACCGCGCTCATCGAAAATCCCCGGCTGTGCTCGCCGAAATTCCTCACCTGTGAGCAGCGGTCAGTGTAGTTGTTGGTGGGTGCCGGTGGTTGTTCGGCGCAGGGTTTCCGCGGCGGCGTGGTGATCGCGTAGCCGGTAGGACTCGC
>NZ_JAPFPY010000028.1 GCF_026240945.1 Mycolicibacterium sp. J2
CTCAGCTGATCCCGCAATTTACGGGGCCGGCGCAGGTCTCGTGGTGCTCCTTAGAAAGGAGGTGATCCAGCCGCACCTTCCGGTACGGCTACCTTGTTACGACTTCGTCCCAATCGCCGATCCCACCTTCGACGGCTCCCTCCCACAAGGGGTTAGGCCACCGGCTTCGGGTGTTACCGACTTTCATGACGTGACGGGCGGTGTGTACAAGGCCCGGGAACGTATTCACCGCAGCGTTGCTGATCTGCGATTACTAGCGACTCCGACTTCACGGGGTCGAGTTGCAGACCCCGATCCGAACTGAGACCGGCTTTACAAGGATTCGCTCCACCTCACGGCATCGCAGCCCTTTGTACCGGCCATTGTAGCATGTGTGAAGCCCTGGACATAAGGGGCATGATGACTTGACGTCATCCCCACCTTCCTCCGAGTTGACCCCGGCAGTCTCCTACGAGTCCCCGGCATAACCCGCTGGCAACATAGGACAAGGGTTGCGCTCGTTGCGGGACTTAACCCAACATCTCACGACACGAGCTGACGACAGCCATGCACCACCTGCACACAGGCCACAAGGGAAACCACATCTCTGCAGTCGTCCTGTGCATGTCAAACCCAGGTAAGGTTCTTCGCGTTGCATCGAATTAATCCACATGCTCCGCCGCTTGTGCGGGCCCCCGTCAATTCCTTTGAGTTTTAGCCTTGCGGCCGTACTCCCCAGGCGGGGTACTTAATGCGTTAGCTACGGCACGGATCCCAAGGAAGGAAACCCACACCTAGTACCCACCGTTTACGGCGTGGACTACCAGGGTATCTAATCCTGTTCGCTCCCCACGCTTTCGCTCCTCAGCGTCAGTTACTGCCCAGAGACCCGCCTTCGCCACCGGTGTTCCTCCTGATATCTGCGCATTCCACCGCTACACCAGGAATTCCAGTCTCCCCTGCAGTACTCTAGTCTGCCCGTATCGCCCGCACGCCCACAGTTAAGCTGTGAGTTTTCACGAACAACGCGACAAACCACCTACGAGCTCTTTACGCCCAGTAATTCCGGACAACGCTCGGACCCTACGTATTACCGCGGCTGCTGGCACGTAGTTGGCCGGTCCTTCTTCTGCACATACCGTCACTTGCGCTTCGTCTGTGCTGAAAGAGGTTTACAACCCGAAGGCCGTCATCCCTCACGCGGCGTCGCTGCATCAGGCTTGCGCCCATTGTGCAATATTCCCCACTGCTGCCTCCCGTAGGAGTCTGGGCCGTATCTCAGTCCCAGTGTGGCCGGTCACCCTCTCAGGCCGGCTACCCGTCGTCGCCTTGGTAGGCCATTACCCCACCAACAAGCTGATAGGCCGCGGGCCCATCCCACACCGCAAAAGCTTTCCACCCCAACCCATGAAGGCCGGAGTCCTATTCGGTATTAGACCCAGTTTCCCAGGCTTATCCCAAAGTGCAGGGCAGATCACCCACGTGTTACTCACCCGTTCGCCACTCGAGCACCCCGAAGGGCCTTTCCGTTCGACTTGCATGTGTTAAGCACGCCGCCAGCGTTCGTCCTGAGCCAGGATCAAACTCTCCAAACAAAAACCCCTCGAACAACATCGAGGCAGAATTCGAATCAGAAAAATCCGATCACAAACAAAAGACACCAAAAACTGGCATCAAAAAAACAAACCATCTTATGCGGCAGGAAGACGGGGAGTCCCCCACCAAGATGGCAAAAAAACAACAAACAAAAACCACCAAACACACTATTGAGTTCTCAAACAACAGACTTGATTTTGTCGAAGCTACCCGTTTCGGGGCAACCCTGCCAGCTTAAACTAACTTGTCCGGCGAGTCAAGCTTCTCTGTCTCGCGTTTCCGCGGCGACTTCAAAAGATTAGATCCACGGCCGCTTCGAAGTCAAATCCCCTGGTCAGAGGCTTATGGCGGTGGTACGCCCGTCTCAGATCAGCTTACCCGCTCGATCTCTGCGCCCAGGCTCGCCAGGTTCTCGACGAACAACGGATAGCCCCGGTCGATGTGGTAGACGTCGTGGACCTCGGTGTCGCCGTCGGCGACAAGGCCGGCGAGCACCAGACCCGCACCGGCGCGGATATCGGACGCCCACACCGGCGCACTCGACAACTGCGGCAATCCCCGCACCACAGCGTGGTGGCCGTCGGTCCGCGCGTCGGCCCCCAGCCGGATCATCTCCTCCACGAAGCGGAACCGCGCCTCGAACACGTTCTCGGTGATCATCGAGGTCCCGTCCGCGACGCACGCCAGACCGATCGCCATCGGTTGAAGGTCTGTCGGGAATCCCGGGAAAGGCAGCGTCGCGACGTTGACCGCCTTGGGCCGCTCGTACTGCACCACCCGGAAGCCGTTGTCGTGCTGGGTCACCGTCGCACCCGCGTCATGCAGCTTGTGCAGCACCAACTGCAGATGCGCGGGGTCGACGCCGGTCACCGAGATGTCACCACGTGTCATCGCCGCGGCGATCCCCCAGGTCGCGGCGACGATGCGGTCGCCGATGACCCGGTGTTCCGTCGGATAGAGCCGGTCCACCCCGGTGATGGTCAGCGTGGAAGAGCCAGCGCCCTGTACCTGGGCACCCATCTGGTTGAGCATGTCGCACAGATCCACCACATCAGGCTCCCGCGCGACGTTGTGGATGGTCGTCACACCCTCGGCCAGCACAGCGGCCATCAGGATGTTCTCGGTAGCGCCGACCGACGGGAACTCCAGTTGGATCTCGGCACCCCGCAGGTGGTCCGCCTCGGCCACCACGCAACCGTGCTCGATATTGCACCGCGCCCCGAGTTGGCGCAGCCCCGATTGGTGCATGTCCAGCGGTCGGGAGCCGATAGCGTCGCCACCGGGTAACGCGACCTTGGCCCGCTTACCTCTGCCGACCAACGGACCCAGCACACACACCGAGGCACGGAACTGTCTGACTGCGGCGAAATCGGCGTCGTACTTCGGCTCATCCGGAGACGTGATCCGGACGGTGGAACCGTCCAGTTCCACTGTCGCGCCCAAGCCTCTGAGCACCTCCGCCATCAACGGCACATCCAAGATGTCCGGACAGTTCGTGATGGTGCTGGTGCCCTCGGCCAGCAGCGCGGCCGCCATCAACTTGAGGACGCTGTTCTTGGCTCCCCCCACCGCGACTTCGCCTGATAACCGATTTCCACCGGTCACCACGAAACGCTCGCTCACGCGGGTCAGTGTAAGCAGACGACGGGCCAGATTCAGAACGCCTGGCCAGGTTGCAACGCCGCTGTGACCGGTACCGTTCAACCATGGCCGTGCACCTGACCCGCATTTATACCCGGACCGGTGACGACGGGAGCACCGGGCTGAGTGATTTCAGTCGCGTCTCCAAGAACGACGCGCGATTGCAGGCCTACGCCGACTGCGATGAGGCCAACGCGGCCATCGGGGTAGCCGTCGCGCTCGGGAACCCGGACCCCGCACTCGGGGAGGTCCTGCGCCAGATCCAGAACGATCTTTTCGACGCGGGCGCCGACCTGTCCACGCCGGTCGCGGAGAATCCGCCGTACCCGCCGCTGCGCATCTCCCAGGACTACATCGACCGCCTGGAGACCTGGTGCGATCAGTTCAACGAAGGCCTGGCACCGCTGAACTCGTTCATCCTGCCGGGCGGAACCGCACTCTCGGCGCTGCTGCACGTCGCCCGCACGGTGACCCGGCGCGCCGAGCGGTCGGCCTGGGCCGCGGTCGACCAGTACGGCGACGCGGTGAACGTGCTACCGGCGAAGTACCTCAACCGGCTCTCGGATCTGCTGTTCATCCTGTCCCGCCTGGCCAATCCGGACGGCGACGTGCTGTGGCAGCCCGGTGGCGGGAAGAAGACGGACGACGCCGGCGCGTGATCAGCCGGTGCGTCGTTGTGCGCGGCGCGACGGGCGGGACTCCACCCACGAGGTGAAGGCCGTCAACGCCCCTTGGTCGAGGGCCACCTCGTAGCCGCGGCCGGAATCCCGCAGCTCCAGGATCACGATCTCCTGGCTCATGATGTCGAACTCGTCCCCGCGCGGGGAACGACGGCCCACGACTTCCAGTGCCAGCCGGCTCAACCGCCGATCCGGCCACCAGCGGATGCTCGAGAGCCGGTAGAAGCCGGCCTCGCCGCCGCGATAACGCATCACACCGTGGCGCCAACCTTGACCGCCGGCGGCGGGATAGTCGCGCAGGATGGCAGCGGTTCCGCCGACCTGCCGCAGCTTCCACAGCCGGTAGACCAGCGCAACAACGGCCACCGCCAAGACGCCGATGAGCGCGACCATGATCCACATGACCGCGCTCATCGACAGGAAACCTCTAGTCGAGTTGTCCGACGGCGCGCAGGCGGGCGCGCCCCCATGCGGCCTTCGCGGGGTCATCGGATTCCGAATCCCGCTTGGCTGCGTCGGCATCGACTTCCGACTCGAACTGGGCGTTCTCGACCAGGATGCTGACGCCGTTCTCCGTCACCGACAGGAAGCCGCCGTCGATGGCGATCCGCAGATCGTCCTCACCCTCGCGCTCAACCCGGACCATCGCGTCGTCGACCAGCTGTGCCACCAGCGGGATGTGCCGCGGCAGGATGCCGATCTCGCCCGCGGTGGTGCGGGTGAATACGAATGTCGCCTTGCCCGACCACAGTGCGCGCTCGACTGCGACGATTTCGACGTCCAATTCAGCCATGCCACACCACCTTCCGTGTAGTCAGTCGGGCAATCACAGCTTGGCGCCGAGGCTTTCGGCCTTCTTCGCCAGGTCGTCGAGACCACCGATGAGGAAGAACGCCTGCTCGGGCAGGTGGTCGAACTCGCCCTTGGCCAGCTTGTCGAAGGCCTCGATGGTCTCCTTCAGCGGGACGGTCGAGCCCGGCTGACCGGTGAACTGCTCGGCCGCCATCATGTTCTGGCTCAGGAAGCGCTCGATCTTACGGGCGCGGTACACCAGAACCTTGTCCTCTTCGGAGAGCTCGTCGATACCGAGGATCGCGATGATGTCCTGAAGGTCCTTGTAGCGCTGCAGGATTCGGATGACTTCCTGGGCGACGCGGTAGTGCTCGTCGCCGACCACGCTGGGGTGCAGGATCGTCGAGGACGAAGCCAGCGGATCCACCGCGGGGAAGATGCCCTTGGAGAACACCGCACGAGAGAGCTCGGTGGTGGCGTCCAGGTGGGCGAAGGTGGTCGCCGGAGCCGGGTCGGTGTAGTCGTCGGCGGGCACGTAGACGGCCTGCATCGAGGTGATCGAGCGACCACGGGTCGAGGTGATGCGCTCCTGCAGTTCACCCATCTCGTCGGCCAGCGTCGGCTGGTAACCCACGGCCGAAGGCATACGGCCGAGCAGGGTCGACACCTCCGAACCGGCCTGGGTGAACCGGAAGATGTTGTCGATGAACAGCAGCACGTCCTGGTTCTGCTCATCGCGGAAGAACTCCGCCATGGTCAGCGCGGACAGGGCGACGCGCATACGGGTGCCCGGCGGCTCGTCCATCTGGCCGAACACCAACGCGGTGTCCTTGAGCACGTTGGCATCCGCGAGCTCGACCCACAGGTCGTTGCCCTCACGGGTACGCTCGCCGACGCCGGCGAACACCGAGGTGCCACCGAAGTTGCGGGCGATGCGGTTGATCATCTCCTGGATCAGCACGGTCTTGCCGACGCCGGCACCACCGAACAGGGCGATCTTGCCACCACGCACGTACGGGGTGAGCAGGTCGACGACCTTCAGACCGGTCTCCAGCATCTCGGTGCGGGGCTCCAGGTCGGCGAAGGCCGGCGGCTTGCGGTGGATGGACCAGTGCTGGAAGTCCTTGCCGTAGCCGGGCTCGTCCAGGCAATCGCCAAGGGCGTTGAACACGTGCCCCTTGACGCCGTCGCCGACCGGCACGGAGATCGAGGCACCGGTGTCGGTGACCTCGGTGCCGCGCACCAGACCGTCGGTGGGCTGCATCGAGATGGTGCGCACCAGGTTGTCCCCAAGGTGCTGCGCCACTTCGAGCGTCAGGGTCTTGGCGAGGGCGCCGTAGCTGATGTCGGCGTGCAGCGCGTTGAACAGCTCGGGCACGGCGCCACGCGGGAACTCGATGTCCACCACCGGGCCGGTGATGCGGACGACCCGACCCGTCGTGGTCTTCTCTGCGGTAGCAGTCATTTCTCTTCTTCGCTTCCTACGGGGCTTCTGTAGTTGATCCGGCTAGCGCGCGTCGGCCAGTGCGTTGGCGCCGCCGACGATTTCGCTGATTTCCTGAGTGATCTGCGCCTGGCGCTCGCGGTTGGCCGCCAGCGTGAGCGCCTTGATCAGATCGTCGGCATTGTCGGTGGCCGACTTCATGGCGCGTCGGCGCGAAGCCGACTCCGAAGCCGCCGCCTCCAGCAGCGCCGCGTACACGCGGGTCGCGATGTAGCGGGGCAGCAACGCATCAAACAGTGTCTCGGCGTTCGGCTCGAACGAGTACAGCGTGTGCGGACCGGTCTCGGCCTCACCGACGTACTCGACGACCATCGGCGCGATCCGCAGCGCCACCGCGGTTTGCGACAGCATGGACCGGAACTCGGTGGACACGATGTGCAGCTCGTCGACGCCGAGGATGCCGTCGGCGCCCGGATCGTCGCCCTCGTCGTCGGCACCGGACAGGAACGCCTCCACCAGGGTGTCGGCGATCTCCTTGGCGTTCTCGTAGGTGGGCCGCTCGGAGAAGCCGGTCCACGACTCGGTCACCGTGCGCTGCCGGAAGCTGTAGTAGCCCAATGCCTTACGGCCGACCACGTACAGCACCGGATTCTTGCCCTCGTCGCGCAGCAGCGAGAACAGCTCCTCGGCCCGGCGCAGCACATTGGCGTTGTAGCCGCCGCACAGGCCGCGGTCCGAGGACACCACCAGCACACCGGCCCGCTTGGGGCTCTCCCGCTCGACGAGCAGCGGGTGGTCCAGCGCGCTGGCTCCGGCAAGCTCGGTGAGCATGTTGGTGATCTCGGTGGCGTAGGGCCGAGCCGCTTCGACTCGGGCCTGCGCCTTGGCGATTCGCGACGTGGCGATCAGCTCCTGGGCCTTGGTGATCTTCTTGATCGACCCGGCGGAGCGGATACGCCCGCGTAGCTCGCGCAGTGTGGCTGCCATCTGTTACCTAGGCCTTCTTGGGAGCAGGCTTGCGGACCTTGACCGATTCCTTCTCCAGGTCCTCGGGGTCCAGTGCTTCCGCGTCGGCTTCCTTGACCACCACGGAGCTACCGTCGGAGGCCGAGAAGCCCTTCTTGAAATCGTTGATCACCGAGACCAGCTTCTCCTCGTTCTCCTCGGAGAGCTTCTTGGTGTCCTTGATCCCGCTCAGGATGTCGGAGTGGCTGGCCTTGACGTGCTCCAGCAGCTCGTCGACGAAACGCGAGACGTCTTCGGCGGGAACCGAATCCAGGTGGCCCTGGGTACCCAGGAAGATCGACACCACCTGGTCCTCGACCGACAGCGGGCTGTACTGGGGCTGCTTGAGCAGCTCGACCAGGCGAACACCGCGATCCAGCTGCGCCTTGGAGGCCGCGTCCAGGTCGGAGGCGAAGGCGGCGAACGCCTCCAACTCGCGGTACTGCGACAGATCCAGACGCAGCGAGCCGGCAACCTCTTTCATCGCCTTGATCTGGGCGGCGCCACCGACGCGGGACACCGACACACCGACGTTGACAGCGGGACGCACACCCTGGTTGAACAGGTCGGACTCCAGGAAGCACTGGCCGTCGGTGATCGAGATGACGTTGGTCGGGATGTAGGCCGAGATGTCGTTGGCCTTGGTCTCGATGATCGGCAGGCCGGTCATCGAGCCACCGCCGAGCTCGTCGGACAGCTTCGCGCAGCGCTCCAGCAGACGGGAGTGCAGGTAGAAGACGTCACCCGGGTAGGCCTCGCGGCCCGGCGGGCGGCGCAGCAGCAGCGAGATGGCGCGGTAGGCCTCGGCCTGCTTGGTGAGGTCGTCGAAGACGATCAGCACGTGCTTGCCGTCGTACATCCAGTGCTGACCGATGGCCGAACCGGTGTAGGGCGCAAGCCATTTGAAGCCGGCCGGATCGGAGGCAGGGGCCGCGACGATGGTGGTGTACTCCATCGCGCCACCCTCTTCCAGCGCACGCTTCACGCTGGCGATGGTGGTGCCCTTCTGGCCGACGGCGACGTACACGCAGCGCACCTGCTGCTTCGGGTCGCCGGTCTCCCAGGCCTCACGCTGGTTGAGGATGGTATCGACGCAGACGGCGGTCTTGCCGGTCTTACGGTCACCGATGATCAACTGACGCTGGCCGCGGCCGATCGGGGTCATGGCGTCGATGGCCTTGATACCGGTCTGCAGCGGCTCGCCGACGCCCTGGCGCTGAACCACGGACGGGGCCTGCAACTCGAGGGCGCGGCGGGTGTCGGCGGTGATGTCACCCTGGCCGTCGATGGGCTGACCGAGCGGGTTGACGACGCGGCCCAGGAAGGCGTCGCCGACGGGCACCGAGAGCACCTCGCCGGTGCGCTTGACCTGCTGGCCTTCTTCGATCTTCTCGAACTCGCCCAGGATGACGGCACCGACGCTGTGCTCGTCGAGGTTCAGGGCCACGCCGAGCACGCCGCCGGGGAACTCGAGCAGTTCCTGGGTCATGACCGAGGGCAGGCCCTCGACGTGGGCGATGCCGTCACCGGCGTCGACGACGGTGCCGATCTCTTCGCGCTCGGTGTCGGCGGAAAACGAGGATACGTAGTCCTCGATGGCACCTTCGATATCAGCAGCCGAGATTGTCAACTCTGCCATGGTTTTTCGTCTTCCTACCTAGTTCTTAGGGGTGGTTCGTGGGGTGCGTTGGCGCTCGTCAGTCCGGCAGGCCGGTCTCGGCGGCCGCCAGTCGTGATGCGATGGAGCCGTCGATCACCTCGTCGCCGACGGCGATCGTCAGACCGCCGAGCACGCTCGGGTCGACGTGCAGCTGGATGGCCACCGGGTGGCCGTAGATGCGGGTGAGCACCTCGGCCAGCCGCGCGTGCTGGGCCGCGGTCAGCTCGGCGGCGGCCGTCACGTGCGCGACGATCTCGCCGCGGCGGGCGACGGCAAGCTCGGCCAGGTCGAGGACGGCCTCGTCGGCACGCTCACCGCGCAGCAGTCCGACGGTCTGCGCGAGCAGCGCCTTGGCCGTCTCGTTGGCTCCGGGAAGCACCTTGTCCAACAGGGCGATCCGACCCTCGGCCGGGGTGGTGTAGTCGCTGAGCAGGGCGCTCAGGCGCGGCTGCGAGTCCAGGACGCGACCGAACCGGAACAGCTGGTCCTCGACGTCGTCGACCTCACCGGCCACCTGGGCACGCTTCAGCAGCGCGAGCCGCGCGGTGTACTCGATTCCATTCACCAGGTCGGCCTCGGCGGACCAGCGCTGCGACACGGCGGTGCGGACCAGCCCGAGGGCCGGCTCGCCGATCTTGCCGCTCAGCAGCCGCTCGACCAGGCGCACCTTCGGCTCGCTGGCATCGGTCGGCTCGGCCAGATGCTTGGTGAGCGGGTTCTGGGCGACCAGCAGCCGGGCCACCGATGCCAGATCGGCGGCCAGTGTGGTCAGGCCGTCGGCGTCCAGACCCGTTGCCACGTTGTCGAACTCATCGGTCAGCGTCCCGACGGCCGCCCGGCTCGCCGCCCGCAGGCTGCCCGTTGCCGCGGTGTCGATCACCGCGGTGGACGGCGCCATGGCACTGAGGTCGGCCAGGAAGCGGTCCACGGTGGACGCCTGCGCCGCCGGATCGGCGACGTGGGCGCGCACCAGCTCGGCAGCCTTCTGCACGGCTTCGTCACCGAGCCCGTGCCGCAGCTGGCGGACCAGCTGCTGACGAGCCAACTGGATCTGCTGTGCACCCTGGGCCTTGATGCGCTCGGCGTCGACACCGGCTTGCTCGGTGAGCGACGCGGTGATCCGCACGGAGTCCTGGCGGGCCTCCTCGGTGACCTTGGAGGACTCCGCGCGGGCATCGGCCAGCGCCTTGGCGTGCATGGCGTCGGCGTCGGCGAGCTTGCGCGCTGCCTCCGCACTCTCGGCCAGAGCGGTGCGAACGGCTTCCTGCTGCTTGGCCATGAGCGTCTTCACCGGCGGCACCACATAGCGCCACAGGATGTAGGCGATCACGGCGAAGCCGATCAGCTGTCCGATGAAAATCGACATCTACTTGTTCCGTCCCGAATTCACGTCGACACCGAGGATGCGGCTGGCGAGGGTGGCCGACAGCGCGTCGACCGAGGAAGCGAGCTGCCCCTGGGTGGCCGAACCCTGCTGGGCCAGTTCGTCATTGGCCCGGCGTACGGTCTCTGCCACCTCACCGCTGGCCTCGGCCCGCTTGGCGTCCACGACCTGCCGGCCTGCCGTCCTTGCCTCGTCGCGGATAGCGGAGGCTTCGGTACGGGCGTTGGCCATCGCCTGGTCGTATTCGGCTTGCGCGGCCGCGACCTGCTCGGCCGACTTACGGCTGTCCGCGGCCGTCTTGGCCAGCATGGCTTCCCGCTCGGCGAGGACCTTGCTGACCGGCGGCACAACCCATTTCCAGATCACGCCCAGCACGATCAGGAAGATGATCAGCACGGCGAAGAAGGTGCCGTTGGGGAGCAGGAAGTTGTTGCCCCCGCCGCCGCCTTCTTCCGCTGCCTGGCTGGTCGCCAGGATGTTGATGCCGTCCGTCAGGACGGTCGTATCGAGTGCACCCATGCTTGCGGATTACTAGCCCGAGTACGCCGGGGTGGCGAAGACGAACAGCGCCATGAAGGCCAGGTTGATGAAGTACGCGGCTTCGACCAGACCGACGGTGATGAAGAACGGGGTGAACAGCCGGCCCTGGGCCTCGGGCTGCCGGGCGATGCCGGAGATCAGCGCGTTACCGGCGATACCGTCACCGATACCGGCGCCGATCGCGCCGCCACCCATGATCAGGCCGCCGCCGATCAGCGCACCCGCCGTGATGAGGGCGTTTGCATCCATTCCTATTTCCTCCTTGATAGCTGGTGGCGGTGCCACCAGGACTTCTGGTCGTACGGGTTACTTAGTGGTGAGCGTTCTCGTCATCGTGGTCCAGCTCCATCGACTGGCTGAAGTACAGGATCGTCAGCAGCGCGAAGATGAAGGCCTGGATCAGACCGACGAAGAGGTCGAAGGTTTTCCAGATGGCGTTGGGCGCCCACTGGATGTACCAGGGGAACATCGCGATCAGTGCCACCAGGATGCCGCCGGCGAAGATGTTGCCGAAGAGTCGCAGTGCCAGCGAGATCGGCTTGGCCAGTTCTTCGACGATGTTGATCGGCGCCAGGATGCTGACGTGGCCCTTGAGCACCTTGATCGGGTGGCCGATCAGGCCGCGGCGCCAGAAGCCGGCGGCGTGGTAGCAGATGAACACGAACAGCGCGAGCGCCAACACGAAGTTGATGTCGGAGGCCGGCGGTTTGTACCACTCGGCCGCGGCACCGTCCGGGCCGCCGTACTGCAGCGGCAGCACGGCCAACCAGTTCGAGACCAGGATGAAGGCGAACAGCGCGATGGACAGCGGCAGCACGAAGGGGGCGATCTTCATACCGATCGAGCCCTCGATCTGCTGGCGCATCTGGATGGTCAGCGCCTCCCAGAACAGCTGCACGCCACCGGGGACGTCGGTCGAGGTGACCTTGGCCCTCAGGAAGAAGGCCAGCCCGATGATGATCACGGCGGTGATGGCCGTCGCGAGGATGGTGTCGCCGTTGAACGTCATGCCCAGCCACTCGAACACCATGGTGTGGTGCCCGACGTGGATGGCGGCGCCACCGCCTTCGGCGAGAACGATCTCAGTCATCTGTGTCTGCTCAATCCTTCGGTTCCGTGCCAGGAGTGCCGGCGGTGGCTTGCACGTCGAGCCCGTCTTTACGGATCTTCTTCAGCACCGGAAGGCTGGTGGACAGCACCAGCAGCGCCTGGAAGATGGCCAAGCCGAACAGGACGGCAATTCCGCCATGTGCCTTGAAGACGATCGCGATTGCCAGTGCGACGGCGGTGATCACCAGCAGCCGCGTCGCGGAGTTTATGGCCATTTTCTTCTTGAGTGGGTGCTCCTCTGCCGTGATCGACTCGACGGCGCGACGTACCAGCAGCGCGTTGAGCAAACCCAGACCGAGACCGACCCCGAAGAAGACGCCGAAGAAGATGTGGCCGGTGAAGCCGGCGGCGAGAATGGCGAGAGCCGTGAGCACGGCGCAGACGACGAACAGGCGCAACGGGCGGAAAGCCACGGAGGGGAACACCAACGGCGCGTCGTGCGCTGGCGTCGTCACCTGGTTCACCTCAATCCCGCGTCGTCGAGGGCGTTACTCATCGGTACTGCAAAAATCCTGTGCGTGCCCGCCGAGCGTATCGGAGGGCAACGGGCGCGCTGGAATCACCCAAGGGGTAGCTCCCTGTTTGGTCGGTCGTGTATCGGCGCCGAGCGGTCTTGCGACCGATGGGCCGGGCCGGCAACCCGTGAGGTTTTTCGGGTTATGCGCAGAACCGTACCACAAGGTAGGAGGCCCAAAAACAGGCCTACTACTTTTTGTCGTAAGTCCGCCGCCAGGCAGCCGTCGCGACCCGCCGAGTGGTCAGTCTGTGGACTGCGCGCGACGCCGGAGCAGCGGTATGAGGGTGACGATTCCGGCGACCACGATCGCCGCGAGCATGACCACGCCGGTGTAGCGGGGATCGAAGAACGTCGTGCTGGCCGCACCGAACGCGACGATGCCCACCCATAGGTAGATCAGCAAAACCACCCGCCGATGTGAGTGGCCGATCTGCAGCAAACGGTGGTGGAGGTGCATCTTGTCGGGGCTGAACGGGCTCAAGCCTTTCCGGGTCCTGCGCACGATCGCCAACAGGGTGTCCAACGCCGGGACGAACATCACCGCGACCACCAACAGGAAGGGCGACAGCAGGGCGAACACATCCCGCGCCCCGTAGGCGTTCTGAGAGATCGGTCCCGCCGCGGTGGTCGAGGCGGCGGCCAGCATCAACCCGATCAGCATCGACCCGGAGTCACCCATGAAGATCTTGGCGCGGTGGAAGTTGTGCGGCAGGAAGCCCAGACAGGCGCCGGCCAACACCACCGAGATCATCGCCGGCGGGTAGAAGAGCACGTCGCCACCGTGGTCGCGCAGCAGTCCGATGGAGAAGATGCAGATGGCCAACGCGGTGATCAGTCCCAGCCCGGCGGCCAGCCCGTCGAGACCGTCGATGAAGTTCATCGCGTTGACGATCGACACCGTCAGGGCGAGCGTCAGCAGGATCGAGGTGACCTGGTCGAGCACCAGCGTGCCCACCCCACCGATGGGGATGTAGAGCACGCTCCATGCCACGCCCATCGTCACCAGCACGCTGGCGGCGGTGATCTGGCCGGCGAATTTGGTCAAGGCGTCCAAGCCCCACCGATCGTCGATCAGCCCGACGAACATGATGAGTCCGCCCGCCACGACGACGGCGGGCATGCCCGTCGAGTAGACGAAACCCCGGTTGAGCGCCGGCAACTGAGAGGCCAGCAGGATCGCGAAGGCCACCCCGACGTACATGGCCAGCCCGCCCATCCGTGGGGTCGGCTGCAGGTGAACATCGCGCTCGCGGGGGTAGGCGACCGCGCCGACGCGGGTGGCCAGCACGCGGCACCAGCCGGTGGCGAAGTAGGTGATGATCGCGGCCGTCAGACCGACCAGCGCGAGTTCGCGCAGCGGGACGCCGGCACCGCGGTCGGACAGCGCCAGCGTTTGGGCGGGCAGGTGCGCAGCGACCTGGGAGGCCAGTACCGGCACCACTTCGCTCACCACTCGGAGAACCGTACGCGACGAAGCTGAGCGCGCACGCTCAGTGTCGGCTCAGTGTCGGCTCAGGGTCAGCGCAGTGTTTCGGCCTCGACGCCGAGCACCGCGGCGATCTCGTCGACACCGACCGGACCTTCGCGCAGCACGCGTGGGCTCGCACCGGTGAGATCGACGATCGTCGAGGCCGCCCCCATCGGGGACGGACCGGCGTCGAGATACACCTCGACCCGCTCCCCCAGCTGGGTTCGGGCGTCCTGCGCGGTGACCGCCGCCGGGCTGCCGGAGATATTCGCGCTGGACACCGCCATCGGGCCGACCTCGCGCAGCAGCTCGATGGCCACCGGGTGCAGCGGCATCCGCAACATCACGGTCCCTGCCGAGTTGCCCAAATCCCACTGCAGCGACGGCGCGTGGCGCACCACCAGGCTCAGGGCGCCGGGCCAGAACGCCTGGATGAGTTCACGCGCCGCCGGCGGCACGGCGTAGACCAATCCGTCGATCGTGTGCCAGGACCCGACGAGCACCCCGACGGGCATGTCCCGTCCGCGGCCTTTGGCGGCCAGCAGCGCGCTCACCGCGCCGTTGTCGAAAGCGTCGGCGCCGATCCCGTACACGGTGTCGGTGGGCAGCACCACCAACCGGCCACCCTTGGCGGCGCTGACCGCCGAGGCCAGCCCGGCCGCCCGCTGATCGGGGTCGGCGCAATCGAACAACTCAGACATACCCGACAGCCTCTCACTCGATCCTGGTAGCGGTCACGAAGCGGGGCCGCCCGGTCAGATCACGGCGGGCGGTGATATCGGTGAACGCGGCCACCCGGGCGAACAGGTCGACGGTCGCCGCGGCGGTGGTGTCGTCGTGTTCGATGCCGATCCGCCCGCCGGGCCGCAGCAGTCGGGCCGCGGCGGCGACGATCGGCCCGATGACCGACATCCCGTCGGCTCCGCCGAACAACGCGTGGGCCGGATCATGTTCGGCCACTTCGGGATCCAGTTCGGCGCCGAGCGGGATGTAGGGCGGGTTGCTGACGATCAGGTCGACGGTGCCGTCCAGCTCGGTCAACAGGTCCGAGGCGGTGACGTCGGCCTGCAGCAGCTGCACCGACGTGGCATGGCAGTTCGTTTCGGCATAGCGCAGCGCCTCGGCGGAATCCTCGACGGCGATGACGCGGGCCGTGGGCCGGTGGTGCGCCAAGGCCGCGGCCAGGGCGCCGGAGCCGGTGCACAGGTCGACGATCAGCGCATCGGCGGGCAGCGGCTGGTTCTGCGCCCATTCCAGCAGCGCCTCGGTCTCCGGCCGCGGGATGAACACCCCGGGCCCGACCTGCAGCACCAGCGGCCCGAAGGCGGCGTTTCCGACGATGTGCTGCAACGGGATTCGTTGCGCGCGGCGCGCGACGAGCGCGCCATAGCGATCGGCGAAGGCGGCATCCGGTTCGAATACGGCCAGCCGCCCGCGATCCACGCCCGCGACGTGCGCGGCCAGCAGTTCGGCGTCGACGCGCGCCGAGTGGATACCGGCGGCGGACAACTCGGCGGTCGCGTCGGCGATGGCCTGGCGCAGGTCGGTATCGATGCGCGATCCGCCTCCGGCTTCTCGCTGATCGGTCATGCCTGTTGCAGCCGCGCCTGTTTGTCAGCGGCGGCCAGCGCGTCGAGCAGATCGTCCATATCGCCGTCGAGCACCTGATCGAGGTTGTGCGCCTTGAAGTTGATGCGGTGGTCGGCGATCCGGTTCTCGGGGAAGTTGTACGTCCGGATCCGTTCGCTGCGGTCGACGGTGCGGATCTGGCTGGCCCGGTCCGCCGACGCCTCGGCCGACGCCTGCTCTTCGGCCAGGGCCTGCAGCCGGGCGGCGAGCACCACCATCGCGCGGGCCTTGTTCTGCAGCTGGGAACGCTCGTTCTGGCAGGTCACCACGATGCCGGTGGGTAGGTGGGTGATCCGCACGGCCGAGTCGGTGGTGTTCACGCCCTGACCGCCCTTACCGGATGATCGGTACACGTCGATGCGCAGATCCGATTCGTCGATCTGCACCTGCTCGACATCCTCGGGCTCGGGGTAGACGAGCACGCCGGCGGCCGAGGTGTGGACCCGGCCCTGGGATTCGGTGACCGGCACTCGCTGCACGCGGTGCACCCCGCCCTCGAACTTCATCCGCGACCACACGCCGTCGGCCGAATCGCCCTTGCTGGCGATGGTGATGGTGGCGTCCTTGTAGCCGCCGAGGTCCGACCAGGTCTCGTCGAGCACCGTGACGGTCCAACCGTGTCGCTCGGCGTACCGGATGTACATGCGCGCGAGGTCGGCGGCGAACAGGGCCGATTCCTCGCCGCCCTCACCGGATTTCACCTCGAGCACGACATCGTCGGCGTCGTGCGGGTCGCGTGGAGCGAGCAGATCGACCAGACGGGCGTCGAGTTCGGCAACCTGGGCTTCGAGATCGGGTACTTCGGCGGCGAACGCCTCGTCCTCGCCGGCCAGTTCGCGGGCGGCTTCCAGATCGCCGCGCGCGGCCTCCAGCTTGCGGTAGGTCGACACGATCGGCGACAGCTGTGCGAACCGGCGGCCCACCCGCTTGGCGGCGACGGGGTCGGCGTGCAGCGCCGGGTCGGAGAGTTGGCGTTCGAGGTCGGCATGCTCGGTCAGCAATGCCTCGATCGGTGATGCGGCCATCAGTGACCTCCCTCTGAACGTACCCGGAACGCAGATCGGCGCCCGGCCTGTCGCATGCGACAGGAACGGGCGCCGAGGGAACAGCTAGTTGTCGGCAGCAGCTTTCGTGGTGCGCTTGCCGTACCGCTTCTCGAAGCGGGCCACCCGGCCGCCGCTGTCGAGGATCTTCTGCTTGCCGGTGTAGAAGGGATGGCACTGCGAGCAGACCTCGACCACGATGTGGCCACTGTCCTTGGTGCTGCGCGTGGTGAAGGTGTTTCCGCAGCCGCAGACCACGTTGGTCTCGACGTAGGTGGGGTGAATACCCGATTTCATGGCTTTCCTCTGCAATCGTTGGTCGCCGGGTCGTCCGCCCCTGACCTGGGGATGTACGAACGTGAACCGGAACCGAGGGTCAGCGGTCCATTATGCCAGGTCAACCGCCAACCGCGAAAACGTCCTCGGACGGGTCGGTATTCCCCGCCGGTCAGGCCCGGCCGAGCTCGGCGTAGCCGGTGCCGTCCCGGCACCAGATGACCCGGCCCGCCGGGTCGGCGCCCATCGCGACGAGTTCCCGCTTGAGAATTTTGTTGGTGGCGGTGCTGGGCAGGTCGTCGGCCAGCCACACATACCGCGGCCAGGCCTTCGGTGAGAGGTCGCGCTGGGCGGCGAGGAACCCGGTGAACTGGTCGGTGGTCAACTGCGCGTCGTCGTTGAGCACGATGGCGGCCATCACCTGGTCGCCGACGAACTCGTCGGGCACCGGGTAGACGGCCACCCGGTTGATCGCGGGCAGGCGCAACAGGATTCGTTCGATGGGGGCGCTGGTGAGGTTCTCCCCGTCCACCCGCATCCAGTCCGCGGTGCGGCCGGCCAAATAGATCCAGCCCTCGGCGTCCCGGTAGGCCAGATCACCGGACCAATAGATACCGCCGCGCATCCGCTCCTGGGTGGCGGAGGTGTCGTTGTAGTAGCCACGGAACAGCCCACTGCCTGCGGTGTTGACCAACTCCCCGGTGGCTTCGTCGGTGTTGAGCAGTGCCCCGGTGGCGTCGAAGCGGGCGATAGCGCATTCGCGGCCGGTGTCCGGGTCGAAGATCGCCACCCCGGGGAAGCCCTTGCCGATCGAGCCGGGCGGGCAGTCCTCGGTGCGGGTGATGATCACGGCGGTCTCGGTGGACCCGAACCCGTCCCACACCGTGCAGCCGAACCGCCGGCCGAACGCGTCGATATCGCGGTCGGCGGCTTCGTTGCCGAAGGCCACCCGAAGCGGATTGTCGGCGTCGTCGGGACGCTCGGGGGTGGCCAGGATGTAGGCCAGCGGTTTACCGACGTAATTCATGTACGTCGCGCCGTAGCGGCGGATATCGGTCAGGAAGCCGGACGCGGAAAACGTCGCCGGCGCCATCGCGGCTCCGGCGCCCAGCGCCACGCTCCACCCGGCGTAGACGGCGTTGGAGTGGAACAAGGGCATGGCCAGGTAGCAGGTGTCATCGGCGCCCAGTTCGTAGCGTTGCACCAGCGCGCTGCCGGCGAACAGCACCGTCGAATGCGGCACCTGGACCGCTTTCGGTTCACCGCTGGTGCCGGAGGTGAAGATCATCATGAACGTGTCGTCGCCGGTGGCCTCGGTGTGTGGGGTCAGCTCCGGGGCATCGGCGAGCAGTCGTGTCCACTGCGGATCGCCGGTGTCGAACACCGTGACGCCGGGCAGGTCGACGCCCTCGAGCAGGGGCCGGTGTGCGGCATCGGTGAGCAGGAATTGGGCGTCCACCTTGGCGATATCGCGGGCGAGCGCCGGTCCGCGGCGGGTGGTGTTGATACCGCACAGCACGTACCCACCGAGAGCGGCCGCGGCCAGCGCGGTGAGCATGTCGGGGGTGTTTCCCATGAGCACGCCGACGTGGAGCGGCCGAGCCGGATCGGCCAGGCCGATGAGCGTCGCCGCCTGCCGCGCGGCGTCGGCGATGTGGGCTCGCCAGGTCCAGGTGCGGTCGCCGTATTTGATCGCGACGGTGTCCTGGTCAGCGCGTTCGCGCAGCAACTGCTGGAGTGTGTCGGCCACCGCTGACTCCCTGAACGCCGGTGAACAGTATCAAGAATGTGTCTACCACGGCGGTGGCCGTGCACCACGGAGACGACGCCATTGGCACAATCAGTGCTGCACACCCCGCACGTCGACCAGGAAGCCGGCCGCTTTGACCAGCACGTCCAGCACCACCGCCCCGCGCAGCGTTCGCGATCGGCTGATCGACGCCGCCGAAGTGTGTCTGCGCGCCAAGGGCATTCGGGCCACCACGGTTTCCGAGGTCGCCGAGGTCGCCGGGGTATCGCGAGGGTGGCTGTACCGGCATTTCCCGGACAAGGTGACGCTGCTGGGTGCGGCGATCGTGCGGCTCAACGAGGCGTACTGGTCGGAGGCGCACGCGATGCTCGAGCAGATCGACAGCCTGGACCGTCAGATCGCGGCGGGTATCCGGCACGGTCACACCGCCTACGAGGATCCCGGCGCGATCCTGATGAAGCTGCGCATGGACGAACCTGAGGAGTTCGCCGCGTGCGCCGGCGCCGGCGTGCAGGGGTTGGTCCCCGACCTCGCCGCCTTCTGGACCCGATATCTGGTCCACGCCAAGGAGACCGGCGAGATTCACGCAGGTATCGACGTGCCCGAAGCCGCGGAATGGGTGGCGCGGGCGCTGCTGTCGCTGGCCACCATGCCCGGCCAGTATGTGGATCCCGGCGATTACGACGCGGTGCTGACGCACGTGCGCCGTTACGTCATGCCGGGCCTGACGAACGACCCCACAACGAGTTCGGCGCGCTGACCCGCGGTCACCGCGGGTCAGCGCGCCGAAATCACTCGGTCAGTCGTCGCCGTTGCTGCCCGGCGCGGTCTTGGAGACCTGGACCAGGAACTCGTAGTTGGTCTTGGTCTTGCGCAACTGGCTCATCAGCAGGTCGATGGCCTGATGACTGTCCAGACCAGAGAGCACCCGGCGCAGCTTGTGCACGATCGCGAACTCGTCGGGACCCAGGAGCAGCTCGTCCTTGCGGGTGCCGGACGGGTTGACGTCGACGGCCGGGAACACCCGGCGCTCGGCGATCTTGCGGTCGAGCTTGAGCTCGGCGTTACCGGTGCCCTTGAACTCTTCGAAGATCACGGTGTCACCGGTGGACCCGGTCTCGACCATCGCGGTGGCGATGATGGTCAACGAACCGCCGTGCTCGATATTGCGCGCCGCGCCGAGGAAGCGCTTGGGCGGATACAGCGCGGTCGAGTCGACACCACCGGACAGGATGCGACCCGACGCCGGCGACGCGTTGTTGTAGGCGCGGCCCAGGCGGGTGATCGAGTCGAGCAGCACCACGACGTCCTTGCCCTGCTCCACCAGGCGCTTCGCGCGCTCGATGGCCAGCTCGGCGGCCTGGGTGTGGTCTGACGGCGGCCGGTCGAAGGTCGAGGCGATGACCTCACCCTTGACCGAGCGCTGCATATCGGTGACCTCTTCGGGACGCTCGTCGACGAGCACGACCATGAGGTGGCATTCCGGGTTGTTGCGGGTGATCGCGTTCGCGATGTCCTGCATGATCGTGGTCTTACCGGCCTTGGGCGGCGACACGATCAGCGCGCGCTGACCCTTACCGATCGGCATGATCAGGTCGATGACACGGGTGGTCAGCTTTTCCGGAGCCGTCTCCAGACGCAGCCGCTGGTTCGGGTACAGCGGGGTGAGCTTGCCGAACTCCGGCCGGTTCTTGGCCGCGTCCACCGGTCCGCCGTTGACGGTGTCCAGGCGAACCAGGGGGTTGAACTTCTGCCGCGGGTTGTTGCCGCCGGTATCGCCGTCGCGCGGAACCCGCACGGCGCCGGTCACCGCGTCGCCGCGGCGCAGTCCGTTCTTGCGGACCATGTTCATCGAGACGTAGACGTCATTCGGTCCGGCCAGGTAGCCCGAGGTGCGGACGAAGGCGTAGTTGTCCAGGACATCGAGGATGCCGGCGACCGGCTGCACGACGTCGTCCTCGCGCAATTCGGTCTCGTTACCGCCGCCGCCTTCACCGCCACCGGTGCGTTCGCCGCGACGCCGGCGATCGCGGAACCGGCGACCGCGACGGCCCTGACGGCTGTCGTCATCGTCGCCACCGCTGTTGTCGCGGTTGTTGTCGCGGTTGTTGTTATCGCGGTTGGTGTTACTGCTGTTGTTGCGGTTCTGCTGGCCGCCCTGCTGCTGGTCACCGCTGGTATCACCGGCGTTGTCCGGCTTCTCCTGCTTGTCCTGGCCACCGGATTTGGCCTCTTCGCGCGGCTTGGTGTCCTTGGTGTCCCTGGCGGGGGCGTCCTGCTTGGGCTCGCCCTTCGCTTCAGCCTTCGCTTCGGGCTGGTTGTCGGCCTGGGGCGCAGCGCCGTCCTGAGCCGCTTCCTGGGGGCCGCCCGACGGCGCTCCGGTACCGCGCGAGGCACTGCGGCGCTCACGCCGAGGCCGTTCGGCCTGCGCAGGCGCATCACCCGTCGCCGGGGCCGCCGTGGCCGCTGCGGACTCGGTGGCCTTCGGCTGGACGGCAGGCGCGTCACCGCCGCCGGCCTGGGCGCGTGCTTCCTTGATGGCAGAGATGAGTTCGCTCTTGCGCATCCCGGACGTGCCCTTGACACCGACCTCGCCGGCCAGTGCGCGCAGGTCCGGAAGCAGCATCGACGTGAGCGAGCCGCCACGGCCACCGCGAGTGGCGCCCGTGGTGGGCGCATTGGTGGTTTCCACGACTACGGACGGTGCGACGGTCACGTCGCTGTCGCTCGTCGTGAAGAGGTCCGTATCAGTCACGGATTTCCTTTCTGTCCTCGCAGTCCATCCGACGCGAGGGGTCCCCGAAGGTCATGTGCAGTCAGCCGAATAGCCGATTGCGTTGTCTTCCACAGCGTCGCCGGTGCCAGTGCAACGGTGATCGCCGGGATTCGCCGTCATGCGGAGAACCGTCAGCCCAAGAGTGAAGCACGAGAAGATGAGGTAGTCGTCCTAGTGTCGGCGCAGGTAGAGACGCTGCGATTGCTGGACGACTGCGAGAATAACTCGCATCACTGCGGGAAGCAAGGAACACCATATTTCGCGTGTTAGTCCAGGGCAGCGTCTCAGGCGGTACCCGACGACCAGCGGACGCCCGCACCCACCGACATCTCGGTGACGGCAAATCCATTCGCGGCGCCGATCTCCAGCGCCTCCGGCGGCAGGTCCACTCCGTTGGTCAGAGCTATCACCGCTGGTCCGGCTCCTGAGAGCACCGCTGCGACATTCAAACGTCGCAAAGCCGCGAGATATTCCGCCGATGCCGGCATCGCGGGCGCGCGCTGCGGTTGATGCAGCCGGTCCTCGGTGGCCTGCACAAGCAGATCCGGCCGTTTCGTGAGCGCCACCACAAGCATCGCCGCGCGGCTCAGGTTGAAGCGGGCATCGGTGTGCGTGACGTGCTCGGGCAGCAGCACCCGGGTCTCGGCGGTCGACGACCGGTTCTCCGGAATCGCCGGGAAGAACCGGATATCGGGATGCAGGTCCAACTGCACCGCGCCGTAGCGGGCCGGGCCGGCCTCCGGCCCGTCCTCGGTCACCGTCCATGACACCACTGCCCCGCCCAATACCGCGGCCGCGGCATTGTCGGGATGCCCCTCGAACTCCGAGGACAGCTGGACCAGTTGATCGCGATCCAACTCCGTCGAGTCAACTTGCGCCGCAAGGCCATTGACGACAGCAAGCCCTCCGACAACGGCCGCGGCCGACGAGCCGAGGCCACGGGAATGCGGAATGACGTTGCGGGACTTGACCTTCAATCCCCCGGCCTGCAGCCCGGCGGCTTGCAGGCCGCGTTTGATGGCGCGCACCACCAGATGCGTCTCATCGAGCGGCACCTGGCCGGCACCCTGCCCTTCGACATCGATGGTGAGACCGGATTCGGTTGTCTCGACCACGATTTCGTCGTACATGCCGAGCGCAAGACCAAGGCTGTCGAAGCCGGGGCCGAGGTTGGCACTGGAGGCCGCCACGGTGGCAGAAGCCGTCAACCCGGCCGGGAGGATGTGGGTCACCTGAGATGTCCGCTCGTCAGCCCAGGCCGAGCTTCTCGACAACGGCGATCGGGTCGACGGGCACCGGGGTGACCGGCGGCATGCCCTTGAGCGCCGTGTCGGGGTCCTTGAGGCCGTTGCCGGTGACCGTGCACACCACGGTGGACCCGCGCTTGACCCAGCCGTCCTCGATCGCCTTGAGCAGCCCGGCGATGCTGGCGGCGGACGCCGGCTCTACGAAGACACCCTCGGCACGGGCCACCAGGTGATACGCCGCCAGGATTTCCTCGTCGGTGGCCGCCAGGAAGCGGCCGTTGGACTGCTGCTGGGCTTCCACGGCCGAATGCCACGATGCGGGCGAGCCGATCCGGATGGCGGTGGCGATCGTCTCGGGGTGGCTGACCGGTTGGCCGGTCACCAGCGGTGCGGCACCGGCGGCCTGGGTGCCCAGCATCCGTGGCAGCCGGTCACTCACGCCGTCGCGGTGGTACTCGGTGTAGCCGCGCCAGTAGGCGGTGATGTTGCCGGCGTTGCCGACGGGCAGGGAGTGCACGTCGGGTGCGGTGCCCAGCGCGTCGACGATTTCGAAGGCGGCGGTCTTCTGCCCCTCGATACGCACCGGGTTCACCGAGTTGACCAGGGCGATGGTCGGGAAGTCCGCGGTCAGCTTGCGGGCCAGTTCCAGGCAGTCGTCGAAGTTGCCGTCGACCTGAATGATCTTGGCGCCGTGCATGACTGCCTGGGCCAGCTTGCCCATGGCGATCTTGCCCTGCGGGACCAGCACCGCGCAGGTGATGCCGGCGCGCGCCGCGTAGGCGGCCGCGGACGCCGAGGTGTTGCCCGTCGACGCACACAGCACCGCCTGCTGGCCGCGGGCCAACGCATCGCTGACGGCCATGGTCATGCCGCGGTCCTTGAAGGAACCGGTCGGGTTGAGGCCTTCGACCTTCAGGTGCACGGTGCAGCCGGTCTGCTCGGACAGCCGCTTGGCGTGGATCAGCGGGGTGCCGCCCTCGAGCAGGGTGACCGGCGTCCACTCGTCGGTGACCGGCAGCCGGTCCCGGTAAGCGGCGATCAGGCCGGGCCACGGGGTATGCACGGGTGCCATTATTCTGCGGTTCCTTCCAGGCGCAGCACGCTGTTGATGCTCTCGACGGCCTCGTGGTCGGCAAGGGCCGCAACGGTTTCCGACAATGCGGCGTCGGTGGCCTTGTGCGTGACCACGACGATGCGGGCACCGGCACGCTGCCCCTCTTCGTCGACGGTGCCCTCCTGGCGCACCTCGGCGATGCTGACCTCACGCTTGCCGAACTCCGCTGCCACCGAGGACAGCACACCGGGCTTGTCGGCGACGTTCATGCTGACGTAGTAGCGGGTCGGGATGAAGCCGATGGGCGCGATGGGCAGCTGCGCGTATTTGGATTCGCGTGGGCCGCGCCCACCTTGAACCCGGTTGCGGGCGGCCATCACGACATCACCCATCACCGCCGAGGCGGTTGGCGCACCGCCGGCGCCCTGGCCGTAGAACATCAACCGGCCGGCCGCCTCGGCCTCGACCACCACGGCGTTGAATGCGCCGTTGACGGTGGCCAGCGGATGCTCCAGCGGCACCAGAGCGGGATAAACCCGAGCCGAAACCCGCTGTTGACCTTCGTCATTGGTGAGCCGCTCACAGATGGCCAGCAGCTTGATATTGCAGCCGAGCGCCTTGGCCGACTCGAAGTCGGCGGCGCTGACCGTGGTGATGCCCTCGCGGTACACGTCGTCGGCGGTCACCCGGGTGTGGAAGGCGATGGAGGCGAGGATGGCAGCCTTGGCGGCGGCGTCGTAGCCCTCGACGTCGGCAGTCGGGTCGGCCTCGGCGTAGCCCAGTGCGCTGGCATCGGCCAATGCGCTGGCGTAGTCGGCGCCGGTGTCGTTCATCGCCGACAGGATGTAGTTGGTGGTGCCGTTGACGATGCCGGCCACCCGGCACACCGTGTCACCGGCCAGCGACTGGGTCAGCGGGCGGATCACCGGGATGGCACCGGCCACCGCCGCCTCGAAATACAGGTCGACGCGGGCCTTTTCGGCGGCCTGGGCAAGTTCACCGGTGGACTGGGCCATCAGCGCCTTGTTCGCGGTGACCACGGACTTTCCGGTCTCCAGCGCCTTCAGGATGGCCTTGCGCGCCGGTTTCACCGGGCCCATCAGCTCCACCACGATGTCGACGTCGTCGCGGGAGACCAGGGCGTCGACGTCGTCGGTGAGCAGTTCGACGGGCACGCCGCGGTCGGCCGAGACCGTCCGCACCCCGATGCCGCGCAGTTCCAGCGGGGCACCGATGCGGGCGGCCAGGTCGGCGGCGCTGTCGTTGATGATGCGCACCACCTCGGTGCCCACATTGCCCAATCCCAGCACCGCTACGCCGATGGGCTTGTCCTTCTTGCTCATTGGCCGCTCACCTCCAAACTCAGTAGGTCATCGACGTTTTCTCGTCGCAGAATCAGACGGGCCTTGCCATCCCGGACGGCGACCACCGCGGGTCGCGTCAGCAGGTTGTACCGGCTCGACATCGAATAGCAGTAGGCGCCGGTGGCGGCGACTGCCAGTAGGTCACCGGGGCCCAGATCGTCGGACACCCAGGTATCGCGCACGACGATATCGCCGCTCTCGCAATGCTTTCCGACAATCCGAGCCAGGACAGCCCGGGCATCGCTGACCCGAGACACCAGGCGGGCATCGTATTCGGCGTCGTAGAGCGCCGGGCGGATGTTGTCACTCATGCCGCCGTCCACGCTGACGTAGCGCCGCTGCGCGGTGGCGCTGATCGCCACGTCCTTGACGGTGCCGACCTCGTAGAGGGTGATGGTGCCCGGACCGGCGATGGCGCGACCCGGCTCTACCACGAGCTTAGGCGTGGGCAGTCCGACGGCGGCCGACTCATTGCGCACGATGGCTTTGAGCTTGTCGGCCAGCTCCTGCATGGGCGGCGGATCGTCGGCCGGTACGTACGAAATACCCAGTCCCCCACCGAGGTCGATGACCGAGATCTGCGCGGTCTTGTCCACGCCGAATTCAGCCACCACATCGCGCAGCAGGCTGATGACGCGCCGGGCGGCCACCTCGAAGCCGGCCACGTCGAAGATCTGCGAACCGACGTGACAGTGCAGACCGACCAGGCGCAGGTTGTCGGTGGCGAAGACCTTGCGCACCGCGTCCATGGCGGCACCACTGGCCAGGGACAGTCCGAACTTCTGGTCTTCGTGGGCGGTGGAGATGAACTCGTGGGTGTGCGCCTCCACGCCGGGGGTCACCCGCACCAGCACGTCCTGCACGATGCCGGCCGCCCCGGCGATGGCGTCGAGGCGTTCGATCTCGATCTCGGAGTCCAACACGATGTGCCCGACGCCGGCCTTCACCGCCATGGTGAGCTCGTCGACCGATTTGTTGTTGCCGTGCAAGGTGATCCGCTCGGCCGGGAAGTCGGCATGCAGGGCCACGGCCAGTTCACCGCCGGTGGCCACGTCCAGCGACAGTCCCTCGCCATTGACCCAGCGGGCGATCTCGGTGCACAGGAACGCCTTGGATGCGTAGTGCACGTACTGGCCGCCTCCGAAGGCCGCGGCGATATCGCGGCAGCGCCCCCGGAAATCGTCCTCGTCGATGACGAACAGCGGCGTGCCGAACTGCGCGGCCAGCTCGGTGACGCGCACCCCGGCGATCGAGACCACCCCGTCGTCACCGCGAGACAGGTTGCGCGGCCACACATTCGGGGCCAGCAGTAGGATCTCGTCAGGCGTCTGCGGCTGGACCGGCACCGCGGCGGCCGTGGCTTGTGCGCTCACATCCGCTCCGGTGCGCTGACCCCGAGGATGGCCAGACCGTTGGCGATCACCTGGCGGGTGGCCTCGCACAGCGCCAGCCGGGCCGCGTTGATGTCGGTCGCGTCCTCGTCGCCCTGCGGCAGCACCCGGCAGGAGTCGTAGAACCGGTGGTAGTCACCGGCCAGGTCCTCCAGGTAGCGGCACACCCGGTGCGGTTCACGCAGATCGGCGGCGGTCTTGAGCACCCGGCCGAACTCGCCGATGGTGCGCATCAGCGTGGCCTCGCGGTCGTGGCTGAGCAATTCCAGGTGCGCGGTATCGGCGCTCAAGCCCAGTTCGGCGGCGTTGCGGGCCAGCGCGGAGAGCCGCGCGTGCGCGTATTGCACGTAGTAGACCGGGTTTTCGTTGGAGGCGCTGGCCCACAGACCGAGGTCGATGTCGATGGGGCTGTTCACCGAAGACCGGATCAGCACGTACCGGGCGGCGTCCACGCCGATGGCGTCGACCAGGTCGTCGAGGGTGATGACGGTGCCGGCGCGCTTGCTCATCCGGACCGGCTGGCCGTCACGGACCAGGTTGACCATCTGCCCGATCAGCACCTCGACGGTGTCCGGGTCGTCGCCGAGGGCCGCCGCGGCGGCCTTGAGCCGGGCGATGTAGCCGTGATGATCGGCGCCCAGCATGTAGATGCACAGGTCGAAACCGCGCTGCCGCTTGTCCAGGTAGTAGGCCAGGTCACCGGCGACATAGGCCGGATTGCCGTCGCTCTTGATGACGACGCGGTCCTTGTCATCGCCGAATTCGGTGGTGCGCAACCAGGTTGCGCCGTCCTTTTCGTAGATGGCGCCGTTGTCGCGCAGCTTGGCGATGGCCTGATCGACCCGGCCCGAGGTGTGCATCGAGTCTTCGTGGGTGTAGACGTCGAAGTCGGTGCCGAATTCGTGCAGGGACTTCTTGATGTGGGTGAACATCAGGTCCACACCAATGGCGCGGAAGGTCTCCTGCTGCTCGTCGGCGGGCAGGCTCATGGCGTCGGGCGCCTTGGCCAGCACCGCGGCGGCGATGTCGTTGATGTAGGTGCCGGCGTAACCATCCTCCGGCGCGGGCTCGCCCTTGGCGGCGGCGACCAGCGAGCGGGCAAACCGGTCGATCTGCGCGCCGTGGTCGTTGAAGTAGTACTCCCGGGTGACGTCGGCGCCCTGGGTGCTCAGCAGCCGGCCCAGTGCGTCGCCGACGGCGGCCCAGCGGGTGCCACCGATGTGGATGGGCCCGGTGGGGTTCGCCGAGACGAATTCCAGGTTGATCTTGAGCGCCAGGTCGGTGGAGTGCCCGTAGGTGGCGCCGGCGCTCAGCACGTTGGTGACCACGACGCCCTGGGCGCCCGTCTCGATGCGCAGGTTGACGAAGCCGGGGCCGGCGACCTCGGCGGCGGCGATACCGTCGGCGGCGGTCAGGGCCTCGGCCAGCCAGCCGGCCAGCTCGCGCGGGTTGGCGCCGACCTTCTTGCCCAGCTGAAGTGCGATGTTGGTGGCGTAGTCACCGTGTTCGGGGTTGCGCGGGCGCTCGACGGTCACCGTCTCGGGCAGCGCGGCGGTGTCCAGGCCGTGTTCGGCCAGGACCGCGGCGGCGGTGGTCTTGAGCAGGGCAGCCAGGTCGGCGGGTGTCACAGGGGTCCATCCTATGGTCTGGGGTGGTCAGCGCCCGAATCCATTCCGGTTCACGGGTCCCGTTCCCCATGCGCTATTCTTGCTCCGCTAGTCTGACAAAGCCCTAACGGCGCGAGTTTCACGCGCCCCCGTAGCTCAGGGGATAGAGCGTCTGCCTCCGGAGCAGAAGGCCGCAGGTTCGAATCCTGCCGGGGGCACAGTGTGATGTCGCAAGACATCGGAATAGCCGCGGACCTGCTTTAGGTCCGCGGTTTTTTCTGTTTGGGGCCTTTGGGTTGGTAGTCCCTGGTGGGGTCGAGGGTGAAGTCGCGTAGGACTTCTCCGGTGGCGGCGTTGATGACGGTGATGTGGTGGTCTTGGGCCAGGATTAGGACGCGGGTTCGGTAGTGCTGGCGGCCGATGCCGATGTGGTGCAGGCGTCCGTTGACGCGCAGGGTGACAGCGCCGGCTTGGTCGATGCGGTCGGTGCGGACGCGGTTGTGGGTGTCGATGCGGGTTGCTGGGGTGGCTTTGGGGCGGCTGATGTAGGCCGTTGCGGGGGTGGCGTGGTGTGGCAGGGAGCGGTGCGGGCGGCGGTGGTTGTATTCGTCGACGAAGCCCTGGAGTTGGGTTTGTAGTTCGGTCACGGTGGTGGCTCGGGGATAGCCGGTGAGCCATTTTTTGAGGGTCTGTTGGAAGCGCTCAACTTTCCCGCAGGTGGTGGGGTGGTTGGGGGTGGAGTTGATTTGGTGTACGCCCAGGCGTCGTAGTTCGGCTTCGAATTTGTTGCGTCCGCCTTTGCCGCCGGCGAGGCGGGTGGTGAAGACCATCCCGTTGTCGGTGAGTGTGGAGTAGGGGATGCCATGGTGGGCCACGGTTTTGGTGAATTCGTTGTAGACGGTGGTGGCGGTGACGCGCCGGTGGGCCGTCACTGACAGGGCGTAGCGGGTGCAGTCGTCGAGCCAGGACAGGATTTCGGTGTCGGTGCCGTCGGCTAGGCGCCAGTGGGTGAAGTCGGCTTGCCAGCATTGGTTGGGTTGTTCGGCTTGGAAGCGGATGTAGGAGGTTTTGGGGCGTTTGGCGGGTGTGGGTTCGACCAGGCCGGCGGCGCGCAGGTGGCGGCTGATGGAGGCCGGTGAGACGTGTAGTCGGTGGTGGTGTTGCAGGTGCCAGGCGATGGTGTGGGGCCCGGCGTCGAGCCCTTTGCTCGACAGTTGTGTGCGTAGCTCGATGATGAGGTCGATGGTGGCTTGGGGTAGCCGGGTCGGGCTGGTTTTCGGGCGTCGGGAGCGTGGTTCAAACGCGGCGTCACCCTCGTTGGTGTAGCGGGTGATCAGGCGAGAGATCCAGGACTGAGACACCCCATAGTCGCGGGCGACCTGCGACTGGGAGCGGCCCTCGATGAGCACGGCGGTGATGACCAGGCGAGCCTTCGACACCAGCTGAAACTGGCCCACACACCTATGCCGATGACTTGAGACACCCTATTCCGATGTCCTGAAACACCACACTGCCGGGGGCACAGCTTCTACCAGCGGTTATGTACTTCAGAGTAGCCGCCGTGAATCCCATTCGTGGTGCCACTGATTTCTCCGCTCTCACGTCAGTCGAGCGAGCAGGAGACTCAGCAAATGGCCATCAACTCCCCTTTCACACCTATCACCGAGTGGCTGGAATGGTATGGCGACGCGTCGCGATACGGCCGCATCCTAGTGACGCCACCTACCGGTCATATCGAAGTTCAGGTGTGCGCGTGGAGTTCCGAGACGGGCACCTTCAATAGGCGCACGCGAACATCAATCCGAGGGCAGGCGAGGGCATCGGAAGCATCACCGCCGCCGACTGCGGGAATTGACGGAACACCTAGTTCAAGCCGCCGCCCAGATCGAGTGGAATGAACCTCACACACGCTGAGGGTGACCTCCGCGAAAGACTTCCCCTCGTGGAGCCCCGGCCGCTTCTCGGCCGGGGTGTCTGTTAACCACCTGGCCCTATTCAGAGCATTAGATCAGATTGTTTCGTGACGCTTAGCTTTCCACGTCGAATTTCTGCCACTAACGCAGTAACAATCAGCCTTGGCGGTAACGAGTGGCTAGACAGACCTGAATTGCATGCCTGGCACATCGCAACCAGGTTTGCGTCATCATTGATCTCTTCGTCACTGAGTCCGTACTGCTTGCCCTCGCGAACTGAAACCAGGTGACCGACATCAAGGTCAACCCCGCCCCGGTGACACAGGAAGCATGTCGCGTTATCCCGAGTAAGAATCCGGGCTCGCTGAGACGGAGCGACATCGGGTCTCGTTCGTAGAGATCTCGGCTTTCGTCCAGTTTCGGACTTCGGCGCGTTGTAGCAATACCGCTGGCAACTGGCGCACCTAACCGTGTCCTGTCCACCCCTCGTGACGATGTATCCATCAAGGCAGCCGCAGTCCGGGCATGGCGAGCGCATTACGCACTCCACCTGCCCGTTCTCATCGGCTGAACCCATGAGGAGGACCGTAGATGTTGCTGCGGACAAAGCAACCGGCCCTGTTAGCGGCTTTGTGGACAAAAAGTGGATAACCCATACGACGGCCTGTGAGTGCGTTCTTAACAGGCAGCGGATACCGCTCAGCAAGCGGGCGCATTCAGCGCGCGTTAGCGCAGGTCGCAGGGGTTAAATAGCGTATTCGGCGCTGGCCTGACTTGTGGGTGCAAATCGATAGCGGTGTGTCGCGCAGTTCGCCGCTTCGGGCGTGTCCATTCTTTAGGCCGGCAAGTACGTCGCTGCCGACTTGTCGGTGCCCGGCGACACGTTTCCGACCATGACAACCTCTACGCACGGCGCCGCGATCTGGGAGACCTCTAGGGCTGCTACGCCGTCTCCACGACTCGCCGCCGAACAGTTTCTTGCGCCGACTCAACTCCTTGATGTCGGTGCCGGAGTACTTGTCGGCAGGCTTGCGGCCGATCGAATTGTTGGCGCGCAGCTTCTCCACCCACACGCCGTCGATGACGATGCTCTCGCCGTTGATCCCGTCGATGCGAAACAACAACGGATCGTAATCGCCCGGGCCGGATCCAGAGGGCTCACAGCACGCTGTTGTCAGACGTGATCGCCTGGTTCTCCGCGATCACGGTCGACACCACATCCCAGGCCGGCTTGGGCGTCCAGTCCTCGTGCAACAGCCCGAAGGTGTCCTGCACCGGATCGCCGGACTGGTAGTCGGCGAAGGTGTGGATGAAGGCCGGGCCGGCGAAGTCCAAGGTGCGCCAGGTGCGCAGGAAGTCCCCGATGTAGGCGGCCTGCACGTCCTCGGACACATCCGATGTCGGCTCGCCGTACTCGGTGGCCCAGATCTTCTTGTTGCCATCACCATTGGCGGCCATCACCGCGTGCAACTGCTGCGCCTGGGTGAACGGCACCCCAGCGTGCCCTTCGCCGGCCGAGAACAGCACCGAGTACAGGTACGGGTGATACGCCAGCGCGTCGAAGTAGCCGGCCGCGCCCGCGGCGTACATCTGGGACAGGAAGGTCACCGGGTTGATCACCGGGCCGCCAGGGGTTTCCATCGCCGCGGCGACCGAACCGGCGACGACGACGGCGTCCGGGTCGGCGTTCTTGATGGCGGTGTAGGCGACCTTGAGCAGAGCGGTGTAGCGCGCCGCGTTCGGGGTCGGTGCCCAGAACCCGTTGTAGTTGGGCTCGTTCCACACCTCGTAGTCGGAGATCTGGCCCTGGTAACGCTGCGCGACCGCGCTGACGAAGTCGCCGAAGGCCACCAGGTCCGTCGGCTCGCCGGCGTAATCGGGCTGCCCGGGCACCGCCGCCCACTGCGGGGTGGAGTTGATCGCGGCCAGCACCTTGATGTCATGGGCGTTGGCGCTGGTGATCATCCGGTCCACGGCGTCCCAGTCGAATTGGTTGTCCGCTGGTTCAACCCCGCCCCAGGGCAGCATGATGCGGATGGTGCCGACCCCGGCGCTCTTCAACATCTCCATGGCCTTATCGGTGTCGGTCTGGGAGTAGAAGTACATCTGCTGGGTGGTGACGGCCACCGTGGTGGCGCGCTGGTCGATCGCCGTCGCCGACGGCGGCGCGATGGTGACATTCACCGTCGCCGTGGTGGTTCCACCGAAGGCATCACTGATGTTGACGGTGAAGCTGTCGGTGTCCTCGCCGTCGGTGACCAGTGCGCGGTACCGCGCATCGACGTCGGGGGTGTAGGTGAAGCGCCCGGTGGAGGTCACCTTGACCTGACCGTAGGCCGGTCCGGTAGCCAGGCTGTAGGTCAGGGCGTCGCCGTCGGGGTCGTCGGCGCTGACCATGCCGGTCACCGTGCCGATCGCGGTCGACGTATCGGTCGTGGTGCCGTGGCCGTCCACCGGTGCGGCGTTGGTGGTCGGGTTAGGGGCAATGGACACCTTGACCGAAGTGGTTGTGCTGCCGCCGAATCCGTCGCTCACCGTGATGGTCACGGTTTCGGTCTTGGTGGCCGAGCTCGCGTTGGGCTTGGACGCCGCCAGCCGCGCTGCGGCCGTCGGGGTGTAGGTGAACGAGCCGTCGGGATTGATGACGATAGACCCCTTGGTCGTCTTACCTGCCGTGTAGGTCAGCGTGTCACCGTCGGCGTCCGTCGCGGTGAGGGATCCGGCGACCACCCCCGACCGGGGATCGGTGCTCGTCACGACCGCGGTGGCGCCGGCGGGCTTGACATTGACGGCCCCGATCCGCACATTCACCGTGACGGGCACGACGCCGCCGTGACCGTCGTCAACGGTAACGGTGAACGTGTCCATCCTGGCGTCGTGGCTGGCTCCGGGGGCCAGCGCGGCCGCGCGCGCATCAGCTGTCGGCGTGTAGGTGAACGCACCGGACGAGGTCATCGTGACCGTGCCCTTCGTGGGCCCGCTGCTCACCGTGTAGGTGCGCTTGTCGTTGTTGGCGTCGGAGGCAGTGACACTGCCCTTGACCACACCGGTGGTGGTGCTCGGATTCCCGATGCTCGTCTTCACGGTCGGGACGGCGTTCAGCGGATCGATGGTCAGCGGGATCGTGGTGGTCACCGTCCCGTACCGGCCGTCGGACACCGTGACGGTGAACGAGTCGGTGACCACCGCACCGGGCACGGCCGCGGCGTGCCGGGCAGCGGCGGTCGGGGTGTAGGTGTAGGTCCCGTCGGGCTTGAGCACCAACGTGCCCTTGGTCGGCTTGGTGTTCACCACATAGGTCAGCGGGTCGCCGTCGAAGTCCACGACGCCGACCGTGCCGCTGAGCGCACCCGTTGCCGGATTGCTCACCACCGCAACCGGATCGCTGGAGAACGGGGCGGTGTTCGCCGGCACCAGCGACACCACGCGCACCACCCCGTTGGTCGGGTCGGTCACCCACATCTGGGTCCCGTCACCGCTGAGCGCGACGCCGGATTGCGGGGCGGTCGCCTCGGCGCCGACATTCGTGACGCCCAACACCGAACCATCGGTGGTGCGCAACGCCACCACCAACCCGGTGCTGGAGGTGACCATGATCGCGCTGTTGTCCTTGGTCAGTGCGATACCCGACAGCGGCTGACCGAAATTCAGCGTTCCGGCGATGCCCTGCGTGAGATCGAGGAGGGTGACCCCGCCGGCGGTGTCGGCGACATAGAGCTTCTGGAAGGTTGGGTCGACCGCGAGCCCGACGGGTTTGCCCGCGATGTCGACGATGCTGGAGGCAGTGGACGCACCGGAAGAGAAGTACGAGATATTCCCGCCGCCAGCGGATGTGGCGCTGACCACGAAGATCAGCTTCCCGTCGGGGCGCACCGCGAACTGGGTGGGCACCATGCCGTCGGCGAGCTTCACCGTGCCGGCCACCTTGTTGGTCGACGTGTTGATCTTGGTGACCGTTGCGCCGGTACCGTTGCCGACGTATACGGTGCTGCCGCTGGGGTTCACCGTGATCGCGGTGGGATTGGCCACGGCGACCGTGGCTTTCAGCGCACCGGTTTTGGCGTCCAGGACCGTGACGGTGTTACCGGTCGAGCTCGACACGTACAGCCGGGATCCGTCGCGTTTGATCGCGATACCGTCGGGCGCGGCACCGGTCTGGTAGACCGCGACGACGGCGTTCTTGGTGGTGTCGAAGACGGTGACGGTGCCGGTGGTGCGATCGGTGACGAAGGCCCGCGTACCCGAAGTGACCACCGCACTGGGAGTGGTGATACCGCCGAGGGCCGCGGCGCTGAAGAACGGCGAGGGGCTGACCGGGATGTCCACCGGCACCGGGACGGTGTTGACCCCGTCGGTCACGGTGAGCGTCATCCTGATGGTGTCGTCGGTGGGCGTCAACGATGCGCTGAAGCGTTGCGCCGTGGTGGGCGTGTAGGTGAGCGTGGCGGCCTTGGCGTTGTACACCAGGGAGCCGTCGGCCGGCGGGCTGGCGAGCCCGACCGCCACCTTCTTCCCTTCGGGGTCGGTCGCGGTGAGCTTGCCCACCACCGCGCCCGTGGTGGCATCCGGTCGCCCCCAGCTGACGGTCGCGACCGGTTGCTCGTTGACCACGGGCGCCGCCAGCGCTTGGGCGCTGACCTGACTGGTCTGTCCGATCTGTCGGCGGGCCGCGGCCAACATCACCCAGGACAGCGGTGACTGCGCCGACCCGCCGGAGAGCATCGACAGGAACGACGACAGCACCGGGCGGATGGCGGCGGTGAGCAGTTTGCCGATCGTCTGGACCGGATTGGTGACGGCCGGTTTGGACGGCGGAGTGACCGCCACCGGAACCGTCGTGGTGGACCACTGCGTCGCGGCCACCGATGCGGTGGCTTTGGGGGCCGGGTTGGTGTCGACGGCAGCGGCTGCGGCGGTGGTGGTGGACTGGGTGCGCGCCTGCGGCGCGGGATCGGTGCCCTGAGCCTTGGCAGCCTCGGTGACGCGAGCCTTGGGCTTGGTCGTCGGTTTCTTCTTCTTGGGCTTGGGCGCCTCGGATTGGTCGGCACCCGAATGGCTTTCGCCCGGTGTTGGTTTGGTGGGCTCGGGCGTGCTGGTGCCCGAACCGGTCGTCGGTGCTGTCGTGGGTGACGTGTCGGGTTTGGTGCCGCCGTCAGTGTCGGGCGCGGTCCCGGTCTGCGTTTCGGCACCGGCGGACATGCCCGTGGATGTGCCGCTGCCGGACGTGCCCGTCGACGTGGTGCTGCCGGTGTCCGCCGGCGTCGCCCAGGCCAGGCCGGCCGGTGCGGCGACCGCGGACCCGATGCCGAGTGCCACCGCGAGCGCACCAACCCGTCCGACATACTTTGCGGACCGCAGTGCCATCGCGTCCCCCTCCACCCATCAGTGACCTACTGCTGAGCGCGAGCTTCGGTTTAACTGTGCGATACGGCAGTAATTGACGGGAGTGTATGCGGCGCGCGCCATCGCCGCGTGGGACTTGGGAAAATTGCTTTGCTGACCACCCGGTACGTGGCGGCTAGTCTCGGCGCGGCATCAGCCGGAATACCGGGATGTGACGCCCCGAACGGAGAGTCTTCGCCCGGTAGTCCGCATAGCCGGCGTAGGCCTTCTCGGCCAAGGCATACAGCCGGCCGTACTCCTCGGGGTCGGTGACCTCACGGGCAACGAACTTCTCGTCACCGAACTCGCAGTCGGGGTTGGCCTTCAGGTTGAAGTACCACTGCGGGTTGCGCCGACCGCCAAAGTTGGAGGCGACCAAGATCGGGTGGCCACCATCGTGAAAGTACGCCAACTGGTGTACCCGCGGCCGCCCCGACTTGGCTCCGATCGATGTCAGCGGCGCCTGCTCCACCGCGCCCGCCAGCGATGTGTAGCTACGGCCGGTCAGGCGGAAGAACCACGGGTCGATATGGCGGGCGATGTGCCGCGCGAAAGCTTGACCGGGCGCCGACCGTCCGAACGCCTCGGCGAGCGTGAACAGCGGGCCGTGCTTTTTGTGGGGATCGGCGTAGGGCAGCGGCATAACGTCCGGAGTACCCCCGAAGAAAGTTAGCTACACTCGAATAAATGACTGCGGGCCCGTCGACTCAGCTGCGCGGGCCCGCCACACCATCGGCCCGCGATTCGGCATCGCGTCAGGCCTCCCTCACCGGGCTGCGCGCCCTGGCCGCACTCATGGTGGTCTGTACGCATGCCTCCTTCGCCACCGGCGCGCTGAACCTCGGCTACGTCGGGTCCCTGTTGGGGCATCTGGACATCGGTGTGCCGATCTTTTTTGCGCTGTCGGGTTTCCTGCTGTTCCGGCCGTGGGTGGTCGCGACAAGCCGAGGCGGCCCGGCACCCCGGCTGCACCGCTACGCGCGCGCCAGGATTCGCCGGATCATGCCGGGATATGTCGCCGCGGTGCTGTTCACCTACGTCGTCTACCTCTACTTCACGCCGGGACCCAACCCGGGCCAGACCTGGCAGGGGTTGCTGCGGCATCTCACCTTGACCCAGATCTACACCGACAACTACCTGGTGACCTACCTGCATCCCGGGCTGTCGCAGATGTGGAGCCTGGCGGTGGAGGTGTCGTTCTATGCGGTCTTGCCACTGTTGGCGTTCCTGGTGCTGGGGCGACGTCGGCGACCGGTTGCGCCGTTGGCCGGACTGACCGTCCTTGCCGCCGTCGCACCCCTGTGGTTGACGGTGGTGGTGCACACCGATTGGCTGCCGAATTCGGCGGGCATGTGGCTGCCCGCTCATCTGGCCGCCTTCGCCGGCGGCATGGTGCTGGCGGTACTCCAGCAGACCGGCTTGCGGGTCCGGCCCGCGGTGGCGCTCACGGCAGCGGCACTCGGCTACCTCACGGTTGCCACCTCCGTTGGCGAGAATCCAATGACGCGGGCGGTGCTATACGCGGGCATCGCGCTGGCGGTCCTGGCTCCGCTCGCCTTGGGCGACTCAGGTAGGTGGACGCGGTTCCTCAGCAGCCGGCCCGTGGTGTGGCTGGGCGCCATCTCCTACGAGATTTTTCTCCTCCACGTGGTGATCATGGCAATCTCCATGCACCTGGTGCTCCGCTGGCCGCTGTTCACCGGTTCCACGATCGTGCTCGCCGTGCTGACGCTGACGCTCACGGTGCCGTTGGCCTGGCTGTTGCGGGAGGTGACGGCCGTTCGGCCGCTTACCGCTGTATCCGAAAACCGTTGACACACAACAATCGCCGGGGTGCCCCGCCCGGGCAGTGAAATCCTTGCAATCCGAAGCAATCGGGAGTCATCCCGAAATGTGCTGCCAGCAGGGCGAATAGCTCATCAGCAACGTCTGATCCGATGCACGAATATCTCCTCACCTGGGCTTTCGGCAGATCATCCGAGCGCATCAGCACATTACGGTGCGGGCCCGTTTCGAGCGGGCCGGCGACGCGAGTCTGCTGTCGTTTGCGAATTCCCCGCGCGGTCACCGATTCCCGGTGCCATAGTTACCGCAAAGCCTGTGAAAGTGCTGCTGACATCCTTGGGGGAACTTGTGACCGTCAGTCATCGTCATGCATCGTCGGTTGCCCCGTCCGGGTACGCCCGCTACGTCGGACGGGTGGGCGCGCTCGCCGTTGCGCTCGGGGTCACCGGAGCCGTCGCCACCACTCCCGGTATCGCCCGGGCTGACGACACCTCTTCTTCGTCGTCGTCATCTTCGCCATCCGGGTCGACGGGGACGGGGTCGGGTTCGGGGCCAACAGCCGACACCTCCCCCACCACCGACACGTCCGCAACCGATGGCACACCGTCGGCCGGGAGTACCACCGGAACCGGTACGGGCACCACCACCGGCACCACCGGGAGCACCGGGGCGACGAGCACCACCACCCACACCGGCTCGCAGACCGAGACGGATCTCGGCGGGGGCGTCATCATTCGCTCCTCCGGTGGTAACACCACGCACACCACCGGCACCACCCAGACCGACCCCAAACCGGAGACCGACACCGGGACCGAGACTCCCGACGTGGCCGACACAACCGCCCCCGGCGCGACCGATCCCGTCGAACAGACCGACACCGGCACGCCCACGGCTATCGAGGAACCGTCCGAGGCCCCTGAGGGTTCCCCCACGACTCCCGACCCCATCCCCACCCCGGCCCCCGACCCCACCCCAACTCCCGACCCCACGCCAGCGAGCACCGGAACCGGCGGCCACACCGACCCGCAACCGGCGACACAGAACACGACCCCGCCCAGCGCCGAGCCGAGCGCCGCGGCGCCGACCGGGTCATCGGCGGCGCAACTGTTCAGCGCAGCGGCAGCGGTCAACAAGAACTCCAGCCAAGCGACGACTGCCGCGGTCCCCGCGGCGGCCGCGGTCGCCACCGCCAACCCGGTCACCACCTTCATCAAGCAACTGCCCACCCCCAATGAGGTTTTCCAGCAAGTCAAGTCATTCGTCACGGGCTGCGCGTGCACCCTGATCAACCAAACCCTCAAACTGGTCAACGGGTTGTCGAAAACCATCTCGAACCTGATGGCATCTGGCGGCGGGGGAACCGGCGACCCCGCCCAGACACCGATCCTGTGGACGATGGTGGCGTGGGTGCGCCGTCAGATCGAAGGCGCGGTCACCGCCTTCAACCGGTCCCCGCTCGGCGAGTTCGTGCACGATGTCACCACCCAGATCACCACCCGGCTCCAGAAGGCCATCAGCAGCGTCACGAATTCGCCACTGGGGTACACGATCTCGTCCCGGCTGACCCGGTTCCTGCAGGAGTGCAACGGCACGGTGTCGCTGCCCGACGACCTGGACCGGCTGGGAGTGGTGAGTGGCCTGAACGAGCCGACCGACTTCGATTTCATCACGCACCTCGGGGACGACGGCAAGCAACACATTCACGCCATCGTCATCATCGAGAAGTCCGGCGCCATCAAGATCTACGACACCGAGGAGGGCACCCTGTCGACGCTGACATCGCTGCCCACCACCAACGCCAACGGTGAACGTGGCCTGGTCGGCGTCGAGGTCGATCCCTACTTCAACGATCCCACCTCGGCCGGCTACCACAAGATCTACGTCGCCTACACCAACGCGCAGAACTACGACCAGCTCTCCAAACTCACCGTCGACGCCAACCTGACGACGGTGCTCGACGAGGAGGAGCTGCTGCGCTCCGACCAGCTGGGCAACGACTTCCACCACGGCGGCGAACTGGAATTCGACCCGACCGGCACCTACTTGTACTGGGCGGTCGGCAACAACGTCGTCAACGAGAACTCCCACGACCTGACCACGATCCACGGCAAGATCCTTCGGATGAACCGGGACGGGTCGGCCCCCGAAGACAACCCGTTCTACAACGACCCCAACCCGGACGTGGTGAAGCAGATCTACGCCATCGGCTTCCGCAATCCGTTCCGGTTCGGCTTCGCCCCAGACGGCACCCTGCTCTCCGGTGATGTCGGCGAGGCCTCCTGGGAGGAACTCAATGTCGTTGTCGCCGGCGGCGATTACGGCTGGCCGCAACAGGAAGGGCCGTGCAGTAGCAACGGTTGCGGTGACACGCTGCCCCCGCTGTGGGCATATCACCACACCTTGCCGCCGGCCAACGTCGGTTCCATCACCTCGGTGCTGTACTACGACGGCACCACCCTGCCCGAGGAATACCGCAACAAGGTGTTCGTCGCCGACTACTCCGTTGGCTGGATCAAGATGCTCACCCTCGACGACCAGTTCGAGAGTGTCATCGATGAGAAGACGCTGGACACGTCGGCCGGAGCGACCGTCCAGCTCAAGCAGGGCATCGACGGCAACATCTACCAGCTGAGCATCTACCCCGGCACGCTGAGCGTCATCACGGCATCCGGCGGCAACAAGGCACCGGTCGCCGATATCGACGCCTCGGCCACCTACTCCGGAAATGATTCGCTGACAGTCGCATTCGACGGCACCGGCTCGTCCGATCCGGACGGCCCGCACCTGACCTATCAGTGGAACTTCGGCAACGGCCAGACGTCAACCTCGGCAACGCCGACCGTCACCTTCACCAACACCGGCGCGAACTACACCGCCTACACCGTGACGCTGACGGTCACCGATGACGGCGGCAAGACCAACACCGCCACCCAGCGCATCGTGGTGGGCAGTGTCCCGCCGACCATCCAGCTGGGCACCATCGCCGACAACTACAACGCCGGGGACACCATCACCTTCAGCGCCGCCGCCGGGGACGCCGAAGACGGTCCGGTATTGCCGCCCAGTGCCTTCGAGTGGAAGGTGGTGTTCCACCACAACACCCACACCCACCCGTTCGTCGACAGCATCGTCGGCACCGGGGGCAGTGTCACCATCCCGACCACCGCCGACCAGCTGGCCACCACGTGGTACCGGATCGAATTGACCGTCACCGACAGCAGCGGCCTCAAGACCACGACCTCCAAGGACGTGTTCCCGAACCTCACGGACTTCACCGTCACGGCGAGCAATCCGAACGCCACGTTCACCGTCGACGGGGTGCCGCACACCGGCTCGTTCTCCGAGAAGGGTGTCGTCGGAGTGCAGCGTGTGCTGAGCGCGCCGTCGACGCAGCACACCTCGGCCGGTGAGCTGATCTTCATCGGTTGGGGTGACGGTGGGGCGCAGACCCACACCGTCACCACACCGGCCAGTGATGCCAACTATTCGGTGACCTTCGGGTTGGCGCCCGCCCTGGTCTGAGCGATCTCGGCGACCACGCCGGCGACCGCCCGCACCTGCCCGATATCCGAGGACGTCGGGATGAGATGCACCTCGTCGGTGCCGATTTCGGCGAACCTGGCCAGCACGTCGGCCAGTTCGTCCTCGGTGCCGGCCCAGCCGGTGTTCGGCGCCATGGCGTCGACGTACTCGGCGGGAATCCAGTTCATATAGCGACGCAGATGACGGTGGATCTGGCGGCGCGCGTCGTCCTGGTCCCCGAGCGCGAACCAGAACGACGTGGCCAGCCGCGGAGCGGGCCGGCCCGCCTGCGCCCACGCGGTCCTGGCCACCTCGAACAACTCGTCCTGTTTGGCCACATCCAGATCCAGCGTGGTGCCTGCCAAACCGGTCGCCCAGGTTGCAGCGCTGCGCACGGTTTTCGGTCCCAGGGTCCCGACCCACAGGTGCGGACCGCCGGGTTGCACCGGCGCCGGACCGACCGGCAGCACCGAATCGGTCACCTTGTCCCCGTTCCACACCCGCCGCATCACCGCCACCCGCTCGGCCATCTGCCGCATGGTCTGGGTGGCTGGGTCGGCGCCGGCAGCGAGGTAGTCCTCTCGGCGTCCGCCGACGCCGAGCCCGACGGTCAACCGGCCACCGCTGAGCATGTCACCTGTCGACAGTGCCTTGGCCAGCATCACCGGGTCGTGTAGCTGCGGGATCAGCACGGTGGTCATCAGCCGCACCCGCTCGGTCCACGCCGACAGTGCTCCCAGCAAGGTCAGCGCATCCGGATTGTCGAACGCCATGCGTTCGCCCCAGCACAATGCCGCGAACGGCCCTTCGTCGACGACCGTCGCCCACCGCTTGAGCACCACCGCATCCAGATCCGGTTCCATCACCGGCATCGTCATTCCCACCTGCACCTCCCGGATTCTGGCATGCCACCCCAGTGCCAAGATGGCGTCATGACGATCTCGACCACATCGATCTCGCACGTGCGGCTCACCGTCACCGATATCGAACGCTCCCGGCAGTTCTACGAGGGCGTCTTCGGCTGGCCCGTGCTGGTCGAGGTGCCACCGGGGGCCGACGCCGCCACCAGGGACGCGTTGGCGTTCCTCTACGGCGGGGTGATCTACGACCTGGGCGGCGCACTGATCGGACTGCGCCCGGTCGGCGCGGACCGGTTCGACGAGGACCGCACCGGCCTGGACCATTTGGCCTTCCCGCTGGCTGACAAGGCCGAACTGGACGCCGCGGCCGCACACCTCGACGCCCTCGGCATCGTCCACGAGCCCGTCAAGGACCTCGGCTCGATGTACGTACTCGAGTTCCGCGACCCGGACAACATCGCGCTGGAGCTCACCGCACCCAAGTAGGTGGGGGTTATCCCCCGTACGGTCCGGCGGAAAACGCGGTGTCGTAGGACGGCGCAGATCCATAGGTTGTTCTCATGGTCGCCATCACGTCCAGCACTCCCGCAGACATCACAGTCGCCCCCACGCTGGTGCGTCGCCACCGCACGATCGGGGTGGTGCCCACCGCCTCCATGATCGCCGGCGCGGCGATCGGTGCAGCGTGGTTCTGGATTCCGTTGTCCATCATGGTGATCGGTATCTCCTCGATACCTTCGGTGATCGGCTTCGCCGTGTCCGCGGTGGTGTTCGTGTACCTGATGCGCGGCGTGGAGGCGATCGAGCGGCTGCGCAGCGAGGCGGTTTTCGGGCTGCAGATCCCCGTACCGCCGCGCAGCCAGTCGCCATATACGGGGTTCCAACGCTGGGCGCATCAGCTCTGGCTGGACATCAGCAGCAGCCGGTTCTGGAAGGCCACCGGTCAGCATTACCTGCGGATGACGTACGACCTCACGGTATGCGGGATCGCGCTGGGCCTGCTGGCGTTCGCCATCCTGGCCCCAGCCTTCGCCGCGGCGATCCGGCGCAGTGACGCGGACTCCGGGTTGACCTTCATCTCTGTACCGCTGGCCTGGCTGCTGGCCGTCATCGCGCTGGTCGCCGCGGTCGCGCTGCTGGTGTTGGGACCGGCCGTCGACGCGAAGATCGATCGGTGGTTGCTGGCCGCCTCCCCCACGGCGGCGCTGCAGTACCAGGTCAGCGCCTTGGCTCAGGCGCGCCAGGGCGCGGTGTCCTCGGCACAGACCGAGCGTCATCGCATCGAACGCGATCTGCACGACAGCGTGCAGCCCCGACTGGTGTCGCTGGCCATGACCATCGGGCTGGCACAGACCAAACTCGACACCGATCCGGCCGCGGCCAAGCAGCTCATCGGCGAGGCGCACGCCGACGCCATGAGCGCCCTGGCGGAACTGCGCAACGTGGTGCGCGGGATCGCGCCGACCATCCTGACCGATCGCGGCCTGGACGCGGCCCTGTCGGCGGTGGTGCAGCGCACCCAGATCTCCGGCGTGCCGACCGCCCTCGATGTGTACCTGCCCCGGCGGTTGCCCGATGAAGTGGAATCGGTCGCCTATTTCGTGGTGGCAGAAGCCTTGACGAATGTGGCCAAACACGCCCAAGCCGGCCAAGCCGTGGTGACGGTGCGTTATGACGAGGCAAGCCGGGTGCTGCATGTGTCGGTGTACGACGACGGGCGCGGCGGCGCCGAGATCGGCGCCGACGAGGACGCCACCGGCCTGCGCGGCCTGACCGAGCGGGTACGCGCCGCCGGCGGCACGTTCACGGTGTCCAGCCCCGTCACCGGTCCCACCATCGTGACGGCGGTGCTGCCATGCGCATCGTGATCGCCGAGGATTCGGCGCTGCTGCGGGCGGGGATCGAGCGCATCCTCGCCGATGCGGGCCACGAGATCGTGGCCGGTGTTCCCGACGCGACCGGACTGCTGCACCTGGTCAACGAACACCACCCCGATCTGGCCATCGTGGACGTCCGGATGCCGCCGACCTTCACCGACGAAGGTATCCGCGCGGCAGCGCTGTTGCGCTCGCAGAACCCGGAATCCCCCGTGCTCGTCCTCTCGCACTATGTCGAGGAACGCTACGCGGCCGACTTGATCGCTTCGGACACCAAGGGATTCGGGTATCTGCTCAAGGACCGGGTGGCCGATGTGCCCGCCTTTCTCGATGCGGTCGAGGTGGTCGGCACGGGCGGCACCGTGCTCGACCCGGAGGTCGTCTCGCAGATCCTGGTCCGGTCCCGACGCGGGGCGGTTCTCGACGAACTGACGCCGCGGGAGCGGGATGTCTTGCAGCTCATGGCCGAGGGTAAGTCGAACTCGGCAATCAGCGCGGCGCTGCACATCTCGGTCGGCTCGGCCGAGAAGCACATCGCATCGATCTTCACCAAGTTGGCACTCACCCCCGATGACAGCGAGAACCGCCGCGTGCTGGCCGTCCTGCGCTACCTCGAATCCTGAAAGGGCTGTCCCCGTGACCATCACCTCCCCCGACACCCTCACCCCGCCCGCACCGGCCGACCCGCCTCACCTGTCCAGCGGCGGGCGCGGCGTCATCCGCGTTCTGCTGGTGGCCACCGCCGCCATCGTGATCATCGGCGCGGTCGCCGGGCTGGGGGCGCTGGCCTGGGGGCTCAGCGCATTCCGGGTCGTCACCGACCACCAGACGCTGCCCACCGCCATCCGGTCGCTCACCCTCGACACCGCCGACTCGCCGGTGGCCGTGCGGATCACCGCCGACCGCAACGTCACCGAACCCCGCATCGATCTGCGCATGGTCGCCTCCACTGGCACCAGCGATCAACATCTGCGCGTGACCAACGACGCCAACGGAACCCATGTCGTCGTGGCCGGCGCCGCGGGCGGGCTGTTCGACTTCGGCGACCCGGGCGAGGTCACCGTCACCCTGCCGCCGGAGACCGGGCGACAGCTCGCGCTCACGGTACGCCAGAACACCGGTGTGTTGCTGGCCCAAGCCGACCTGGATCAGCTCACCGCCAGCACCTCGGACGGCGCGGTCGTACTGCGCGGCGCGGTCCGCCGTGTCGAGGTGCGTGCCCAGGACGGTGAGATCACCGCGCGCCAACCCATCTCGGTGGCCGAGTCGTTCGACGCGACGACCACCCAGGGTGATATCTCGGTCAGTTTCGCCGACCTAGCGCCGCGCCAGGTACAGGCGGTGACCCGCGACGGGGACATCTCGTTATCCCTGCCGGCTCCCGGCCCCTACGTGGTGCACGCCCAGTCCGGCGGCTCCGCCACGGTCCGGGTGCCGGAGACCGGCGACGCAGCCCGAGCCGCCGGGCAGATCACCGCCCGCTCCGACGACGGGAACGTCACCATCGACACGCTCAGGTGAGCGCGGCGATGATCGTGGCGGCCGGGCCGGAGGTGATCCGGCGGAATCCGGTCCCGGCCCAGATATTGGTGGCCTGCGGATCCCCGGCCCGCACCGACGCGGCGCGCACCGGACTGGTCAGGTAGTGCACCTCGGGATAACCCAGCGGAGCCTGCGCGTCGTGTTCGTCGACGAAGCGGTTGCGCAACCCACGCGCGTAGCGCCCCGAAAAAGCCTTCGTCACAACGGTTTCGGTGAATGCCGGATCCTGCAGGGCGGCGCGGTGTACCGGGCTGCTGCCGGACTCATCAGCCAGTAGAAACGCGGTGCCCAGTTGCGCGGCGGCCGCGCCCGCATCACGCACCCGCTCGACATCTTCGGCCGTCATCAGGCCGCCGGCAGCCACCACCGGAACGTCCGTGGCCGCCAGCACATCGGCCAACAGCTCATCGAGGGATTGGGTGGCCGGCCGAACGGCCGGGTCGTAGGTGCCGCGATGCCCGCCGGCGTCAGGCCCCTGCACGGCCAGGCCGTCGACACCGCGGCCGACGGCTTCCCGGGCTTCCGCCAGCGTGGTCACGGTAGCCACCGTCAGGATGCCCGCGGCTTTCAACCGGGCGGTTTCGGCGGCGGTGGGCGCCCCGAAGGTGAAGGACACCACCTCCGGCCGCAGATCGAGCACGACCTCGAGTTTGGCCGCCCAGTCGTCGTCGTTGAATTTCGGCTCGCCCAGGGCGACCCCGTAGCGCTGCGCTTCTCCGGACAGTGCCGCAATGTAGCGGTCGATATCACCCGGCCGCAGGGCACTGGGCTGGGGGGCAAAGAGATTGACGCCGATCGGCTGCGTGGTGAGCTGACGGGTGGCGGTCAGCCGTTGGGCGAAGACGTCGGCCGACAGGTAACCCGCGGCGACGAACCCGAGGCCGCCTGCCTCCGAGCCGGCCGCCGCCAGCTCCGGGGTGGAGGGGCCGCCCGCCATCGGTGCCACCAGGATCGGGGCCGTCAGATCCCGCAGAGTGAACTCACCCATCGCACACCGCCTTCATCCGCTGCACCGTGCACAACATCGCCGGACATCGTGATCATCCCATCCTGGGCAGTGCGCGCGGAGCATGGTTGACCGGCCGCACGGATCGGGCGGCGACGCTCAGGCGTGACCGCGTTCGCTCTCCTGGCCGAGGTAGTCACGCGCCAGGGTCGCCACGTGGGCGGGCAACTCACCGGCGGCCACATCGGCGAGGCTGGTCTGTTCCAAGACCGACCGCATGCTGGCCCGCAGGGCGCGCCAGACGTCGGTGAGCGCCGCCGTCGGACCGGAGTACGGCAGGTCGCCCAGGCCGATATCGCGCACGCTGGCCAGCGGTCCGTCGATGCAGCGCAGCACGTCGGCGACGCTGATCGCCGACGCCGGGCGGGCCAGTTCGTAGCCGCCCTCCCGGCCGCGATGGCTGCGCACCAGCCGGTCGGTGCGCAGGTCGGACAGGATATCGACGAGAAACTGCGCCGGGATGCCCTGGGCCTTGGCCAGGTCATCGGTCTTGACCAGTTCCCCGTCGCCAACGGTGGCCAATTGCACCATGGCGCGGACGGCGTACTCCGCCTTCGCCGACATGCGCATACCGCGGATTCTGCCAGGCGCGCGGTTCAGCTCACGGGCGGCGCCACGTTGCGCACGGTCCCGGTCATCGCGCGCACCGAGTCGGGCACCGGGATGGCGGGGTCACAATCGGGCGCCGGCTGCGGCGGCCCATAGCTGAGCTGCATCGGGACCACGCCGGCCCAGCCGCCCGCCTCGACATCCGATTCGGGGTCCTCGGGCCAACCGGCGCTGACCTTGAGCGACCAATTGTCGGTGCCGATCGGCATCCGCAGCGCCAGGCTGGCCACCAGCTCCTTGCGGGTGCTCGGCCGCAGTTCGGCCACTCGCCCCGGGATGAATGTGTCGGTGAGCGCGTTCAGATAGGCGAGCTTGCGGTCTTCGGGAACGGGTTCGAAGGTGCCGAACAGGACAGCCGAGCGGTAGCGGAAGGACGACTCGAAACCGCTGCGCGCCACCACGACCCCATCCAGCGTGGTCACCGACACCGCGGCCGGGGCGCCATCGGCCAGCGCCCGCAGCCAGGGTGACCCGGTCGATCCGTGGATCACCAATTCGTCTGCCAGTCGGGCGAATCCGATGGGGAACGCCACCGGATGCCCGTCACGCACCAACGCCACGGTGGCCAACGGGGTGCTGTCCAGCAGTTGATCCAGCACCTCGCGGGAGGTGTCCTGCTTTTCCCGCAGCCGGGTGACGCTGGTGGAGGGCCTGACCGGTTCCGTCACGGGATATCAGCCGCCCCCGGCACCACCACGGCGAACAAATCGGACAACGCGGCCAGGCTGGCTGCTTGCAAAGCCTCCGCAGGTACCGGCCCGCCGGGTCCCGGCAGCGCCCGGGTGGCGGTGGCGGCAGCAACCACCGTCGGCGCGAACCCGAGATTGAAGGCACCACGGGCCGTAGAGTTGACGCACATATGAGTCATGAATCCGGCCAGGATGAGGTTCGAGGCGCCGACGGTCTTCAGCTCGGCCTCCAAATCGGTCTCTACGAAGGAATTCGGGTAGTTCTTCACGATCACCGGTTCACCGCCGCGCGGGGCAACCTGGGCGGCGATGGCGCCCGATTCCCCGGCGATGTCGTACAGCGACCCGGGTCCGTCATCGTGCTGTATGTGAATGACCGGAATGCCCGCCGTCCTCGCGCGCTCCAGCAGCAGCGCCGTCTCGTCCAGCGCGGCCTGCACGCCGTCGAGCTCCATGACACCCTGGGTGTAGGTGTTCTGGCAGTCGATCAGGATCAGGGTGGACTCCGTGAGCGGAGCCGGGGCTGCGGGCAGACTGGCAAGTTCGCGCAGGGTGGGTCGAGTCACGTCCTGCAGCCTAGCCAGCGGATCGGCAGGGCGCTGCCGATGACCGGCGGGGAGAGCAGCGGGTCACTTCGGAATAGCGATATCACCGGTGATATCGCTATTCCGCAACCGGTCAGCGGGCCACTGACGGGCGCGACGTCAGGCGGCCGTGACGGCCAGCACCGCCTGCGCCAGTTCCGGGCGGCACACCACCAGGTCCGGGAGCAACACGTTGTCCTGGTTGTAGACCAGCGGCGAACCGTCGATCCGTGAGGTGTGCAGACCGGCGGCGCGGGCCACCGCAACCGGTGCCGCCGAATCCCACTCGTACTGCCCACCCGCGTGCACGTACACGTCCGAGACGCCTTGCACCACCGATGCGACTTTGGCTCCGGCCGAACCCATTTCGACCAGGGTGCCGCCCAGGGCATCGCGCACCGCCAGCGCCACGGCCGGTGGGCGGGTGCGTGACACCACGATTCGCGGCGCAACCGGGGCGGCGGGCGGCGCGGCCACCGTGGGCGTGGACAGTGTGACGCCCTGGGCGGGCAACGCCACCGCACCGGCTACCAACTCCCCCGCCTGCCACAACGCGACATGCACGGCCCAATCGGCACGGCCGAGTTCGGAGAACTCGCGGGTGCCGTCCAGCGGGTCGACGATCCAGACCCGCTCGGCACGCAGCCGCACCTTATCGTCGGCACCTTCCTCCGACAGGACCGCGTCAGCGGGGCGGTGCTGGGCCAGGGCAGCCATCAGGAAGTCGTGGGACCGCTTGTCCCCCGCGGCTTTCCGCGCCGCGGCGTCGGCATCGGCCAATTCGTCGCGGACACCGAGCAGCAGCTCACCGGCCTCGGTGGCCAGCCGGGCCGCCAGCTCGTGATCACTCATTCCCGAGTACCTAACAGGTCGATCACCTGCTGCGCCAGTTCGTCGGCGGACTGATCGGGCGTCAGGCGCAGATCCGGGTTCTTCGGCCGCTGGTAGGGGCTGTCGATACCGGTGAAGTGGGTGATTTCACCACGACGAGCTTTAGCGTAGAGCCCCTTGGGGTCACGGCGCTCGCAATCCTCCAGCGGGGTATCGCAGAACACCTCGAAGAAATCGAACCCGCGTTCGGCGTGCACCCGGCGGGCCAGCTCGCGGTGTTCCTCCAGCGGGCTGATCGCGGGTACCAACACGATCTGCCCCGAGTCGGCGAGCAGCGTCGCGATATGGGCGAGCCGGCGCAGGTTCTCGGCGCGGTCGTCCATCGAGAATCCGAGGTCGGCGTTCAGGCCGTGGCGCAGGTTGTCGCCGTCGAGCACATAGGCGGGCCGGCCCGCGGCCAACAACTTCTGCTCGACAAGCATTGCCACCGAAGACTTTCCGGAACCGGACAGTCCGGTGAACCATACCGTGGAGCCCTTCGACAGCCGGTCGGCGGCGGTCACCAGGTTTTGGTGACGCACCGCGTTCGGGCTCGCCGCCCGCGTCGCGGCGGGTTCGGTATCGCGCACCATGCCGGCGGCGACGGTGCCGTTGGTGTCCGGGTCGATCAGGATGAACGACCCGGTCGCCGAGTTGCGGGAGTACTCGTCGAGCAGCAGCGGGGTCTGGGTGCGCAGCGTGACCCGGCCCAGTTCGTTGAGCTTGAGTGCCGTCGCGCTCTTGTCACGGTGCAGGGTGTTGACGTCCAGCCGGTAGTCCAGTGCCGCCACCCTGGCCCGGGTGGTGCGGGTGGTGTGCTTGATCAGGTAGTCCCGGCCTGGCTCGAGGGCGGACCCGTCGGCCATCCAGCACACCGTGGCGTCGAACTCGCTGGTGGTGTGCGGCTGGTTGTTGGCCCGGGCGATCATGTCACCGCGCGAGATGTCGATATCGTCGGCCAGGCTGATGGACACTGCCATCGGCGGAAACGCCTCGGTGACAGGGCCGTTCGGGCCGTCGATGGCGGTGATGGCGGTGGTCTTCCCCGCCGGCAGCACCACCACCTCGTCGCCTGGACGCATCACCCCGCTGGCCACGGTGCCCGCATAGCTGCGGTGATCGGCGTGCTCGCGGGTCTGCGGCCGGATCACATATTGCACCGGGAAGCGGACGTCGACCAGATTGCGGTCGCCGGCGATATACACCTCTTCCAGGTGGCTCAGCAGGGCCGGGCCCTCATACCAAGGCGCCACGTCGGATTTGCTGACGACGTTGTCCCCGTTGAGCGCCGACATCGGGATCGTCGTGACGTCGTGGATGTCCAGCCGTGCGGCGAACTCGTGGAAGTCATCGCGAATCTTGTTGAACCGGTTCTCATCCCAGTCGACAAGGTCCATCTTGTTGACCGCCAGCACGATGTGCTGGATGCCCAGCAGCGAGGCCAGGAAGGCGTGCCGGCGGGACTGCTCGAGCAGGCCGTGGCGGGCGTCGACGAGCACGATCACCAACTGCGCCGTCGAAGCACCGGTCACCATGTTGCGGGTGTACTGCACGTGGCCCGGGGTGTCGGCGATGATGAACTTGCGCTTGGCTGTGGCGAAATAGCGGTACGCCACGTCGATGGTGATGCCCTGCTCCCGCTCGGCGCGCAGGCCGTCGGTCACCAAAGCCAGGTCGGTGTAGTCGTTTCCGCGTTCCTTGGAGGTCCGCTCGACGGCGGCCAGCTGGTCCTCCATGACGGCCTTGGAGTCGAACAGCAGCCGCCCGATCAGGGTGGACTTGCCGTCGTCGACCGAGCCGGCGGTCGCGATGCGAAGCAGCGTTGCCATATCAGAAATACCCCTCGCGCTTGCGGTCTTCCATGCCGGCCTCGGAGATCCGGTCATCGGCGCGGGTCGCGCCACGTTCGGTCAGCCGGGACACCGCGGTCTCGGCGATCACCTCGGCCACGGTGCCCGCCAGCGATTCCACACAACCCGTGCAGGTCACATCGCCGACCGTGCGGAACCGCACCGTCTTCTCGATCACCGGCTCGTCCTTGCGGGGCTGCATGAACTTGTGCACCGCCAGCAGCATCCCGTCGCGCTCGAACACCTGACGCTGGTGCGCGTAGTAGATGGACGGCAGCGTGATCTTCTCTGCCCCGATATAGGACCAGATGTCGAACTCGGTCCAGTTCGAGATGGGGAAAGCCCGGATGTGCTCGCCCTTCTTGTGCCTGCCGTTGTACAAGTTCCAGAGTTCGGGCCGCTGCGCCTTGGGATCCCACTGGCCGAACTCGTCGCGGAAGCTGAACACGCGCTCCTTGGCGCGTGCCTTCTCCTCGTCCCGGCGGGCGCCCCCGAAGGCGGCGTCGAACTTGTTCTCCCGGATGGCGCGCAGCAGCGTGAACGTCTGCATCGGGTTGCGCGACGGGATGGTCTCGACCACCCGCCCGGCGTCGATATCGTCCTGCACCTTGGCGACCACCAGGCGCACCCCGTGCTGGGCGACCAGTTCGTCGCGGGCCTGCAACACCTCGTCGAAGTTGTGCCCGGTGTCGACGTGCATGACCGGGAACGGCAGCCGACCCGGCGCAAACGCCTTGATGGCCAGGTGCAGCATGACGATCGAGTCCTTGCCGCCGGAGAACAGCAGCACGGGCCGTTCGAACTCGGCGGCCACCTCGCGAATGATGTGGATGGCCTCGGCCTCCAGGGCACGCAGGTGGCTCAGCTCGTAGCGAGCGGCGGCGGGATCCAGCTCGGCGGGGGCACTCATCGCATCTCCATAAAGTTGGTAGAGATGACCAAGATTGCAGACATAGCCGGGAATCTAATCGCCGGCACCCAGCGGTGTCAATACTTCAGCGCAGCGGCGCCGCGACCGGCGCCCCAGCTCTCGGGGTCGATCTTCCCCTGGTAGAGCGGCAGCGTCACCGGGGTGTCCCCGGGCCGGAACTGTTCCCACAACCGGTTGAGGCCGGCGGTGCCGTGGTGACGTACGCGGGCCGCCTCGGCAAGGTCGAGAACGTCGGTGAGCACGGCCGTCTCCGCGCCGAGCAGCTGGTTGCGGACGCGCCCTTCGGGATCGACGAGGAGACTGCGACCGATAACGGTCGGGCCGGCCGCGTTGACGCTGGCGACGAACACCTGGTTGACGATCGCGTTCGCCCGCGCCAGCACGACCTCCTGCTCACGGTCCACCGTCGGCGTCTGCACCACGTTGACGATCAGGTCGGCGCCGAGCCACGCGAGCTGGCGGGCGATCTCGGGAAACCAGGCGTCGTAGCAGATGGTCAGCCCGACCCGGCCGTGCTCGGGGATGTCGAAGACGACGAAGTCGGCACCCGGGGTCACCGTCTCGTACGGGCGCCATGGGGCGATCTTGCGGTACGCCGCGACGCGCTCCCCCGCCGGCGAGTACACCGGAGACGTGTTGTAGACCAGACCATCGTCGCCCAGCTCGTAGACGCTGCCCGGGATCAGCCAGATCCCGAGCTCGCCCGCCAGGGCGGCCAGTGCGGCGCCGCGCGGGCCGTCGATCGGCTCGGCCAGGACCCGCGGGTCCACGGCCGCGGCACCGGGCTCGACGGCCGGGGTGTCGAGATGAAGCTCGGGGAAGACGATCAGACGCAGACCCGGCCTCTGCGCGACCAGCGCGCGCACCTCGGCGGTGAACCTGTCGAGGTCGCGCGTGGGCAGCGCAGGCGCCTGGACGAGCGCAACGGAAAGTGGTGCTGCCATGAGAGTTCCCTTTCGTGGTGGTGCTGTGTTACTACCCGGATCCGGCCGAACTACTGACCGCCGCGTTCCTCGTCACCGATCCCGCATGCCGGCGCCGCTGACCTGCGCTCCGGCATCGCCCGGCAGGCGCAGCGTCTCCACCAGCGTCACCGCCATCACGGCGCCCAGCGCCAGGAACGTCAGCGCATACGACGTCAGCAGACTCAACAGCAGCGCCGCCAGCGCGATGCCCAAGCCCGCCGCCAACTCCTGCACCGAGGCATTGAGGGTGTTGGCGTGGGTCAGTTCGTCACCGTCGACATCGGAGAAGGCCAGGCTGTTGTAGGCCGTGAAGCCGATGGAGCGCAGCGCCCCACTGAGGTAGAGCACCACGGCGATCACGGCCACCGGCACCCCCGGCCGCAATGCGGCCAGCAGACCGAAACACCCGACCGAGGCCACGCCGTTGACCAGCAGCACCGTGCGGATGCCGAAGATGCGCATCAACGGTGTGGTGAACGGTTTGATGGTCAGGTTGCCTGCGAACAGGGCGGCGACCATGAGACCCGCGGCGAACGGTGTCCAGCCGAACTGCAGCTGGAACTGCAACGGCAGCAGGAACGGCACGGCGGTGATCACCAGGCGGTAGAGCGAGCCCGCCGACACCGTGATGCGCAGCGTGCGCACCCGCAGCACCCGCAGTCTGACCAACGGTGTCGCGGTGCGCAGCAGATGGCGCACCGCCGCGGCCAGCAAGAGCAGCGCCCCGCCTCCGCACGCCCCGACGAACATCCAGTCGGTGCCCGTCACCCGGATGTGCTCGAGCGCGATCAGGGCAGCGGCGACGCCACCGCCCAGCGCTAGGATGCCGGGCCAGTCCAGCGGTGTGCGTTCGGGCGCCGGCCCGCCCCGAATTAGCCTGAGCGCCAAGAGGAAACCGATGACGCCCAACGGAATATTGACCAAGAAGATCCAGCGCCAGCTACCGAGGGTCGCGATGGCGCCACCGAGCACCGGAGCGAGTACCGGCGCGGCAAGTGCCGGCCAGGTCAGGACGGCGATCGCCCGCACCAGGTCGGCCTTGCCGCTGGAACGCAATACCGCCAACCGGCCGACGGGCACCATCATGGCGCCACCCACACCCTGGGCAACCCGCATGCCGACCAGCATCGGCAACGACACGCTCAGCGCACACCCCACCGAGGCCAGGGTGAACACCGCGATCGCGGCGATGAACACCCGCCGGATGCCGAACCGGTCGGCCATCCACCCGCTGGCCGGAATCAGCACCGCGACGGTGACCAGGTAGGCCGTGATCGCGACGTTCACATCGACGGCGTCGACCCCGAACCGGCCGGCGATCGCGGGGATTGCCGGGGTCAGGATGCTGGCGTCCAGAATCTCCATGAAGAATGCGCCGGCCACCAGCAGTGCGACCTTCCGGGGAAACGGCTGGTTCTCGGGTGCGGCCACACCGGAAAGGTAGTGAGTTCAACTGTCCACTGCGAATTGTGGAGCGGCAGCCGTAATGATCACGGCTGCCGCTCCACACATCGCCGGTTAGGTGAGGGGTTTGCTCAGGTCGTAGACCGTGGTGCCGCCCACGTCGAGCTTGGTGTAGTGCTGCGCCACCCATGCCGAGATCTGGCTGCCTGCACTGTCCTTGTTGGACCCGGGTCCGCCGTGCCCACCGGGACCGCGGTCGGCGGCGATGAAATAGCGCACCTGTCCGTCGGTCACGTAGTGCTGGAACTGTTCCAGGGTGGGCGAGTTGTCCCCGCCGGCGAAGCCACCGATCGACATGATCGACGCACCGGTCTTCAACTCCAGGCCGCTGGCCTGCATCGAGCCGATCGTCGCCGCGGCCCACCGGTAGTCGAGACCGGTGATGAGCGCCTGTAACGCGCTGTCATCCTTTTCCTTACCCCAGCCGCCGGGCGGCCCGAAATCGCCGCCGGCGCGGGCAGGTCCCGCCGTCGGCATCGGCCCACCGGAATGACCGTTGGCGACCGTGGAGATCGAGTACACGGCGCTCCCCGCGAAACCGAACAGCAGAGCCGCGGCGGCCACCGCCACGGTGGCCCGGCCCAGCTTGTGCACCCGCACCGCGAGCACCACGGCCAGCAGCACTGCGCCGATCATCACGATCCAGCGCACCGCCGGCCACCAGTCCGGCGTGCGATTGAGCAGCACGAACGTCCAGACCCCGGTGCCGGCCAGCATGACGGCCAACACCAGCCGCGGAACCAGGAACTGCCGCCCCTCCCACAGCTCGGCCACCGAAATGCCCAGCAGGGCCGCCACCGCCGGAGCAAGTGCCACCGCGTAATAGGGGTGCACGGTGCCGTCCATGAAGCAGAACACCGCACCCGTGACGACAAGCCAGCCTGCCCACAGGACCAGTTGCGCACGCACCTTGCCGGTGCGCGGGCTACGCCGGGTGAACCACGCCGCGGCAACCAGACCGATCAGTGCAGCCGGCAGCAGCCACGACACCTCGGTGCCCATGAAGTCGTTGAACAACCGCCCGAGCCCGGGCTCGCCGCCGAAGAACACGTTCCGATCACCGGGACCGCCGCCCGGGAAGTGCCCACCACTACCGCCGGGCTGGTTGTTGCCGGTGATTCGTTGGATCCCGTTGTAGCCCAAGGCAAGCTGCAGCAAGCTGTTGTCGGTGGAGCCGGCGATATAGGGCCGGGCGTCAGCGGGCCACAGCCCCACCAGCGCGATGTACCAGCCGGCCGAGAACACCATCGCCACCACACCGACGGCGACCGCACCCACCCGCCTGCCCAGCGTTGCGCCACCGGCGATCAGGAATGCCAGCCCGAGGCCGGGCAACACCAGGAACGCCTGCAACATCTTCGTCAGGAACGCAAAGCCCACCGCACTGCCGGTCAGCGCCATCCATGTGGTCATGCTTGCCACCGACGCCGCACCGATGGCCCGCACCGTGCAGTACGCGGCGATCACCAGCAGCAGCACCAGCAGTGCGTCGGGGTTGTTGTAGCGGAACATCGACGTCGCCACCGGGGTCAGCGCCAGCGCGGCACCGGCGATCAGCCCGGCGCCCGGCCCGCTGCACCGTCGCACCGTGGCGTACAGCACGGCGACCGCGGCGACGCCCATCAGTGCCTGCGGCAGCAGCATGGTGAATTCGCTGAACCCGAACAGCCGGCCGGACAGGCCCATCACCCACATGGCTGCGGGCGGCTTGTCGACGGTGATGGCGTTGCCGGCGTCGAAAGAGCCGAAGAACAACGCCTTCCACGACTTGGTGCCCGCCTGCGCGGCGGCGGCGTAGTAGCTGTTGGCCCACCCGTTGGAGCCCAGGCCCCAGAGGTAGAGCACCGCGGTGCCGGCCAGCAGGGCCAGCAGGCCCGGCCGCTCCCACCGGGGCTGCGTCGGCTCACCCAGCAGCAACCGGGTGGCCGGCCGGGTATCGGTCACAGTCATGTCAATCCTCGTCAGTCGTGGAGCGGTCTAGGAGGCGCGACGCGGGTGGAACACCCAGCCGCGCAGCAGGACGAAGCGGACGGCCGTGGCCACCAGATTGGCCAGCACCAGCACGGTCAGTTCGAGCAACTTGTGCGGCTGCGGGACGAAGGCATGCAGCCCGGCCAACGATCCGCTGGTGATGGCCAGCGCGATGCCGAAGACCATCAGGCCCTCGAATTGATGCCGGGCTGCGCCGGCCCCACCGCGCACCCCGAAGGTGAACCGGCGGTTGGCGGCGGTGTTGGCCACCGCGGTCACCAGCAGTGCCACCAGGTTCGCGGCCTGCGCGCCGATGGACGCGTGCAGCGCCATGAACAGCAACAGGTAGGCGATGGTCGAGGCCACCCCGATGGTGCCGAACCGCACCACCTGGCGAAGCAACGACCGAGGGGCCGCCGCCCGGCGCGAACCCAGTTGGGCGGCAATGGTGTTGATCGGGATGGAACCGTTGGCGAAGCCACGCAACAACCGACCCACCCCCTTCAGGTCGGCGGTGGCGGTGGCGATGATGTCCACCCGGCTGTCCGGGTCGTCGACCCAGTCCACCGGAACCTCGTGGATCCGCAGACCGGTCCGCTCCGCCAGCACCAGCAGCTCGGTGTCGAAGAACCAGCCGGTGTCTTCGACATAGGGCAGCAGTTCACGGGCCACGTCGGCACGGATGGCCTTGAAGCCGCACTGCGCGTCAGAGAAACCGGCCGACAGGGTCGATTTCAGGATCAGGTTGTAGCAGCGGGAGATGATCTCGCGCTTGGGGCCGCGCACCACCCGGGAGTTACGCGACAGCCGGGTGCCGATCGCCAGATCGGAGTGCCCCGAGATGAGCGGGGCCACCAACGGTGCGAGCGCAGCCAAATCGGTGGACAGGTCGACGTCCATGTAGGCCAGCACCGGCGCATCCGAGTGTGACCACACGTGGTGCAGGGCCCGGCCGCGACCCTTCTGCTCCAGCCGCACCACCCGCACGTCGTCCAGTTCGGCAGCCAGTTCGGCGGCGATCCGCGGGGTCTCGTCGATGCTGGCGTTGTCGGCGATGGTGATCCGTACCGGGAACGGGAAGTTCTCCCGCAGGTGCCGGTGCAGCCGGTGCACCGAGTTGGCCAGTGCGGCCTGTTCGTTGTACACCGGCACCACCACGTCGACCACCGGCACGGCTTGGGAGCGGGCGGTCTGTACGGCGTTGGGCCGCGCGGCGAAGGCGATGTCTGTCATGAGATCCATATTTGGCTGCCGCGGTATGCCGGTCGTTTGCGCACGCTATGCGAATCCTATGAATCCAGGGGGCGGGTCAGGTCGTACACCGTCACCCCGGCCACCGGCACCGCAGCGAAGTGGCTCTGCACCCAGGACGCGATATCGGCGGCCTCGCGGCTGCCACTGTTCTGGCCCCGCCAGTTGCCCATCAGCGCAGCGTGGATGAAGTAGTGAATCTTTTTCTGCGCCACCATGTCCTGGAAACCTGACAGGGTCGGGGCCGGGTCGGTGCCGTTGAACCCACCGACCGCCAGCACGGGCGCACCGGTGGCCAGCTGATAGCCGGCGGCGTTGGTGGAACCCACCGTCGCGGCCACCCAGGTGTAGTCGGCGGCGTTGGCGCTCAACAAGGCCGTCAGGGCGGGTTTCGGGGTGGGCGCATCGAACGGGCCACCGGAAAAGCCGCGCCCCGGCCCCACCGACGGGATGGCACCGCTGTGCGGACTGGCCGCGGTGGCCACGGCATAGGCGCCCGGTCCGGCCAGAGACGCTGCGATCGCCAACGTCGCCGCCACCACCGTCACCGCACGGGGTAACCGGCCGGCCGCCAGCAGTAGAACCGCCGCGCCGATCCCGACGATCGGCACCGCGGCACGCAGCCACGGCATCCACTCGGCCTGTCGGCCGAGCAACACCGCGGCCAGCACCACGGTGACGGCGACCATACCGGCCAGCGCCGTCGCACACCGCACGTCGGACCGGTTGCGCCACAACAGGTTGGCCCCGATGGCCAGACACGCGCCGATCGCTGGGGCAAGGGCGACGGTGTAGTACGGGTGCAGAATGCCGTTGGCATAGCTGAACACGCCGGCCGTCACCACCAGCCAACCGCCCCACAGGATCAGGGCGGCACGAGTGGCATCGGTGCGCGGGGCGTGCCGGGTGAGCACCACGCCGGCGACCAGACCGATCAGCGCGGCGGGCAGCAACCAGGCGATATGGGTGCCCATCTGAAAGCCCAGCAGCCGGCCCCAACCCACATCGTGGTTCATATTGCCGAGGCCGCCGACCTCGTCACCGGTCAGCCGGCCAAGGCCGTTGTAGCCCAAGGCCAGTTCGACGATGCTGTTGTGTTGCGATCCACCGATATACGGCCGCGACGCCGCCGGCCAGAGCTCGACCAGCAGCAGATACCACCCGCCGGCGGTCACCATCGCCAGCGTCGCCGCGCCCAGCCGTAGCAGCCGGGTGCGCAGCGGTACCGCGGCGCAGATCAGATAGGCCGCGGCGAAAGCAGGCAGCACCAGGAACGCCTGCAGCATCTTGGCCAGGAATCCGAAGCCGACGGCCACCCCGACGGCCACCATCCACCACCGACTGCTGCCCGGCTCGCACGCCCGCTGCACGCCGTAGGCGCCGATCACCAGCAGCAGCACCAGCAGTGCGTCCGGGTTGTTGAACCGGAAGATCAGCGCGGCGGCCGGCGTCAGCGCCAGCACCGCCCCGGCCAGCAGCGCTGCTGCCGGGCCGCTGACCCGGCGCACCGCCGCATACACGACGCCCACCGCGGCGATACCCTCCAAAGCTTGGGGCAGCAGCACGCTCCACGGGTGTAAACCGAAGAGCCGCACCGAGATATCCATCAGCCACAACGCTGCCGGGGTCTTGTCGACGGTGATGGCGTTGGCGGCGTCGCTGGACCCGAACAGCATCGCGGTCCAGTCGGAGGCCCCGGCCTGCACGGCCGCCGAATAGAAGCTGTTGGCCCAGCCGCTGACGGAGAGGTTCCACAGGTACAGCACCGCCGTGCCGGCGAGCAGCACGACCAGCCCGACGCGCTCGCGCACCGCCATGCGGCGGGCGGTCGGCGTGGACACGGCTTCGGATACCTCGGGCAATACGGCGGTCACTGCGTCGATCCTGGCAATCCGCGCTACGAGGCGGTTTTGTCGGCGCTGTGCGTTGACTGTGATTCCCCTCCGGGCAACGTGACCACGAACCGGGTATCGCCTGGGACGCTGTGCAGGTCGATCCGTCCGCCGTGCGCCCGGATCACGGCGGCGACGATCGCCAGGCCCAGACCGGTGCTGCCCATTCGGCGCGATCGTGACGAGTCGCCGCGGGCGAATCGTTCGAAAACTTCGGGCTGCAGTTTGGCGGGAATGCCGGGGCCGTCGTCGGCGACGGTCAGCTGCACGTCGCCGCCGGGCAACACGCTCAGCGAGGTGACCACCGCGGTGCCGGCCGGGGTGTGGGTGCGCGCGTTGGCCAGCAGGTTGGCCAGCACCTGATACAACCGGGCCTGGTCGCCGGTCACGAGCACCGGCTCCTCGGGCAGATCCAGTGCCCACTGGTGACCCGGCCCGGTGGCGTGCGCGTCGCTGACCGCGTCGACCACCAGTTGCGACAGGTCGACCTGGGTGCGTTCCAGGGGCCGGCCCTCGTCGAGGCGAGCCAGCAGCAGCATGTCCTCGACCAAGGTGGTCATCCGTTGTGCCTCGGATTCGACGCGGCTGACCGCGTGCGCGACGTCGGCGGGCAGTTGGTCCCGTTTGCGTTGAGCCAGTTCGGTATAGCCCCTGATCGCTGCGAGGGGTGTCCGCAGCTCGTGGCTGGCGTCGGAGACGAACTGGCGCACCCGGGTTTCGCTGGCGTGCCGGGCTGACAGCGCGCCCGCGATCCGGTCCAACATGCGGTTCAGCGCGGACCCGAGCTGGCCCATCTCGGTGTGCACGGTGTCGGGGTCGACGGCGACGATGTTGGTCGGCAGGTTGACCTCGCCACGGTCCAGCTCCAAGTCGGCGACGTCTCTGGCAGCGGCGGAAAGCCTTGACAGTGGCGCCAATTGACGGCGGATGATCCAGATGCAGGCGACGATCGCGCCGGCCAGGGCGATGGCGGCCACGACGCACAGCATCGCCAGCACCCACAACAGGGTGTCGTCGACGACGGTGGTCGGCAGGCCGACCACCACGACCCGGCCGCTGCGATGAGCGTGCAGCGCCAGCACCCGGTAGGAGCCAAGACCGTCCAGGTGCATCCCGACGGCGCTGTGGGTGGGTCGAACCGACGCCAACTGCTTGGCCGCGGTGGAGCTGATGTCGGCGGTGGTGCCCTCAGAGGTGATCACCCCGGCGTCCAGGGATCCGTCGTGCCCGATCACCAACCCCACAGTGCGGATGGCCTGTCCTGGCGCGTTGAGAAAGCCAGGCCCGGGGCCGGCCTCCGGGTCGAACCGGAACATCGGCGGACCGCCATTGTGCTCGGGTCCATCCATCGGCGACAGGGGCGGAGGGGGCGGTGGTGGCGGCGGCAGGTCCGAGATGGCCGCCGACCGGCGACCCGCCTCCAGCAATTGGGTATCGAGTTGATGCACCAGGAAGCGCTGTAGGGCGAACTCGGTGGCGGCACCGATGCCGACGCACAGCAGCGCCAGCAACGTGACCTGGGTGACCAGCAGCCGCATTCGAAGCGACCAGGTCCGAGGTGCCAGGACGCGGCTTCTCACCTCAGCGCGGCGGTCGCAGCACGTACCCCGCGCCGCGCAGCGTGTGGATCATCGGCTCGCGGCCGCTGTCGATTTTCTTGCGCAGGTAGGACACATAGAGTTCGACGATATTGGAGCGCCCGCCGAAGTCGTAGCTCCACACCCGATCCAGGATCTGCGCCTTGCTCAGCACCCGCTTGGCGTTGCGCATCATGAAGCGCAGCAGCTCGAACTCGGTCGCGGTGAGGGTGATCGGGTCGCCACCGCGGGTGACCTCGTGGCTGTCTTCGTCGAGCACGAGGTCGCCGACCACGATCTGGGCCCCGCCGGCCTCGTTGGCCACACCGGTGCGGCGCAACAGCGCCCGCAGCCGTAACACCACCTCTTCCAAGCTGAACGGTTTTGTCACGTAGTCGTCGCCGCCGGCGGTCAGGCCCGCGATCCGGTCCTCGACCGAATCTTTGGCCGTGAGCAGCAGCAACGGCAGGCCGGGTTGCTGGTCGCGCAGTTTGCGCAGGACGTCAAGGCCGCTCATGTCCGGCAGCATGACGTCGAGCACCACCACGTCGGGCGGGTTCTCCTTGGCGAGCTCGATGGCGCTGGCGCCGTCGCCCGCGGTCTCGATATCCCAGCCCTCGTAGCGCAGGGCCATGGACACCAGTTCGGCGAGCACCGGCTCGTCGTCGACGACCAGGACGTTGATCGGCTTGCCGTCGGCGCGGCGCATCACCACGCGCGTCGCGTCGGAGTCGTTAGTCATCCCGTTCGCCAGCCCATTCGTCACGGTCGTCACATCGTTCAGTATTCAAACAACGCATAGGGAGGCACTGTGGCATCCCTATGCGCAAGCTATGAATCCCGCACCGTCGATGCTTTGCAGTGCGGTCTCACAGCGTGCGCATAGGCAACCCGGTCACAGTGGGCGCCATGACGCAACAACGACCATGGGGCAAGCGGGTGACCGCCGCGGCGATCGGGGTCGCCGCGCTGATCGGCGCGCTCGGCGGTGGCGCGGTATACGCCGCCACCGAGGGCGCCGGCCACGGTGGCGGCTTCGGTCCCGGTTTCGGGTCTGGCGATTTCGGACCACCGCCGGGCGGTCCGTTTGCGGGTCAGATGCGCGCGGGATCGGGGCACGGACCCGACGTCGACCCGGCCACCCTGCACGGCGAGTTCGTGGTTCCCGACGGCCGTGGCGGCTTCCAAACCGACATCGTCCAAACCGGCACGGTCACCGCGATATCGGACACGTCGATCACCGCCCGCAGCGACGACGGCTTCACCGCCACCTACGTGATCCCGCCGACCGCGGCGCACAGCGCCGTGCCGTTCGCGGTGAACGCGAAGGTGACCATCCGCGCCACCCGCATCGGCACCAGCCAGACCGTGACGACGATCGGAGCGCCGCAGGACGGCCACTAGTGGGGCACGGCGAAGCCGGAAGGTGTGGTGAAGGTGACCGGCGGCTCGTACACCGTCGGCTCTGGAGACTGCACCGCCGTTGTCTCGGTGACGGTTTCGCCGATGGTCACCGGTGTGGTGGTGACCGGTCCCGGCGGCAGCGGGTCCGCGCGACTCACCTCCCCGCCGGCGACGGCGAGCACCCCCATCGCGACGACCGCCCCGGCGCCGGCCCCTGCCGACACCATCTTCAGTTTCGCTACATTCACGGCTCAACCCCTGCTTGTGCACGCTGACATCGGTCCGGGCGCAACGCCCGCACCTATGGGTAGCCGTGAACCCGCTGCCCGAAACCTGGGAGCCGTGCTGCCGAAGGCTCAGCCTTGCGGGTCCGCGTTGGGCGCCTCCCCGGGATACAACGGGACCTTGCCGCGGATCGCCGGAACGGCCATGGTGGTGGCCTCGACGGTCGGCACGACGGAGGTGGTAACGGCCGTGCCGTCCGACGGCCCGGATGCCAGGGCCGACGGCGCGGTGCTGGCAACGACGACACTCCCGATGAGCAACGCGGTTGTGGCGAGACAACCGATCAACATGAGGATGAGTTTCATATCTCCAGCGAACGCCGCCGGACTGGAAACCTGCTCAACAGTCGGTATGAACTACCTCGATATGTGTCCGCTGTGCCGCTACCGAGCAGAGATCACTTGGCGGGGCCACGGATGGCGGGTACGGCCCGGGCCACCTCGGGGGCCGTCGGGGGCGTCGGCACCAGTGTGGTGGTGACGCCGATCTGCATGTTCTTATTGTCGGCCATGGGCGACGCGGTGTTTCCCGGCGTCAATAGCGCGCTGAACAGGGCCATCGCCAGGAACGCGGCGGCGCCGATGGCTGCGGTCCAGATGTGAAGCGTCTTTGTGGATGGTGAATTCATGCTGTGAAAGTGAACTGCATCACCCTGTGAGAAACCTGACGCCCGGGTGTCAATTCGCCGGTAACGGGCTTGTCGGACGGTCATCTCCTACCCTGTGCGTCATGCAGGTGGTTCGATGACGCGGTTTTTGGCCCGACGCTTCTTCAACTACATCGTGCTGCTGTTGCTGGCGTCCTTCCTGGCGTTCACGCTGGCGTCGCTGACCTTCCGGCCGCTGGAGAGCCTGCAGCAACGCAATCCCCGGCCGCCGCAGTCCGTGATCGACGCCAAGGCCGCCGAGCTGAATCTGGACAAGCCGATCCCGCAGCGTTACGCCACCTGGCTGTCCGACACGGTCCGCGGCGACTTCGGTACGACGGTGGCGGGCCAGCCGGTGAGCGACGAATTGTGGCGCCGGGTCGGCGTCAGCCTGCGGCTGGTGGTCATCGGTTCGGTCACCGGGGCGATCCTCGGGGTCGTGGTCGGCGCGTGGGGCGCCATCCGCCAGTACCGGCTCTCGGATCGGGTGATCACCGCGCTGTCACTGCTGATTTTGAGCACCCCCACCTTCGTTATCGCCAGCTTGCTGATTTTGGTTGCGCTGCAGGTGAATTCGGTGTTGGGAGTGCGGATCTTCGAGTACACCGGGGAGACCTCACCCGATGCGATCGGCGGAACCTGGAACATCTTCGTCGACCGAATCCAGCACCTGGTGTTGCCCACGCTGACGCTGGCGCTCGGGTCGATCGCCGGGTACAGCCGGTACCAGCGCAATGCGATGCTCGACGTGCTCGGCCAGGACTTCATCCGCACCGCCCGGGCCAAGGGCCTGACCCGGCGGCAGGCGTTGGTCAAGCACGGGCTGCGCACCGCGCTGATCCCGATGGCGACGCTGTTCGCGTACGGGGTGGGCGGCCTGGTCACCGGCGCGGTGTTCGTCGAGAAGATCTTCGGCTGGCACGGGATGGGTGAGTGGTTCGTGCAGGGCCTGGCGACCCAGGACACCAACATCATCGTCGCGATGACGGTGTTCTCGGGCGCGACCGTGCTGATGGCCGGGGTGTTGTCGGACCTGATACTGGCGGCGCTGGATCCACGCGTTCGGGTGGCGCGATGAGCGCTTGCGCGAAGAGCCGAGGAATCCGATGAGCGATCCGAGTTCCACGACCGCCAAGTCCGGCGTCGACATCCAGGCATTCGCCTCGCGGCGCACCCTGGTCCGCCGGCGCTTCCTACGCAACCGGCCCGCGGTGGTGGCGCTGGTCATCCTGGCCCTCCTGTTCGTGGGCTGCTACGCGCTCCCCCCGCTGCTGCCCTACAGCTACACCGATTTGGACTACTACTCCTTGCAGACCCCACCCAGCCCCAAACACTGGTTCGGCACCAACGCCCTCGGCCAGGACCTGCTCGCGCTGACCCTGCGCGGTATGCAGAAATCCGTGCTGATCGGTTTGTGCGTGGCGCTGATCTCCACGTTCATCGCCGCCGTCGTCGGCGCGGTGGCCGGCTATTTCGGCGGCTGGCGGGACCGCACCCTGATGTGGATCGTCGATCTGCTGTTGGTGGTACCCAGCTTCCTGCTGATCGCCATCGCGACCAGGGGTACCCAGGGTTCGGGAGCGCTGCTGGTGCTCATCGTGCTGCTCGCGTCGTTCTCCTGGATGATCAGTTCGCGGATGGTGCGCGGGCTCACCATGAGCTTGCGTGAGCGTGAGTTCGTCACCGCCGCACGCTATATGGGAGTCAGCGACGCCCGGATCATCGCCAGGCACGTGCTGCCCAACGTGGCGTCCATCCTGATCATCGACACCACGCTGAACGTGGGTGTCGCGATCCTGGCCGAAACCGGGTTGAGCTTCCTCGGTTTCGGGGTGAAGGCCCCGGACGTCTCGCTGGGCACCCTGATCGCCGACGGCACCCCGTCGGCCACCACCTTCCCGTGGGTGTTCCTGTTCCCCGCCGGCGTGCTGATCCTCATCGTGATGTGCGCCAACCTGGTCGGGGACGCGCTGCGCGACGCCGTCGATCCCGGCTCGCGCCGGCTGCGGGGGCGGGCCCCATGAGCCTGCTCGAAGTCCGCGACCTGACCGTCGCCTTCCCCACCGACACCGAGCGGGTGCCTGCCGTGCGCGGCATCTCGTTCGACATCGCGCCGCGCGAGGTGGTGGCGCTGGTGGGCGAATCCGGTGCCGGCAAGTCCGCCAGCGCCATGGCCGTCGTCGGTCTGCTACCCGAGTACGCCGAGGTCGGCGGTTCGGTGCGGCTGCACGGCACCGAACTCCTCGGCCTCGGTGACGACGAAATGTCCCGCATCCGTGGCCGTTCCATCGGAACCGTGTTCCAGGATCCGATGTCGGCACTGACTCCCGTCTATACCGTCGGCGACCAGATTGCCGAGGCGCTGCGGATCCACCAGCCGGGCCTGGACCGCCGTCGGGCCACGAGCCGGGCGGTCGAGTTACTCGAACTGGTCGGTATCAACAACCCGAGCCAGCGGGCGCGGGCGTTCCCGCACGAATTGTCCGGTGGCGAACGGCAGCGGGTGGTGATCGCCATCGCGATCGCCAACGACCCGGATCTGATCATCTGTGACGAGCCCACCACCGCGCTGGACGTCACGGTGCAGGCCCAGATCCTGGACCTGCTGCGCACCGCCCGCGATGTCACCGGCGCCGGCGTGCTGATCATCACCCACGACTTGGGCGTGGTGGCCGAGTTCGCCGACCGCGCGCTGGTCATGTACGCCGGCGCTGTCGTCGAAAATGCCTGGGTGACAGAGCTTTATCACAACCGGGCGATGCCCTACACCGCCGGCCTGCTGGGCTCGGCGCCTCGGCTGAACGCCCCGCGCGGACAGCGACTGGTGCCGATTCCCGGTGCCCCACCGTCGATGGCCGCGCTACCACCGGGTTGCCCGTTCGCGCCGCGCTGCCCGCTGGCCGCCGAGGACTGTCTGGCCGCAGAACCGCCGCTGCTGCCGATCGGGCCCGCACACGGCGCGGCCTGCATTCACACCGACGGCGTGATCGGGCACACCGCGGCCGAGATCTACGGTGTGCGAACCGATCCGATCGCCTCCGACGACGACACCGATTCGCCTGTCGTGCTTCGGGTCGATGATCTGGTGAAGACCTACCCACTGACCAAGGGGATGCTGCTGCGTCGCCAGGTGGGCGAGGTGCGCGCCGTCGACGGCGTCAGCTTCACCCTGCGGGAGGGCCGCACGCTGGGCATCGTCGGCGAATCGGGTTCCGGCAAAACGACGACACTGCATCAGATCCTGGAACTCAAGGCACCGCAGTCGGGTTCGATCGAGGTGCTCGGCAGTGACGTCGCCGCCCTGGACCGCGGCGCCCGCCGGCAGCTGCGCACCGACCTGCAGGTGGTGTTCCAGGACCCGGTGGCCTCCCTGGACCCCCGCTTGCCGGTGTCCGATGTGCTCGCAGAACCGTTGTCGGCCAATGGTTTCGACAAGGCAACTATCGCCACCCGGACCGCCGAACTGCTCACCACCGTCGGGTTACGGCCAGAGGACGCCAGTCGCTATCCGGCGGAGTTCTCCGGCGGGCAGAAGCAGCGCATCGGCATCGCCAGGGCCTTGGCGCTGCAACCGAAGATCCTGGCACTGGACGAGCCGGTGTCGGCACTGGATGTCTCGATCCAGGCGGGCATCATCAATCTGCTACTGGACCTGCAGCAGCGCTTCGGCCTGTCGTATCTGTTCGTCTCGCACGACCTGTCGGTGGTCAAGCATCTGGCCCACGACGTGGTGGTGATGCACCGCGGTGTCGTCGTCGAACAAGGTCCCGCCGAGACGGTGCTCACCGCCCCGCAACACGACTACACCCGGCGGTTACTGGCCGCTGTGCCGCAATCGGAGGATAAAGTCGATCGCCATGAAGATCCGTAGCCTGACTTACGGGCTGGCTTCCGTCCTGTTCACCACGGCTCTGGTGCTGTCCGGCTGTTCCAGCGGCGAGCAGTCCATCCCGCCGATCGGTGGTGACGCCACGGTGGGGACCACCAACGACATCAATCCGCAGGACCCCAACACACTGCAACAGGGCGGGAATCTGCGCCTGGCGTTGCCCGCGATGCCGGCGAACTTCAACCCGCTCAACATCGACAGCGAAGGTACGGGCGCCGCCATGCTCCGTGCGACACTGCCGCGCGCCTTCACCATCGCACCCAACGGCGAGCCGTCGGTGAACCACGACTATTTCACCAACGTCGAACTCACCAGTGAGAACCCGCAAGTGGTCACCTACACCATCAATCCCAAGGCGGTGTGGACCGACGGCACCCCGATCACGTGGGAGGACATCGCCTCGCAGATCCAGGCCACCAATGGCAAGGACAAGCGGTACCGGATCGCGAGTTCGGCCGGCCAGGACCGGGTGGCCTCGGTGACCCGAGGTGTCGACGACCGGCAGGCCGTGGTCACCTTCGCTCAACACTTCACCGACTGGAAGGGCATGTTCGCGGGCAACACCACGCTGCAGCCCAAGAAGATGACCGATAACCCGGACGTCTTCAACAAGGGGCAGCTCAACGGTCCCGGACCGTCGGCCGGGCCGTTCATGATCTCCAACATCGACCGCACCGCCCAGCGCATCACGCTGGTGCGCAACCCCAAATGGTGGGGCACCCCGCCCCGGCTGGACAGCATCACCTATCTGGTGCTCGATGACGCAGCCTTGATCCCCGCCTTGCAGAACAACACCATCGACGCCACCGCTGTCGCGTCGCTCGACGAAATGCAGATCGTGCGCAACACCCCCGGGATCTCGATCCGGCGAGCATCGGCACCGTATTGGTATCACTTCACCTTCAACGGCGCGCCGGGATCCATCCTGGCCGACCCGGCACTGCGGGTGGCGATCGCCAAGGGCATCGACCGCCAGGCGATCGCCAATGTCACCCAGCGCGGGCTGGTGGACAATCCGACTCCGCTGAACAATCACATTTTCGTGGCCGGCCAAGAGGGTTACCAGGACAACAGCGCGGTGGTGGCGTTCGACCCAGAGAAGGCCAAGGCCGAACTGGACGCGCTGGGCTGGAAGCTCAACGGCCAGTTCCGGGAGAAGGACGGCCGCCAGTTGACGATCCGCGATGTCTTCTACGACTCCAAGAGCACCCGACAGATCGCCCAGCTGGCGCAGAACAGCCTGGCCCAGATCGGGGTCAATCTAGCGCTGGAGGCCAAGCCGGGCGACCGGTTCTTCACCGACTACATCACCGTGGGCAATTTCGATATCGCCCAGTTCGCCTGGCAGGGCGACGCCTTCGCGCTGTGCTGCCTGACCCAGATCTACACCACCGGTGCGGAGAGCAATTTCGGCAAGATCAGTACCCCCGAGATCGACGCCAAGGCCAACCAAGTTCTCAACGAACTGGACGCCACCAAGGCGCGAGAACTGGCCAACGAGGCGGACAAGCTGATCTGGGCCGAGGGATTCAGCCTGCCGCTGTTCCAGACCGCCGGTAATGTCGCGGTGCGCAGCACGCTGGCCAACTTCGGCGCGGCCGGCCTGGGCGATCTGAACTATTCGGCGATCGGCTTCATGAAACCCTGACCCACCCGGGTATCGCCGATTCGGCGACGGTCGCCGCGGCCAGCGTCGAGATAACCAGGCGCACAAGCGCATTCGCCGGCATGCCATCCAGCTCGACGGCCCGGCCGGGCAGCGCGGAGGCGGCACCGGACCGGACGTCGGCGATCACCGCCAGGGCGGCGCGCTCGCGGGTGTCCAGCACACTGTGCCCGGCGTTGGGCAGCTCCACGAGCACGGCACCCGGAATCAGTCCGGCCACCCGACGCGCCAGTGCGGGCGGGGTGACCAGATCATGCCCGCCGGACAGGACCACCGTCGGCCACGTGAACCGCGGCATCTCGGCGATCAGGTCGAAAGGTTCGCCCTCGAAATGCAGGCGGTCGGTGTTGGCTTTGGCCAGGCTGGCCGAGGGATCCAGCGGGAGACCGTCGGGCACCCCCGCGAAGTCCAGCTCGCGGAAGGCGATCCGGTTCACCAGGTCGTCCTCGCTGTGGAACGGTGCGGTGTGGTGCGTCAGCCGGCGCGCCAGCTTGAGCGCCGACCAGACCCAGGTCCGCCCGCTCAGCAGCAGGTCGATCTGGCGGCCCAACAGATCGGCGCCGCCGTAGCCGTACAACGCGCCGGCCACCTGGCCGTCGGCATCGCGCAGCACCCGCTCGTCGAGCAGTTTGCGCACCTTGGGTACGAGGTCCGCGGTCTCCGGATCGATACCGTCGAGCAGCAGAGCCCGAATGGCGGCCCGCATGTATTCGATGTCGTGCGCTGACAGCACCGGTGAATCGAGCACCATCTGCGCAACCCGGTGGGGATGGCGGACACCGAGACCGGCCGCCAGGTAGGTGCCGTACGAGGTGCCGTAGATCAGCGCGGAATCGACGCCGGCATCGTCGAGGACGGCGGCGATATCGTCGATCGCCTGCTCGACGGTGATCGCCTCTGCCGGCAGGTCCGCCCCGGTGTCGTCGTGCCGGGACAGCCCCACCCCGCGATGCTCGACCATGATCACGTCCAGCCCGGCGGCCGCCGCGTGCCTGCGCAGCCCCCGGTACGGCGCCACCGAGGCCATGCCCGGTCCGCCGGGAATGACCACCAGCGGATGCGCCGACTTCAGGCCGGTACGCACGTAGTACAGGTCGAACTCACCGGGTTGCCCTGGCGCGATCGGTCGACGGACGGGGCGCACGCCGGGCAATCCGGCGAGCTTGCCGTGGGCCCGGCGGCGTTTGGCGGTCATGGTCATCGTGCCCCATTGTGCCCTGCCGTCATTCTTAGGTTCGCGGTGATCGCAAGCAGTGCGCCGCGGCCGGTTCACTCGGTACTACTTGTCGGCATGACCGCAGTGGAAAACACCTCCCGGATCCTGCCCGGATCACCCGAATGGACCGAGCTGCTCACCCGCATCGGCTCGGGAGCCAAGGACCGAGACCTCAACGACGAGAATCCTTTTGACCAAGTGGCCGCCCTGAAGCGGGCCGGGTTCGGCACCCTGCGCCTACCCGTGCATCTCGGTGGCGCCGAATTGACTGTGCCGCAACTTTTCTCCGCCGTCATCGACGTCGCCCGTGCGGATCCGATTGTCGCCCACATCTTCCGGGCGCACTTCTGGTTCGTCGAAGAGCGGTTGCGTTCCCAGGACCGGCGCTGGCTGGACCTGGTCGCCGAGGGCAAGACGTTCGGCAACGCGTTCAGCGAGAAGGGCAGCCTGGCGGTCGGCAGCCTGGTGTTCAACACCAGGCTGCTGCCCGCCGCCGACGGCGGGTACCGCCTGGACGGCGAGAAGTACTACAGCACCGGTTCGCTGTTCTCCGACTATCTGACCGTCACCGCGACCACCGACCATGATTCGGTGGCCACCGTGGTGCTGCCCACCGACCGGCCCGGCGTCAAGCTGGTCGACGACTGGGACGGCTTCGGCCAGCGCCGCACCGGTACCGGCACCACCACGTTCAGCGGGGTCACGATCGCCGCCGACGAGGTGCTCAGCGATACCCCGTACGACGCGCAGCCCACGCCGACGGTGCAGTACGCGTCGCTACAGCTGTACATCCACGCCATCGTCGCCGGCATCCTGCAATCCGTGGTGGACGACGGGGTGGCGCTGCTGCGGTCCCGCGCGCGCAGTTTCAGCCATGCGGTCACCGAGCAGCCCACCGACGATCCGCTGTTGCAACGGCAGCTCGGCGAGCTGGCCAGCACGGCGTACATCGCGCGGACCGCGGTGCTGGATGCGGCCGCCGCCATCGCCGCGGCCAACGCATCCGAGGTCGACGGCGTGCCCGACGCCGACCTGGCCGCCGAAGCCCAGCTCAAAGCCGCCAAGGTCAAGGTGCACCTGGACGACGTCGCCCCCGAGGCGGCCACCCGGCTGCTGGAGCTCGGCGGAGCCAGCGCGTCCAGCCGGGCCCGCAACCTCGACCGGCACTGGCGCAACATCCGCACCATCACCCTGCACAATCCCGTCGGTCTCAAGGCCCGCGCCATCGGCCAGCATCTGCTGCACGGCACCCCGGTCCCGGCCAACGCCTACTTCTGACAGCGATTTGTGCACGTTTGGGCCCGCTAGGCGTGACCAAACGTGCACAAATCGCGGGGAAAGGACCCCAGCATGACCCGGCAGTTGCACCTCGGCGGCTTCCAGATCGCCTCGCAGGTCACTCACAGTCACGCCGCCTGGCGGCACCCCGGCAGCGATACGAACTTCACCACCCCGGAGTACTACCACCGCATCGGGCGGATCCTGGAGCGCGGCAAGTTCGACTTCGTGTTCTTCGCCGACCTGCTGGCCGCGCCGGTGCGATTCGGGTCGGACATCGCCGAGCCGCTGCGCCGCGGCACCCAAGCCACCGCCACCCTGGATCCGTCCATCGTGGCGGCCAGCATCGGCGCCGTCACCAGCAAGCTGGGCGTGGCGATCACCAAGTCCGCCACCTACTTTCACCCGTACGAGCTGGCCCGCATTTTCGCCAGCCTGGACCACATCACCCGGGGCCGGGTGGCGTGGAACATCGTCACCTCGTTGTCCCAGAGCGAAGCGCAGAACTTCGGCCACGACGACCACCTGGACCACGAGTTCCGCTACGAGCGGGCCGACGAGTTCGTGCGCACCGCACTGGAACTGTGGTCCAGCTGGGACCCCGACGCGCTGGTGCTGGACAAGGCAACCGGCGTGTTCGCCGATCCCGACCGGGTCCGGCCGGTCGGGCACGAGGGCCGGTACTTCCGCACCCGCGGCCCCCTGAACGTGCCGTACTCACCGCAGGGCCGGCCGGTGCTGATTCAGGCCGGGGCGTCCAACACCGGCCGCGACTTCGCCGCGCGGTGGGCCGAGGCCATCTTCGAGATCGATCCGACGCCGGAGGGCCGGCGTGCCTACTACGACGACATCAAGTCGCGGGCAAGCAATTTCGGCCGCAACCCGGACGGCGTGCTGATCTTCCCCGCCTTCATCCCGTTCATCGGTGAAACCGAGTCGATCGCCAGGGAGAAGCAGGCCTTCCACAACGAACTGGCCGACCCGATCTCCGGGCTGATCACCTTGAGTGTGCACACCGACCACGACTTCTCGCAGTACGACCTGGACGCACCGGTGGAGGACGTGCAGGTGACCGGCACCCAGGGCCTGTTCGACACCGCCCGCCGCGTCGCCAACCGGGACAACCTGACGCTGCGCGATATCGGCAAGTGGTACGCCCAGGGGGTGCTGCTGCCGCAGTACGTCGGCACGGCCGCCCAGGTCGCCGATCAGATCGAGGAGTCGTTCCGCGCCGGTGAGGCCGACGGGTTCATGGTGTCGGCGGCCCAAAGCCCGGGCACCTTCAACGATTTCGTGGACTACGTGGTGCCGGAACTGCAGCGCCGTGGCCTGTTCCGCACCGAGTACCAGGGCGATACGCTGCGCGATCACCTGGGCCTGAGGTCGGCCACCGAGCGCGTGGCGCACGCGGTCGCGTAACCGGCGGGGACGTCAGGCGGTCAGTTCGATCAGGTGCGAGTCGGCGATGCCGGCGTACCGGTCCGGGTCGCAGGTCAACACGATCACTTGACCGTCGCCGGCCACCGAATCGAAGACCGCCGCCATCTTGGTCAGCCGGTCGGGATCGCTGAAGCCCAGCGCGTCGTCGATGACCACCGGCACGGTGTCCTCCTTGGCCACCAGCGACGCGCACGCCAGTCGGGCCACGATCCCGATCTGTTCCTTGGCGCCACCGGACAGGGATTCATAGCCGACGGTGCGGCCGCCCACGGTGCGGCTGCAGATGCGCAGCGAGCTGTCGATGTCGACCTCGAAGTCGGCACCGAACACCATGCGGCCCAGTCGCTCGATCTCACCGCGGAACGGCTCGATATAGCGCAGCCGTGCCGACTCCCGATGCCGCGTCATGACCGAGCGCAGCAATTCCGCGGCCCGGGCCCGGCGCTCGATGCGCTGGTACTCCGAGTGCGCGTAGGCGCGTTCGGACTCGGCGGCGTCGAGGGCACCCTTGCGTCCCTGCGTGCCGTACAGCCGCAGGGCGGTGGCGATGTCGGCCAGTTCCGCGGCCGCGGCTGCCCGGTCCCGCTGGGCGGCCTGCGCGGCGGCGGTGGCTTCGGCCAGCGCTGTGGTCACCGCATCCGGTTGGGCCGCAGCGAGTTCGGCGTCCAGGGTGGCCACCGCGGCCGCCGCCGCCCTGGCGTGGTCGGCTTCCGCCTCGGCGCGCTGACGCAACACGTCGTCGGCAACCAGCACGCGCTCGCCGGCGAGGCGTTCGGTCGCGGCGGACAGTTCGGCCTGCGCAGCGGCCAGCTTCTCGCGCAACACACTGGCCGCGACCGTCGCGTCGTGCAGGCGGGTACCCAGCCCGGCCGCCAGGCCGCGTAGTTCCTGGGCTGTGCGACCGGCTTGTGCGGCCGCCGCCACCGCGGCGTCGAGCTCGGCCCTGGCCGCGTCGATATCGCCTTCGGGATGCGCTTGCCCGGCACACAGCGCCCGGTGCCGGGCCCGCAACTGCTCCGGCGTCTCGTCGCCGGTGAGCGCATCCACGGTGGCGCGCAACCGGTCCCGCGCGGCGGTGAGGTCGGCGCGCCGGGCGTGCAGTGCGCGGGCGGCCGTGGCGTCGGCGGCATCGCAACGCCGCAGCACCTCGGCCAGCGCCGCGCGGGCTGCCTCGAGCGCGGCCGCGGTATCCACCGCGTCGGCGCCAGGGACCACCCGTGCCGACAGCATCCCGGCGACGTCGATCTCGGTCGGCTCGGCGATGCCCGCCGACCACCGCTGGCCCGCGACCAACACCATGCTCTGCTGGCCGGCGCGCACCTCGAGGTCGGCCAGCGCGACGAGTTCGACATGGGCCGAAGCGAGTTCGGCGCGATCGGCCGCGCGTTCGACGGCCCGTTCGGCGGCCTCGACCTCGCGCAGCAGGGCGTCGGTGATGGCGATCGGCGCCAACTCGGTGCCGATCCGCTCCAGTTCGGCGGTGGCGGCATCCAACCGCACCAGCCGGGTGGCCAGCCGCGCCGCCTCGTCACGTGCGGCGAGTGCGGCCACGACGCCACGCGCCGCGTCCACCCTGGCCCGGCTGTGCTCGGCCTCGGCCTCGGCGGCGACCGCGGACTGCTCGGCTACCGCATGCTCATCGCGCAGCGCGACCTGCGCACGGGCCGAATCGGCCGCGACGGAGATCAACTCCGCTGCGGCGACCGACCTTTCGTCGATCTCGGCGCGCAACCGGTCGCGCTCGGCCACCGCGGCAGCCGACATCCCGGACGTCGCGTTGGCCGCATCGGCAACCAGCGCCGCCTTGTCGCGCGCCGCGACGAGCCGCTGCACGGCGGCCGCGGCCTCCCGCGCCGCGGCCAGTCTTGTCTCCGCGTCCTCGACCTGAGTGCTCCGCTCGGCCAGGGTGGCGGTCAGCGCCGCGTGCCGGCTGACAGCGTCGTCGACCTCGGCCACCGCGGCGGCACATACCGATACCGCCTCGTCGGCCTGGCGCAGGCGGGCGATGGCGGCCGCCCACTCCCCGGTCGGCCGGCCGGTCTGGGTGAAGTAGGCGAGGTACTCGGCGTCGATCCGGTCGACGAGCAACGGATCGGCGTCCCCGGCCGGGCCGGTGTCGTCGGTGGCACCGGCCGCCACATCCAGCGCCCGCGACAGCGCGTCGCAACCGGACAGATCCACCGGTGCGGTCGCCGTCGCCTGCAGCACGCGCTGTGCCTGCCACAGCGCGGTGTCCACGGTCTCGTCGAGCATGGCCAGCACCCGCTCGTGCGCCTCGTCACCGGTGAGCTGTTCACGGCGCGGAGCCAGCACGGTGAGCTCCGTCTCGGCACGCTTGTGGAAGCGTTTGCGGTAGACGAAACGATATGGCCCGGTGGATATTTCGGCGATAACCTCGGACCCCACGTCGGCGTGCGTGGGTTTGACGGCCTTGACTTCCTTCTTGGCCGAGCGGTCCTTGGCCGTCAGCAGCAGGTCCAGCGCCTCGATCATCGAGGATTTGCCGATCTCGTTGGCGCCGCTGATCACCACGACGCCGCGGTCGGGGAATTCGATCTCGCGGTACGCCACTCCGCGGTAGTTGACCAACGTCAGCCGGTGCAGCTTCATGCCGCGCTCCCCTGCCCGCCGGGGCCGGCCAGGCGCAGCAACAGCGCCAGCGCCGAGCGGGCATCATCGGCGTCGGCGCCGTCGGTGCGTGCGGTGGCCATCAGTTCCTGCACCGCGCCCGCGGCGAACCCACCGATGGGCAGGTCGTCGAACTCGCCGTCGGCGGGGATGACCGCGATGTCGGTGTGCCGCTCCCACAGTCGCAGTGAGGCGAACAACCGGGCGTAGCGGTCCAGGCAGGCGTCGAGCTTGGCCTTGTCGGTGACGGTGAGCGAACCGGTGAGCACCATCCGCACCACGGTGCGGTCCTTGTCGGGCAGCTGGTCCAGGTTGATGTCCAGGCCGGCGATATCCCGGTCATCGTCCACCTGGTGCCGCAACGTGACGAAGCGCCACCGCCCGACCCGCCGGGCCTGCACGTCGACCTGGTCCCCGTCGAGGTCGACCACCAGCACATGACCCGGGTCGGCTTCCACATCGTCGTAGTTGGTGACCTCCGGTGAGCCGGAGTACCACACCCGGCCGGTGTCTCCGACCCTGGTGCGGGAATGCTTGTCCCCCAAGGCGACATAGTGCACCGCGCCCCGGTCCAGCGCCTCGTGCAGCGCGGCCGACCGGATCAGCGACGGCTTGGCCGGGTCGGGATCCAGGACGTCGACCCCACCGTGCGCGACGAGTATCCGCAGCGTGCCGTCGGCGGGCAGCGACGACAGTACCGCACCGGCCAGATCGGTGGTCGGCGCCTTGGAACGCCATGGGGCCGCGGCGATTTCCACACCGGGCCGCACCTCGACGACACCGTCACGGTCGAGAACCGTGACATTGTCCGGCCGCTCTGCCAGGAACAGTTCGCTGGTGTAGACCGATCCGGCGTCCAGTGGGTCGTGGTTACCGGGCAACAGGTAGACCGGGACCCCGATGGCCCGCATGGCCTCCAGGGATTTGCTGACCTCGGCGGGGGCGAGCTGGTTGTGCTCGAAGACGTCCCCGGCGACCACGACGAACTCCGCGCCCGTCTCGGCGGCCAGCGCGCCGAGTCCGGCCACGGCCTCCCGGCGCGCCGCGGAGTAGCGGTGCTGAGCGTCTGCGCCGCCGGCATTGAGGAAGTGCCGGGTCATACCGAGCTGCCAGTCGGCGGTGTGGATGAAGCGCATGACGGGGAGTCTAGATTCGACCGCCGACAAGTCCGGGGATGCGCGGCGGCTCGCCGGTGCAGAAACGTAATGTGGCCGCATGCCTACCCTGATCCTGCTGCGGCATGCCAAGTCGGACTATCCGTCCGGGGTGCCCGACCACGACCGCCCGCTGGCGCCGCGGGGTATCCGGGAGGGCGCGCTGGCCGGTGACTGGCTGCGCAAACATGCGCCGGCCGTCGACGCCGTGCTGTGTTCCAGCGCCACGCGGACGCGGCAGACCCTGGCCCGCACCGACATCGAGGCGCCGGTGCAGTACCTCGACCGGCTCTACGACGCCACGCCGGGGATCGTCCTGGCCGAGATCAACCAGGTTCCCGCCGAGGTGCAGACTCTTCTGGTCATCGGGCACGAGCCCGTGATGTCCTCGTTGGCACTGGGCCTGGCCGGCGCCGGCAGTTCCACCGACGCGCTGGAGGCCATCGGGCACAAGTACCCGACATCGGGGCTTGCCGTGCTGCGCACCGAAAGCCCATGGAGCGCCCTGGAACTGGACGGCGCCACGCTGGTCAGCTTCCACGTGCCGCGGTAGTGGTGTCGGTGCGGGCTCATCCGGCGCGACCGGCGCGTCGCGGATGACACCGCACACCCGCCGGCTCAGGAACTGGTGGCCAGCGTCAGCTCCATCAGCTTGAGCGCCATCGCGCAGGCGTCGATGCCGGGCGTCTGCGGGTTCACCCACCAGCCGACGACGCCACTGGCGTCGCTGGCCACCCCGCACGCCCCGTTGGCCGCCGGGTTCCTCATCACGATGGACGGCACCCCGGCCACCGCACGGTTTTCCACCTGGTACTTCAGTTTGTCGGCGACCTGCTTCTCGTTGTCCAGGCCGCCCTGTTCGAACCAGAACCGGGTGATGTCGATCAGGCCGGCCGGGTTGGCCGCCTGCCAGCGGCAGACTGCGCCGACGAAGGTGCTCTGGATGTCCAGCGGGTCGGCGCCGACCGTCTTGGCCAGGATGTCCTCGGTGAGGACCTCGCATTCCTTGAGCAGGTTCGGGTAGGTCTTCTGCGAGTCGTCGTTGCGCGGCACGTCGCCGGATCCGGCCTTGACGGCGGTGCCGTCCACGGTCGACGAACAACCGGCCAGCAGCGCGACGGACGCGGTGGCGGCGGCCAGCATGTGCAGCACCCGGCGGCTCATTTGGCGTTCACAATCGATTGACGGGTCAGTTCCTTGGCGACGTCACACGGGTCCGGATAGGGCTTCTCGGCGAAGCTGACAGACCACTCGATGAAGTCGTCGTCGAACTGGATGCCGATCTCACACAGGCTCTTGCCGAGCACCGGGTCCTCCCCGACCGCGATGAACCCGTTGTGCCCTTCGATGCTGATGTCGTCGACGCTGGCCCGGGACAGTTCCTCGGTCTTGCGCTCACGCCCGATCGGGCTGCCGCGGAAACTGGTGAACGAGAAGTGCGGGCCGACGATGCCGCCACCGGCCAGCCACTGGCAGCCCACCGAATTGCGGGCGGTGTTCACCAGGCCGGTCACCTTGGTCAGCTGCGCCACGGTCTGGTCGCTGATGCCGCCGCATTCGGGAAAGATCGGGCCGTGCTTGGCGGCCGCGGGCGCCGATGCCGTGCTCGACGGCACCTGCGGTGAGGTCGGGGCATCCGAACCGGAGCAGGCGGCAAGCGCGGCAGCGGCAGCGGTCGCCAGGACCAACGTCTTCGCAGAACCGCTGAATCGGCGGTGGCCTCGTCTGGGGGTCACGACATGCACTGTAGCGGCAGCCGACCGGGAACCGCTGTCATGCGCATTGACCTGCCCTTTCGTGTCCGGCGCCAATAACGGGCGGGCACAGGGTGGTGTGCGACAGTAGCCAGATGCTCTGGGCGTTGCTGCGACGGTACGTGCGGCCCTACCGCGGGCTGCTCACCGTGGTGGCCGTGCTGCAGGTGATCAGCACGTTGGCGTCGCTGTACCTGCCAACCCTCAACGCCGACATCATCGATGACGGCGTGGCCAAGGGTGACACCGGCGCGATCGTGCGGCTGGGGGCCGTGATGCTCGGGGTGACCGCCCTGCAGGTGCTGTGCGCGGTGGGCGCGGTGTTCTTCGGGTCCCGCGCCAGCGTCGGCTTCGGCCGGGATCTGCGGTCGGCGATCTTTCATCATGTGCTCGGTTTCTCGGCGACCGAGACGGCCCGCTTCGGGGCGCCGACGCTGCTGACCCGCACCACCAACGACGTCCAGCAGATCCAGCTGCTGGTGCAGATGACGTCGACGATGCTCATCACCGCGCCGATCATGGGTGTCGGCGGGATCGCCATGGCGGTGCACCAGGACGCCGGCCTGTCCTGGCTGCTGCTGATCAGCGTGCCGGTGCTGGCCCTGGCCAACTATCTGGTGATTCGCAGACTGCTGCCGATCTTCCGGTCCATGCAGCGGCTCATCGACGGGATCAACCGGGTGCTGCGCGAACAGCTGTCCGGCATCCGGGTGGTACGCGCCTTCGCCAGGGAGGGACTGGAACGCGGCCGATTCGAGGAGGCGAACCGGGCCCTGACCGACACCGCCCTCACCGCCGGGCGCTGGCAGGCGATCATGCTGCCGGTGACGACGCTGGTCATCAACATCTCCAGTGTGGCGCTGATCTGGTTCGGTGGGCACCGCATCGACGCCGGGCAGATGCAGGTCGGTTCACTGATCGCCTTTCTGGCCTATTTCATGCAGATCCTGATGGCCGTGCTGCTGGCGACGCTGCTGCTGGTGCTGCTGCCGCGGGCGTCGGCGTGCGCCGAGCGGATCACCGACGTGCTCGGCACCGTCGCGCAGATCGCCGATCCACCCGATCCGGTGCCCGTCACGACGCTGCGCGGCGAGATCGAACTGCGCGGCGCGACGTTCAGCTATCCGGGGGCGGATCGCCCCGTGGTGCAGGATGTTTCGCTGACCGCACGGCCCGGTACGGTGACCGCGATCGTGGGCAGTACCGGTTCGGGCAAGTCGACGCTGGTCTCGCTGATCTGCAGGCAGTACGACGTGACCGCGGGTGCGGTACTGGTCGACGGCCGCGACATCCGTACCTACCGCACCGAAACTCTCTGGTCGGCAATCGGATTGGTGCCCCAGCGCGGCTACCTGTTCACCGGCACGGTCGCCGAGAACCTGCGTTACGGGTACGCCGAGGCCACCGAGGACGATATGTGGGCGGCGCTGCGGGTGGCCGATGCCGAGGAGTTCGTCCGCTCCGACGCCGACGGTCTGCAGATGCGCGTCGCCCAGGGCGGTATCAACTTCTCCGGCGGGCAGCGGCAGCGGCTGGCCATCGCCAGAGCTGTCATCCGCAGGCCCGCGGTGTATCTGTTCGACGACGCATTCTCCGCGTTGGACGTCCGCACCGACGCCCGGGTGCGGGCCGCGCTACGGACCGTGTCGGACGCCGCGACGGTGATCATCGTGTCGCAACGCATCTCGACGGTGACCGCCGCCGATCAGGTGATCGTCGTGGACGCAGGCCGGGTGGTGGGCACGGGCACCCACGAGTCGCTGCTGCGGGACTGCCCGACGTACGCGGAGTTCGTCGACTCGCAGACGGTGACAGCGTGACCAGACCGATGCGCGGGATGCCGCAACCGCCGGCCGCCCGATCCCGCGATTTCCGCGGCTCGGCGATCCGATTGGTGAAAAGGCTGACCCCGCAGCGCGGTCTCGCCCTGGCGGTGATCGCGTTGGGTGTGGTGGGCATCGCGATCGGCGTGATCGGCCCGCGCATCCTCGGTCACGCCACCGACCTGCTGTTCAACGGGGTGGTGGGCCGCGGCCTGCCGGCCGGGATCAGCAAGGAGCAGGCGATCGAGGCGGCCCGCGCCCGCGGTGACACCGCGTTCGCCGACCTGCTGTCCGGTATGAACGTGGTCCCCGGCCATGGGGTGGATTTCGGCGCGGTGGGCCGCACCCTGCTGCTCGCCCTGAGCCTGTATCTGGTTGGTGCGCTGGCAATCTGGGTTCAAGCCCGCATCCTCAACGTCGTCGTCCAGCGCACCATCGCCGCGCTGCGCGCGGAGATCCAGGACAAGGTGCACCGGCTGCCGCTGTCCTACGTGGACGGGCGGCAGCGCGGCGAGTTGCTCAGCCGGGTGACCAATGACGTCGACAACGTGCAGTCGTCGTTGGCGATGTCGATCAGCCAGTTGCTCACCGCCGCGCTGACGGTGCTCGCGGTTTTGGTGGCCATGCTCACCATCTCGCCGCTGCTGGCGCTGCTGACGGTGTTGACGGTGCCGCTGTCGCTGCTGGTGACCCGCGCCATCACCCGCCGCTCACAGAAACTGTTCGTCGCGCAGTGGACCAATACCGGGCGCCTCAACGCCCATATCGAGGAGACCTACAGCGGTTTCACCATTGTCAAGACCTACGGGCATCGCCAGCACGCGTCGGCGCAATTCGCCGAGTACAACGCCGACGTGTACCGGTCCAGCACCGGTGCGCAGTTCCTGTCCGGTCTGGTCGGGCCCGCCACCACGTTCGTCGGCAACCTCAGCTACGTGGCCGTCGCCGTAGTGGGCGGTGTGCAGGTGGCGACCGGCCAGATCACCCTGGGCAGCATCCAGGCTTTCATCCAGTACGTGCGCCAGTTCAACCAGCCGCTGACCCAGGTGGCAGCGATGTTCAACACGCTGCAGTCCGGGATCGCCAGCGCCGAGCGGATCTTCGACGTGCTGGACGCGCCGGAGGAGTCTCCCGACCGCTGCGATTCAGTGGCGGCGGCCCCGCCCACCGTCGGCCGGGTGGAGTTCGACCGGGTCGGCTTCGGCTACCGGCCCGACACCCCCGTGCTCCAAGACGTGTCCCTGGTGGCCGAACCCGGAATGACGGTCGCGATCGTCGGACCGACCGGGGCGGGCAAGACCACACTGGTGAATCTGCTCATGCGGTTCTACGAGGTGGATTCGGGCCGAATTCTGCTGGACGGCAGGGATATCACGACGATGCCGCGGGCCGCGCTGCGGTCGCGTATCGGCATGGTGCTGCAGGACACCTGGCTGTTCGGCGGCACCATCTACGACAACATCGCCTACGGCCGGCCGGACGCGACACCCGACGAGGTGCACGACGCCGCGCGCGCCGCCTACGTCGACCGGTTCGTGGCCACCCTGCCCGACGGTTACCAGACCAAGATCGGCGAGGACGGCGGCCGGCTCAGCGCCGGCGAGCGCCAGTTGGTCACCATCGCCCGCGCGGTACTGGCCAGACCGCGGCTGCTGATCCTGGACGAGGCGACCAGCTCCGTGGATACCCGCACCGAACTGCTGATCCAGCAGGCCATGGCCGAATTACGCAGGGATCGAACCAGTTTCATCATCGCACACCGACTGTCCACCATCCGTGACGCCGATCTGATCGTGGTACTGGAGCACGGCAGGATCGTCGAACAGGGCACCCACGCCGAGCTCCTGGCGCGCGGCGGCGAGTACTGGGCGATGGCCCGACTCTGAGCGAACCGGGTTAGATCTGCGGTCCCTCGGCCCGCAGATCGTCCACCGCCGTCATCGCCGCGCGCAGCTTGGCCAGCCACTCGTCGGCGTGCTCACCGACCAACCGCACCGACCAGGCCAGCGCGTCGGAGCGCGAGCGGGCCACGCCGGCATCGACCAGCGTGTCGAGCACCTGCCGTTCGGGCTGCCGGAGCCGAGTCATCACCGGTACGGCCAAGTGGGTGAACAGGATCCGCTCCTCGCCGGCCTGGATGCCCCAGGACACCTTACGGCCGAAGCGATCCTGCGCCTCGTCAGCGATCCGCATCCGTTCCCCGCGGGTTTCCTCGCGGAACTTGGCGGCCCGACCGGATGCGCGGGAGGCGCTCTCTTCGGCGTCGGCGTCGGGCAGCCGGCCGATCACGGTGATTTCTTCACGGTCGACGGTGACCTCGGGATCACCGGCAAACCAGCCGTCGGGGAGCCGGCCGGCGAACCAGTCGGCAGCTTCGGCAACGTCATGGGAGGCGCGCCGCGCATGATGATGTGTCTTCATGATTACATCATTACATCGTTACAGCTGTAATTCGACGGCCTTCACCGACGGCGAACAGGTGCTGCACATCGGGCTCGTCACCAACCATCCGAGAAAACAGGTCCGCCTAAGGTGGCTCTGGCAGGTACCAAACTCTTGAGACCCGAGGAGACACGGTGAGCGGTCAGTGGCTGAGGGATCCCGAAGGCCGGTTCGAATACCGGTGGTGGGACGGGCAGAGATGGACCGACCAGGTATCCCACCAAGGCCAGGTGCACACCGCGGCACTCGGTGGCGCGCCCGCGCAACCCCAACCGCCGCAGCCGGCACCGCAGGCTGCGGTCGGACAGCCACAGTCGCACACCGGGGACGGCTTCACCGGCATCACCGGCGATCTGGTCGACGGCCGGTTCAGCGAGAAGGAATCCGCGGCCGTCGCCAATCAGAACAGGAAGCTGCTGCGGGTACGCGTCGGCGAGCCGTTTCTGGCGCGGCAAGGCTCGATGGTCGCCTACCAGGGCAACGTCGACTTCGCTTTCGAGGGCGGCGGCGCGGGCAAGTTCCTCAAGAAGGCGCTGACGGGCGAGGGGCTGCCGTTGATGCGGGTGTCCGGCCAAGGCGACGTCTTCCTCGCCGAGCAGTCCTTCGACGTGCACCTGCTGCACCTGACCAACGCCGGGCTGTCCATCAGCGGTAAGAACGTGCTGGCCTTCTCGTCGAGCCTGGACTGGAACATCGAGCGGGTCAAAGGCGGCAGCATCGCCACCGGGGGGCTGTTCAACACCACGTTGCGCGGCAGCGGGTGGGTCGCCCTGACCACCGACGGACCGCCGGTCGTCCTCGACGCAGCCGAGGCGCCGACCTTCGCCGACACCAATGCGGTGGTGGCGTGGTCGGCGAACCTGCAGACCTCGCTGAAGACCAGTTTCAAGGCCGGCGCGCTGATCGGGCGCGGCTCCGGGGAAGCCCTACAGGTGGCGTTCGCGGGTCAGGGCTTCGTCATCGTCCAGCCGTCGGAGGGCATCCCCGTTCCCGCGCAGTGACCGGCCGTCACAGCGTCCCGAGCATCGACTTCATGGTGTCGATCTCTTTCTGCTGGGTATCGACGATCGCGTGAGACAACTCGATGGCCGGGCCGTACTGCCCCTTGGCGATCTCGTCCTGCGCCATCGCGATCGCGCCCTCGTGATGGGCGATCATCTGGGTGACGTAGAGCTTGGCGGCCTCCGGGCCGGAGGCGTTGCGCAGTGTGTCGATGTCCTGAGCGGACACCATGCCCTGCATCCCGTGGTCCATCGGCGCCATCGCTGGGCTACCCCAGGAGGTCAGCCAGCCTTGCATCTGCGCGATCTCTGGTGCCTGCGCGGCCTTGATCTCGGTGGCCAGTTGGACGACGCCGGGGTCGACGCCCTGCTTGGCCAGCAGGATGTCGCTCATCTCCACGGCCTGGGTGTGGTGCGGAATCATCATCTGGGCGAACATCACGTCCGCGTCGTTGTGGGCCGCGGTGTCGGCGGTCGCCGACCCGGAAGCCGACGTGCTGCTCTGATGCGCACTGTGGCCGGCGTCCTCGGTCGTGCCGGATCCCTTGCTACAGCCCACCACCAGAAGGCCCGCCACCAGAACGGCGATCGCTGCGCCTGCCTTCACCATGTCTCTCCTCACATCCTGATCGGACCATTTACCCATACCCCCTACCGGTATACCATGGGCGTATGAACATTGTTCTCCGTGTCGAGGGTATGAGCTGCGGCCACTGCGTCTCGGCGATCACCGCCGCGGTGCAGCCACTGCCCGGCGTCGCCTCCGTCGCCGTCGACCTCGCCGCCGGCACCGTCACCGTGGCCGGCACGCCTGATCCCGACACCGTCACCGCTGCCATCGAGGACTGCGGCTATGACGTTATGAGTGCGGCATGAGCACGCTGACACTCGATGTCGGCGGCATGACCTGTGCCTCCTGCGCGGCGCGAATCGAGAAGCGGCTCAACCGGATCGACGGCGTCCACGCCACCGTCAACTTCGCCACCGAGCAGGCCCGCGTCGACTTTCCCGACACCGTGAGCCCCGACGAGCTGGTCGCCGCGGTGGCGGCCACGGGGTACACCGCAACCCTGCCCACACCGGAGCCGACCGAGACGCCCGAACCCGACGAGGCCGACGGGTGGCGGCAACGGGTCCTGATCAGCGCCGCGCTGAGCGTGCCGGTGGTTGCCCTGTCGATGATCCCGGCGCTGCAGTTCACCAATTGGCAGTGGCTGGCCTTCACCCTGGCCTCGCCGGTGGTGGTGTGGGGCGCGTGGCCCTTCCACCGCGCGGCCTGGACGAACGTGCGGCACGGCGCGGCGACCATGGACACGCTGATCTCGGTCGGCGTCACCGCGGCCTATCTGTGGTCGGTGTGGGCGCTGTTCTTCACCCACGCCGGGATGCCCGGTATGAAGATGCCCTTCGAGTGGGTGTCTCGCGGCGGAGCGCCGCACCTGTACCTGGAGGTCGCTGCGGCCGTCACCACGTTCCTGCTCACCGGGCGGTATTTCGAGGCGCGAGCCAAGCGCAAGTCCGGTGCCGCCCTGCGGGCGCTGCTGGATATGGGCGCCAAGGATGTCGCGGTCATCCGCACCGGGGCGAGCGAAGCGACGGGGAAAGGCACCGGGGCAATGGGGAACACCGACGGCGAGGTGCGGATCCCGATCGCCCAGCTGGCCGTCGGTGACGTGTTCGTGGTGCGGCCCGGGGAGAAGATCGCCACCGACGGCACCGTCACGGCCGGTACGTCGGCCGTCGACGCCGCCATGCTCACCGGAGAACCGGTGCCCGTCGAGGTCGGTCCCGGCGACACGGTGGTCGGTGCCACCGTCAATGTCGGCGGCCGCCTCGAGGTGCGGGCCACGCACGTCGGCGCCGACACCCAGCTGGCGCAGATGGCTCGCCTGGTCAGCGAGGCCCAGAGCGGTAAGGCCGAGGTGCAGCGGCTGGCCGATCGGGTCTCGGCGATCTTCGTGCCGATCGTCTTCGGTTTGGCGGTACTGACGCTGGCCGGGTGGCTGCTCACCGGGCACTCGGTGGCCGCAGCGTTCACCGCGGCCGTCGCGGTGCTGATCATCGCGTGCCCGTGCGCACTGGGCTTGGCAACGCCGACTGCGCTGCTGGTGGGCACCGGCCGGGGCGCCCAGCTCGGCATCCTGATCAAAGGGCCGCAGGTGCTGGAGTCAACCCGCCGCGTGGATACGGTGGTGCTCGATAAGACCGGAACGGTGACCACCGGCCAGATGTCGGTGGTCGGCGTGCATGTCACCGCCGGCGAATCCGACGCCGAGATCGTCCGGCTGGCAGGCGCTTTGGAGCATGCCTCGGAACACCCGATCGCCAGGGCGATCGCCGAGTACGCCGGTGCTGCGTTGCCGACGGTGACCGGGTTCGAGAATCACGGTGGGCTCGGGGTGTCCGGCGAGGTCGAGGGCCGGACCGTCGCCGCGGGGCGGGCCTCCTGGCTGGGGCTGCCCGTGCCCACGGAACTGCGCGCGGTGGCCGAGGCTGCCGAGGCCGAGGGCCGGACACCGGTCTGGTTCTCCGCCGACGGGGACATCCGCGCGGTGATCATCGTCTCGGACACCATCAAGGACACCGCCGCCGAGGCGATCGACCAGTTCCGCGCCCTCGGGTTGACCCCGGTACTGCTGACCGGCGACAACCGGGGTGCCGCGGAAGCCGTTGCGGCGCAACTCGGTATCGATAAGGTGGTGGCCGAAGTGCTGCCCGCGGACAAGGTGGCCGAGGTGAAGCGGCTGCAGGCCGACGGTGCGGTGGTGGCGATGGTCGGTGACGGCGTGAACGACGCCGCGGCATTGGCGCAAGCCGACCTGGGATTGGCGATGGGCACCGGCACCGATGTCGCGATCGAGGCATCGGACCTGACACTCGTTCGCGGTGACCTGCGGGCAGCCGCCGATGCGATCCGGTTGTCCCGGGCGACCCTGCGCACCATCAAGGGCAATCTGTTCTGGGCGTTCGCCTACAACGTCGCCGCGTCGCCACTGGCAGCATTGGGTCTGCTGAATCCACTGATCGCGGGGGCCGCGATGGCATTCAGTTCGGTGTTCGTGGTGACGAACAGTCTTCGGCTGCGCCGCTTTTCACCCGTCCGTTGACCGCGCCCGGAACAGTTTGGTCTCGTCTTTGATGCCCTTGAGGCGCCGCGCGCCGGCGAAGGACCACTCGAACCCGGCGTCGTCGCCGATGGCGTCGTGGACGGCCTCGGACACCAGCACCGAGCCCGGCCTGGCCACGCCGGTGATCCGGCTAGCCAGGTTGACCGGGCTGCCGAACCAGTCGCCGCTGCGGTTGACGGCCAAGCCGGTGGCCACACCGGCGCGCAGGCGCAGGAAGTCGTCGCCGGCCTCGGTGGCCTCGACCAGCGCCAACATGATGGACAGCAGCGGTGCGGGATCGGGACTGACCAGCATCACGGCGTCGCCGATGGATTTGACGAAGCGCACGGGCGGGACGACCATGTCGCGGGTCAGGTCGACCAGCCGGCGGGCGAGGTCCTCCAGCTCCTCCGGCGGCACGGCCTCCCCGAGCCGGGTGAAGCCGACCAGGTCGGCGAACGCGACCGCCACCGGACGGGCGCCGGGCAGCGGCAAGCCGGCGGCACGCTCCCCCGCGGTGACGGCCTCGGTGTCCATGGTGTGCCGCAGCTGCAGCCGCAGCATGTCCTGGATCATGGGACCGAGCAACGGCTGAGCCGACAGCAGCAGCTGCTCCGACGATTTGGCGATATCCAGTTCGGTGGCACCGCCAGCCGCCATCATCTCCGACAAGGCCGTAAACCTCAGCGCCTCAGCGGTTTTGGCCAAACCGTCGGCGATCACCCGGACCACCGCGACGATCCGCTCCTCGTCGAAACCCAGGTCGACGAACCGCTTGACGTAGGTGAACACCTCGGCATCGACGGCGGGATGCACGGGCGCGTCCGGATCGTCGGACTGCGGCACCCCGATGGCTCGTTGGATATGACCGACCAGGTCCGGATGCACGCCGTACGTTTGGCTGATCTGCCGTGCCGAGACCAGCCGGCCGTCGTCACCGAGCACCCGCCGGGACACCAACAGCAGCGGCGCGTAGGAATCCCGGATCTGTTCGACGGTGATACCACGCTCCAACAACCACGGGATCAGCTCGGCCCGTTCGGCGCGCGCGTCGCCCTCGAGGCCGTCGAGCAGGTCGGCGAAATCTGGGGAGTCCACGACGTCAAGGTAGCGGTATGCGACAGTCTGGGGAATGACCGACGTGCTGCTCGGGCTGCCGCCGCTGATCGGGCCCGGCGCCAGGCTGCTGATCTGCGGCAACATGCCCAGCGTGATGTCACTGGCCTCCGGTGAGTATTACGGCAACCCGCGCAACGCGTTCTGGCGGATCACCGCCGAGGTCGTCGGCTTCGACGCGCAGGCGCCCTACCCCACCCGGGTCGCGGCGCTGTTGGAGCACGGCATCGCGGTGTGGGATGTACTGCGCTCGTGTGTGCGCCAGGGCAGTCTCGACTCGGCGGTGCGACCCGAGAGCATGGTGCCCAACGACTTCGCCACGTTCCTGGAACGCCACCCGACGATCGAACGGATGGTGTTCAACGGGGCGGCCGCCGAGACCAACTATCGGCGCCTGATCGGCACTCCGGATATCCCCGCGCGACGGCTGCCGTCAACCAGCCCGGCCCAGACCATGCGCTACGCCGACAAACTGGCCGCTTGGCGAACGGCCCTGGCTGACTAGGATCGCGCCGATGCAAGCTTCGGGTCACCGCCACCCTCAACCGGATCAAGGCTGAGGTAGAGGCGGGCCGATCACGCGGCCGTTCCCGGCGGTGCGTCCGGTCTGGGCGTCCGGCCGGGGTTTTTGTCACCCATGATGACTTCGGGGTGGTGGTAGGTGTTGGTGCGGGCCTGGCCGGTGTCCAGGGCCGGGGGCGGGATCCATTCGACGGAACCGTCGTTGCCGATGACGGTGGTCCAGCCACCGTCGCCGACGAGTCGGTTGTGCGGGCCGCAGGCCAGCACAAGTTCCTCGATGTCGGTCTGCCCGTCGCGGGCGAAGTCGCTCTTCGCGTGGTGGGCCTGGCAGCCGTAGGCGGGCACCCGGCAGCCCGGGAACGTGCACCCGCGCTGCCGATAGGTCAACACCAGACGCTGGTCCGGGCTGGCGCAGCGCCGGGTCCGCCCGAAATGCAATGGCTGCCCGGTCACGTCGTCGAACACCGCCAAACACCACCACGCGTGGGCGGCCATCCGAAGGACATCGCGCATCGGCACCCGAGACCCACCCGCGGTTACCGCCTGCCCGGTGACCTCCTCGAATTCGGCCATCTTGGCTCCGAGCACCACCGTCACCGGCAACCCGTTGTGCTGCCCCAACTCCCCCGATGCCAGCGCGTTGCGTGCCACGGTGACCAGCGCGTCATGCTGACGCTGCCCCAACGTCCGGGTGTCGGCATCGATCGCCTCCTGCGACGGGGTGCCCTTCGTACACGGGATCTCGTCCTCGGGATTGCACATCCCCGGACCGGCCAGCTTGCCCAGCATCGGTTCCAGGTAGGCCCGGCCCTCCGGGGTGATGGTGCCGTGGAAATCGCTGTTTCCATCCTCGTCTTGGGGGCCCAGCACGAAGCTGCGACGATCCTCGCGGCGCGCGGCGGTGTCATCGTCGTTGGGTTCGGGACCGTCGGGGTCGACGACCTCCAGCAGGTGTTTGGCCAGCCGGCGCAGGGTGTCGGGGTCGTGCGCCGTGGCGTAGGCGGCCAGCTGGGCCTCCGCGTCGGCGCGGGTCGGCTCGTCCACTCCTGCCGGGAGCTTCTTCAGAGTCTTGGTGATGATCCGGATGTGTTCGGCGCCGATCTGACCGCGGGCCTGGGCTGCCGAGGTCGCCGGGTACACCGGATCCAGCAACTGGCCGGTCACCGAGCGGCGCGGGGCGAGCAGTTCACCTTCGGTCAGGCGGCGGTGGGCTTCCTTGTTCGACAGGCGCAACCGGATCCCCAGCGCGTCGGCCCAGCTGCGCGCCCCCAGATCGGCCGGGCCCGCTTGGGCTTTGAGCGCCGCCATCACCCGATGCTGAACCGCCGGAATCCGGCGGTACACCTGTTCCAGCGCGGTCTGGATGTCCAGCAGTTCGGTGATCGAGGCGTCGTCGAAGGAGGCGCCCGACAGTGTGTCGAGCACCGCGATCAGATCGACCACAACCTTGTCTTGAGTCAAGAATGTGGCAGGTTTTTGTTGGCGAGGTAGGCCTGTTTGGGGGTGTGGTCTGCTAGTGCTTGGTGGGGTCGGATGGTGTTGTAGATGATGCGGAAGCGGTGGGCTTCCATGTCGAGGGCATCGCCGTCGCCGATGTAGCCGCGAAATAGGTGCTCGTATTTCAGCGTGCCGAAGAACCGTTCGATGACGCCGTTGGTCTGTGGTGATTTGATTCGGGTGCGGATGTGGCGCAGGAGGGGGTCGTGGCCGGCGAAGAGGATTTGGAAGTCTTTCCCGCGGTAGCAGGGCCCGTTGTCGGAGACCAGCGCGATGGGGGCCGGTGCTGTGCCGATGATGTTTTCTTCGGCGTCGAGGACGTCCATGTCGCCTCGGTCGATCCGGAGGTCGGCCAGGTTGAGTACGCGGGTGGCTTCCTCGACGGCCAGGCGTACACAGTGCACGGCGTCGCGACCCCGGCCGGTCGGGCTCACCGTGATGGCCAGGCAGTATTTGGTGACGTAGTCGATGACAGCGCTGATGCGCCAGATCCCACCGTGGGCGGTCTCGAACTCGGAGAAGTCGGTCTGCCAGACCCGGTTACGTTCGGTGGGTGGATCGTGGAAGACGCGTCGACGCAGTGCTGCCCAGGATTTGCGGTCGGCTCGAAACCCCTGGGGTAGTAACAGGCCTCGACGACGCAGCGCTCGCTGGACTGAGGAGTTGGTGACCTCGTATCCGTCGGCGCGCATCAGGGCCGCGATCTTGCGGTAGCCCCAGGCCGGCCATCCTTCGGCGTACTTGGCCGCCCTGGCCTCGATCTGGTCGACCACCGGTGCTGGCCACGGACCCTTGTCGGGGTTACCGGCTCGCAGACGCGCCAGCCGGCGTCGATAGGTCCGCTCCGGGATGCCGGCTAACGGCGCGAACCTCGAAACCGGCAGTTTCGCTGCCTCTCTTAGGGTTTCGAGGTCTTGGAAGGGACCTGGTCGGCCAGAGCTGCTCCGCGTTGCCAGATGCGCAGCTGCACCGTCGCCTCGGCCAAGGCGAGCTTGAGCTCGTCGTTCTCCAGGCGCAGCCGACGTTGCTCAGGGCTACCAGCCCCGTGCGCGGCGCCGCTGGGCACCTCCTGCATCCGCTCAGCACCGGCCTCGAGGAACTGGTACTTCCACTTGAGCACCTGCCCCGGTGACACTCCACATCGCCGGGCCGCTTCGGCACCCGACATCTCGCCGGCCAACACCGCCAAAACCAAACGGGTCTTCTCCTCGGCGCTGACTTTCACCTTCCGCGATCTGGCCATCTGACACTCCTTCTGGGACGTGTCACCATCATTCTCCGGCGACCCTGACAGAAAGTTTGAGTCAGTG
>NZ_JAPFPY010000029.1 GCF_026240945.1 Mycolicibacterium sp. J2
GCCCATCGGCTGGCTCCAAGTTCCCGAACAAGGACACCGCTCGACCAGACACCGGGACCGCGGGCGACCACTCAAAATTCAGGGATCACCGGAGTGTCCCGGTCGGACGTTCGGCCCGCCCGCGGACCCACACCAAGGCTAAATGTCGTACGGCGGGCGTACAGTCAAGCCATGTTCGAAAGCTTGTTCGACTTCGACTTCGGTGTCGATGCGTACGCCGATGCCGACGAGGCGACGCTGCGTGGGCTCGTCGAGCAGTTCGAACGGTTGAAAGCGGCCACCGCCGCGGCGCAGGCGCGTGCAACGGAGGCCTGGGCAACGAAGCGCCATGCGGCGGAAATGGCCTCGGGCGTACCGAAGAAGAAGCGCGGTCGCGGGCTGGCCGGCGAAGTGGCCCTTGCCCGTCGCGTCGCCCCCAAGCGTGGCGGCCAGCATCTCGGGCTGGCGACGGCCCTGGTGCGCGAGCTGCCGCATACCTTGGCGGCACTGGAACGCGGGGTGCTCACCGAATGGCGCGCGACGCTGATCGTGCGTGAATCTGCCTGTCTGTCGGTCGAGCACCGCAGACAGCTCGATGCCGAGTTGTGCAGTGATGCATCCAAGCTCGAAGGCTGGGGCGACAAGCGGATCGCGGCCGAGGCGAAGAAGATCACCGTGCGCCTGGACACGGAAGCCGTGGTCGAACGCAATGCCAAGGCGGCCGAGGAGCGAGGCGTGTGGATTCGCCCGGCACCGGACACCATGACCTATGTGACGGTGTTGTTGCCCGTCGCGCAGGGAGTGGCGGTGTACGCCAGCCTCAAACGAGAGGCGGATACCACCTTCGACGGGCGCTCCCGCGGCCAGGTGATGGCCGACACGGTGGTCGAGCGTGTCACCGGGCGCCCCGCCGACGCACCCGTCCCCGTCGCCCTCAACCTGGTGATGGCGGATACCACCTTGGCCGGGGACGACGACGAGCCCGGTTGGTTGGACGGTTACGGCCCGGTGCCAGCCGGATTCGCGTGCAAGACCGTCGGTGACGCGGCGACGGACAAAACCGCCAGGGCCACGCTGCGTCGCCTCTACCGGCACCCCGACAGTGGGCAGCTCGTCGCGATGGAATCACGCTCGCGGATCTTCCCCAAAGGGCTGGCCACCCTCATCGGGTTGCGTGATCAAACCTGCCGCACCCCGTATTGCGACGCCCCGATCCGTCACCACGATCACGCGCAACCGCACCGTGAGTCCGGCCGAACCAGCGCGGTCAACGGACTCGGTGTCTGCGAGGCGTGCAACTATGCCAAGGAAGCCCCCGGCTGGCGGGTGCGCACGACGGAGCGGGACGGTCGCCACCGAGCGGACTTCAGCACTCCGACCGGAGCCGTCTACCAGTCGATCGCCCCGCCACTACCGGGGCCGCCGATCCGAAGACGGATCAGCATCACCGAGGGCCGGCTCAGTGCCGATCTGGTCATGTTCGACGCTGCGTGACGTACCAATCCAGCAGGTCGGGGTTGTCGACGGCGCTGCGTTCGACAACTTTCGCCGCGTCGGCGCCCTGGAACAACTTCTTGACGGGCACCTCGAGTTTCTTGCCGGTCCTGGTGTGCGGAATCCCTGGCGCCACGATGATCTCGTCGGGCACATGCCGGGGCGACACCTCGGAGCGGATGGTCTCTTTCACCTTGCGCACCAACGCATCGTCGAGTTCGACACCCTCGGCCAGGACCACGAACAGCGGCATCCAATACCCGCCATCGGGTTGCTCGATGCCGATCACCATGGCCTCGGCGATCTCGGGCAGACGCTCCACCGACTGATAGATGTCAGCACTGCCCATCCGGATCCCGTGCCTGTTGAGTGTGGAATCCGACCTGCCGTGCACGATGACGCTGCCGTGATCGGTGATGGTGATCCAGTCACCGTGCCGCCACACCCCGGGGTACATCGCGAAATAGGCGTCGCGGTACCGGACGCCGTCCGGGTCGTTCCAGAACGCCACCGGCATGGAGGGCAAGGGTTTGGTCACCACCAACTCGCCCACCTCGCCACGCACCGGGTGGCCGGTTTCGTCCCACGCGTCCAGCGCCACCCCCAGATACGGCGCGGACAACTCGCCCGCCCACACCGGCACCGTCGGGGCGCCACCGGCGAACGCCGACACCACATCGGTGCCGCCACTGATCGAGGCCACCTGCACCCGCTCACCCAGGTTGTCGCGCATCCACAACGACGTCGACGCTGGCAGCGACGAACCGGTGATCCCGACCGTACGCAACGCCGACAGATCATGGTCGCTGCGCGGTACCGAGCCGGCCTTGACGCAGCTGAGCACATACCCGGGGCTGGTGCCCAGCACGGTGACCCGGAGCCGAGCGGCGATCTGCCACAGCGCATCTGGCGTGGGGTGCGACGGGCTGCCGTCGTAACAGACGATGGTGGCGCCCGTGAGCAGCCCGGCAACCTGAAAGTTCCACATCATCCAGCTGGGGCTGGTGAACCAGAAGAAAGTGTCACTGGGTCCGATATCGCTCTGCAGGGCAACGGCTTTGAGATGCTCGACGAGCACCCCACCGTGTCCGTGGATGATGCCCTTGGGCAAGCCGGTCGTCCCCGAGGAGAACAGCATCCAGAGCGGATGGTCGAAGTCCACGGCGGTGGTCACCAGCTCTTCGGTGCCAGGCGCGCTGGCCTGCGCCCAGTCCAGGCACCCGGCGGGCACCGGAGCCAGCCGCGAAACAGCCACGGTCGCCTTGAGGGTAGGTAGGCCGGCCCGCAGTTCGGACACATCGGCACTCTTGTCGTGCACCTTGCCGCCGAACCGGTAACCGTCGGCCGCCACCAACACCACCGGCTCGAGCTGGCCCAGCCGGTCCAGGGCGGCCTTGGCCGAGTAGTCCTGGCCGCACGCACTCCACACGGCACCGATGCTGGCCGTGCCGAGGAAGGCGATGACGGCCTCGGCGATATTCGGCAGATACCCGACCACTCGATCACCGGGCCGGACACCGAGATCGCGTAGGGTGGCCGCGAACGCCGCCGTGCGGCCCAGCAACTCCGTCCAGGAAAGTTCGGTGTCGGCGACACCCTCGCCGATGCAGAGGATGGCGGGGCGGTCCGTGCGCGCCTGCCGAACGATCTGATCGACATAGTTCAGCGACGTGCCCGGGAACCATTGCGCGCCGGGCATATCCGAGCCGGCCAACACCTCGCCGGCGATATCGCCCAGATCGAAGTATCGCCAGAGCGTGCCCCAGAACTCGGCGGGCTCGTCGACCGACCATTGCCACAGCGCGGGATAGTCACCGGGCCGGCCGGCGAATCGCGCGAAATCGGTGATCCGGGCTGCCTCGATCCCGGCCGGGGTCGGTTCCCACTGCGGCGTCGTCACCTGGGGAGAATATGTCACGGTTGCGTCGCTCCGATCACCGCGCGCTCCATCCGCCGTCCATGGTGTAGGACGCGCCGGTCACCATGCCCGCGCTCGGCGACGCCAGCCAAGCGACCAGATCGGCCACCTCCGCCGGTTCCACCAGTCGCTTGATGGCGCTCTCCTTCAACAGGATCTGCTCCAGCACCTGCTGTTCGTCCACGCCGTGCGTACGGGCCTGATCGCCGATCTGCTTGTCCACCAAGGCGGTACGGACATAGCCGGGGTTCACACAGTTGCTGGTGACACCGTGCGGGCCGCCCTCCAGCGCGGTGACCTTGGACAGGCCCTCCAGGGCATGCTTGGCCATCACATAGGCCACCTTGTACTCCGAGGCGCGCAGCCCGTGCACCGACGACAGGTTGATCACCCTGCCGAATCCGTTCGCGTACATGTGCGGCAGGGCCGCGCGGACAAGCAGGAACGGCACCTCGGCCATCAAGGTGAGGATGGTGCGGAAATCGGCGGGTGCGAACTCCTGGATCGGCGCAACCCGCTGCACCCCGGCATTGTTGACCAGGATGTCGGTCTGCAGCCGCAGATCTTCCAGGGCAGCCGCGTCCAGCAGGTCTACTGCCCAGGCCGTACCCCCGATCTCGCGGGCCAGCTCGGCGGCGCCGGCACCGTCGCGGTCGGCGACGGTGACCTGCGCACCACGCGCGGCAAGCGCCCGCGCGCAGGCGGCTCCGATACCGCTCGCCCCACCGGTGACCAATGCGGTGCGCCCGGTCAGATCGCTCACGCCGCAACCGCTTTCGCGTCGGCGCGATCGACATCGGCCAGGTCGATACCCTTGGTCTCCCTGGCAAAGTACACGGCGACCAGGGTGATCACCGACGCCCCGGCCAGATAGACGGCGATGGGCACCGATGAATGGAAGTCCTCCAACAGCCGTACCGCGATGATCGGCGCCAGCGATCCCGCCACGATCGCGGTCACCTGATAACCCAGGGAGACACCGGAATAGCGCATCCGGGTGGGAAACATCTCGGCCATCATCGCCGGCTGCGGCGCGTACATGAACGCGTGGAACAGCAGACCGATCACCACCGCCGCCATGATCACCAGGTGGTTCTGGCTGTCCATCATCGGGAAGGCGAAAAAGCCCCAGGTGCCGGTGGACACCGCGCCGACCAGGTACACCGGGCGCCGCCCGATCCGGTCGGACAGTCTGCCGACGAGCGGGATCGCGACGAAATGCACGGCATGCGCGACCAGCAACCAGCGCAGGATGGACCCGGTGTCGGCGTGCGCATGCACCTTCAGGTAGGTGATGGAGAACGTGACCACCAGGTAGTACATGATGTTCTCCCCGAACCGCAGCCCCATGGCGGTCAGGACGCCGCGCGGGTAGCGACGCAGCACCTCGACGGCGCTGAACGACGACTCCTTCAGTTCCTCTGCTTCCCGTTGGGCGGCAACGAAAATCGGCGCATCGGTGACCTTGGTGCGGATGTAGTAACCGATCAGCACCACCACCGCCGACAGCCAGAACGCCACCCGCCAACCCCAGGACAGGAAAGCCGCGTCAGACAGTGTCGAGGTGAGCACGATCAGCACGATGGTGGCGAGCATGTTGCCGACAGGCACACCGGCCTGGGGCCAGCTGGCCCAGAACCCGCGGCTGCGGTCGGGGCTGTGTTCGGCGACCAGCAGCACGGCCCCGCCCCATTCACCGCCCACCGCGAAGCCCTGGACGAACCGCAGCACGACCAACAACGCCGGTGCCCAATAGCCGATCTGCCCGAACGTCGGCAGGCACCCCATCAGGAAGGTCGCGGCGCCGACCAGCAACAGCGAGAACTGCAACAGCTTCTTGCGGCCGTACTTGTCGCCGTAATGACCGAAGACGATGCCGCCCAGCGGGCGCGCCACGAAACCCACCGCATAGGTGACGAAGGCCGCGAAGATGGCGTCGAGTTCACTGCCGGTCTGGGCGAAGAACACCTTGCTGAACACCAACGTCGCGGCGGTGCCGTAGAGGAAGAACTCGTACCACTCGACGACGGTGCCCGCCATGGAGGCGGTGACGACGCGTTTGAGGCCGGCGGGCGTGAAGGAACTGTGATCGGCAGCACACACGCTGATGAGTATTCATGCAGGCTTAGGCCTTCACAATGACGAGAAGCGCAGTCCTGCTCTGCAAAAATGCAGATATGACCGCGCCGAGCGCCGATGACATGCTGATCCTGCTGGCTGTCGGCCGGACCGGCCGCTATGTCACCGCTGCCGAGCAGTTGGGCATCAACCACACCACCATCTCGCGGCGCATCGCCGCTCTCGAACAAGCCATCGGAGCGCGGGTGCTGGTGCGCGTGGGCAGCAGCTGGGAACTCACCGACCGCGGCCGTGCCGTCCTCGTCGCCGCCGAAGCCGTCGAAGCGGCGGTGCATTCGGTGGGCAGCACACCCGGACGCCCACCCCGCCTCGCCGGTGTCGTGCGGATCTCGGCGACCGACGGATTCAGCGCCTATATCGCCGCGCCGGCTGCCGCCCAGGTGCAGCGCGAGCACCCCGATGTGGCCGTCGAGATCGTGGCCACCACCCGCCGGGCCAGCCTGCAGCGCTCCAGCGTCGACATCGAGGTCGTGGTCGGCGAACCCACGGTGCGCCGAGCGCTGGCCATCCGGCTCGGTGACTACAGCCTGGGCCTCTACGGTTCCCGGCCCTACCTCGCCGACCACGGCACGCCGGCCTCCGTCGACGAATTGGCCGACCATCCGTTGGTGTACTTCATCGATTCGATGCTCCAAGTCGACGACTTGGACCTGGCCGCCAACTTCATGCCCACCATGCGGGAATCGGTCTCGTCGACCAATGTTTTCGTGCACGTCGAGGCCACCCGCGCCGCGGCCGGACTGGGCCTGCTGCCGTGCTTCATGGCCGACCGCTGGCCCGATCTGGTCCGGGTACTGCCCGACACCATCTCGCCCCGCCTGTCCTATTGGCTGGTGAGCCACGCCGAGACGCTGCGCAGACCCGAGGTGTCCGCCGTCGTCGAGGCGCTGCGCGAACAGGTGAGCGCCCAGCGCGATGTCCTGCTCGGTGCGCGGTGAGCGAAATGCTTGTCCTCACCCGGCCCCACCTGCTGCAGTGGTGTCATGCCATTCCTCGAGTCCGGCGACACCAGGGCGTACTACCGGCACTGGGCGACAACCGATCCGCGCGCCGCCGTCGTCTTCCTTCATGGGTTCGGTGAGCACACCGGCCTGTACCACCGGTACGGCTTCACGCTCAACGCGGCCGGGATCGACCTGTGGGCGGTGGATCAACTCGGGCACGGACTGAGCCCGGGGCCGCGCGGGAACTTCGGCACCTTGGCCGACAGCTCCGCCCTCGGCGAGCGGTTGACCGAGATCGTCGAACGGGACCAGCCCGGGCTGCCGTTGATCGCGGCCGGGCATTCGTTCGGGGCGGTGGTCACCCTGCTGCGGGTGCTGGAACAGCCGGACCGCTACCGGGCCGCGGTGGTGTCGGGCGCCCCGCTGATCCCGATCCCCGAATTATTGGACACCGACTCCGAATTCGACCTCGACCCGAGCTGGTTGTCCGGGGATCCGTTCTACGTGGACTCGCTGGAGAACGATCCACTGGCCTTCACCGACGCCGATGGCACGCCGCTGGCGCGCGCACTGGACGCGGCCTGGGACCGGTTCGGCACCGAGCTTCCCGCGTTGACGGTGCCCACCCTGGCCGTGCACGGCACGGCCGACCCGATCGCCCCGGTGGGTCCGGTCCGCGCCTACGCCGACCAGATCGAGGCGCTGAGCATCGCCGAGTTCCCAGGGGCGCACCACGATGTGCTCAACGAGACGGTGCACCGTGAGGTGGCGGCCACCGTCATCGACTTCGTGGGGACCCATATCGGCAACTGACGGCGTTCCGGGATGGCATCCTGTAGCGCGATGGCATTGAGCAAGAGTGCGCAACGCACGTTGGTGAGATTGTTGGCTGCGGCGGCTCTGGTCGCCACCGTGCTCGGCGGTTTCGCCGCGTGCTTGTTCACCGTCGGCATGCCCGGCAAGCAGGCCGCCGCGCCGAAAACCGGCCCGGTGCTCGACGGCACCTTCAAGGTCGATATCGGCCCGACCGCTACACCGGACGGGAAACCGGTCCCCGGCACCGCGCGCACCGAGACGTGGGTGGCGCGCTCGGCATGCCAGGACGGCGGCGGCTGCATCGCCACGGTGGCCGTCGTCGATCCCCGCAAACCCGGTGAGCCGGCTCGGGACACCCTGGTGTTCGACTACGTCGGCGGCGACTGGCTGATGGTCCGAGAGGCACCGGACAAGTGCAAGGTCGGCGACGCCGATGTCGACGTCATGGGCTGGACCATCATGAAACTGCAGTCCCGGATTGATGGTTCGCTCGGCGGTGAGTACACCTGGGCCACCGCGCCCGCCCTGTGCGCCAACAAACGAGCCGTCAACCTGACACCCACCCGCGGCACCGACAACGCCACCCAGCCGCCGGACCCGGCCACCCAGCCGCCGCTGAAGTCCTCCCGTGGCGCGGCGCTGCGAGGGAGCTACGTCTACACGCAGACCTACCCGCAGACCGGTGAGGTCTTCCCGTCCCACACCTACGAAGCGACGACGTTCTGCCTGCGCACCGGTGAGCGGTGTATCTCGCTGATGGCGAGTCCCGATACCCATAACCTGTTCGTGATGATCTACGGCGACGGACGTTTCACCGCCAACTTCCCCGACGGCGATGCCCATTGCACCGACGGGATCGGCAAGGTGCGGCAGTCCTCGCGCGATGAGCTACCGCTGCCGCAGGGGCCGCAGGATCCGCTGCTGGGCTTGGCGGGAAAGTCGTATCAGGACTACACCGGCGACTGCCCGGCGAAGGTCGAACTCGACGTCACACTGCAGCGCACCGGGGACTAGAACGAGTCCGTCACAACCAGGTGTCCGAGGTCGTCGTGGTGAGGAACGCCTCCAGATCGTCGCGCCACTGCGCCGGAGTGTTCTTGTCCGGTTCGATACCTGTGTATTCACCCCGGTAGAACAGCAGCGGGCGTGGCTTCAAGGCGTGCGGTTCCGACATCGACTGGACTGCACCGAAGACCACGAAATGGTCACCGCCATCGGCGACAGAGTGCACCGTGCAATCGATGTGCGCCAGCGATCCGTCGATCACCGGAGAGCCGAGTTCGGAGGGGTGCCAGTCGATTCCGGCGAACTTGTCCGGCGCCTTCGACCCGAACTGGGCCGACACGTGCTGCTGGCTCTCGTGCAGCATGTTGACGCAGAACCGGCCGCTGGCCTCGATCGCCTGCCAGGCCCGGGACTGCTTGGTGGGGCAGAACAGCACCAGGGGCGGATCGAGCGACAATGCCGCAAACGACTGACAGGCGAACCCGATCGGTACGTCGTCGAGCGTGGTCGTGATGACCGTGACGCCGGTACAGAACTGGCCGAGCACATTACGGAATGTGCGCGGATCGATCGGCTGAGCCATCGCAGGGCTACTTGAAACCGATGCTGAAGTCGTGGCCCCACAGCGACACCGCGGTGCTCTCCCTGGCGACCCAATTCGCGTCTTCGACTTCGAGTCCCTCGCAACCGAATTCGATGTCGAAGCCGCCGGGAGTCTTCATGTAGAAGGACAGCATCTTGTCGTTCGTATGCCGGCCCAACGTCGCCGACATCTTCACGTTGCGACGCAACGCACGGTCCAGGCACAGGCCGACATCATCGGCGTTCTCCACCTCGACCATCAGGTGCACGATGCCGGTCGGGTTGGGCATGGGCATGAACGCCAGCGCATGGTGGCGCGGGTTGCAGCCGTAGAACCGCAACCAGATCGGGTCAGCGTCGGCCGGGCGGCCGGCCAGCTGCGGCGGCAGGCTCATCGAGTCCCGGAGCCGGAAGCCCAGCACATCTTGGTAGAACGCCTGCGCCGCGGCGTCGTCGTCACAGGTGAGCACGACGTGCCCCAAACCCTGTTGATCGGTGACGAACTTGTGGCCGTACGGGCTGACGAATCGACGGCCGACGAACTGGGCACCGTGGAACGCCTCCAGGACATTGCCCGCCGGATCGTCGAACCGGATCAGGCCCTCGACGCGGCGCTCGGACTTCTCCTCTCGGGTGCCTTCGGTGAAGCCGACGCCGGCCTTGGACAGCGTCTCGCGCAGATTCTGCAGAGCCGGCGCATCGGCCACCTCCCACCCGGAAATGAGCAACCGGTCTTGCTCTCCCGGCACGATCACCAGCCGGGCCGCGACCTCGTCCATCCGCAGGTACAGCGCGCCCGGGGTGGCGTTGGCAGGGGCAGCACCCTCGACCATGCCGAGGACCTTGAGTCCGAACTCGCGCCATGCCGCCACATCGGTCGACTCGATACGCATGTATCCCAGCGACTTGATGCTCATCCGTTAACCCCCAAGGAAATCGATGGTGAGCTTGTTGAACTCGTCGAACTTCTCGACCTGCGCCCAGTGTCCGCACTGACCGAACACGTGCAACTGCACGCGCGGAATCTGTTTCACCGCAACCAACGCGCCGTCGAGTGGGTTGACCCGGTCTTCGCGACCCCAGATCAGCAGCACCGGCTGGCGCAACTTGTACACCTCGCGCCACATCATGCCGAGCTCGAAATCCGGCCCCGCGAACGACTTTCCCATTGCGCGGGTGGCGGCCAGGGATTCGGGGGTGCTGGCGATCTTGAAGCGTTCTTCGACCAGTTCCGGGGTGACCAACTTCTGGTCGAACACCATGATGCGGATGAAGGCCTCGAGGTTCTCGCGCGTCGGCTCGTAGTTGAACTTGGCCAGCGCCTTGACGCCTTCGGTGGGATCCGGAGCGAACAGGTTGACCGACAGACCACCGGGCCCCATCAACACCAACTTGCCCGCGCGGTCCGGGTAGTCCAACGCGAAGCGCACCGCGGTGCCGCCACCGAGCGAATTGCCCAGCAGCGGAACCCGGCCCGTGATCTCCAGCTTGTCGAGCAGGCCGAGCACCGCCTTCGCGCTGTACCGGTTGTACTGCTCGTGTTCGGTGTGCTTGTCCGACAGGCCATAGCCGGGCTGATCGATCGCCAATACGTGGTAATGCTCGGCCAGGACAGCGATATTGCGGCCGAAGTTGGACCAACTCGACGCACCCGGGCCACCGCCGTGCAGCAGCACGATGGTCTGCGAGGTCGGATCGCCGGCCTCGTGGTAGTGCAACCGCATGGCCAGACCGCCGGCCTCGATATCCGCGTACCGCGAGGTCGATTCGAATGTGATCTCCGAAATGGCAGTCATCAGACCATGGTGTCCGCGGGCGGCAGACCGAACTCGTTGTTACCGAAGATCAGGTAGGCGCGCTCGGGCTCGTTGGCGGCGTGCACCCGGCCGGCATGCGCATCGCGCCAGAACCGTTGCAACGGCGCGGTGGACACCAGCGCGGTGGCACCGGCCGACTCGAAGAGCAGGTCGATCGAGGCGATGGACCGCGCGGTGGCGCGCACCTGGTCGCGGCGGGCGCGAGCGCGCAGCTCGAACGGAATCTCCTTGCCGGCCTGCAGCAGTGCGTACTCCTCGCCCACATTGCCGATCAACTGCCGCCAGGCGGCATCGATATCGCTGGCCGCCTCGGCGATCCGCACCTTGGCGAACGGGTCGTCCTTGGACTTCTCCCCGGCGAACGCCGCACGTACCCGCTTGCCCTGATGTTCGACATGGGCGGCGTAGGCGCCGTAGGCCATTCCGACGATCGGCGCGGAGATGGTGGTGGGATGCATGGTGCCCCAAGGCATCTTGTACACCGGCGCGGTGTTGTTCTGGTAGCCGCCTGCGGTGCCGTCGTTCATCGCCTTGTAGGACAGGAAGCGGTGCTTCGGCACGAACACGTCCTTGACGACGACGGTGTTGCTGCCGGTGGCCTTCAGGCCCACGACATGCCACACGTCGTCGATCGTGTACTCGGTACGCGGGATGAGGAAGCTGCCGAAATCGACGGGGCGACCATCCTTGATCACCGGACCGCCGAGAAACGCCCAGGTGGCGTGCTCGCTACCGGAGGACCACTGCCACGCGCCGCTGACCAGGTAGCCGCCGTCGACCACGGTGCCTGCCCCCATCGGGGCGTACGACGAGGACACCCGGACGGTCGGGTCATCGCCCCACACCTCGTCCTGGGCCTTCTGGTCGAACAGCGCCAGATGCCAGTTGTGCACACCGATGATCGAGCTGATCCAGCCGGTCGAGCCGCACGCGCTGGCCAGCCGGCGGACCGCCTCGTAGAAGTACGTCGGGTCGGCCTGCAGACCACCCCACTGCTCGGGCTGCAGCAGCTTGAAGAACCCGACCTCGTCCAGTTCGTTGACGGTTTCGTACGGCACCTGGCGCTGGTCTTCGGCCTGTTGGGCGCGTTCGCGCAGCTTCGGCAGCAGATCATCGATGCCGGCGAGAACCGCCTGCACGTCACGCTGTTCAATGGACGTCACTGAAATGCCTCCCGGATCGAGATCCACCACTAGACAGAGATTAGAACACGTTACGATTTGTGTCGAGCAGGGCATTCTTTCAGCGGCTGGACCTGGGCATGTTCGTTTTTGTAACCTGTTCTAGTTATTGGGTGAGGAGAGGGGTCAAAGCGTGACCGACGAGCCGCTCGGCAACCACGTGCTCGAATTGCAGGTGGCCCGGGTCGTCGAGGAGACCGCGGACGCACGTTCGCTGGTGTTCTCCGTTCCTGACGGCCCCGACGATCCAGCCATCCCGCAGGATCGGTTGCGCTACTCCCCCGGCCAGTTCCTGACCTTGCGGGTGCCCAGTGACCGCACCGGTTCGGTGGCTCGCTGCTACTCGCTGTCCAGCTCGCCGTTCACCGGTGACCAGCTGACCGTCACGGTCAAGCGCACCGCCGACGGCTACGCGTCGAACTGGTTGTGCGACAACGCGCATACCGGCATGCGCATGCACGTGCTGGCCCCGTCGGGCACTTTCGTGCCCGCCACCCTGGACACCGACTTCCTGCTGCTGGCCGCGGGCAGCGGTATCACCCCGATGCTGGCGATCTGCAAATCGGCGCTGTCCGAGGGCAACGGCCGGGTGGTGCTGGTGTACGCCAACCGGGACGAGAACTCGGTGATCTTTGCCGCCACCCTGCGCGAACTGTCCGCCAAGTATCCGGACCGGCTCACCGTCGTGCACTGGTTGGAAACGGTGCAGGGCCTGCCCAGCGCCGCGACACTGGCCGGCCTGGTGGCCCCCTACGCCGGACACGACGCCTTCATCTGCGGGCCGGGTCCGTTCATGGCGGCCGCCGAGGAAGCCCTCAAGGCCGTCGGCGCCGACCGGATTCACATCGAGGTGTTCAAATCGCTGGACTCCGACCCGTTCGCTGCGGTCGTGATCGAAGAAGACGACAGCGATGAAGGGCCGGCTACCGCCGTCGTGACCCTCGACGGCACCACCCAGGAGGTGACGTGGCCGCGCCGGGCAAAGCTGCTCGACGTGCTGCTGGACAAGGGACTGGACGCGCCGTTCTCGTGCCGGGAAGGTCACTGCGGCGCCTGTGCCGTGGTCAAGAAGTCCGGTGATGTCGAGATGGAGATCAACGACGTGCTGGAACCCTCGGATCTGCAGGAGGGACTGATCTTGGCCTGCCAGGCGCTGCCCACCTCCGATTCCGTGGAAGTCACCTACGACGAATAGCGCCCGGGCTAACATTCGGCGGACCGGAGGGAGAGCCGTGAAGAAGTTTCTGGGAGTGCTCGCGGCCGCATGCTCGGTCGCCGCGCTCGGCGTACTCGAAGCCCCGGCGGCAGCGGCCGGGGTGAACACCGCCACCACGTCGATACCGACGCCGAACGGCACCGTCGAGATGCACGTCACGGCCAACTGCGCGGGACCCGAAGGTCGGTGCTTCTTCAACACCCAGGCCAACCTGCTGACCCCGGACGGACCGATCGGGCTGCCCGGAGACACCTGGGCCCGGCAGACCATCACCATCCGCAGCACCAACCGCGACGTGTATCAGAACGCCTGGTACAGCGCCCCCGCCGGGATGCCGCGGGAACTCAAGGGCGCCAACCACGACAACGTGTTGTCCAAGGCGTACAAGTCCATCTCCGACTACCAGGTCTCGGTGACCTACTTCGGTGGCGGACCCATGGAACGCTTTGCGGTGGACGGCGATTCGGTGCAGACCGATTGGAGCACCGGTCAGCCGAACCTCAAGGGCGGTTTCATCGCCTGCTCGGATATCCAGGTGGTGTTCGGCGGGGTGAACGTGACCACGCCGAGCGCGTGCGCGCAGACCACCTTCAACTGACTCCGACAGTCAGGCCTCAGCGCGGCAGCCCCAGCAGCCGCTCGCCCGCGAGGGTGAGCAGGATCTGCTCGGTGCCGCCGGCGATGGACAGGCAGCGCGTGTTGAGGAAGTACCGCACATCGGGGCTGTCGACGATGCCTGCGCCGTCGAGTGAGTCCATGATGGTCTCGGACAGGCTTTGCCGGTAGCGCACCCCGATCAGCTTGCGCACGCTGGACGGTGCACCCGGATCGTGCCCGCCGACGGCCATCCGGGCGATGAGTTGGTCGAGCAGCGAACCCACTTGTGCCGCAACGATCAACGTCCCGAGCTGGTCCGCCTCGGCACCGTCGAGTTCCCGGTCACCGATCACGGCGAGCAGGTGCTCCATGCCCTTGTCCAACGCGCCACCGGTGGCGATGGCCACCCGCTCGTTGGCCAGCGTGGTGCGGGCCAACGGCCAGCCACCGTCCACCGGGCCGACCACCTGCTCGTCGGGGACGAAGAGGTCGTCGAAGAACACCTCGTTGAAGAGGGCCTCGCCGGTGATCTCACGCAGCGGCCGGATGTCGATGCCGGGCGCGCTCATGTCGACGAGGAAGTAGGTGATGCCCTTGTGTTTCGGCGCATCCGGGTTGGTGCGCGCCAGGCAGATCCCCCAGTTGGAACGGTGCGCGTTGGACGTCCACACTTTTTGGCCGGTCAGCAGCCAACCCCCTTCGGTGCGAACGGCCTTGGTGCGCAAGGCCGCCAGATCCGATCCGGCACCCGGCTCGGAGAACAGCTGGCACCAGTAGATGTCCCCGGTCAGGGTGCCGGGGATGAACTTCTCGATCTGCTCCGGTGTGCCGTGCGCCAGGATGGTCGGTGCCGCCCACCACCCGATGGAGATGTCGGGACGCGCCACATGGGCCGCGGCCAGTTCCTGGTCGATGACCAATTGCTCTGCGGGCGTGGCATTGCGGCCGTAGGGCTTGGGCCAGTGCGGGGCCAGCAAGCCCGCCTCGGCCAGCGCACGCTGGCGCTGATCCTCGGGCAGCTCCGCGATATCGGCCACGGCGGCGGCGATCTCGGCGCGCACCGCCTCGGCTTCGGTCACGTCGACGTGCAGGTGGCGCCGCACGCCCGCCCTGGTCAGCTCGGCGGTCCGGCGCAGCCAACGCGAACGGCCACCCAGGAACTGGGACAACGCGTAGGCGCGGCGCAGGTACAGGTGCGCGTCGTGCTCCCACGTGATACCGATCCCGCCGAGCACCTGGATGCAGTCGCGGGCGTTCTCCTTGGCGGCTTCGATGCCGACCGCGGCGGCGACAGCCGCGGCGATGGAGAGCTGGCTGCCGTCGGGATCGTCGGCAGCGGCGGCCGCATCGGCGGCGGCGACGGCGGCCTGCTGGCTGCGGAGCAGCATCTCGGCGCACATGTGCTTGACGGCCTGGAAGCTGCCGATCGGTTTACCGAACTGTTCGCGCACCTTGGCGTACTCGGTCGCGGTCTGCAACAACCACCGGGCCAGCCCGGCCGCCTCGGCGGCGAGCACGGTGGCCACCAGGTCCTGCACGCGCTGCGCGGGCGCCGAAACCTGGTGCGCGGGCGCGTCTGTCAGCGTGACACGAGCCAGCGGACGGGAGAAGTCGGTGGCCTCCAGGGTCTCGACGCGCACCCCGTCGGCGGCGGCGTCGAGCAGAATCCAGACCGCGCCGGCGGGCAGCAGCAAGACACCCGACGCGTCCGCCCCGAGCACCCATTTCGCCGATCCCGACGCGGTGTTGCCGTCGAACGTGATGTCGGATTCCACGGCCAGGCCGGCGCTGCGCTCGCCGGCGGCGAGCGCCTCCAGGACCGCCGGGTCGTCGACCACCAGGGTCGCCAGCGCCGTCGTCGCAACCGGGCCGGGGACCAGGGCGGCGGCCGCCTCGTCGATCATGCCGAGCAGATCCTCGATACCGCTGCCTGCGCCGCCGTGCTCCTCGGGGACCGCGACACCGAAGGCCCCTAGTTGCGCGAAACCGTCGTAGGGACCCCGCCAGGCGTCCGGGTCGCCCAGTTCCACATCGCGCACCGCGGTGATCGAGTCGGAACTGGCCGCCCAGCTCCTGACCAGTTCCCGGGCGGCAAACTGTTCGGACGTGTCGGCCCTGGACGACAACACGGACACCGGCGTCTCCTCACATTGGGTGAGAAGGCCACGCTTCCCACTAGAACGTGTTCTAATAGTGCCAGCGTTCGAACGTCAAGTCGACCGCCATCACGGCAGGACACGCCGCTTGTGCCGGGTGCTCGGAGGTGGGAAATTAGCTGTCGACATGCGTATCTTTTTTGTCAAGAACGCACTACCAAGGAGCAGCTCACCGAATGTCGTCACCAGCACAGCCCGGACCGGGTTCTGACTCACCCCGTCAGGTGACGACAGTGGCCGTCCTCGCCGAATCCGAACTGGGATCCGAAGCGCAGCGCGAGCGCCGCAAGCGCATCCTCGACGCCACCCTGGCCATCGCGTCCAAAGGTGGTTACGAGGCGGTCCAGATGCGCGCCGTCGCCGAACGGGCCGACGTCGCTGTCGGCACCCTTTACCGGTACTTCCCGTCCAAGGTGCACCTGCTGGTGTCGGCACTCGGCCGGGAATTCGAGCGCATCGACGCCAAGACCGACCGCGCCTCGCTCACCGGCGGCACGCCGTACCAGCGGCTGAACATGATGGTCGGCCGACTCAACCGGTCGATGCAGCGCAACCCACTGCTCACCGAGGCCATGACCCGGGCGTTCGTGTTCGCCGACGCGTCGGCCGCGGGTGAAGTCGATCACGTCGGCAAGCTGATGGACTCGATGTTCGCCCGCGCCATGAGCGACGGCGAACCGACCGAAGACCAGTACCACATCGCCCGGGTCATCTCCGACGTGTGGCTGTCGAACCTGCTGGCGTGGCTGACCCGGCGCGCCTCGGCCACCGACGTCAGCAAACGCCTGGACCTGGCGGTCCGGTTGCTCATCGGGGACGGGGAACAATCTAAGGTTTGACAGGGCGAGCGAAGCGACGGGAGTGTGACCCAGCGTGGATGACCTGCAGCACGCGCTGACTGCTATTGCCCAGACTCCACGCCTGCTGGTCACCTCCGATTTCGACGGCACGCTGGCGCCGATCGTCAACAACCCCGCCGACGCAAGGCCACTACCCGCAGCCGCCGAAGCCCTGATCACCCTGTCGACGCTGCCCGACACCACAGCCGCGCTGATCTCCGGTCGCGCCAGGGACGTGCTGCGGGAGTTGTCGGGCATGCCCGACAGCGTGGCGCTGGTCGGCAGCCACGGCGCGGAATTCGACACCGGCTTCGTCCGCGATATCGACACCGACCTGCTGGCCACCATCACGGCCGCGCTGCGCGATATCGCCGCCGGCCGGCCCGGCGTGACCGTCGAGACGAAACCGGCCAGCGTCGCCCTGCACGTCCGCAATGCCGATCCGGCCGACGGCGACGCGGCGCTCGAGGCGGCCCGGGCCGCCGCCGGATCCTGGGACGCGCACCTCACCGCGGGCAAGGCGGTACTGGAGTTCGCGGTGATCGTCACCGACAAGGGCGAGGCCGTCGACGAATTGCGCCGACGACACGATGCCACCGCCGTGGTGTTCCTCGGTGACGACGTCACCGACGAGAAGGCGTTCCGCCGCCTGCGCGAGACCGATGTCGGGGTCAAGGTCGGCCCGGGTGACACCCTGGCCCGCTACCGCGTCCCGGCTCCCGAGGATGTCGCCGAGGTGCTGCGCTTCCTGGTGGCCGCGCGCCGCTGATCAGGCGGGCGGGCCCGCGGTGCGTCCGCGCATCAGTTCGGTGGCCAGCATGTCGATGACCGGCAAGCCCGACCGCGGTGGATTGTGCAACAAGCGCCCCGCGCGCCGGCCCTTCTCCATGCTGGGCTGCGCCACCGTGGTCAGGCCGCGACGCAAAGCCTCGGGCACCCCGTCGAAACCCGTCACCGTCATCTGGCCCGGCACATAGATGCCGCGCGCCCGAAGGGAATCCATGGCTGAGAGCGCCAGCACGTCGGCGGTGCACATCAGCGCCGTGATGCGCGGATTGCGGGCCAGCGCCACCTCCGCGGCCTGCCCGCCGGAAGCGGGCCCGTGGTCATAGCTCTCCACGACGGTGACCGACGCCGGATCCAGCCCGGCCGCCTTCATCGCGTCGAAGACGCCGTGTGCGCGTTCGCGCTGGACGTGGAAATGGGGGGAGTTCAGCCGCTGCGGCTGGGCCACCGCGGGGGTGCGATGTTCGTGCGGCCAGTCCCGGCCCAGCCGCATGGTCAACAGGCCGATCTCGCGGTGGCCAAGTCCCACAACGTGTTCGGCGAGCTGGCGCATGGCGGCGCGGTCGTCGATGCACACCCGGGAACTGCCCGGCACATCCTTGGGCTGGTCGACGACGACGACCGGCAGGTGCCGCTGCAGCACCACCGGCAGGTAGGGGTCGTCGTCGGAGGCCGAATAGATGACGAACCCGTCCACCCCCGCCGACAGCACCGCGGCCGTGCCGTCAGCGACGCTCCGGTTGGGTCCGGCGGCCACCAGCAACAGGCCTTGGCCCGCCTCTTCGCATGACTCGGCAAGCCCGGCAACGAAATCCAGGGCGGCTGGATCGCTGAACGAGTAATGCAGCGGTTCGGTGATCATCAGCCCGACGGCACCGGCCTTGCGGGTGCGCAGCGACCGCGCCACCGGGTCCGGCCCGGGGTACCCCATCTCCTTGGCGGCGGCCAGCACCCGCTCCCGGAGTTCGGTGGAGAGCTGGTCTGGACGGTTGTAGGCATTGGAGATCGTGGTGCGCGAAACCTTCAGTTCGGCGGCCAACGAGGCCAGGGTGGCCCGTCGCCTGGGCGCCGGGCTTCTGGACATGCTCTCCGAGGTTAGTGGACGGGCAGCCCGGAAGCGCCGTGTGGCGGCGCGATTCGCCGATCCGTTCCGGTTCGCTGCGCGATCGCCCACACCACCAACCAGATGGCGCTGACGATCGTGACGATGACGAAGCTCGGCGGAACGTTGAACATGGCCGACAGTGCCAGCCCCGCCCACACCGAGAACACCGCCAGCAGCGTGGAGACCAGCATGGCCAGTCCGGGCCGGGCCACCAGCATGATCGCGGTGGCCGCAGGCGTCACGACCAGCGCGAACAGCAACAAGGTGCCGACCGCCTGGACCGCCATCGTCACCGCCAACCCGAGCAGCGCCATGAACACCACCGACAGCACCCGCACCGGGACACCCTTGGCCTCGGCGACCTCGGCGTTGATCGAGGCGAACAACAGCGGCCGGTAGACGAACGCGACGACGACGGCCAGCACCAGCACCGCCACCCCGAACGAGACCAGCTGCTCATGGGTCACCGCGAGCAGATTCCCGAACAACACGTTGGTGACGGTGCTGCTGCTCTTCGTGGCCTGCGAACTGAAGAACAGCCCCAGCCCCGTGGCCGCGGCCAGTACCGTGCCGGTGGCCACCTCCCGCTCGTCGGCGCGTTTGCCCAGCGCGCCGATCACCAGCGCGCCCCCGATGCAGAAGGTCGCCAGCCCCACAGTGACCGGCAGGCCCAGCAGCACCGCTCCGGTGGCGCCGGGAAAACCGATGTGCGCCAACGCATGTGCGGCGAAGGCACTGTTGCGCACCACGATGAAGTAGCCGATCAGCCCGGCGGCCAGGGCCACCAGTGTGCCGCCGAGCAGCGCGTTGCGCATGAACGCCGACGTCAGGATCTGCCACCAGTTCTCCTGGTAGCCCAGCGCCAACACGGTGGTGTGCATCAGATACTCCGGACGTACAGGTCGCCCTGCGGGGTGTGCACCACCTGGATGGAGGTGCCGTACAGGTGGCTCAGCAGCTCGGCGTCGACGACTTCGTCGGTGGTGTCGAAATGCGCGTGCCCGTCGAGCAGGTAGATCGCGCCGTCCAGCACGGCCAGCAGCGGGTTCAGATCGTGCGCGACCACCAGGATGGTCACCCCGAGTTCGTCCCGGATCTTGGCCAGCAGCCGCACGATATCGCGCTGGTTACGGACGTCCAGGGCGGTCAGCGGCTCGTCCAGGATGAGCAGCCGGGGCCGGGCGACCAGTGCCTCGGCGATCGCGATGCGCTGCCGCTGTCCGCCGGACAGCTGGGAGAGCCTGCGGTGCGCGAACTCCGCGGCGTCGACGGCGTCGAGCACGTCGGCGACCCTGGCGCGTTCGGCTGCGCTGGCCCGCCCGAATCCCCACCGATTCCCGGTCAACCCGAGCAGCACCGCGTCACAGGCCCGGATCGCGTTCCCCGCCGCGACGGCGTAGTTCTGCGGCACGTAACCGATCAATCCGGTGGCGGCGCCCGGCGGCTTGCCGAGTACCCGGATGGTGCCCGAGCCGACCGGGATGGTGCCGAGCACGGCGTGCAGCAGGGTGGTCTTGCCCGACCCGCTGGAGCCGATGACGGCGACGATGCCGCCGGCCGGCACGTCGAACGTACCCTCCGACCAGATCAGCCGGCCGCCGCGAACGACACTGACGTCCTGGAACGAGAGCGCGGGCGGTTCGGGTTCGGAGGCGTCAGGGCTGGACACCAAGAGCCTTGGCCAGTGCGGTGAGTTGGTCCACCTGCCAAGCCTCGAACGATTTCGCGCCCGGCGCCACCGTTTCGGTCACGTTCACCACCGGAATCCCGGCATTCTGCGCCGCGGTGCGGATCTGCTCGGGCACCGATCCCTCGGTCTGGGTGTTGTAGATGAGAACGTCGACACCCTTGCCATTCAACAGCTTCAGAAACGCGTCCAGGTCAGCCGGGGAGGGGTCCGTCTCGTTGCTCGCCGCCGCCTGGAAGCCCGCAGGCGTCTTGTTCTGCAAGCCGACCGCCGCCGCCATGTAATCGAAGACGGATTCGGTGGCACCGTAGGTCTTGCCGGCGGCGCCGGCCTTGATCTTGGCGATCAGCGCGTCATACGGCTGCATCGAGGTGGTGAACGCGCTGCGTTGGGCCGCGAAGTAGTCCTTGGCCTGCGGGGCCAGCTCGCCGAGCTTGGCGGTCACCGCGTCGGCGACCGCGGTCACCGCGGCCGGGTTGTACCAGGCGTGCGGATTCACCCCGTCGCCGTGATCGTGACCGCCATGATCGTCGTGGCCCTCGCCTTCGGAGTGCTCGCCGTGTTCGATGCCGCTGGCCTCCAGGGCGTTGATCACGGGTGCGTTGGGCGCGGAACTCGCCGCCAGCTTGCTCGCCCAGTCGTCGTAATGGCCACCGTTGACGACGACCAGCGCAGCACCGGTGAAGGTGGCGGCGTCCGACGGGGACGGCTCGAAATCGTGCGGATCGACCGACGATCCGGCCAGGATCGTCGTCACCTTCGCGCAGGCCCCGCCGAGGGCGTTCACGATCTGGCCCCACTGGTCGACGCTGACGACGACGTTCACCGGGGTGGTCGGGCACTCCCCGGAGGCTGTCGAGCTCGACGTCGCCGTGGTGGTGCCGCCGCTCGAACAGGCGGCGAGGGCGAACGGAACGGCGAGCGCCAGGCCGGTGGCCAGGGCGCGGAGGGTCTTCGGCGCGGTCATGGCGATAACGATAACCGTTTGCATTAACCGCCGCACAATCGGATCATGCTTTTTGGCAATCATTTTCATTAAGGAGTGTCATGCTGCTGCCCGTCACGGTGTTGTCCGGCTTCCTCGGCGCCGGGAAGACCACCCTGCTCAACCACATCCTGGCCAACCGCGAGGGCCGCCGAGTGGCCGTCATCGTCAACGACATGAGCGAGGTCAACATCGATGCCGCACTCATCGCCGGCCAGGGTCACCTCGACAGGACCGAGGAGAAATTGGTCGAGCTCACCAACGGGTGCATCTGCTGCACGCTGCGGGAGGACCTCGTCGAGGCGGTGGCCAAGCTGGCCCTGCAGAATCGGTTCGATCACCTGGTCATCGAATCCACCGGCATCTCCGAACCCATGCCCGTCGCGGCGACGTTCGGCTGGGAATTTGAGACTTCCCCCGTCGCTTCGCTCGCCCCGGGCGACGGCTTCAGCCTCAGCCGGCTGGCCCGGCTGGACACCATGGTGACCGTGGTGGACGCGTCCACCTTCCTACCCGAACTGGCCCGCGGTCAGTCGCTGGCCGACCGCGATATGGTCGCCGGCCCCGGCGATGGCCGCAATATCGCCGACCTGCTCACCGACCAGGTGGAGTTCGCCGACGTCATCCTGCTGAACAAGACGGACCTGGTCAGCGAGCAGCAGTTGGGTGCCGTCGAAGCCGTGGTGCGCCGGCTCAACCCCACCGCGCGGCTGCTGCGCACCGATCATGGCGTGGTGGCGCTCGGCGAGGTGCTGGGCACCGGCCGATTCGATCCCGACGCGGCGGCCACGGTGCCGGGCTGGGACGAGGAGATCGCCAACGGCCATACCCCTGAAACCGAGGAGTACGGCATCGGGTCGATGACCTTCCGCGCCGACCGGCCTTTTCATCCCGACCGGCTGGCCACAGCCCTGGAGCAGATGCGGGGATTGTTGCGCAGCAAGGGTTTCTGCTGGATCGCCAGCCGTCCGGCCATCGCCGCGATCTGGTCGCAGGCCGGCCCCAATCTGGTGATCGAGCCGGCACAGTACTGGTCGTCCACCGACGTCACCCCAGGTCAGGAGATCGTGTTCATCGGCGTGCGTCTGGACCGGGAACGGATCGGTGGCCTCCTCGATTCGGCCCTCCTGACCGACGACGAGGTGGCCGCGGGTGAGCCGAGCTGGCTGCGCTTCCCCGATCCGCTGCCGGCCTGGGGCGTCACGCACACGCATTGAAACGGCGATCAGTCCCCCGTGTCGACGGGCAGCGTCGGGTCGGCGCTCCACTGCGACCACGACCCCGGAAACAGCGCAGCGTCCACCCCCGTCGCCGCCAGCGCCGCGACCAGCACGGCGGCCGTCACCCCGGATCCGCAGTACGCACCGACCGGCCCGTCGAAACGCGGCAGCGCGTCCAGCGCGAAGGTGCCGTCGGCGGCCAGCAGCGCGGTGCTCGGCAGATTGCGCGCACCCGGGATGTGGCCGGCCACCGGATCGACCGGTTCCACGTCGCCGCGGAACCGCTCGGGCGCCCGGGCATCGAGCAGCACCGGGGCTGCGGCAGCCTGTTCGGCGGTCAGGGTCGGGAGCGCACCGGCATAGAGATCCGCGTACCTCACGGTCACGTCACCCGGCTGTGCCGACGACGGCCCGGTCACGAGTTCACCGCGCCATGCGGCAAGCCCGCCGTCGAGGATCCGGACGTCACCGATGCCGGCGGCGGTCAACACCCACCAGGCCCGCGCCGAGCCGGCCCGGTTCCAGTCGTCGTACACGACCACGGGAACCCCGGTGCGTACACCCCAGCGACGAGCGGCAGCTTGCACGGCCGCGCCTGAGGGCAGCGGGTGCCTGCCGCGGCCGGGCACAGCGTGGTCGGAGAGCTCGTCTTCCAGCGACACGTACACCGCCCCCGGCAGATGGCCGCGTTCGAAGGCCGCGCGGCCGTCGGGCTCGGCCAACTGCCAGCGGACATCCAGAATGGCCACCGGCGAACCGGATTCAATCATTTCGGCTAGTTCGGCGGCGGATATCAGAACCTGCGCTCGCGTACTCACCCGACCAGCCTAGGCTGCGGTGGTGACCGATCATGCGTTCAGCGACACCGAACGTCAGGCCGTGTACCGGGCCATCGCCGAGCGCCGCGATATGCGCCGGTTCGTCCCCGGCACCGAAGTTCGTGCCGAGGTCTTGGCGCGGCTGCTGGCTGCGGCCCACGCCGCGCCCAGTGTCGGATTGATGCAGCCGTGGCGCTTCATCCGGATCACCGACCGAGACCTGCGCGTACAGATGCACGACCTGGTGGACGAAGAGCGCCGGGAGACCGCGGCCGCACTGGGCACCCGCAGTGAGGAGTTCCTCGAGCTCAAGGTCGAAGGCATCCTGGAGTGCGCGGAGTTGTTCGTGGTGGCCCTCGGCGAAGGCAGGCAGGCGCACGTCTTCGGCAGGCGCACCATGCCGCACATGGATCTGGCCTCGGTGTCCTGCGCCATCCAGAACCTGTGGCTGGCCGCCCGCGCCGAAGGTCTGGGTATGGGCTGGGTGTCGCTCTTCGATCCGGCCCGGCTGGCCGCGTTGCTGGACATGCCCTCGGATGCCGAGCCGGTGGCCATCCTGTGTCTGGGCCCGGTGCCCGACTTCCCGCCCCGGCCGTCCCTGGAGATCGACGACTGGGCGTACGGGCGGCCACTGCCCGAGTTCGTCTCGGAAAACCGTTGGGGCCGAGCGGGGCTGCTGACATGAGCGTGGACCTCAACGCCGATCTCGGTGAAGGCTTCGGGGCGTGGGACCTGGGCGATGACGACGCCATGCTGGACATCGTCACCAGCGCGAACGTGGCCTGCGGCTTCCACGCCGGCGACCCTGCCCGGCTGGTGCGGACCTGCCGGGCCGCCGCCGAGCGCGGGGTGCGCATCGGGGCGCAGGTCAGCTACCGCGACCTGGCCGGCTTCGGGCGCCGCTTCATCGACGCCGAACCCGAGGAGCTCCGCGCCGAGGTGATCTACCAGATCGGCGCGCTGGTGGCCATCGCGCACAGCGTCGGCGCCACCGTGTCCTACGTCAAACCGCATGGCGCGCTCTACAACTCGATCGTCACCCATCGGGAACAGGCGGCCGCGGTAGCCGCCGCGGTACACGCCGTCGACCCGAGTTTGCCGGTGCTCGGCCTGGCCGGCTCGGCATTTTTCGCCGCGGCCGGCGAGCTGGGCCTGGCCACCGTGCCGGAGGCGTTCGCCGACCGGGCATATCGCGCCGACGGCCAGCTGGTCTCACGCCGGCTACCCAACGCGGTGCTGCACGACCCCGCCCGCATCGCCGACCGGGTGGCCTCGATGGTGCAGCGCGGCCAGGTCACCGCCGTCGACGGCTCGACCATCCCCATCACCGTGGAATCGGTTTGCGTGCACGGTGATTCACCGGATGCCGTGCGCATAGCGCAGGCGGTGCGCAACCGCCTGAGTGCGGACGGTATCGCTCTGAAGGCGTTCACCGCTTAGGGCAGTAGTGCCATCTCGCGGGCATTCTTGATGGCGGTGGCCACCTGACGTTGCTGCTGCGGGGTGAGCCCGGTGACGCGGCGCGACCTGATCTTGCCGCGTTCGGAGAGGAACGTGCGCAGTACCGCCACGTCCTTGTAGTCGACCCGGGCGATGCCGAGCTTCTTCAGCCGATTCTCCCTGGGCCGCTTGATCTCCGGGGCGGCGGGCCGCTTGCGCTTGGCCGCCATCACCAGCTCGCCTTGCGCACACCGGGCAGCTCGCCACGATGGGCCAGCTCGCGTACCCGGACCCGGGACAGCCCGAACTTGCGCAGGTGCCCGCGGGGCCTGCCGTCGACAGCATCCCGGTTGCGCACCCGCACCGGGCTGGCGTCGCGCGGCATCCGCTGCAACGCCGCCTGCGCCTCGGCCCGCTCCTGCGCGCTGCTGGACGGCCGCCGGATGATCTCCTTGAGTTCGGCGCGGCGGTCCGCATGACGCTGCACCAGCACCCGGCGCCGCTCGTTGCGCACGATCTTGGAAGTCTTGGCCATCAGCGTTCCTCTCTGAAGTCGACGTGCCGGCGCACGACCGGGTCGTACTTGCGCAGCACCAGCCGGTCCGGATCATTGCGCCGGTTCTTGCGGGTGACATAGGTGTAACCGGTTCCCGCGGTGGACCGGAGTTTGACGATCGGACGGATCTCGTTGCGGGCCATCAGATTTTCTCCCCGTTGCGCCGTAACCGGGCGACGACGGCCTCGATGCCGTCCCGGTCGATGACCTTGATGCCCTTGGCGCTGACCCGCAACCGGATACGGCGGTCCTCGGACGCCAGGTAGTAGGTCTTGAGCTGGATATTGGGGTTCCAGCGCCGACGGGTACGCCGGTTCGAATGGGACACCCGTTTACCGAAACCGGGTGCGCGGCCGGTGACTTGGCAGTGCGCCGACACGTGAGCCTCCTCTAGCTATTGAAAATCATTTTCGACAAGTCGACTCCGGCACGGTAACGTACGGAGCGCACTAATGGAAATCATTGTCAATAGTACGGAGGCTTGATGCGGACCCCAGTGGTACTGGTGGCGGGTCAGGGAACGACGGACGACGTGGCCACCACGTTGATCCAGACGCCGGGCACGATCAGCGTCGGCTATGCGATCGAGGGGCACGTTGCGATCCGGCAGATCACCGAGATGCGCGCGCAACGGCGGCTCATCTCGGTGTGGCCGATCGAGGTGACCGGCTGTCTGAACTGCGCCATCCGGGCCGACCTGTTGCCGCTGCTGCGTCGCCTGCACCGGCGCGCAGACGTCGCCCGAATCGCCGTCCAGCTGCCCACCTGGGGTGATCCCGAATCACTCTGCAACGCAATAGAACACACCCCGCTGCACCTGGGTCCCGGCTATATCGACGGGCCCGCCGCTCGCGACGTGGTCATCACCGCCGTGGTGACCGGGATCGACACCGGCAGCTGGCTCGCCGACGCACTGGGTGACGACGACCTCGACGACGACCGCACCGTGGCGCAGGTGGTGGTGGGCCAGGCCGAGTTCGCCGACGTGCTGGTGCTCACCGAGCCCGACGCGCAGACCCTGGCGGTGCTGCGCCGGCTCGCCCCGCGGGCCCGCATCACGGTGGGCACCGAGAACGTCGAGTTGGCGCTGGCCAACCTGGACTCCGGGGCCAGGCGTGGCCGCTCCGACGACCCCCACGACCCGCTGCTGGCCGGCCAACCACCGCTGCGCCCCGAGGGCGCGGTCCAGCTGCTGGAATTCAACTCCCGCAGACCCTTTCACCCGTTGCGCCTGCATCACGCCATCGACGAACTGCTCGACGGCGTGGTGCGCATCCGCGGCCGGGCCTGGTTGGCCAGCCAGCCCGACGCCGTCGTCTGGATCGAATCGGCGGGCGCCGGGCTCGGGGTGGGACACTGCGGCACCTGGCTGGCCGATATGGAGCCCGGCGAGCGCGCTTACGTGGACCCCGAACGCATCGCATTGGCCGCCTCGATCTGGGACGACCGGTTCGGCGACCGGCACATCGCGATGACCGCCCTGGTCTGCGGCGCCGACCCCGAGCTGATCACCGGCGCCCTGAACCGCGCACTGCTGACCGACGACGAGCTGGCCAGCCCGCAGGACTGGCCGGACTACCCGGATCCGTTCGGCGACTGGCGCGAGACCGCCGACACCGACACGACCACGGAGGCACGCAATGAGACCTGATATCCACCCCGACTACCACCCCGTCGTGTTCGCCGACGCGAACACGGGTGCCATGTTCGCGACCCGCTCGACCGCAACCAGTGATCGCACAGTCGATTTCCAGGGGAGCACCTATCCGCTGATCGTCGTCGACGTCAGCGCCGATTCGCACCCGTTCTGGACCGGTTCGAGCCGGCACATCGACACCGCCGGCCAGGTCGAGAAGTTCCGCCGTCGCTACGGGGACCGCCGCACCCCCTAGGGTGGGGGCATGCGCCTCAAGACCGGCCGCCCGGACCTCGCGGACTACGCGGAGTTCTTCGATCTGCCCGCGGCCGGGCCGGCGCCCCTCACCGTCACCTGGGCCGGCGTCACCACCCTGCTGATCGACGACGGCGCATCCGCGATCATGACCGACGGATTCTTCAGCAGGCCATCGCTGCTGCGGGTCGGCCTGCGCCGGATTGCCCCGTCGGCTCCGCGCATCGACGGCTGCCTGGCCAGACTGAGGGTGCGCAGGCTCGCCGCGGTCCTGCCGGTGCACACCCACTTCGATCACGCGATGGACTCCGCGGTGGTGGCCGAGCGCACCGGGGCCGCGCTGGTCGGTGACGCGTCGGTGACCCACCTGGGGCACCGTCTGGCAGCCGATCGCACCATCGTTGCCACCCCGGGAAAAGCTCAGCGCCTCGGCGCTTTTGACGTCACCCTCATCATGGGCAAGCATTGCCCGCCGGACCGGTTCCCCGGACCGATCACCGCCCCCGTTCACCCGCCGGTGCGCGCATCGGACTACCGGTGCGGAGAGGCCTGGTCCACCGTGGTGCACCACCGGCCGTCGGACCGCCGGCTGCTGATCGTCGGCAGCGCCGGCTTCGTCCCCGGCGCGCTGGCCGGGCAGCGCGCAGAGGTCGTCTACCTCGGCATCGGACAGTTGGGCCTACAACCCGAGCGCTACCTCATCGACTACTGGACCGAGACGGTTCGCACCGTGGGGGCACGCCGGGTGGTGCTGATCCATTGGGACGACTTCTTCCGACCGCTCCACGCCCCGCTGCGTGCACTGCCCTACGCGGGCGACGACCTGGACGCGTCCATGCGGGTGCTGCGCAGGCTGGCCGAACAGGACGGCGTCGGCTTGCACCTGCCGACGCTGTGGCAGCCGACGGATCCTTGGAACTGACCCCGCGTTGAACGTCCCATTGCTGTTCGCTGCCGCCCTGCTGGCGATCGTCCTGATCTTCACCATGGTGCGCCCCCACCGCTGGCCCGAGGTCGTCGTGGCCGCCCCCGCCGCCGGCCTGCTGCTGCTGACCGGGGTGACGACGACCGAGTCGGCTGCCCACGAAGTCCGGGAGTTGTTGCCGGTCACCGGGTTCCTGGCCGCGGTGCTGGTGCTCGGCAAGCTGTGCGACGACGAGGGGTTGTTCCGCGCCGCCGGCGCGGTGATGGCACGGCTCAGCCGCGGCGACCCGCGCCGCCTGCTGGTCGGGGTGTTCGTGCTGGCCGCCGCGACGACGGCGGTGCTGAGCCTGGACGCGACGGTGGTGCTGCTGACTCCGGTGGTGCTGGCCACCGCGCGCACCATGTCGGTGTCGCCCAAACCGCACGCCTACGCCACCGCACACCTGTCCAACACCGCATCGCTGCTGTTGCCGGTGTCCAATCTGACCAACCTGCTGGCCTTCGGCGCCGCAGGCATCTCGTTCGGCATGTTCGCGGCCGTGATGGCGCTGCCCTGGCTGGCGGTCATCGCCGTCGAATACCTGGTGCTGCGCCTGCTCTTTCGGCGTGAGCTGGCCGCGCCGGCTCCCCAAGATGACCCACCGCCGGCTACCGACCTTCCGGTGTTCGCGCTCGTCGTCATCGGGCTCACGCTGGCCGGCTTCGCCGTCACCTCAGCCCTCGATATCGCACCCGCCTGGGCGGCGCTGGCCGGCGCCGTCGTGCTCGGGGTGCGCAGCCTGACCCGCGGGCACACCAGCATCGTCGGCATCGTGAAAGCCCTGGACGTACCGTTCCTGGTTTTCGTGCTGTGCCTCGGCGTGGTGGTCGATGCCGTGATGCGGCATGGTCTCGGTGATTTCATGAAAGCCCATATGCCGTTGGGCACATCGCTACCCGCCCTGCTGGTGATCGCCGCTGTGGCGGCGGTGCTGGCCAACGTGGTGAACAACCTGCCCGCGGTGCTGGTGCTGCTCCCGGTGGTCGCCGCCAGCCCGGCGGCCGGCCCGGTTGCGGTGCTGGCCGTGCTGCTCGGGGTCAACATCGGACCCAATGCCACCTACCCCGGCTCGCTGGCCAACCTGCTGTGGCGCAACATCATTCGCCGGGAGGGCATGTCGGCGAGCTTCCTGGAGTTCAGCCGCGTCGGGATACTGACCACACCGCTGTGTCTGGTGACCGGGGTGCTGGCGCTGTGGGCCGCGGCCCGGGTGCTGGGACTCTAAACCCGGCGCTGGCGGGCGATCTCGGCCAGCACCACACCGGCCGCCACCGATGCGTTCAGCGACTCCGTCGGCCCGGCCATCGGGATGGAGACGATGGCGTCGCAGTTCTCCCGGACCAGCCGCGACAGGCCCTTACCCTCGGAGCCCACCACCACGACCGTGGGGCCGGACGCATCCCATTCGTCGAGCTGGGTGTCACCACCGGCGTCCAGACCGACGATCTGCAGGCCGGCGTCGGCCCAGGCCTTGAGGGTGCGGTTGAGGTTGGTGGCCCTGGCCACCGGCAACCGGGCCGCGGCACCGGCACTGGTGCGCCACGCCACCGCGCTCACCGACGCCGAACGTCGTTGCGGGATCACCACACCATGGCCGCCGAAAGCGGCCACCGAGCGCACGATGGCGCCAAGGTTGCGCGGGTCGGAGATATTGTCCAGCGCCACCAAAAGTGCTGGCATGCTGTCACTTTGAGCGGACTTGAGCAGGTCGTCTGGGTGCGCGTAGGCATACGGCGGCACCTGCAGCGCCAAACCCTGATGCAAGCCATTACTGGCGATCCGGTCCAGATCGTGCTTCTGGACCTCCATGATGGCGATACCGGCATCGGCCGCGCGCTGCACCGATTCGGTGATGCGCTCATCGGAGTCCACCCCGAGCATCACGAACAGCGCGGTCGCGGGCACACCCGCACGCAGGCACTCCACCACCGGATTACGACCGAGGACGACCTCGACCTCATCGGTCTTGCGCTGCCTGCCCTGGGCCTGCCGCGCCGCCTTGGCCGCCTTCTTGCCGGCCGGATGATGGGGCCGCATATGGGCGGGCGGGGTGGCGCCCTTACCTTCCAGACCGCGTCTACGGACGCCGCCGGAGCCGACCGTGGGGCCCTTCTTGGTGCCGGCCTTGCGGACCGCGCCGCGACGCTGTGAATTGCCGGCCATCAGTTGCTTCCCTCCAGCAGTGACCACTGCGGGCCATCGGCGGTGTCGGTGACCTCGATACCGGCCGCCTTGAGCCGGTCCCGGATCGCATCCGCGGCCGCCCAATCCTTCTTCTCCCTGGCCTCGGCGCGACCGGCCAGCGCCCAGTGCACCAACTCGTCGACGGCAGCCAGCGCGGCCGACGTCTCGTCGCGCGATTCCCAGCGCTCGTCGAGGGGATCGCAACCGAGGATGCCCATCATGGCCCGGATGGACTGCGCCGTCGCCATCGCGGTGTCGTGGTCCCCGCTGTCCAGCGCGCGGTTGCCCTCGGCCCTTGCGGAGTGCACCTCGGCCAGGGCGATGGGCACCGCCAGATCATCGTCGAGGGCGGCGCCGAACTTCTCGGTCCAGGTGCCCGGCTCCACGGCGCCGACGCGATGACGCACGCGGTGCAGGAACTCCTCCACACCGGTGTAGGCCTTGGCGGCGTCGGTGAGAGCGTTCTCGGAGAACTCCAACATCGACCGGTAGTGCGCGCTGCCCAGGTAGTAACGCAGCTCGGCGGCCCGAACCCGTTGCAGCACAGCGGGAATCGCGAGCACATTGCCCAGCGACTTGCTCATCTTCTCGCCGCCCATGGTGACCCAGCCATTGTGCAACCAGTACTGGGCGAAACCGTCACCGGCGGCCTTGGCCTGCGCGATCTCGTTCTCGTGGTGCGGGAACACCAGGTCCATACCGCCGGCATGGATGTCGAACTGCGGTCCCAGATAGGACTCGCACATCGCCACGCATTCGGTGTGCCAGCCGGGTCGTCCGCGCCCCCACGGCGTAGGCCACGACGGCTCACCCGGCTTCGCGCCCTTCCACAACGTGAAATCGCGCTGATCACGCTTACCCGTCGCCGCGCCCTCGCCTTGGTGCACATCGTCGATCCGGTGCCCCGACAGTGCCCCGTACTCGGCGTAGCTCAGCACGTCGAAGTACACATCCCCCTGGGACGCGTACGCGTGACCACGCTCGATGAGGCGTTCGATCAGCTCCACCATCTGGGTGATATGCCCGGTGGCGCGGGGCTCGGCCGACGGCGGCAGCACGCCGAGCGCGTCATAGGCCGCGGTGAACGCGCGCTCGAAAGTGGCCGCCCACTCCCACCACGGCCGGCCCGCATCCGCGGCTTTGTTGAGGATCTTGTCGTCGATATCGGTGACATTGCGGATGAACGCGACGTCGAAACCCTTTGCGGTCAGCCAGCGCCGCAACACGTCGAAGGCGACACCACTTCGCACGTGTCCGATATGGGGCAGGCCCTGGACCGTCGCACCGCACAGGTAAATCGACGCGTGGCCGGGGCGCAGCGGCACGAAATCACGAACGCCACCCGCCAGGGTGTCGTACAGTCGCAGCCCGCTCACTTGAGTGCACCGTTCGCACCGCTCACGCGAGCTCACCGTTCGCACCGCTCACTTGGGGCCCACTTCCATTCACGACGGGCCAGCTTACCGGCCTATTCGACCCGGACGAGCAACGCCGTCGCAATCGCAGCCAGCCCCTCACCACGGCCGGTCAGCCCCAGGCCGTCGGTTGTCGTCGCCGAGACCGACACCGGTGCGTCGAGCAGACCCGACAACAGCTGTTGAGCCTCGGCGCGCCGAGGCCCGATCTTCGGACGGTTGCCCACCACTTGCACCACGGCATTACCCACCCGGAAGCCCTCGGCCCGCACCAGCTCGTGCACATGACGCAGCATGTCGGCACCGGTGACGCCACGCCACTGCGGCTGATCGGTGCCGAACACGCTGCCCAGGTCACCGAGCCCGGCGGCACTGAGCAGCGCGTCGCACAACGCATGAGCAGCGACGTCACCGTCGGAATGCCCGGCGCAACCGTCGACACCGTCGAACAACAAACCCAACAGCCAACACGGCCGCCCGGCGTGGATGGGATGAACGTCGGTACCCAGACCGACGCGCGGCAACTCCACCAGCTTAGGAAGCTGCGGCCAACACCTCGTCGAGAATGGTCTCGGCCTTCTCGTCATCGGTGTTCTCGGCCAGCGCGAGCTCACCGACAAGGATCTGCCGCGCCTTGGCGAGCATCCGCTTCTCACCGGCGGACAATCCACGTTCCTGATCCCGGCGCCACAGATCGCGCACGACCTCGGCCACCTTGTTCACATCTCCGGACGCAAGCTTCTCCAGATTGGCCTTGTACCGGCGCGACCAGTTGGTCGGCTCCTCGGTGTGCGGGGCGCGCAGCACCTGGAACACCTTGTCAAGACCTTCCTGGCCCACAACGTCGCGCACACCCACGTATTCGGCGTTCTCGGCGGGGACTCGAACTGTCAGATCACCCTGGGCGACCTTCAAGACGAGGTACTCTTTCTGCTCGCCTTTGATGGTCCGGGTTTCGATCGCCTCGATCAACGCAGCACCGTGGTGTGGATAGACGACGGTGTCTCCGACCTTGAAAATCATCAGATTAGAGCCCCTTTCACATCTCAATCTTAGCACGGGGCGCCTCTGTGCGTGCACCAACATTGCAGGTCAGGGGCATAGCAGATGAATACTAGGGGTTGACACAGCGACCGTTACGTGCAACGCGACAACGTTTTGCCGGCATCGCGCGGGGGTGTGATGCACCCCAGATCCACCCGCGATGCACCCTCGAGAGACCGTCCCAGGCCCTCCGCTACCGCCCCCGATGGCGACCTACTACTGTGCATAGTTGAATTGCACGGCTGAACCGCAACGGCGAGCAGGAGGCTCCAGTGGCTGCAAAAGCTTTCAAGGCGTCCGTCATCGGACTCGCCGCCTGCGCGGCGGTCGCCAGTGTCGCCCTGACGGGCTGCGGCTCCGGCCAGGTGTCGCAGACGGCCAACCAGGAGCCGGCCGTCAACGGCGCAGCCGCGACCGCGGGCAATATCGCGCTGCGCAATGTGCACCTGCGCGCCCCGCAGGTCACCGACTACGTCCGCCCCGGCAGCGATGTGGAACTGCTGCTGGTCGCCGCCAACAACTCGGCCGATGCCAACGACAAGCTGGTGTCCATCACCTCCGACGTCGGCAACGTCACGCTCACCGGGGACGGTTCCGTCCCGGCCGGCGGCGTTCTCGTGATCGGCGAACCCGACGGTCAGCTCAAGGCGCTCGATGCCGCCGAACGCGCCGACGCGGTGCGGGCCGAGGTCGCGTTGACCAAGCCGATCTCCAACGGGCTGACCTACCCGTTCACCTTCACCTTCGAGAAGTCCGGCCAGACCACGGTCAACGTGCCGATCTCGGCGGGCGAGACCCCGCGCCGCGACGGCGAGCCGAATGCGGGCGCCGAGAAGGCCCCAAGCGACACGGACGGCGGCCACTGATCATCTGACGGTTCTGTCGGCCCCGGCAGTTACCGTTTGAGCGTGGCTTCGAAAGTACGTTCGCAATACCGTTGTTCCGAGTGCAACCACACCACTGCCAAGTGGGTCGGACGCTGCCCGGATTGCGGAACGTGGGGCACCGTCGACGAGGTGGCCACGCTGACCGCCCTCGACGGGAAGTCCATCCGGCGGGCCGTCGCGCCGACCTCCCCCGCGGTGCCCATCACCGCCATCGATCCCGGGGTCACCCGGCACGTGCCGACCGGCGTCGGTGAGCTGGACCGCGTCCTCGGCGGTGGTCTGGTGCCCGGCTCGGTCACCCTGTTGGCCGGTGATCCCGGCGTCGGGAAATCCACCCTGCTGCTGGAGGTCGCCCACCGTTGGGCCCGCACCGGCAGACGCGCGCTGTATCTGTCGGGTGAGGAGTCGGCAGGCCAGATCCGGCTGCGCGCCGAACGCACCGGCTGCACCCACGACGAGATGTACCTGGCGTCGGAATCAGATCTGCAGACGTCACTGGGGCATATCGAAGCGGTGCGGCCCAGCCTGGTCGTGGTCGATTCCGTGCAGACCATGTCGACCACCGAGGTCGACGGGGTGACCGGCGGTGTCACCCAGGTCAGGGCCGTCACCACGGCGTTGACGTCGTACGCCAAGGCCGCCGGCCCGGGCGGCCTGGCGCTGCTCCTGGTCGGCCACGTGACCAAGGACGGCGCCATCGCCGGGCCGCGCTCACTGGAGCACCTGGTGGACGTCGTGCTGCACTTCGAGGGCGACCGCGCGTCCGCGCTGCGGATGGTGCGCGGAGTCAAGAACCGGTTCGGCGCCTCCGACGAGGTGGGCTGTTTCTTGTTGCGCGACAACGGGATCGAAGGCGTCGCCGACCCGTCGGGATTGTTCCGCGACGAGCGGCCCGCCCCGGTGCCCGGGACCGCCGTGACGGTGACGATGGACGGCAAACGACCCCTCCTCGGGGAGGTGCAGGCATTGATCGGCAGCGCCGCGCAGGGCACCCCGCGGCGCGCGGTCAGCGGCATCGACTCGGCGCGGGCCGCGATGATCACCGCGGTCCTGGAGAAACGGGCCGGGCTGCGGTTGGCCGGCAACGATATCTACCTGTCCACCGTCGGCGGGATGCGGCTGACCGACCCGTCCTCGGACCTGGCCGTGGCGCTGGCCGTTTCCTCGGCCCAGACCAACCTGCCCGTCCCGGCCACCGTGGTGGCCATCGGCGAGGTCGGCCTGGCCGGTGACCTGCGCAGGGTCACCGGCATGGAGCGCAGGCTGGCCGAAGCGGCCCGGCTGGGCTTCCGGCATGCCGTGGTACCGCCCGGCGTCACCGACGTGCCCGCCGGTCTGCGCATCACCACCGCGGGCAATATCGGGGAGGCATTGCAGGTTCTGAAGTCCATCACGGACAATGGCGGCCAGTCCAAGGAGGCGCGATGGCGGTGAAATCCAGGGCCGGCCGCACAGTGGTGCATCTGGCGCGGCCCACGCTGCGCGAAACCCTCGGTCGGTTGGCGCCGGGTACCGACCTGCGCGACGGCCTGGAACGCATCCTGCGCGGACGCACCGGCGCCCTGATCGTGCTGGGCTACGACGACAGCGTCGAGGCGATCTGCGACGGCGGGTTCTCCCTGGACGTCCGGTACGCGCCCACCCGACTGCGCGAGCTGTCGAAGATGGACGGCGCCGTCGTGCTCTCCAGTGACGGCACCCGCATCCTGCGCGCCAACGTCCAGCTGGTGCCGGATCCGTCGATTCCCACCGAGGAATCCGGCACCCGGCATCGCTCGGCCGAGCGCACCGCCGTGCAGACCGGCTACCCGGTCATCTCGGTCAGCCACTCGATGAGCATCGTGACCGTCTACGTCGCGGGGGAACGGCACGTCGTCCCGGACACCCCGACCATCCTGTCGCGGGCCAACCAGACCATCGCGACCCTGGAGCGTTACAAGTCCCGCCTCGACGAGGTGAACCGACAACTGTCGACGGCCGAGATCGAGGACTTCGTCACGCTGCGCGACGTCATGACGGTGGTGCAGCGCCTGGAGATGGTGCGCCGCATCAGCCTGGAGATCGACGCCGACGTGGTGGAACTGGGCACCGACGGTAGGCAGCTGCAACTGCAGCTGGAAGAACTGGTCGGTGACAACGACACCGCACGGGAGTTGATCGTGCGGGACTACCACGCCAACCCGGACCCGCCGAGCGCCGCGCAGGTCGGCGCGACGCTGGAGGAACTGGACGCGCTGTCAGACAACGAGCTGCTCGACTTCACCGCGCTGGCAAGGGTTTTCGGCTACCCGTCGACGGTCGAGGCGCAGGATTCGGCGATGAGCTCACGGGGCTACCGGGCCATGGCAGGCATCCCGCGGCTGCAGTTCGCCCACGTCGACCTGCTGGTGCGGTCGTTCGGGTCACTGCAGGGGGTGCTCGCGGCCAGCGCCAGCGATCTGCAGTCGGTGGACGGTATCGGCTCGATGTGGGCCAGGCACATCCGGGAGGGGCTGTCCCAGTTGGCCGAGTCGACGATCGCCGACCAGCTGGCCTGAGCGCGCTATCCGGCCGGTGCGGGGGCGGGCGCCGGCTCCCCGGCGGGCGCGGGCTCGGCGGGGGGCGCCGCCGGATCGGCAGGCGGCGCGGCGGGATCGGCGGGCTTGGACTCGGCCAGGATGAACGGCACCGGCGCCGAACGCAGATTGCCCAGCTGCACGATCAGGTTGTAGGTGCCGGGGCCGATCGGCTCCCGCGGCAGCGGGCAGTTCGGGGCCGAACCCATTGCGGTCCAGGTGACCTCGGTGGTCACCTGCTCACCCGGGTTGAAGGTCTTCACCAGCGTCTCGTTGGACGGCGCGCAGTCCAGGTTGGACCACAACCGCTTGTTGTCCAGCGAGTAGACGTAGGCCGACAGCACCGCCGCACCCACATCGCGTTTGCAGGCCACCAAGCCGATATTGGTGACCACCATGGTGAACTTCGGTTGATCGCCCATGACGTAGTCCGGCGCGCTGGTGATGCCCTTGACCGCCAGCGTCGAGTCGGGGCAGTCGTCGCCCTCTTTGAGCACCGGCGGCGGGGTGACCGCCGCGGTCGGCGTCGGTGTCGGCGCCGCGGGCTGCTGGGCGGGCACCACGGGTGTCTTCACCCCGGGCGTCTCGCCGGGCAGCGGTGGCGGTGCGGCGGCGGGGCTGTTGCCGGTGGCCGCCGTCTTGTCCGGCGTCGGCGTTCCCGAGCTGGTGCTGTTGGCCACCACGACCGCGATGATGCCGGCGATGATGGCGACCACGACGACCGCGATGCCGATCGCAGCGACCCGGCGGCGCCGGTAGATCTGGCTCGGCGTGGGGCCACCATGCGGTTCTACGTCTAGCACGAACTCAACGGTAAGCCGGTGTCACGCCGTGCCGTCCGAGGCGGCCCGGCGTGTCGGTCTCAGGCTTGCTCTCAGACTTCGCCGATGTCGCCGAGGTGGTCGCGCAGCACCACCCTGCCGTCGGCCAGGTGGTAGGTGAGGCCGACGATCGCCAGCGAGCCGGCGTTGACCCGCTCGGAGATGACGGTCGAGCGCGCCATCAACTGGGCGCCCGTCTCGGTGACGTGGCGGGCCTCGAACTCGTCGACCCTGGTCAGTCCGTCGCGGCGGCCCAGCAGGATCGACGGGGTGACGCGTTCGACGATGTCACGGATATAGCCGCCGGGGACGGCGCCCTCGTCGAGAGCCGACAGCGTCGCCTTGACCGCGCCGCAGCTGTCGTGCCCGAGCACGGCGATCAGCGGGACGTTGAGCACCGCCACCGCGTACTCGATCGACCCGAGGACGGCCGAGTCGATGACGTGCCCGGCGGTACGGACCACGAACATGTCACCGAGGCCCTGGTCGAAGATCAGTTCGGCGGCCACCCGGCTGTCCCCGCAGCCGAAGACGACGGCGGTCGGCTTCTGGGCGGCGGTCAGGCTCGCGCGGTAGTCGATACCTTGGCTGGGGTGCTCGGGCTTACCGGCGACGAAGCGCTCGTTACCCTCTTTGAGTGCCTTCCAAGCGGATATCGGATTCGAGTTGGGCATGACCGACATTCTGCCTGAGCCGACGGGTACTGACGGCCCGACCGCCCGGTCCGCAATCGACTCGGGCGAACTCGTGGACTGGTTCGACACCACCCAGCGACCGCTGCCATGGCGGCGACCAGGGGTTTCGGCGTGGCAGATCCTGGTAAGCGAATTCATGCTGCAGCAGACGCCGGTGTCTCGGGTCGAGCCGATCTGGCTGGCCTGGGTCGCCCGCTGGCCCACCCCGTCGGCCACCGCCGCCGCGGGCGCCGCCGACGTGCTTCGGGCGTGGGGCAAGTTGGGGTACCCGCGGCGCGCCAAGCGGTTGCACGAATGCGCGATGGCCATCGCCGCCGAGTATGGCGACGTGGTGCCGGACGACGTGGACACGCTGCTGACGCTGCCCGGTGTCGGCGCCTACACCGCCCGAGCCGTGGCGTGCTTCGCCTACGGCAAGCGGGTCCCGGTGGTGGACACCAATGTGCGGCGGGTGCTGTCCCGCGCCGTGCACGGTCGCGATGAGGCCCCGGCCCGCGCCCGCGACCTCGATGACGTGGCGGCCCTGCTGCCCGACGACGATGCCGTCGCGCGACGCTTCTCCGCTGCCCTGATGGAGCTGGGCGCGATCGTGTGCACGGCCCGCGCCCCCAAGTGTGGGCTGTGCCCGCTGAGCAGTTGCGCATGGCGCGCGGCGGGCTACCCCACCAGAGATCCCGCCGACGCCCCGGCCCGCAAGGTGCAGAAGTATGCCGGCACCGACCGCCAGGTGCGGGGCCGGTTGCTGGACGTGCTGCGGGCCAGCCCGGCGCCGGTGCCCAGGGCGGCGCTGGATGTCGTCTGGCTCTCGGACACCGCGCAGCGGGATCGTGCCCTGCACTCGCTGTTGGTCGACGGTCTGGTGGAGCAGACCCCCGACGGGCTGTTCGCCCTGGCCGGCGAGGGCGAACGACCCTAGGAGGCGCGGGCGAAGCTGCGCCGGTAGTCCGACGGGGTCACACCGATGACCCGGCGGAAGTGGTGGCGCAACAGCGTGGCCGTGCCGAAACCCGATTTGTCGGCAACCCTGTCGATGTCCAGGTCGGTTTCCTCGAGCAGCCGACGCGCGTAGAGCACCCGCTGGTCGGTGACCCATTGCATGGGGGTGGTCCCGGTCTCCTCGACGAAGCGCCGGGCGAAGGTACGCGCCGACATGCTGGCGCGGGCGGCCAGGGTGGCCACCGTATGCGGCTCCTTCAGATTGGCCATAATCCAATCCAGTTGGGGCGCAAACCCTTCCGAACACCGGATCGGGATGGGCTGGTCGATGTACTGACGTTGGCCACCGTCCCGCTGGGGTGGGACCACCATCCGGCGGGCGATCTTGTTGGTCACCTCACTGCCGAGTTCACGGCGCACCAGGTGCAGGCAGGCGTCGATCCCGGCCGCGGTGCCCGCGCTGGTGATCAGGTTGCCGTCGTCGACGAAGAGCACGTTGCGATCCACCCGCGCGGTCGGATACATCGTGGCGAGTTCGTCGGCATGCATCCAGTGGGTGGTACATGGCCGCCCGTCCAGCAACCCGGCCGCCCCGACGACGAAGGCACCGGAGCAGACGGTCAGGATGATCGACCCGGCCGCCGACGCGGCGCGCAGTGCCTCCAGTGCCACCTCCGGATAGGGGCCGTACTGCGTGCTGACCGCGGGAACGGCCACCAGGTCGGCGCCGACCAGCGCGGAGAAGTCGTGATCCGGCGTGACCTGCGCACCCACCGACGTGCGCACCGGTTGGCCGGCCACCGGCCCGCAGATCTTGAAATCGAAATTGGGCACACCGTCGGCGGACCGGTCGATTCCGAAGACCTCGCAGATGACGCCGAACTCGAAAACCGCTAGACCGTCCAGCACCATCGCCGATACGCTTTTAATCATGGCAGCATCTTATCCAACCAAGGCAGCGCTGCCACTGTTCGGCGGGATATCGACTATCGAAGAATTACTGCCATGACCGTCGCACTCGCCATCCTCATCCTGCTGACCCCCTTCGCCCTTGCCATCGCACTCGGCTGGCTGGCCAACCGGTCGCACATCCTGCGACTGCACCTCGACCAGTTCCGGGTCCCCACCTCGGCATGGGACCGGCTGTTCGACACCGATCCCGACGCGAGCCGGCTGCATCACGACCTGGAGGCCATCCGCACCCGGTTCGAACAGGCCCCGTCCTGGCCCAGTTCAGGGGTGCTGGGCGAACGCCGTTAGAAACGACTCCACGGCGGCGCGGTATTCCGCAGGAGCGTCGTCGTGGATCAGATGACCCGCCCCGGGAATACGCAGATACGTTGTGCGGTAACCGGTTTCCGCCATCCTTTGCATCTGGCCCGGCGGCGCCACCGTGCCGCCGGCCTCGATCAGCAACGTCGGAACCCGAACCGCTCGCCACTGCTCCCAGTAGTCCCGCACACCCCACTGCCCCGCGATCTCGATCCACCGAGCCGGATGCCCGTGCAGGCGCCAACCCGACTCGGTCCGATCGAAAGCATCGAGGAAGTACTGGCCTGCCACCGGCCCGAATTCGTCGAAAACCTGCTGCGCCGAGGTGAATTCGACCGGAAGCGCATGCAACCACGGCTCCCAGGCACCGGTGGTGCGGCCCGTGAAGTCCGGGGCCATATCCTCCACCACGAGCGCGCCCACCAAGTCGGGGTGGGCCGCGGCAAGACACCACGAGTGCAGCGCTCCCATCGAATGACCCACCAGGGTGGCCGGCCGGCCCAGTTCGGACACCGCGTCGGCCAGGTCCGCGACGAACCGCTCGGTGCTGATCGGATACGGATCGTCGACCTCACGGCCCCGGTGCCACGGCGCGTCGTAGGTGTACACCGCGCCCCAGCGGGTCAGCCACGGTAACTGGCGCGACCACGTGCTACCCCTGCCCATCAGGCCGTGCACCAGAACCAGCGGGGCGCCGGTGCCACCGCGCGCCGTCAGGAGTTCGGTCCGCATGCCGACATCCTGCCCGTGCCGGGCACAGGTAACCTCATGCCATGCCCGTCGTGAAGATCAACGCCATCGAGGTCCCGCCCGACGCAGGCCCGGAACTGGAGAAGCGGTTCGCGCACCGCGCCCACGCGGTGGACAACCAGCCCGGCTTTCTCGGCTTCCAGCTGCTGCGCCCGGTGAAGGGCGAGAACCGCTACTTCGTGGTGACGCAGTGGGAGTCCGAGGAGGCGTTCCAAGCCTGGGCCAGCGGGCCGGCCGTCGAGGCGCACGCCGGCCAGCAGCAGAACCCGGTCGCCACCGGAGCCTCGCTGCTGGAGTTCGAGGTTGTGTTGGACGTTGCGGGGACCGGCACCCAGTCCTGACGGTGCCGGGGCGGTCCGCCGGTTCACGGCACTGGTCGGCACACTCGCCCTGACCACCGCGACGCTGGGTGGCTGCACGCCCAGCAGTACACCGCCCGCCAACGCGGGCGGTGCCGTCATCAGCACCAGCACCCCGCCGGGCGTGCGCGCCAAACAGCTGATGGACATGCTCAATTCGGACTGGCCGATCGGTCCGGTCGGGGTCAAAACCCTCGCCGATCCCGCCCAGGTCGACGACATCGGCACCACGATGGACATGATGTGGTGGGATCGGCCCTACACCCTGGCCGGCGTGGATATCGGCGCCGGGGTGTCCACCCTGCACGTGGTGACGTCTTATGGCGCACGCCAGGACATCGAGCTGCGCACCGACGACACCACCACCTTGGTCGACCGCATGACGGTGACCAATCAGCCGCTGGCACTGCACAGTTGGGCCGATGTCGACGCGGTGTTGGCCAAGACCGGCGCCAGGTACGCCTACCAGGTGTCGAAGGTGGACAACGGCCGATGCGTAAAGGTGGCCGGCACCAACACCACCGAATCCCTACCGCTGGCTTCGATTTTCAAGCTGTACGTGCTCTACGCGGTGGCCGATGCCGTCAAGGCGGGCACCGTGCGGTGGGACGACCAGCTGACCATCACCGCCGAAGGCAAGAAGCTGGGATCCTCGGGATTCGACAAGCTGCCCCCCGGCGCCCATATCTCGGTGCGGCAGGCGGCCGACAAGATGATCGCCACGAGTGACAACATGGCCACCGATCTGCTGATCGGACGGCTCGGGCCCGGCGCGGTGGAACGCGCCCTGGCCGAGGCCGGACACCACGACCCGGCCAGCATGACTCCGTTCCCGACGATGCACGAGATTTTCTCGATCGGTTGGGGCGAGCCGGATCTGCGCTCGCAGTGGCAGCATGCCGATGCAGCAGGCCGGATCGAACTGCTGAAGCAGACCAGCGTCCGCCCCTACGAACCGGATCCGCTACGCACCCACTCCCCCGCGTCGGCCTACGGCGCCGAGTGGTACGCCAGCGCCGAGGACATCTGCCGGGTGCACGCGGCGCTGCAGTCGGCGGCCGTCGGGGCTGCCGCGCCGGTCCGCGATATCGTGTCGGCGATCCCGGGGATAGACCTGGACCGCGACGAATGGCCCTATATCGCTGCCAAAGCCGGGAACCTGCCCGGTGAGCTCACCTTCAGCTGGTACGCGGTGGACCGTGCCGGCCAACCCTGGGTGCTGAGCCTGCAAACCAACTGGCCGCGGTTCTACAGTGTGCGGACCGCCGGTTGGCTGATGACGGTGATCAAGCAGATGTGGGCGTTGGCGCACCCCGGTTAGAGCGTGCGCACCGTCCAGGCATGCCCGCGGAAGTGCATCACGGTACGGCTCACCGGCCCGATATCGATGCGCCAGAACGACTTCGGTGGCGCCTCCAGGGCGGTCAGGACGGCCGCGCGGATCACGGCCGGATGCGTCACCGCCACCACCTTGGCCGGTCGATCGGTGAGTGTGCCCAACCAGGCGCGCACCCGGCCGATCAGGTCGACGATCGTCTCGCCGCCGTGCGGAGCCCGGGCCGGGTCGGTCAGCCAGACGGCCAGCTCCGCGGGATCCACCCCGTCGAGGGCCGTGCCCCGCCACCGACCGTGATCCAGGTCGGCCAGCGCCGATTCGGTGTTCGGCCGTAGACCCAACAGTTCGGCGGTCCGCACCGCACGACGTTCCGGACCGCTCAGGGCGATCTCGGCGGGACCGACATCGATCGTCGTATCGGTCGCCTGCCGCTGTCCCAACGCGTTGAGCGGTTCGTCGGTGGGGAATCGCCCGGCCGCCATGGCGTCGGTCATGGCATGTGACACCAGGGTCAGCCGGACGATCTCACTCACACTGTGACGGTGCGCTGCGCGCGCTTGCCTTCCAGCAATCGCGATGCCAGCGCGCCGAACACCAGCCCGATGGTGACCCACATGAGCACCTGTGTTCCCAGCGAGTACAGCCGGAACTGGTACAGGTCCTCCGCGGCGAAACCCGGGAAGACGATGGTGCCGCCGGCATCGGTGATCGGGCCGGGCACCTCGTGGATGGCCGGCAGGATGAGGAACACGACGGCCATCGAGACGATGTAGCCGGCGGCGCCGAGCAACGCGGCATTCCAGGGTCCGAAGCGCGGCGCCAGCCGTCGACCCAGCAATACCGAGCCGACGAACAGCGCTGCCGAGAGCACCACGACCAACAGGTACAGCAGGGTGCGCTGTTTGATGGTCTCGTCGAGGCTGGTCGCCGGCGGGCTCGGCGGGTACTTCAACGCCGGCACCACCCACAGCGCCATCAGCATGCCGGCCGCGATCAGGGCCGAGGTGGCCCGAGCCGACAAATTCACCCGGCCGTACACCACACAGAACACGACCGCGAACAGGGCACCCATCGCCACGCTGAACGCCAGCACACCGAAGCCCATACCGATATTGGACTGAACGCCACGGGTGAACAATTCGGCGCCGTGCTCGTGGCCGCCGTGCGCATGCCCCGCCATGGCTTCATGGGCGGCGCCGGCACCGTCCTCGAAGTCGATGGCACGGCCGATCACCGGTTCGATGAAGATCTTTGCGAAGACGAACGCGAGCAGCCCAGCCAGGGCGCCGGCCAGTAGACCGCGCCCGATGAGGTGTTTCTCCATGGCTCAGTGGCAGGGGAAGCCGAGCAGATGGCGCGCGTCGTGCACGAACTCGTGCACGTAGGTGTTGTTGCCGAACACCGAGGTCGCGCCCTGATCCATCCCGACGAAGTACAACACCAGCAATGCCAGGAAAGCCGTGGCCGTCAGCCACACCACGGCGCGGGCGGCAGAGAGGTCGATGGCGGGGACCCGCGTCTTGGGTGCCTCAGCAGAAGTCATGTCCAGTCCTTTCGGGATGTCGCGTCCCAGTTGTCAAGCTGGTGACGGAGTCGGGTCTGACTTTCACAGTGGCGCGACCGTTCTGGACTTACACCAGATTCCTCGTCCGTCGAGTACAACACGCATAGTAGGCACAGCAGCCCTGTTCGGCGCACCTAGTCCGGGAAATCGACGCCAACCGGATGCGGCGCGGACTCGTTGAGCACGCAAACACCTGGTCAGCGCGGCAAACCTTGGAGTTTCCTATGCATTAGTCTCACCCCCGTGACCCAACTCATACGCCGCTCCCGCGTGTGCGCCTTCGCACTGTTGGCGGTTCTGTCCTTCGTCGCCGCACCCACTGCGGCAGCTGATGCTCCTCACATCACCGATATCCAGCACGTCAACGATCGCTGGGACAAGGTCTCGGTGTACTCGCCGGCGATGAACAAGGTGATCGTCAACGACGTGTTCAAAGCGCGGTCCTCGGGTGCGCCGACGTTCTACCTGCTACCCGGCATCGACGGCGGCGACAACCTGGATCCGGGTGGCAACTTCGCGCCCGGCTCCAAATCATGGTTCGGCATGACCGATATCCAGGGCTTCTTCGCCAACAAGAACGTGAACGTGGTGTCCCCGCTGGGCGGTCAATTCAGCTGGTGGACCAACTGGGTCAACGACGCCGACAAGCAGTACCAGACGTATATGACGCAGGAACTGCCGCCGCTGATCAACAAGCAGTACAACACCAACGGCCGCAATGCGGTCGGCGGCCTGTCCAGCACCGGTGGTACTGCGGTGGACTACGCCGTGCAAGCCCCCGGTCTGTTCCGGGCGGTCGCGTCCTACAGCGGCATGCTCAATCCGTCCGCCGATCCCGGGCAGGTCGGTATCACCCTGATGGGCGGCGGTCTCAGCGCGGACAACATGTGGGGCCCTGCCGGCGGCCCCCTGTGGATCCAGCACGATCCGACGCTCAACGCCGGCGCGCTGAAGGGGACGGCCGTGTACGTGGCCGCTTCGGGGTCCGGCAATGTCGGCGCCGTTGACCGACTGCCGGAGGGGTTCGGGCCGAACTTCACCGGCGGACTGATCGAGCGCATCGTCGCCGACAGCACCAGGGCCTTCGCCGATGCCGCGAAGGCGGCGGGCGTGCCGGTCACCTACGTGGTCCGCCCCGACGGATCGCACACCTGGGGCCTGTTCGAGTCCGAGATGCAGGAGTCCTGGAACACCACAGTCGGCCCGGCCCTCGGGGTCCGCTGACAACCGAACAAAAATGGCCCCCCGCAAGCGCGGGGGGCCATTTCTGTTGCGTCGACTATTCCGCGGCGTCGCGGGTCGAGACTATTCGGCAGCGTCGCGGGTCGCGACTATTCAGCTGCCGTGGCGGCCAGGTCGGCCTCGGCCGAGGCCCGTGGCTTGCCCGAGAACGTGAACTTGGCGTTCTCGCCCTGGCCTTCGCCGTCCCAGCCCTCGACATCGACGGTCACCAGCTGGCCCGGACCCACCTCGTCGAAGAGGATCTTCTCGCTCAACGCGTCCTCGATCTCGCGCTGGATGGTGCGACGCAGGGGCCGCGCACCCAGCACCGGGTCGAATCCGCGCTTGGCCAGCAGCGCCTTGGCCTGGTCGGTCAGCTCCATCGTCATGTCCTTGGCCGCCAGCTGCTTGGAGACCCGGCCGATCATCAGGTCGACCATCTGGATGATCTCGTCCTGCGTCAGCTGGTGGAACACGATGATGTCGTCGATACGGTTCAGGAACTCGGGGCGGAAGTGCTTCTTCAGCTCGTCGTGCACCTTGAGCTTCATCCGCTCGTAGTTGTTCTCGCCGCCGCCCTGGGTGAAGCCGAGACCCACCGCCTTGGAGATATCCGAGGTGCCCAGGTTGGAGGTGAAGATCAGCACGGTGTTCTTGAAGTCGACCGTGCGGCCCTGGCCGTCGGTGAGACGACCGTCCTCCAGCACCTGCAGCAGGGTGTTGTAGATCTCCTGGTGTGCCTTCTCGATCTCGTCGAACAGCACCACGCTGAACGGCTTGCGACGCACCTTCTCGGTGAGCTGCCCACCCTCTTCGTAGCCGACGTAACCGGGAGGGGCACCGAACAACCGCGACGCGGTGAACCGGTCGTGGAACTCGCCCATGTCGATCTGGATGAGCGCGTCGTCGTCGCCGAACAGGAAGTTGGCCAGCGCCTTGGACAGCTCGGTCTTACCGACACCGGACGGGCCGGCGAAGATGAACGAGCCCGACGGGCGCTTGGGGTCTTTCAGACCCGCACGCGTGCGGCGGATCGCCTTGGAGACCGCCTTGACGGCGTCGACCTGACCGATGATCCGCTTGTGCAGCTCATCTTCCATGCGCAGCAGACGCGTCGTCTCGGCCTCGGTCAGCTTGAACACCGGGATGCCGGTCCAGTTGCCGAGGACCTCGGCGATCTGCTCGTCGTCAACCTCGGCGACCACGTCCAGATCGCCTGAGCGCCACTGCTTCTCACGCTCGGCTCGCTGGGCGACGAGCTGCTTCTCCGAGTCGCGCAGCCGGGCTGCCTTCTCGAAGTCCTGCGCGTCGATCGCGGATTCCTTCTCCCGGCGCGCGTCGGCGATCTTCTCGTCGAACTCGCGAAGGTCCGGCGGCGCGGTCATCCGGCGGATGCGCATGCGCGCGCCCGCCTCGTCGATGAGGTCGATCGCCTTGTCCGGCAGGAACCGGTCGTTGATGTAGCGGTCGGCCAGCGTCGCCGCGGCTACCAGGGCGCCGTCGGTGATGGAGACGCGGTGGTGCGCCTCGTACCGGTCGCGCAGGCCCTTGAGGATCTCGATGGTGTGCTCGACGGTCGGCTCGCCGACCTGGACCGGCTGGAAGCGACGCTCCAGGGCGGCGTCCTTCTCGATGTACTTGCGGTACTCGTCGAGGGTGGTGGCACCGATGGTCTGCAGTTCACCGCGGGCCAGCTTGGGCTTGAGGATGCTGGCCGCGTCGATCGCGCCCTCGGCGGCACCGGCACCCACGAGCGTGTGCAGCTCGTCGATGAACAGGATGATGTCGCCGCGGGTGTTGATCTCCTTGAGCACCTTCTTCAGGCGCTCCTCGAAGTCACCGCGGTAGCGGCTGCCCGCGACCAGCGAACCCAGGTCCAGCGTGTAGAGCTGCTTGTCCTTGAGCGTCTCGGGAACCTCGCCGTGCACGATCGCCTGCGCCAGGCCCTCGACGACGGCGGTCTTGCCGACACCGGGCTCACCGATCAGCACCGGGTTGTTCTTGGTGCGCCGGCTCAGCACCTGCATGACCCGCTCGATTTCCTTCTCACGGCCGATGACCGGATCGAGCTTGCCCTCCATCGCGGCGGCGGTCAGGTTGCGACCGAACTGGTCGAGCACCAGCGAGGTCGACGGGTTGCCGGACTCGCCGCCACGGCCTCCGGTGCCCGCCTCGGCGGCTTCCTTGCCCTGGTAGCCGCTCAGCAGCTGGATGACCTGCTGGCGCACCCTGGTCAGTTCGGCGCCGAGCTTCACCAGCACCTGTGCGGCGACACCCTCGCCCTCGCGGATCAGGCCGAGCAGGATGTGCTCGGTGCCGATGTAGTTGTGGCCGAGCTGCAGCGCCTCACGCAGGGACAGCTCCAGCACCTTCTTGGCGCGCGGGGTGAACGGGATGTGCCCGGACGGGGCCTGCTGGCCCTGGCCGATGATCTCTTCGACCTGGCTGCGCACCCCTTCCAGGGAGATGCCCAGCGATTCCAGCGACTTGGCCGCGACTCCTTCACCCTCGTGGATGAGGCCCAGGAGGATGTGCTCGGTGCCGATGTAGTTGTGGTTGAGCATCCGGGCCTCTTCTTGAGCCAGGACGACGACCCTGCGGGCACGGTCGGTAAATCTCTCAAACATCGGTGCTTACCTGCTCTTCCTGCTGGGGCCTTATCTACGAGGGGCACGGCTTGCGCTGCTCGACACATGGCGCCTGCCGTCCACTCTAATGGGCGGTGCCGACGGGTGCGTTGCCTTGGTTGTGCTTTGGTGCATCGCCGACGGTTCACATCCGTGCTGCACAGGTGTAACGCGCAGGGAGTACCCGGCGTTACCGACGGAATACCCTTTTCGGTTCGCCGGTAGCGAAAGACCGCCGAGAGACTTGCCGCGGCGTCGGACCGGGGACGGTTCGGCGCGCGAACCGTCCTGGCAACGTCCGGTTAGGTTGCCGCGTGGAATGCGTCGATGACTTCGGCGGGAATGCGGCCGCGGGTCGACACATTGTGACCGTTGCGGCGGGCCCACTCCCGGATGGCGGCGCTCTGTTCCCGGTCGATCGCGGCGCGACCGCGGCCCGAACCGGCCGAACGGCCGCGACGCCGGCCGCCGACCCGCCGGCCGGCCTCCACCCACTGCTTGAGGTCGTTGCGAAGCTTGGCGGCGTTCTTCGAAGAAAGGTCGATCTCGTAGCTCACGCCGTCGAGAGCGAATTCGACGGTCTCATCCGCAGCCGCTTCGCCGTCGAAATCATCGACCAACGTGACGGTTACCTTCTTCGCCATTAGCTCACACTGACCCTTCTGTGGCCGCCGTAGTTGTCCTCGATCCCCAAACCAATATTTGCATAGGATGGAAATTCATTCAACAAGGCCGGCAATGGGTGCGATCAGTTATCGTGCCGACGCACAATCAGTTACCGTGCCTACGCACAATCGGGAACAAAACCGTCTCGCGAATCGACAAGCCCGTCAATGCCATCAACAGCCGGTCAATACCCATTCCGGTGCCCGTTGTGGGCGGCATCGCATACTCCAGTGCGGCGAGAAAATCCTCGTCCAGGCGCATTGCTTCGTCATCACCGGCCGCTGCCGCGCGAGCCTGGTCCTCGAACCGCGCCCGCTGGACCACCGGGTCGATGAGTTCGGAATAACCCGTGGCCAATTCGAATTTGCGGACGTACAGGTCCCATTTCTCCGTCACGCCGGGAATGCTGCGATGAGCACGGGTGAGCGGCGTCGTCTCGACCGGAAAGTCCCGTACGAACGTGGGCGCCCACAGGTGTTCACCGACGGTGTGCTCCCACAGTTCCTCGACCAGTTTCCCGTGCCCGTAGCCACGATCCGTCGGTATCTCCAGCCCCAGCCGATCGGCAATTGCGCGCAGCGTGTCGACACCGGTTTCCGGTGTGATCTCCTCACCCAGCGCTTCCGACAGTGACGGGTACATTTGCAGCGACGGCCATTCGCCGTCCAAGTCATAGGTACTGCCATCGGGCAGTGGCACCGACCTCGTGCCGATCGCCTCGTCGGCAACCTCTTGAATAATTTCGCGTGTGACCCGGGCCGAATCGTCGTAGGTGCCGTAAGCCTGATATGTCTCGAGCATCGCGAATTCGGGCGAATGCGTGGAATCCGCGCCTTCGTTCCGAAAGTTGCGATTCAACTCGAAGACCTTCTCGAAACCGCCCACCAGACACCGCTTGAGGAACAACTCCGGCGCGATGCGCAAGTACAGGTCGGCATCGAGGGCATTCGAGTGGGTGACGAACGGCCGGGCCGCCGCACCGCCGGGCAGTGTCTGCAGCATCGGCGTCTCGACCTCGAGGAAACCCCGGCGCTCCAGCGCCGAGCGGACCGCTCGCACCACCGCGATGCGCTGCCGGGCGATGGTCCGCGCCTCCGGCCGGACGATCAGGTCGACGTAGCGCTGCCGGACCCGGCTCTCCTCGCTCATCTCCTTGTGCGCCACCGGCAGCGGTCGCAGCGCCTTGGAAACAATTTGCCAGGAATCGGCAAGCACAGACAATTCACCGCGCCGGGAACTGATCACCTGGCCGTGCACGAAGACGATGTCGCCGAGATCGACATCGGCCTTCCAGGCATCCAGCGATTCCTGCCCCACCTCGGCCAGGCTGATCATCGCCTGCAACTGGGTGCCGTCGCCATCCTGCAGGGTGGCGAAGCAGAGCTTGCCAGAATTGCGGGCGAACACCACCCGGGCGGCCACCCCGACGATATCGCCGGTCTGGGTATCGACCTCCAGGTCCGGGTAGGCGGCGCGCAGCTCGGCCAGCGAGTGGGTGCGGGCCACGAGCACCGGGTACGGGTCACGCCCCTCGGCGAGCAGGCGCTCACGCTTGGCCTGACGAATGCGGTACTGCTCCGGAATGTCGTCGGAGTCGGCCGAGTTCGCGGCGGGGTGGGCGGACGCATCAGAAGAACTCACGACGTGCCAGCTTAAATGAACACGTGAGCCCACCGCCGCACGCCGCCTTCGCCGCCCTGGCCGGTGAGCGCCTGGACTGGCGCTTCAAAGGCGTTCCGCCCGGCTGGCAGGACGCCACGACCGTCGACATCCTGGCCGCCGCGCCGGTGCTCTTCGACGCGGGTCTGGCCGGACCGGTGTGCGTGCTGCGGGAGTCCGGGCTCGCCCACAACCTCGCGGCCATGTCCGCCTGGTGCCGAGATCGGGGCGTCCAGCTGGCGCCACACGGTAAGACCCACATGTCACCGCAGCTGTTCGCCAGGCAGTCCGCCGCCGGAGCGTGCGCCGTCACGGTGGCCACCATCGCGCAGGCCCGGGTGTACCGGGCGTTCGGAGTGAACACCATCATGCTGGCCAACGAACTCGTCGAACCGGTCGGCTTGGCCTGGTTGGCCGGCGAGCTGGACGCCGACCCCGCTTTCGATGCGGTGTGCTGGGTGGACTCGGTGCGCGGGGTCGAGCTGATGACGGACGCGCTGGCCGGAGTCACCCGCCCACTGGACGTGTGCGTCGAGGTGGGCATGGCGGGTGGCCGGACCGGCTGCCGGACCGCAGCCGAGGTGGACGAGGTGGCCGCGGCAGCCGCCGCGTCACCACGGTTACGGTTGGTCGGGGTGGCGGGTTATGAAGCGGTGGGACAGGGCGCTGCACGGGATGCCGGTCCGGAGGCCGCCGCGCAGGTGCGCTCCCATCTGGCCGAGATGCGCGCGGCGGTGACCCGGCTGGCCCCGCTGTTCGAGACCGACGACGTGATCGCGACCGCCGGCGGCAGCACCTATCCCGACGTCGTCGCCGACGAACTCGCGGGCGCGGCCCAGCGGGTGATCCTGCGCAGCGGCTGCTATCTGACCCACGACTACGGGCTGTATGCGGCAACCTCGCCCCTGCCGATGCGCCCCGCGATGCAGGTCTGGGCCCCGGTGCTGTCCCGCCCCGAACTGGGTCTGGCGGTGGTCGGGATGGGCCGGCGCGACGTCTCCTTCGACGCCGGCCTTCCCGTCGCGCTGAGCCTGCCGGGGGCCACGGTGACCAAGCTCAACGATCAGCACGCCTACCTCGAGCTGGCCGGGCACACCGTCGCGGTCGGTGACCGGCTCGGATTCGGTATCTCACACCCCTGCACGACATTCGACAAATGGCAGCTGATCCCGGTGCTCGACGACGCCGATCGGGTGGTGGAGCTGGTGCGGACGTTCTTCTAGTTGGCACGGCCTGCTAGTTGGAGCGCCGCAGCCGCTGGTTGTCCCGGTTACGCTCGTACACCAGCCGCAAACCGTCCAATGTCAGGTTCGGCTCGTAGTGTTCGACGGTGCGCAGATCCGGCAGCACCAGCGGGGCCGTATGCCCGGTTGCCACCACGGCCACCTCACTGCCCGCGAAACCGTCGACATCCGAACGTATCCGGCTGACCAACCCGTCCACCAAGCCCGCGAACCCGAACACTGCCCCGGCCTGCATGCACTCCACGGTGTTCTTGCCGATCACCGAGCGCGGCCGGGTCAACTCGACCCGGCGGAGCGCGGCCGACCGCGCGGCGGCGGCGTCGGAGGACACCTGCACTCCAGGGGCGATGGCACCGCCGAGAAATTCACCCTTGGCCGACACCACGTCGACGCATATCGACGATCCGAAATCGACCACGATGGCCGCCGAGCTGTACTTGTGAAATGTGGACAGGCAGTTGACGATCCGGTCGGCGCCAACTTCCTTGGGGTTGTCGACGAGCAGCGGGATGCCGGTACGCACCCCGGGCTCGATCAGCACGTGCGGCACCGCAGGCCAGTACTGGTCGAGCATCAGCCGGATCTCGTGCAGCACCGAGGGCACCGTGGACAGCGCGGTGGCACCGGTCAGCTGCTCGGTGGCATCGCCGATCAGCCCGTCGATGGTCAGCGCCAGCTCATCGGCGGTGATCTCGGATTCCGTTCGGATGCGCCAGTTCTGGGTCACCTTCGCGTGATCACCGGCCCCGGCGATCAGACCGACCACCGTGTGGGTGTTACGGACGTCGATGGCGAGCAGCATCAGCGCGGCGACATCAAGCCGGCAGCATCGGCCGGTACGAAGGCGGGATCCGAGCCGAGATCGACCTGCCGGTTGGCGGCATCCACGAAAACGATCCTGGGCTGGTACTCGCGGGCCTGTGCGTCTTCCAAGGTGGCGTAGGCGATCAAGATGACCAGATCGCCCGGGTGCACCAGATGAGCTGCGGCACCGTTGATCCCGATGATCCCGCTGCCCCGTTCGCCGGTGATGGCGTACGTCACCAACCGGTTGCCGTTGTCGATGTCGACGATGGTCACCTGCTCACCCTCGAGCAGGTCGGCGGCGTCCATCAGGTCGGCGTCGATGGTCACCGATCCGACGTAGTGCAAGTCGGCTTGGGTCACCGTGGCGCGGTGGATCTTCGACTTCAGCATGGTGCGTAACATCAATTCCTCCAAGGTAATTCATGCTCGTCGTACTCGACGTCCGGGCCGAGTCCGGACGGCACGCCGATATCGACGGCCACGTTGTCCAGCAGCCGGGTACCACCGATCCTGGCCGCCACCAGCATTCGCGCCCGGCCCTGCTCGGGCGCCGGGCCCAGCCAGGTGTCGCGCACCACCAGGTAATCGACCTCGATGGCCGGCACCTCGTCGAGCACCGCCTGCGCCGCGTCGAGTGCGGACTGCACACCCTCGCCCGCACCGTACATCCCGGCCAACAGCGCCGCCGACAGTGCGCTGGCCTGTTCCCGGTCGCTTTCGCTGAGGTAGCGGTTGCGCGACGACATGGCAAGGCCATCGGCTTCCCGGACCGTGGGCACCCCGACGATGCGGGTGTCCAGGTTCAGATCGTCGGCCATCTGCCGGATCAGCACCAGCTGCTGGTAGTCCTTCTCGCCGAAATACGCCCGGTCCGGCCGGACGATCTGCAGCAACTTCAGCACCACGGTCAGCATCCCGGCGAAATGCGTTGGCCGTGAGGCACCTTCGAGCTCAGATCCGAGTGCGCCAGGGTGCACGCTGGTCCGCGGCCCGTTCGGGTACATATCGGCCACGCTCGGCGCGAACACCACATCCACCCCCTCGGAGCGCAACGCCGCGAGGTCGGCGTCCAGGGTGCGCGGGTAGGCGTCCAGATCCTCCCCGGCGCCGAACTGCAACGGGTTGACGAAGATCGACACCACCACGACCGAACCCGGCACCTGCTTGGCGGTGCGCACCAGGCTCAGATGCCCGTCGTGCAAGGCTCCCATGGTCGGCACCAGCGTCACCCGCCGGCCGGTGGCCCGCAGCGCCCGCGTCAGGTCGGCGACGTCCGACGGGCGGGTGTAGAGGTTGAGCTCACCCGCGGTGAAGCTGGGTGGTCTGGCGGCGTTCACTGCTGATCGGTCCCCTTTCGTGCGAGCACGTCAAACACGTCCTTCGGTGCGTGGGCCCGCTGGGCGGTACGCAATGAATTGGCCCGATATGCTTGTGCCAGTTCAGGATCGGACTCGGCAAGGGCCAGCAGGTGGCCGGCCACCGCGGCGGCGTCGCCGCGCGCCACCGGACCGGTGAGCGCGGACTGCCCACGTTGCAGCACGTTGTCCAGCGACGCCCGGGCCAGCGGGCCGACGATCCGTTCGGCCAGCCCGCCCGGTGCGTCGCCCACCAGTTCCTGGCCGAGCAATTCGTTGCCGCGCAAGGCATGACGCAGGGCGGTGAGGGAGTCGAGCACCACGGTGGCCAGATGATTGCTGGCGTGCGCCAGGGCCGCGTGGTACAGCGTGCGAGCGTCCTCGCGCACCCGGAACGGCTCGCCGCCGATCTCCAACACCAAAGCCTGGGCGATGGCGTAGCCGACCTCATCGGCAGCGGTGACACCGAAACAGGTGTCGGCCAGCCGGCTGATGTCCTCATCCGCCCCGGTGAAGGTCATCGCCGGATGGATGGCCAACGGGATACAGCCCTGCTCGGTCAGCGGGGTCAGCACACCGACACCGTTGGCGCCGGAGGTGTGCGCGACTATCGTCCCCGGCCGGACCGCGGAGGTCGCCGCCAGGCCGGACACCAGTGCGCCCAATTCGGAATCCGGGACGGCCAGCACCAGAAGCTCGGCGCGGGCAGCGACGTCATGGACCGGCAGAACCACGGTTTCCGGCAGCCGACGGGCCGCGCGGTCGCGGGATGCCCGGGAGATGGCGCTACAGGCCACCACCACGTGGCCGGCACGTTCCAGCGCCACCCCCAGCGCCGACCCGACCCGCCCCGCCGACACCACGCCGACCGTCAGCCGGGCCGGACGCAGGCCGTCGGGCCCACCACTGGCAGACCACGAAGCCGAAGGGGACTGCACCATCGCAGTGACCTCGCACATTTCTTGAGATTCGGTCGTTCCGGTCCTGCCCTGCAGGTACCGGACGGTCGCCAAGAGCGTAGCTCACTCCTCGCGGCGGCGACGCCGCCCACCTCCGGTCTGACCGGCCTGTAGGCGCGACAGCAGCTCCGAGACCGGTTGGCCACCGGCGTGCTGACCTGCGCTTTCCTCCGGGGTGTCGGCGGTGGGCTGGGCCTCACCCGGCCCGCGGTGCCGAGCCGGCCGGTCAGCTGTGTCACCCGGTGCCTCGCTTGCCCGCAATGGTTCCTGCGGCAGTGGCGGCGTCGCCAGCGTCGGCGCTGCGGTGTTTTCGGGCGGTGTGGCGTGCCGTGAACGCGGCGGGGCGTCGGGTTCGCCGGTGCTGGAATGGCGCCCGCGCCGGGTCTCCACCGGCGGCGGGGTCATGGCCGGCTCGGGGTGTGTCTGCGGCACAGTGCCGGTAGCCGGGGGCGACACCCAGTTGCTGCCGGGGGCACCGGCCGGAATGAACTGGCCTTCCGCCGGTACCGGTTGCCAGCCGGTGTCCGGCCGGCTCGGCGGGGCCGGTGGGGGCGGTGCCCATGCCTGCGCAGGCGCGGGTTCCGGCTGGGGCGCTGCCGGGGCCTGCCATACCGATTCCCTGGCCGGCGGGGCGACGGGTGGCTGAGGCTGCACGGGTACCTGCGGCGACGGTTGAGGGGCCGGCTCGCTCCATGGCGGTGGCTGCTCGGCTTCACCGGACCGGCGGTGCGCTCCACCGGTGGGTTGCCACGGCGCCCACTGCGGTTCCGGCACCGGAGGTTCCGCGGGCACGTCGATGATCGGGCTTTCCTCGGTGCGCGGCTCCGCGGCCGGCCGGGGTGGGGTGAACGACGGTGTGAAGGGGTCGGCCCGCTCGCCCTCGTCGACGCGGCTGGCGATGACACGGCCGGCCGGGCGATCGGTTTCCAGGGCGGGCCGCTGGTCGAGGTCGGTGTCGAACAGGATCTCCAGATTGTTGCGCAGCGCCGCCAGCTCGGCCCGCAGGGCCGCCACCTCGTCAGCGGCCTGGGCGCGCAGCTCGGCGGTCAGTTCGCGACGCAGTTGCGCCTCCACCGCGAGTTCGTATTCGCGCCGTGCCGAGATCTCACGGTCGAGTTGGAGGTCGTAGACAAGCTTGAGATCGCGCACCTTGGCTTGGTCGACATCGCTCTGCCTGCGATAGATGACCGAGACGAAGGCGGCGACCACCGCCGCCCACAACGCCAGTACCACCGCCAGTTTGAGCAATTCGACCCGGTTGGTGAACACGAGTACGGAGCTGGCCACGATGGCCAGCACCAGCAACACCGACAGCAGCATCCATCCCGGCCTGCGGGACACGCGCCGAACACGCATGCCGCGGGACGGATCGGTCATGGGCCGACTGTACCGTTCACAGGTCGCATCGCGTGTCGACCGCTCCGGCGATTCGACAGGGATTCGGCGCCGCTTCGCTACTCGGGCGCCGGATCCCGCGGCTCCTCCGGTTCGTCGGGTGACTTGCAGCAATGCTCCAACCACAGGGCCGCGATCACCAGGGCCAGCGCGCACAGCGCGGCCACCACCGCGCCCGCGGTGTCCTCACCGGCGACGCGCAGCTCGCCACGGCGCGGCAGCAGATAGCCGAGAACGCCCGCCCACCAGCCGAACACCAGCGCACCCAGCCACGCCGACGCCTTGGCGGTGACCACCGAGCGGGCCACCGCCAGCGGGTGCAGTCTGCCGCCGCCCACCCCGATGCGGCCCTCGCGGATCTTGCCCCGCACGTAATGCCCCCAGCCGGCTTCCGCCGCCGCGACCGCGAGCAGTGACACCCCGGTCAACAAGGTGATCGGCGGGAACCACTTGTACAAGCCGACCACCAGCAGGTAGCTCACCACGGCGGCGATCACCGCTGCCACCACCAGGTCGCGTTTGCGGGTCGGGCCCATCAGGGACTCAGCACCAGGTCGGTCGGCCGGACACCGGCGCGGTCCTTGGCGTCCAGTTCGGCGAGCAAGGCGGCCACCGGCCGTTCGGCGCCGGTCACCCACAGCAGCGCGTCGGGGTCGGCGGCCAACCAGGGGATCAGCACGAAGGCGCGCAGATGGGCGTAAGGATGCGGGAGTGTCAGTTGCGGGTCGTCGCTGCGAAGCTGCCGGGACCCGTCCTGGCAGACGATGACGTCGACATCCAGTGTTCTTGGTCCCCAATGGATTTCGCGCACCCGACCGGCGGCATTCTCGAACTCCTGGCCGATCCGCAGCCAGTCGGCCGGGCCGAGGTCCGGGTGCTCGGCGATGACGACGGCGTTCAGGAAGGGGCCCTGTTCCACCCCGCCCCAGGCGTCGCTCTCGTAGACCGGCGAGACCGCTCGCACACAGCCGTCGAGACCGTCGACCACCGACTGCAGATGAGCCAGCCGGTCACCGAGGTTGGACCCGACGGACAGCACGGTGCGGGTCATGCGCGCTCCCGCATCCCGCGCCGGGACCGCCGCGCCACCACTGCAACATCGTTGAACGTCAACGGGATCGGCGCACTGGGCTTGTGCACGACGACCTCGACCGCGTGCACCCGGGGATCAGTCATCACGTCGTCGGCGATCTCGGCCGACACGGTCTCGATCAGGTTGCGCGGCGGCCCTGCGACGATGGCGGCGGCCCGCTGGGCCAGCGCACCGTAATCCAGGGTGTCGGCCAAGTCGTCGCTGGCTGCGGCCGCGGCCAGGTCCACCCAGACCGTCAGGTCGACGACGAAATCCTGGCCGTCGCGGCGCTCATGGTCGAAGACCCCGTGATGTCCGCGCACGGTCAGACCACGCAACTCGATTCGATCAGCCATGCTGCCAGGCTCCCACCACTGCCAGTGCGTCGACCGACGCCCGCACGTCGTGCACGCGCACTCCCCACGCACCATCCCGTGCGGCGAGCGCGGAGATCACGGCCGTCGCCGTCTCCCGCCCCGCCGGGGGACGCGGATGGCCGTCGGCGCCTGCCAGCAAGGTGCCGAGGAACCGCTTGCGGGAGGCACCCACCAGTACCGGCACCCCGGAGCCGACGAACTCGGGCAATGCCCGCAGCAGCGCCCAATTGTGTTGCGCGGTCTTGGCGAAGCCCAGTCCGGGATCGATGATCAGATTGGCCGCGGCCACCCCCGCCGACACCGCGGCATCCACACTGCGCTCCAATTCCTCGCGCACTTCCCGCACCACGTCGGTGTACTGCGGCACCTCGTGCGGGCGGTCCGCACCCACCGAACGCCAATGCATCAGGATCCACGGCACGCCGGCCTCGGCGACCACGCCCGCCATGGCCGGGTCCGCCCGCCCGCCCGACACGTCGTTGACGATCCGCGCGCCCGCCGCCAGCGCCGCCTCGGCGACCGCCGCGTGCATGGTGTCGATGCTGATGGTGAGGCCATGGGCGGCAAGCTCTTTGATGACCGGAACCACCCGGCCGGTTTCCACCGCCGCGTCCACCCGGGTGGCGCCGGGCCGGGTGGACTCCCCACCGACGTCGATGATCGCGGCCCCATCGGCGACCAGCTGCAGGGCGTGCGCCACGGCACGGTCCCGATCCAGGAACTGTCCGCCGTCGGAGAAGGAATCGTCGGTGACGTTGACGACGCCCATCACCACCGGGGCGGGCGGAAGCGGGCTGGCGCTCACTTGCGCAGGATCAGTTCCAGTGCCTCGGCCCGGGACGCCGTGTCCGTCTTGAACTGTCCGCGCACGGCAGACGTGGTGGTCACGGCGCCGGGTTTGCGCACCCCGCGCATCGCCATGCACAGGTGCTCGGCCTCGATCACGACGATCGCCCCGCGCGGGTCGAGCTTGCGCATCAGCGCGTCGGCGATCTGCGCGGTCAGCCGCTCCTGCACCTGCGGGCGCTTGGCGTACAGGTCGACCAGGCGGGCGATCTTGGAGAGCCCGGTCACCCGGCCGTCCCGTCCGGGGATGTACCCGACGTGGGCCACTCCGTGGAAGGACACCAGGTGGTGCTCACAGGTGGAGTACATCGGGATTTCCTTCACCAGCACCAGTTCGTCGTGCTGTTCGTCGAAGGTGGTGTTGAGCACCGCGTCCGGATCGGTGTACAGCCCGGCGAAGATCTCCCGGTAGGCGCGCGCCACCCGGGCCGGGGTGTCCACCAGACCGTGCCGGTCCGGGTCTTCGCCGACCGCGAGCAGCAGCTCCCGCACGGCAGCCTCGGCACGCGGCTGGTCGAAATCGCGCAACGCCGCGTTGGCATCGCTGGCCGTCATCGGCGCTCCTCCGGTGCCGGCTCGCCGTGGGGCGGGTAGGGCGGGTACGGCTGCTGGTGCGGTGGCGGATACCCGGGCTGGTGTGGCGGTTGCTGCGCCGGGGGGTACCAGTACCCCTGCTGCGGCGGCTGCCCACCGGGCTGACGCGGCGGCCAACCCGGGGCGTGCCAGCCGGCCGGGGCGCCGTAGTCGGGCTGCGCGGGATGGGCACCGTTGGGCGCCCCGTTGCTGCCGTTGGCATGTCCGCCGACACCGTTGCCGTTCGTGCCCGCGGCGGCCTCGGCGGCCGCGTTGGCCTTGGCCATCGCCGCCTTGAATGCCGGTTCGGGCGCCGGGGGCGGCCAGGGTTCGCCGCGTTCGATGGCGATCTCGCCCGGCGTCTTGATGGGCGGCTTGTCCGACGGGATGCGCCCACCGAAGTCGTCGAACATGGTCAGCCGCGGCCGCTTCTTGACGTCGGCGAGGATGCGCTCCAGGTCCGGGCGGTGCAGAGTTTCCTTCTCCAGCAGCTCACCGGCGAGCACGTCGAGGGTGTCCCGGTATTCGGTGAGCACCTCCCACGCCTCGGTGTGAGCGGCCTCGATCAGCTTGCGCACCTCGTCGTCGATATCGCGGGCCACCTCGTGACCGAAATCGGCTTGGGTGCCCATGGTGCGGCCCAGGAACGGGTCGCCGTGCTCGGTGCCGTAGCGCACCGCACCCAACTTCGGGCTCATGCCGTGCTCGGTGACCATCGCGCGCGCGACCTTGGTGGCGTTCTCGATATCGGACACCGCGCCCGTGGTCGGCTCACGGAAGATCAGTTCCTCGGCGGCCCGGCCGCCGATGGCCATCACCAGCCGGGCGATCAGCTCGGACCGGGTCTGCAAGCCCTTGTCGTCCTCGGGGACGGCGACCGCGTGCCCGCCGGTGCGGCCGCGGGCCAGGATGGTGACCTTGTACACCGGATCCAGGTGCGGCATTGCCCAGCCGGCCAGGGTGTGCCCGGCCTCGTGGTAGGCGGTGATCTTCTTCTCCAGCTCACTGATGATGCGGCCCTTGCGGCGCGGGCCGCCGATCACCCGGTCGACGGCCTCTTCCAGGGCCGGTCCGGTGATGACGGTGCCGTTCTCCCTGGCCGTCAGCAGCGCGGCCTCGTTGATGACGTTGGCCAGGTCGGCACCGGAGAATCCGACGGTGCGCTTGGCCAGCCCGTCCAGATCGGCGTCGGGGGAAATCGGCTTGCCCTGCGAATGCA
>NZ_JAPFPY010000003.1 GCF_026240945.1 Mycolicibacterium sp. J2
TGGTCGAGCACCGCGGGGAGTGCTTCGGCGGCCGCCACCAGTTTGAGTTCGGCCAGGTGCGAGCGCAGCTGCTGATAACGGCTCGCCGCCGCCGATGGCGATTCCTCGGCCGTGGTGGTCTTGCCGGTGCGTGGAGTGGGAGTCATTGGATGGTCCTGTTCTGGGCGGCCCGCTCGTAAGCGGACAGGTCGATGACGGTGGAATCAGTTGACGGAGTGGGAGATTCACTAGAAGTGCTGGGCGCATTCTTGAGTTGAAGGAGTTGTGCGGCAGCGGCTTTGGCGGCCGGTCCGGGTGGGATGCGTTCCTTGCGGCGGTGCGGGCGCCCGGTGGCTGCGGTGGCCATCGCCGCAGCGTCCAGGGCGATGACATGACCGCTGTCGCGCACCATCACCCCGAGCCCGTCGGCGGCCATCCGGTGGCGGGCGATCACGATCCCGCTCATGGTGGCGATATCGCAGAACTCGCCCCCGACCGGATGGGACACCACGACGTTGGCGACAGCCAGTTCCGGAGGCACTGAGTAGCGGTTGCCGCGGTAGGACACCATCGCCTGCCGTGATGCGGTGCGGGCTTCGGCCACGATCACCGGATACGCCTGGGCCGGTACCGGTTGCAGGGGCTCGGTTGTGGCGACCACGGCGACCGAGGACCGGCCGTCGGCGGTGGCCCGCAGCCGGGTGTCACCCCGCACGCGGGCGAAGCGATCCACGCTGGCCTGGGCCTGCTCAGCTGTGGCTTCGTCGGCCAGGGTGCGCCACCAGCGTTGCGCGGCGGTGTGATTGACCTTCTCCACCACGCCCTTGCGGTTGCCGCGCCGTGCCGGGCAGATCGCCACCGCCACGCCGTAGTGCTTGGCCACCCCGGCGAACGACGCGGTCACCCGACCCGAGCCGGGGTCACACACCGTAGCCATCCGATCAAAGCGCCACACCCTGGTCAGCCCGCCCAGGCCGCGGGTGACACGGTCCAAGCCGGCGACCAGATGCGGCTGATCCTCGCTCGGCGCCAGATAGCCGCGCCACTTCCCGGAATGCGAGAGCGAGCCGACCAGCAGGTGCGCGGTCTTGCCCCAGCCCCACGATGCCGGCGGATCAGGCAATTCCAGCCAGTCCCACTGAGTTTCGTCCCCGGGAGCGTGTGGGATCACCGCGTTCGGGCGCTGCGTGGCGGTGCGGCAGGCCTCACAGACGGGGCGCAGGCTGCGGGCGCGGATGTTGCGGGTCAGGCTCTGATACGACAGCCCGAACCCCAGGTCCTCCAACTCGTCGAACAGGGTGCGGGCCCACAGATGCGGATCCTCGGTCAGCCGCGCGCAGACGTAGTCGACGAACGGATCGAACGGATCAGGGTCGGGCCGGGCACGCACCCCGGGCGTGCCGTCACCGGCCAGATACTTGCGGACCGTCTTGCGGTCCAAGCCGGTGTGGCGGGCGATCGCCGAGATCGTCCAACCACGTTTGCGTAGGGCATGTACTTCCACATCGTCCTCCCATGTGAGCATGAGAAAGCGGGCCTCCTTCGATGGAGCAACTGGCGTCAGACACCAGCAGCTTCGAGGGAGGCCCGCCCTTCTCGGCGGAGCCACACGGGTGGGGAATTTCGATGAGCGTCAGTGGGGAATTTCAGTGAGCGCGGTCAGTTGGTCGGATCCGTCGGTGGCCGTCGTCTTGACGCTGACGGCGACCAGGACTTGCGCGTCATGGTCGGTTTCGGACTCGATACCGGCCGACACCACGGTGCCCACCGACGTCGACTGGGCTTTCTTCACCACGTCGATGAACGGTTGGGCGCGACTGCTGAAGTCGTCGTAGAACGGGCCGGTGGCCGAGTCGAGGATCCGCTTGACATCGGCTTCCACCTCCCGGTGGTCGATCGTGGTCAAGTTGACCGCGCCTTGGCGGGCCACCTGGAGATAGATCGCCTGCCGTTGCTCGTCTCGGTGGGTGCCGTAGGCGCGAAACCCGAGCCAACCGGCCACACCGACCAGGCCGACCATCGCGGTGAGGCCGACGACCAACGCGATCCTGACCGGGTTCCTCTGGTTCGTCACTTCTGGTTCGGCGGCATCAGCATCGATTGCCATGTCTGCTCCTGCGCGTTGTCGGCCAAATCGGCCTGGGTGTAGACGTGTCCGTCGGGCCCGAGGTACGTGCCCGTCGCGGGGTCGTACTCGGCCACCGCAAGCGGTGGCGGGGCGGCGCCCGGAGGCGGCGCCGGACCGACTGCCGGATCTGCTCCGGGTGCCAGCTGCGGTACCGGCTGCCCGGACAGCGTGGCGTTCGGGTCACCCTTCCAGTTGAAACCGTCGTTGAGCGGCACGTAGTTCTCGTCGCTCTCGCACATCTTGACCGTCGGGGCGCGTTTACCCGGCCGGGTCTCGCACGGGTAATTGCGTGCACCGCGCACGTTGAATTGGGAATCCTGGGGCACCCTGCAGTAGAAGTCGCCTGCCGGCCGGTCCGGGTAGTCGGTCAGACTCGTCGTTCGGGCCTGCTGCGGCGGCAGATAACCGGTCAGGCAGGGCGGCGGCAGGTTGAGGTTGAGGTTGAAGCTGAGGAAGGCACCCTTGTAGGCCTGCTTGGTGTTGCGATTGGTGACACCGGCGCCCTGCACCACTTCGACCGCCGACGGCAGCAGCACGAGAAGCTGCTCGATATTGGGCTGATAGGTGACCGCGACATTGCCGATCGTGACCAGGTTGGCCAGCACCACCGGAAGCGTCGGCTGAAAGCGGTCGAACAACTGCCGGACCTGGTCTGCGGCGTCGGGACCGTTGCGCAGCACGCCCTGGACGGATTGGTCCTGAGCCTTGAGCTGCGCCGTGACGGACGCCAGGTGGGCGGCCCACCCTTCGATCGATCCCGCCGTGGCGGTCTGCGAGTCCAGCACCGGTTTGGCATTGTCGATCAGGTTGGTCAGCGCGTCGAGGTTCTTGCGCGCGTCGATCGCCAGCGTGGTGGAGCCCTTGACCAGCCGGGACAGATCCGGTCCGAGGCCGCCGACGGCGGTGGCCGCCTCACTGACCGCGGTCTGCAGGTTGTCACCAGGGATCGCGTTGAGGCCCTTGTCTGTTGCTGCCAGCAGCGTGCTGATGTCCGGCGGTACGGAGGTGCGGTCCCTTGGGATGACATCACCGGCCTTCAGCGGGTTGGAATCACCGTTGGGGAGCAGCGCGATGTACTGCTCACCGATCGAGGAGGCGCTGTGCACCTCGGCGGTGAGGTCGCTGGGAATCGGGATACCGGTCTTCAGTGCGAGGTCGGCGACCACACCGGTGTCGTCGAGCCGGACATCGGTGACCTTGCCCACCTCGGTGCCCCGGTAGGTGACGTTGGCGTTCTTGTACAGCCCTGCCGCCGCGGGTAATTGCACCGAGACCTGGTACTGCCCGATGCCGAACAACAGCCCGGGCAGGCCCATGTAGTTGAAGATCATCACGGAGCCACCGACCAGCGTGATCACCGCGAAGAAAGCCAGTTGGACGAGAACTCTCCTACTGAGAACCATCTACGGCCCCTGATTCAGGTGGTAGGGAATGATCAACGGGTTACCTGCGGTGTAGGGACTGGGGAGCTGGCCGATGGTGCGCCCCCACTGCATTTCGAGTTCGGTCAGGTTGCCTTCCCAACGGGTGCCCGTGAGAAACGACGAATCAAGGCGGCTGAGCGTCAGGTCGATGATCGCGGTGAGGTTGGCGTAGTCACCACGGAACCACTTGCTCAGCGTCTCCTGCGCGAACGGGTACACCGAGAAGAAACTCAGTGACCGGGTCAGCGCCGGACCCGAATCGGCCAGTGACTTCAGCACCGGTGCAATGTCTTTGAGCTCCTGCACCAGAGCGTCCTTGGTCTGGTTCGCCGAATCGGCGGCCAATGCGCCGAACTTGCCGAGCTGGTCGAGGGCGTCGGCGAGTTTGGTGCGCTCGTCCTTGAGCACCGACAGGGCATCGGGGATCGTCGTGAGTGCGCGGTCGAGCACCGGCTTCTCGTCGGCGAAATCCGACACCACCTTGTTCAGGCTGTCCGTGGCGGCGATGATGTCGTCGGTCTGCGCGTTGGTGTTGCGCATGAAGGTGTCCAACTGGTCGAGCAGACCCCTGAGGTCGTTCTCGCGACCGGCGAAGGCCGTGCTGAAGGCCGCGGTGATGTCCTGGATCTGGCCGATACCGCCACCGTTGAGCAGAAGTGATACCGCCGCCAGCGTCTGCTCGGTCGAGGGGTAGCCGCCCGAGGAGGCCAACGAGATGACCGATCCGTCGTGCAGTCGGCCCTGGGCCGGCTCGTTGACCGGCGGGGCAAGTTCGATGTGCAGTGAGCCCAGCAGGCTGGTCTGCCCGATGGTTGCCGTCGCGTTCGCGGGCAGGTCCACGTCACCGTTGAGACGCATCGTCAGCAACGCGTGCCAGCCCTGACGCTCGATACGGGTGACCGTTCCGACGTTGACGTCACCGACCCGTACGCGCGAATTCTGCTGAATGTTGTTCACATCAGGCAGTTGTGCCTGCACCGTGAACGCGCCGGGTCCCTCCCCCTCGGTGCCGGGCATCGGTAACGAGTTCAAGCCACGCCATTGCCCGCAGCCGCTGAGTAGCAGCGCCAGCACGGTGGCGACACCCGCTGCCCGCACGAGCAGCGCCGGCCGGCTCACGAGCCGGCCCCCGGCGGCACCATCAGACCGGGCAGGCCTGCACCAGGGTCGGTCTGGGTCGCCTCGGCAGGCAGCGGCGCGGGGGCCGCTGGGCCGGTCGCAGACGGCTGCGGTGGTTGCGGCGGCACATAATCGGGACGCATCCAGTCCTCGCTGTAGGTCACTTCGTTCGGTCGGGCGGTGGCGCCGACGAACGGATTACCACCGATCGGGAAGAAGTTCATCTGACGGTTCTTGACGATCGGAGCCAGGTACTGAACACACAATTTGGACGACTGTTCGGCATTGAGCCGCGAAGCCGCTTGCACCGCACCGCAGATGAAGCTGATCGGGTCGCTGAAGTTGTTCGTGGACAGCGCGCCGGAGAGGGTGCCCTGGGCCGGCTGATAGATGTTGATGAAGTTCTGCAGCACTGTCGGCGAGATGTGCAGGAACTGCTTGACGTCGTCGATGCTCTCGGTCACCGTCTGCGATACGGCGCCGAGCTTGTCCGATGTGGTGCCCAGCGATTCCCGGTTGTGCGCGACGAATGTCGACACCTCGTGGGAAACGTCGCTGACATCGCGGACCGCGTTACCCACGGCATCGGGTTCGGCGGCCAGGGCGCCGCTGACCGCGGCCAGGTTCCGGTTGAGCTGCTTCATCAGGTCCGAACTGTCCTGTAGGGCCGACACCAACAGCGACAGGTTGCGCAGGGTGCTGAACAGGTCGGTGCTGTGGTCCCCGAGAGCCGAGGTCGCTTGGGACAGTTTGACCAAGGTGTCGTGGATGCTCGCGCCGCGGCCGCGCAGGTTGTCGGCGGCCGTGTTCACCAACGAACCGAGTGTGCTGGTGCCACCGGCCTCGGTCGGCTGCAGCATCTCGGTCAGACGCTGCAACTGGATTCGCACGTCATCCCATTCCACCGGAACCGCGGTGCGCTCCCGCGGGATGACCGCACCGTCGGCAAGAGCCGGCCCGCTGGTGTACGCGGGGGTCAGCTGGATCGCGCGGGCGGTCACCAATGACGGTGCCAGAATGACGGCTTTGGCGTCGGCGGGCACCTTGTACTTGTCGTCGACCCAGAAGCTGACCTTGGCACGCTGGGGTTCGACGTCGATACGGTCGATCTCGCCCACCGGGACACCGAGGATGCGGATCTCGTCGCCGACGAACAGCCCGTTGGTGTTGTCGAAGTACGCGACCACCTGGGTGCGGCTGATGGTGGTGGCCTTCGGCATCACCAGCACGACCCCCGCGACGAGCAGGAGTACGACGATGACGATGACCGTGATGCGGATACGGGGCTGGGTCATCAGGGTGTTCCTCCAGACGCCACGGGGTTGCCGTCGGGCCCGACTTCACCGGGTGCGGGGACAAAAACGGGGCTCGGGGTCGGCTCGGGCGTCGAGGCGTGACCGGGTGCCTCCGCCGCCGGTGGGCCCGGTGGCGGGCCTCCCGGTGCGGCGGGGGGTCCCGGATCACGCAGCGGGTAACACCCTGGCCCCGGCAGCGGGATCCCGGGTGGACCGCACGTCCGGTCGCCGGGATTACCACTGATCGCGTCGGGAATCGTCATCCGGGGTTCGCCGCTCTGGCCCGTGCGCGGGAACGGAATCGGCAGTGCTGGTGTGCCGGGCTGGCCGGTTTGCGGATCGGTGCGCTGGGAGGGCGCGAGTACGTGGGGGTCCAGCCCGAGATCGGAGAAGGCGGCGTCGATGAAGGGCTGCACGAACTGTCCCGGCAGCAGGTTGGACAGGTAAGCCTTGAAGAACGGACCGGACGCCACCGACTCACCGAGCGCGAAGGCGTAGGTGGTGATGCCCTTGATCGATTGCTGTACTTCGGTTTTGCGATTGGCGATGATCGTCAGAGCACCGTTGAGTTTGTCCAAGGCCGGTTTGAGGGTCTCGCGGTTGTCGCCGATGAAGCCCTTGATCTGCGTGGCCAGTGCCGAGATGTTCGCCGAGATCTGGTCCAGCGCGGCGCGCTGGCCGTCGAGCGCCACCAGCAGCGCGTTGGATTCCCGGACCAACTGGACGATCTTGTCACTGCGCTGGGCCAGGACGGTTGTCGCCTTGTTGGCGTTGGCCAACAAGTTGCGCAGTTGTTCGTCGCGGCGGTTGAGGGTGTCGGAGAATCGGCCGACACCGTCGACAGCCATGCGGAGGTCTTCCGGGGTGTCGCGAAAGGTATCGGCCAGCGTCGACAGCGACGCCGACAACTGGTCGGTGTTCAGCCCACTGATCTGGGCGGTGATATCGCCGAGGGCATCGGGCAGCTGATAGGCCGAGGTGGTCCGATCCAGCGGGATGGTGCCCTGCTGTTCACCGTCACCGCGCGGGGTGATGTCCAAGATCTTGGACCCGAGAAGACTTTTGGTCTTGACGGCAGCCTCGGTTCGGTCCCCGAGATGGACGTCGTCATCGACGTCGAACCGGACGAGCACCCGCGCACCGTCCAACGAGATGTCCTCCACCTTGCCGATCGTGAACCCGGACACCTGGACATCGGCTCCCGATGTCAATCCCCCGGCTTCGGCGAAGTAGGCGGCGTAGGACTTCTGGCCGGATACGAAGGGCAGCTTGTCGTAGTTGAGTACGCCGACACCGATGGTGGCCACCGTGAGTACTCCGACGACACCGATGACGACCGGGTTGCGCTCTTGGAAGCTCTTCATCGTGGCGTGCACCGGCCCGTGTCCTGGCCCGCCATCTTGACGTAAACCGGTTGTCCACCTTTACCGTTGAGCTTCAGAACCAGATCACAGATATAGAAGGAGAAGTAGTCACCGTTGAGTCCCTGCCTGCCGAGGATTCGGTAGGACTCTGGCAGCGTGGCCAGCAGGTGGTCGACGTAGTCATGATCGGCCACCACAATGCCTGCGGTGCGGTCGGTTTGGCGCACGGTCTCGGCCAGCGGTGGACGCGCCTGCGTCAGAAGATCGGCGATGCTGGCTGCCGAGGCGTTGGTGTAGGCGACGGCGTTGCTCAGGTCGTCCTTACGGGCTTCGAGCGTGTGCACGATGTCGGTCAGCGAGTCGATGGCACTGCCGAATTTCTCTTTCTGGTCACCGAGGGAACCCAGAACGGTGTTGAGGTTGGTTACCACCTGACCGACGAGTTGGTCACGGTCGGCCAGGGTGTTGGTCAATGCCGCAGTCTGCGACAGGAAAGAGCCCACGGTCGCCCCCTGGCCCTGCAGCGCGGACAGGAGTTGTCCGCTCAGGGCGTTGACCTGCTTGGGGTCCAGCGCCCGGAACAGCGGGCGGAATCCGCCGATCAAGGCGTCCAGATCCAGCGCCGGCGACGTCCGTTCCACGGGAATGGTGGCGCCGGGTGGCAATATCCGTGCCGAGCCCGTTCCCTCTTCCAGCGCCAGGTAGCGGCCGCCGATGACGTTGTCGTAGCGGATAGCCGCCCGGCTGCCCTCGGTCAGCACAACCGAGTCATCGGTGCTGAATTGCACTGTGACAGTGCTGTTCTTGTTCAGCGCAATCTTCTTGACCTTGCCGACCTCGACACCGGCTATCCGGACGAAGTTGCCGTTCTCCAGCCCGGTGACATTGGTGAACACCGCTTGAAAAGTCCGTGCCTCGCCGAACCGGAACTGCGCGAAGATGGTCAGCAGCGCGAACATGCCCAGTGCGGCGACGATCACGAACACGATGAGCCGCCAGGCAGCGCCTGACAGGTTGTCTCTCACGTCGATTACCTCTCACAGGTCTCGGTGGTGTGGCCGTCTCATGTCATCCCTGCGGTAGGGCGGGATCGGCTGGCAAGCCGTCGATTCCGGGCGGAATCGGTGCCTGCGCGGCTGCCGCGGGTGCAGGCGGGACACCGGGGAACAGCGGGGTGCCGTCGGGCCCGTATTGCGGTGCGCCATAAGGTGGTTCCCACGGCGCGTTCGGACCCGGCGCGGGACCGCCCGGATACCGGATGCTGGGCTGCTCGGGGACCGCCCGGGTGACCGGGAAGAAGTTGACCCAGCCGGGGAATCCGATACCCGGATTGGGCCGGTTGTCCAGGCCGGTGCCGAATCCGGTGTTCGTGATCAGCGTGCGCACCGGCCAGTTCTTCGCAACGTCGGGCAACGACCCGCAACCCGGCTTCCCTCCTGGCCCGCCCTTGGCAGCCACGATCGGCAGATTGTCCGGATAGCGGTAGGGATCATCGCCGAGAAGCAGCGCCGCGTCGACGATCAACGACTTACCGTTGGCGCCTCCGGTGTAGTCGGCCTGACCGAAATCGATGGCGTTCTTCCCGCCCAGGAGCACACAGGTGTACTCCGGGTTGTACGTGTGCAACAGCGCAGTGGTGGGCCGTGCGGTGTTGATCGCGTTGACGAGGTTGTCCTTGTTGGGACCGAGCAATTGCGTTCCGCTCTGGGCGAATCCGAGAACGTTGATCAACAACGCATCGAGGTCGCGGGCATGGGTGGCCACCGTGGCACTCGTCGTGGCGGCACCGTCGAGTATGCGGATGATGTCGGGCGCGGCGGCGGCGTAGGTGTCGTTGACGTCCTTGAAGGCGCGCCAGTCCGCATCGATGGTGTCCGCGCGCTGGTTCAGCGCGGTGAGCACCTCGTTGGCCGCGGTGGTGGCTTCGCCCATGCGCTCCCCCTGGCCGCGCACGCCTTCGGCGACCGCCGACAGCACGGAGTTGAGTTTCGCCGGATCGATCTTCTTGATGACACCGACGAGGTCCTGGAAGACGGTATTCACCTCGGTGCTGACGTTTTGTGACTGGAGTATGGCGCCGGCGGCCAGCACCTTGCCCGACGGCTGGTCCGGAGGAATCAGGTCGACGTACTTGGCGCCGAAGACCGTGGTGGAGGCGATGCGCGCCAGCACGTTCGACGGCACGTAGCGGATCTTGTCGGGATCCAGTTCCAGCTGCAGGCTCACCGGGTCGTGACCACCGCGCACCGATCCGACGCGCCCCACCTGGACCCCGCGCATCTTCACCTTGGCGCCGACCTCCATGACCAGTCCGGCTCGATCGGAGTTGAGAGTGACCGGGACGAAACGCCGGAACGATCCGTTGAACAGGGCCCAGGTGAGCACGAGCGAACCGATGACGAAGACGATCAGGATCGCGGTCCACCAGTCCGGGTGGATGCGGGATTGGCCCGCGCGTCGCGCCATGTCCTCAACCCGCCAGATTGAAGTTGCCGGACTGTCCGTAGATCGACAGTGTGACCAGGAGGGTGACGAAAACGGCGACCACCAGTGACGTTCGGGTAGCACGACCCACCGCTTCACCCACCCCGGCCGGTCCCCCCGACGCGGTGAAGCCGTAGTAGGTGTGCACCAGCATGATGACCACCGCGGTGACCACGGCCTGGACGAAGGACCAGATCAGATCGGTCGGAATGAGGAAGGTCCGGAAGTAGTGGTCGTACACGCCGGTCGACTGGCCGTAGATGACGGTGGTGCCGAAGCGGGCCGCGAGGAATGACATGATCACGGCGACGCAGTACAGCGGGACCACCACCACGACCCCGGCCAGCACGCGGGTGGTGGCCAGGTAGGCCAGTGACCGAACGCCCATGACCTCGAGGGCGTCGATCTCCTCGTTGATGCGCATGGCGCCCAACTGGGCCGTGGATCCGGCTCCGATGGTGGCGGCCATGGCGATGGCGGCGGTCAGCGGCGCGATGAGGCGCACGTTGAAATACGCCGACGCGAAACCCGTCAATGCTTCGACACCGACCTGCGCGAACTGGTTGTAACCCTGGACGGCCACCAACGCACCCGTCGAGATGGTGAGGAAGCCGACGATGACCACCGTCCCGCCGATCACCGCCAGGGCACCGGTGCCCAGGCTCATCTGGGCGATCAACCGGACGAGCTCGGTCTTGTAATGGGCGAAGACGTCCAGCGTGGAACCGATGGTGCGGCCGTAGAACTGGGTCTGCTCACCGACCCGCGTCCACCCGGCGTGCCATCCGGCCGAACGCTTCGAAAGGCGCGGAAAGCGTTGATCCATAACGATTTTCAAGCTCACAGATTCACCTTGATCCCCACGGCGGTCATGAAGATGTTGATCACGAAGAGCGCAAGAAAGGAGAAGACGACGGTCTCGTTGACCGCGTTACCGACACCGGCCGGCCCACCGCCCACGGTGGTGCCCATATAGCAGGCGATCAGGCCGGCGGTCATCCCGAACAGCGTGGCCTTGATGAGGGAGACGACGACATCGCCAACACCGGTGACCAGTGTCAATCCGGCGACAAACGCACCAGGGGTGACGTGCTGGAAGAAGACGGAGAAGGCGAACCCGCCGGCCAGCCCCATCAGGATCACCAGAGAGGACAGCAGCAACGCCACGACGGTGGCGGCCAACACGCGGGGCACCACCAGCGCGCGGATCGGGTCGATACCCATCACCCGCTGTGCGTCCAACTCCTCTCTGATGGTGCGGGCACCGAGGTCTGCACACATCGCGGTGGCACCGGCCCCCGCCACGACGAGAACCGTGACGATGGGCCCGATCTGGGTCACCGCACCGAGCGCGGCACCGGTTCCCGAGAAATCCGCGGCTCCGAACTCGGCCAGCAACACGTTGAAGGTGAAGACGGTGAGCACCGTGAACGGGATCGACAGCATCAAGGTGGGCAGCAAGGACACCCGGGCCACGAACCAGCTCTGGAGAACGAACTCCCGCCACGGAAACGGGCGCGCGAACATCGCGATCGCGGTGTCCAGCGACATGGCGAAGAAGCCGCCGACGGCACGCACCGGCTTGGTTGCGCTACTGGTTCTGAACACCGAACTCCTCACAGGTACCTCACCGACGAACGGCCCCGAACAACCGGTGACCCTTCCGACCGTCGACTGGTACGTCACATCGGTAGCCGCGGAGTGATGCGGCTCACGAATCGAATCAAACGTAAACTAAAAACTCAACCCCAGCGAAAGGGCATGCCGCCGGCGGGCCGCGACCGGGCCCCCATCACCGCAGGCCGTCGCCACTTTGACGGGGGCGTCAGGGTTTGCCTTTTTTCACCATTTACGGAGTGATTACCTCCGCAGCGAGCTGCCGACCGAACCGTCGCGGGGCCGCCGACAGCAGCCGCTCCCGCCTGGCGGGGCAATCCGCCAATTGCGGATCATATTTTCGAATGCATGATAAATTTTTTCCATGCAGACATTCCCACCGCATCCTGCCGACACCGGTTTCGCCGAGGCCTATAGCCGCGCGTGGACCGAAGACCCTGAGGGTCTGTGCGCCTTCTTCGCCGAAGACGGCGTCTACGAGGACGTCGCGATGGGCGGCGTCTACACCGGACGCGCGGGAATTCAGCGCTTCCACCGCTGGATGCTCAAGTTCTCCCCCGACTCGTTGATCGTCTTCAGCGAGCCGGCCGTGCAGGCCGGCCGGGCCTATTACGAGTGGACCTGGAGCGGTTCGATCAACGGCCCACTGCGGTTACCCGACGGCAGCCACGTCGACGCCGCGGGAAAGGACTTCTCCGTCACCGGCATTGCCTCGTGCCGATTCGACAGCGCAGGCAAGCTGACCAGCCACCGCGACTTCTGGGATGTGGGCTTGTTGGTCGAGCAGCTCGGTCGATCACTGACTGCGGCCCCGGCCTAGCTTCCCGCCGGGCGCGCCGAATCAGAACATCAGCGCGCTGAAACGCCAATCCAGCACCGGACGGTCCGCGTCGGTCGCGGTCTGCGCCGCGGCATAGACCAGCGACTGAAGCTCCAGGATGCCACCCCGGCCGTCCGGCAGCGGCGTCGCCGCGGTGACGTGGAGGTCGCTGTACAGCGTATCGCCCTCGTGCACCGGACCGGTGTGATCGCATGATGCCCAGCCAAGCACGATCGCCAGGTTGGGCAACGAGCGCGTCGCCTGGGCCAGGGCCAGGCCGATGGTGTGGCCGCCGTACACCAGACGCTGCCCGCCGATTCGCCGGTCATGATGCGTCGCAGCGATATTGAGACTCAGCCGAGCCAGCTCGGGAGCACTGCTGACGACATCACCCGTGCTGCGCAGCACCCGCCCGGCCAGATCGGCGGTGAAGTGCGGGCCGGGGACGCGATCCCGGAAAGCCTCGGCGTCCCAATCGCGTGCCGGGTCGGTTTGCACCCCGGCGGTGCCGACAGCCGAGAGATCATCGTCGTGACCGGTCTCGCCCGCGCCGGGTGAGAGCGGCAGCATGGCGCAGCGATGGAAGTCCAGAACCAGCCGGTCGTGCTGGTCGACCGTCGTCATGCGCAACGCGGCCAGCCCCGTGGGTGCACGGCCTTCACGACGGGAGTTCTCCTTCAAGCCGACCACTTCGGTCCGGGTGAACAGCGAATCGCCGATCTGAGGAAAACGGTGAAAGGCCAGTCCGCGGTAGAACAGATTGGCCTTGACACGCTGGGTTGCCAGCGTGCTCTGCCCGATGGCGATGTCGGTCACCAACGACGGGTGGGCCAGCGCCGAGGAACTTCCCGTGACCGCGGCGGCCAGTCCCGCATCGAGGGCGAGGCGCATCCTGTCCCCGAGGACAGCTTGGTGCAGGGCGGCTGTGCCGTCGGTAAGCGTCATTGCAGGAGCGGTGTCGAAGACCTGCCCGACCTCGAGCTCGTCGAAGTGCGGGCCACCCGCGATCTGGGGTTGGCCGACGTCGGTCATCTGAATTCCTCCATGCCGCGAGTGACTCCGCTCCGCCGGAGGAGCCACAGCTTTTGAATTCTCATTCAAGGCGAAGGTAGCAGACCGGGCCGCCGCGACGCCGGCCTGCCGTCGGTCAGCCGGTGACGTCGCGGCCGATCAGCCGTCGCGCAATGATCCACTGCTGCAGTTCATTGGCGCCCTCGAAGATCTCCAAGATCTTGGCGTCTCGGTACATTTCCTCCAAACGAACCGATTCGCCGGTCTCACCGACCCGTCGAGCGAAGCCGAGTGCGCCGTAGATCTGGATCGCCTCGCGCACCAGGTCATTGGCCAGCCTGGTGCCATACGCCTTGGCCATCGCCGCCTCCGGCTCGGCGGTGCGGTCACCGCGGTCGACGAGCGTTGCCGCTTTCTGGTAGAGCGTTCGGGCACATTCGATCTCAGTGGCGCGCTGGGCCATGGTGAACTGCCAGTGCTGCATGGCACCGAGCGGGGCTCCGAACACCTCCCGGGTGCGCAACCGTTCGACAGCGAGGTCGAGGGCAGCCTGTGCGACCCCGACGCCGGCCGCGCCGATCCCGATGCGTCCGCGCACCAGCGCCGACAGCGCCACGCTCATACCGCCGCCGGCAGCCCCCAGTAGATTCTCATAGGGCACAAAGACATCGGTGAACTCGATATCGGCGGTGATCTGTCCCCGGTGTCCCATCTTCAGATCGGGTGTACCGATCCGCACACCGGGTGAGCTGAGGTCCACCAGGAGCATGGTGGCACGATCTGCGTGGGATCCAGCCCGGACCAGCACCGACACCCAGCCCGCCGCAACGCTGTTGGTGATCCAGCGCTTGCGACCGTTGACCACGAAACCACCGGCGGTCTCCTCGGCGACGGTGCCCAGTCGCGTGGCGGTCAGGTCGGAACTGGTTTCTGGTTCGGTGGTGGCGAAGGCGAAAGCCACACGGCCGCTGATCAGTTCGGGGATCAGCCTGGCCTGCAACTCGTCGGTGGCGAAGGTCAGTGTCTGCGGGACGAGGATGCACTGGCCGTCGTAGACGCCGGCCAGCGACGACGAGTGGTAGGCGATCTCCTCGGCGACCGTGCACGTGCCGAGCATCGGATGCTGCAGGCCTCGGCCGAACTTCGGCCCGAAGGGCACCGCGAACATGCCGTCGTCGGCGAGACCCCGGAACGCTTGCCACGGGAAGCTGTCGACGGATTCTTCCCGCTGCCCGATATCGCGAGCGTGGGGCACGACGCTGCGCCGAACCGATTCCCTGGCCTCCGCGCGCAGGGCGACGATCTCGTCGGGTAGCCAGACGTCGTGGGTCATCCGGTCTTGGGTTCGTGCTGGTGTCACCACCGCAGGATAACAGTCAGCGCTGACTGTCATGGGGTAGTGGTCAACACCCGCCGGGCCAGATCCGACCACAAAGCCACATGCGGATCCTCATCGGCATTGCGGTCGTCGAAGGCATAGGTCAGCGCCACGCCCCGCATGCTGGTGAACAGCAGTTCGCGGAGCTCGGCGAAAGCGGGATGGCTGCCGTACACGGGGCCGAACATCGTCGTGATCACGTGCTCGATGGACCGCCCGAGCCGGCGTTCATGGTCAGCCAACTGCGCCCGAAGGGTGGGATCCGTCCGGGCCGCCATCCACAGTTCCATTGCCGCCCAGAAATAGGGCTGCCGGAATGTCTGCCACAGTGCGGCAACCGCATAGTCGATGCGCCGCGGACCCACGGCGGGCGCCGCGGGCGCGGCCTCGAACCAGCGCTCCATCTCGCCGATCCGTTCGACCGCCAAGTGCTGTGCGGCGGCCACGAGCAACTCGTCACGCGACGGGAAGTAGTGCAGTAGTCGACCTCGGGACACGCCCGCGAGCTGCTGGATCACCACAGTTGTCGCCCCGCCGTAACCGTGCTCGACCAAGGCCTGCACGGCCGCCTCGAGGATCAGTGCGCGGCTGTCCGACCGCCGCTCAGGGCGTGACTTGTGTTCGGTTCGCGGCTCGGTACCCACGACGGCAGGCTACTGAACAACGGTGCAGCCGGCCGCGAATCCGGCGAGCGACAGCGCGGGTCTGCCTGCATGGGAATGGCCGATTGGTGTCCTGTCCAGTGTCGACATTGGCCTAAGCTGCCACCCGGGGAGCAGGACAACAGGGGGATGAATCACATGGCCAGTCCGACCCAGCAGCCGAATCCGTACGCGGCCTATCCCGCGCCGCCTGAGGTGCCGATCTTCCAGGTCACCACCATGAGCCATATCGGTGCACTCATTTTCTGGTTCAACCAGCGGCGCACGGTCCGCGGCACCTACCAGCAATGCGATGCCGCCCTGCGATCGGCGCAGACCCAGAACCTCATCGTCGGCTGGTGGAGTTTCCTGTCGATCCTGATTCTCAATTGGGTTGCCCTCATTCATAATTCGCAATCCCGAAAGAAGCTGAACCAGGACGCGCAGAACGCAATGGCGTATGCCGAATGGTGGCACACCTACGTGCGAACGGGTCAGGCCTAGATGACCTACAGCACCGGCACTCCCCCAGGCTGGTTCCCCGACCCGCCCACCGGAGGGCTGCGTTGGTGGGATGGGCAGCAATGGACCGAGCACCGTCAAACCGTCCCGCAACAAGCACATCCCTACCCGCCCGACACGCCCGGGCCCTACGTGCCGCCGCAGTGGGTCCACGATGTGGCGGCCGCGCAGGCCGCGCACAGGAAGCGCACCCGAGTGCTTGCGGTGATCGCCGCCGTCGTTCTGGTGGCGGGTGGCATCGGTTGGTACTTCTTGGCGCAGAACACGTCCTCGACCGACTGGTACCAGGAGGGCTACGACGTGGGATACAAGCCTGGCGCTCTGAGCCAGGACCCGGAAGGCACCTGCCAATTGCTGCTGATCGGCAAGATCAAATTGGGCGACAATCCCCGCCGCTTCCGCAATCGCGAGCTCCGACGCGGCTGTATCCAAGGAGTGCAGGACTACCTCAAGGATCACGGACCGCCGCCGGGATTGAAGTAGGCGACTCGGCCGCTCTCCTACCACGAAGCTTTACTCCAGCAGGAGCGAGCGCTGCGTCTGGGACTCGATGCCCTCTGTAGTGATCGACCTGTAGTGATCGACAGATCCAGACTTCGACCCAACTCAGCGGGTGACACGTTTGGGCGGTGGTGGCGCTCCGCGGGGCAAAGTGCTGAAAACGAGCAACGCCGCCCTGGATTGCTGGCATGACACATCGGCGCTCATGCCCCTATCCGAAGGATCTACGGCCGCGCGCACCAACTCCGCGCGGTTGACTCGCTATCCGCAAAAGTGCCGCCGGCTGCTCACAGCACGTCTGCTGTGGGCAGTGCTGACTGCGCTCCGAGTGCTTCCAGTGCCAGGGCGACTTGGGCCAGCCAGAGGGTGTCGGTCAGTGGTCGTCCGGTGAGCTCGGCGAATCGGCGCAGTCGGTAGTTCACCGTGTTGCGATGACAGTGCATGATCTCGGCCGTGGCTGCCACCGACTGGCCCAGTCGCAACCAGTTTTGGATCGTCGCGATGAAGGGCCGAGCCCTCTCGGGCGGTAGCGCCAGCACCGGCCCTAGGGTTGCGGTCACGACAGCCTCGGCCGCGTCGGGAGAGCTGGCGAGTAACACGGGCAGTACGTCGCGGTTGTAGCGAGTGCTCGGTCGTTCCTTGCCGCAGGCGTTCATCGCGACCTGGGCCTGCGCACGAGCTTTCGAGCAGTCGGAGATTGCGGCGAAGGGGCCGCTGAGGCCGATCAGGATCGGGACGTCAGCGCAAATGCTCTCGACAATGCCGTCCAATGCGTCGGCCCGGCTCGGTCGAAGGGCCACGATCCCCACTTGAGAATGAGCCGCGAGGCGAAACCACGAACCCTGGACTGCGGGATGCGCGGAGATGAGCGTCTCGATGTCGGGAGGTGACTGTTCGACCACGGGGGCCATTGCGGTGGCGGCAAGCACCGTCAGGTGGCCTGACCGGGGCAGGCCGAGCGCGGCGACCGCGTCCCAGAACAGTGCGCCGATGCTCGATTCGTTGAACAGCACCGTGTCGAGCAGGGCTGCTCGCACTTGCTCATTGCGCCGTGCGTCGCGGATCTCGATTTCCCGGAAAACCGCGTGCGCGCGAAGCGAATTGGTGTTCATCCACGCGAAGATGGACGGTGTCGCCGCGACGAGCGCCGCCTTGTCGATTTGCTTCGTGGCAGCCAGAGATGCGAGCTCGTCCCAGATGGTCGCCGCCCCTAGTCGGTAAGCGTGCAACAGGCTCGAGAGGGTCAGTCCCTCGTCGGCCCGCCACCGGATCGCCGAATCAAAGCTGATGTTGTCCGGTTCAGCGCCTCGGTCGATCCACGCGAGCATTTCGTCGAGGTAATCGGAGATGTTGACGCGCACGGTTTCGTCGTTGTCGCTGCTGTGCAGGTAATCCGGAACTTCACTGCGGAGCCTGGCGAGAACTTTGGCGACGATGGCATCCGACTGCTGGCGGACACGCTCGACCAGGACTGCCAGTGGTCGCTGCTCCGCCATGCACGGATCGTAGAACGACCCACCCCTTTGTGCACCGGCACAACGTCGGGGACGTCGAGTATGGGCTGCGGTTCATTGTGATGTCCGCACCCGATGACCACCATTTCCATGATGAGTGCCCCGACCGATCAGACCATCGTTTTGATCCACGGACTGTGGATGACGCCACTTGCCTGGGAAGACTGGGTTGCGCGTTATCAGGCCCGCGGATTCACCGTGCTGACCCCTGGCTATCCCGGCGTAGCCCCCGGCCCGGCCGGGGTCGCCGCGCTGCGCGAAGACCCCGCTCCCCTGGCGGACCTCGGCGTGCGAGAGGTCTTCGACCACCTCGCGGGAATCATCGAGGAACTACCGCACCCGCCGATCCTCATGGGGCACTCGTTCGGCGGCACCTTCGTCCAGCTGCTGCTTGACGCCGGTTACGGACGCTCGGGCGTGTCAATCGACGGCGCAGCTGTGAAAGGGCTTAAGGCGCTACCATTCTCGGAAATCAGGGCTACATTTCCGGTATTGAGAAATCCCGCCAACCTCCATCGCGCGGTACCCATCACGCCCGCGCAATTTCACTACGCGTTCACCAACACGCTCACAGAGTCGGCGTCCCAGGCCGCTTATGAACGCTATGCCGTCCCCGTGCCGGCCCGGATCTTGTTCCAAGGTGGATTGGCCAACGTCACCGCCCACGCGGCCACCACATACAACTTCGCCAACGACGAGCGGCCGCCACTCTTGTTCGTCTCCGGTGGGCGCGATCACATCCTGCCGCCTGTGGTGCAGCACGAAAACTACACCAAGAACGTCAAGCATTCGGCCGCGATCACCGCCTACAAGATGTTCCCAGAGCGTGATCATTTCACCTGCGGCGCACCAGGATGGGAAGAAGTAGCCGACTTCGCTCTGACTTGGGCGCTGGACCCCGTACCCGGGGAACTCGACTGAATCCCTTTTGCAACTGCGTACGAAAGTAGCGACCTTCCATGACCACGGTTCGTGCCGCCATTCTCGACCTCTTCCGCTCACACGATCTGACTACCTGGTTCGGCAACCCCGGTTCTTCGGAACTGGCTCTACTGCAGGACTTTCCCGATGACTTCCGGTACTTCCTCGGCCTGCAGGAGATGATTCCGGTCGGGATGGCCGACGCATACGCGCAAATCACCCGCCGCCCGGCGGTGGTCAATCTGCACACCGCACCCGGCATGGGTAATGCTCAGGGCCAGATCTACAACGCCTATGTCAACAAGACGCCGCTGATCATCACCGCGGGCAACCAGCGTCGCACCATGCAAAACCAATACTGTCTGCTGACGAATCACGAACCGACCACTACTCCAAAGCCGTTCGTGAAATGGGCAGCCGAGCCGGCGATCGCCAGTGAGGCACCGGCTGTACTGGCCCGTGCCATCCACCTGGCGACCACCCCGCCCATGGGACCGGTGTTCGTGTCGCTTCCGATGGACGATATGCCGGTCGAGCTCACCGAGGAGCAACTCGCCAATACCCACGTGGTTCGCGACCGGACCGTGACTCACGCGACGGGATTCCCGACCGAGTTGGCCGAGCAGATCAGTGCCCGGTTGGACGCGGCATCATCACCGGTGATCGTCGTCGGCGGCGATATCGACCGCTACGACGCCTATGACGCGGTCGTCGAACTCGCCGAACGCACCGAATCACCGGTGTTCACAGCGCCATTGACCGGTTGGAGTGGCTTTCCGGAGAACCACCGCCTCTATCGCGGCACTCTGCCGCCGGGCGCTGGGTGGATCTCGCAAATGCTTGCCGGGCATGACCTGATCCTGACCATCGGGACTGCGGTATTCCGCTATTACCCGCTGGTGCCCGGGCCATACCTCCCGGAAGGAGCGAGCCTGATCCAGATCACCAACGATGCCGACGAGGCGGCCCGCGCGCCCGTCGGAGATGCGATCGTCGCCGACGTCCGCACCGCCACCCAAGCTCTCGCAGCGACGGCAAAACGCACCGAACGCCCGGCCCCTGCTGCGCGCGCCGCGGCGCCCGAGCGCGCCTCGGCCGATGCACCACTCAAGCCGCAAGACCTCTGGACGGCCGTCGCTCACGCCGCCCCCACCGACACCTTGTGGGTCAGCGAGGCGGGTAGCAACGAGATCCCCATGACCGAGTCCATCCGCCCGGGCAGACCGATGTCACATCTTTCGGCCGCCGGGGGTGGACTCGGTTGGGGTCTGCCCGCCTCGGTCGGCGCCCAGATCGCAGCCCCCGATCGGCCGGTCGTGGCGTTGATGGGCGACGGATCCATGCACTATGCCATCACCGCCCTGTGGAGTGCGGCCCGCTACAGCATCCCGATCACCGTGGTCGTGGCATCCAACGCCGAGTACGGCGTGGTCAAAGAATTCGGTGTCTGGGAGAAGACGCCCAATGTGCCCGGGCTCGACATCCCTGGCCTCGACGTCGTCGGCACCGCGTCCAGCTATGGCGTCGATGCGCACGAAGCGCACAGTTCTGACGACGTCTACGAGTTGGTCAAGTCCGGCATCGCCGACCGCACTCGACCCACCCTGATCAACGCGCACACCACTCCCGTCCCGAGTGGATTCGGCAGCTAGGAGCCCACGTTTCATGGATCAATCCATAGTTTCGGCATTTGCCGACGCACTCAGCATTCCCGGCGCGGTTGCCGCTGATGCCTCCACGCTGGCCGAAAATGCGAAAGACTACTGGGGTTTCGGCCACGAGCCCGGCCTGGTATTACGCCCGCAGAGCACCGACGACGTCGTCGCAATCGTCAAAGTCGCCGCCAAACATGATGTCGCGCTGGTCACCCGCGGCGGGGCGTCGAACTGTAGCGCGGGCGTCATGGCTGGTTCTGATCGGGCAGTGATCGATCTGACCGCGATGAACCGTATCCTCGACATCGACCCACATGCACGAACCGCCCGAGTGCAGCCAGGGGTCATCAATTTTGATCTGCAGGAGCAGTTGGCACCCCACCGTGTGGTGTTCTCGCCAGACCCGGTATCGGCACACTTGGCGACCATCGGTGGCAACATCATCGAAAATGCCGGCGGCCCGCATGCTTTGAAGTACGGCGTCACCTACAACCACGTGGTGTCTGTGCAAGCTGTGCTCGCCGACGGCTCAGTCGTCCGGTTCAGCGCCGATGACGACGGCCCCGATCTGCTGGGGGTGCTCATCGGTTCAGAAGGCACTCTGGCGATCCTCACCGAGGCCACGGTGGCACTGCGGCCGCTCCCGCCGGTCACCCGCAGCCTGATGGGCAGTTTCGCCACCGCGCGGGACGCAGCCGAAACCATCGCCGCGATCATTCAGACCGGCACCGTGCCCGCCGCGGTCGAGTGGCTAGACCGCGCCGGTATCAACGGGCTGCAGCAATTCACCGACACCGGCTATCCCACCGACGTCGACGCGATCGTGCTGATCGACGTCGACGGCACCGCCGATGAAGTCAGCCGGGATGCCCAGATTGTGGACAAGATATTGCACGAGCGTGCCTTGGAGGTGCGCCGCGCCGATGACGACGATGCCCGGGCCAGACTGTGGTACGGGCGGCTGCATGCCCCCGACGCCGTGGTGAGAAGCGGGAAAGGATTCTTCATCGGTGATGTCACGGTGCCCCGCCAGCACATTCCGGAGATGCAGCAGGCCATCCAGGACGCCGCCGAGAGGCACGCCGATGCGCTGCTGTTCATCGCCGTGACCGGCCATGCCGGCGACGGGGATCTACACCCCACCACCTTCTACGACAAGGAAAACCCTGCGGCCGCGGCCGCACTGGAGGCGGCCAACAACGAGATCATCGAAGCGGCCCTGCGACTTGGCGGCACCATCACCGGCGAGCACGGGGTCGGCACCGAGAAGATCCAGTTCATGACCAAACGCTTCACTCCCGTCGAGATCGCGGCTCAGCGCGTCCTCAAGCAGGTCTTCGACCCCGCGCACCGCTTCAATCCCGGCATCATGCTGCCCGAGGTGTCACCAGAAGAACCGGCGCTCCCGTCATTCGAAGCCGCTGTGCGCGCCGCGCTCGATCATGTACCCCATTCGGCTGACCGAACCGACGGTGCGGACACCTCGGTCGAGGTCAACACCGGCAACCTGAACCTGGTGGTCGGCGCCGCAGCGACCCTCGGTGAACTCGCGAACAAGCTTGCCGAACAAGGCGTCACGTGCCCGGCGATCCCCACGGCAGGCGCTGACCGCAGCGTCGGTGAACTGATCGCCACTGCCCGGGGCGCAGAACGGCTTGCCGTGCGGCACGGATTGCTCGGCGTCGAGGTCGTTCTTGCCGACGGCGCCGAGGCCCGCTTCGGCGGACTGAACATGAAGGACGTTGCGGGCTATGACACCAAACGCCTTTTCATCGGCGGCGAGAACGCATTCGGGACGATCACACGGGCGGTCTTCAAGATCGCTGTGGCCCGGTGAGTCATGTCGTGGCAGATGCATGCCATCGCGGCCTATGCCCGTCTGGTGCGCCGACCCCGCACATACGCCACCACGCAGAGCGCACGCGATTATCTGGCGAAGCCCAAAGGCAGTGGCCAACCTCCGTCACATCTCGGGAGGTCAAACCGCTACCTCGTCACTCACGAGACCGTCGTCGGGTTCGACTGCTACTCCGTGCGTTCGACAACCGATCGCACCAATGACGGACCGTCGGTCGTCTACGTGCACGGGGGTGCCTACGTCAACGAGATCCAGCCCGAGCACTGGAAGATGATCTGCGCGATCGTCGACGCGACGGGGTGCTCGGTGCAGGTGCCGCTCTACGGTCTCGCGCCGCAGCACCGTGCCGAGCAGGCGATCGATTTCCTCCTGGAGGTGACAGGTCGCGCCGCGCTCCGCGGGCCGTTCTACATGGTCGGCGACTCTTCCGGTGCAGGGCTGGCGCTGGCTACGACACAATCGATAATCAGTGAAGCAACCACCCCGCCCATCGGACTCACGCTGATCAGCCCCTGGCTGGACATCGGGCTGACCAATCCCGCCATCGCCACGATCGCCGAACGCGACCCCTGGCTGGCCGTTCCCGGGCTGCGCGAGTGCGGCCGGGTATGGTCCGGAGGTCTCGCCGCGGACGACAACCGAGTCAGCCCCATTTTTGGTGCGCTACACAATCTTCCACCGATCGACCTGTACGTCGGCGACCGCGATATCTTCGTCGGCGACTGCCGCCGGCTACGCGATAGCGTCGGCCCAGATCGCATCACCTATCACGAGCAACCCGGCGCGATCCATGTATACCCGCTGCTGCCCGTCCCGGAGGGAAAGGCGGCACGGCACAGACTGCTCTCCCACATGCGCGCCGCCCTACGCCTGACATAAGCACGCCGGCCACCCCGTTCATGAGATGAGCACAACAGCGATGAGCCGCACGGATGCCTTTCCGCACGCCACCACCCTCGAGAGCCTGCGCTTCACCACGTTGCTGGCGTTGCCCAACGTTGCCGGGGGGCTGTTCAGCCGCCGGCCAACAGTGGCCGCCGTGCTGGACCGCGCCGGGGTCGCCGGCCGTGCGCACCGACTGCTCACCGCACTGCATCGGCGTTACGGTGACGGGCCCATCTGGGTGAATGTGGGACGCACACCGACACTGATTGTCCTCGGCCCCGAGCAGATCCGCTTCGCCCTCGAGCACGCGCCGGATCCCTTCGCCTCCGACCCTGAACCAAAGCGATCGGGAATGACCAAGTTTCAGCCGCATGCCTTGACCATTTCTCGGGGTGCGCAGTGGTCGGATCGCCGCCACTTCACCGAGACCGTCTTGTCGAACGCCACGGGTCCCGGCGCGATCGCAGGTCGTTGTGAGGAGGTTGCTCGCGAGGAAGCACGGTCTATGCCCGACCGGCTCACCTGGCACCAATTCCACAGTGCGATACAGCGACTCGCACGGCGCATCATTCTCGGTGACAGTGCATCTGCGGACACGCGCGTTTCCGACCAACTGGTCACGCTGATGAGAGCAGCCAACCCGCCAGGCAACGGCGACGCGCGGCTGCTGAAGGACTTCCTGGCCACGCTGGAGCGCTACGTGGCGGCCGCTGAGGCCGACAGCCTGGTGGGATGTTTCGCGGCGGCACCCACCAGCGACATCACGTTTCCGACCCATCAAGTCACCCACTGGATGTTCGCTATGGGCGACACCCTGGCGATCAACCTCTGGCGGTGCCTCGCGCTGCTGGGCACGGACCCACGCATCCTTGCCACGGCGCAGAACAGAATCACCGCAGGGAGTGGCCGCGACTACTTGGCGGGCTGCCTCTCCGAAGCCATGCGATTGTGGCCCACCACGCCCTTGCTGGCGCGCACTCTCACCCGGGCAACCGCGTGGGACGGCGAAATGGTGCCGGAAGGGACCCAGGTGATGGTGGTCAACTCGTTCAACCACCGCGACATCGCCTGCGTGCCCTACGCCAATCGTTTCGACCCCGAGGCCTGGACGGACGGTGACGCGCACACATCCTGGTCGTTCAACTTCTTCAGCCGCGGCCCCCAGGGCTGCCCCGGAGCCGACCTCGCGCTCCGACTCGGCACCGCGATACTCACCGAACTGCTCAGCGGGCGCAGTCCCACGGCGCCCGGCACCATGCTCGATCCAGAGCGACCGTTGCCGCTGACGCTCGACCACACGCGGATCGACATTCGCTTCTTGGCTCGCCGCTGACAGCGTCACCGCCGGAGCAGTCCCTGTGGCGCCACACAACGACAAAACCCCACCTGAGTGGGGTTTTTGTGGTGGTCCCGACTGGGATCGAACCAGTGACCTTCCGCGTGTGAGGCGGACGCTCTCCCCCTGAGCTACGAGACCGGGGAACGACGTGGAACATTAGCACGCTCGGTGCCTGGCTCCCGAATCGCATCGGCGCGGACCGCCGGCCAGTAACGTCTGGCCGGTGAACCGTTGGCCCCTCGCCGTCCTCACGGCAGCCGCGCTGGTGCCGCTGAGCACCCCGGCGGCCGCGGCTGACGACCTGGTGACGTTCATCTCGCCGAGCGGCAACGTCGGCTGCGTCCTGGACGCTCACTACGCCCGCTGCGACATCGTCGACCGCGATTGGAGTCCGCCGCCGCGGCCGGCCGACTGTGAATTCGACTACGGCCAGGGCATCGGGCTGGCGCCGGGCGAACCGGCGGCGTTCGTCTGCGCCGGCGATACCACCCTGGGCGGCGAACGGGTGCTCGGCTACGGCGACGCACTGACCCGCGGGCGGCTCAGGTGCGAGAGTTCCGAGTCCGGGGTCGCGTGCCGGGATACGGGCACTGGCCGCGGGTTCTCGCTCTCACGGGAGATTTACCAGCTGTTTTGACTCTGATTGCCCTTCGGTTCCAAGTGATTTGTGGTTCTTCGCATGGTTGGACTAATGTTCCATCCCGCACCGGGTGACGATCTCACCCGAGGCACGCGGATGTAGCGCAGTTGGTAGCGCATCACCTTGCCAAGGTGAGGGTCGCGGGTTCGAATCCCGTCATCCGCTCGAAGGTGCAGTGGCATCAACCCCAGCGGTGGAGTGGCCGAGTGGTGAGGCAACGGCCTGCAAAGCCGTGCACACGGGTTCGATTCCCGTCTCCACCTCCAAAAGTTGGACCCGGCGCGATTAGCTCAGCGGGAGAGCGCTTCCCTGACACGGAAGAGGTCACTGGTTCAATCCCAGTATCGCGCACCACAGTTCTTGCAGGTCAGATGGTGTTGCTGGGCCGGCTGATCAAAGCTGTGAGCTGAGGCCGGGCACTCTCTGTCGGTACTGATCCTGTACTCAAATCACGTAGCCCCATCGCGGCGAAGTCAGTCCACCGCTTCCGGCGGCAGATCTGCCGTCGCTGCGCATTAGGCCCCAAAAACGGTGGCCGAGTCGCAACCGTCTACCCACTGAATTGACACGGCAACAAAGTAGAGTTCACGCCCGTGCTTGGGAAGGTGAGTCACTGGCTGAGACGGCATGTATCCGCACGTGGGCTGATGGTGGCAGCAGCCGCGGCAGTCGTTGCGGCAGGTGTGGCGTTGGTTCTCCTCCACTCACCCAGCGCACCTCCTTACGTTCCGAAAACCCCCGAGCCGACCTCCACAACGCCCACGCCGACGACGACCGAAGCGCCCCTGACCACCGTCGAACCCACGACGACGGAGACACCGACGCCAATCGCGCCGCCGACAACCGAAGAGCCCTGGACATCGGAGGCCCCGTGGACGCCGGCGCCCCAGCCTTCATCGACCACCACCCCGTCGACCACGACCCCACACCCGACGCAAAGTAGGCACACCAAGCCCCCGGAAAAGCCCACCTACATGCCCGGGCAGGTGCATTCCTGATCACCGACCGGGGTCCGAGGACGGCTGTGCGCACCGAGCGAAAAACAGTTGAGTCCGCATACGCCTTCACGAGAAAATGAACCCATGACAGATCTCCTCGAGGTGAGCGGCCCCGCGTCGCTGGCTGCGCTGGTGTCTGCCCTCTCACCCGGCCATCCCCGCCCGTTGGGCAGCATCGCGAGCGTCTGGCTCGACGGCGAAGCGGTCTTCGCGGTGGCACGGTACGACGCCACCGAGCAGTGGCCGTACCTGATCAGCGTCCAGCGGACCAGCTTGGGCCACGACGGCGATATCCGACGTCAATCGACGCAGGTGATCCGCCGGCTGGGCAGGGTGGGCTGGACCGTGCGCCATGCCCACGGCGACGATCGCGCCATCGCCTGATCTCGAAGCCCACGGACAGACTTTGACGGTCTACACCGTCGGGAACCGGTAACTGAGCGCATCGGCCAACCGGGTGAGCGTGGCCAGCTCGGCCTCCTTCATCTTGATCGCCCGCTGCAGCCGGCTCACGCCGAAACCCACACCGTCGAGTTCGCGCCTGGCCAGTGACGCCCGCTGATGCGCCAAGTCCTCGGTGACCGCCGAGCGCAACTCGTCGAGAAGATTCAGGTAGTACTCGGCCTGGCGTACGTCACCACCATGGGCGACGGCCGGCCGCACAGCACGCGCGGCGGAGGTCTGCATCAGCGCACGGTGCCAGACAGTTATTTCACCGACACAGCACCCGATTCACGACGGTGTCACGATGTGTTCACTGCGACCGCCGGCCCGCGGTGAGCACTATCGTGGGACTGTGCGAACGCGGCGCCGACATCACCCCGGGCAGACGGCCGCGGCCGTCGCGGCCCTGGAGCTGCCCGACGCGGTGTTCAAGACGTGCCCGTGGGAGCCCCGCGAACTTGTCGAAATCGGCCTGCGCCAATGGCTTCGGTGCTGCGGAGCGGCATTGCGGGACAACCAGGTGATCGGGATGCCCTCGCACGCCGTGGACGAGGCCTGGCACGGCCTGATCCTGTGCACGGCCCGCTACGCCGCATTCTGCGACCGGGCCTACGGCCGCTTCCTGCACCACCACCCCGACGGCGATTCGCCCGCCACCGGCGACTCGATGGCCGAGCAGTTGCGTCGCACCGTCATCGCCTGGTCACTGGTCGCCGAACCGGGCGAGCAGTGCGTGCTGTGGGACCTGGACCGACGCGTGGGCGTCGAGCACCCGTGGGGCGTGGACCCGGAGAAGGTCCGGCAGATCGACGACGCGCTGGCGAATCTTGCTGGGCGACAACGTCGTTAGCGTCTACTTGCGCAGGCGCCAGGCGTAGATCGCGATGCCGAGCCCGATCAGCGCGGTGATCGGGCCGATGATCGACCATGTGGTGGTGTTGCTCATCGGACTGCCCTGGAGGGCGCCGAAGCCCTGCAAGGCCCACACCGTCCCGAAGAACGCCAGCACCACACCGATACCGATCACGAAGTAACGCACCCCTCCACAGTAGGCCGTCGCACCGGCCGCGGCCTGCCGTCAACCATTGGTTGACGAAGAGACTGCGTCAACCTACCGTTGACGCATGACCGAAACCCCGTCCCCCACGTCCTCCGTCAGCCTCGACACCCTGATCCGTGCCATCAAGTCGGTCCACGACGACGCGCTGGACCAACTCACCGACGCGATGCTGGCCGCCGAACACCTCGATGAGGTGGCCGACCACCTCATCGGTCACTTCGTGGACCAGGCGCGGCGCTCCGGCGCCTCCTGGACCGAGATCGGCGCCCGCATGGGCGTCACCAAACAGGCCGCCCAGAAGCGCTTCGTGCCCAAGGCCGACACGATCGACCCGAACGAGGGTTTCGCCCGCTTCACCCCCCGCGCCCGGGCTGCCGTCGTCGCGGCCCAGGATGCCGCGCGCGACGCCGGCAACACCGAGATCACCCCCGAGCACCTGATTCTCGGCCTGCTCGGCGACGAGGGCTCGCTGGGCATCGCCGTCATCAAGGCACAGGACATCACCCCCGCCGCCATCCGCGACGCCGTCCGCCTGCCCGCCGACACCGGCGAGAAATTGAGCCTGGTGCCCTTCAGTGGCTCCGCGAAGAAAGTCCTGGAACTGACCTTCCGTGAGGCACTTCGCCTGGGCCACAACTACATCGGGACCGAACACCTGCTGCTGGCACTGCTGGAATCCGAGGACGGCAGCGGCCCGCTGCACCACGTCGGCATCGACAAAGACCGCGCCGAGACGGATCTGGTGTCACTACTGTCCGCCCTGCCGGGAATGAAAACGGGCGACACGGAGTAGTGAATGCCATGACACTCAACGAAGCCGCACGCACCCTCATCGGGGCCGGCGCCGACGCCACGCTGGTCACCATCAACCCGGACGGCACTCCGCAGGTGTCGGTGGTGTGGGTCGCCGTGCAGTCCACCCCCGACGGTGACGAACTGGTGTCCGCGCACCTGTCGGAGAACTACAAGAAGGTGCGCAACGTGCGCCGCAACCCGAACGTGGCGCTGACCATCCTGGCTCCCGCCAAACCCGGACTGCAGCGCGAGTACCTGTCGGTGAACGGGACCGCACGGGTCGTCGAGGGCGGCGCGCCCGAGCTCCTGAAGGACCTGGCGACCGCGCTGCTCGGCTCCGCCGAACACTTCCCGCCTGCCGACGCGCCCGACGGTTTCCTGACCCGGATCCGCATCGACGCGGTGGGCGGACACGGGCCCTGGGTCGACTAAAGCTCCGACGCGCGCGAAGGCATGTGCCAAGATGCCAGACATGCTTCGCGCGATGGCAGCAATGATTGCTGGATTGACAGCGGTGATGGCGTTCGGGCTGGCGCCGCACGCGGCGGCGGCGCCCAAATCCACCGACACCATCGCCCCCATCGGCAACCTCGGCGACACGTTGCACGTGCAATTCGACGATTTCGCCGCCGACGTCACGGTGCACGACGTGGTCCCCACCGACGTCCCGCCCGGCTGGACCTGGAACGGTTCGCCGCGCTGGCGGGCCACCGGCGGTCCGTGGAAGGCGCCGATCACGGTGCACGTCATCTCCGCACCCAACCCGTACCAGCTCTCCATCGCCACCACGTTCAAAGGGGTCACGCCCTACGCCGACGCGTACACCGCCAAGCACACCGACGCCCCGGACTCGCTGGAGACCGCGCTGCTCAACGCTCCCCCGGGCTCGACCGTCGACGGCGCGGTGTACTGGGACGTCTACCGCGGTCTGGTGACCAACGTGGTGATGCTCAACCCGCAGACCGGTACCCACCTGGCGCAGTGGAACATCTGGCAGCCGGGCACCCCGCTACCGTAAGGGGCATGCGCGTCGAACCGGCCCGGCCCGGGGACCTGTCCGAACTGGCGCAGGTGGCCGCGACCACCTTCCCGTTGGCCTGCCCGCCGGCGGTATCCCCCGACAACGTCGCGGCGTTCATCGCCGCCAACCTGACCGCCGAGCACTTCGCGCGCCACCTCGACGACCCGCAGCGGATGGTGCTGCTCGCCCGCAACGATGTCCGAATCCTGGGCTATGCCATGCTGATTGGCGCCGCACCCGACGATGCGAGCGTGGCGGCGGCGGTGCCGCTGCGGCCGGCCGTCGAGTTGTCCAAGATGTACGTACTGCCCGACGTGCACGGTGCGGGCGTGTCGGCGGCCCTGATGACCGAGGCGCTGTGCCGCGCCGCGGAGCTCGGCGCGGCCTGCGTCTGGTTGGGCGTCAATCAGAAAAACCAACGGGCCCAACGCTTCTACACCAAGGCGGGATTCACGGTCAGCGGCACCAAGACCTTTCGACTCGGCGACCACACCGAAAACGATTACGTCATGGTGCGAGCTGTTTAAGCACTCTGCGCGGCCGCGGTCAGCGCCAGCAGCCGCGAGGTGGCGCGCAGGTACTTCTTGCGGAAACCGCCGGCCAGCATCTCGGCGCTAAAGATGGTGTCCAGCTTGGTACCCGACGCCAGCACGGGGATACCTTCGTCGTAGAGCCGGTCGGTCAAGGACACCAGTCGCAGCGCCACGCTCTGGTCCTCGATCGGGTGCACGCCGGTGATGAATACCTCGCGCACCCCCTCGATCAGCGCGTGATAGCGCGACGGATGCATGGTGGCCAGGTGCGCGCACAACGCGTCGAAATCGTCCAGGGTGGCCCCGGGCACCCCTTCGGCCCGGGAGCGCACGTCATCGTCGGACAGCGGTTCCGGCGCCGGCGGCAGACCGCGGTGCCGGTAGTCCGGGCCCTCCACCCGCACCGTGGTGAAGATGGCCGCCAGCGTGTTGATCTCGCGCAGGAAATCCTGCGCGGCGAACCGGCCCTCACCCAGCTGCTCGGGCAGCGTGTTGGAGGTAGCCGCGATGGACACCCCGCGCTCCACCAGTGCCGAGAGCAGCCGCGAGATCAGCGTGGTGTTGCCCGGATCGTCGAGTTCGAACTCGTCGATGCAGATGACGATGTACTGGCTGAGCAACTCGATACATTCGGTGAAACCGAACACCCCGGCCAGTTGCGTGAGCTCGCCGAACGTCGCGAACGCCGTCGGCGCCACATCGGCCTTCGTCAGGGCGTAATAGGTCGAGGCCAACAGGTGGGTCTTGCCGACGCCGAACCCACCGTCGAGGTACACGCCCACCCCGGGCAGCACCTCGCGCTTGCCGAACAGTTTCTTCTTGCCGGCACGGCGCTCAAGTGCCTGCTCGCAGAACGAGCGGCATTGCACCACGGCCTGCGCCTGCGACGGCTCCGCCGGATCGGGCCGGTAGTTGTCGAAGCTGACATCGGCGAAGGTGGGCGGTGGAACCAGCCGCGCGACCAGCTGTTCCGGCGTGACCTTGGGATGCCGATCCACCAGAGCTTCGACACCTGCGCCGCTTTGCATGTCGTGCACCCTATCGACGTGCTGCAATGATCCCCATGTCGGATGCCGCCGCTGGGACAGAACTCACAACACTGCAACCCACCGGGGCCGCCGCCGATGGCCAACTGACCGAGCAGTACGCATACCCGGACGGGATCACCAGCTGTTGGGTACGGGCCAACTTCATCACCAGCCTGGACGGCGCCGCCACCACCGGCGGACGCTCCGGCGGGCTGGGCGGGGCGGGCGACCGGGCGCTGTTCGGGCTGATGCGCGCCCTGGCCGACGTCATCGTCGTCGGCGCGGGCACCGTGCGCACCGAGAACTATTCCGGCGCCCAACTCAGCGCGGGCGAACGGGCGCTGCGCCAGGACCGCGGTCAGGCCGAGATCCCGCCGATCGCGATCGTCACCCGCTCAGGCCGGCTGGACAACGATCTGCTGGTGTTCACCCATACCGAGGTGGTGCCGCTGGTGCTCACCTCGCACAACGCCGCCGGCGGAGCCCGCGACCGGCTCGCCGGGCTGGCCGAGGTGCACGACTGCTCGGCCGGCGATCCCGACGAGGTCGATCCGCACGCCATGGTCGCGACCCTGGCCGACCTCGGGCTGACCAGGGTGCTGACCGAGGGTGGCCCGAGCCTGCTCGGCACCTTCATCGCCGCGGACCTGCTCGACGAGCTGTGTTTGACCATCGCCCCGTTCGTCGTGGGCGGCACCGCCAAACGCGTCACCGACAGCCCGCACGAGGCGCTGCGCCGGCTGTCCCCCCGGCATGTGCTCACCGATGCGCAGGGCTACCTGTACACGCGGTACAGCCGTTAGTGCACAAGTGCCGGCGCTGACCATCGCTACTGTGGTCGGCATGCGTACGGCCCCGGGAATGCGTCCAGTTGCGGCCATCGGTCTGGGCGTGACCGTCATGATGCTCACCTCATGCGCTCCGCTGCTGGCCGCAAACCCGCGTTACGCCACCGACTCCGGCGCCCACCCGCAGGGCCAACCCCCGACGACGAGCACGGTGGCCGGACCGCCCCCGATCGCCGCCCCCAAGAACGACCTGACGGGCTGGCGGGACTGCACTGCGCAGACTTTCAGCACGGCCGCCGTGGCGCCGGTGCCCGGCGTCAAGCTGGAGTGCACCACCTTCGACGCCGATCTCGACCCGATCAGCGGCGCCAACGGCACCCTCGCCATCGGCGTGGTGCGGGCGTCGCGGGCCGACACGCCCGCCGATGCGGGGCCGTTGGTGATGACCACCGGAACCGACCTGCCGTCGTCGATCCAGCTGCCCGCCTGGCTGAGCCGCAGCGGCACCGACGTGCTCAAGACGCACCCGATCGTCGCGGTGGACCGCCGCGGGACCGGCACGTCGGCCGCCATCAACTGCCGCGACGCCTATGACCGGCAGGAGATGATCGACCAGGCCCAGTTCGAATCCGGTGACGATCCCGTGGCCAACCTGAGCGCCATCGCCCAGACCGCCACCACCAGCTGCACCGACACCATCGCCCCCGGTGACTCGGCCTACGACAACGCACACGCCGCCGAGGACATCGAACGGCTGCGCAGCACCTGGAACGTCGACACCGTCGCCCTGCTCGGCATCGGGAACGGGGCGCAGGTCGCCCTGGCCTATGCCGGGTCCCACCCGAACAAGGTGTCGCGCCTGGTGCTGGATTCGCCACTGCCGCTGGCGATCAACGCCGAGGCCACCGCCGAACAGAAGGTGAAGGGCCAGCAGGCCGCCTTGGATGCGTTCGCCGCGCAGTGCGCCGCCGTCAATTGCCCACTCGGGCCCGACCCCAAGGGCGCCGTCGACGCGATCCTGGCGTCCGCTCGCGCCGGGAACGGACCCGGCGGCGCCAGCGTCGCCGCCGTCGTCGATGCCATCAGCACGGCGTTGGCCTTCCCACGCGGTGACCGGGTGGCCGCCACCAACGCGCTGGCCGGGACGCTCGCCGCGGCCCGCGGTGGGGACGCGGGCGGCCTGAACGATCTGATCAACCAGGCCGACGCGATGCGCCAGACCGACGGCCAGTTCGTCAACGGTTGTAGCGACGCCCTCAACCGTCCCACCCCCGACCGGGTGCGGGAGCTGGTCGTCGCCTGGCCGAAGCTCTACCCGCAGTTCGGTACCGTCGGCGCGCTGCGGATGGTGAACTGCCTCAGCTGGCCCAGCGGCAACGCCCCCAAAGACCCCAAGGATCTGAAGATCCCGGTGCTGCTGCTCGGCGTGCAGAACGACCCGATCATCGGCAACGAGGGTGTCGCCGCGGTGGCCGCGACCATCATCAACGCCGGCGCCACCAGCAGGCGGGTGATCTGGCAGGGCATCGGCCACGGCGCGACGATCTACAGCCCCTGCGCGTTACCGCCCGTGCTCGGCTACCTGGACACCGGCAAGTTGCCCGAGACCGACACGTTCTGCCCCGCCTGAACGGAGGCCGGCGCGGTGCAGTGTACGGTGCGCAGGTGGCGCCAACCGATATCATCCTGAGCGTCTTTCGGCCTCGCACGTCCGCTCCCAGCACGGCCAATGTGGTCCGGGCAGCCCTGTGGCCGATCGCGATCATGTCGATCATCCACCGCAGCTACGTGCTGTCCACCAATGGCTACATCACCGACGATTTCGGGCCGGTGTACCGCGCGGTTTCCAATTTCCGGCGGCACTGGGACATCTACAACGAGCACTTCAACTACGTCGATCCGCACTACCTGTATCCGCCGGGCGGCACGCTGCTGTTGGCGCCCTTCGGGTTCCTGCCCGAATTCGCCTCGCGGTTCTGGTTCGTCGCGTTCAACTCGGTGGCCGTCATCATCGCCGCCTGCATTCTGGTACGGCTGTTCAAGTTCTCGCTGACGTCGGTTGCGCTGCCGGCCCTACTGCTGGCCATGTACTGCACCGAATCGGTGACCAACACACTGGTGTTCACCAACATCAACGGCTGCCTGCTGTTGGCCGAGGTGCTGTTCTTCTACTGGCTGCTGTCCGGGAAGGTGAGCCACCAGTGGTGGGCCGGTGCCGCGATCGGATTGACGCTGGTGGTCAAACCGCTGCTGGTGCCGTTGCTGCTGCTGCCGGTGCTGAACCGGCAGTGGCGCGCGCTGGTGACGGCATTCGCCGTGCCGTTGGTGTTCAACGCGGTGGCCTGGCCACTGTCGGCCGACCCGATGGGCTTCGTGCACAACACCGTGCCCTACATCTTGCAGACCCGCGACTACTTCAACTCCTCGATCCTGGGCAACGGCATCTACTACGGCCTGCCCATGTGGCTGATCGTGGTGCTGCGGGTGGCCGCGGTCATCCTGGCCGCCGTCAGCCTGTGGCTGCTGTACCGGTACTACCGGGTGCGCGATCCGCTGTTCTGGATGCTGACCTCATCGGGTGTGCTGCTCATCGCGTCGTGGCTGGTGCTGTCCCTGGCACAGGGTTACTACTCGATGATGCTGTTCCCGTTCCTCATGACGGTGGTGCTGCCCAACTCGGTGGTGCGCAATTGGCCGGCCTGGCTGGGTGTGTACGGCTTCCTCACCATGGACCGCTGGCTGCTGTGGCGCTGGCCGACGACGGGCCGGTTCCTGGAGTACATGAAGATCACCTACGGCTGGTCACTGATGCTGGTGGTGGTGTTCTGTGTGCTCTACTACCGCTACGCCGACGCCAAGGCCGACGATCGGTTGGACGAGGGCATCGACCCGCCCTGGATGACGCAGGACCGGCCACGCGCTAGCGTTGCGACATGACCGAACCGGCGCCCAAGCTGCAGCTGACCGATGACCAGTGGCGCGAGAAGCTCAGCGCCGCCGAGTTCGCGGTGCTGCGCCGCGCCGGTACCGAGCGCCCGTTCACCGGCGAGTACACCGACACGAAGACTGCCGGCATCTACGAGTGCCGTGCATGCGGGGCGGAACTGTTCCGCAGCACGGAGAAGTTCGAATCCCATTGCGGCTGGCCGTCGTTCTTCGATCCGGCCAATTCCGACGCGGTGATCCTGCGCCGCGACGACTCGCTGGGGATGACGAGAGTCGAGGTACTGTGCGCCAACTGCCACAGCCACCTCGGCCATGTCTTCGAGGGTGAGGGTTACCCGACCCCGACCGACCAGCGGTACTGCATCAACTCGATCGCACTGCGGCTGGTGCCGGCCGGCGCCTGAGCGCGGCTCAGGGCAGGCGAGTCAGCAGGTCCTCCACCGCGACCCGCGGGCCGGTGAAGAACGGGGTCTCCTCGCGGACGTGGCGACGGGCATCGGTGTAGCGCAGCTTCCACATCAACTCGACGATGCGGGCCAGATCCGGCCCCTCGAAGGCCAGGATCCACTCGTAGTCGCCGAGCGCGAAGGCCGGCACCGTGTTGGCCCGGACATCGGGGTACTCCCGGCCGGCCATCCCGTGCTCGACGAGCATCTTGCGGCGCTCGTCGTCGGGTAGCAGATACCAGTCCAGCGATCGCACGAACGGGTAGACGCAGATGTAGTCGCCCGGCGCCTCACCGGCGATGAAGGCCGGGACGTGGCTCTTGTTGAATTCGGCGGGCCGATGCAGCGCGACGACACTCCAGACCGGGTCGCTGGCCAGGCCCAGGGTGGTCCGCCGGAACGCGGTGTAGGTCGCCTGCAGGTCCTCGACCCGCTCGGCGTGGGTCCAGATCATGAAGTCGGCATCGGCGCGGAACCCGGCGACGTCGTAGAGCCCGCGCACCACGACGCCCCGTTCCTCCTGCTGTTTGAGGAAGGTGGCGGTCTCGTCGATCACCGCGGTACGGTCGGCATCCAGCGCGTCGGGTTGCACGGAGAACACCGAGATCATCATGTACCGGGTCATCGAGTTGAGCGCGTCGTAATCGAGCTTGGCCATACCGCTATCGTGCCACGCCCGAGCCGGTCAGTTTCTCGGCCGCCCGGGTCGCCGCCGCCACACACGCCGGCACCCCGATACCGTCCAGATAGGCACCCGCCACAGCCAGCGTCGCCGGCAGCCCGTCGCGGATCTCGGCGACCAGATCGGCATGGCCGGGCGCGTACTGCGGCATCGCGTCGATCCAGCGCTGCACTCGGCAGTCCACCGGCTCGGCGACGATGCCGAACAGCCGGTCCAGGTCCGCCAGCGACCAGTTCAGCAGCACATCGTCGCCCACGCTGCGGGCCAGCTGATCGCCGAACCGGCCGAACGAGAACCGCACCAGTTCGACGTTGCCGCGCCTGCCCCACTTCTGCGACGTCAACGTGATGGCCTTGCTGTGCAACGTTTCTCCGGCGGCGACGAGCACCCCGGACTGGTTGGGCAGCGGTGTCCCGCCGGGCAGCGCCAGGACCACCAGTGCGGACGACGCCACCTGCACCCGGCGCGCCGCCGCCGCGCTACGCGGCGCCACGTGCTCGATCAGTCGGCTCAGCCGGGGCGCCGGCACCGCCATCACCACACCGTCGGCGCTCCAGTGCCCGCCCTCGTCATCGACCAGATCCCAGCCACGTGCCGACCGCATCACCCGCTCGATACCGGCCTGTACCCAGCGCACGCCGGCCTGCCGGGCCAGCTCGTCGACCAGCACGCCGTAGCCGCCAGCGATGGCGCCGAACACCGCCCCGTCCCGCGGCGGCGGCAGCGCCTCCCGCACCGCGGCCTGCAGGCTAGTCGCGCCGCGGTCCAGGGCCGCGGCCAGGGTGGGGACCGCCGAACGGATCCCGATGGTGTCCGCCGAGCCGGCGTACACCCCGGTGAGCAGCGGCTCCACCGACCGGGTGACCACCTGCTCACCGAATCGGTCACCGACCAGCTCGGCAACGGACGGGTCCGCGCCGACCCGCCACCGCAGCGGCCGGCCCGATTCGGCCGCGATGCGGGCCAGGGTGGCGTCGTCCACCAGGCCGGCCAGCGCGGCGGCCTGGGCCGGGATGCCCTGCAGTGTTCCGGTGGGCACCGGGTGCAAGCGGCCCTGGCTGTAGAGCAACGGGCGCGCCCCGACGCTGGCCACCTGCCTGCCGCCCAAGCCGAGCTCGGCAAGCAGCGCCGGCACCTCGGGCCGGCGAGCGATGAAGGCCTCGGCGCCGAGGTCCACCGAGGCCCCACCGACCTGCTCGGTGCGCAGCACACCGCCCAGCCGGTCGGCCGGATCGAACAGCGTGATCTCCGCACCCGGACCGGCCGCGACGCGCAGTCGATACGCAGCAGTCAATCCCGAGATACCGCCGCCGACAACGCAATAGACCGGTTTCACAATGAGTGCACCAGTTCCACCAGCTCGGTGATGACGTCCGGATCGGTGGCCGGTAGCACGCCGTGACCGAGATTGAAGATGTGCCCGCCGGCGCCCTTGGCGACGGCCGCACGTCCGTCGTCGACGACGGCGCGCGCCGCACGCTCCACCACCGGCCGGCCGGCCAGCAACACGACGGGATCGAGGTTGCCCTGCAGCACGGTGCCGGGTCGCACCCGCGTGGCGGCATCGGCGAGCGAGGTGCGCCAATCCACCCCCACCACCGTCGCCCCGGCCTCCCCCATGGCACCCAGCAGCTCGGCGGTTCCCACCCCGAAATGTGTCATCGGCACCCCCTCCTCTTTGAGCGCGGCGAACACTCTGGAGCTGTGCGGCAGCACGGCGGCCCGGTAGTCGGCCAGCGACAGGGTGCCGGCCCAGGAATCGAAGACCTGGATGGCATCGACGCCGGCGGCCAGCTGTGCCTTCAGGAAGGCGATCGTGAGGTCGGTGAGCGCCGTCATCAGGGCATTCCAGGTGTCCGGATCACCCAGCATCATGGCCTTGGTCTTCTCGTGGTTACGGCTGGGCCCGCCCTCCACCAGATAGGAGGCCAGGGTGAACGGCGCACCGGCGAACCCGATGAGCGGAACGTCGCCCAGCGCGGAGACCAACAGCGATATCGCCTGTGAGACCGGCGCCACCTGTTGGGCTTCAAGGGGTTTGAGGGTGTCGACATCGGCCCGGGTCCGGATGGGATGGTCGATGACGGGTCCGACGTCGGGCACGATGTCCAGCGCGACCCCGGCGGCCTTCAGCGGCACGACGATATCGGAGAACAGGATGGCGGCGTCGACGCCGTGTCGGCGTACCGGCTGCAGGGTGATCTCGCAGACGAGGTCAGGGTCGAAACAGGCCTCCAACATCTTGTGGTTGGCCCGCAGTTCGCGGTACTCGGGCAACGAACGGCCCGCCTGGCGCATGAACCACACTGGTATACGCGACGGCGTACGTCCGGTGGCGGCGGCGAGGTAGGGCGACTCGGGCAGGTCACGGCGGGTATTCATCGGCCACCATGTTGCCACGAGGGGCGAATCCGGCGCGCCTGCGCACCCGTCGGGCCGGTTGGGTCTAGCGTGATTTGGTGTGACGTCCGCCGAACCGGCCCAGTTCCGTACCGCGGTCGCGGCGATGAATGCCGCGACGGTGCGGCCGGAGATCGAGCTGGGCCCGATCAGGCCCCCGCAGCGGCTGGCCCCGTACAGCTACGCGCTGGGCGCCGAGGTTCGCCACCCTGAGCCCGCTGTCGTGCCGGAGCGCTCCGATGGCGACGCGTTCGGCCGGTTGATCCTGCTGCACGATCCGGAGGGCGCCGAGGCCTGGGATGGCACCATGCGGCTGGTCGCCTATATCCAGGCCGACCTGGACTCCACCGAGGCTGTCGACCCGCTGCTGCCCGAGGTGGCGTGGAGTTGGCTGGTGGACGCGCTGGCATCGCACGCGGAGGCGGTGACGGCCCTGGGCGGCACGGTGACGGCGACCACGTCGGTGCGCTACGGCGACATCTCCGGGCCACCGCGCGCCCATCAGTTGGAGTTGCGGGCGTCCTGGACGGCCACCGACCTCGAACTCGGGCCGCACGTGCAGGCGTTTTGTGAGGTCCTCGAGCATGCGGCCGGCCTTCCGCCGGCGGGAGTCACCAGCCTGGGCTCCCGTACGCGCGCCTGATGACCGATCCGGCGCCGGAATCCGAAACCGATTCCCCGGAACCCGAGCCCACCCCGCTGCTGGCGCCCGCCGACGGGGTGCCCGACCTGTCGGTCTACCCGAGCGATATCGCCAGGGCCGCCGAAAAACTCGCCGGCGGCACCGGCCCGTTCGCCATCGACGCCGAGCGGGCGTCCGGTTTCCGGTACTCGAACCGGGCCTACCTGGTGCAGATCCGGCGGGCCGGCGCGGGCACGGTACTGATCGACCCCGTCAACCACGGCGACGACCCGCTGCAGGTGATGGCGCCGGTGGCGCAGGTGCTGGCCACCGACGAGTGGGTGCTGCACGCCGCCGACCAGGACCTGCCATGCCTGGCCGAACTCGGGATGGCTCCGCCGAGCCTGTATGACACCGAATTGGGCGGCCGGTTGGCCGGCTTCGAACGGGTCAACCTCGCCGAGGAGGTGCGCCGGCTGCTGGGACTCGGCCTGGTGAAGGGTCACGGCGCGGCGGACTGGTCCAAACGGCCACTGCCCCCGGAGTGGCTGAACTACGCCGCGCTGGATGTGGAGGTGCTGGTCGAGTTGCGGCACGCGGTCGCCGCGGTGCTCGAGGAGCAGGGCAAAACCGAGTGGGCCGCACAGGAATTCGAGTACTTGCGCAGCGTCGAACCCACCCCGACCCGGCGCGACCGGTGGCGCCGCACGTCCGGTATCCACAAGGTGCGCAACCCGCGTGCGCTGGCCGCGGTGCGCGAGTTGTGGATCACTCGCGACCAGATCGCCGCCCGGCGTGATATCGCACCCGGCCGGATCCTGCCCGACTCGGCGATCATCGCCGCCGCGGCCGCCGATCCCGATACCGTCGAAAAGCTGACGGCACTGCCGATTTTCGGCGGCAGCCGGCAGCGGCGCAGCGCTGCGGTGTGGCTGGATGCGCTGGCCAGGGCGCGCCAAGACCCCGATCCGCCGACGGCCGCCGAACCGGTGAACGGCCCACCGCCGACCTCGCGGTGGTCGCGGCGCAAGCCCGAGGCCGCCGAACGGCTGGAGAAGGCGCGAGCCGGACTTGCCGAACTGTCCGAACGGGTTTCGGTGCCGGCCGAGAACCTGCTCACCCCGGACACCCTGCGTCGACTGTGCTGGGACTGGCAGCCGGTGCCCGATGTCGGGGCCGCCGTCGACGAGTTCCTGGCGCAAGCCGGGGCGCGGCCGTGGCAGCGCGAGTTGACCGGTCCGGTGCTGACGGCGGCGTTATCGCCCGACGTGGGCTAGAAACGCCTCCAGCACCGCTTCCGGCGCCTCGATCTGGGGCCAGTGCGCGATGTCGTCGGCGAGCAGGTATACATCCGGATTCGGGATGACCTCCGAATAGCGTTGCGCCATATGCCGTCCCGAGTTCGGATCGGAGGGTCCGTTGATGAAGCGCATCGGCACCGCGGTCTCGCGCATGGCGCGCACCCATCGGTTGCGGTAGGTGTACCGATCGGTGACGAACCGACCGAGTTTGTGGGTGACCCGCTTGCCGTCGTGGTAGTCCAGGATCTCGTGGAACTGGTCCATCATGCGCGGTGTCGGTTTGGTGTTCACCCCGAACATCTCGTTGATGGTGGGGTCGAACAGCCGCCGGGACAGCGGGCTGGCTTGTAGCGGACTGATGATGTCGCCCAACGGGGTTCGCGACAGTAGCTTCTGCAGCAACCGGGGCTCGTAGGCCTCCACGAACAGCCCGCCGTTGAGCCAGGTGATCGAGTCGATGTGCAACGAGCCGTAGACCTGCTCGGCGCGCTCGTGCCGGGCCAGCAGTTCCTGGCCCACGGATACCCCGAGGTCGTGGGCCAGGATATGAGCCGTACCCACCCCCAGGTGCGCCAGCAGCGCTTCGTGCATATCGGCGTGGTCGGGTACTGAGTAGCCGTATCGCTGGGGCTTTTCCGAGAAACCCATGCCGATCATGTCGGGGGCAATGACCGTGAATCGAGAGGTCAGTTCCGGCCAGATCAGGGCCCAGTCCCAAGAGTTGAACGGATACCCGTGGATGAGAAGGAGATTCGGGCCGGTGCCCTCGTACCGGTAGAAGATGTCGAAGCCGAGGTAGTCGAATGACTTCCCCTCGGCCTTCCACTGCGCAAGCTCGGCGTCCATGGACCGAGCGTAACTGGGTTCTAAAATAGAATGCAATAGCGATATGCTCACGCCATGCGCTTCGACGCCTTACACGAGGAACCGTGCTCGATCCTGCGGCCGCTCGCCCTGCTCGGTGACCGGTGGACGCTGGTGTTGCTACGCCAGGCGTTCGCGGGCGTCCGGCGCTTCGAGCACTTCCAGTCCAGCCTGGGGATCAGCCGCTCCATGCTCGCGCAGCGTCTGGCCCGACTCGTGGACGCCGGGGTGCTGTCCCGGAGCGCCTACCGGGATGAGCGCCGCACCCGCTACGAATACCGGCTCACCGAAAAAGGACTGGACCTCTACCCGGTCCTGATGGCGTTGCGGGCATGGGGCGACAAGTATCTCGCACCCGACGGCCCCTTCGTCCTCTACCGGCACTCGGCATGCGGCGGTGAGGTGGGGGTACGGCTGTGTTGCGACACCTGCGGTGACGAGGTCACCGCACGCGATGTCACGCCCGAACCCGGTCCGGGTTCAGTCGATCTGCTGACCGACGTGGTCACCGACCGGACTGCCCAGCGCCGCCACCCACCCGGTGATCTGGCGGGCGATGTGCTGATCGGTGAGTCCGATCTCGGTGAGAATCTCCGAACGTGACGCGTGCTCCAGGAAATGCTGCGGAACCCCGACGTCGCGGCACGGCACGTCGATCTCGTTGCGGCGCAGCGCGGCCGAGATCAGGGAACCGATCCCACCATTGACGCCGTTGTCCTCGAGGGTGACGACGAGTTTGTGCGCCGACGCCAGCGCGTGCAGCGCCCTGGGCACCGGGATCACCCAACGCGGGTCGACGACGGTGACACCGATGCCTTGCTGCTGCAGACGCTCGGCGACGGCGAGTCCCATCACCGCGAACGAACCGACCGCGACGAGCAGCACGTCGGTCGACAGCCCGTCGGCCGGTACCGCCAACACATCCACCCCGTCACGCCGCTCTAGTGCCGGGATATCTTCTCCCACAGCACCTTTCGGGAATCTGATGGCCGTCGGTCCGTCGTTGACATCGAGCGCCTCGTCGAACTCCTCGCGCAGCCGGGACGCGTCGCGGGGAGCGGCGACCCGGATGCCGGGCACGATTCCCAGCATCGACAGGTCCCACATGCCGTTGTGGCTGGCACCGTCGTTGCCGGTCACCCCGGCCCGATCGAGCACCATCGTGACCGGCAACTTGTGCAGCGCGACGTCCATCATCACCTGGTCGAACGCCCGGTTCAGGAACGTCGAGTAGATGGCCACCACGGGGTGCATGCCACCCATCGCCAAACCGGCCGCCGATGTCATGGCGTGCTGCTCGGCGATGCCGACATCGAAGAAGCGGTCCGGATAGCGCTCCCGGAAGGCGCTCAGCCCGGTCGGACCGGGCATCGCCGCGGTGATCGCGACGATATCGCGGCGGCGGGCCGCCTTCTTGATCAGCTCGTCGGAGAACACCGAGGTCCACCCCGGCGGGGAGGCTGCGGTCGAGCGCCCGGTGTGCGGGTCGATCACGCCCGTCGAGTGCATCTGCTCGGCTTCGTCGTTCTCGGCGAACGAATAGCCCATGCCCTTGCGGGTGACGACGTGCACGATCACCGGGGCGTTGAAGCCACGGGCACTACGCAACGCCGCCTCGACAGCACGCTCGTCGTGGCCGTCGATCGGACCGACATACTTCAACCCCAGGTCGGTGAACATGACCTGCGGCGACAGCGCATCCTTGATGCCCGCCTTGACGCTGTGCATGCACTGGTAGCAGAGCTCACCGATCAACGGCACCCCGCGCACCGTGTCGCGGCCCTTCTCCAGCAGCTTCTCGTAGCCCGGCTGCAGGCGCAGGCCGGCCAGATGGTCGGCGAGCCCGCCGATGGTCGGCGCGTAGCTGCGTCCGTTGTCGTTGACGACGATGACGATCGGCCGGTGCGCGGCGGCGATGTTGTTCAGCGCCTCCCAGCACATGCCGCCCGTCAGCGCACCGTCACCGACGACCGCCACCACATGCCGGTTTCGATGCCCGGACAACTCGAACGCCTTGGCCAACCCGTCGGCGTAGGACAGCGCGGTGCTGGCGTGGCTGGATTCCACCCAGTCGTGCTCGCTCTCGGCCCGCGAGGGGTAGCCGGACAGGCCGCCCTTCATCCGCAGGTTGGCGAACTCCGCGCAGCGTCCCGTGAGCATCTTGTGCACGTAGGCCTGGTGGCCGGTGTCGAAGATGATCGGGTCGTGCGGCGAGTCGAAAACCCGGTGCAGCGCCAGGGTCAGTTCGACCACGCCCAGGTTCGGACCGAGATGACCGCCGGTTGCAGCAACCTTGTGAATCAGGAATTCACGGATTTCACAGGCCAGATCGTTGAGCTGCGACTGGGAAAGGTGCTGCAGATCTGCGGGTCCGCGGATCTGTTCAAGCATCCCGTCAGTTTACGCACGCAACACCGGTCAGTCCCGTCGAGCCTGATAGATGTCGGGCACACCGTCGCGGTCGGCGTCGGCGGTTTCCAGCGCATGGATGCGCCGGTAGGCGGCGTTGCGGCTGGCCAGTACGACCGCGGCCAGCGCCCCGGCCAGTACCGACCCGCCCAGCACCGCGATCTTGACATCGGTGTAGGCCACGCTGCCCTCGGCAAAGGCCAGCTCGCCGATCAGCAGCGAGACGGTGAACCCGATGCCGGCCAGCAGCGCCACCCCGAGCACGTCCCGCCAGGCCAGCTCGTCGTCCAGGCTGGCGCCGGTGAACCGGGCCAGCAGCCATGTGGTGCAGAACACACCGATCGGCTTGCCCAGCACCAGCCCGGCCATGATGCCGATCGTCACCGGATGCCGCAGTGCGTCGCCAAGGCCGCTCAGCCCACCCACCGAGACGCCGGCCGCGAAGAACGCGAACACCGGCACCGCCACCCCGGCCGACAACGGCCGCATGCGGTGTTCGACGGACTCGGCGGCGGCGTGGCGCCCCAACACCGGAACGGTGAACCCCAGCAGCACCCCGGCCACGGTGGCGTGCACCCCGCTGGCATGCACCAGCGCCCAGGCGGTGACGGCCAGCGGGATGAGCAGCAGCGGGTGCCGGATCCCCTTCTGTACGGCCAGGCCGAACAGTCCGATCGGCACGAGCGCCGCCAGCAGCGGACCGGGGGCGAGATGCTCGGTGTAGAACGCGGCGATGACGGTGATCGCCAGCAGATCGTCGACGACGGCCAGGGTGAGCAAAAAGGTCCGCAGCGCGGTCGGCAGGTGGGTGGACAGCACGGCCAGCACCGCCAGCGCGAACGCGATATCGGTGGCGATGGGGACGGCCCAGCCGCCGAGATTCTCGCGGTGACCAGCATTCACGGCCACGAAGATCGCGGCCGGCGCGATCATGCCGCCCACGGCCGCCGCGATGGGCAGCGCCGCACGCGCCGGATCACGCAGATCACCGGCGACGAACTCACGTTTGAGCTCGACGCCGACGACGAAGAAAAAGATGGCCAACAGCCCGTCGGCGGCCCACGCACTGATCGTCAGATTCAGGTGCAGCCCGTCGGGGCCGAGAGTGAAAGCGGAGAGCCGCCGGTAGCCGTCCGCCCACGGCGAGTTGGCCCAGATCAGCGCGGCGCCGGCCGCGACGAGGAGCAGCATGCCGCCGACGGTTTCGCTGCGCAGGATCTCGCTGAGCCGTTTGGCTTCCGGCCAGGAGCCCCGGCTCAAAAGTCGGCGTCTGATCATGAGGTCTCCTGCGGGTAGCGGTCAGCGACGCCGACCAGACTTCCCGGCACACCAGGGCCCAGGTTATCGCGTGAGCACCGCCACGCACTCGACATGGTGCGTCAGCGGGAACGCATCGAACACCCGCAGCTGTTCGACGGTGTAGCCGTTGCGCAGGTACTCCCCGACGTCGCGGGCGAACGATGCCGTCTCACAGCCGATATGGATGACTCTGGGCACGCCGGCGATCATGTCGATCACCTCGCGGCCGGCCCCGGTCCGCGGCGGGTCGAGCACCGCGACATCCGCCGTCGGACGGCGCTGCCCCGACAGTGCCCGGCGTACCGAGTCCGTCACGACCGACACCCACGGCATATCGGCCAGCGCCGCACGTGCCGCGCGGGCCGATCCGCGTGAGGTGTCGACGGTCAGCACGTGTCCCGACGCACCGACCTCGCCGGCCAGTGCGGCTGCGAAAACCCCTGCGCCACCGTAGAGGTCCCACGCCGTCATACCGGGTCGCAGCCGGGCCGCCTCGCGGATCAGGGCACTGTAGAGCTCCGGGGCGTCGCGGTGGGCCTGCCAGAACGCCGTCACCGGCACCTGCCACTGCCGGCCGCCGATGCGCTGCACCGCCTCGTAGGTGCCCTCGACGACCTGTGTCTGCGCCTTGCGGCCCGGGCCGGTCTGCACGATATGCCGCACCCCGTCGCCGTCGACGGCAATGTGCAGTTGGGCCCCCGCCGGCCAACGCGACCCGGCCACGCCGTCCAGCAGCCCAGGTTGCAACTGCCCGCAGTTCAGCTCGGGGTACAGGTCGGTGCTGTGGTAGCGGTGAAACCCGGCGTGGCCGGACTCCGAGACATCGAGGCGCACCCGGGTGCGCCACCCGGTGGCGCCGGTCGTGCCGACCTCTTCGGCCACACCGCTCCACTCGAAGTTGCCGAGGCGGGCCAGCTGATTGGCCACCACCTCACCCTTGAGCCGGCGAGCGGCCGACGGCTCGGCGAAGGCCAGGTCGCAGCAACCCGAGCCGTCCACACCGGCGATCGGGCACAAGGGCTCGATCCGGTCCGGTGACGCCTGCAGTACCTCGAGAACATCGGCGTGCCAATACGATCCCCGCTCGGCGCGTACCCGAACGCGCACCGTCTCCCCCGGCAGGGCATAGCGGACGAACACCACCCGGCCGTCGTGGCGGGCCACGCAGCTGCCGCCGTTGGCCGCCGGCCCGGTGGTCAGCGTCAGCTCGCTCAATCCAGGAAACCTCTGCGGGCATCGCCCGGCGCGGACTGCGGCGCCAGCTTCTTGAGCCGTTCCGACGAGTTCAGCTGCCACGGCACCGAGGTCACCATCACATTCGGCTCGAAGAGCAGCCTGCCCTTGAGTCGCAGCGCACTCTGGTTGTGCAGCACCTGCTCCCACCAGTGCCCCACCACGTACTCGGGGATGAACACCGTCACCACGGTACGTGGTGATTCCTTGGTGACCCGCTTGACGTAATCCAGCACCGGCCTGGTGATTTCGCGGTAGGGCGAGGCGATCACCTTGAGCGGGACGCTGACTTCGCTTTCCTCCCACTCGTGCACCAGCTGCCGCGTCTCGGCGTCGTCGACGCTGACCGTGATGGCCTCCAGCACGTCCGGGCGGGTGGCCCTGGCGTAGGCCAGGGCCCGCCTGGTGGGCAGGTGCAGTTTGGACACCAGCACCACGGCGTGGTTGCGGCTGGGCAGCACCATGTCACCCGCCGATTCCTCCTGCTCCTCCAGCTCGCGCGACACGGTGGCGTAATGCTTGTGGATGAGCTTCATGATGACGAACAGCGAGGACATCGCCAGGATCGCGATCCACGCCCCGGCAAGGAACTTCGTCAGGATGACGATCACGAGCACGGTGCCGGTGCACACGCAGCCGATGCTGTTGATCACCCGGGACCGCATCATGTGGCGGCGCACCGCCGGGTCGGTCTCGATGCGCAGCAGCCGGGTCCAGTGCCGCACCATGCCGATCTGGCTGAGGGTGAACGAGACGAAGACACCGACGATGTAGAGCTGGATCAGCGCCGTCACCTCGGCGCGGAACGCCACCACGAACGCGATGGCGGCGAACGCCAGGAACAGGATGCCGTTGGAGAAGGCCAGCCGGTCACCGCGGGTGTGCAGCTGCCGGGGCAGGTAGCGGTCCTGCGCCAAGATCGAGCCGAGCACCGGGAAACCGTTGAAGGCCGTGTTCGCGGCCAGCACCAAGATCAGTGCGGTCACCCCCGCGATGGCGTAGAGCCCGACCGGGAAGTCGTGGAACACCGCGTCGGCCAACTGCGCCACCAGGGTCTTCTGGTGATATCCCGGGGGTGCTCCGACCAGCTGATCGGGGGTTTCGGCCATCTTCGCCCCGGTCTCCTTGGCCAGCATGATGATGCCGAGGAACAACGTCGTGGCGATCCCACCCAACAGCAGCAGGGTGGTTGCGGCGTTGCGCGACTTGGGTTTCTGGAACGCCGGCACGCCGTTGCTGATGGCTTCCACACCCGTCAGCGCCGCGCAGCCGGACGAGAACGCCCTGGCCACCAGGAACACCATGGCCAGCCCGAGCACATCGCCGTGCTCGGAATGCATCTCGAAACCGGCCGACTCGGCCCGCAGTTGGTGCCCCAGGACGAAGATCTGGAAGAACCCCCAGCCCAGCATCAGGTACATGCCGATCATGAACGCGTAGGTGGGGATGGCGAAGGCGGTACCCGATTCGCGGATACCGCGCAGGTTCAGCGAGGCCAGCACCAAGATCGCGACCACCGCGAACAACACCTTGTGCTGGGCGATGAACGGCACCGCCGAGCCGATGTTCGACATCGCCGAGGCCATCGACACCGCCACGGTGAGGACGTAGTCGACCAGCAACGCGCTGGCCACCGTCAGACCGGCGGTGTGCCCCAGGTTGGTGGTGACCACCTCGTAGTCACCGCCGCCCGAGGGATAGGCGTGCACGTTCTGCCGATAGCTGGCGATCACCACCATCATCACCGCGGCCACCGCCAACCCGACCCAGGGGGCCACCGAGTAGGAGGTCAGCCCGGCCACCGACAGCACCAGGAAGATCTCCTCCGGGGCGTAGGCGACGGACGACAAGGCATCGGAGGCGAACACCGGCAGCGCGATCCGCTTCGGCAGCAGCGTGTGCGCGAGCTTGTCGCTGCGGAACGGCCTTCCCAGGACCAGCCGGCGCGCGGCGGTCGAAAGCTTGGACACGAGTGCCAAGACTAAGCCCACCGCCGATTGGCTGTAGCGTTCCGGGTGCGCACGGTTGAATGGCATGTCGGATAGGGCGCTGTTCCTGGCAGACGGGCGAGAGGACCCAGAGTGCGGGTAGTGGTGATGGGATGCGGCCGCGTGGGCGCATCGTTAGCGGACGGGCTGTCCCGGATCGGCCATGAAGTGGCCGTGATCGACCGGGACGGCACGGCGTTCAACCGGCTCTCCCCCGAGTTCACCGGCGAGCGGGTGCTGGGGATGGGTTTCGACCGCGATGTGTTGTTGCGGGCCGGCATCGAGGAGGCAGGCGCCTTCGCCGCCGTGTCCTCCGGCGACAACTCCAACATCATCTCGGCCCGGGTGGCCAGGGAGACCTTCCGGGTGGAGCGGGTGGTGGCCCGCATCTACGACGCCAAGCGTGCCGCCGTCTACGAGCGCCTCGGCATCCCGACGGTGGCCACCGTGCCGTGGACCACCGACCGGCTGCTCAACGTGCTGACCCGGGAAACCGAAACCACCAAATGGCGCGACCCGTCGGGCAACGTCGGGGTGGCCGAGTTGCCGCTGCACGAGGAATGGGCCGGCCGCCCCATCACCGAACTGGAGGCCGCCACCGGCGGCCGGGTGGCGTTCCTGCTCCGGCTGGGAACGGGACTGCTGCCCGATGCCAAGACCGTCATCCAGGCCGGTGACAACGTCTACATGGCGGCCATCTCCGGGCATATTGCCGAAGCCATGGCCATCTCCGCACTGCCGCCCAGCGAGGACGAGAACTGATGAAGGTAGCCATCGCCGGTGCCGGCGCCGTCGGCCGGTCCATCGCCCGCGAGCTGGTCGACAGCCACGACGTCACGCTGCTGGAACGGGACCCGCAACATATCGACGTCGACGCCATCCCCGCCGCACAGTGGCGGCTCGGCGACGCCTGTGAACTCAGCCTGCTGGAATCGGTGAAGTTGGAGGAGTTCGACGTGGTGATCGCCGCCACCGGCGACGACAAGGCCAACGTGGTGGTCAGCCTGCTGGCCAAGACCGAGTTCGCCGTCCCGCGCGTGGTGGCCCGGGTCAACGATCCCCGCAACGAGTGGCTGTTCGACGAGAGCTGGGGCGTGGACGTCGCGGTATCCACCCCGCGGATGCTCGCCTCACTGGTCGAAGAGGCCGTAGCCGTCGGCGATCTGGTGCGGCTGATGAGTTTCCGCAAGGGCCAGGCGAATCTGGTCGAGATCACGCTGCCCGACGACACCCCGTGGGGCGGCAAGGCCGTCAAACGCCTCCAGTTGCCCCGTGACGCCTCGCTGGTGACGATTCTGCGCGGGCCGCGGGTGATCGTGCCGGAGAGCGACGAACCCCTCGAGGGCGGCGACGAGCTGATCTTCGTGGCCGTCGCCGAGGTCGAGGAAGAACTGCGGGAACTGCTGCTACACCCCGCGAAGTCCTAGGCTGGTTCGTCGGCGGCTCGTTCGTCGGCCTGCTCATGCCGGTCCGCGGTGGCCGCGTGCTGCGCGTGCACGGCCCGCTGGGCGTACCGGATGGCGAAGTACGTGACGATCGCCGCGATACCCGTCAGCGGCCAGCCCATCGCGATCCGGGCCACGCCGAGCCAGCCGGTCTCGTCGGCGTCGTAGAGGCGGTGCTGGACCACGAACCGGGAGGCGAACACCGCGACCCACACCAGGGTGGCGATATCGAAGGCCAGCACGGCGCGGCGCACCTGGCGCCAGCCGCGACCGTGATCGTTGATCCAGCCCCACACGTACCCGACGATCGGCCGGCGGATCAGCACCGACAGCGCGAACACCGCGGCCCAGATCAGCGACGACCAGATGCCCAGCAGGAAATAGCCTTTGGAGGCGCCGACCAGATAGGCGATCAGCGCGCTGATCCCGACCCCCATGAACCCGGACAACGCGGGCTGTAGCGAGTCGCGGCGGAACAGCCGCCAGAGCAGCACGAGCGCCGCCACCCCGAGCGCGGCGAAGATCGCGGGCAGCAGACCCGCGGTGGTCGACACCGGAACGAACACCACGACCGGCAGGGACGAATAGATCAGGCCGCTTACGCCGCCCATCTGGTCGAGAATCGCCCGCGCGCCGGTGTTCGCCGGCTTCTCGCCGTCCTCGACTTCGTCTGCTGTCCCCTGGTCGGGGTGGGTCACTTCTGAATCTCGTAGTGCGGGTTGTAGATCGCCTTGGATCCGTTTTCCAGCGTGCCCAGCCGCCCGTGCACCCGCAGGGTCCGGCCGGATTCGATGCCGGGGATGCGGCGTTGTCCCAGCCACACCAACTGGACCGAGTCGGTGCCGTCGAACAATTCGGCGCGTACACCGCTGGCACAACCCTTGGCGTTGGTCTCGACACAACGCAGGGTTCCTACCATCGTGACTTCCTGCCCGCGTCGACAGTCGATCGCGCGCTGCGCACCGGTACTAGCCGCCTCGTCGCTGAGCTCCTCGACATCGAGCGTCTCGGGGTCTTCTGTGAGTCGCCGGGTAAGCCGGCGCAGATACCCTTCGGCCGTAGCCATGGCCTCTCCCTTGCCGCGAATCCATCGTGGATTCGCTTCCCTAACCCTCGCCACCGTAGACCTGTTGGGTCCGAATCGCCACGTCGTGTCGGGCGCGTCGCGCCGATGGGTGCAACATCGAGTCATGGCGGTGAATCTGCGCGGGGTCACGACGGTCCTGCTGGCCGGTACCGGGTCTGACGATGACTATGTCTACCGGGCCTTTTCGGGTGCTTTACACGAGGTGGGAGCGGTTGTGGTGACACCGCCGCCGCAGCCGCGGCAACTGATCGCCGGCTATCTGGCCGCCCTGGACGACGCGGTCCGTGGTGACGAACACAACACCATTGCCGTCGGCGGGGTGTCGATCGGCGCGGCGGTGGCGGCCGCCTGGGCGGTGGCACATCCGGCGCACACCGTGGCCGTGCTGGCCGCGCTGCCGGCGTGGACGGGCCAGCCCGGCAACGCCCCGGCGGCGTTGTCCGCCCGGCACACCGCGACGCTGCTGCGCACCGACGGGCTGGCCGCCACCGTGGCCACGATGCGGGCATCCAGTCCGGCTTGGTTGGGCGACGAACTGGCCCGGTCGTGGCTGGCGCAGTGGCCGGAACTGCCCGACGCCATGGACGAGGCGGCCCGGCATGTGGCACCGACGAGCGCCGAATTGGCCACGCTGGCCGTTCCGATGGGCGTGGCGGCCGCGACCGACGATCCGATCCATCCGGTCGACGTGGCGCTGGAGTGGGTGGCGGCCGCACCGCACGCGGCACTGCGCACGCTCACCCTGGACGCGGTGGGCGCCGATCCGGGCGCCCTGGGCGCGGCCTGCGTCGGGGCGCTGCTGGAGGTCTGACTAGCCGCCGGTGATGGTGCTGCGCAGCTGCTGCATGGCCGACATGGCGGTGCGGCGAGCATCCTCCTGCGGCGGCGCCTGCTGCTCGGCCTGCGCCTGGGCTTGTGCCGCGGCGGCCCGCAGCTGCTCGGCCATCGGGGCGGGCAGCTGCACGGTGAGCGGTGTGCGCACCGGCAGCGGGGTGTCGCCGCGACGGACGACGGTGTCGGCCAACGCTTCTCGCGCCTCGGCGGCGAGTGCGTCGACGGTCTCGGGTGCGCCGTTGACCACACAACGAATCATCCAGCGGTAGCCGTCGACTCCGATGAAGCGCACCACGCCGGGCGTCTGCCCCTGCGGGGCGGCAGTCGCGACACCGACCACCTCGCGACCCCACCGGCCGTCCTCGATCCGCACCTTCGCGCCATCCTTGCGCAGCGAGTCGGCCAGCTCACCGGCCACCTCACGCCACAGGCCCGCCGATTTGGGTGCCGCGTACGCCGCGATGGTGAAGCGCCCGTTGGGCGTCACCACCCACACCGAGCTGGGCACGCCCTGCTCGGTGAGCTCCACCTGCACCTGCCCGGCCTCGGGCATCGGGACGAGCACAGACCCGAGGTCCAGCCGGGCCACCGTGGCGGCTTCGGGATCGTCGAAATCCTCGATGTCGAAGGGGCCGTCGAAAGAGTCGTCGAAATCGTCGTTATCTGCCATCACAAACTCGCATGTCCGCCGGATGAACCGTGGCCACCATCGCCACGGGAGGTATCGGCCAGCCCGGCCTCGTCGAACGACGACACCTCCACCAGCTCGGGAAGTTCGACCCGCTGCACCAGCAGTTGGGCGATGCGGTCACCGCGCCGGATCACAATCGGCTGCTCCGGGTCGAGATTGATCAGCGTCACCTTGATCTCCCCACGGTACCCGGCGTCGACGGTGCCGGGACTGTTCACGATCGAAAGCCCCACGCGCGTAGCCAAACCCGACCGGGGATGCACCAGTCCGACCATTCCGTGCGGGATGGCGACGGCGATCCCCGTGGGCACCAGGGCGCGGTGGCCGGGGGCCAGTTCCAGGTCGACGGCGCTGAACAGGTCCACACCCGCGTCGCCGTCGTGGGCCCGGCTGGGCATCGGTAGTTCGCGGTCCAGACGCACGACCGCCAGAGAAGTGGGCACGACGCGAGAGATTACCCTTGGCCACGTGTCTGACACGCGCGCAACCACCCAATCGGTGCGTTATCGGGAACGGCTGACGGTGCCGTGGTGGTTCTGGCCGCCCGCGCTGGGGCTGGCCGCCCTGATCGCCACCGAAGTGAACATGGGTGTGCAGAGCCTGCCCGACTGGGTGCCGTTCGTGGTGCTGCTACCGGTGGCCGCGGCCGTGCTGGTCTGGATGAGCAGGATGGAGGTGCGGGTGGTCGACGGGCCCGGCGGGGCGGAGTTGTGGGCTGGTCCGGCACATCTGCCGGTCGGGGTCATCTCCCGCTCGGCGGAGGTGCCGAAGTCGGCCAAGTCGGCGGCGCTGGGCCGCCAGCTCGACCCCGCCGCCTATGTGTTGCATCGGGCTTGGGTGGGGTCCATGGTGCTGGTCGTCCTCGACGATCCCGACGACCCCACCCCGTACTGGTTGGTAAGCTGCCGGCACCCGGACCGGGTGCTGGCAGCCCTGCGCTCCTGAGCGCCCGTTACGCGGCGCAATCGGTGCAGATCATCACACCGTTCTTCTCGCTGGCGAGCCGGCTGCGGTGATGCACCAAAAAGCAGCTCGAGCACGTGAACTCGTCGGCTTGCTTCGGAATGACGCGCACCGAGAGCTCTTCGCCCGACAGGTCGGCGCCGGGCAGTTCGAACGATTCCGCAGACTCGGACTCGTCGACGTCCACGACGGCCGATTGGGCCTCGTTGCGCCGGGCCTTGAGCTCCTCCAGCGAATCCTCTGACACGTCGTCGGTCTCTGAACGCCGCGGCGCGTCGTAGTCGGTAGCCATCTCATCCCCTCCGTTACCTTGCAGCAGAGCTTTGTACCAGCGTCGAACGCCTACACCAAATGATTCGTGCCCCGAATGCACCCCGAAGCGGTGTGATTTGCATCACACCGACTGTCATCGGCTGGGCGGCGGCACCGGCTGGTGCCTCTAAGGTGCAGGGGTGGTCGCTCTCATCACCGACGGCACGGCGTTCGACAAGCACGGTCGCCCGTTCCGCAGACGGAACCATGTACCCATCCTGTGCCTGTTCCTGGCGCTGGCCGTAGCCACCGGCGTGGTGTGGGTGATCGCGCTGAACCAGCCCACCGATGTGCACGAGGCAGTGGCCTGCAACGCGCCCCCACCGGCCACCGACCCGAACGCACCCAAACTCGGTCAGCAGGTGTCACGCGACACCATGACCGACGTGACGCCGGCCAAGCTGGCCGACACCAAGATCAAGGTGCTCAATGCCAGCGGGCAAGGCGGCCAGGCCGCCGAGGTGTCCGGCGCGCTGCGCGATCTGGGCTTCGCCCAGCCCACCGCATCCAATGACCCCATCTACGCCGGCACCCGACTGGAATGCCAGGGTCAGATCCGGTTCGGCCCCGCCGGCCAGGCCGCCGCCGCGGCGGTGTGGCTGGTGGCGCCATGCACCGAGCTGTTCCAGGACCAGCGCACCGACAACTCCGTCGACCTCGCCGTGGGCACCGAATTCACGGAGTTCAGCCACAGCGACGATATCGACGCCATGCTGGCCAGTCTGCGCCCCGACGCCACCCAGCCGCCGGATCCCGCGCTGCTGCGCAAGATCCACAGCGCCGCCTGCTGATCAGCCGGCGCCCAGGGCATCCAGCGCGGCACCGAGCGAGCCGGCCACCCCCGGCGCGGCCGCATAGAGCATGTCGGGGTCCGGCAGGTGCACGACCGCACCGGCCTCCGTCGCGATGAGCACGCCGGCCGACCAGTCCCAGACGTGTACGTCGTCCTCGAAGTAGGCGTCCATCTGTCCGGCGGCCACCATGCACAGGTCCAGCGCGCACGAACCGATCCGACGGATATCGCGAATCTGGGGCAGCAACGCGGCCAGCACCTGAGCCTGACGCGCTCTGCGCTGCGCGTCGTACGAGAAACCGGTGCCCACCAGGGCAAGACTCAGATCATCGATATCGTTGCAGCGCAACGTCCTTGACTGCCCGCTTCGGGTCACGGTGGCCCCGTGGCCGAGCGCCGCCGAGTACAGCTCGCCGGTGGCCACGTTGGCCACCGCGCCGGCGACCGAGGTGCCGTCGATCTGCACACCCACCGACACGGCGTAGTCGGCGATGCCGTAGACGAAGTTCACCGTGCCGTCGATCGGGTCGATCACCCAGACCGGGCGCCCCGGTTCGGCCTCCGCCGAACCGCCCTCCTCTTCGCCGAGCACCTGATCGCCGGGCCGCAGCACCGCCAGCCGGTCCCGGATCAACCGCTCGGTCTCGGTGTCCACGACGGTCACCGGGTCGGTCGGCGTGGTCTTGGAACGCACCGACCCGGCGGCGGTGGCCGCGCTCGCGAACACCTCACCGCGGCGGCGGGAGACGAAATCGGCAGCCTCGGTGGCCAGTTGCTCGGCCACGGGCCGCAACGTCAGCGGATCACAGTTGTTGGTTTGCACACCCACCATCGCAACACAGCACGTGTCGGGGCACTAATGTGTGTGGCGCGTCGCATCCGCCGTCCTGTGAGGAGCGCTCATGACCGATCCCGAGTCCAGCACGCCGCGCCGCGGATTCGGCGTCGACGTCGGCGGCAGCGGTATCAAGGGCGGCGTCGTCGACCTGGACAGCGGCACGCTCATCGGTGAACGGTTCAAGCTCCCGACGCCACAGCCCTCCACCCCGGAGGCCGTCACCAAGACGGTGGCCGCCGTGGTCCGCGAGTTCGGCTGGACCGGGCCACTCGGGGTCACCTATCCGGGTGTGGTCACCAACGGGATCGTGCGCACCGCGGCGAACGTCGACAAGGGCTGGATCGGCACCAACGCCGTGGACATCATCAGCACCGAACTGGGCGGTGCGCCCGTCACGGTGCTCAACGACGCCGACGCCGCCGGGCTCGCCGAGGAACGGTTCGGCGCCGGCAAGGACAAGTCCGGGGTGATCGTGCTGCTGACCTTCGGCACCGGTATCGGCTCGGCGGTGATCCACAACGGCGTGCTGCTGCCCAACACCGAGTTCGGCCATCTGGAAGTGGGCGGCAAGGAGGCCGAGCACCGGGCCGCGTCCTCGGTCAAAGAGCGCAAGGAGTGGAGCTACGAGCGCTGGTCGCACGAGGTCACCAAGGTGCTGGTGGCCATCGAGAACGCGATCTGGCCGGATCTGTTCATCGCCGGCGGCGGTATCAGCCGCAAGGCCGACAAGTGGATTCCCCTGCTGAAGAACCGCACGCCGGTGGTGGCCGCGACACTCCTCAACGAGGCCGGCATCGTCGGGGCGGCGCTGGCCGCCTCGGCGAGCGCCGACGGCGCCGCGGGCACCGCCTGATCGATCGCCGGCGACGCGCGCGAACGGGCCGAATTTGCCGCACGGCACAGCCTTATCTCACACTGTCGTTACAATGGTCAACGGCGGCCGCCTACCGAAATAGCGGCGGGTTTCCGAGCAGAGATCATCGCCAATATTCGACACAGCCGACGCTTTCCGGTGGTGCATGCGTGCGCACCGGGATCCGCAAGACCGAAAGGGTGTACGTGGCAGCGACAAAAGCAAGCCCGGCAACCGACGAGCCGGTGAAGCGCACCGCCGCCAAGACTCCTGCGAAGAAGGCTCCCGCCAAGGCCACCGCCGCCAAGGCGCCGGCCAAGCGGGCCACCAAGGCCCCGGCCAAGAAGGCCGCCGCAAAGGCGGCGGGCAAGGCCGATATCGATCCCGATGCCGTAGACCTCGGGGACGACCTGGAGGCCGACGACATCGACGTGGAGCCCGGTGACGATCTCGAGGTCGACGACGTCGTCCTCGATGACGACCTGGAGGCCGACGCCGAGGACGAGAGCGACGACACCGAGCCTGACGACGAGGAGGCCGAGGTCGTCGAGGGCGCCGCCGACGCCAAGCCTGCCGCCAAGGCCGCCGAGGCCGACGAGGAGCACCCCGAACCGTCCGAGAAGGACAAGGCCTCCGGTGACTTCGTCTGGGACGAGGAAGAGTCCGAGGCCCTGCGCCAGGCCCGCAAGGACGCCGAACTCACCGCATCGGCCGACTCGGTCCGCGCGTACCTGAAGCAGATCGGCAAGGTCGCCCTGCTCAACGCCGAGGAAGAGGTCGAGCTCGCCAAGCGCATCGAGGCGGGCCTGTACTGCACCCAGTTGATGCTCGAACTCGCCGAGAAGGGCGAGAAGCTGACCACCGCCCAGCGCCGCGACTACCAGTGGATCTGCCGCGACGGTGACCGCGCCAAGAACCATCTGCTGGAGGCCAACCTTCGTCTGGTGGTGTCGCTGGCCAAGCGCTACACCGGCCGCGGCATGGCCTTCCTCGACCTGATCCAGGAGGGCAACCTGGGTCTGATCCGTGCGGTGGAGAAGTTCGACTACACCAAGGGTTACAAGTTCTCCACCTACGCCACCTGGTGGATCCGCCAGGCCATCACCCGCGCCATGGCCGACCAGGCCCGCACCATCCGTATCCCGGTGCACATGGTCGAGGTCATCAACAAGCTGGGCCGCATCCAGCGTGAGCTGCTGCAGGACCTGGGCCGCGAGCCCACGCCCGAAGAGCTGGCCAAGGAAATGGACATCACGCCGGAGAAGGTGCTGGAGATCCAGCAGTACGCGCGTGAGCCCATCTCGCTGGACCAGACCATCGGCGACGAGGGCGACAGCCAACTCGGCGACTTCATCGAAGATTCCGAAGCCGTCGTGGCCGTCGACGCCGTCTCCTTCACGCTGCTGCAGGACCAGCTGCAGTCGGTCCTGGAGACGCTGTCCGAGCGCGAGGCAGGTGTGGTCCGGCTGCGCTTCGGCCTGACCGACGGGCAGCCGCGCACCCTCGACGAGATCGGCCAGGTCTACGGGGTCACCCGTGAGCGGATCCGGCAGATCGAGTCGAAGACCATGAGCAAGCTGCGCCACCCCAGCCGTTCTCAGGTGCTGCGCGACTACCTGGACTAGGGCGTCGCCGGCACCGGCCTAGTGGGTGGCGTGCTGTTTGGAACCGTAGACGCGCTCCATCAACGCGGTGTCGGTGTACACCTGGACCCGGGCGGTCTTACCGTCGCGAATCGTGAAGACGTCGGCGTCGCTTCCCTTTTCGTCGCCAACGGCGACCTCGGTGAGCGCGACGACGGTGTCCCCGTCGGCAACCAGCCGGTTCAGGGTGACCGACACGTTCTTCTCGGCCAGGCGGGCCAGGTACTGCCCCAGTTCACCCTTGCCGTGATACGTGCCGCTGATGGTGCTGTTGCCGGGCTGTACCCATTCGACATTGTCGTCGAACAACGCCATCACGGTGTCGATGTCGCCCTTGGTGAACGCCTCGTAGCCCCGGGTGACGAGATCGATGTTGTCCTGTTGCTCTGACATGTGCTGTTCCCTTCCGCACCGATCCGATATTCGGCCGTGGCGGGTGTAGCCGGTTCGGGAAGTCACGCAACGTCGGCTCTCGGATCAGACAGACCGTCCACGCACCACATCGAATGTAAGTCCGTGCCCAAGGGATGTACAGGCACAGATCCACCGGTCATTGCCGAGTGAACAACATGACGCCGAGTCCGACCGGTCAGACGTCGAAAACCGTCTGACCGCCGCCACCGCCGACATAGGAGACGTAGATCGGCCCCAAGTCGAAAGGCATGTAGCCGGAGTTCATATAGGAGTCCGAGGTCACGGTGGGACTGTTCGATGCGGTCGTCGTGTAGGAATACAGCAGCGTTCGTCCGTCGCTGGTGTACACGCTGATGATCGTGCCGACCGGAACCGTCGACGCACCGCCGACCAACCAGGACGGAATGGTGCCGTAGACCCCACCGGAGTCGAGCACCGTCGTCACCTGCCGGATGGTGCCGCTGCCGACCTGGACCCGCACCGAGGTCCATGGCGAGCCGGTCAGCGTCACCAGCGCGGCCAACGGGTTGGGTCCGAATTCCAGCAGACCATTCTGTTCGTCGATGAGTACGCCGTAGTTCAGGTCGCCCGAGAGTGCCGAGATCACCGAACTCGGTCCGGGCCCATACGAATTCGGCCCGATGCCCAGGATCCCGACGACACCGTCCCGGGCGGCGAAGGATGCGAAGGCCGACTGTGAGGCGGAGCTGACGATATCGACCGAGGTGGGTCCGGACACGATTCCGTTACCGAAATCCACTGTGGTCGTGTAGGTGTCGAAGGAAGGTGTAGCTCAGGCCGCCCGAGTATCCGCTGGCCCCGGATCCGGTGGAGACGCCGAGATCCTGTTGTGTTCCCACGTATTTCGATGTGATCACCAGGCCCACGGATCCGGTGTCGACCAGCACGGGAACCCGGGCCCCGCCGTTGACGGACACGTAGACCACCGGCTCGGTCCCGTACACCATCTTCAGCGCGACGGACGCGTTGACCTGGCCTGCGACGGGCACCGTCACGGTTTGCGACGTCGTGGCCAACCCGTTGGTGGCGATGATGGTGAAAGTGTCGGTGGTATCGGTGGCTGCGGCGGCCAGCCGTGCCGCGGCGGTCGGGGTGTAGGTGAACACACCCGCCGAGGTGGCCGTCACCGTGCCGTCGGCCGGCGCGGTGATCACCTTGTAGGTCAACGCTTTCCCCGACGGGTCGAGGAAGGTGACGGACCCGGTGACCACACCTGTCCTGGCATCGGGCGAACCGACCGTCATATTCGTCAGCACCGGGGTGTCGACCCCGCTGCGGACCGACACCACCGACACCGTGTCGGCGCCGTCGGAGGCGTAGAGGCCGCCATCGAGTCCGGTCGCCAGCGCGTCGACCGCGACCCGGAGTTTGGTGGTGATCACCGAATTGTTGCTGGTCGAGATCATCGAGATGGCATCGGCGCCGGTGTCGGCGACATAGAGCGCACTGCCGTCGGGACTCACGGCCAGCCCGACGGGCGCGTTGCCGACCTTCAGCGTCATGGTGACGGCCCGGGTGGCGGTGTTGATCTTCGTGACCGTGCCCGAGCCCGCGTTGGCGACATAGAGCCGGCTACCGTCGAGTTTCAGTGCCAGTCCCGATGGCGTGCTGCCCACCCGGATGGTCTTGGTCACCGCCCCGGTGGCGGTGTTGACCACGGACACGGTATTGGAACCGGCGTTGGCGACATACAGGGTGGCGCCGTCGGAACTGACCAACAATGCCGAGGGATTACGTCCGACAGTGATGGTTCCCGTGACGGTGTCGGTCGCGGTATCGATGACCGACACCACGTCGGAGGCCCGGTCCGCGACATAGACCTTGCTGCCGCTGGGATTGATCGCCTCGGCGCCCGGTGCGCCGCCGACGGGAATCGTGGTGGCGATCGCCCCGCTGATCGCCGACACCGTCCCGGCGGTCGCGTCGGAGACGTACACGGTCTTGCCGTCGGGGCTCACCGCACCGGTCAGGGCACCTGGCGCACCGGCTTTGTCGACCGAACCGGTGACCGCGAGCACGGCGGGCGCCACGGTGACGGTGACCGTCTCGGTGGTCGAGGTGATCGAGTTGGCCGCGGTGACGGTGAATTTGTCGGTCACCGGTTTCGTCGACACACCGGCCGCCAGGCGGGCGGCCGCGGACGGGGTGTAGACGAACTCACCGGTGGCCGCGTCGACGGTGACCGTCCCCTTGGCCGTGGCCTTGGTCACCGTATACGTCAGCGGCAGTTGGGCATACGGCTCGATGAATTCGACTGCGCCGTCGACGGTTCCGGTGGCGTCGGCGGCGTTCACGGTGGGGGTCGCCGCGACCGGCCGGTCCCCCAGCGGGGCCACCGACACGGTGACGGTCTTGGCGGTGACGCCACCGTGGCCGTCGTCGACGGCGACGGTGAACGTGTCGTGCTTGTCGGCGGTGGTGGCACCCTTGGCCGCCGCGGCCAGCCGCGCGTCCACGGTTGGGGTGTAGCTGTACGCGCCGGTGCTCGCATCGACGGTGAGCGTCCCCTTCGCGGCAGCCGTGGTCACGCTGTAGGCCAGGGCGTCGCGGTCGGCGTCGGTGGCGGTGATCCGGCCGGCGACCACACCTGTCGTCGCGTTCGGGCTGCCCACGCTGACCGTCACCGCCGGCGCACTGTTCTTCGGGGCCACCGGAACGTCGATGGCGGTGGCGGTCGTCCCGCCGTGGCCGTCGGTGACGCTGACCGTGACGGTGGCGGACCGGTCGGCATCGGTGGCGGTGTCGGACGCAGCGGCGTGGCGGGCGGCCGCTGACGGGGTGTAGCTGAACGCGCCGGTGCCGGTATTGACGGTCACGGTGCCCTTGGTCGCGGTGGCGCTGTAGGTGAGTTTGTCGTTGTCGGCGTCGGTGGCGGTCGCCGAGCCGGTGACCACCCCGGTGGCACTGTTGGCCGTGATCACCGTCGGCGCGGTGAACACCGGGGCCGCGTCGACGACGGCCGGAGCGCTGACGGTGGTGGCGGCCGCGGGCGGGTGGACCGTCCCGAGCTGGCGGCGCGCCACCGCCGCGAGCACCCACAGCACCGGTGTGTCCACCGGCCCGCCACCGCCGGTACCGCTGGCCGACCACGGCGACACCAGCGCACGCACGACGGCGCCGATGGCCCGGGTGACATTGGCGACCACCTGCGGTGCGAACGAATTCACCTGCCGCACCGGAACTTCGGTGGGGGCGGCGGCCGGGACGGGTCGCGGCGATGCGGCGACTCCCGGGTCGGCGGCGGCCTCGGAGGTGCGGCTGCTCGCCCGGTGCACGGGCGGCGTCGCCTGCTTCCGCAGTTCGTCGGTCCCCGGGGCCGGCTTCGCGCTCACGGCCGCGTCGTATGTGGTGCTGTCCGGGTGCGCGGGCCGGTGCGGCTTCTTCGGTGAGCTCGGCAGAACCAGGCTTTTCGGGAGACTCAGGACGGGCAGATGCCACACGTGGGCGGGGGTGGTTGCCGCCGCGGGGGTCGAACCCGACTCCGTGCCCGCGCTGGAGGTCGTCGACGATGCGGTCGTCTCGTCGGCATGGGCAAGCGCCGGACCGCCGGCCAGCGCCGCGCCCATCCCCAACGTGACGGCGCCGGCGCCGAGCCAGGCGAACGGCTCGCGGTGGCGTGCTCGACGCGTCATCGACTCCTCCTCAAGCTGAATCGACTTGGGAGGAGAACCCAAATCTGCGGCGGTGGCTCGCAGAATTATCGCCGCCGACCGCGGCCGACAACGGTATCGCGGCGCCGACTCCCAGCAAACTGACAGCTTCGGGCGGGCTCGGCCCGGGTCAACGCACCACCACCGAGCTCGGTTCCCTGGGCGCCCCCAGCATGTCGCGGTGTGACGGCGGCTGACGGCCGTCATCGTCGGTGATGCCGTAGTGCATGGCCAACTCGGCACCGATCACGGTGTGCCCACTGCGGCCGGCCAGCTCGGGATCGTCGAACAAGGCGTCGATCAGGCGACCGGTGAATTCCGGTGTCTCGGCATGCCGCGCAGTCTCGGCCAGCGCGTCGGGATGCCCGGCGAACGCGGCACGCAGCCGGTCGGTGAGCAGGATTCCCATCCAGATCGACACACACGCCACCGACGTGCCGCGGAAGTCGACGGCCATATCGGCGGCCATCTTGTCGATCCCGGCCTTCTGCGCCCCGTACGCGGGACCGTGCATGTAGCACACCGAACCGGGCGACGAGGTGAACGCGATCAGCCCGCGCGGCCGGCGCAGCAGCAACGGTGCGGCATGCCAGGACGCCACATACGCCGAACGCAGCCCGACATCGAGCACATCACCGAGTGCGATCGGCTTCTGCCAGAACGGTTTCGAACCGGTGAGCTCGTCGTGCACCACGGCGGCGTTGTTCACCAGCAGATCCAACCCACCCTCGTCGGCGTCGATCCGCGCGAACAGCGCGGCCACGGCCTCGTCGTCGGCATGGTCTACCCGGACCGCGACACCGCCGGGCGGGGCCTCGGCGATGGTCCGGCCGGTCGCATACACCCGCCAGCCGCGGGCGCCGAGCGCGCCGGCGATACCGAGACCGGCACCCTTGCTGGCACCCGTGACCACCGCGACCCGCACTCCCCTAACCTAGACGCCGTGCCAGACTCGCGGATCAATATCGCCTCCGGATCGGAATTCGAAGCCACGGTTGGCTATTCGCGCGCGGTGCGGATCGGCGATCACGTGGCGGTGTCCGGGACCACCGCCCCAGGGCAGTCGCCCGCCGAGCAGACCCGCGCGGCGCTGCGTCGGATCGAGGCGGCCCTGAGCGAAGCCGGCGCCGCCCTGTCGGACGTGGTACGGACCCGGATGTTCGTCACCGATATCTCCCGCTGGCAGGAGATCGGCGCCGTGCACGACGAGTTCTTCGGCGACATCCGGCCGGTGACGACGATGGTGGAGGTGAGTGCGCTCATCGCGCCGGAACTGCTCGTCGAGATCGAAGCCGACGCCTACCTGGGCGGCTGAGCGCTCCACGGGGCAAACCGCCCGTCATCGCCAGGCAGATAACTCGTGACACTCGTCACAGCGGCCACCGGCAACGGACCGTAAAGGTGCGGGAACAGCATCGATTCCGGATCGGTCAGCACCCCGGGTTCCCAGCGCACGGGGTCGGTCAGTTTGCTCGGATCGATCATCAGCAACACCAGGTCGGTGCGTCCGGCGTACAGCCGGTTGGCGGGCAGATGAACCTGTTCAGGGGCCGAGAGGTGGACGAAGCCGACGTCGCGAGTGAGGCCGGGCGGTGTTCGCCCGCACCTTGGGCGGCCAGCCATTCCTGGGACGCGCACATATGGACGAGCACCTCGGAGTCGCGGATCATGCGCCCAGCGTGCCCGCCCCGCAACGGGAGCGCGCCGTGAGACACGACACACCGGTGAACCGTGGGGGAACAAGGCCGGAACCTCATACGTCTGACACAGTAGAAGCACGCATCAAGCTGAACGGAGGACGTGCCGTGAACGCAATCCTGACCAGTCCGGAACTGACCCGGGCCGATCGCTGCGACCGCTGCGGTGCGGCGGCGCAAGTGCGCGCCACCCTCCCCTCGGGCGCGGAACTCCTGTTCTGCCAGCACCATGCCAACGAGCACGAAGCCAAGTTGATAGAGCTGGCCGCGGTGCTGGAGGTCAAGCCGGTCGACGCGTAGGGAATGCTGGACTGGTCATGAGCGACCAGCCCCCCGCAAAACCCACCCGCCACCACATCTGGCCCATCACCAAGCGCACGCTGTCCAAGGCGTGGGACGACTCCATCTTCTCCGAAGCCGCGCAAGCGGCGTTCTGGTGTGCGTTGTCCCTACCGCCGCTGCTCCTGGGCATGCTCGGCAGCCTGGCGTACCTCGCTCCGCTGTTCGGGCCGGACACCCTGCCGGCCATCGAAGAGCAGCTGATCGGGACGTCCGGGCGGTTCTTCTCGCAGAACGTCGTCAACGAGATCATCGCGCCGACCATCTACGACATCGTCCGCGGTGCCCGCGGCGAGGTGGTGTCCCTCGGCTTCGTCATCTCGTTGTGGGCCGGCTCCTCGGCGATCTCCGCGTTCGTCGACTCGGTGGTCGAGGCACATGACCAGACGCCGCTGCGACATCCGGTACGCCAGCGGTTCTACGCGCTGGGCCTGTACGTGGTGATGCTGGTGTGCGCGGTACTGACCGCGCCGTTCATCGCGCTGGGTCCCCGCAAGATCTCCGAATCCATTCCGGAGAGTTGGGACAACGTGCTGCAGTACGGCTACTACCCGGTGCTGGTGATCGTGCTGATCTTGGCGGCGACCGTGCTCTACCGGGTGTCGCTGCCTGCACCGCTGCCCACGCACCGGCTGCTGGTGGGTGCGGTGCTGGCGACGGCCGTCTTCCTCATCGCGACGGTGGGCCTGCGGATCTACCTCACCTGGATCACCGCGACGGGCTACACCTACGGTGCGCTGGCCACGCCGATCGCATTCCTGCTGTTCGCCTTCCTGCTCGGCTTCGCCATCATGATCGGCGCCGAGTTGAACGCCGCGGTGCAGGAGGAGTGGCCGGCGCCGGACACGCATGCACACCGGTTGCGGGAGTGGATCGAGGAACGCACCGACACCCGCAACGGCGGCAGCGGCGCTACTTCTTGAGCTGCTCGTAGATCCGCTTGCAGTCCGGGCACACCGGGGAGCCGGGCTTGGCCGCCTTGGTCACCGGGAACACCTCACCGCACAGGGCCACGACATGCGTCCCCATGACGGCACTTTCGGCGATCTTGTCCTTCTTGACGTAATGGAAGACCTTGGGGGCATCGTCATCGGTCCCGTCGTCGACGCGTTCATCGGTGTCCGGGCGTTCGATCGTCTGGGTCTGCATCCCTCTATTGTGCCCGGCCCCCGCGCCGGTCCGAAGATGTGGGACAGTGGAGTTTATGAAACACGGCCCGGAGCTGAGTTTCGACGACGACGGTCGACCGATCCTGATCACCCGCGCCGCCCTGCCCTACGAAGAGCAGCACCGCGCCAGGATGCGCAAGTACTTCACCTTGATGGCGTTCCGCATCCCCGCCCTGGTGCTCGCCGCGGTCGCCTACGGCATCTGGCACAACGGTCTGATCTCCCTGGGCATCATCGTGCTGTCGGTTCCCCTGCCGTGGATGGCCGTGCTGATCGCCAACGACCGCCCGCCGCGCAAGGCCACCGAGCCGCGCCGCTATGAGGCGGCCGGCCCGCGCCGCACTCCCCTGTTCCCCACCGCCGAGCGCCCGGCGCTGGAACCCGCGCGTCGTGCCGACCCGGACGCCGGAACCTCCTGACACCGGCGTCTTCTGACGCCCGCATTTCCCACCTGAGTGCGCTTCTTGCGCACTTCTCAGGAGAATCTCAGGTCGTCGGGAAAAAACCGCAGGTCAGTAGGTGTGACATCGGGAACCAGCGGGAACTCTGAGCCCTGTACGGACGTTGAACGCAGTGAAAGTTCCAGCCGATCAGGAGGCCGTAAATGGCGATCGCCAGCACCAGCCGTATCGACAGCGATCTGGACGCTCAGAGCCCAGCCGCCGATCTTGTCCGTGTGTACCTCAACGGCATCGGTAAGACGGCGCTGCTGACCGCCGCGGACGAGGTGGAGTTGGCCAAGCGCATCGAGGCGGGCCTGTACGCCCAGCACCTGCTGGACACCCGCAAGCGTCTCGGCGATGCCCGCAAGAAGGATCTGGCCGCCGTGGTCCGCGACGGCGACTCCGCCCGCAGGCACCTCCTGGAAGCCAACCTGCGCCTGGTGGTGTCGCTGGCCAAGCGCTACACCGGGCGCGGCATGCCCTTGCTGGACCTGATCCAGGAGGGCAACCTCGGCCTCATCCGGGCCATGGAGAAGTTCGACTACACCAAGGGTTTCAAGTTCTCCACGTACGCCACCTGGTGGATCCGCCAGGCCATCACCCGCGGTATGGCCGACCAGAGCCGCACCATCCGGTTGCCTGTGCACCTGGTCGAGCAGGTCAACAAGCTGGCCAGGATCAAGCGCGAGATGCACCAGAACCTGGGCCGCGAGGCCACCGACGAGGAACTGGCCGAAGAGTCCGGTATCCCGGTGGAGAAGATCAACGACCTGCTGGAGCACAGCCGCGATCCGGTGAGCCTGGACATGCCGGTCGGCACCGATGAGGAGGCCCCGCTGGGTGACTTCATCGAAGACGCCGAGGCGATGTCGGCGGAGAACGCGGTGATCTCCGAGCTGCTGCACACCGACATCCGGTACGTGCTGACCACCCTGGACGAACGCGAGCAGCAGGTGATCCGGCTGCGGTTCGGCCTGGACGACGGCCAGCCGCGCACCCTGGACCAGATCGGCAAGCTGTTCGGGCTGTCCCGCGAACGGGTCCGCCAGATCGAGCGCGAGGTGATGGCCAAGCTGCGCAACGGCGAACGTGCCGAACGGCTGCGGTCCTACGCCAGCTAACGAGACCCTTCCCCGGTGATGCCCGTCGTGCCTCGCGCGGCGGGCATCACTTTGTGCCGGGAGGATGTTGAGGCCCTGCTCAAGCAGCCCGACCGGTAGACTCGACAAGCGACGGAGGGCCTGGAAGGTAGCGCATGAACGATCTGATCGACACCACGGAGATGTATCTGCGGACCATCTACGACCTCGAGGAAGAGGGCGTGGTGCCGCTGCGTGCCCGGATCGCGGAACGTCTCGACCAGAGTGGGCCGACCGTCAGCCAGACCGTGTCGCGGATGGAACGCGACGGCCTGTTGCACGTGGCGGGTGACCGCCACCTCGAGCTCACCGAGAAGGGCCGTAATCTGGCGGTCTCGGTGATGCGCAAGCACCGCCTTGCCGAACGGCTGCTGGTCGATGTGATCGGCCTGCCGTGGGAGGAAGTGCACGCCGAGGCCTGCCGGTGGGAACACGTGATGAGCGAGGATGTGGAGCGCCGGCTGCTGCAGGTGCTCAACAACCCGACCACCTCACCGTTCGGCAACCCGATCCCTGGCCTGTCCGAGTTCGGCTACGGCGAGACCGGCGCCAGTGAGTACGCAAACCTGGTGCGGCTCACCGAACTACCGTCCGGGTCGCCGGTCGCGGTGGTGGTGCGTCAACTGACCGAACACGTCCAGGGCGACGTCGAACTGATCGGCCGTCTCAAGGATGCCGGCGTGGTACCCAATGCCAGGGTCACCGTCCAGGTCAGCGACGAGCCCGGCGGCGGTGTGCTGATCCTGATTCCCGGGCATCAGGAGGTCGAACTGCCGCATCACATGGCGCACGCCGTCAAGGTCGAAAAGGCCTGACACTCACCCGGCGCGCTGGCCGAACGCGCGGCGCGGTGGGAGACGCACGCCGAGTGCGCCGGCGGCCCGATAGCCGGACAGCGCCACCTCGCGGATTTGCTCCGGCCGCATCCCGGACTGCAGCGCGCAGTCCAGCATCTCCGCCATCCGGTGTGCCGGATCGAGCTTGATCGCGGCCTCCAACGCGATCCCGGCCAGCGGTCCGTCCCCGCGCGCGTAGGCCGAAAAGGCCAGCAGCGTCAGCACTTCCTGTCGCCAGGGAGTGGGCAGCAGCCGGGCCAACAGACCCCACAACGCCTCGGCATCGGCGGCCATGGCGCCGACCGCCAGTGCGTAGAGCATGTCGCGCACCCGAGGATCGCGCAGGGCCGCGACGACGGTGACGATATCGGCATCCGCCGGATCCTCACCGGCACCGACCCGTGCGGCGAGCGCCATCGTCGCCTTGACTGCGCGGCGTGCCGTCCGGGCACCAGACGACTCGGGGCGCGCCGACCGCAACGCCTCCGCGATCCGCTCGCCCCGCGGCCCGTCCGCGACCTCGATGACCGCCAACAGATCATCGCGGCGCCGGTAGAGCCGGCGACCATCGAGCACGGCCGCGGCAGCCAACGGTGACGACTCCGGGTCGTCGATCACGCCGTGTGCCCCGCACCCACAGACACAGGACCATCGCCCCCCGGCGGCGATCCGGTCGACCAGCAGGACGACGTGCAGATCGATCCCTTCGTCGGCCATCGACAGCACCAGATCATCGGCCAGCTCCCCGTGATCGGCACGCCGTTCGTCGACGATCACCGCGAGCGCGCCGTGATGACCGGATGCGGCCGCCACCTCGGCCAGCGCAGCGGTGTTGCCGATCAGGTCCGGCGACAGATCGACTCGCATGACGCAGCCCAGATTGCCACCATCGAGGGTGACGACAGTCAGCGAGTTCTCGGGGACGAATCCCAGTACCGCCGGCAGCGCGGCGATCAGCGTTGCGGGCCGACCGAGGTCGAATCCGCGAGGTTGTCGTGTCATACCTCGATCGTCGTGGCACCCGCCGACGGGTCACCGACACCGACCCCGGCCAGAGGGGGCGGCTGTGGATCAATCCGCAACTGTGAATAACTCAGCTCGCGGCATCCGCCGTCGGCAGCAGTCGCTGCAGCACATCGGTCAGCGTGATCAATCCCAGGACGTGTCCGTCGGCAGCGGTGATCACCACCAGGTGGTTGCGGGTCTCCCGCATGGTCCGCAGCGCGGCATAGACCGGCGTGCGGGCCTGCACCATGAGCGCCGGGCGCATCACGTCGGCGGCCGTAATGGAAGCCGCCTCGATGGCAGCCGCCACGGTGTCCCGGACGTGCACCACACCCAGGATCGCGCCGTTGTCGCGGACCAGCAGACGCAGGTGCCCGGTGCGCTTGGACTCGGCCTGGATCTCGGCAGGCGTGGCCGTCGAGCGCACACTGCTGGGCGCCGCGCCGGCGCGCACCATCTCACCGACGGTGAGCGCCTCCAACTCCAACGCGCTCACCAGGTGACCGTGGTAACGCTCGTCGAGGGTGCCGACGGTGGCCGAGTGCTCCACCAGGTGCCGCAACGCGTCGGGATCCTGGCCGGTGGCAACCTGATCGACGGGTTCGACACCGACCCTACGTAGGCACCAGTTCGCCAGTCGGTTCAACGTGCCGATGAGCGGACGGGTCACCCACATGAACGCCCGCATCGGCAACGCCAGCATGGTCGCCGACCGCTCCGGATGGGCGATGGCCCAGGACTTGGGGGCCATCTCACCCACGACCAGATGCAGGAAGGTGACGATGATCAGCGCCAGCACGAAACCGCCGGCATCGGCCAGCCAGGCCGGTGCACCCCAGCTCGCGATGGCCGGCGTGAGCCAGTGGTGGACAGCGGGTTTGGTGACCGCACCGAGCGCGAGCGTGCAGATCGTGATGCCCAGCTGAGACCCCGCCAGCAGCACCGACAGCTCCGACGCGGACCGCAGCGCCGCGCGTGCCGAACGACTGCGGGGGGCCGCATCCTCGAGTCGATGCCGGCGGGCCGCGATCAGAGCGAACTCCACCGCGACGAAAAAGGCGCTGGCCGCGATCAGCCCGATGGTGACCAGTACGACGGTCCAGGGATTACTCATCGACGGGACCCCGCTGCTGCGGATCGAGAGGGACGTCGACCACGGTCACCAGAACGCTTGCCGGAACATGCTTTTCGACGGCTTCGACGGTCGCCTCGAGGCGCCGGCGCAACGGCGGATGATCGGCGATCAGCTCGGCGGGTTCGACCCCGAGGTCGACCGAGATGCGCGCACCGGCGGCGGGCAGACCGCCGAACTCGGCGATCAGCAGACCGGCCAGTGTCTCGTAGTCACCCTCGGGCAGGTCATGCCCGACGGTGCGGCCGAGCTCGTCGAGCGCCACGTCGCCGCGCACCAGCCAGCCGTCGCCGCGGCGTGCGATGTCGTCCTCGGCACTCTCGGTATCGTGCTCGTCGTCGATCTCGCCGACCAACTCCTCGGCGAGGTCCTCGATGGTCAGCACGCCCGCGAAACCGCCGTATTCGTCGATCACCAACGCCATTTCGGCGTCGGCGTCGGTCAGTGCGCGCAGCGCGGCCGGCAGCGGCAGGGTCTCGGGCACGAGCACCGCGGGGCGGCAACAGGTACCCGCCGTGGCGGACGGGTCATCGACACCCAGCAAGTCGTGCAGATGCACCACACCGACCAGGTCGTCGGGCGAATCGCCGATCACCGGGTACCGCGTATGCCCCGTGGCCATCTTCGCCAACACCGCGTCCACCGGGTCGTCGGCGCCGACGACATCGACACGGGCGCGCGGGATCATCGCGTGTTCGGTGGTGCGAGTCGGGAAGTCCAGGATGCGGTCGAGCAGGGTGGACAGTTCCTCGGGAAGATCACCGGCCTGCCGCGAGTCGGCCACGATGTGCTCGAGATCGCGCGCGGTGGCCGAATGCTCGACATCGTGCACGGGTTCGATGCGCAGCGCACGCAACAGCAGATTCGACGAGGCATCGAAGAGTTTGATCAGCCAGCCGAACACCCCGAGATAGATGTTGGTGGACAGCGCCAGTCGACGCGCCACCGGTTCGGGCCGGGCGATGGCCAGGTTCTTCGGGAACAGCTCGCCGAAGACCATCTGCACCACCGTCGAGAAGACCATGGCGAGCACCGTGCCGATCGCGATACCCAGAGCCAGTGGCATACCGACGCCGCCCAGCAGTCGGCCGAGACCCTCCCCGATCAGCGGTTCGGCGACATAGCCGACCAGCAGACCGGTGACCGTGATGCCCAACTGGGCGCCGGAAAGCATGAAGGAGGTGCGGCGGGTGACCTGCAGCGTCCGGGCGGCGCCGCTGTCGCCGGCCTCGGCGCGCGCCTTGAGCCGGGACCGGTCCACCGCCATATAGGCGAACTCCTGGGCGACGAAATAGCCGGTCAACGCGGTGATGGCGGATACCACCAGAATGCCGACGAGGATTCCGAGCGCGGTCAGCATCGGGTCGCCAGGACGGTGCGGCGGGGATGGGCGGTGCCGGCCTCAGCGGGCCGGCGGCGGGGTCTTCGGGGTTTGCGCTTGGCGCGTCGCATGGTGCTCTCTGTGGTCGGAAACTCCGTCACGATGACAGACGAACGACACCACCAGGAAGTTCCCGGCCAGCGAAAACCCCTGCTCGGCCGGAAATGTTCACATGAATTTTGCCGCGTCGGCGTGCGGCATGCCGAGCGCGGGCGTAGGACTGCACCCATGGGTTCCATGCAGGAGTACGACCTGGTCGTCATCGGTTCCGGTCCCGGCGGTCAGCGGGCGGCCATCGCCGCCGCCAAACTGGGGAAATCGGTGGCGGTCATCGAACGCGGCATGATGCTCGGCGGGGTCTGCGTGAACACCGGCACCATTCCGTCCAAGACGCTGCGCGAGGCCGTCGTCTACCTGACCGGGATGAGCCAGCGTGAGCTCTACGGCGCCAGCTACCGGGTGAAGGAGAAGATCACCCCCGCCGACCTGCTGGCCCGCACCCAGCACGTCATCGGCAAGGAAATCGACGTGGTGCGCTCGCAGCTGATGCGTAACCGGGTCGAGCTCTACGTGGGGCACGGCCGGTTCGTCGACGAGCACACCCTGCTGGTCGACGACCCCGGCCGCGCCGAGCGGATCACGATCCGCGGCGCCAACATCGTCATCGCCACCGGAACCAAACCGGCCCGCCCCAGCGGTGTCGAGTTCGACGAGAACCGGGTGCTCGACTCCGACGGCATCCTCGACCTCAAGGCCATCCCGACGTCGATGGTGGTGGTCGGTGCCGGGGTGATCGGCATCGAGTACGCCTCCATGTTCGCCGCGCTGGGTACCAAGGTGACGGTGGTGGAGAAGCGCGAGTCGATGCTGGAGTTCTGCGACCCGGAGATCGTCGAGGCGCTCCGGTTCCACCTGCGCGACCTGGCCGTCACTTTCCGGTTCGGCGAGGAGGTGACCGCGGTCGACGTCGGGGCGGCCGGCACCGTGACCACGCTGGCCAGCGGTAAGCAGATCCCCGCCGAGACGGTGATGTACTCCGCCGGGCGGCAGGGGCAGACCGATCACCTGGACCTGGCCAACGCCGGTCTGGAGGCCGACAACCGGGGCCGCATCTTCGTCGACGACAACTTCGCCACGAAGGTCGAGCACATCTACGCCGTCGGCGACGTGATCGGCTTCCCCGCACTGGCCGCGACCTCGATGGAGCAGGGCCGGCTGGCGGCCTACCACGCGTTCGGGGAGCCCACCAAAGGCATGATGGACCTGCAACCGATCGGCATCTATTCGATTCCCGAGGTGTCCTACGTCGGTGCCACCGAGGTGGATCTGACCAAGGATGCGATCCCCTACGAGGTCGGTGTGTCGCGGTACCGCGAGCTGGCCCGCGGTCAGATCGCCGGTGATTCCTACGGCATGTTGAAACTGTTGGTGTCCACCGAGGATCTGCGGTTGCTCGGGGTGCACATCTTCGGCACCAACGCCACCGAGATGGTGCACATCGGGCAGGCCGTGATGGGCTGCGGCGGCACCGTCGAGTACCTGGTCGACGCCGTGTTCAACTATCCGACGTTCTCCGAGGCCTACAAGGTGGCGGCACTGGACGTGATGAACAAGCTGCGCGCGCTGAGCCAGTTCAAGCGTTAGCAGCCGTCGGCCGAGGAATCCGGGGCCTGGTCGCCGGGGCCCTGCGCCTCCGCGCGGATCAGCAGTTCTTCGGCGGTGTGATCGAACGGCGGTGAATAGGACAGGTTCTCGGCACATCCACCGCCGTCGAGCCCGCCCGTCAAGCCGGTGATGGTGGAACCGACCAGCCACGGCGAGCCACTGGTGCCGTCCACCAAACCGCCGCACCGCAACAACGGGTAGCCCGCCTTGGTGGTGCTGGTCGGGGCGTGGCAACCGATCGGGCCGCCCCCCACGCCCATCGGATAACCCGTGACCGCGACATCGGTTCCCGGGTTCGGTGCCGTTCCCAGCCGGAACCCACCCCCGACCGCGGCCGCCAGCGAGCCGCCGCTGCCGCGGCTCACCCGCGCGACGGCGAAATCGGCGCGGGGGTTCTGGTTGGCGCTCCACCGGGGATCCAGATAGATGGTGTCGAGGTGCCACAGCTGGTCCGGGTCGGCGGCGCCGGCGAACCCGGCAGCGAACGAGGCGTCCGGTCCCCCGTCCAGGCAGTGCGCCGCCGTCAGGATCAGGTCACCGGCCGGCGAGTCCAGCACCGCCGCCGTGCAGGCATGCAGATCACCACCGCCGACGAAGAGGGCGCCGATGCGCCGGTCGGGCACCACGGGAACCGCCACGGGTGTGCTGGCCTGGACGGTGGTGAAGCGACGGGCCTGCGGCGCGGCCGCGCAGCCGGCGACCAGCGCACCGGTCAACGCCAGCGCCGTCACCCGCATCGTCATCCGCACGCCATGATCCTGCCCGAGAAACCTGGTGAACGCGCTGGGAGAACATGAGACGGGGCGCCCGGTGTTGGGAAGGTGGGGCATAGCCGGGGGCCGCATGCTGTTTCAAGGGCAAAATACGAGACAATCTGGTGACGAGGAGGTGAAGCACATGGCCGATCAATCAGGTCACCCGGAACCGCACTATCAACCCGACCAGACGGGCATGTACGAGCTGGAGTTCCCCGCTCCGCAACTGTCCGCCTCGGATGGGCGCGGTCCGGTACTGATCCATGCGCTGGAGGGTTTCTCGGACGCGGGGCACGCCGTCCGGCTGGCCGCCCAGCACCTGAAGGACACGCTCGACACCGAACTGGTGGCATCGTTCGCGATCGACGAGCTGCTCGACTACCGGTCCCGGCGGCCGTTGATGACCTTCAAAACCGATCACTTCACCGGCTACGAGCAGCCCGAACTGAACCTGTATGCGCTGCGTGACAGCGTGGGCACCCCGTTCCTGCTGTTGGCCGGGATGGAGCCGGACCTGCGTTGGGAGCGGTTCATCACGGCGGTGCGGCTGTTGGCCGAACGGCTCGGTGTCCGCCAGGTGATCGGGCTGGGAACCATCCCGATGGCGGTGCCGCACACCCGGCCGGTGACGCTGACCGCGCACGCGACCGACAAGGAACTCATCAGCGAGTACACCCCGTGGGTCGGCGAGGTCCAGGTGCCCGCGAGTGTTTCGAACCTGCTGGAGTTCCGGATGGGCCAGCACGGACACGACGCGCTCGGCTTCACCGTGCATGTGCCGCATTATCTGGCGCAAACTCCCTACCCGCCGGCCGCCGAGACCCTGCTGGCCGAAACCGCGCGGTGCGCGGGGCTGCAGATCCCCCTGACCGCGCTCGGTGAAGCCGCTGCCGAGGTGCACACCAAGATCAACGAGCAGGTCGCCGCGAGTGCCGAGGTCGCTCAGGTGGTGACCGCCTTGGAGCGACAGTACGATGCATTCGTCGCCGCTCAGGAAAACCGGTCGTTGTTAGCCCGCGATGAGGACCTGCCCAGCGGTGACGAGTTGGGTGCGGAGTTCGAGCGGTTCCTGGCACAACAGGCGAACGACAAGTTCAGAGAAGGCTTCTCCGACGGGTTCCCTGACAGCCAGGACGACACCTAGCCGATACCGCTTCGGCATCGAGGTCGGGGAAGGACATGGCGGAGATGACCGAACGGAAACCCAAGCTGCACTCGGTGCGGGAGACCACGCCCACCCTGCAGTTCCGCACCATCCATGGGTACCGGCGTGCGTTCCGTATCTGCGGGTCGGGACCGGCGATCCTGCTGATCCACGGAATCGGTGACAACTCCACGACCTGGCACACGGTGCAGACCGCATTGGCGCAGCGGTTCACGGTCATCGCGCCGGACCTGCTCGGCCACGGCCAGTCCGACAAGCCGCGCGCCGACTACTCGGTGGCCGCATACGCCAACGGCATGCGCGATCTGTTGTCCGTGCTCGACATCGACCATGTGACGGTCGTCGGCCATTCGCTGGGCGGTGGGGTGGCCATGCAGTTCGCCTACCAGTTCCCCCAACTGGTCGACCGACTGGTGCTGGTCGGATCCGGCGGCGTCACCAAGGATGTCAACGTCGCCCTGCGGATCGCCTCGCTGCCGATGGGCAGCGAGGCGCTGGCGCTGCTGCGATTGCCGTTGGTGTTACCGGCCCTGCAGGCGGCCGGACGGATCGGCGGCGCACTGTTCGGTTCGACGGGCGTCGGGCGCGATCTGCCCGACATGCTGCGGGTGCTCAACGACCTGCCCGAGCCGACCGCCTCCTCGGCGTTCGCGCGCACCCTGCGGGCGGTCGTCGACTGGCGCGGCCAGGTGGTCACCATGCTGGATCGATGTTATTTGACGGAATCGGTTCCGGTTCAGCTCGTGTGGGGCAAGAAGGATTCCGTCATCCCGGTCAGTCACGCCCACCTTGCACACTCCGCGATGCCCGGATCGCAGTTGGAGATCTTCGACAGTTCCGGGCATTTCCCGTTCCACGACGACCCGGACCGTTTCGTCCGGATCGTCGAACGTTTCATCGACTCGACCCAGCCGGCCCCCTACGACCAGGAATTGCTACGGGAGTTGTTGCGTTCGGGCATCAGCGAGAAGGCGATCAGCGGGTCGCTGGACACCCGGGTGGCGGTGCTCGACGCGATCGGCGGGGACGAGCGAAGCGCCACCTGACGCGCCTTCCCGCCTACGATCGGTGGCATGGCGGTCGATGTGAGCGTGCTGCGTGTATTCACCAATCCCGAAGGCGAGTTCGGCAATCCGCTCGGCGTGGTCGACGCCGCGACCGTCGCCCCGGCTGACCGGCAACGGTTGGCCACCGAATTGGGCTACAGCGAAACCATTTTCGTCGACGTGCCCGCCCCGGACGCGACGACGGCGAGCGCGCATATCTTCACCCCCGCCGTCGAGCTTCCGTTCGCCGGTCATCCGACCGTCGGTGCGGCGTGGTGGCTGCGGGCACGCGGCATCCCGGTTCGGACCCTGCAGGTGCCGGCCGGGCTGGTGCAGGTGGAGTACCGTACCGACGACTCCGGTGCCGACCTCACCGTGATCAGCGCGCGGGCCGAGTGGGCGCCGGAGTTCGCGATCTACGACTTGGCGTCGGCGGATGAGGTGCTGGCTGCCGACCCGGCCGATTACACCGGCGATGTCGAGCACTATGTCTGGGCGTGGACCGATGCCGCCGCCGGCGAGCTGCGGTCGCGGATGTTCGCCCCGAATCTGGGCATCGTCGAGGATGAGGCGACCGGCGCGGCCGCGGTCCGCATGACCGACTATCTCAGCCGCGATCTGCACATCACCCAAGGCAAGGGGTCACGGATCGACACCTGGTGGGATCCGCAGGGCTGGGTAAAGGTCGGCGGCCGCGTCGTTCACGACGGCAATACGGTGCTGGACTGACGGTGCCGGATTGACGGCAGCACCGGATGGTCAGCCGGGACTGGTCACCTGGCGGTGCGCGCGCAGTTCGGCGATCTCGCGCTCGAAGTCTTCGGCCGAGCTGAACGAGCGGTACACCGACGCGAACCTCAGGTAGGCCACTTCGTCTAGTTCGCGTAGCGGTCCCAGGATGGCCAACCCTACCTCGTGGCTGGGAATCTCGGGTGAGCCCGCGGCCCGGACGGCGTCCTCGACCTGTTGGGCCAACAGATTGAGGGCATCATCGTCGACTTGGCGGCCCTGGCAGGCGCGGCGCACGCCCTTGATGACCTTCTCACGGCTGAACGGTTCGGTGACTCCGCTGCGCTTCACCACGGCAAGCACGGCGGTTTCCACGGTGGTGAACCGGCGGCCGCATTCCGGGCAGGAGCGCCGGCGGCGGATGGCCTGGCCCTCGTCGGTCTCACGGGAGTCGACGACGCGGGAATCCGGGTGGCGGCAGAACGGACAGTGCATCACCGCTCCTTCGCCGTGCCGCATGTCGACCAGATCGAACGCCTCCGAGCCTACCTGCACCACGCTCGGGCGGCTCAGCCGATCGGCGCGATGAGGGTCTGGCCGGCCAGCACCGCGCTCGAGTCCAGTTTGTTGAGTTCCTTGATGCGGTCCACCACCGAATTCACCGGGGCGTCGGGCGCAACCCGCTGCGCCACGTGCTGCAGCGTCTCCCCCGCCTCGACCTGGACAACCGAGAGTCGGGTGGGCACCTGCACCGCGGTGTCGCCGACGCCACCGCCCACCTGGGCCACCAGACCCAGCCAGACCGTGATCGCCGCGGCGATCAACGCCAGCACCACGGTGGTGACCGGGGTGATCGGGCGCCGGCGGCGCGATGCCCGCGACATCAGCACGCCGGTGCCCCGGTAACCGAACGCCGCCCCTGCCGGCCGGCGCACCTGCGGACGGCGACGGCGCACGACGACGTCGCGCGGCAATGGCCACACCTCGGCAGGGGCGGGCCGACGGAGCGCGACCCGAGCCCGCCCGAAGTCGCGGTCGTCGAAAGGCGGCTCGAACTGAGCCTCGAAGCGGGAATCGAAGCGGGAATCGAACGCATCATCGAGTTCGGTGCCGAATCGGGTATCCATGACGGTCATCGTGTCGCCTTTCCTGGGTTTTCCTGCCGGTCGTTCGCTCTTGTGTTCGAAGATAGTCGATCATGTGTTCGAGCGGTAGAACGTGTGATCGAACTGTTGCAAACGATAGAGGCGCCCACCGACAAGTCCCTCAGGCCACAAGAGTCATAACAGCCCCACCGGCCCCACATCCGCCCCTACGCCGACACGCCTCGAACACATGTTTGATTAATGCAGGCGGTGCGACTAGATTCGGCGCCATGAGCGAGCACACCGACACCCCTGAACCGCGGTCGGGACTCACCGAGCGGCAGCGCACGATCCTCGAGGTCATCCGCGCGTCGGTCACCAGTCGCGGGTATCCGCCCAGCATCCGCGAGATCGGGGACGCGGTCGGTCTGACCTCCACGTCATCGGTGGCACACCAGCTGCGCACCCTGGAACGCAAGGGTTATCTGCGCCGCGACCCCAACCGTCCGCGCGCGGTGGACGTCCGTGGCGCCGACGACGCGGTGACGCCGATCGTGGCCACCGATGTCGCCGGCTCGGACGCGCTACCCGAACCCACCTTCGTGCCGGTACTGGGCCGGATCGCCGCGGGCGGGCCGATCCTGGCCGAGGAGGCCGTCGAGGATGTCTTCCCGCTCCCTCGCGAACTGGTCGGCGAGGGCTCGCTGTTCCTGCTCAAGGTGGTCGGCGAGTCGATGGTCGACGCGGCCATCTGCGACGGGGACTGGGTGGTGGTGCGCCAGCAGAACGTCGCCGACAACGGCGATATCGTCGCTGCCATGATCGACGGTGAGGCCACCGTCAAGACCTTCAAACGGACCAGCGGTCAGGTCTGGCTGATGCCGCACAATCCGGCGTTCGACCCCATCCCCGGCAACGACGCGGTGGTGCTCGGCAAGGTCGTGACCGTCATCCGCAAGATCTGACGGGCGGTCACTCCGCGCGCACGAATCCGTTCGTCACCGCGAATTCCTCGCTGGCGAACCAGATCTCGGCCGGCGTCTCGTCGTATCCGGGCGTTCCCGGAGTCCAGTACAGACCGGTGCCGGTATCGGCCTTGACCAGGTAGCCGTCGGGCGCGCGGAAGGGGTCACTACCGGCCGGCCGCACCGCGGTGCGCGCCGGATCCGGCTCCTCGATCTGGATGGCCGCATGCCGCCCGCTCGGGAAGTCGGGTTCGTAGGTGGAGCGCGGGATGGGCGGCAGGGCGCCCGCCAGGCTCACGCCCGTCGTCGGCGGTTCGCTGTCGGCCTCGAGCGACGGTTCTGCGGTGGGTTCTGGTTCTGCAGTCGGTTCTGCTGAGGCCTCGGCCAGGGCGTCGGACTCGATGCGCGTCGGCGCCGTGTCGACGAAGTCGGCGTCATCGGCATCGTCAGGGGCGGCCGCCTCGGTCGCGTTGTCGGCCCCGGGCGCCGACAACGCCCACGGGCTGTGCGGCGAGTACCCACCGGGTTCCTGACCGAAGCCGGCCGGGCCGCTCTCGTAGTCGTCGGGCTCGTGCGAGTCGTAGCCGTCGTCTTCGCGTCCGGCCTCGCCGCGTTCCCTGTCGAAACCGGTCTGGTCGTATCCGGCGCTGTCATAACCGGCGTGTTCGTAATCCTCGTGCTGGTAGCCCTCGTGGTAGCCGGACTCGTACTCGTCGTAGTGGTCGCCGCCGAACTGCTCGTCGCGGGAACGCCGATTACGCAGCACCGCCACCGCGATCAGGCCGATCAACGCCAGCAGCGGGATCAGGCCCAGCAGCCACCACCAGCTCCAGGCGTACCACTTCTTACCGTCGCCACCGGTGGGCTCAGCGGCCGGCGCCTTCGGCGCATCCGCGCCCGGTACCTCGAGTCCGGCCAGTTGCGACTGCAGGCTCGCAGGTTCGGTGCTGAAGTCGTGCGTCGTGCGATTCCAGGAGATGCTGCCGCCGCTGAACTGTTGACTGACGACGTCACCGTTCTCGGTTTGGTCGCTCTTGGGGGCGCCCAACTCACCGGTCGCCCCGCCGAGTTTCTGCCAGGCGGCATTCATCGCGCCGCGCACGATCACCGCACCGAAGTCGGGCGTCCAGAAGATGACGGGCTGGTCGGCGGCGGCGAACGGCACGAACCGGCTGGCCGGCGCCAGTCCCCCATCGGCCTCGCTGGCCGTCGGGAATCCCAGATCGCCGGTCGGCCCCCCGACACTCTCGTACTTGGCCAGTACCTGCCCGGTCACCACGTTCGCGCCGGTGGCCGGGCTGTAGAAGATCTTGCCGCCGGCGAAGTTCTGTCCCACACCGTCGGAGCCGATGGGGTACTGGCCGCCGTCCGGTGCGCCCAGCGGGCCGAGCGCACCCCCGGCCGCGCGGCGCGCGGCGGCGATCTCCGACGTGGCGTCCGAGGGCACCTCCAGCCCGGCAAGCTGGTCGGCCAGCTCGGGCGGGTTCGTGGTGAACTGCTTGGTCTTGCGGTTCCACGACACCTCACCACCGGTGAACTGCTGCGAGATCACGTCCCCGCGCGACGTCTCGTCCCCCGACGGCACGCCGAGCACCGCGGCCGAACCGCCGAGCTTGTCCCAGGCGGCGTTGATCGGCCCGCGCACCACCCGCGCCCCGTTGTCCGGTGTCCAGAAGATGACCGGCTTGTCCGCCGCGCTGAACGTGGTGTTGCGGCTGTCGGGTGCGCGGCCCGGCCCCTCGTCGATGGTCGGGAAGCCCAGATCGCTGTCCGCCGGCCCACCCAGGGACTGGTACTTGTCCAGGATCGCGCCCGTCATGATGTGGGCGCCCGTCTCCGGGGTGAAGAAGATCTTGCCGCCGGCGAAGTTCTGACCGAAGCCCGCGCCGACCGCGTAGACGCCGCCGTCCTTGGCGCCGAGGGGACCGGTGTCACCACCGGCACCGTCCCACGCCGCGCTGATCGCCGCATCCGCGTCGCTCTCGGGTGTGGCGGAAGCCGGCGCTGCGTACAGCACCATGGCTGCCACCATCACCGGCGCCGCCAACCCCAGCAACGCCCGCCCGGCGGCGGTGCGCAGCCGGGTTCGCTGCCTGGTCATCGGTCCTCCCGAACTCGTGCAAACCCCACGAAAGTATCGCTTTCGTCAACTCTGCGACAGCGAGACGCCATCTCGTGGGATATCGCGACCCGTACCGGAAGCGTGTCGGGCGGCCGCGATGCGCCCGAGGGCGTCAGACGCCCAGGCCCCGGCCGATGATCTCTTTCATGATTTCGGTCGTGCCGCCGTAGATGGTCTGGATGCGGGAGTCCAGGAAGGCCCTGGCAATGGGGTACTCGCGCATGTAGCCGTAACCGCCGTGCAACTGCAGGCACCGGTCGACCAGGCGCACCTGGGCCTCGGTCGAGTACCACTTGGCCATCGCGGCCTGATCCACGGTCAGTTTGCGGTCCAGATGCAACCGGATGAACTCGTCGACCATGATCCGCACGGCGGTGGCTTCGGTGGCCAGCTCGGCCAGCAGGAAGCGGCTGTTCTGGAAGCTGCCGATCGGCTTCCCGAACGCCTTGCGCTCCTTGGTGTACTGCAGCGTGGCCTCCAGCGTGGCCTCCATCGCGGCGGCGGCCATCACGGCGATGCTGATCCGCTCCTGGGGCAGGTTCTGCATCAGGTACAGGAACCCCATCCCCTCCTCACCGAGCAGATTCTCGGCGGGCACCGCCACGTCGGTAAACGACAGCTCGGCGGTGTCCTGCGCCTCCAGCCCGATTTTGTCCAGATGACGGCCCCGCTCGAAGCCGGCCATGCCACGCTCGACCACCAACAGGCTGAACCCCTGCGCCCCCTTGTCCGGGTCGGTGCAGGCGACCACGATCACCAGATCGGCGTGGATCCCGTTGGTGATGAAGGTCTTCGATCCGTTGAGGATGTAGTGGTCGCCCTGCTTGACCGCACGGGTCTTGATGCCCTGCAGATCGCTGCCGGTGCCGGGTTCGGTCATTGCGATCGCCGCGATCAATTCCCCGCTGCAGAAGCCGGGCAGCCACCGCTTCTTCTGCTCGTCGTTCGCGAGCTCCAGCAGATACGGCGCGATGACGTCGTTCTGCAGTGTGAAGCCGAGTCCGCTGTGCCGTCCCGCACTGGTCTCCTCGGTGACCACGACGTTGTAGCGAAAGTCCGGATTGCCGCCGCCGCCGTACTCCTCGGGCACTGCCATCCCGAGAAAGCCCTGCTTACCGGCCTCGCGCCAGACCTCTCGATCGACGATCTTGGCCTTCTCCCATTCCTCTTGGAACGGCGTGGCGTGCCGCTCGAGGAACGCGCGGTAGGACTCGCGGAACAAGTCGTGCTCCGGTTCGAACAGCGTGCGCTCGAACTTGATGACACCCATGGTGGGACCTCCGGTACGGGGATGTGCGGTGTGGCGCCCAACATATATCAACCAGATGGTTGGTAGGGAGATCGGGGCATCGCCCTAGGATTGGTGCGTGTCCCGCGCCAGCCTCGCCCACTGGGGTGCCTTCACCGCCGAGGTGAGCAATGGCGATATCGCCGCCGTGACACCGCTGGCCGGTGACGCCGACCCGTCACCCTTGCTCGCCAATCTGGCCGGCTCACTGCGGCATCGGGCCCGCATCACCGGGCCGGCGGTGCGGCGCGGATGGCTGCGTGACGGGCCCGGTCCCAGCACCGCTCGCGGCGCCGACGAGTTCGTCGCGGTCTCCTGGGCAGAGCTCACCGAGCTGCTGGCCGCCGAACTGCGCAGGGTGATCGACCGCCACGGGAACGAGGCGATCTACGGCGGGTCCTACGGCTGGGCCAGCGCCGGGCGGTTCCACCATGCCCAGAGTCAGGTGCATCGCTTCCTCAAACTGCTCGGCGGCTACACCTCGTCGCGGCACTCGTACAGCCTGGGCGCCACCGGCGCGATCATGCCCCGCGTGGTCGGCACCCATGACGACCTGTTCAAGCGCTCCACCCAGTGGGACGTCATCGTCGAACACACCGACCTGCTGGTGTGCTTCGGCGGGATCGCGCTGAAGAACACCGGGATCAACCACGGCGGCACCACCGCACACCCCGCGCGCGACGCCCTGCGTCGGTTCCGGGCCCGCGGCGGGCACATCGTGTCCTTCTCGCCGCTGCGCGACGATATCGAGGGCGAGTGCACATGGCACGCACCGGTACCCGGCACCGATGTGGCGGTCATGCTGGCGCTGGCCCATGTGCTGGCCACCGAGGGCCTGGCCGACCGTGGCTTCCTAGACACCCACTGCGTCGGCTACGACCGGTTCGAGCGCTACCTGCTGGGCACCGACGACGGTGTGCCGAAGTCACCGGCGTGGGCGTCGGCCATCAGCGGTATCGCCGCGGCCGACATCATCGCGCTGGCCCGGCGGATGGCCGCCAGTCGCACCCTGGTCACCGTGAGCTGGTCGCTGCAGCGCATCCGGCACGGCGAGCAGGCGCCCTGGATGGGACTGACCCTGGCCGCGATGCTGGGCCAAATCGGGCTGCCAGGAGGCGGATTCGGGCACGGGTACGGGTCGATGAACGAACCCGGCCTGGCGCCACTGCGGGTGCGGCTGCCCGCCCTGCCGCAGGGCCACAATCCGGTGTCGACGTTCATCCCCGTCGCCGCGATCAGCGATATGCTGCTGCACCCCGGCGCAGAATACGACTACAACGGGCTGCGTCTGACCTACCCCGATATCCGGCTGGTGTACTGGGCCGGCGGCAATCCCTTCCACCACCACCAGAACATCCCGCGGTTGCGCCGCGCCCTGGCCCGGCCGGACACCGTCGTCGTGCACGACCCGTACTGGACCGCGATGGCCAAACACGCCGATATCGTGGTGCCCTCGACCACCGCCTATGAACGCGACGACTTCTCGGGCTCGCGTAACGACCCGCTACTGGTGGCGATGCCCGCCCTGGCACCTCCGCACGCGCAGGCGCGCGACGACTACGCCACCTTCGCCGCGCTGGCCGGCCGGCTCGGTATCGGGGACGCCTTCACCGAGGGCCGCACGGCCCGCCAATGGTTGGTGCACCTGTATGAAAAGTGGTCGGCCGGGCTGGATTTCGCGGTTCCGTCGTTCGACCAGTTCTGGGCCGACGGCGCACTGCGGCTGCCAACCGAACCAGGTCTGACCCTGCTGTCGGATTTCCGGGCCGACCCGCACACCCACCGCCTCAACACCCCGAGCGGACGCATCGAGATCTTCTCCACCGATATCGACGGTTTCGGCTACACCGACTGCCTCGGCCACCCGGCCTGGTTCGAGCCGACGGAATGGCTCGGCGGTGCGCGGGCGGCCACCTTCCCGCTGCATCTGCTGGCCAACCAGCCGGCGTCGCGGCTGCACAGCCAGCTCGACACCGGCGCGCTCAGCCAGCAGTCCAAAGTGGCCGGGCGCGAACCGATCCGGATGCATCCCGAGGACGCTGCCGAACGCGGGCTCGCCGACGGGGATGTGGTCCGGGTGTTCAACGATCGCGGCGCCTGCCTGGCCGGGGTGGTGACCGACGCCGGCCTGCGCGCCAAGGTGGTGCAGCTGTCGACGGGTGCCTGGTTCGACCCGCTGGACCCGGGTGATCCGGATTCGATGTGCGTGCACGGCAATCCGAACGTGCTGACCGACGATGTCGGCACCTCGGCGCTGGCGCGGGGCTGCACCGGGGCGCATGTGTTGGTGCAGGTGGAGAAGTTCACCGAGCCACTGCCGCCGGTGCGGGCTCATCAGCCGCCGGTGATCACCGAGCGCTGATCGGCGGGCAGGCGCGCAGCCACCAGGTCGATGAACCCGTCGGCCACCCGGTACGCATCCCCGATCGGATAACCGTTGTGGATCGCGCCGGTCAGCATCGTGTTGACGATGCCCCACAACATGATGGCGATGTCGAAGGACTCCTGGTGCCCCAGGGCGGCGAAGTCGGCGGCCAGGGTGCGCTGCGCGGTCTCGGCGAACTGCCGCATCAGCGGCAAGGCGTTGGCGTCGGTGGTGTGCTGCAACAGCATGCACACCTTGAAGAAGGACGGCCATCGTTCGAAGCTGGTGATGATGCCGCGCACCTTCTCGCGCACCCGGCGTTCGGCCGGGCGGGTGTCCTCGGTCGCGGCGACGAACACCGGCTGCGCCCATTCCATCAGTACCGCGGCGTAGACGTGCTCCTTGGAACTGAAGTAGCGGTACAGCGTGCCCAGCGCCACGTCGGCCCGCTCGGCGACGTCGCGCATCTGGATCTGCTCGTACTCGCGTTCCTTGAGCGCCACCGTCGCCGCCGCCACGATCTGTGACCGGCGCGCCTGTTTGTAACCCGGCAGGCCCGTGCTCACGGTCATCTGCAGGCTCAACTCCTCGGTAGTCCCAGGATCATCGTCGCGATGATATTGAGTTGGATCTCGACGGTGCCACCCCCGATCACCTCGGCGGGCATCATCAGGGTGTGCGCCACGGCCGACTGTTCGGCGCCACCCACCAGCGCCGCGCGTCCGCTGAAAGCCAGCGCGAGGGCGGTGACCCGGCGCACGATCTGCGCGGTCGCCACCTTGCCGACACTGGACGCCGGCCCCGGCCCGTGACCGGCCAGGCGATTGAGCGTGTCCCGGACCCCAAGAGCGGCAACAGTATTCGATGCGGCCCTGACCTCTCCGAGCGCCTGACGGACCATGGTCACCTCTGCCGCGTCGCCGGCTCGACTCGCCAGCGTTCGCAGCTCGCGCTCCTTGTCCAGCTTGACGTAGGCACCGATGGCCACCCGCTCGTTGGCCATGGTGGCCAGCGCGTGCGACCAGCCGTCGGTCGGCTCACCCACCAGCATGGCGTCCGGGACGAACACGTCGTTGAAGAACACCTCGTTGAAATGAGCCTCCCCGCTCGCGGTGCGCAACGGCCGCACTCGGATGCCGGGGGTATTCATGTCGACCAGAAAATACCCGATCCCTTTGTGCTTCTTGGCATCCGGATCGGTGCGGGCCAAGAGCGCACCCCAGTCGGCGCGCTGCGCCGACGAGGTCCACACCTTCTGGCCGTTCACCAGCCAGCCACCGTCGACCTTGGTGGCCCTGGTGGACAGCGACGCGAGATCCGAACCGGCGCCCGGCTCGGAGAACAACTGGCACCAACCGAGCTCTCCGCGCAACGTCGGTACGGCGAATTGCGCACGCTGCGCCTCGGATCCGGCAGCCAACACGGTCGGCAGGATCCATTCCGCGATGCCCAGTGACGGTCGCACCAGGTGCGGGCGCTTCTCGAATTCCTCGTCGATGATCAGCTGCCGAGCCGGGGTGGCAGCCACCCCCCACGGAGCGGGCAGGTGCGGTGCGATCAGCCCGGCGTCGGCCAACGCGGTGCGTTGGGGGCCCGTCCAGAACTCCGCATACTCCGGGTTCTGCCGGCCAGGGGTGTCGTTGCGCAGCAGCGCGGCCCGGTCCAGCGCCACGGCCACGGCCTCCCGGAAATCTGGCTCGACATCGGCGATTTCGATGGTGAAGTCGCGGCCCGGTGCCGCCGGATCGCCGAGGGTCTGCGCCCACTCGGCACCGGATCCGACGGCCGCGGCCAAGCTGATCGCGCGTTTCCAGTACAGGTGCAGGTCGTGTTCCCAGGTGTACCCGATGGCGCCGAACATGGTCAGTGCGTCGACCACGAGTTCGGGCAACCGGCCCACCGCCACGATGGCCGCACCGGCGGCCGCGATGTGATGCTGTGGGAGTGACTGGTCGGCGGCGCGAACCGCATCCCATGCCGCGGCCGCGGCCAGCTCGCTGTTGACGAAGAGCATGGCGGCCTTGTGCTGCAATGCCTGAAAGGATCCGATCGGCCTGCCGAACTGTTCGCGTACCTTCAGGTAGGCCACCACGTTGTCCACACACCAGCGCGCGATACCAGCTGCCTCGGCCGCCAGCATGCTCACCGCCAGGCACCGCGCCCGCACCGCGTCGACATCGCGGAGCACGTCACCATCGGATACCGGCACATCGGTGACGTGTAGCTCCCCGACATCGCGGGTCAGGTCGGTTGGTGTCCGCGCCAGCACCCGCACCCCGGAGGCGCTGGCGTCCAACGCGATCCAGAGCACCTCACCGGCTTCGGTGGTGGCGCTGACCAGGATGCGCTCGGCGCCGCACACCCCGATGTCCGGACCGGTGGCGCCGGATATCCGCCAGCCGTCGGGGGTCGCGACGGCACGCAGTCGCCCGGCTTGCGGCAGGATCACCGTCGCGGTGCGTCCGGCCACGATGTCCTCGACCACGGCGCGCGCCACCGGCCCCGCATCGGTGGCGGCGACGGCACCGGCGATGACGGTGGGCAGCAGCGGCCCCGGCAACAGTCCGTACCCGGCCGTCTCGACGACACAGGCGGCCTCGGCCAGCCCGCCGCCCTGTCCCCCGAACCGCTCGGGCAGGTGCACGGCGTGCAGGCCCTGGTCGACCAGCGCGCCCCAGAACCGCGGCCGGCGGCCGGCCGCGAGATCGTCGAACTGGGTCCGGGTGAGCTCCAGGCCACCGTGTCGCGCGGCGAAACCCGCCATCGCAGCGGCGATCTGGACCTGTTCGTCGGTCAGTGCCAAAGCCACCGATAGTCCTTCCTAGCGCGCGACGGTGTAGTGCAGCAACGTCACATCGGGCAGGTCGGTGAACACCGGCGTCACCGGCATGCCCACCCGCAACTCGTCTGCATCGACGCCGACCAGTTCGGTGGCCAGCCGCGGCCCTTCCCGCCACTGCACGACGGCGAGCAGGTGCGGCACCGCGTCGGCGAACTGCGGTGCCACCGGTCGCTGGGCGACGGCGAAGCTGACCAACGTTGCGGCACCGGAGATCCGGCGCCATTCCAGGTCGTCGGCCAGCGTGCCCGGCGCCAGCACCCGCGGGTAGAAGACGTATCTTCCGGCCGAGGGCGAGAACTGGATCCAGATCTCGTGGCGGCGCAGCCCATCCCAGAACGGCGCCGAGGTCGGGGTGGGCAGGGGTAACGGTCTGCTCATCGCCGCGGTCATCTAGTCGCCCTCCAGCACAAGTGCTTCCTGTTCGCTGAGCACACCGCCGTTGCCGGAGACGAACGCGCGGTGGCAGTCGGGCACCTGCGTCTGTCCCGCCCGGCCCATGAGCTGGCGGGCGGCGTCGCAGACATGGTGCATCCCGCCGGCATTGCCGGGCTGGCCGTAACCGAGTTGCCCGCCGGCGGTGTTCATCGGGAAGTCGCCGCGGAAGGTCAGGTCGTGGTCGGTGACGAACTGCATGCCCTTGCCCTTATCGCAGAATCCGGCGTCCTCCAGGGTGAGCAGCGCGGTGATGGTGTAGCAGTCGTAGATCGACACCATGTCCATGTCGGCGGGCGTCAGGCCGGCCATCCCGAACGCCGAACCCGCGACCGTGATCATCGGCGTCTGCAGTGGGTCGGCGGCGTACACCGGTGACTTGTACGGCACCCGTTCGCCGAAACCCTTGACCCACACCGGCCGGTTGCGGCTCGCGCGGGCCAACTCGGCGTTCGTGATCAGCACCGCTGACCCGCCCATACACGGCATGACGATTTCCAGCATGTGCAGCGGCGAGGCGATGACGGGACTGTCCAGCACATCGGCGATGGTCAGCGGTTTGTCCCTGAACACCGCGCCGGGAGTGTGATTGGCGTTGACCCGCTGGTCGACGACGATCTTGGCCATCGCCGCCTCGTCGTACCCGTATGCGGCGGCGTACATCTGGGCGACCTGGGCGTACGGCCCATTCTGGCCCAGATAGCCGTAGGGAATCTCGAACTCGGCTTGCGGCGAGCCGTACCGGAAGCTGGACGCACCGAAGTACAGGGCGTCCCCCGGGTCGTACGGCCGCTGCTCGGACATCGGGGTCAGGTAGTTGGCCGGAATGGCGCACAGCACCGCCCGACAGATGCCCAGTTCGATGGCCGCCGCGGCGCGCCACACCATGGCCGCCCCGGATGCCCCGCCGAGGTCGACGATCTCGGCGAAGTTGACCGCCAGGCCCAGGTATTCGGCGACGGTGGACGGGACGAACAGCTGAGATTCCATCACCCCACAGGTGACCAGCCCGTCGACCTGATCGGCGGACAGGCCGGCATCGGCGATCGCCGCGGCGGCCAGCCGGGCCCACTGTTCGATGGTGAATTCCGGCTTGCCGGTCGGTTTTCGGGTGGCCGGTAGTTCGTGGAAGCCGACGATCGCGGCCTCGCCCCGCAGTCCCATCCAGTACTCCCCCTCAACGTGACCGAGAATATTAGAATCAGATTCTACTTTCAATTCCGACACGATGCGCAAATTCGCTATTTACGTCTCCGTTACGCGCCCGCGGTGCGACGATCGCTGGTGGCACGTGCCGTCCGATCCCGAGGTGGGCAGATGCAATTCGCACGACGATCCGTATTGACCGTTTTCGCGCTGCTGACCGCGGTCGCCCTGACCATCGCGTCGGCCCTGGGCATGGCCGTGGCGCTGGCCGCGACCGCCCTCATCGTGCCCGGCACCGGCACCCCCAAAGCCGGTGAGGTGCAGGACTACATGACCAATGCGCTCAAGTACTACATCGCCCCGTCCGACGGGTGGGCCCCCTCGGGATGCACCACCACCGCGAACTGCGACCTGACACCCATCGACTATCCGGCTCAGTTCTGGCCCATTCCGCTGCCGGGGTGGGGCGGCCTCAAGGGCGCCAAATGGGATGTGTCGACGGGGGCCGGGCTGACCAACCTCAACTCCACGCTGGTGGACACCCTGGCACAGGACCAGCCGAACACCCCGGTCGTCATCTTCGGTTACTCGCAGGGCGGCAATATCGTCAGCCGCGAGAAGCGCAACCTCGGGAACCTGCCGAAGGACCAGAACTACCTGTCCTTCGTCATGATCGGCAACACCAACCGGCCCAATGGCGGGCTCTTCGAACGGCTGGCCTTCCTGGGCCATGTCCCGATCCTGGACGCCACCTTCGGCCTGCCCGCACCGACCGACACCTGTGATCACATCTGCGCCACCGATATCGCGTTCCAGTACGACGGTGTCTCCGACTTCCCGCTGTATCCGCTGAACGCGCTGGCCACCCTGAACGCGATCGCGGGATTCTGGTACGTGCACGGCTCGTATCTGGCGCCCGACGGCAAGAGCTCCCCCGGTGAGCTGCCCGACGGGTACACCCCGGACGAACTGGCCGCCGAACTGGCCGACCCGGCCAACCAGACCGAGTACGGCGACACCCGTTACATCACCATCCCGACCAAGACGCTGCCGCTGGTCCGCCCATTCCTGGAGTTCGGCGGCTTCACCCACACCAGTTTCATCATCAAGCCGATCGTCGACCTGCTCGAACCGGTGCTGCGGGTGCTCATCGACACCGGCTACGACCGCAGCCTCAGCCCGGGTGTGCCCGCGCCGTTCCGGCTGATCCCGCTCAACATCAACCCGGTCAAGCTCGCCGGCGACGTGGTCAAGGCCCTGGGCGAGGGCGTGCAGGCCGCACTGGCCGATATCGGCGTGAAGCCCAAGGCGCCGCAGCCCGTCACCTCGACCACCACGACCACGACCACGACCACCAGCTTGGCGGCAGCCGCCACGCCGAACCTGACCGCGGCCAAGACCGCCGACATCGCCAAGACCGGTGACACCACCAAAACCGACGACACCACCAAGACTGCCGACACCAAGACCGACGACACCAAGACCGACGACGCCAAGACCGACGACGTCACCGCCGGGACCACGAAGACGGCGCCGGACAACACCGTCGCGGAAGCCGAGCCCACCGACGCCAAGACGACCCAACCCGCCACCACACCGGAACCGATGCGGCCCAAGGTGCGCGGCCCGATCGGCACGGGACCACTGGCGCAGCTGGTTCGGCAGTTCGGCCAGGCGCTGACCGGAAAGCACGGGGTCAAGTCCACCGACGCCACCAAGCCCGGCGACGAACCGGCGAGCAAGCCGGCGACCACATCCGAGGGATCGGAGCCGGCGAAGACCGAGAAACCGGCAGCCACCGGCGAATCCACGTCCGAGCCGGCGAAGGACGGCGCCTCCGCGAAGGCGGCGGCCTAACCGTTCAGGTAGTCGCGCAGGCTCGCGGCCAGCGGGATCGGCACTCGCCCGACGATCCTGGTGCCCTCGGCGCTGTGCTCGGTGCTCTCGATCCGGCCGTCGGCGTGCACCCGGGCGACCAGATCCCCGCGGTCATACGGGATGGTCGCGTCGATCGCGGTGTCGGTCGGCGCGACCAGGGCGGCCATCCGCTCGCGCAGCTGATCGAGCCCTTCGCCGGTGTGCGCGGATACGAACACCGCATCGGGCAGGGCGCGGCGCAACTGCGCCAAAGCCAGATCGTCTGCGGCGTCAATCTTGTTGATCACCAACAGTTCCGTCGCGGGCACCCCGTCGTAGTCGGCGTACACATCGCGGATCACCTCCCGGACGGCACTGATCTGCGCCATCGGATTGGCATCGGAACCATCGACCACGTGCACCAGCAGGTCGGCGTCCACCACCTCTTCCAGCGTTGAGCGGAATGCCTCGACCAGCTGAGTCGGCAGGTGCCGGACGAACCCGACCGTGTCGGTGAGCACGAACGGGCGGCCGTCGTCGAGCTGTCCGCGCCGTGTGGTGGGCTCCAGGGTGGCGAACAGGGCGTTCTCCACCAGAACACCCGCCCCGGTCAGCGCATTGAGAAGGCTCGATTTGCCGGCGTTGGTGTAACCGACGATGGCCACCGACGGCATATCGGCCGCGCGCCGTTTGCCACGCTGGGTGTCGCGCACCTTCTTCATATCGCGAATCTCGCGCCGCAGCTTGGACATTCGCTCACGGATCCGACGCCGGTCGGTCTCGATCTTGGTCTCACCTGGACCGCGGGTGCCCACCCCGCCGCCGGCACCGCCGGCCCGGCCACCGGCCTGCCGCGACATCGACTCGCCCCAGCCACGCAACCGCGGCAGCATGTACTCCATCTGGGCCAGCGACACCTGCGCCTTGCCTTCCCGGCTGGTCGCGTGCTGGGCGAAGATGTCCAGGATCAGCGCGGTACGGTCGATCACCTTGACCTTGACCGCCTTCTCCAGCGCGTTCAGCTGGGCCGGGGACAGTTCGCCGTCGCAGATCACGGTGTCTGCGCCGGTGGCCAACACGGTCTCGCGCAGCTCCTGCGCCTTGCCGGAACCGATATAGGTCGACGGGTCGGGTTTGTCGCGACGCTGGATCAGTCCCTCCAGGACTTCCGATCCCGCGGTCTCGGCCAGGGCCGCCAGCTCGGCCAGGCTGGCGTCGGCATCGGCGGCGGTGCCCTCGGTCCACACCCCGACCAGCACCACGCGTTCCAGGCGCAGCTGGCGGTATTCGACCTCGGTGATATCGGCGAGTTCGGTGGACAGACCGGCTACGCGGCGCAGTGCCGTGCGGTCTTCCAGGGCGAGATCGCCGGTGCTGGGGACGGAGGTTTCAGGTCGTGTCATGAGCGGCTTCCGATGGTGTCATGCCGGCCCGCGACGGTGCATCCGATTTTCGTCACGCCGGGTTGCGCCACCACTGGTCGGCGAGCTCGCCGGTCGCGACGAGCACGGACGGACCGCGCAGGTAGCTGGTGGCCTCGGTGACGGTGACGGTGACCTCGCCGCCGGGGATGCGCACCCGCAGCGTGCCGGTGCTCTCCCCCGCCTGCTGCAGCGCGGCGACCGCAGCCGCCACCGTTCCCGTTCCGCAGGAACGTGTTTCGCCGACACCGCGCTCGTGCACACGCATCGAGACGGTGCCATCGACCGGCTTGGTGAGCACCTCCACATTGACGCCCTCGGGGAATTGCTCGGCGTCGAAGGACACCGGAGCGGCGACGTCGAGCACCGCCAGCGCCGTCGCGCTCAGATCCGTGACACAGGCCAGGTGCGGGTTGCCGACGTCGACGGCCAGTCCGTCGAAGCCGCGGCCGGCGACCACCGCCGAGCCCCGGCCCAGCACATTGGCCTTGCCCATGTCGACGGTCACCTCGGCGTGGACGGCGTCGTGCTCGTGCACCACCACCGGTCGCGGCCCGGCCAGCGATCCGACCACGAACTCATCGCGGTGTTCCAAGCCGGCGGCGCGCAGGTAGTGGGTGAACACCCGCACCCCGTTACCGCACATCTGGGCGATCGAGCCGTCGGCGTTGCGGTAGTCCATGTACCAGTCGCCCGCGGCCACCCCTTCGGGCAGCGCCGGAAAAACCCCGGCCGCCAGCGCGGCACCGGCTGTGGTGACGCGCAAGACACCGTCGGCGCCGAGTCCACGGCGCCGGTCACACAACGCGGCCACGGCCTCGGGGGTCAGGTCAAGGGCGGCGTCGAGGTCGGCGAGCACGACGAAGTCGTTCTGTGTGCCGTGCCCTTTCGCAAACCTCACCTGTCCAGGATAGCGATCACGGTACCGGCCAGGTCCGGTGCCGAACCGTCGAGCCAGTTCACCCGGTGGTCGCGGCGGAACCAGGACCGCTGCCTGCGCACATAGCGGCGGGTGCCCGTGAAGGTGGGTTCGCGCGCCGCCGAGCCGTCGCCGCCGGCGTCCAGGTCGGCCAAGACCTGCGCGTAACCGAGCGCCCGCGAGGCCGTCACCCCGTTGCGCAGCCCCACCGCGATCAGTCCGGTGACCTCGGCGATCAACCCCTCGTCGAACATCGCATCGGTGCGCTGCCGTAACCGCTCGTCCAAAAGCTCGGTCTCCCAATCCAATCCGATGATCACGGTGTCCCAGCGCGGGGTTCCGATGCGCGGCGCCGACGCGGCGAACGGCTGGCCCGTCAGCTCCACCACCTCCAGCGCCCGGACAATGCGCCGCCCGTCGGTGGCCAGGATCGAGGCAGCGGCCTGCGGGTCGACGCGATCGAGTTCGGCGTGCAGCGCCGCCACCCCCACCTCGGCCAGCCGGGCTTCCCAGCGCGCCCGCACCGCCGCGTCGGTGGCCGGGAACGACCATTGATCCAGCAGCGACTGGATGTAGAGCATCGAGCCACCGACGATCACCGGCACCGCGCCGCGGCCGAGGATCGCCTCGATATCGGCGGCGGCACGTTCCTGATAGCGGGCGACCGATGCGTTGACCGTGACGTCGAGGACGTCGAGCTGATGATGCGGGATGCCGCGGCGCTGCTCGACGGGCAGCTTGGCGGTTCCGATGTCCATCCCCCGGTACAACTGCATGGCGTCGGCGTTGACGATCTCGCCGCCGAGCCGCTCGGCGATATCCAACGCCAGCGCCGATTTACCCGTCCCCGTCGGCCCGATCACGGCCACCGGCCGGGTCACGGGGCGGACCCCCCGGCCGCCGGGACCCAGCCCGCCGGCCGCCACACCCCGGCAAAGTAGCCGACGCCGTAGGGCGCACCCCGGTACAGCTCGGTGGCTTCGGCCGGCGCGCCCAGCCCGGCCAGCACCTGATAGGCCACCCGGCCGACCACGCCGGTGCCCAGCCTGGCCAGTGCCGCGGTGTCGCCTGCGGCCAGCGCAACATCCAATGCCGACTGCACCGCAACAGAATCCGGGTCGTGACCACCGGGTGCCGACGGGGTCAGGGTGGCAGCGCCGTCGGCCACCACCAGGACTCCGACGGCGTCGGGGGCGGCATCGATCTCGGCGCGCAGGGCGGTGCCTGCGGCCACGGCGGCGTCGGTATCCAGGTCGTGGCGGTACACCCGGACCTCGGCGCGCGCCCCCGGCGCCGCGAGGCCGCGCACCCAGCCGGCGATCAGCGCGCACAGCGGCAACTCGACCAGGGCGTCGGTCGCCCCAGGGGCGAGCTGCACCCGCAGGTCGACGCCGTACCCCGCGAAGGTGCCGACGGCATCGGGCCCGATGCGCACGGTATCGGGTCCGGTGCCGACGACGATCCAGCGCGACGGCAGCGCGGCAGCCGCGGTCAGCATGGCGGTGCGCACCGGGGCGAGCTCGGCCGCCACGTCGGCGGCCGTTCCGGCGAGTTCGGGCACCAACACAGGAGCCGACGGGATCACGGCGATGGCGGCCAACACCCGGACCACGTTATCGCTAGGTGCGGGCGGACTCCTGCGCCCAACCGGCCTCGCCGCGGGCCAGCGCCCCCGTCGCGACCACCATGACCAGCACCGCTGCCACCAAGGTGATCCAGCCCGCATCGCCGGGCCGCAGCGCCTCACCGAGCACGACGATGCCCAGAATCGACCCCACCACCGGTTCGGTCACCGTCATCGCCGGCAGTGACGCGGTGAGCGTCCCGGCCCGGAACGCGGCCTGCTGCCAGCCCGTCGCGGCGATGGCCACCAGCGCCCACGCGTACAGCTCCGGGGTGCTCAGCACGGCCAGGAGACCGTGTTCGAGGCGGTCGACCACCCCTTTCGTCAGCACCGCGAACAGTCCCCACAGCGAGCCGGACACACAGGCCAGCAGGATCGCCGACACCGTGCCCGAGCAGATCCGCGCCCCGATGATGCACAGCACCAGTGCCGGCCCCAGCACCGCCACGACGGCCAGCCATACCTGCACCGACGCCCGGGAATGCCCCGCCGTCGGGTTCCCGACCGTGACGATCACCGCCACCGAGGCGGCCAGCAGCGCCGCCCAGATCCATTCGAACCGGGTCACCCGCCGGTTGGTCAGGCGCGCGTTGATCGGAAGCGCGAACAACAGTGAGGTCACCAGCAGGGCCTGCACCAGCAGCACCGACCCCAATCCCAGGGCGGCGGCCTGCAGTCCGAAACCCACCGCGGCCACCAGGCTGCCCAGCCACCACCGGCGGTCGCGCAGCAGCTGTGCGAACAGCCGCAGATGCCCCACGGATTCGTCGCTCACCTGCTGAGCCGACCGCTGATGGATGACGTCGCCGACGGCGATGAAGAACGCGGCGCCCAGCGCCAACAGAGCGGCGATATCCGCTTTGTGCATCGGTGGCTCCAACCTCTCAGCTGGGCTGAGCGTGCCGTCAACGACGGTGATCTGGCAACCGAGGGAGCCGGTCCATGGCGAAGCCGTACGCATGCGGGCCGGTGACCTGTTTCAATAGCGGTCGGAAGCTATTGGCGCCGCGTCGCGCGGCAGGTGCGGGTCAGCCCGCGTGGAGGTGGAGAAAAGTCATGACGACCAGCGATTCTGGGGCCCCCAAGCCGGCACCGCGCCCAGGTCCCCGCCCTGGCCCCCGGCCCGGCCCCAAACCGGCTGCCGCCGCCGCGACCCCGGCTGTCGCACCGCCCACCACCCCGGCCGTGGATCCGCACCGGTTCGGCCGGGTGGAACCCGACGGCACGGTCGTGTTGATCACCTCGGCGGGCGAACGTGTGATCGGGTCCTGGCAGGCCGGCGACGCGGAGGCCGCCTACGCCCACTTCGGCCGCCGCTACGACGATCTGCACACCGAGGTGGCCCTGCTGGAGACGCGGCTGGCCTCGGGCAGCGGTGATGCCCGCAAGATCAAGACCGCCGCCGCCGCGCTGCTGGAGGGGCTGCCCACCGCCGCCGTCCTGGGCGATGTGGATGCCGTGCACGCCCGGCTCACCGCCATCGTCGAACATGCCGGTGACGCCGCGGCGGCCGAACGCGCCCGGCGCGACGAACACCGCGCCGCCCAGACCGCACGCAAGGAGGCGCTGGCCGCCGAGGCCGAAGAGATCGCCGCGAACTCCACACAGTGGAAGGCCGCCGGTGACCGGCTGCGCGACATCCTCGACGAGTGGCGCACCATCACCGGGTTGGACCGCAAGACCGACGATGCGCTGTGGAAGCGGTATTCGGCCGCCAGGGAGGCGTTCAACCGGCGCCGCGGTTCGCACTTCGCCGACCTGGACCGGGAACGGGTGGGTGTGCGGCAGGCCAAGGAAGCGCTGTGTGAGAAGGCCGAAGCGCTCAGCGGTTCCACCGAGTGGGCCGCGACCGCCGCCACCTTCCGCGATCTGCTGGCGCAGTGGAAGGCGGCGGGCCGGGCCGCCAAGGATGTCGACGACGCGTTGTGGGCCCGCTTCAAGGCCGCCCAGGACACCTTCTTCGCCGCGCGCAACGCCGTCAACGCCGAACGCGACGCCGAGTTCGGGGCCAACGCCGCGGCCAAAGAAGCGCTGCTGGCCGAGGCCGAGGCCATCGACGTCAGCGATCCGGACGCGGCCAGGGCCGCCTTCCGGGCGCTCGGCGACAAGTGGGACGCCATCGGGAAGGTGCCGCGGGAACGGTCGGCCGAACTGGAACGCCGGCTGCGCGCGGTCGAGAAGAAGGTGCGCGACGCGGGGTCGGTGAGTCAGGTGGACGCCGAGGCGGTGGCCCGCGCCGCACAGTTCCGCGAGCGCGCCGAGCAGTTCGAGAAGCAGGCCGAGAAGGCCGCGGCGGCCGGGCGGACCAAGGATGCCGAGCAGGCCAGGGCCAGTGCCGCGCAGTGGCGGGAGTGGGCCGAGACCGCGGCCGAGGCCGTCAGCAAGAAGCGCTAGCTAGGCCTTCTGGTCGTCGCCGAGATCGTCGAGCAGGCCCTTGCTCTGGTGCTGTGCCAGGGCGCGGCGGCGCTGCTCCTCGGCGGCCAAGTGCACCGCGGTGCGTGACCACACCACCCGCGCCCAGTTGTAGGCCAGCAGGATCACCGCGATCCAGCCGATGATCAAGCCGATGCCCGGGCCGGGGTGGCCGTGGGTGGCGGTTTGGCGCGTCCAGACCGCCAGCATGCCGGCCGGGCAGGCCACCGCGGTACCGGCCAGGGCGATCCAGGCCAGCGTCCAACGCCGGGTCAGCAGCGCGGCGATGGAGAAGCCGACACCGAAAACGAGTGTGAGCCAGACGAACACTCGCGACGGCAGGGCGACGCCGTCGTTGATGGCGGTCTGGTCGCCGACCAACACGTCCAGTCCACGGGTGGAGCCCATGTGCGGCAGCACGAACGACAGCGCCACCACCAACACCAGCACGGCGACCACCACGGCGCGGGCGCCCGGGTCGATCTCGGCGGCGACGCGCCGCTCGACGGCCTCGATATCGCCCTTGTAGGCCTCGAATTCCTTGTCGCTCATCGGACACATCCTGTCGTTGCCGCGGCCACCGGCGGTGCGCCGATGCTCGGCATACCGAGGCCGACACCGGTCACCGGGCGCTGCCCGGCGGCGTGCGCGTCACCTGCCCTGGTGCGGCGGTGACTGCACACGGCACCGTCGGCCATCAGGTGATGCGGCGCAGCACCGGTGATCACGGTGGTGACGACGTCACCGGGCCGGATATCGGCCTGCCCCGGCGCGAAGTGCACCAGCCGGCCGTCGCGAGCGCGGCCGGACATCCGCGCGGTGGCGGCGTCCTTGCGGCCCTCACCGGCGGCCACCAGGACCTCGACGGTGCTGCCGATCTGCGCCTTGTTCTGCTGCCAGGAGATCTCCTCCTGCAGGGCGATCAGACGCTGATACCGTTCGCTGACAACGGCTTTCGGCAGCTGATCGGGCAGTTCGGCGGCCGGCGTGCCGGGCCGTTTGGAGTACTGGAAGGTGAACGCGCTGGCGAACCGGGCCTGGCGCACCACGTCCAGCGTGGCTTGGAAGTCCTCTTCGGTCTCCCCCGGGAACCCGACGATGATGTCGGTGGTGATCGCGGCGTGCGGGATCGCGGCCCGCACCCGGTCGATGATGCCCAGGTAACGCTCGGCCCGATAGGAGCGGCGCATCGCCTTGAGCACCCGATCGGAACCCGACTGCAACGGCATGTGCAGCGTCGGGCACACATTCGGGGTGGCCGCCATCGCCTCGATCACGTCGTCGGTGAACTCGGCAGGGTGCGGTGAGGTGAATCGCACGCGTTCCAGACCATCGATGCGCCCGCAGGCGCGCAACAGGTCGGCGAACGCGCCGCGATCGCGCGGGACATCCTGGTCGGCAAACGACACGCCGTACGCGTTGACGTTCTGCCCCAGCAGGGTGATCTCGAGCACACCCTGGTCGACCAGGGTCTGCACCTCGGCCAGGATGTCGCCGGGCCTGCGATCCACCTCTTTACCGCGCAGCGACGGGACGATGCAGAACGTGCAGGTGTTGTTGCAGCCCACCGAAATGGAAACCCATGCCGCGTAAGCGGATTCGCGCGACGCCGGCAGCGCCGACGGGAACTCCTGCAGCGCCTCGGCAATCTCGACCTGCGCCACCCGCTGATGCCGCGCGCGTTCCAGCAGCACCGGCAGAGAGCCGATGTTGTGGGTGCCGAAGACCACGTCCACCCAGGGCGCCTTGGTCAGCACCGTGTCGCGGTCCTTCTGGGCCAGGCACCCGCCGACGGCGATCTGCATGTTCGGGTCGGCGCTGCGCCGCGGAGCGAGATGGCTGAGGTTGCCGTAGAGCTTGTTGTCGGCGTTCTCGCGCACCGCGCAGGTGTTGAACACCACGATGTCGGCGTCGGTACCGTCCGCGGCGCGGACATAACCGGCGGCGTCGAGCAGGCCGGCCAGGCGCTCGGAATCATGCACGTTCATCTGACAGCCGTAGGTGCGCACCTGGTAGGTGCGTGGGCGCGCGTCGACGCCGGGGGACGCCTCGTCCGCACGCGCCATCATCGAAGTCACGACAATCATGTTACGGGCGCGCCGATACGCCCCAAGCTGAGCGTTACCTGGGTAGGGTCAGAACCCATGACCACCGCGACCTCGGTCCCGATGATCTCGATACAGGGCGTCGACAAGCATTTCGGCGACCTCCATGTACTCAAGGACATCAACCTCGACGTGCCACGCGGCCAGGTGGTGGTGATCCTCGGCCCATCGGGTTCTGGCAAGTCGACCCTGTGCCGCACCATCAACCGGCTCGAACCCATCGACTCGGGCACCATCGCCATCGACGGCCAGGTGCTGCCCGAGGAGGGGCGCAAGCTCGCGCAGCTGCGCTCCGATGTGGGCATGGTGTTCCAGTCGTTCAACCTGTTCGCGCACAAGACGATCCTGGAAAACGTCGCCCTGGCGCCGATCAAGGTGCGCAAAACCGACAAGGACAAGGCCCGCACCGAGGCGCTGGCACTGCTGGAACGGGTCGGGGTGGCCAACCAGGCCGACAAGTACCCGGCTCAGTTGTCCGGCGGGCAGCAGCAGCGGGTGGCGATCGCCCGCTCACTGGCCATGCACCCGAAGGTCATGTTGTTCGACGAGCCGACCAGCGCGCTCGACCCGGAAATGATCAAAGAAGTGCTGGCGGTGATGACCGACCTGGCTTCCGAGGGAATGACGATGCTGGTGGTCACCCACGAGATGGGATTCGCCAGGCGGGCGTCCCAACGTGTGGTTTTCATGGCCGACGGCGCCGTGGTCGAGGACGCCGAACCCGAACGCTTCTTCACCGACCCGCAGTCCAACCGGGCCAAAGACTTCCTCGGCAAGATCCTGAATCACTGATGCAACAAAAGGAGCGCTTCATGTCCCTGCGATTCCGGATGGTCACCGCCGCGCTGGTCGCCGCCGCGATGCCGTTCGCCCTGGCCGCCTGCGGCGGTGGCGACGACAGCAAGAAGGTGACCGTCGGCATCAAGTACGACCAGCCCGGCTTGGGGCTGAAGAACCCGGACGGCACGTTCAGCGGTTTCGACGTCGATGTCGCCACCTACGTGGCCGGCCAGCTCGGGTACAAGCCGGAAGATATCGAGTTCAAGGAGGCGCCGTCGGGCCAGCGCGAAAACCTGATCCAGAACGGGCAGGTGGACTACATCGTGGCCACCTACTCGATCACGGATGCCCGTAAGGAGAAGGTCGATTTCGCCGGGCCCTACCTGATCACCGGGCAGAGCCTGCTGGTCAAGGCCGACAACACCGATATCACCGGCCCGGAGTCGTTGCAGAACAACAAGAAGCTGTGCTCGGTCAGCGGGTCCACGCCGGCGCAGCGGATCAAGGACAAGTATCCGGGCGTGCAGCTGCAGCAGTACGACACGTATTCGGCGTGTGTCGAGGCGCTCAAGACCGGCGCGATCGACGCCGTCACCACCGACGAGGTGATCCTGGCCGGCTACGCGGCGCAGAGTCCCGGCACCTTCAAGATCGTCGGCAAGCCCTTCTCCGAGGAGCGGTACGGCATCGGCCTGAAGAAGGGTGACACCGAGCTGCGGACCAAGATCAACGACGCCATCACCAAGATGGAGTCCGACGGCGCCTGGAAGACGGCGTTCGACAAGAATCTCGGGCCGGCCGGTATCACCGCACCCGCGCCGCCGACCGTCGACAAGTAGACCGCGCAGGTCCCGTGGCGATCTTCACCGAATACCAGGACCGGATCCTCGCCGCGTTCTGGATGACGATCCAGCTGACGGTGTACTCGGCCATCGGCGCGCTGGTGCTGGGCACCCTGCTGGCGGCGATGCGGCTGTCTCCCGTTCCCGTGATGCGGGCGCTGGGCACCGGCTACGTCAACGTGGTGCGCAACACCCCGCTGACGCTGATCTTGGTGTTCTGTTCGCTGGGACTGGGTAACACCCTGCACATCACGCTGGCCGATCCGCTGTCGCCGACGTCGATCGCCGACAGCGGGTTCCGGCTCGCGGTGCTCGGCCTGACCGTCTACACGGCGTCCTTCGTCTGCGAGTCCATTCGTTCCGGGGTGAACACGGTGCCCATCGGCCAGGCCGAGGCGGCCCGCTCGCTCGGCCTGACGTTCGGCCAGAACTTGCGGATCATCTTGTTGCCGCAGGCTTTTCGTGCGGTGATCATCCCGCTGGGTTCGGTGCTGATCGCGCTGACCAAGAACACCACGATCGCCTCGGCGATCGGGGTGGCCGAGGCGGCACTGCTGATGAAGGAGATGATCGAGAACACCGCGGCGCTGCTGCTGGTCGGCTCGATCTTCGCCGCCGGGTTCGTCATCCTGACCTTGCCGATGGGGCTGTTGTTCGGGTGGTTGGGCAAGCGCTGGGCGGTTTTGCGATGACACAAGCATCGGTCCTCTACGACGCGCCGGGGCCGCGAGCCCGGGTGCGCAACATGATCACCGCCGTGCTGACGGTGCTGGTGTTCGCGGCGATCCTGGCCTGGGTGATCTGGAAGTTCGCGGCGGCTGACCAATTCACCGCCGCCAAGTGGGAGCCGTTCCTGACGGCCAACCTCTGGAAGAACTACATCCTGGAGGGCGTGCAGGGCACATTGACGGCGGCGGCGCTGTCGATCGTGCTCGCGTTGGTACTCGGGTGTGCGCTGGGCGTGGGCCGGTTGTCACCGGTGCGCTGGATCAGCTGGACGTGCGCGACGGTGGTCGAGTTCTTCCGGGCGGTACCGGTGCTCATCATGATGCTGTTCGCGTATGCCTTATTCGCCGAGTACGACGTGTTCCCGTCCAAACAACTGGCGCTGGCAGGCGTGGTGACGGGTCTGACGCTGTACAACGGCGCCGTGATCGCCGAGATCGTGCGCACCGGCGTGCACGCGTTGCCGCGCGGTCAGGCCGAGGCCGCCTCGGCGCTGGGCCTGACCTGGCTGCAGACCATGCGCTCGATTCTGTTGCCGCAGGCCATCACCTCGATGCTGCCGGTGCTGGTGTCGCAGATGGTGGTGGTGCTCAAGGACACGGCCATCGGCTACCAGATCACGTTCATCGAGATGGTGCGCCAGGGCACCAGCGTGGGTACGTCGTACGGCAACCTGATTCCCGCGCTGATGGTGATCGCCGTCTTGATGATCAGCCTGAACTTCGGCCTGTCCTGGTTCGCGACCTGGCTGGAGGCACGGCTGCGCCGATCCAAGAAGGGCCCAGAACCGGTGACGCAGAAGGAGTTCGTCCAGGACGGCTCGGCGGTCTAATCGGCCGGCCAGGCCTTGAGTGCACGGTCGGCAAGGGCATGAACCTCGGCTCGGGTCGCACCGCTGGCGGCCTGCACGGCGATGCCCTGGCAGACCGAGGAGATCCACCGGGCCAGGGCGACGGGATCCTCGCCGGGGATCTCCCCGGCGGCTTGGGCTTCGGCGAACCGCTCGGCCAGGACTTGCACCCCCGCAGACCGCATGTCCGCGAGGTCGGCCTGCAGACAGGTGGCGTCGGAGCCGACGGCGAGTGCACTCTGCACCAACAGACAGCCCGGCGGATGTCCCGGTGTGGTGGTCGCGTCCGCGGCCCCGTGCACCATCTCGTACGCCACCTCCCACGCGGTGGGTTGAGCCAGTGCAGCAGCCGCGTAACCGCCGTGCCCGGTGACGTAATGCTGCACCGCTTCTCGGAAAAGCCGCTCTTTGCAACCGAATTGGGCGTACAGGCTGCGCCGGTTGATTCCGGTGGCGTCGGTCAGGTCGGTGATGGACACACCGTCGTAGCCGTGTTCCCAGAACAACCGCGTGGCGGTCTCCAGCACGGTGTGCGGGTCGTACTCGCGGGGCCGACCGATCGCCATCCGACCTCCTGGTTGTGACGCCCGCCACAGTTAGGAATGATCCGATCCAGTGACGGCTTGAGCTGACTGTACTTAGTAACCAATCAGTTCGAAATAACCATCCCAGCAGCGGAGGACCCCATGGCCACGACATCGACCACACCCCTGACCGGTAAGCGCGCCCTGGTGACGGGTGGGTCGCGCGGTATCGGCGCCGAGATCGTCCGGCGGTTGACCGCCGATGGCGCAGCCGTTGCCTTCACGTACAACTCCTCGCCGGAGCCGGCCGAGGCGCTGGCCGCTGAACTGTCGGCGACGGGCGCCACCGTGGTCGCACTGCAAGCCGACAGCGCGGACGCCGCCGCCGTGGCAGCCGCGGTCGACGACACCGTCGCCCAGTTGGGCGGCCTGGACATCCTGGTGAACAACGCTGGGGTGGCCCACATCGCCCCGATCGAGGACTTCCCGCTCGAAGAGTTCGATCGGCTGGTGAACGTCAACGTCCGCGCTGTGTTCGCGGCGATCCAGCGAGCCGTACCCCACCTCGGTGAAGGCGGCCGCATCATCACCATCGGCAGCGTGAACGGCGACCGCTCGCCGGTGGGCGGGCTGTCGGTCTACTCCCTGACCAAGGCAGCCGTCGCCGGCCTGACGCGCGGGCTCGTCCGCGAACTCGGCCCGCGCGGGATCACCGTCAACAACATCCAGCCAGGACCGATTGCCACCGACATGAACCCCGAAGAGGGCGAGCTCGCCGACCAGGTGCGGCCGTTCATCGCCGTCGGCCATTACGGCCGGACGAGTGATATCGCCAGCGCCGTCGCCTATCTGGCCCATCCCGAGTCGGGTTATGTGACCGGCATCAGCTGGAACATCGACGGAGGATTCGTCATTTAGGGCGCGCGGAGGATTCGTCGTCTAAGACCGCGGAGGGTTCGTCATCCAGACCGCGCGGAGGATTCGCGTCTAGACGGCCCGCCGTGCCCGCTCTTGGGCCAGTTGCGTTTTGACCACGTCGAAGGCCATGGTCTGGCTGTAGCCCCGGCGGGCCAGCATACCGACGAGACGTCGGGTCACCTTGGCTTCGTCGTCGAGGTTTTCGCGGCGCAGCTTGGTAGCCACCAGCCGCTCGGCCTGCACCTGCCACTCCCCCGCGTCGACGCCGTCGAGCGTCTCGGCGATGACGTCCGCATCGACACCTTTGGTGCGCAACTCGGCGAGCAAGGCGCGCTTGCCTTTTCCGGCATTGGTCCGCCGACTGCGGACCCACTCCTGGGCAAACGCGGCATCGTCGACCAATCCGACCTCGACCAGCCGGTCCAGCACCCTGGCACTCACATCATCTGGATAGCCACGCTTGGTCAGCGCAGCTTCCAACTCGGCCCTGGTGCGGGCCCGCACGGTGAGCAGGCGCAGACACACGTCCCGCGCCTGCTCCTCGCGCTTGGGCCCCTCAGCCGGCCCTGTCTCAGAAGTCGACCGGGGCGGGCAGAACGTCATCGTCGGTCACCACGGCACCGATGCCGAGCTTCTCCTTGATCTTCTTCTCGATCTCGTTGGCCACATCGACGTTCTCCAGCAGGAACTTTCGGGCGTTCTCCTTGCCCTGCCCCAGCTGCTCGCCGTCGTAGGTGAACCACGAACCGGACTTGCGGATGAAGCCGTGCTCGACACCCATGTCGATGAGCGAGCCCTCCCGGCTGATGCCGTGGCCGTACAGGATGTCGAACTCGGCCTGCTTGAACGGCGGGGACACCTTGTTCTTGACGACCTTCACCCGGGTGCGGTTACCCACCGCGTCGGTGCCGTCCTTGAGCGTCTCGATCCGTCGGACGTCCAGGCGCACGGAGGCGTAGAACTTCAGCGCTTTACCACCGGTGGTGGTCTCGGGCGAGCCGAACATCACGCCGATCTTCTCGCGCAGCTGGTTGATGAAGATCGCGGTGGTGCCCGAATTGTTCAGCGCACCGGTCATCTTGCGCAGCGCCTGGCTCATCAGTCGGGCCTGCAGGCCGACGTGGCTGTCACCCATCTCGCCCTCGATCTCCGCACGCGGCACCAGCGCGGCCACCGAGTCGATGACCAGGATGTCCAGCGCGCCGGAGCGCACCAGCATGTCGGCGATCTCCAGCGCCTGCTCACCGGTGTCGGGCTGGGATACCAGCAACGCATCGGTGTCCACACCGAGCTTCTTGGCGTATTCCGGGTCCAGCGCGTGCTCGGCGTCGATGAACGCCGCGATACCGCCTGCGGCCTGCGCATTGGCCACCGCGTGCAGCGCAACGGTGGTCTTACCGGAGGATTCCGGTCCGTAGATCTCGATGACCCGGCCCCGCGGCAAGCCGCCGATGCCCAGCGCCACGTCCAGGGAGATGGATCCGGTCGGGATGACGGAGATGGGCTGGCGCACCTCCTCGCCGAGGCGCATGACCGAGCCTTTGCCGTAATTCTTCTCGATCTGCGCCATCGCCAGTTCGAGCGCTTTTTCGCGGTCGGGAGCCTGTGGTGCCATGGTGATACCTCTCCGGTAGTCGTTCGGTTGACCGGTGTTCCGGTCGGTTGGCTGCGACATTAGGGCCAGCCACCGACAAGTCAGCTCAGTCGAACGCTCACCAGACTAACGAACAGGTGTTCGAAGGCAAGTGAGACACGCCGGGCGGGGTTTTTCACCGGGCGAGCGCAGCGACGGGAGAACAAGCACCGGGCGAGCGAAGCGACGGGAGAACAAGCACCGGGCGAGCGAAGCGACGGGAGAACAAGCACCGGGCGAGCGCAGCGACGGGAAGACAGGTCCCGCCTCACCACTCCTCGCGCGGCACCTCGAAGTCGGCGCACAACGCCCGCCACACGTCCCGCGGCTCGACACCGGCCTCGATGGCCTGTGCAGCGGTGCGTCCCATCCCACTCAACACGTGGTCGACGAGCACCGAGGCGCCGTACGCCGAGCCGAACTGAGCGCTGACGCGTTCGTGGAATTCGGTGAGCCGCACGCCACCAACCTACCCAGCCACCGACAGGGCGTCATGGCACACCCGTACCGGATCCGCCACCTCCGCGCTACCGGCCGCCGCTTGTCGAGCCGCGGCCCGGTGCGAGGGTCGCGACAGCACCTCGGACACCGCCGCCGCCAGCGACTCCCCCGTCAGCGGTCGGACGAAGGGGCCAATTCCTTGGCGCGCAACACGATTGGCGATCTCCCACTGGTCGCCGCCACCGGGCACCGTCACCAGCGGGACGCCGTGCATCAGCGCCTTGGACACGATGCCGTGCCCGCCACCGCACACCAACACGTCGGCCGCACCCAGCAGCTCGTCCTGCCGGCCCAGACCGACCACCGCCCACGGCGGGACGTCCAGCTCCGCACCACCCAGTCGGGAGACCACCACCCGGGTGCCGGCGGGCACACCGCGCCCCGGGGTCAGCGCCGAGAGCGCCACCTCGGCCAGCCCGCCGGCCCCGGTGGAGGCAGTCGACGGCGCCACCACCACCAGTGGCCCGGCACCGGGCGGCGGTTCCAGGACGTCGGGGGTCGGCTCGAAATGCAGCGGTCCCACCACGACCGCTGCGGCGGGCCAATCCGGCCGGGGCACCTCCAGGGCGGGCAGTGTGGCAATGAGCATGCGCAGCGGGCCCGGGTCCGGCCCGGGCAGCCCGATTCCGAGCCGCGCCTGCGCCCGCTGCCTGGCACCGTCGCGCACCGACCGCGCGGTCAGCGCGCGCAGCACCGTATCGCGGAGCCGCCCGCGCACACCGGTGCCGGGCGCCAGGCCGCTGCCCAGCGGTGGCAGTCCCTTCGACGGCCGGTACAACGGATGTGGGTCCAGCTCCACCCAGGGCAGGCCGAGCAGCTCGGCGGCCAGTCCACCACACACGGTGATGACGTCGGAGACCACCAAATCGGGTGCCAGCGCACGTATTACGGGCATGTTGTCGAGGGCCATGCGGGCCGCACGCCGGTGGATCTTGGCACCGGCGTCGCCGTCGTCGTCGCCCTCGCGCACATCCAGACCGGCCAGCGGCACGGCATCCACTCCGGCGGCGCGCGCGGTGGGCAGCCACCGCTCACCCGTCAGCAGGGTCGGGACGTCACCGGCGGCCAGGAATCGCAGGCACAGCGCTATCGCCGGGAACGCATGTCCGGGATCCGGCCCGGCCACCACCGCGACACGCACGCGCTCACCCTGCCACACCCCACACCATCTACCCTGAGGGACATGACCGAGCAGGTGGTCCCGGTCGGGACCGACAACATCGCCACCGTCACGGCGTTCCTGAACTCCCTGCGCGCACCCGACCTGGATGCCGCCGCCGAGCTCCTCGACGAGAACCTCGTCTACCAGAATGTCGGCTTCCCCACCGTGTACGGCCGCCGCCGCACCATCAAACTGTTCCGCGCCATGGACCGGCCCAGCCTGGGTTTCGACGTGAAGATCCACCGCTCGGCGGCCGATGGTGCGTCGGTGCTCAACGAACGCACCGATGTGCTGATTTTCGGCCCGGTGCGGCTGCAGTTCTGGGTGTGCGGCGTGTTCGAGGTGCACGACGGGCGCATCACGCTGTGGCGGGACTACTTCGACCAGTTCGACTTCGCCAAGGCCGTGGTACGCGGCCTGGTCGGCGCCGTGATCCCCGCGCTGCGTCCTGCACTGACATGACCGAACGCACCAAACCCAACCTGTTCCAGCTGATCGGCTACTGCTGCAACCGGCGACTGCCGGATTCGATGCTGGACTGGGTCCGCAACGACCTCACCGGCCCGGGTGCCACCCGACGGGTGATGCTGCGCGTCCTCATCCCGGCCGTGCTGATCCTCATCCCGTTCTGGTTCGTCCCCATCGACTTCGTCACGCGGGCCAGCATGACGATCCCGATCCTGATCCCGTTCATCTACTTCTCGCATGCGTTGAACAAGATCTGGCGCAAGCACATGCTGCGGGTGCACGGCCTGGATCCGAACCTGATCGACAAGATCCAGCGGGAAAAGGACGCCGACAAGCACCGCTCGTATATCGAACGGTTCGGGCCGCGCCCCGACGGTGTCGAGACGGGCACCCACGACCTGTAGTTCAGGCGCCGCGCAGCCGGCCCAGTTCGCCGTAGGCCTGCGCCCAGCCCTGCAACCGGTCGGTGGCCCCGGTCAGTTCGTTGCGGTGCCGCTGCGCCGTCATCGGCGAATCCACCGACGACACCAATTGTGCTGCCGCGGTTACCATTTCGTTGTACTGGCGGGCACCCGAGTCCAACTGGACGGCGAACGCGCGGATGGTCGGGGTCAGGTGCGCGCGGGACTGCGGGGAGGCAGCGGCGGCCCGTTCCATGGCCGTCACCTCGCCCGCCGTCGCGGCCATCGCCGACGCCGTCTGCGCCGCCACCGCGGAGATCTCGCGTAACTCGTCGGCGGGTAGCAACCCGGACCGCTGCAACACCCCCAGCAGCGACACCAGACCACGTTCGGCGGAGGCGAGCGCCGCCATCGGCGCACGCGCCGCCGACCCGCGGGGCGGTAACCGCCGGGGCGCGCCGGTCTCGGGCAGCGGTTCGCGACGCAGCCAGCGGTAACGCAGGAACAGCAGGGTCGCCGGGAACGCGGCCGCCGCCGCGATCGCGCCGGTGACGATGAGCGCCCACACCGGGGTGCTCCACGACGCGAGCAGACCGGTCACCGCAACCCAGAACACTGTGGCGCCCGTGAAGAACCAGCCGAGTCGACGCGCCCACCGGCGCTTACGCAGCAGTTTCGCCCGCGGGTCGGCGAGGGTCGCCAGTTTCTGCGACAGGACATCGGAGAACTCGGCGGCGGTGTCCACACCGCGCTGGACCAGCCCGGAAATCACTTCCCGTCGACCGTGTGCAGAGTTCCCCACCATGACGAAAACTACTGGGACAGACGGTCTTCGGGAGCCGCGGCCGGCGGAGTGGCGGCCGGGGCGGCCGGCGCAGCAGCGGCGCCGCCGGCGGGCAGCTGATCACCGCGCATCGAGGCCCGGATCTGCTCCAACCGGGAATGGCCGGCCATCTGCACGCTCGCCTGCTGCACTTCCATCATCCGACCCTGGACGGAGTTCTGGGCCAGCTCCGTGGCACCCATGGCGTTGGCATAGCGACGTTCGATCTTCTCCCGCACCTCGTCGAGGTTCGGGGTGGTGCCGGGCGCGGCGATCTCACTCATCGACCGCAGGGAGGCGCTGACCTGCTCCTGCATCTTGGCCTGCTCCAGCTGCGAGAGCAGTTTGGTGCGCTCGGCAATCTTCTGCTGCAGCACCATGGCGTTCTGTTCGACGGCCTTCTTGGCCTGGCCCGCGGCCTGCAGCGACTGATCGTGCAGCGCCTTGAGGTCCTCGACGCTCTGCTCGGCGGTCACCAGCTGCGCGGCGAACGCCTCGGCGGCATTGGTGTACTCGGTGGCCTTGGCGGCGTCACCGGCGGCGGTGGCCTGATCGGCCAGTGTCAGCGCCTGCCGCACGTTGGCCTGCAGCTTCTCGATATCGGCGAGCTGGCGGTTCAGCCGCATCTCCAGCTGCCGCTGGTTGCCGATGACCTGGGCGGCCTGCTGGGTGAGCGCCTGGTGCTGACGCTGCGCTTCCTCGATGGCCTGCTGGATCTGCACCTTCGGGTCGGCGTATTCGTCGACCTTCGAGTTGAACAGCGCCATGAGGTACTTCCACGCCTTGACGAACGGATTGGCCATGGGAACGTTTCCGCCTTCGTGTCTGTCGAGTCCGCTGTGTCTGTCGAGTCTGCGGGTTTGCTTGGTGCCAACCTATCGGTTCACCCGCACGTCAGGCCACTGCCATCGACGGAACCTGGGCGGCGACCTGGGGAATAACAACCTTGGTGGTCACATCGATGCGGCCCATCGCGTTGGCCGCACCGGCCTCCTGACGCGCCATCTGCTCACCCGCGTCGGTCAGTACCCGCGACAGCGGGACGTCCAGGGCGTCGCAGATCGAGGCGAGCAGCTCACTGGACGGCTCCTTGCGGCCGCGTTCCACCTCGGACAGATAGCCCAGGCTGACCCGGGCGGAATCGGACACGTCACGCAGCGTCCGGCCCTGGGTGGTCCGCGCGTGCCGCAGCACGTCGCCGATAACCTCGCGCAGCAATGTGTTGGTCATACCTGGGTCAACGCGACCGGTGCGCCGTCGGTTCCCGAGATCAGGAACGCATCCGGGAATCCTTGACCGCCGACACCACATAGTCGACGCCGGTCACCACGGTGAGCACCACGGCCAACCACATGATGGCCATCGCGGTGGTCAGCCACACCCCCGACAGCGGCAGGATCAGCAGGCCGATGGCGATCGCCTGCACCAGGGTCTTGAGCTTGCCGCCCCGACTGGCCGGGATGACCCCGTGCCGCAGCACCGCCAGCCGCAGCACCGTGACGCCGATCTCACGAACCAGGATGACGACGGTGATCCACCAGGGCAGGTCACCGAGCACCGACAGCCCGATCAACGCCGCGCCGATCAGCAGTTTGTCGGCGATCGGATCGGCCAGCTTGCCGAATTCGGTGACCATGCCGTAGCTGCGGGCCAGGGCGCCGTCGAAGTGGTCGGTGATGACGGCCACCGCAAAGATCACGAATGCGACTGTGCGCCAAACCGTTTCATGTCCATCACCGATGAACAGCGCGTAGACGAACACCGGCACCAGCACCAGGCGCATGCCGGTCAGCAGGTTGGCGACGTTGGCGACGGACGCGCGGGGCACCGTGGGATCTGTATCTGGTTGGCCCGGCACGGGCATCAGGATATCGGTTGCGGATGCCGATACTCTCGCTGCTGTGAATGAGGCGCCTGCTCAGCCGGTCGATCCCCTGATTGTGCGCAGGGCCCGCACCTCGGATGTGCCCGCCATCAAGGCGCTCGTGGACATCTACGCGGGCAAGATCCTGCTGGAGAAGAACCTGGTCAACCTGTACGAGGCGGTCCAGGAGTTCTGGGTGGGCGAGCTCGACGGCGAGATCGTGGGCTGCGGCGCCCTACACGTGCTGTGGGCCGATCTCGGCGAGGTGCGCACGGTGGCCGTGCATCCCAAGGTGCGCGGCAAGGGCGTCGGGCACCGGGTGGTGGCCCAACTGCTGGATGTCGCGCGCGAGCTGCACCTGCAGCGCATCTTCGTGCTGACGTTCGAGACCGACTTCTTCGGCCGGCACGGGTTCGCCGAGATCGAAGGCACCCCGGTGACCGCCGAGGTGTACGAGGAAATGTGCCGCTCGTACGACACCGGCGTCGCGGAGTTCCTCGACCTGTCCTACGTGAAGCCCAACATCCTCGGGAACACCAGAATGCTGCTCACCCTGTAGAAATCGCTAGAACTCGTCGTCGGCGTCGGCACCGCTCGCGTCGGCTCCCCCGCGGATCAGCGCCAGCGTGCCGGCCAGCTCATCGGGCTTGACCAGCACCTCGCGCGCCTTGGAGCCCTCGGACGGCCCGACGATGTTGCGGGTCTCCATCAGATCCATCAACCGGCCGGCCTTGGCGAAGCCGACCCGAAGTTTGCGCTGCAGCATCGAGGTGGAGCCGAACTGCGAGGACACCACCAGCTCGACGGCCTGCAGGAAGACATCCATATCGTCGCCGATATCGGGGTCGACGTCGCCGCGCTCGCCACCGGCCGGTTTGGCCTTGGTGACGCCCTCGACGAACTCGGGCTCGGCCTGGGACTTGGTGGCCTCGACGACGGCGTGGATCTCCTCGTCGGTGATGAACGCACCCTGCATGCGGGTGGGTTTGTTCGCCCCCATCGGCAGGAACAGGCCGTCACCCATGCCGATCAGCTTCTCGGCGCCCGGCTGGTCGAGGATGACGCGCGAGTCGGTCAGCGACGAGGTGGCGAACGCCAGCCGCGACGGCACGTTGGTCTTGATCAGGCCGGTGACGACGTCGACAGAGGGCCGCTGGGTGGCCAGCACGAGGTGGATACCGGCGGCGCGGGCCTTCTGGGTGATGCGCACGATGGCCTCTTCGACATCGCGCGGGGCGGTCATCATCAGATCGGCGAGCTCGTCCACGATCGCCAGGATGTAGGGGTAGGGCTTGTAGACCCGTTCGCTGCCCAGGGGCGCGCTGATCTCGCCGGACCGCACCTTCTCGTTGAAGACGTCGATATGCCGCACGCGCGAGGCTTGCATGTCCTGGTAGCGCTGTTCCATCTCCTCGACCAGCCAGGCCAGCGCGGCCGCGGCCTTCTTGGGTTCGGTGATGATCGGCGTGATCAGATGCGGGATGCCCTCGTACGGGGTGAGCTCCACCATCTTCGGGTCGATCAGGATCATCCTGACCTCCTCCGGGGTGGCCCGCGCGAGCAGCGACACCAGCATGGAGTTGACGAAGCTGGACTTACCCGAGCCGGTCGAGCCGGCGACCAGCAGGTGCGGCATCTTGGCGAGGTTGCACGAGATGAAGTCGCCTTCGATGTCCTTGCCGAGGCCGATCACCAGCGGGTGGTGGTCGCGGCGAGTGCTGGGCGCGGTCAGGACGTCGGCCAGGCGCACCATTTCGCGGTCGGTGTTGGGCACCTCGATGCCCACGGCCGACTTACCCGGGATGGGGGCCAGCATGCGGACGCTCTCGGTGGCCACCGCATAGGCGATGTTGCGGTGCAGCGCGGTGATCTTCTCGACCTTCACCCCCGGGCCGAGTTCGACCTCGTACCGGGTGACGGTCGGGCCGCGGGTGCAGCCGGTGACGGCGGCGTCGACCTTGAACTGCTGCAGCACCGAGGTGATCGCGTCGGTCATGTGTTGGTTGGCCACCGTGAGCTTCTTCGGGGGCTCACCGGCGACCAACAGGTCCATCGAGGGCAGCACATACGGGCCCTCGACGACGCGGTCGAGAACGAGTGTGTCGTCGGGCTTCTTCTTCGGCGTTTCCGGCTTCTTGCGGGCCGGTTTCGGCGCCTCGATGGCGCGCGGCTCGGGTAGCGTCCCTTCCTCTGCGTCGACCGGGTCGATCGGCTCGGGCAGCGGGTAGTTGTCCATCGGTGTGCCGGCGGGGCGGGACAGCTCGGCGGTGGGCCAGGTTTGCACGTCCCCGTCGCCGTAGCCGGCGGGATCGTCGTAGTAACCGTCGGAGAAGTCGTCGGCCGGCGCGACCGCGTCATCGTCGTCGTAGTACTCGTCGTCTTCGTCGTAGCCGTCGTCGTAAGCCCTGGTCTGGAACATGTCGCGCAAGGTGTCGGGCAGTTCGCGGATGGTCGTACCGGTCACCAGCAACAGCCCGAACAGCACGCCGATCACCAGCAGCGGGGTGGCGATCCACACGGTGAGGCCGTCGGACAGCGGTCCGCCGATGGCGAAGCCGACGAACCCGGCGGCCCGGCGGCGCGCTTCGGGATCTTGCGGGGCGCCCGACCAGATATGCCAGAGGCCCAGCACGGGCAGCGCGATCATCGCCGATCCGAGGATCAGCCGGGGCCGCACGTCCGGGTCGGGTTCGGTGCGCATCAGCACCACGGCGACGACACCGAGGATCAGCGGTACCAACACCACCGCTGCGCCGATCATCGTGCGGACGGCGATATCCACCCAGCCCCCGACGGGGCGGGCCGCGTCGAACCAGGAGCTGGCCGCCACGATCACGGCGGCACCGAGTAGTGCCAGGGCGACGCCGTCGCGGCGGTGTCCTGGCTCCAGTTCGCGAGCGCGCCCGACCGAGCGGGCGGTGGAACCGGCCCCCTTGGCCAGCATCATCCACCCGGCGCGGGTGCCACGGCCCACGGCCGCTCCGGCGCCGGCCAGGGGCGACGATGTCCGCCGCGGGGCGGGCTTGGCCGGCTTTTTGCGCGCAGCGGCGGGCCGCGCAGGCTTGGCTCGGCCGCGGGTGGAGCTCGCCGAACCAGCCTTTGACCTGGTCGAACGGGTCGTGGACCTGGCTGCGGTCTTGTTGGCCATGGGTCCAAGCCTAGTCGCAAAAGCCCCATCCTTACCATCAGCCACACAGGTCACAGATAGGTTGCAATCGACGGGCCGTGACCTGCGCCACCAAGGCTCGGTAGGCTAGACACCTGTCCGGTCATCCTTACCGAGGAGTCACTCACCCATGCCCGTTGTCGTCGTCGCCACGCTGACCGCCAAGCCCGAGTCCGTCGACCTGGTTCGCGACGCCTGTACGACCGCCATCGAGGCCGTGCATTCCGAGCCCGGATGCGAGCTGTATTCGCTGCACGAGGCCGATGGCACCTTCGTCTTCGTCGAGCAGTGGGCCGACCAGGAAGCGCTCACGACGCACGGCACCGCACCCGCGATCGGAACGCTGTTCGCGACCATCGGCGAGCACCTCGACGGTGCGCCGGATATCAAGATGCTGGCCCCGGTGGTCGCGGGCGACCCGGCCAAGGGCAAGCTGCGGTAGCAGCGCATGGGATCCCTGACCGGCAAGGTCGCCTTCATCACCGGTGCCGCGCGCGGCCAGGGCCGCGCGCACGCGGTGAAGCTGGCGACCGAGGGTGCCGACATCATCGCCGTCGACCTGTGCGACCAGATCGCATCGGTGCCGTACCCGCTGGCCACTCCCGAGGATTTGGCGGCCACGGTGAAGCTGGTCGAGGAGACCGGACAGCGCATCGTCGCCGTACCGGCCGACGTCCGGGACCGGGAATCGCTGAAGACGGCGCTGCGCGCGGGTACCGAGGTCCTCGGCGACCGGCTCGACATCGTCGTCGCCAACGCGGGCATCGCGCCGATGGCCGACGAGCATGCGTGGCAGGACGTGCTCGACGTGAACCTCACCGGCGTGTACCACACCGTCGACGTCGCGATGAAGCCGATGATCAAGTTCGGCAACGGCGGGGCGATGGTGCTGACCAGCTCGGTGGCCGGGCTGGTGGGTCTGGGCTCGCCGATCGGTGGGTCGGTGGGCTACGCCGCCGCCAAGCACGGCATCGTGGGTCTGATGCGGGTGTACGCCAACTTCTTGGCGCAGTTCAACATCCGGGTGAACTCGGTGCACCCCGCGGGGGTGAACACGCCGATGATCGACAACGAATTCACCCGGTCCTGGCTGGAGGGTATGGCGCAACAAGAGTTCCGCGGCCCTGATATGACCAATGCGTTGCCGGTGCAGACCCTGGAACCCGAAGACATCGCCGATGCGGTGTACTGGTTGGTGTCCGATGCGGCGCGGTATGTCACCGGGGTGGCGTTGCCGGTGGATGCGGGGTTCGTGAACAAACGCTAGGGGTGGGGGGACCGATGGGGGCAGCGAATCCGGAGGCACAGACGGCTTTCGGACCGATGGTGCTGTCGGCCCTCGAGCATCACGAACCGCCCCAGCGCCGCCTGGTCGACGACGACCTGGCCGCCTCTTTCCTGCCGGGCCGGTTGCGCGCGCTCGTACGTCTCGCCGGTATCGGGCCACTGCGACGCGCGCTGCTGGCCGCCTCGGACCGCTCGGCGCCGGGCATGTGGACGGGCATCGTGTGCCGGAAACGCTATATCGACGAACGGGTTTCCGATCCGGTCACCGAGTTCGATGCCATCGTCATCCTCGGGGCCGGGTTGGACACCCGCCCCTACCGGATCGCCCGCTACAGCGATCTGCCGGTCTATGAGGTGGACCAACAGATCAACATCGACCGCAAAACCGGGACGGTAGAGCGCGTCCTGGGTGCGGTGCCGGCGTCGGTGCGGCTGGTGAGCGTGGACTTCGAGCGCGACGATGTGATGACCACCTTGGCCAACAATGGTTTCCGTGACACCGGCCGCACCTTATTCATCTGGGAGGGCGTCACCCAGTACCTCACGCCCACGGCATTGCACGCCACCTTCCAACAGCTGCGCGCTGCCGCGCCCGGCAGCCGGCTGATCTTCACTTACGTGCGCCAGGATTTCATCGACGGCACCAACCTGTATGACTCACGATCGCTGTACCGGAGGTTCCGCCAGCGCAGGCAGGTGTGGAAGTCGGGTTTCGTCCCCGAACGCGTCGAGGAGATGCTGATCGGGTACGGATGGCGACTGCTGGAGCAAGCGGGCCCGAGTTATTACCGCGACACCTACATCCGGCCCACCGGGCGCGACCTGGCCGCCTCCCCCATCGAGTGGTCCGCGGTGGCCGAGCGTGTGTGTGACTAGATCTCGATGACCGTCGGCACGATCATCGGCTGCCGCCGGTAGGTCTCGCCCACCCACTTGCCCACGGTACGCCGCACCGCCTGAGCAATTCGGGCGGTATCGGTGACCTGTTCTGCGGCAAGGCGTTCCAACTCGGACTCCACCTTGAGGGCGACCGGTTCCAGCGCCTTGGGATCTTCGGAGAAGCCTCGCGAGTGCAGATGCGCGGGTCCGGCCGGCTTGCCGGTGCCGCGTCGCACCACGACGGTGACGGCGACGAAACCCGAAGACAGCGTGAGCCTTTCCCCGAGCGTCGATTCGCCGACATCACCGGTGATCAACCCGTCGACGAACATCTTGCCGACCGGCACCGCACCCGCGATGGATGCGACACCGTTGACCAGGTCGACGCTCACCCCGTTCTCGGCGAGCATGATGTTCTCCGGCGGCACCCCGGTACGCACGGCCAGGGCGGCGTTGGCGCGCAGGTGCCGCCAGGTGCCGTGTACCGGCATGACATTGCGCGGCCGCACCCCGTTGTACAGGAACAGCAGCTCACCGGCGTAGGCATGACCCGAAACATGGACGCGCGCTTGGGCATTGGTGACGACGCGGGCGCCGATCTTGGAGAGTTCGTCGATGACACCGAACACCGCCTCCTCATTGCCGGGGATCAGCGAGGAGGACAGGATGATGAGGTCCCCGTCGGTCAACGTGATGCTGCGATGCTCGCCGCGCGACATCCGCGACAGCGCCGCCATCGGCTCGCCCTGTGTGCCCGTGGTGATCAGCACCACCCGGTCGGCGGGCATCATCTCCGCCGCGGCGATGTCGAGCACGTCGTCGTCGTTGACCCGCAGAAAGCCGAGTTCCCTGGCGATGCCCATGTTGCGGACCATGGACCGGCCGACGAAGGACACCTTGCGCCCCAACGCCACCGCGGCGTCGATGATCTGCTGCACCCGGTCGACGTTGGAGGCGAAGCACGCCACGATCACCCGGCCTTCGGCGCCCCGGATCAGCCGGTGCAGGGTCGGACCGACCTCACTCTCGGACGGACTCACCCCGGGGTGCTCGGAATTGGTCGAGTCGCAGAGGAACAGGTCCACACCGGCGTCGCCGAGGCGCGACATGCCGGGCAGATCGGTGGGCCGGCCGTCCGGTGGGAGTTGGTCCAGCTTGATATCGCCGGTGTGCAACACGGTGCCCGCACCGGTGTGCACGGCGATCGCCAGGGCATCCGGGATCGAGTGGTTCACCGCGAAGTACTGGCATTCGAACACCCCGTGGGTGCTGCGCTGCCCCTCGGCGACGTGCACGAACTTCGGCTTGATGCGGTGCTCGCGACACTTCTCGGCCACCAGCGCCAACGTGAACCGCGATCCCACCACCGGGATATCGGCGCGCAGCTTGAGCAGGTGCGGGATGGCGCCGATGTGATCCTCGTGCGCGTGGGTGAGCACCAGGGCCTCGATATCGTCGAGGCGGTGTTCGATATGCCGCAGGTCCGGCAGGATCAGGTCGACGCCCGGCTCGTCGTGACCGGGGAACAGCACGCCGCAATCGATGATCAGCAGTCGGCCCAGGTGCTCGAAAACGGTCATGTTGCGACCGATTTCGCTGATCCCGCCGAGCGCGGTAACTCGCAGCCCGCCAGGGGCCAGCGGGCCCGGCGCAGCGAGGTGAGCCGTCATCACAAGACGCCGGCGGCGCGCAGGTCGGCGGCCAGCTGCTCGATCTCGGCGGAGTTGGCGGGCACCTGCGGCAGACGCGGGTCACCGGCGTCGATTCCCAGCAGGCGCAACGCTTCCTTGGACATGGTCACCCCGCCCAGCCTGGACTGCGCGGCACCCAGCTGGCCGAGTCCGGCATTGATCTTTCGTGCGGTAGCGATATCGCCGGAGTTGAAGGCGGACAACATCTCTCGCAGCTGGGCGGCGGCCACATGGCCCCAGACGCTGATGAATCCGACGGCGCCCATCGCCAGCCAGGGCAGGTTCAGCGCGTCGTCGCCGGAGTAGTAGGCGATGCCGGTGTCGGCGATGATCTGGCCGCCACCGTGCAGGTCGCCCTTGGCGTCCTTGACCGCAACGATGTTCGGGTGCGCCGCCAGGGTTCGGATGGTGTCCCATTCGATGGGGATCACCGAGCGCGGCGGGATGTCGTAGAGCACGACCGGCAGGTCGGTGGCGTCGGCGACGGCAGTGAAGTGGGACACCAGCCCACGCTGGGTGGGTCGCGAGTAGTAGGGCGTGACGACCAGCAGGCCGTGCGCGCCGGCCGCGGCGCTGGCCTTGGCCAGGTGCACGCTGTGGGCGGTGTCGTAGGTGCCGGCGCCGGCGATGATCCGCGCCCGATCCCCGACCTCGTCGAGCACGGCCTCCAGCAGCGCGATCTTCTCGTCATCGGTGGTGGTCGGCGACTCACCGGTGGTGCCGGAGATCACCAAGCCGTCACACCCGGCGTCGACGAGATGCTTGGCTACCTTCTTCGCACCACCCAGATCGAGCGAGCCGTCCGGGCCGAACGGCGTCACCATGGCAGTCAGCACGGTGCCCAGGCGTGCGCTGACGTCGATTCCGGTGGTGGTCACGCGGGCAAGATTACCCGTTCGATCTCGCGGTTCAGTAGCGCGGGCGAGGTGCAGGGCGCCGCATCGGACGTTAGGGTCGGCCATGACACTTGTGGGGCGATTGCTTTCCGTCATCGACGCCGACATCCTGCCGCTCACCGAACGGGGTGTCGCCGCCGGGAACAAGGTGTTCGGTGCGGCGATCCTGCACAAAGCGGATCTGTCCGTCGTGGTGGCCGGTACGAACGCCGAGACGGTTAATCCCCTGTGGCACGGTGAGGTGCACACGCTCAAACAGTTCTACGAGCTGCCGGAGCATCCGCCGACCAGTGATCTGCTGTTCTTGACGACCCACGAGCCGTGCACCATGTGTATGTCGGCGATCACGTGGGCCGGCTTCGACAGCTTCTATTACTTCTTCAGTCATGAGGATTCCCGCGACGAGTTCGCCATCCCGCACGACTTGAAGATCCTCAAAGAAGTGTTCGGCTTGGAGCCTGGCGGCTACCGGCGCTCCAACGCCTTCTGGACGGCGTATTCGATCCCAGACCTGATCGACGACGAGGACGAGCCGTTGCGCACCGAGCTGCTGGCCAGGCGCCAGCTCATCGCCGACCGGTACGCGGTGCTGTCGGTGCAGTACCAGGAGTCCAAGGGCGGCAACGATATTCCGCTGAGTTGAGCGGACCGGGCCGGCCAGAAGGGCGGGTCGCTGCCGCTGTCGGCGAGTTCCGCCGTGTTGCGGGCGCGTTCGGCTTTGATCCGGTGCGCGCACTCTTGCGCTCGGGTGCGTGAGCGCCTCGGCATCATCCGGGCCCGATCGGCGTTGTCAGCGAGCCGGGTGACCGGCCGCGCCGGCGGGTCCTCGGTACGCATCACCGCGCAGCCCAGGATCGACGCGCCGACGCTCTTGGTGTAGCTGTGCCCGGTCGGCGCGGTCCAGGTGACCCTCCCATCCGACGCCAGCTGCGGGGTCCACCCGCAGAACGTCTTGAGCAGATGATGTTCACGGCACAACGGCTGCAAATTGCCCGGATGCGTCGCCCCCGCCGGCCACGCAACCACATGGTCCACATCGCATGTGTCGGCGGCCCGGCCACAGCCGGGGAACGTGCACCTCAGATGCCGCGCCCGCACCGCCGCGGTCAACTTCTCCGAGGGATCATGGCGCGGCTCTGCACCCAGATCGGCGATCTCGGCCACCGGTTTCACCCGCGCCCCGGAACTCACCAAATCAGCCACCATCCCCGCCGGGACCACCGTGCCGTCGAACAGCACCCCCGGGCCCGCAGGTGGGCGCACTTCGGCCGGGGTCGCCGCAGCCGTGTCGACCTCCCCCACCTGCTCCGCAGCAGGGACGTGGTCGGTCACCACATGAATCGTCACCGCCGCCGCCCGCGGATCCTTCCCACTGCCGGGACAATCCGGATCCCCACACATGCACGCCAACCGCTCCAACTGCGGACCCACCACGCCCAACGTGGCCAACGCATCGGCGCGACGCTGACGCACCGTCCGCGGATCACGGGCACACACCGACGCCGCCAAACCATCCAGACGCCGCTGCAACGCCTGCTTATCGGTCACCCGCAACCGACCCCAAAACGACGCCACCCCATTCGCGTCGTCCTTGTCGTCGAACTCCACATACGTGTCCTTCGCCGCAACCGCCGATCGCAGCACCGCCGCGGGATCGAACTTCTCCACCCACACGTCGACGGCGGTGATCAACCCCGTCTCCGACCGCGCCCCGTACCCCGCGGCCTCCCCCGCGATCGCGGCATCGATCAACGCCAACGCATCCGCGTCCTGCACCAACCGGGTCCGCCAGGTGATTGCATCAACCACCACCGCCGACACCGCCCCCGCCGCGAACACGGCTGCGGTGCGCGGCAACCGGTCACGCAACGCCACCGCGATCCCCATCTGCTTGGACGCCGCATACGGATTCAGATTGCACGCCGCACCAATCTGGGCCTTGGCCCACGCCCACCCGTCGATCACCTGATGCGCGAACTCGTCATCCTCGTCATCACACTGCCGCGCGGTCACCTCACCGACCAACACCAACCGCCACGCCGCCGCCTTGGCCTCCGCCCGCGTCGCCGCCGTCAACGCAGAGATCAATGCCTCATCGCTAAGCCGCGCCGGATTCTCGTCGAACACATGTTCGATTATGCCACTCGGGTGCGACAGGTGGCGCACGAAAATCTGCGCCGAGGGACTGCTCAGTCGCTGAGCACACCCGCGCGCCGCATGGCGGCCGAGATGTGCTCGAAGTCGATCGCGACGTGCGCTCGCGCCAACGCGTCGGCCACGTCGGCGTGTCCGTCGGCGATGGCGTCGATCAGGGCCACGTGCTCATCGAGGGCGCGCAATTCCATCTGCCGCATCGTCGCCGGCTCGCCCCACAGGTGCGCCGGGGCAGCGATACTGACCGACGCCTCCAAGTCCAGCAGCACCCGTTTGAGCACCGCGTTGTGCGTGGTGTCCATGATGGCCAGGTGTAGCGCACTATCTGCCTGCTGCGCGGCAAGCCCGCTTTCGGCTTGGCGGTAATCCTCGAGGGCCGACCGCAGCCGCGCGACGTCGGCGGGCGTGCGGGACTCGGCCGCGGCTCGGCACACCGCGCCGTGCATCCGACAGATGGCATCGCAGCGGTCGCGCAGTTCGGCCGCGCGCATGGTCAGCGTCCTGCCGACCGTCTCGGTGGACGAGTCCGGCCACTGCTGCAGCACGTAGGACCCACCGCCGCGGCCGCGCCGCGTCTCGACCAGCCCGCGTTCGACCAGTCGGGCCAGCGCGGCGCGGACCGTCATCCGGCCGACCCGCAGGGCGGCGGCGAGTTCACGCTCGGCGGGCAGCCGCGCGCCGGGCAGATATTCACCGATGGCGATGGCGGTGACCAGCCGGTCGGTGATCTCGTCGACCCGCGTGTTGGGCTCGAGTTCGCGGTCGAGCAAGCCCGGCATGCCGGCCCCGATCGGCTGTGTCATACCCCTGCCCCTCTCCCTCACGCGACCACAGTATCGACGCCGTTTGTTAAAACTCGATTAATGGTCTTGCAGTGAGACCTTTTCCGGCTCATGCTGCCTTCATGCCACGCACGACGCAGACCATCCCGTTCCGCGATCATCAGACCTGGGTCCAGATCACCACGCCGGAATCCGAGCGCCCCGAGGCGCTGCCCCTGTTCGTCTTGCACGGTGGACCCGGGATGGCGCACAACTACGTGGCCAATATCGCCGAGCTGGCCGACGAGACCGGTCGCACCGTCATCCACTACGACCAGATCGGCTGCGGCAACAGCACTCATCTGCCGGACGCACCCGCGGAGTTCTGGACCCCGGACCTGTTCGTCGAGGAGTTCCACACCGTCCGCACCGCGCTGGGCCTCGACCGCTATCACGTCCTTGGACAGTCCTGGGGCGGCATGCTCGGCGCCGAAATCGCGGTGCGCCGCCCCGACGGACTGGCGTCGCTGTCCATCTGCAACTCCCCCGCCTCGATGCAACTGTGGGTCGAGGGAGCGGCCGAACTGCGGGCACAGCTGCCCGCCACCACCCAGGCGGCACTGGTGCGGCACGAGGCCGACGGCACCGTCACCGACCCGGAGTACCTTGCCGCGACCGCCGAGTTCTACCGCCGCCACGTGTGCCGAGTCGAGCCGATGCCCAAGGACTTCGCCGACAGCGAGGCACAGATGGAAGCCGAACCGACCGTCTACCACACCATGAACGGGCCCAACGAGTTTCACGTCATCGGCACCCTGCGCGACTGGACGGTGATCGAGCGATTGCCGGAAATCATCGCCCCGGTGCTCGTCGTCGCCGGCGAGTTCGATGAGGCCACGCCCGCGACATGGCAACCCTATGTCGACAACATCGCCGACGTCCGCAGTCACGTCTTCCCCGACACCAGTCACTGCACGCATCTGGAGAAGCCCGCCGAGTTCCGCGCGGTCATCGCCAATTTCCTCGCTTCCCACGATCTGGCCGCCGCCGCCCGGGTCTGACCCCACCACCACCTGACAGGACACCCATGGCCACCACCTCCACCCACCTCACCACCGGTGAGGGGCAGCGAAGTCTCGAATCATTCGGCTACAAACAGGAACTCAACCGGTCCATCTCGACGCTGGACCTGGTCGTATACGGCCTGGTGTTCATGGTGCCTATCGCGCCGTGGACCATCTTCGGCACCGTCTACAACAGCGCCGCCGGAATGGTGCCGCTGGTCTATCTCATCGGGCTCGTCGCCATGGTGTTCACCGCCCTGGCCTACGCGCAGATGGCCAAGTCGTTCCCGTTGGCCGGCTCGGTGTTCGCCTATGTGGGCCGCGGCATCCACCCCGGGCTGGGATTCTTCGCCGGCTGGGCCATCCTGCTGGATTACCTGCTGATTCCCACCCTGCTGTACGTGTTCGCCGCCGAATCGATGATCGGCCTGTTTCCCGGAACACCGCGCTGGCTGTGGGCGATCGTCTTCGTGATCGTGAACACCGCGATCAATCTGTTGGGCGTGGGCTCGCTGAAGATCGTGAACCGCATCTTCCTGGCCCTCGAGCTGGTCTTCCTGGTGGTCTTCGTCGTCATCGCGGTGCGCGCCATCAACGGACAGTCGCTGCCGAACGTCGCGTGGAGCACCACCCCGATCTGGAATTCCGAGGCCATCAGCGCACCCCTGATCGCGGCCGCCCTGTCGATCGCCGTGCTGAGCTTCCTCGGTTTCGACGGTATCTCCACGCTGGCCGAGGAGTCGACCGGCAAGAAGAACCCCGCGGGGCGGGCCATGATCATCGCCCTGTTCGTGGTCGCCGGATTGTTCATCACCCAGACCTGGTTGGCCAGCCTGCTCGCCGGCGGCCGCGCGTCCTTCAGCGACGACGAGGTCGGTAACGCCTTTTTCCTCTTGGTGCAGGCGGCCTCCAACACCGGCTGGATGAATGCCTTCTTCGTGGTCAACGTGCTGGCGGTCGGCTTCGCCAATGCGATGGCCGCGCAGGCCGCCACCAGCCGGCTGCTGTTCTCGATGAGCCGGGATCGTCAACTGCCGGCATTTCTGTCCAACATCAGCTCTCGCAAAGTCCCGTTCGCAGCCATCCTCGTGGTGAGCGCACTCAGCCTGGTGCTGGTGCTGTTCTTCGTCGGTCAGATCGGTCTGATCTCCTCCCTGGTGAACTTCGGCGCCCTGTTCGGATTCTGCCTGCTGCACATCTCGGTGGCCTGGTACTACCTGGTGCGCAAGAAGTCGAAGAACTACCTGTTGCACGGGGTGGTGCCGCTGGTGGGTCTGTTGATCATCGGGTACGTGCTGTTCAACGCCGACCCGCTGGCCAAGATCGGCGGCCTGGTGTGGTTGGCGATCGGCGCAATCGTCTTCGGCGCCAACGTGATACGAGGCCGCCGGCAGGTGGAGCCGGTCGCCGGCTAGGAGTTCGACCGCGGAAAGCGATATCGCGGGCGATATCGCTTTCCGCGCTCGAGTGCCTACACCCGGCGCCGCAACTCGCCCACCAGATCCCCCCGGTCGCCGACCGTCACCGCACCGACGCCCAGCCACGTGGCCATCGCCTGCAACTGCGGCGCCAGCGCGCCGGCCACTCGAGACCGGTCCCGGCCGTCTTCGGCGAAAGCACCGACGACATGCAGGGCCTCATCGGTGCGTTTGAGGTCGACCCGGCCGACCAACTCACCGTCGAGCAGGAATGGCCATACGTAGTAACCGAATTGGCGTTTGGGCGCGGGCACGTAGATCTCGATGCGGTAGCGGAAATTGAACAGCCGCTCGACGCGGGGACGGAAGAAGATCAGCGGGTCGAACGGGCACAGCAGCGCCGTACCCCGGTCGATACGCGGGATCCGCACCCCGGCCCGCAGATACGCGGGTACGCCGTCGATCTCCACGGGTTCCAGCAAGCCCTCGTCGACCAGCGCGGCCACCGTGGGCTTGCTCTGTTTCGGGCTCAGCCGGAAGTAGTCGCGCAGGTCGGTCTCCGTCGCCACCCCGAGCGCGCCGGCCGCGCGCAAGATCAGTTCGCGCAGCGCCTGCTCGTCGTCGACCTCGCGGGCCAGCACCTCCGGCGGCAGCACCTTCTCGGTGAGGTCGTAATGGCGCGCGAAGCCGACCCGGGTGGCCGTGGTCAGCCGGCCGGACGCGAACAGCGCCTCGGCCACCCACTTCGTCTCGCTGCGATCCCACCAGGGGCCTTTTCGGCCCCGCGGTTCGGATTCCAGGTACGCCTCGATCTGGCCGGCAGTAGACGGCCCCAGCACGTCGACGGCAGCGATGACGTCCTCCACCAGCTGCGGATTCTTGCGGACGATCTCGGTGCCCCACCGGCCGTGGGTGTACTCCCGCATCCGCCAGCGCAACAACGGCCAGTCCTCGACGGCCATCAGCGCCGCCTCGTGCGCCCAGTATTCGACCAGCAGGCGCGGCGCCCGGGCGCTGTGACTCCAGGCCGCGCGGTCCAGCACGTCGCGGTCATAGGCACCGAGTCTGCTGAACACCGGTGCGTAGTGGGCGCGCACCGCGACCGACACTGAGTCCAGCTGCAACACCTGGATCCGGGAGATCAGCCGCTTGAGGTGCGCGCGGGTCACCGCGCCGGCCGGCGGGCTGTCGTGAAAGCCCTGCGCGGCGACGGCGATGCGGCGGGCCTGAGCGACGGTCAGAGAGGACACCCGGCCATCGTTGCGCATGGCACCGACAACAGTGCTCAGCGGTGGTACGAGCAGAACCGGTAGCGCAGCCCCGAGCCGCTGGTCAGCCAGTCCCCGCGGATCACCGACCAGGAATCGTCGAGGGTGGGCGCGAAGGCATCACCGTCGACGTCGACGTCGATCTCGGTGATCTCGACGCGGTCGGCCAGCGGCAGCGCCAGTTCGTATAGCTGGGCCCCGCCGATCACCCAACCGTCGAGGTCATCCGGCAGTGCGGTGACCACCTCGGCCCCGTCGGCCACATAGTGGGCGTCGCGGGTCACCACCACGTTGCGGCGCCCGGGCAGCGGGCGCACTCTGGCGGGCAGCGACTCCCAGGTGAGCCGGCCCATGATCACGGTCTGACCCACGGTCAGCTCCTTGAACCGGGCCTGGTCTTCGGGCAGCCGCCACGGGATGCCGTTGTCCAGTCCGATCACCCCGGAGGCGGACTGGGCCCAGATGAGCGCTGTCGTCATACCGCCACGGGCGCCTTGATGCCCGGATGCGGATCGTAGTTCTTGATCTCGATATCGTCGTAGGTGTAGTCGAATATCGAATCACGCTGGGCCAGAACGAGTTCCGGATACGGTCGGGGGTCACGCGAAAGCTGCAGGGTGACCTGCTCGACATGGTTGTCGTAGATGTGGCAGTCCCCGCCGGTCCAGATGAACTCCCCCACGCCCAGACCGGCTTGGGCGGCCATCATGTGGGTCAGCAGGGCGTAGCTGGCGATGTTGAACGGAACCCCGAGGAACAGGTCGGCGCTGCGCTGGTACAGCTGGCAGCTCAGCCGGCCGTCGGCCACGTAGAACTGGAAGAATGCGTGACACGGCGGCAGCGCCATCTGCGGGATTTCCCCGACGTTCCAGGCTGACACGATGTTGCGGCGCGAGTCCGGGTCCCGCTTGAGTAGCTCCAAAGACGCGCTGATCTGGTCGATGTGCTCCCCGGAGGGGGTGGGCCAGGACCGCCACTGCACGCCGTACACCGGGCCCAGATCCCCTGTCTCGGAAGCCCACTCGTCCCAGATCGTGACACCGTGGTCCTGCAGCCAGCGCACGTTGGAGTCACCGCGCAGGAACCACAGCAGCTCGTAGACGATCGACTTGGTGTGCACCTTCTTGGTGGTGATCAGGGGAAAGCCGGCGGTGAGGTCATAGCGCATCTGGTGCCCGAACAGGCTGCGCGTCCCGGTGCCGGTGCGGTCGGATTTCGGCGTGCCCCGCTCCAGCACCAGACGCAACAGATCCTCGTACGGGGTGACAATCGGCACGCGCACAGCTTACGTCCGAACCTGGGGTAGAACGGACACCATGCCGATCACCCACGACACCATCACCACCGTTGACGGCACCTCGACCGTCGCCGTAGCGACCCCGGAAGGTCAGGGCCCGTGGCCCGGCGTCGTCCTTTTTCCCGACGCCGCCGGCCTGCGGCCCACCATGGAGCAGATGGCGAGCACGCTGGCCGGGTTCGGGTATGTCGTGCTGGTACCCGACGTCTACTACCGCAGCCCGGGCTGGGGGCCGATCGACCTCAACACCGTGTTCGGCGACCAGGACAAGCGCAAGCAACTCTTCGAGCTGATGGGCACGCTCACCCCCGAGGTCCTGGCCGCCGATGCCGGGGCGTTCTTCGACTACCTGGAGGCGCGCCCCGATGTCACCGGTACGGCATTCGGCACCACCGGGTACTGCATGGGTGGCCGCGCCTCGCTGATCGTCGCCACCCGGCTGCCCGACCGGGTGGCCGCGGCGCTGTCCTTCCACGGCGGCCGGCTGGCGGTCGCCGACGATCCGGACAGCCCGCATCTGCTCGCGGACAAGATCCGCGCGGTGGTGTATGTGGCCGCCGCCGAGAACGACGCGTCCTTCACCGAGGAGGACGGTAAGCGGCTGGAGGACGCGCTGTCCGGCGCTGCCGTCGAGCACACCATCGAGTTCTATCCCGCCGCGCACGGTTTCGCGGTGCCCGACCACCGTGCGGCGTACGACGAGGCCGCCGCGCAGCGGCATTGGGAGGCCACCGCGCGGGTGTTCGGGGCTGCATTGGCCCCGGCCTGAACCCGGCCGAGCCGGTAAGCGACGATTGACGGCGTGTACGACCAGCCCAGCACCTTCGAACCCGATCCCAGCGAGCCCGGGTTTCGCATCGACCCGGTACTCGCGCGCAGTTGGCTTCTGGTCAACGGGGCCCAGTACGACCGCTTTGCACCGGCCGCGCGGTCGCGCGCCGATGTCGTGATCCTCGATATCGAGGACGCCGTCGCGCCGAAGGACAAGGTGGCGGCGCGCGAGAACGTGGTGCGCTGGCTGGCCGAGGGCAACACCGATTGGGTCCGGATCAACGGGTTCGGCACCCCGTGGTGGGCAGACGACCTGGAGATGCTGAGCAACACCGGGGTGGGCGGGGTGATGCTCGCCATGGTCGAGGGCGTCGACCACGTCACCGAGACGGCCCGCCGGCTGCCGGACGTGCCGATCGTCGCCCTGGTGGAAACGGCCCGCGGGCTGGAACGCATCACCGAGATCGCGTCGGCCAAGGGCACCTTCCGGCTGGCCTTCGGCATCGGGGACTTCCGCCGCGACACCGGATTCGGTGACAACCCCGCCACGTTGGCCTACGCCCGGTCCCGGTTCACCATCGCCGCCAAGGCCGCGCAGCTGCCCAGTGCCATCGACGGACCGACGGTCGGGTCGAGTGCCCGCAAGCTCAGCGAGGCCACCGCGGTGTCGGCGGAATTCGGGATGACCGGCAAGATCTGCCTCACCCCGGAGCAGTGTCCGACCGTCAACGAGGGTTTATCTCCGTCACAGGAGGAAATCAGTTGGGCCCGCGAGTTTTTCGCGGAGTTCCAGCGCGACGGCGGGGAGATCCGCAATGGCTCGGATCTGCCGCGCATTGCGCGCGCCAACAAGATCCTGGACTTGGCGAAGGCCTACGGCATCCACGAGTCCGACTTCGGTGACGACCCGGATCACGTGCCTGCGCCGTCGGACACCTTCCACTACTGAGTTTGCCGGCGGCTGTGCATGTAGCTGGCCGCCGCCCGGATGATCCCACGCGCCGCATAGACCGCGGCGAGGATCGACAGCAGGATCAGCACGATGAACATCATCAACCAGTTGGTGCGGCTGTGGCTGACGTTCCACCACACGATGGTGAACAGTACGGCGCAGACGAATACGACGATATCGCGCCAGTTGCCGGTGTAGGACGCCGCCAGCGCGCGGATCTCGCGGTTCTTGTCGACGGCGGCGACGATATCGTCGATGCGGGTGTCGATGGACTTCTGCAGGGCGGCCCGCCGCTCGTGCTGCTCTGGCGGAAGCTTTTCCAGCAGTTCCATATCCGCCTTGATCGAAGCCCGGAGATCGGGTCCCCTGAAGGTGCCTGCGGCAATCCCCAGCAGCGCGCCGCCGGCGATCGGTGCGGCTCCCAGTGCGAGTTCGGCGATCCCTGGCATAGCGGGGAGCCTACCTCCGACGTCAGTGACGACGCAGCGACTCGATCCGGTCGGCCAGCATCGTGGTCCACTCGCCGACATAGTCCTCATCGGGGGTGTCCACGGCGGGCGCGTCGAACACGATGCGGCTCATGCGCTTGCCCAGCAGAGCGTTGACCCCGAACGTCGCGATGCGGCGGGCGTCGGCCCCACCGAGAGTCGGTGCGCATGCGGTAATCCAGTCGGTGAGTTCGGTCGACAGGCCGTCGACCAAGGCGGCGTAGGCGTCCTGGACGCGGGCCGATTCGGTGGCCGGGGTACGCGCCGCGACCCGCAGGAATTCCGCCTCCCGGTCCAGCACGCTGAGCAGGTAACGGCACAGCAGCGTCAACTCGGTGCGCAGCTCTCCCTGCCCGGCGAACAAGGCGCTGATATCGCGCATGGCGCGGCGGCGGTCCAACTGCCGGTCGATACCCGCAACCAGCAGCGCTTCCTTGGATTTGAAGTGGTTGTACAGCGCCCCGCACCCGGGAACCAGACCCGCGGCCTTCTCGATCTGGTTGATGCTGGTGGCCCGGTAGCCCTGCGCGCCGAACAGCCGCATGGCCTCGTTGACCAGTCGTTCCTTCGTCGATACCTGCACCCTTGACCGTCCATAAGTGAGTACATATATTCGGTAGGACATCACTATAACCCGAGGAGGGCCGATGTCGGGCAGCGATGACACGGTCCCGCGCGGACGGGTGCGCCGCACCATGCCGGTGGCCGGCTTCACCGCCCGCGCCGCGGGTGGACGCGTGGTGGCGACGTTGCGGGAAAAGGCGGGTGACACCGGCGCCGTCGAACGTTTCCACGAACGCACCGCACAGCGGTACGTCGAGCTGCTCGGCCACTCCAAGGGCGTCCTGATGAAGGCCGGGCAATTGCTGTCGATGGTGGACGCCGCAGCCATCGGCGCAGGCGAGCTCTCGCCGTACCAGAAGGCCCTGACCCGACTGCAGGCCGACGCCCCACCGATGGATCCCGGACTGGCCCAACGGGTTCTGGAAACAGAACTGGGACGCCCCGCCGGTGAGGTGTTCGCCGAGTTCGACAGTCGATCCGTGGCAGCGGCCTCCATCGGTCAGGTGCATCGCGCGGTTCTGCACGACGGCCGTCGGGTCGCCGTGAAGATCCAGTACCCCGGTGTGGCGCAGGCGATCCGCGACGATCTGTCCAACACCGAACTGCTGTCCACGGTGTTCCGGTTCGCCGCGGGCGCCGCAGGCACGCTGGGTACGGCGCTGCCCGATATCGGTGAAGCCGCCGCCGAGATCTCGACACGCATCTCCGAAGAACTCGACTACCGCCAGGAAGCCGCCCACATCACGGCATTCGCCGAGCTGTACCGCAGGCACCCATTCATCCGCGTGCCCGACGTCATCGCCGAAGCCTCGGGCGATCGCGTACTGACCATGACCTACCTCGACGGATTGGACTGGGCCGCAGCACAAGATGCGGCGCAGGATCTGAAGAACACCTGGGCCGAGGTGATCAGCCGGTTCATCACCGGTTCCTATCGGCACGCCAACCTGTTCCACGCCGATCCACACCCTGGCAACTACCGGTTCGGAACCGACGGCACGGTCGGCTTCCTCGACTTCGGCTGCGTCAAGGTTCTCACCGAACACACCCGCCGGATGATCGTCACGATGCTGCAGGCGGCGATCACCGGCCGCAAGGACGAGCTACGCGCCTTGATGGTCGAAAGTGGTTTCTTCGCCGAGGATTCCACCCTGACCGCCGACGACGCGTACTCCTGGTATGCCGGGGTCATCCACGAACTGATCGGCCCGCAGCCGGCCACCTACACCGAGCAGGCCTCCGCGCGAGCCATCGAGTACCTTGTCGATGTCCGCGCCTCCGACCATCCGCTGCGACGGATGTCGGTGCCGCCGGATTTCGTCTTCTTCTCCCGGCTCAACCTGTCGATGAACGCGATCTTCACGACGCTGCGCGCCACGTTCAACGCCCGCGACTCCGTCGACGACATGGACGGCTTGGCCGAACCCACCAGCGAGCTGGGCCGCCGGCACATCGCCTGGGTCCGGGAGCGCGGCCTGCCGTTCGGTTTGGATCACCATGACCAGCGCTGAGATTCGTTCGGCCCGGCTGCCGTGGGATGCTGCCGATCCGTACCCGTTCTACGAAAGCCGGCGCCGGCAAGGCAATGTGGTGTGGGATGACACCGCCCAGGCCTGGCTGGTGCTGGGCTATGACGCGGCCCGCCAGGTGCTCGGCGCAACCGGCTGGACCAGTGACCCGTTCGCCAACGCACTGGCGCAGACCTCCTCGGACGCCGTCGGCCGCGAATTCGCGCGCTCCTCCATGCTTTTCGCCGACGGCGACGTCCACCGCCGGTTGCGCGGATCGGTCCGCGACGTCTTCACCCGCGGTTTCGTCGCCGACCTCGGCACGGGGGTGCACTCGATCGCCGACAGCCTCATCGGGGATCCGCCGGCAGCCACCGAGTTCGACTTCATGGCCGAGATCGCGCTGCCCCTGCCGATCGCTGTCGTCAGTGCCTGGCTGGACCTCGGCACCGCTACCGCGCACCTGCTGCGCGAGGTGTCCCCCGTCATCATCCGGATGCTGGGCACGTTGGCCGATCCGAACGAGATGGCCGCGGGGACGGCCGCTTCGGCCACGCTGATGGCGGAGTTCCTGCCCATCGCGGCCGACCGGCGGGCACATCCCGGCGATGACCTGTTCAGCTTCATCGCCGGGGATCCGGCGCTGTCGCTCGACGAGGTGGTGACCACCGCCATCCTGATCGCCGTCGCCGGTCACGAGACCACCGCGAATCTGCTCGGCGCGGCCATGCTCACCCTGCTCGCCCGGGATGCCGACGGTGTCCGCATCGCCGACCGCATCGATCCGGACGACCCTGCGCTGGTCACCGAATTGATCCGGCTGGACGCGCCGGTGCAGTCCACCGTGCGCACCGCCACCACCACACACCACCTCGAGGGAGTCACCATCGAGGCAGGACAGAGCGTTCTGGTGGCGGTCGCCGCGGCCAATCGTGACCCCGCGGTGTTCGACGAACCGGGCCGGTTCCGGCTGGACCGCAACGGGCCCGCGCCGCTGTCGTTCGGGTACGGCGCCCACTACTGCCTCGGCGCGGCGCTGGCCCAGCTCGAGTTGTCCATCGCCCTGCCCAAGATGCTGTCCCGCCGGCCCGACGTGACCGGCGCGGTGAGCTGGCGCGACACACCGGCCATCCGCGGTCCGCTGACCGTACCGATGGTGTTCGGCGGTCCGTAGTGTGCGGGTAGCCATCACCGGCGCCCGGCTGCGGTTTCCTCTTCAGCCGCCGATGAGCGCGGGCGCCGTCCAGGCGCCGGTGAAGAACTCGTCGCGCGGGCGGTACAGCCGAATCAGGTAATTCCAGCCCTGCGGTGTGATGATGCAATTGGGCGGGGCGTCGTCGCCGACCTCGGCCCGGAAGTGCACGGTGATGGAGCCGTCCTCATTTGGCACTCCGGTAATACTGTTGACCGAGTAAAAGTTTCGCGGATTCGGCTCGAAAAAACCAGCGGCGTTGTATACCGATACCGACCAGAAAGCCTGTACCGGAACATCTTTGAAGGTCAGCGTGTAGTCACCCGGCGGTAACGCCGGGTCGACACCGACGTAGCAGGCCTCCGATGTCGGCAACCCACCCCATCCGGCGGCGGTACCGATGAGATGGCGGACTGGATCCACCTCGTCCGGACGTCCGAAGGCCCGCTCGAATCCCGTCAGACCACTTGCCAGGCTGAGCAGGGCGTCGCGGGTCTTGTCCAAACTTGCCCGGTCGTAGTCCGGCGCAATGAAGGCTTCCGAGGAACTGGTCTCCAGCGTCATACGGTCCTGCAGGGCACTCACCGCAGCGATGTCGTCGGCGTCGAGGGGGTCGACCAAGGTGCGCACCCCGACCATGACGTACCGCGACCCACTCAGCTCGTGGGTCAACTGGTGGCGGCCCGGCTCGTGCAGGATCACGTTGATGTAGTGGTCTTCGTTGACCACCATCGCGGACATGTATCGCCCGGCGGAATCCGGAAGGGTGAGCCAAGCCGGTTCCGCGAGGTCCAGGATGGCGAAGCTGTACAACGTGTCGCGGTTCAGCCGGATGACGGTCTGCTCGTCGATCGACGCAGGCAGGCGGTTGTGCCTGAACACATTGATCCCGCCCGCGTCACGTTGGATGTCGGCGAACATTCTGTGCGTCTCGGCACGAACGAAGTTCTCGACGTTGACCTTCACCGCCATGTCCAGATTCTCCTGTCGATGTGTGGCACCAGAGCCCTATCCAAAGACCGGGGCAGGCCCTGCTTGCCGCGGATCAGTCGCCCATCAGCGCAGCGGCGACCGTTGCCCCGAGATTCCAACACGCCTCCAGCTCGGCTTTACCCGGTTTCCCCGAAACCACGACGTACTCCGCCGCTTTCACCCAGCCCAGCCCCGCGGTGATGCCGGTGACGGCGCGTTCGGCACCTTCGGCGCCCTCGTTGCCGTGCAACCACAAGCCGAACGGCCGGCCGCGGGTGGAATCCAGTATCTGGTAGTACGACTCGTCGAAGGCGTGCTTGAGCGCCCCGCTGACATAACCCAGGTTCACCGGACTGCCCAGCAGGTAGCCATCGGCGGCCAGCATGTCCACCGCCGACACCGTCAGGGCGGGGCGGCGCACCACCTCGACCCCCTCGATATCCGGGTCGGTCGCCCCGGCCAGCACGGCCTCGAACATCTCTTGGCAGTGTGGCGAGGGCGTGTGGTGCACGACGAGCAGTCTCATCCGCGGTGCGCCGCTCGCTCCATCTCGACCGCCGTCCGCATGGTCTCGCGGGCCCGGCTGCGGTCACCGGCATAGTCGTAGGCGCGCGCCAACCGGTACCAGCGCACCCAGTTGTCCCGATCGGCATCGAGTTCGTCGCGCACGGTGGCGAACAATTCGTCGGCGGCGTCCCGGTCGATGCGCCCGGACGGCATCCGCGGCAGCGCACTGACGTCGAGCTCCATCCCGCTGTCCCGGGCCAGCCGGGCCAGCCGCTGATGCGCGAAGCCGGCCCGCAGCGTGCTCACCATGGCCCACACGCCGACGATCGGTAACAACAACAGCGCAATCCCCAGCCCGACGGCCGCCCACTCCCCCGAGGCCAGGAAGGCGAACGCGATCCGGCCGAGCATCACGAAGTAGACGACCATCGCGACGCACATGAAGCCGATCAGCAGCTGGATGCGCAGGCTACGCGCACCGGCCTGGCCGTCCGGGCCGGCCATCAGAGGTCGAGGAGCGGTTCGATGCCGATGGTCAAGCCGGGATGCTGAGCCACCTTGCGGACCCCGAGCAGCACGCCCGGCACGAACGAGGTGCGGTCCAAGCTGTCGTGCCGAATGGTCAGCGTCTCACCGGTGGTGCCGAACAGCACCTCTTGGTGGGCGACCAGTCCGGCCAGCCGGATGGAGTGCACCGGGATGCCGTCGACATCGGCACCACGGGCACCGGCGAGCCCGGTACTGGTAGCGTCGGGATTGGGCGGCAAGCCTTTCCGAGCCTCGGCGATGAGCTTGGCGGTGCGCGCGGCGGTGCCGGACGGCGCGTCGGCCTTGTGCGGATGGTGCAGTTCGATGACCTCGACGGACTCGAAATGCCGTGCGGCCTGTCTGGCGAAGTGCATGGTGAGCACGGCGCCGATGGCGAAGTTGGGGGCGATGAGCACCGAGACGCCAGGTTTGGCGTCCAGCCAGGCGCGCACCTGGGCGATACGCTCGTCGGTGAAGCCGGTGGTACCGACGACGGCGTGGATTCCGTTGTCGATCAAGAACTTCAGATTGTCCATCACCACATCGGGGTGGGTGAAGTCGATGACCACCTCGGTGTTGCTGTCGGTCAACGTGGTCAGCGCATCGCCGGCGTCGACCTCGGCCGACAGCTCCAGGTCGGCGGCACTCTGGACCGCATCCACCATGGTCGCGCCGACCTTGCCCTTGGCGCCCAATACTCCCACTCGCATGAGGGCAGCCTACTGCGGCGCCCACACCGTGGAATCATGCGCCCGCACACCGCCGAGTAGCATCGCGCCATGCGCGGCGCGAAGATCCTCATCACCGGAGCGACCGGTCAGGTCGCCGCACCGCTGGCGTTAGCGCTGGCCGCCGAGAACGAGGTGTGGGGCATCGCCCGGTTCACCGACGCCGCGGCCCGGGACAACTTGGAGCGGGCCGGAATTCGCTGCGTGCCGACAAATCTGGCCGCGGGCGACTTCAGTGGTGTGCCCGCAGATGTCGACTACGTCCTCAATCTGGCGGTGGCCAAGAGCGGACGCTGGGACAAAGATCTGGCCGCCAACGCCGAATCGGTGGGTCTGCTGATGGCGCACTGTCCCGACGCGAAAGCGTTCCTACACTGTTCCTCGGCCGCGGTGTACGACCCGCCCCATGACGATCCCCGCACCGAGTCGGCCGCGCTGGGCGACAACCACAAGTCCATGCTGCCGACGTATTCGATCTCCAAGATCGCCGGTGAGGTGGTGGCACGCACGATGTCACGCGCCCTGGGAGTCCCGACGGTGATCGCACGGCTCAATGTGCCGTACGGCGATAACGGGGGCTGGCCGTTCTATCACATGGAGATGATGCGGGCAGGCATCCCGATCCCGGTTCCGCCCGGCGGGCCCGCGTACTACAACCCCATCCACCAGGACGACATCCTCGCGATGCTGCCGCGGATGCTCGCCGCCGCGTCGGTGCCGGCGACGACGGTGAACTGGTGTGGTGACCAGACGGTGAGTCTGCAGCAGTGGTGCACCTTCATCGGCGAACTCATCGGCGCGGAGCCGGTGTTCGACGTGAGCGATCAGGCGCTGCGCGGCGGACCCACCGACATCACGCTGATGCATGAACTGGTGGGCTCCAGCGCGGTGGACTGGCGCGATGGTATCCGCCGGATGGTCGCGGCGTTTCATCCGGAGTTGTTGTCCCGCTAGAGCGGCGAGGCACCACGCAGATGCTCGAAGATCAGCGAGGTCTGGGTACCGGCCACGTCGGCGTCGGCGTTGAGGTTCTCCACCACGAACGACCGAAGGTCCTCGGTGTCACGGGCCGCGACGTGCAGGATGAAATCTTCACCGCCGGCCAGGAAGTACACGTCCATCACCTGGGGCCGCTTGCGGATCTGGGCGATGAAGTCGCGGATACGCCCGCGCGCATGCGATTGCAGGCTCACCGAGATCATGGCCTGCATGGTCAGCCCCACCGCCGCCGGATCGATATCGGTGTAGAAACCGCGGATCACGCCGATCTCCTGCAGCCGACGCAGCCGACCGTGGCAGGTCGACGGGGCGATGCCCACGGTCTCGGCCAGCGCGCTGTTGGAGATGCGGGCATCGGCATGCAGGGCCAGCAGCATCCGCCGGTCGATATCGTCGAGCTCGGCGGGCCGAACATCCTTCGGCCCAGGCGCCAGACGTACTCGCACTGGCGCTGATTGTTCACGCATAGCGGCATCTTAACGAATTAACATCAGAGTCATTGCCCGTGGGCCGAAGGTTCTTCACACTGATACGCAGAAAACACCGGTCCACACAGGAGTATGAAATGCGCGTCGGCATTCCGACCGAAATCAAGAACAACGAGTTCCGCGTCGCCATCACCCCCGCGGGTGTGGCCGAACTGACCCGCCGCGGGCACGACGTCCTCATCCAGGCCGGGGCCGGCGAAGGTTCGGCGCTGTCCGACAGCGACTACAAGGCCGTCGGTGCCGAGATCGTCGCCACCGCCGACCAGGTGTGGGCCGAGGCAGACCTGCTGCTGAAGGTCAAGGAGCCCATCGAGGCCGAATACGCCCGGCTGCGCAAGGGCCAGACCCTGTTCACCTACCTGCACCTGGCCGCGTCCAAGCCGTGCACGGACGCGCTGCTGGCTTCGGGCACCACCTCCATTGCCTACGAGACGGTGCAGACCGCCGATGGCGCACTGCCGTTGCTGGCCCCGATGAGCGAGGTCGCGGGCCGGCTGTCCGCCCAGGTCGGCGCCTACCATCTGATGCGTACCCAGGGCGGGCGCGGCGTGCTGATGGGCGGCGTCCCCGGCGTCGCCCCTGCCAAGGTCGTCGTCATCGGCGGCGGTATGGCCGGCGACAACGCCGCCGCCGTGGCCTGGGGCATGGGCGCCCATGTCACGGTGTTCGATCTGAACGTCAACACCCTGCGCAAGATCGACGCCGAGTACGGCGGCGCGATCGAGACCCGCTATTCGTCGAGCCTGGATCTCGAAGACGCGGTCAAGCAGGCCGACCTGGTCATCGGTGCGGTGCTGGTGCCCGGCGCCAAGGCACCCAAGCTGGTCACCAATGCGACTGTGGCACAGATGAAGTCCGGTGCGGTGCTGGTCGACATCGCCATCGACCAGGGCGGCTGCTTCGAGGATTCGCGGCCGACGACGCACGACGATCCGACCTTCGCCGTGCACGACACCGTCTTCTACTGTGTGGCGAACATGCCCGGCGCGGTGCCGCGCACGTCGACCTACGCGTTGACCAATGCGACCATGCCGTACGTGCTCAAGCTGGCCGACAAGGGCTGGCAGGGCGCATGTGCCGCCGACGCCGCACTGGCCAAGGGCCTGTCCACCCATGAGGGCGCGCTGCTCAACGAGCACGTCGCCAACGATCTCGACCTGCCGTTCACCGATCCGGCAGCGCTGCTCGTCTGACGCTTTCACCCCTACCATCGCCCGGCTGGAGTTCTCCGGCCGGGCGATGTGCATGTCAGGGGTGGCTCAGATCCGCGAGGTAGGGCACCACCAGGCCGGCGAGCTCGCCGATCAGCGGGCGCAGCGTATCGGCCTTCGGATTGTCGGTGGCCGAGCGCGTCATGATCGCCAGCAGCACGCGCCGGCCATCGGGTCCGTAGGCGATGCCGACGTCGTTGGTGCTGCCGTAGTCACCGGCGCCGGTCTTGTCCGCCGTGCTCCAGCCCGGCGGCAGCCCTGCCCGCATGCTCGACGTCTCGTTGGCCAGCATCCACTGCTCCAGCAGTGACCGGTGTGCCGGCGTGAGCGTGTCGCCGGTCAGCAGCGCACGATAGCCGGCGGCCAGTGCTGCCGGTGTGCTGGTGTCCCGGGGGTCACCCGGAATCGCCGAATTCAGCTCGGTCTCCCAACGGTCCAGCCGGGTCCGCTCATCCCCGATGCTGCGGGCGAACGCGGTGACAGCTTGCGGACCGCCGAGCCGCCTGAGCAGCAGATTCGCCGCCGTGTTGTCGCTCACCTGGAGCGCCGCCTGGCACAGTTCGGCGAGCGTCATCTCGGTGCCCGCTCGCGGCCCGGTGCGCGGCGAGTTCGCGACCACCGCTGCCGGATCGACGAACTCGGTGGCATCGAGTGGGAATTCACCGCTGCGCACACCCTGCAATATCCGGCCTGCCGCGTAGGCCTTGAAGGTCGAACACATGGCGAAGGACTCGTCGGCGCGGCGCGCCACCATCCCCGGCCCGTCCAGGCTGACCGCCGACAAGCCGACCACCGCGTCGTACTTCTGTTCCAAGGCGCCGATCCGCTGATCGAGTGGGGATCCGGGGTCGGCGTGCACCCGCGCCGCGGCGCACACGGCCGCGGCGAAGGTCAGGCCACCGATCAGCGCGCTACGTCGGGACAGTCGCATGCCCCGACTCTACCGATCAGCCTGCGATACGCCGGAGACGTTGCGGCAGCGAGCGTTTCGACTTGTACGGGCCGAGAACGGCGGCACCCAGCGGTTTGGTGAGCAGCTTGCGCGCCACCGCGTTGACCTCGTCCAGGGTCACGGCGTCGATCTGCGCCAGGGTCTGGGCGATGGTGCGATGTGCGCCGTAGTTGAGTTCGCTACGCCCCATCCGGTGCATTCTCGAGCCTGAATCCTCCAGGCCCAGTACCAATCCGCCGCGCAGCGAGCCCTTGGCAATCCGGCATTCCGCCTCGGTGATACCGTCGCGCGCCACGTCGGCGAGCACATCGGTGGCCAGCCGCACCACCTCGTCGAAACGTTCGGGCAGACACGCGGCGTACACCGACAGCGCACCGGCGTCGGCGAACATGTCGATGGTCGAGTACACCGAGTACGCCAGTCCCCTGGTCTCCCGGATCTGTTGGAACAGACGGGAACTCAGTCCCCCGCCGAGGGCGTTGTTGAGCACCGACAGCGCCCAACGGTGTTCCCAGTACCGTCCGGGAGTGCGCACGCCGGCCAGCACGTGGCTCTGCTCCGAGTCCCGGTTGACCAGCAGCAGGCCCGGCTCCCCGGGAACCCGGCCGGCGCCCTTGCGGTGCGGCTGCGGGCTGCGCCCGGCCACCAGGTGCGGGCCGAAGTACTCCTTGGCGAGCGCGACCACGTGTTTGTGATCGATATTGCCGGCCACGGCGAGCACCATGCGCTCGGGCGTGTACCTGCGGACGTGGAAGGAATGCAGCTGCGCGCGGGTCATCGCCTCGATGGATTCGGTGCTGCCGATCACCGGACGGCCGACCGGGTGATCACCGAACATCGCGGACAGGAACACGTCGCCGAGAGTGTCTTCGGGATCGTCGTCACGCATGGCGATCTCTTCGAGCACCACGTCGCGTTCCACCTCGACGTCCTCGGCGGCGCAACGGCCGCGCAACACCACATCGGCCACCAGGTCGACCGCGAGTTCCACGTCGGTGTCCAGCACATGCGCGTAGTAGCAGGTGTGCTCGCGCGCGGTGAACGCGTTGAGCTCGCCGCCCACCGCGTCCACCGACTGTGCGATATCGACCGCCGAGCGGGTCGGCGTCGACTTGAAGAGCAGGTGCTCCAGGAAGTGCGCGGCGCCGGCCACCGACGGACCCTCGTCGCGAGATCCGACACCGACCCACACCCCGACCGAGGCGGAGTGCACCGACGGGATGTACTCGGTGACCACCCGCAACCCTCCGGGCAGTGTGGTGATCCGCACTGCCTCGGAGGTATCTGCGCCGCCGGTTCCACGGCGCAGCGCGGGTTTAGGTCCCATGACGATCAAGCGGCGAGGTACGAGCCGCGTTGAGGAATGCGGCCCACGGACTAGGCGTCAGCGGTCGCGGCATCGGCAGGTGCGTCGGCGGGCGCGGGCGCGTCTGCGTTGGCCTCGCCTTCCTCGGCGACCAGCACCAGCGAGATCTTGCCGCGGTTGTCGATATCGGCGATCTCGACGCGCAACTTGTCGCCGACCTTGACCACATCCTCGACCTTGGCGATGCGCTTGCCGCGGCCCAGCTTGCTGATGTGCACCAGCCCGTCGCGACCCGGCAGCAGCGAAACGAACGCGCCGAAATCGGTGGTCTTGACGACCGTGCCGAGGAACCGCTCGCCCACCTTGGGCAGCTGCGGGTTGGCGATGGCGTTGATCTTGTCGATCGCGGCCTGGGCCGCCTCGCCGTTGCTGGCGCCGACGAACACCGTGCCGTCATCCTCGATGGAGATCGAGGCGCCGGTCTCCTCGGTGATCGAGTTGATCATCTTACCCTTGGGCCCGATCACCTCGCCGATCTTGTCGACCGGCACCTTGATGGTGGTGATCCGCGGCGCGTACGGGCTCATCTCGTCGGGCTCGTCGATGGCCTCGGCCATCACCTCGAGGATGGTGGTGCGGGCATCCTTGGCCTGGCTCAGCGCACCGGCCAGCACCTGGGACGGGATACCGTCCAGCTTGGTGTCCAGCTGCAGCGCGGTGACGAAGTCCTTGGTGCCGGCGACCTTGAAGTCCATGTCGCCGAACGCGTCCTCGGCACCGAGGATGTCGGTCAGCGCGACGTAACGGGTTTCCCCGTCAACCTCGTCGGACACCAGACCCATGGCGATACCGGCCACCGGCGCCTTGAGCGGCACACCGGCGTTCAGCAGCGACAGCGTCGAGGCGCACACCGAGCCCATCGAGGTGGAACCGTTGGAGCCCAACGCTTCCGACACCTGGCGGATGGCGTAGGGGAACTCTTCGACCGACGGCAGCACCGGCATCAGCGCGCGCTCGGCCAGTGCGCCGTGGCCGATCTCGCGGCGCTTGGGCGAGCCGACGCGGCCGGTCTCACCGGTCGAGAACGGCGGGAAGTTGTAGTGGTGCATGTAGCGCTTGGAGGTCTCGGGCCCCAGCGAGTCGATCTGCTGGGCCATCTTGACCATGTCGAGGGTGGTGACACCCATGATCTGGGTCTCGCCGCGCTCAAAGAGGGCGCTGCCGTGCGCCCGCGGGATGACGGCGACCTCGGCGCTCAGCGCCCGGATGTCGGTGATCCCACGGCCGTCGATACGGAAGTGATCGGTCAGGATGCGCTGGCGCACAAGCTTTTTGGTCAACGACCGATAGGCGGCGCCGATCTCCTTCTCGCGGCCCTCGAACTGACCGGCGAGACGCTCGAGCACCTCGCCCTTGATCTCGTCGGTGCGGGCGTCGCGCTCGGCCTTGCCTGCGATCGCCAACGCCTCGGACAGCGCGTCGGTGGCCACCGCGGCCACGGCGTCGAAAACATCGTCGGCGTAGTCCGGGAACAGCGGGTAGTCGGCGGTTTCCTTACCGGCGGCGGCATGCAGCTCTTCCTGCGCCTTGCACAGGACGGCGATGAACGGCTTGGCGGCCTCCAGGCCCTCGGCCACCACGGCTTCTGTCGGCGCACCGGCGCCGCCGTTGATCAGTTCGATGACATTGTCGGTGGCCTCGGCCTCGACCATCATGATCGCGACGTCGGCACTGTCACCGCTGCCGACCACGCGGCCGGCGACCACCATGTCGAAGACGGCCTTCTCCAGCTGCTCGACGGTCGGGAACGCCACCCACTGACCCTCGATGAGAGCGACGCGCACACCGCCGACGGGGCCGGAGAACGGCAGCCCGGCGATCTGCGTGGACGCCGAGGCGGCGTTGATGGCCAGCACGTCGTAAAGATCCTTGGGATCCAGGCTCAGCACGGTGACCACGACCTGGATCTCGTTGCGCAGGCCGGACACGAAGGTGGGGCGCAGCGGCCGGTCGATCAACCGGCAGGTCAGGATCGCGTCGGTGGACGGCCGACCCTCACGTCGGAAGAACGAGCCGGGGATGCGACCCGCGGCGTACATCCGCTCCTCGACGTCGATGGTGAGCGGGAAGAAGTCGAAGTGATCCTTCGGGGTCTTGCTCGCGGTGGTGGCGCTGAGCAGCATGGTCTCGTCGTCGAGGTAGGCGACGACGGAGCCGGCGGCCTGCCGGGCCAACCGGCCGGTCTCGAAGCGGATGGTGCGGGTGCCGAAGCTCCCGTTGTCGATGACGGCGGTCGATTCGAAGACGCCTTCGTCGGTTTCAACTGCAGACATATGTGTCCGTACAGCCTCTCTGTCGGGTATTCAACTGTTTCGCGCGTCGAGCGCAACAGATTCCCGTCCTGGATGCGGCTACGGCCGTCGATCGAAGCGGCCGGGAGTCAGAATTCCCGGCAGCCACTACCGAAGACCGCCCGATCCCTCGGACGATGCGTGACGCGCAGGAACGGTGCGCGCTTCACACGCGCGAACCGCACCAAAGTGTCCAGGCCTGTGGCCTAAAACATCCCCATGCTACACCGCGACGTCGCCACCACTGTCAGGCGACGTCCTCGACGCACACGGTGAATTCTCGTTGGTCGTAGGCGTAACCGATCCCACTGGTGCATTGGTCGACATCGGTGACGCCCTTCAGGATCTGCGTCGCCCGCTGCCGGTGCGGCTGACCACTGTCGCCACAGTCGACGCGGACGGGGTCACGACCGTGATCCGGGTCGATGCTCATGCAACCGCCGGTCACCCAGTCGACATCCATGCAGATGGTGCTGCCCACGTCACCGAAGGCGCTGTGCATGGAGTAGTAGGAGTCGACATCGGTCGGACACTCGTCACCCGAGGCGACGCTCGCGACGACCTTGTAGTTCGATTCCGGACTGCCGCACTGGGCCTTGATGGCCTCGGGGCGGTCGACCGGTCCACCGACCTTCAGGCAGTCGCCGGCCCGCAGATCCGCGGCGGCGGCCGACGAACAGCCGGTGGCCAGTCCCCCCAACAAACACAACGCGGCCAGACCGGCCGCGGCGGCGGGTGTCAGCGACGCAGACCGAGGCGCTCGATCAGCGACCGGTACCGCTCGACGTCGACCTGAGCGACGTACTTGAGCAGCCGGCGCCGGCGACCGACCAGCAGCAGCAGCCCCCGCCGCGAGTGGTGGTCGTGCTTGTGCATCTTGAGGTGTTCGGTGAGATCGGAAATCCGCTTGGTCAGCAGGGCGACCTGAGCCTCCGGCGAACCGGTGTCGGTGTCATGCAGGCCGTACTGGCCGAGGATTTCTTTCTTCTGTTCGGCAGTGAGCGCCACGAATACAACTCCATCAAAAAGGTCCGCGAGGATCATCTGGGCGCGGCCGCCGCGAACTGCAGCACGCGCTGGGTCGCCGGGAAGTCTAGCAGCACCCTACTGCGCAGAGAGAATCGTGCGGGCCCGGGCGGTATCGCCCTGCATCGCCACGACCAGGTCGTCCACCGAGTCGAATTTCTCCTGGCCGCGCAGGCGGGCCACGAAGTCGACGGCGACGTGTTGGCCGTACAGGTCGGCCTCGGTGTCCAGTACGAAGGCCTCGACGGTGCGGGTACGCCCGGAGAAGGTCGGGTTGGTGCCCACCGACACCGCCGCCTGATAGCGCTGCCCGGGTGTCACGGTGCCGACCACCGGGCCGTGGCCCAGGACGGTGAACCAGGCCGCGTACACCCCGTCGGCCGGGATGGCCGAATGCATGGGGGGCGCCACGTTGGCGGTCGGGAAGCCGAGCACCCGGCCGCGGCCGTCACCGCGCACCACCACGCCTTCCACCCGGTGCGGGCGGCCCAGCGCCTCGGCCGCGGCCACCACGTCGCCGGCGTCGACACAGGCGCGGATATAGGTCGAGGAGAACGTGACGGTCTCGTCGCGATTGGTGGCCGCCGCCGCCGAGATCTCGGACACCAACGACATCCCCTCGACGGCGAAGCCGAACCGCTCGCCCGCCTTGCGCAGCAGGTCGACGTTGCCGGCCGCCTTCTTGCCGAAGGTGAAGTTCTCCCCCACCACGACCTCGACCACGTGCAGGCTTTCCACCAAGAGTTCGTGGATGTAGCGCTCGGGAGTCAGTTTCATGAAGTCGGCGGTGAACGGCATCACCAGAAATACGTCGACGCCGGTTTCCTCGACCAGTTCGGCGCGGCGGGTCAAGGTGGTCAGCTGCGCCGGATGGCTGCCGGGGAACACCACTTCCATCGGGTGCGGATCGAAGGTCATCAGCACCGTCGGCACGCCGCGTGAGCGGCCGGATTTGACCGCGTGGTTGATCAGTTCGGCGTGGCCGCGATGCACCCCGTCGAACACACCGATCGTGATGACACATCGCCCCCAGTCCGTGGGGATGTCCTCCACGCCCCGCCACCGCTGCACAGCGCAAGCCTACGGCGCGCCGGCCGCGCCGTCTGCGCTGGATCCCCGGATCAGGTGACGATTGCCTAAACTTTGTCGGTGTGAGGCCCCAGTGAGTCCCAACGGCACCCCCCAAGACCTGACGACGGTGGCGCAGGACTACCTCAAAGTCATCTGGACCGCCCAGGAGTGGTCCAGGGAGAAGGTGAGCACCAAGCTGCTCGCCGAACGGATCGGCGTGTCGGCGAGCACGGCGTCCGAGTCGATCCGCAAGCTGGCCGACCAGGGCCTGGTCGACCACGAGAAGTACGGCGCGGTGACGCTCACCGAAGCGGGGCGTCGCGCGGCGCTGGCCATGGTGCGCAGGCACCGGCTGATGGAGACCTTCTTGGTGCGTGAACTCGGCTACGGCTGGGACGAGGTGCACGACGAGGCCGAGATCCTGGAGCACGCCGTGTCCGATCGGATGCTGGACCGGATCGACGCGAAGCTCGGCTATCCGACCCGGGATCCGCACGGGGATCCGATCCCGGCGGCCGACGGCAGGGTGCCGACTCCACCCGCGCGGCAGTTGTCGGCGTGTCACGACGGCGAAACCGGGACGGTGGCCCGCATCTCGGACGCGGACCCGGAAATGCTTCGCTATTTCGACAGCGTGGGCATCAGCCTGGATTCTCGGCTGCGGGTGCTGGCTCGGCGGGACTTCGCCGGCATGATCTCGGTGGGGATCGAACCTGCCGACAGCTCGACTGCGGCCGGCGCCACGGTAGATCTGGGGAGCCCTGCGGCGCAGGCGATCTGGGTTGTCCCCTAAGGGTTGATCAGCGGACCGAGTGCACCAGACGCAATTGCGGCCGAGCCTGCTGCGCCTGTGCCTGTGCCTGCGTGGCCAACGCATCCAACCCGGCCAAACTACCGATCAACTGGCTCACCCCGTCGGCTTCCACGGCGTCCAGGATGGCCGGGCTCAGCAGCGCACCACTGAATTGCGCGCTGGCGGTGATCCACGAACCCGATCCAGCCGGTGAGAGCCGGAACATCAACCGGACCGAGAGCCCCTGCAGGCCGGTGCCGGTCAGTTCCATGCGGGTGCCGTCGTCGATGGTCTCGACCACCCAGTCCAGGGTGTCAGTGATACCCAGCATGCGGATCTTGGCGCCCAGCCGGGTACCGACCTTCAGGCCGTCCGGCGGTTGCGCAACCCAGCTGTCGTGCACGGCGAACCACTGATCCCACGAACGGGGGTCGGTGAGCACCTGCCACACCGCGGCCGGCGCAGCGCTCAGGTGGGATGCGGCGTCGATATGCCCGATCTGCACCTCGCGCTCACGGTGCGAGAAGATGCGCGCGCCATCACGCTTGGGCGCCGCGCGCCGACCATCCGCGGCATAACCGAACCACTCGGAGGGATACGCAGACAACTGCACGCTCATATCCGTAACAACGCAGTGCGAACACATGCGGTTCCCAGGAATTCTTGTGGCCCTGGTCTCGAAACGATCACGAAGCCGGAAGCGCCACAAGCCAAACCGCAGGCTTACCATCGGGCACGTCAGTTGCAGCAGCCCCACCGGCCACAAGCATCACAACGTGGCCGGCCGCAGCACCACCACTGATGCGGTGCGCGACGGGCCGTCCCGCAGCAGTGCGATGACCCGGCCGTCCGGCGCGGTCGCGGCGTACACCCCGTCGATACCCGCGGGTGCCAGCGCCCGACCGTGCCGGGCGTCCTCGGTTTCGGCGGCGGTGAGGTCACGCCGCGGAAAGCCCAGCAGGCAGGCCTCGTCCAGGCCGTAGGACAACCGTGCGTCGTCTTCCAACTGCTCGATGGTGCGGGCCTCGTCCAGACCGTACCGGCCCACCTTGGTGCGACGCAGCGCCGTCAGGTGCCCGCCCACACCGAGCGTGGCGCCGACATCGCGGGCCAGCGCCCGGATATAGGTGCCCGACGAGCAATCCACCTCGACGTCGATATCGACAAAAGTGTCCAGCCTCCGCACCGCCAGCACGTCGAACCGGTCGATGCGCACCGGCCGCGCCGCGAGTTCGACGGCCTGCCCCTCGCGCGCCAACTTGTAGGCGCGCTGACCCCCGACCTTGATGGCACTGACTGCCGAGGGCACCTGTTCGATATCACCGCGGTGTGCGGCCACCGCCGCGTCGATCGCGGAATCGGTGACGTGCGTCGCGGAAACCTCTTGGAGCACTTCGCCTTCGGCGTCTTCTGTGGTGGTGGTGCGGCCGAGCCGGATGGTGGCCGCATACGACTTGTCGGTGGCGGTGAGCAGGCCGAGAATCTTGGTGGCCCGTTCGATACCCACCACCAGCACCCCGGTGGCCATCGGATCCAACGTTCCGGCGTGCCCCACCTTGCGGGTGCCGAAGAACCGCCGGCACCGCCCGACGACGTCATGGCTGGTGAGACCGGCGGGTTTGTCCACGATCACCAGACCGGGTGCCGGACTCACAGGGTGATCGCCGTCAGTGTGATTCCGTCGGCCACCGACCAGCGCCCGGCCAGCGTGGTCAGGGGCGGACCGGACTCGGCGGCCGGATCGATCAGGATTCGGGATTCGAAAGTCCCTGCCGCACCGGACGAGTCGAGTGTGAACGTGATGTGGGCATCCTCGAAGCCCAGCCACCGGTGCGTCAGCGGAAACCATGCTTTGTAGGTCGCCTCTTTGGCGCAGAACAGGATTCGGTCCCAGTGCAAGCCGTCCGGCAGACCGGACAACTGCACACGCTCGGCCGGCAGGCTGATCGCGTCCAGCACCCCCTTGGGCAGCACATCGTGCGGTTCGGCGTCGATACCCAGCGAGCGAACGTCGGCGCTGCGCCCCACCACCGCACCGCGGAAACCTTCACAATGTGTCAGACTGCCGACAACTCCGTCCGGCCAGCAGGGTTCACCTTTGTCGCCCTTGAGAATAGGCACCGGTGGCACCCCCAGCTCTTCGAGCGCCTGCCGGGCGCAGTACCGAACGGTGACAAACTCGTTGCGCCGCTTGGCCACCGAACGCGCCACCAGTGGCTCCTCCTCCGGCAACGGCGCCAGACCAGGTGGGTCTTCGTACGTTTCGGCCGACACCACGACCTCGGGCACCAGGGCACGCAACAGGGCCACGGTCAGTACCCCCGCCGGGCTTTGATGCGGTCCTGCATCTTCTGGGCGTTGTCGCGCATCTCGGCGGTGATCTCGAAATGCCCGCCGAATTCGTTGAGGTAGCCGGGCGCGTACACCGGATCCGGCAGGATCTGGCGTAACCAGCGATAGGGCTTGCGGCGGCGCCATTCCCGCGGATAACCGACCGAGACCTCCTCGAACCGCACGCCGTCGTACCACGTGGTGCGCGGGATGTGCAGGTGCCCGTAGACCGAGCAGATGGCGTTGTAGCGGGTGTGCCAGTCCTTGGTGGCGGTGGTACCGCACCACAGCGCGAACTCCGGGTAGAACATCGCATCGCAGGGTTCGCGCACCAGCGGGAAATGGTTGACCAGCACGGTCGGGTTCATCCAGTCCAGGTCTTCCAGTCGCTTGCGGGTCTTGGCCACCCGGTCGCGGCACCAGGCGTCGCGGGTGGCGAACGGCTCGGCCGACAACAGGAACTCGTCGGTGCCGACCACGTTGCGTTCCCTGGCCACGGCCAGGCCCTCGGCCTTGGTGGCGGTGCCCTCGGGCAGGAACGTGTAGTCGTAGAGCAGGAACATCGGCACGATGGTGGCCGGACCACCCTCCTCGTTCCACACCGGGAACGGGTGTTCGGGAGTGACGATGCCCATCTCGTCACACATGGTGACCAGGTAGTCGTAACGCGACTGCCCGAAGATCTGCATCGGGTCCTTGTTGGTGGTCCACAGTTCGTGGTTGCCCGGCACCCAGATCACCTTCGCGAACCGTTTGCGCAGCAGATCCAGCGCCCACCGGATCTCGTCGGTGCGTTCTCCGACATCGCCGGCAACGATCAGCCAGTCCTCCGGTGAGGACGGGTAGAGCGATTCGGTGACCGGCTTGTTACCGGTGTGACCGGTGTGTAGGTCGCTGATGGCCCACAGCACGGGCCTGCGCTGTTCTCGTGACGTCGCGGACACAACGATCCAGCCTACTTGCGGTACCCGGGTCACGGCACGGCCACGGTCCGAGCAACTAGAACCTGTTCTCATTTATCGTCCGGATGCCGGGCGCGTCCTTGTACACTCCCCGGCAGTGCTCGGAAGTTCTGAGCCCGTGGAGGGGATGTGATGGCGGCCAAGCTGCGTCTGCTGTCGGCGCTGTGCGCGCTCATCGCGGCGGTGATCGTGGTGTGGCAGGCCAACCCGGTCAGCACTCCAACCCTGGTCCGAGCGGCCGATCTGCCCCTGACGAATGTGTCGACCAGCATCAAATGGCCGGTCATCGAGACCACCGACCCGTCGCCGTTCGATCCGTGCCGGGATATCCCCCTCGATGTCGTGCAGCGCATCGGCCTGGCGTTCACCCCGCCCACACCCGAGGACGGCCTGCGCTGTCACTACGACGCCGGCAACTACCAGATGGCCGTCGAGGCGTTCGTGTGGCGGACCTACGAGCAAACGCTGCCCGCCGACGCCGTCGAACTCGACATCGGTGGTCACCGCGCGGCCCAGTACTGGATCATGAAGCCCACCGACTGGAACGACCGGTGGTGGATCACCTGCATGATCGCGTTCAAGACCAGCTACGGGGTACTCCAGCAGTCGCTGTTCTACTCACCCATCCACTCCCCGGACGCGCCGGACTGCCTGCAGACCAACCTGGCGCGCGCCAACGAGCTGGTGCCCTACTACAAGTTCTGACGCTGCGCCCGCCGGTACAGTTTGTTAGGTGAGCTCCAGAATCTCGCAGCTGGGCAGGCAAGCCGTCGCCCGGGCCCTTCACCTACCGCCCCCGACCTGCGAATACACGATTCATCGCGCGGTCGAGGTGCCGATGCGCGACGGTGTGCGCCTGCTCGCCGACCATTACCGGCCGCTGACCGACAGTCCGGCAGGCACCCTGCTGGTGCGTGCCCCGTACGGCCGCCGCTTCCCGTTCACCACACTGTTCGCCGGCATCTACGCCAGCCGCGGGTACCACGTCGTGTTCCAAAGTGTGCGTGGCACATTCGGGTCCGGCGGCGAGTTCACCCCGATGGTCAACGAGGTCGACGACGGCCGCGACACCGCGGCCTGGCTGCGCGTGCAGCCCTGGTTCACCGGCACCTTCGCCACCATCGGGCTGTCCTACCTGGGGTTCACCCAGTGGGCGTTGCTCACCGATCCCCCACCGGAACTGGCCGCCGCCGTGATCAGCGTCGGGCCCCACGACTTCGCCGAATCATCCTGGGGCACAGGAGCTTTCTCGCTGAATGACTTCCTCGGCTGGAGTCACATGATGGCACACCAAGAGGACCCCAACCCGGTCCGGGCGATCGTCCGCCAGGCCAGGGCCGGCCGGCACGTGGCAGCCGCGACCATGGCGCTGCCGGTCGGAGCGGCCGGCCGGCAGCTGCTCGGTGCCGGCGCACCCTGGTATGAGTCGTGGCTTCAGCCGCCCGACGAGGATCCAGCACAGTGGGCGCGGCTGGCCGTCCCCGAGGCGCTGGAGCGGGCCGCCGTGCCGGTGCTGCTGATCAGCGGCTGGCAGGACCTGTTCCTGGATCAGACGTTGGCGCAGTTCCGGCGCCTACGGGAACGCGGCGTCACCACGGCGCTGACCGTCGGATCGTGGACCCACACCCAGCTGATGCGCAACGGCGCACCGGTGGTGCTGCGCGAGACGCTGGACTGGCTGGACACGTACCTGGCCGGCCGGCCGAGCGCACCGCGCAGCTCCGTCCGCGTGCATGTCAACGGCGCACCCGGACGGGGCTGGGTCGACCTGCCGGACTGGCCACCGCGCACCGGTGAGCGGGTGCTCTATCTGCGAGCAGGCGGCGGCCTGGCCGAGGTTCCCGGCGCCGACGGGCGCACCTCGACCTTCACCTACCAGCCGGCCGATCCGACGCCGACCGTGGGCGGCCGCCTGCTGTCGGACAAGGGTGGTTACCGGGAGGACTCCGCGCTGGCGGCCCGCGCCGATGTGCTGACGTTCACCGGCGACCCGCTTCCCGCCGAGCTGTACTCGGTCGGGGTGCCGGTCATCGAACTGGCTCATCACAGCGACAATCCGCATCACGATCTGTTCGTCAGGATCAGCGAGGTCGACAGCGCGGGCCGGTCACGCAACGTCAGCGACGGATTCCGGCGCTACACCCCCGCTTCCGTGGCTTCCGTCGAGACCGTGCGCATCGAACTCGACGCCATCGCCCACCGCTTCGCGGCCGGCTCCCGGATCCGCGTGCTGGTGGCCGGCGGATCGCACCCTCGCTTCGCCCGCAACCTGGGCACCGGCGAGCCCACCGAAACCGGCCAGACCATGCGGGCGTCCACTCGCACCGTCCGCCATGACGAACGGTCCCGGCTGATCCTGCCCGCCGGGGCCGACTTCGTGGCGGGCCCGTCGTCAGCCGACTGACCGGCGCACCCGTTCCGCGACAGCCGCCAGCGTGTCCTCGTCGTGCACCGCAGCGCCGTACACCGGGCGCACCGGTAGCTGCAGCCAACTGGCACAGCCCGCGTACTCCGGCATCCTGGACAACCGGACCGGCTGCACCAGCGGACAGGCCTGCACCACCAACACCGTCAGCCGATGCCGCGGCCGGAAGTCCAGCCGGTCGGCGCGCACGGACTCGGAGGTCCAGATGTGCAGGTCGGCGATCTCGTCGAGGGCCTGTGGGCGGTGCACCGCGACGGCAGCCACCACGCGCGCACCGGCGCGCAGCAGCACCGCATCCTCGGTGCTGTCACGCTCTTCGGTCGCGGCGTGCAGCAGGTCTCGATGTTCGGGGCGCACCCGTTCGGCGTGACTGTGCGCGACCGTCGGGAACAACAGGAACTCACCGGCCTGCACCTCGAACCGCTTCTCGTGGATACCGCCCTTGCGCAGCAGCACCGTCTGGCGACCGGCAAGCAACGCCCGCACCGCCGCGCCCCACTCCTTGAGCGCGGGTGAATTCACTTGGCGGCCAGCCGCGCCCGCACCTCCGGGCGGCGCAGCGGAGGAACCGTCTTGGGTGGTTGGCGGCGCGGCGGCAACTGTCGCAGCAATCGCGTCGTCACCGCGGTGACCTCCGCGACGGCAGCCTCGAAGGCCGCCTCATTGGTGGCCGTCGGCCGGGTGATGCCGCTGACCTTGCGGATGTACTGGCGCGACGCGGCTTCGATCTCCTCGGCGGTGGCGGCCGGCTCCAGCCCCCGCAACTCGGTGATGTTTCGGCACATGGCACCACGATAGGTTGATCGGCATGACATCTGCGGACGTTCTGCTCGTCGACACCACCGACCGGGTGCGCACCCTCACCCTCAACCGGCCGCAGGCGCGCAACGCGCTCTCGGTGCAGTTGCGCACCGCGTTCTACGCCGCCCTGCGCGCCGCGGAGGCCGACGCCGAGGTCGACGTGGTGATCCTGACCGGTGCGGACCCGGTGTTCTGCGCGGGTCTGGACCTCAAAGAGCTGGGCGAGCGCACGGAGCTGCCCGATATCTCGCCGAAGTGGCCGCCGATGACCAAACCCGTCATCGGGGCGATCAACGGCGCCGCCGTCACCGGCGGGCTGGAACTCGCCCTGTACTGCGACATCCTGATCGCATCGGAGAACGGCCGGTTCGCCGACACTCATGCCCGAGTCGGCCTGCTGCCCACCTGGGGACTGTCGGTGCGGTTGCCCCAGAAGGTTGGGGTCGGCTTGGCCCGCCGGATGAGTTTGACCGGTGACTACCTGTCGGCCGCCGACGCGTTGCGGGCCGGCTTGGTCACCGAGGTGGTTGCGCACGAGGAGTTGTTGCCCGCAGCCCGCCGGGTGGCCGCCGCGATCGTGGGCAACAACCAGAAAGCCGTTCGCGCCCTGCTGGATTCGTATCACCGGATCGACGCCGAGCAGACCCAGGGCGGACTGTGGATCGAGGCCGAGTCGGCACGCGCCTGGATGGCCGACACCTCCGGCGACGATATCGCCGCCAATCGGGCGTCGGTGGTCGAGCGGGGTCGCGCGCAGGTCCGGCCGTGACCGACACCTCGGACCGTTCCGCCACGAACGACGTCGCGGCCATCATCGACCACACCCTGCTCAAACCGGAGGCCACGCCCGCCGATGTCGCGGCCCTGATCGCCGAGGCCGCCGAACTGGGCACGTACTCGGTGTGCGTGTCGCCGTCGATGCTGCCGATCAGCGTGCCCGACGGGCTGAAAGTGGCTGCGGTGTGTGGTTTTCCCAGTGGGAAACACACCTCGGCGATCAAGGCGGCCGAGGCTGCCGGCGCGGTGGCCGCCGGCGCGGACGAGATCGACATGGTCATCGACGTGGGCGCAGCCAAGGCCGGCGCGTTCGACGCGGTGCAGGCCGATATCGCGACCGTGCGGGCGGCAGTGCCGGCGCCGACCGTGCTGAAGGTGATCATCGAGTCGGCGGCGCTGACCGATGACGAGATCGTCGGGGTGTGTCGGGCGGCGGTGGCCGCCGGCGCCGATTTCGTGAAGACCTCCACCGGTTTCCATCCCGCCGGCGGGGCGAGTGTGCACGCGGTGCAGCTGATGTCTCGCACCGTGCGCGACGCCGGCGTGGAGGTCAAGGCCTCTGGCGGGGTACGCACACTGGCCCAGGCCAGGGCCATGATGGCCGCCGGAGCCACCCGGTTGGGCGTGTCGGGGTCGCGGGCACTGCTGGCCGACACCGGCGACGCTTCGGGGTACTGAGCGGGCCGCCCCTCAGCCGATCCCCGCCACCAGCCAGCGGCCCGAAAACACCCGCCAGCCAACGAAAACCAGGCGCAGCACCATGAAGGTGGACAGCCCGGACCAGATCCCGGCCAACCCCCACCCGAACGCCAACGACAACCAGATCAGCGGCAGGAAACCGACCAGCGCGCTACCCAATGTCGCGTTGCGCATGAACTTGGCGTCACCGGCGCCCAGCAGCACCCCGTCGATCGCGAACACCACACCGGCGACCGGGATCTGCGCCACCAGGAACCACCACGGTACGTCGATCGCGTCGAGCACCGACCGGTCGTCGGTGAACAACGCCGGCACCACCGGGGCACCGGCGGCGAACAGCGCGGCGAGCACGACCGCGGCGACCGTCGAGAACACCGTCACCCGCCAGGCCACCGACTTGGCATGACCCAGGTGCCCCGCACCGAGCGCCGCGCCCACCAGGGACTGCGCCGCGATGGCCAGCGAATCGAGCACCAGCGCAAGGAAACTCCACAGCTGCAGCACCACCTGGTGCGCGGCCACGGCGGCCGCACCGAAGCGCGCCGCCACCGCGGCAGCCGACACGAAGCACACCTGGAACGCCAGCGAGCGCACCAGCAGATCGCGACCCATCACCAACTGCGAGCCCAGTACCGCAATATCGGCCCGCAGCGGCACCCGTTCGGCCAGCAGCGCCCGGCAGAACAGCAGCGCCGCCGTCCACTGGCCGACGAGGTTCGCCACCGCCGACCCCTCCAGCTGCAGGCGCGGCAACCCCAACCAGCCGTACACCAGCAGCGGGCACAGCACCGCCGACACGGCGAACCCGAACACCACGTAGCGCAGCGGCCGAGCGGTGTCCTGCACGCCACGCATCCAGCCGTTACCGGCCAGTGAGATCAGAATCGCGGGCGCGCCGCAGATCGCGATGCGCAACCACGGCAGCGTCTCGGCGGCGATGGCACCGCCGTCGGCCAGTACCGACACGATCGGCACCGCGGCGGCCTGCACCACGGCCACGATCAGCACCCCCAGCGCGACAGCCAGCCAGGTGGCCTGCACCCCTTCGCGCACCGCGCTGCCGCGGTCGCCCGCCCCGAAGAACCGCGCCGAACGCGCGGTGGTGCCATAGGACAGGAACGTGCCCTGCGAGGACACCAGCGACAGGACCAGGCCACCGATCGCCAGTCCGGCCAGGCTCAGCGCGCCCAGGCGCCCGACGACCGCGATATCGAACAGCAGGTAGAGCGGCTCGGCGGCGAGCACACCCAGCGCGGGTAGCGCCAAGCCGGCGATCCGTCGGGCGGTGGCCGGCTCACCGGCAGAGCCGCCTCCGACTGGATCAGTCAAGTGCGCGGTGCAGCGCGGTGGCCACCTCGTCGGCACTGCCGGTGGTCGTGTACCCCGCGGCCTTGCGGTGACCGCCGCCGCCGAATGTCGCGGCCACCTGCGAGACGTCCAGGGTCTTGGAGCGCATCGAGATCGACCATTGCCCTGGTGCGGTCTCCTTGAGCACCGCGGCCACCTCGGCCTCGGCGGTGGTCCGCACGATATCGACGATGCTCTCGACTTCCTCCGACCGCGCCTTGCACCATTCCGCATGCGGCACAACGGCATACACCAAACCCAAGCCATCTGCCGCGTCGGCGACCAACCGGGCAGAACCCAGCACGCGCGACAGCATCGGCAACCACGCGAAGGGATGGGTGTCCATCAACGTGCGGCTGATCGCGGCGTTGTCGATACCGACACCGAGCAGCCGGTCGGCCAGCTGGTGGGCCCGGGCACTGGCCCACCGGAACGACCCGGTATCGGTCGTCAGCCCCGCGTACAGGCAGTGCGCGATCGGACGGTCGATGGGCTTACCCCAGGCATCGAGCAGGTCGGCCACCATCATCGTGGTCGAGTCCGCCGACGGGTCGACATAGTTGGCCGTACCGAACATCGCGTTGGACGAGTGATGGTCGATCACCAGCACCGCGCACCGGCCGTCGGCGAGCTCGGCGAGGCTGCCCAGTCGACCGAGTGTGGGAATGTCGACCGTGACGACGAGATCGGCATCCCGGCGAACCTCGTCGGGAGCCACCAGCAGGTCCACTCCCGGCAGACTGTGCAGGGATTCGGGCAGCTGCGCCGGTTCGGCGAAGCTCACCTGGACGTGCTTGCCGGCGGCCACCGCCACCTGGGCGAGTGCCAGCCCGGCGCCGATGGTGTCGGCGTCCGGGTACACGTGACAGATCACGACGATGCTGCCGGCGGCGGAGCACAGCTCGGCGGCGCCGCGGGCGTCGACTCTGGCGCCTGGTACAGCTACCTCAATCGTCGAATCGGTCGTCGTCACCGGTGTCCTCAGCCGAGCTTCTACGGTCGTCCTCCGCCCCAGTCACACGGTACGGGTCGGCGTCCCCGGCCGGCACGGCGCCCTCCCTGACCCGGGCCAGGTCGGCGTCGGCCGCCTTGACCCGGGACAGCAGCTCTTCCATCCGGTTCGCGGCGTCGGGCACGGTGTCCCTGGCGAACGCCAGCGTCGGGGTGAATCGCACCCCGGTGCCGGCGCCCACCTTGGACCGCAGCACACCCTTGGCGCTTTCCAGCGCCGCGGCGGCTCCGGCGTAATCCGGCTCGTCCTCCAACGTCGACCCCAGCACCGTGTAGTACAGCGTGGCGTCGTGCAGGTCGGCAGTCACCTTCGCGTCCGTGATCGTGACACCCGCCAGGCGCGGATCCTTGATCTCGTACTCGATGGCCGAGGCGACGATCGTGGAGATCCGCTTGGCGAGCCGTTTGGCGCGCGCTGGATCAGCCATCTAGATCTCCGCCCGATCTGTCTTCTTCGCTCCGCTCATCAGACGCGCGCTTTTTCGACCAGCTCGTAGGTCTCGATGACGTCGCCTTCCTTGATGTCGGAGTACGTCAGCGTCAGACCGCATTCGTAACCCTCGCGCACCTCGGTGGCGTCGTCCTTCTCCCGCTTGAGCGAGGAGACCGTGAGGTTCTCGGCGACCACGACATTGTCGCGCAGCAGGCGGGCCTTGGCGTTGCGTCGCATGATGCCCGACTGCACCAGGCAACCGGCGATGTTGCCGACCTTCGACGACCGGAAGATGGCGCGGATCTCGGCACGGCCGAGCTCCTTCTCCTCGTAGACCGGCTTGAGCATGCCCTTGAGCGCGCTCTCGATTTCGTCGATGGCCTGGTAGATCACCGAGTAGTACCGGATCTCCACACCTTCGCGGTTGGCCAGTTCGGTGGCCTTGCCCTCGGCGCGGACGTTGAAGCCGATGATGATGGCGTCCGAGGCCGAGGCCAGGTTGACGTTGGTCTCGGTGACGCCACCGACACCGCGGTCGATGACGCGCAGCTCCACCTCGTCGTCGATCTGGATGCCCAGCAGCGCCTCTTCGAGGGCTTCGACCGTACCGGCGTTGTCGCCCTTGAGGATCAGGTTCAGCTGGCTGGTTTCCTTCAGCGCCGAATCCAGGTCCTCCAGGCTGATCCGCTTGCGGCTGCGCGCGGCCAGCGCATTGCGCTTGCGCGCGCTGCGGCGGTCGGCGATCTGGCGGGCGATACGGTCCTCGTCGACGACGAGCAGGTTGTCACCGGCGCCCGGCACCGAGGTGAAACCGATCACCTGGACCGGCCGAGACGGCAGCGCCTCCACGACGTCCTCGCCGTGCTCGTCGACCATGCGGCGCACCCGGCCGTAGGCATCGCCGGCGACGACCGAGTCGCCGACCCGCAGGGTGCCGCGCTGGATGAGCACCGTGGCCACCGGGCCGCGACCGCGGTCCAGGTGTGCCTCGATGGCCACACCCTGGGCCTCCATGTCGGGGTTGGCCCGCAGGTCCAGTGCCGCGTCGGCCGTCAGCAGGACCGCCTCCTCCAGCGCCTGGATGTTGGTGCCGTTCTTGGCCGAGATGTCGACGAACATCGTGTCGCCACCGAAGTCCTCCGCCACCAGGTTGTACTCGGTGAGCTGAGCGCGGATCTTCTGCGGGTCGGCGCCTTCCTTGTCGATCTTGTTGACCGCCACCACGATCGGCACGTCGGCCGCCTGCGCGTGGTTGATGGCCTCGACCGTCTGCGGCATGACGCCGTCGTCGGCCGCGACCACCAGGATCGCGATATCGGTGGCCTTCGCGCCACGGGCACGCATGGCGGTGAACGCCTCGTGACCCGGGGTGTCGATGAAGGTGATGAGCCGCTCGGCGCCTTCGTGTTCGACGGCCACCTGGTAAGCACCGATGTGCTGGGTGATGCCACCGGCCTCGCCCTCGCGGACGTTGGCCTTGCGGATGGTGTCCAGCAGTCGGGTCTTGCCGTGGTCGACGTGACCCATGACGGTGACGACCGGCGGACGCTGTTCGAGGTCCTCCTCGCCGCCCTCGTCCTCGCCGTAGGTGAGGTCGAACGACTCCAGCAGCTCGCGGTCCTCGTCCTCCGGGGAGACGACCTGCACGACGTAGTTCATCTCGCTGCCCAGCAGTTCGAGCGTCGAGTCGTCCACCGACTGGGTCGCGGTGACCATCTCACCGAGGTTGAACAGCGCCTGCACCAGCGAGGCCGGGTTGGCGTTGATCTTGTCGGCGAAGTCGCTCAGCGACGCACCGCGGGCCAGCCGGATGGTCTCGCCGTTGCCGTGCGGCAACCGCACGCCGCCGACGACCGGGGCCTGCATGTTCTCGTATTCGGCCCTTTTCGCGCGCTTGCTCTTGCGCCCGCGCCGCGGGGCACCGCCCGGGCGACCGAAGGCACCCGCGGCACCACCGCGCTGACCGGGGCGGCCACCGCCACCACCAGGTGCGCCGCCGCCACCGGGGCGACCGCGGAAACCACCGCCGCCGGCACCGGCACCGGCACCGCCGCCGGCGCCACCGCCGCGGTAGTTACCGCCGCCACCGCCGGGACGTGCACCCTGGCCGGGGCGCGGACCGCCGCCGGGTCCGGGACGCGGACCACCGGGACGGCCGACGGCACCCGGACGGGCGCCGGGCGGACGCGGCGGCATGTTGCCGGGCGAGGCGCCACCGGGGCGCGGCCCCGGACGGGGACCACCGGCACCCGGGCCGGGACGCGGGCCACCGGGGCCGGCCGCCGGACGCGGGGCCGGACGTTCGACCGGCTGCTGGGACGAGAAGGGGTTGTTGCCGACGCGCGGGGCACGCGGGGCCGGCTTGGGGCCGGGACGCGGGCCGGGGCGGGCATCCGGGCGCACTTCGGCGGGCCCAGCCGGGGCGGCCGGGGCGGCAGACGCCGCAGGCGCCGCCGGGGTGGGGGCGGCCGGGGTCGGCGCAGGGCCGGGGCGGGGACCCGGACGCTGCGCGGGCTGCTCCTGCACCGGGGCACTGACAGTCGGGGCAGCCGGCGGCGGGGTGACCGGGGCGGCGGGGGCCGGCTTCGGACCGGGGCGCGGGCCCGGCACCGGGGCGGCACCCGACGATGCGGCCGGTTTCGCCGCGGGGGCGGACTTGGCGGGCTTGCCGCCGCCGAACGACTCGCGCAGCCGGCGGGCCACCGGGGCCTCTACCGTCGACGATGCCGACTTGACGAATTCGCCCTGTTCACTAAGTCGGGCGAGCACTTCCTTGCTGGTGACACCGAGTTCCTTGGCCAACTCGTGTACGCGGGCCTTACCTGCCACTACATCTCCTCGTCTGGAGGCGACAGCGGTAGTAGGGCCGCGCCTCGGGTTTAGCTATGACGCATGGTCATCGGGACTTCACGGTGTGCTCATGTTCTTCGCTACCTGTTCTCTTGCCCGTGGCGGTCGGGTGTCCGAATCGCTTCGACGTACTCGACCACCGCGGATATCTCCGGTGAACCGGTGATCCGGAACGCTCGGGCGAAGGCCCGCCGCCGGGTCGCCGCTTCGAGGCATTGCCGGTCGGGATGCAACCACGCACCCCGCCCAGGCAGGCTACCCGCTGAGTCGACGGTCACGGCGTATCGGCCGGTCCCGTCGAGTACAGCGGCCAGCCGAAGCAGATCGACGGCCAACTCTCGCTTCCGGCAACCCACACACGTCCGCACCGGTCCATCAGGGCTACGGTGCGCACGAGGCTGGGAAATCGGAGTCTCGCGCTGGATCACGGCTCAGTCTACCGTCACCGTTCGCGCAGACAGAATCGCGTGTCGGGGACGGCCGTCCTCACGCCGTTTCCGGCTCGGCGGCATCGCTGCGGATATCGATCCGCCACCCGGTCAGCCGCGCCGCGAGCCGGGCGTTCTGTCCCTCCTTGCCGATGGCCAGTGACAACTGGAAGTCCGGCACCACCACCCGAGCCGCCCGGGTGGCCTCGTCGATGACCGTCACCGACACCACCTTGGCCGGTGACAGGGCGTTGGCCACAAACCGCGCCGGGTCGGCGTCGAAGTCGATGATGTCGATCTTCTCCCCGGACAGTTCACTCATCACATTGCGCACCCGCTGGCCCATCGGCCCGATGCAGGCGCCCTTGGCGTTCAGCCCGGGCACCTTGGAGGTGACGGCGATCTTGGACCGGTGACCGGCCTCGCGCGCGACGGCCACGATCTCGACCGAGTTGTCGGCGATCTCCGGTACCTCCAGCGCGAACAGTTTGCGCACCAGATTGGGATGCGTGCGGGACAGCTCGATCTTGGGCTCGCGCACGCCGCGGCTGACGCCGATCACGTAGCAACGCAGCCGGTCGCCGTGCTCGTAGCGCTCGCCGGGAACCTGTTCGGCCGGCCGGATCATGCCGTCGGAACCCTTGGCCTCGGTCCCGACCCGCACCACCACGTTGCCGCGGGTGTTCTCCCGCGCGTCGCGCTGCACGACGCCGGCGACGATATCGCCCTCGTGCGCGGCGAACTCGCCGTACATCCGCTCGTTCTCGGCATCGCGCAGCCGCTGCAGGATCACCTGGCGTGCCGTTGTCGCCGCGATACGGCCGAAACCTTCTGGGGTGTCGTCCCATTCGTTGATGAGGTTGCCGTCGGCATCGCTCTCCCTGGCGATCACCTTCACCACGCCGGTCTTGCGGTCGACGTCGATCCGGGCATCGGCCTCGTGGCCTTCGGTATGCCGGTAGGCCGTCAGCAAGGCCGATTTGATGGTCTCGACGACGACGTCGACGGAAATGCCCTTGTCGGCTTCGATGGCGTGTAGCGCCGCCATATCGATGTTCACGCGTCGCTCCCCTTTCCAGACTGCTCCACCAGATCCAATTCACGCTGATTGGGCTGCGAAAACTCAACTTGTACAACAGCTTTGGCGATATCAGAAAGTGGGATCGGCCGGACCGAAAGCTTGCCGCGATCGTTGACCACCAGGTGCACGGCACCGTCGCCGGTATGGCCGATCCGCCCGATCACCACCGTTCCGTCGGCGAGCACCGCCTCGACCTTGCGGGTGCGCGCGCGCCGGAAGTGCTTCTCCTCGGTCAGTGGCCGATCGACCCCGCGCGATGTGACTTCAAGCACGTAGGGCGCCGTTCCGGTGCTGTCGAGCGCGTCGAGGGCCTGCGATGCGGTGTGCGACAGGGCCGCGATGGTGTCCAGATCCAGACCGTCGTCACCATCGGCCACCACGGTGATGCGCGGCGGCCGGACCGACGCGTTGATCACCACGTCCTCGATTTCGTAACCGGCGCGCGCGAACTCACCGTCGAGTAGCTCGAGCACTTGCTGCTGTGTAGGCAGCAGCGGGACATCCGGTGCCACGGCGAGCTCCTCATCTTGAGTTGTGCGGACACATTCCACGGGCACGGCCCGAGGAATCGGTTACCAAACGATACGCCAGCCGTGCCGCCGCTTTGGCCAAACGAACAGCCGGCAGCGACGAACCACCCCACCCGCCATGGCAGGATGTGGGCGTGCCGAGCGCCCTGCCCACGATCTCTCGCCGGCGGCTGTTGGTCACAGCGCTTCCCGCCGGCGTGGCCCTGACCGCGCTCGGCTCGGCAGCCGCCTGTGCACCCGCACCCCCGCCACCCGAACTCGCCGATCTGGTAGCGCAATTCGAGCGCGCGCAGGCCGACAGCCGGCTGGCCGGGCTGGCCGCCACCACCGCGCGCCCGCCGGTGATGCCTGCGCTGACGGCCGTGGCCTCGGTGCGCGCGGCCCACGCCAGGGCGCTTTCCGACGAGATCACCCGCATCACCGGCGGCCACACGCCGACCACCTCCGCACCGGACACCACCATCACGAGCACCACCGCGAGCACGCCCGCCCCGGCCCCGACGGTCGCCGACGTGACCGCAGCCCTGCACACCTCGGCCGACAGTGCCGCGCACCTGGCGACCACCCTGTCCGGCTACCGGGCCGGGCTGCTGGGCTCCATCGCCGCGGCGTGCACGGCGTCCTACCAGGTTGCCCTCGCCGATCCCGGACCGGCCCGATGACCTCGCCCCAGCCGACACCGTCGACCACCCAGACCGCGACCAAGACCGCCCAGCCGGCCGCACCGGACCCCAACCGGCCGGCAGATCCGGCCGATGCGGCGCTGTTCGATGCCGTGGCCGCCGAGCACGGCGACATCTACGGATACGGCGTGGTGTCGGCGCACTCCACGCCCGATGAGAACGACCTGGTGGCCGACGCCATGGCGCAGCACCGCGAACGGCGCGAGCAGGCGATCGCCCGGCTGACCGCCCGCAAGGTTGCCGCCCCGCTACCCGCCGTCGGCTATCAGCTGCCGTTGGAGGTGTCGGATCCGACCCAGGCCGCCCAATTGGCGGTGCGGATGGAAGAGGACACCGCGGTGGCCTGGCGCGCAGTGCTCGAACAAGCCACCACGACCGAGGACCGCTCGTTCGCGGTGACCGCCCTGACGCAGAGCGCGGTACTGGCCGCGCGGTGGAGCCGGGTGCTCGGCGCCGCCCCGGTCACGCTCGCGTTCCCGGGCGGCACCGAGTAGCGCCTATCCGGTGAGCGCGGTCGCGATCTCGGCCGCGGCGCCGTCCACCGCGATCTCGCGGGTCTCGCCGCTGAACCGGTTGCGCAGCTCGACCACACCGTCGGCCCAGCCGCGGCCCACCACCACGATCCACGGCACACCGAGCAGTTCGGCGTCCTTGAACTTGACACCCGGGGAGGCCGTGCGGTCGTCGAGCAGCACCTCAAGACCCAACCGGTCCAGCTCGCCGGCCAGTTCGCCGGCACCGGCCCGAGCGGCCGCGTCCTTGTTGGCGATCACCACATGCGCGTCGAACGGCGACACCGACGCCGGCCAACGCAGCCCCAACTCGTCGTGCTGCTGCTCGGCGATCACCGCGACCAGCCGGGACACCCCGATGCCGTAGGAGCCCATGGTCAAGCGCACCGGCTTGCCGTCCTCACCCAGCACGTCCGCGGTGAAGGCGTCGGTGTACTTGCGGCCCAGCTGGAAGATGTGGCCGATCTCGATACCACGGGCGGAGGTGAGCACACCGGCACCGTCCGGCGACGGGTCACCGTCGCGTACCTCGGCGGCCTCGATGGTGCCGTCCGGGGTGAAATCACGTCCGGCGACCAGACCCACCACGTGCTTACCCTTTTCGTCGGCACCGGTGATCCAGGCCGTACCGTCCACCACCCGCGGATCTACCAGGTAGCGAACCCCGTTGGCCTGCAACCCCTTCGGGCCGATATATCCCTTCACCAGGAACGGGTTGGCCGCGAAATCGGCATCGTCGAGCAGGGCGTACTCGGCGGGTTCCAGCGCCGCGCCCAGGCGTTTGTCGTCGACCTCACGGTCCCCAGGGATGCCGATGGCCAGCAGCTCCCAGTCCCCACCCGGCTCCCGCACCTTGAGCAGCACGTTTTTGAGCGTGTCGGCGGCGGTGGTGGTGCCAGGCAGGGTCGCGTTCGCCCAGTCCACCAAGCTGGCGATGGTCGGGGTGTCCGGGGTGTCGTGGATGACCGCAGCCGGAAGCCCCGCCACCTCTTCGGCGGGGCGCGCCTCCGGAACGGCGGTGATGACCGCTTCCACGTTGGCGGCGTACCCGGATTCCAGGCAGCGGACGAAGGTGTCCTCACCGATCGGGCTCTCGGCCAGGAATTCCTCCGACGCGCTGCCGCCCATGGCGCCCGATACCGCGGACACGATCACGTACTTCACGCCGAGCCGACCGAAGATGCGTTGATACGCCTCACGGTGCGCGTGGTAGGCGGTTTTGAGGCCGTCCTCGTCGATATCGAAGGAGTACGAGTCCTTCATGACGAACTCGCGGCCGCGCAGGATGCCCGCGCGGGGCCGCGCCTCGTCGCGGTACTTGGTCTGGATTTGGTACAGCAGTACCGGGAAATCTTTGTAGGACGAGTACTCGCCCTTGACGGTGAGGGTGAACAACTCCTCATGGGTGGGGCCGAGCAGATAGTCGTTCTTACGGCGGTCCTGCAGCCGAAACAGGTTGTCGCCGTACTCCGTCCACCGATTGGTGGTCTCGTACGGGGCACGCGGCAGCAGCGCCGGGAACAGGATTTCCTGGCCACCGATGGCGTTCATCTCCGAGCGGACGATGCCCTCGATCTTGCGCAGCACCCGCAGGCCCAACGGCAGCCAGCTGTACAGCCCCGGGCCGATCGGGCGGACGTACCCGGCGCGGATGAGCAGCTTGTGGCTGGGCACCTCGGCATCGGCGGGATCATCGCGCAGGGTGCGCAGGAACAGTTCGGACATCCGGGTGATCACAGCGGGCCAGCCTAGCGGGAAAGCTCAATCACGCCCCTGCCAGGTGCAGACGCATGCCTCGTTGCCCTCGGCGTCGGCCAGCACCCAGAACGCCGGTGCCCGCCGGTCTGACAGCAGCCTGCCGCCGGCCGCCAGCGCGGCCTCCAGCCGGGCCGGGGCCTCGTCGTGGGGCACGTCGATATCGAGATGGATGCGGTTCCTGGGCTGATTCCCCGGGTCGCTGGGTTCTCCCCCGCCGAGGGTGCGCGGCGCATCCATCTGCTGAAACCAGATCGCCGGTCCGCGGCCGGTGGGATCGACCAACCCCGCGCTCAGATCCGAGGCACCGGTCTCGTCGACGTAGCCGGTGACGGCCTTCCAGAACGGTCGCACCGCGGGGATGTCGAGCGCGTCGATGGCGATCTCCAGCGCCTGCATCGACACCGCGCCCACCGTGGTGGCGTGGCCGTCCGCGACGAGCGCGGCCGAGATCGCATCGGCCATCCGGACATCGCCGTCGGTCACACCGAGCGGCGACCTCAGTCGCAGCACCGCGCGGTCGGCGCGCACATCGATGCCGAGGCGCTGCTGTTCGGCCCCGGCCACCCCCGCCGCCGAAGCCGCCACCGCGGCGGCCGCGATCAGGGACGGCACCCGGACCTCGGTGTACAGCGCACCGAGCACCAGCCGCCAGCCCGCGGCCGCGACGGCATCGGAGACCTGCGCCCGGGTGGGCAGTGCATGCTCGGTCATAACTCCCCCGCGTCCACCGCGTCCTTGGTGTGCTGGGCCCGCGCGATATCCCGCGCGGAGAACCCGATGAACAGGGCGGCCACCCCGACCAGCACCGCGATCGCGGCGATCCACAGCAGTGAGTACGTGTAGCCGTGACCGAGCGCGTCCAGCTGGGCCGGTGTCATCTGCCCGACCGGGCCGGTGGTGCCGCCGAGGTACAGGGTGCGTGAGGTCTGTACCGCCTGGATCACCACCAGCACCAACGGCCCGCCCAGGTTGTAGACCATCAACGTCACCGACGACACCGGGCCGATTTCGCGGGGCCCGACCTTGGCCAGTGTGCACAACGGCAGGATCACCGAGATGACGCCGATGCCGGCGCCACCGACCACCACCGGCAGGAACAGGTCGGGGAAGTACGGGATGGAGCGGTCCAGCGTGGAACCGAACAGCATCGCCGCCAGCACCAGCGCGCCGCCCCCGATGATCACCCACCGCGGTGCCACCCGCGGCGCCAGCCGGGTGGCAACCACGTTGCCGACCATGAATGCCAGCGCGAACGGCATGAAGCAGATCCCGGCCCGCAACGGCGAGTAGCCGAGCACGTCCTGCACCAGCAGGCCGATCATCACGCTCAGCGTCAGCATCACCCCGCCGGCCAGGAAGTAGGCGGCGAAGGAGGCCACCCGGTTGCGATCGTCGAACATCGACAGCGGTACCAGCGGGTTGTCCGCACCGCGTTCGTCGAGCAGGAAGGCGACGAAGAACACCACGGCCGCCACCGCGGCGCCGATCACCCAGGGATCGGTCCAGCCCAGCGGCGGGCCCTGGGTGAACACCAGCACCCCGCAGGTACAGGCCAGGGTTGCCAGCAGCGCTCCGGTGACATCGAGCTTGAGCCGCGCCTGACGCGTCTCGGCGAGCCTGGTCACCGCGATCCAGACGATCACGATGCCGATCGGCACATTGACCAGGAAGGCCAGCCGCCACGACAGCCCGGTGAGCGCACCGCCGAGCACCAGTCCGAGTACCGAACCCAGACCCTGCATGGCCGCCGACACCGCCAGTGCCTGGTTGCGGGCCTGCCCGACGGCGAAGGTGGTGGCGATCAGGGCCAGGCCGGTGGGCGCGGCCACCGCAGCCCCGACGCCCTGCACGGCCCGCGCGGCGATCAGGGTGTACGGCTCGGTGGCCAGCCCGCACACCAGCGAGGCGATGGTGAAGACCCCGACCCCGGAGATGAAGGCCCGTTTGTGCCCGATGGCGTCGCCTACCCGGCCGCCGAGCAGCAGCAGCCCGCCGAAGGTCAGCACGTAGGCGGTGATCACCCAGCTCTTGGCGGCGTCGGACATGGCCAGCTCGGCCTGCATGCGGGGCAACGCGACGATGACGATGGTGCCGTCCAGCGTCGACATCAGCTGCATACCGGTGATCGCGACGATCGCGACCCCGAGCACACGATCCGACAAGCGCGGGACAGCACGGTCTGACGCCGACATGACACCCGACCCTACCGAGCGCGCGGCACTCCCCGCCCGATCACGCGTCGTGTAGCGCGGCGACGGGCTGGGGCGGCACGGTCGGCGTGCCGATGCGGCCGGCCAGCCACGGCAGCGTGGCCGCGAAGGCCTGGGCCGCGAACGGCCAGTCGTGCCTGCCCGGCCAGGACTGCACGGAGCAGGCGATCCCGTAGCCGCTCCCCAGTCCGCACAGGGTGCGTGCGGCGACGTCTTGGCCCTCGGGATTGGCCAGCGGATCCCGGCCCGGACCCCCGTCGGGCACCACGAACAGTGCCGAGAGATCACGGTAGGGGCCGTGCCTGTGCATCACGGTGGCGGGATCGAAGTCGGCCCAGGCGTCGGCGTCGCCGCCGAACAACCGGTCGATGGTCTGCTGCCGGCTGCCCGAATTGGGGCCGAGATCACCGGCGATGTCGACGAAGGCGCTGAACATCTCGGGCCGACGCACCGCAAGTTCCACCGCGCAGGTACCGCCCATGGACCAGCCCATGATGCCCCAGCCGGCACGGTCCTGGCTCACCCCGAAATTCGAGATCATGTACGGAACCACGTCTTTGGTGAGGTGCAGGGAGGCGTTGCCGCGCGCGCCGTTGACGCATTCGGTGTCGTTGTCGAAGCTGCCGGTCGGATCGACGAACACGAAGACCGGTGCGTTACCGCCGTGCGCGGAGGCGAAGCCGTCGATGATCGCCGCCGCATTACCGGCGCGCAACCAGTCCGCGGGCGTGTTGAGCTGTGCGCCGATCATCATCACCGTCGGCAGTTTGGGTGGCGGATTACTGGCGAACCAGGCCGGCGGCAGATAGACCAGCTCGTCGCGGTGGCCGAAATTGGACGCCGCCGCGCTGATCGTCACCGGCAGGACCACGCCGTGCTCGGGACGGACATGAGCCAGTTGCAGCTCCGTGACGGTCATCCGGTCGGCCTGATCGGGCACGGCGGGGTCGGTGAGCCGACTCCAGGCGCTGCCGACCGTCGGGAAGTATCCGACCCACAGGTTGACCAGCAGCGCCGCGCACAACGCACAGGCGGGCACCGCCGCCAGGGAGACGGCGCGGCGCCACCACCGGGCCCGCAGCCAGCCGAGCACGGCGACGACGGCGCAGAAACCCATCAAGGCGATCCACACCCACAGGCGGTGCGGGGCGGGGTCGCCCGCGATGCCGACGGAACCGAGATACGCGTGCGCCGCACCGGCCAGCCCGAGACCGCCCACCGCGGCCGCCGTGAACACGAGCCGGCTCACGCGACGGATCACGGCCAGGGCCACCAGCGCCAGCACGGCACACTCGATCAGGGTCGGCAACGGGCCATGGGTCAACGCCAGGCTGCCGAGGTACCGCCACCCCATCACTCAGGAGGTGCGGGTGGCCGGGTCACGGCGCCAGGTTAGAACCCGCGGCTGTGGGTCGACTGAACGTCTAGTCCAGTTCGCCGGCGTCCAGCGCGTCCTTGACTTCCTGCGCGTGCGCGACCTCTTCGGCGGTGTAGCGGATGAGCAGCGCGACGGCGCCCACCAGCACCGCCACCGCGGCCACCCACAGCAGGCCGTAGGTGTAGCCCTGGTCCAAGGCGTGCAGCTGCGCGGGGTTCATGTTCTTCACCGGTCCGGTGGTCCCGCCCAGGTACAGGGTCCGCGAGGTGATCACGGCCTGGATGATGGCCAGCACCACGGGCCCGCCCAGGTTCTGCAACATGAGCGCGATCGCCGACACCGGCCCGATCTCGTCGAACCCGACACCGGCGATCGCCGAGACGGTCAGCGGAACCACGATCATGCCGATACCGAAGCCGCCGACGGTGATGGGCAGCACCAGGTTCGGGAAGTACGGGATGCCGGCGTTGAGCGTCGAACCATAGATCATGGCGCCGAGCACCAGGACGCCGCCGGAGATGACCAGCACCCGGGGCGAGAACTTGGAGACCAGCACCGAGGAGGCGCCCAGTCCGATGCCGAGCGCGATGACGAACGGGATGAAGCCGATACCCGCTTTGAGCGCGCTGTAGCCCATGATGTCCTGCACGTACAGCCCGATCAGAACGGTCAGCGTGAACATCACGCCGCCGGCCAGGAACACCGCGGCCAGCGTGGCGACCCGGTTGCGCTCCCGGAACAGCGAGAACGGGACGACGGGGTTCTCCGCGGTGCGCTCCACGTACAGGAATGCCAGGCCGAACAGGGCTGCCGCGGCACCGGAGACCAGGGTGATCGGCGACAACCAGCCCTGCTCGGGGCCCATCGAGAAGCCGAACACCGCCGCAGTGCAGGCCAGGGTGGCCAGGATGGCGCCCGCGGCATCCAGCTTCATCGGGGCCCGGTCGGTTTCCTGCAGGTTCTTGCGGGCCAACAGGATCATCACCAGCCCGATCGGGATGTTGACCAGGAAGGCCAGCCGCCACGACACCTCGGTGAGCGCGCCGCCCACCACCAGGCCCATGACCGAGCCCACGCCGGTCATCGCCGCGAACACGGCGGTGGCGGCGTTACGCGCCGGCCCCTTGGGGAAGGTGGTGGCGACCAGCGCCAGGCCCGTCGGCGAGGCGATCGCCGAACCGACACCCTGCAGCAGCCGGGCGATGACCAGCGTGGCCTCGTCCCATGCCACCCCGCACAGCACCGAGGCGATGGTGAACAGCGCCACGCCGACGATGAAGGTGCGTTTGCGGCCGATGGTGTCGCCGAGGCGACCACCCAGCAGCATGAGGCCACCGAAGGTCAGCACATACGCGGTGATCACCCAGCTGCGGCCGGCGTCGGAGAGTCCCAGTTCATCCTGGATCTTGGGCAGCGCGACGATGGCCACGGTGCTGTCCATGGTGGCCAGCAGCTGCATACCGCCGATGGCGATGACCGCGGCGATGAAGTTCCAGGACGGCAACCAGGCCGGCAGCCGGTTGTTGCGCCCTGGCCCGTCCTGCTCGATACGCATCGGCAACGCGCGATTGTTTCCGCGCGCGCGCTCGGCGTCGTTGAGAGCCGTCATACCGGTTACCTTACAGTAATCTTAAGAATCCTTTAACTGCCGAAACCGGCGACAGCCCCGATCACGATGATTGCGGGCGGTCTGATGCCCTCGCTGCGGACGGTTTCGGCGACATCGGTGAGCGTCGCCCGCACCGTCCGCTGCGCGGCGGTGGTGCCGTGCTGAACCACCAGAACCGGCGTATCCGCTGGTCGGCCGCCCGCCAGCAGCGCGTCGGCGAACAACTCGATGCGCTCGACGGCCATCAGCAGCACGATGGTGCCGGTCAGCTGGGCCAGCGCATTCCAATTCACTAACGATTCGGGGTGGCCCGGCGCAACATGGCCGCTGACCACCACGAATTCGTGGTTGACGGCCCGATGCGTGACCGGGGCGCCGGCCAGCGCAGGCACCGCTATGGCACTGGTCACACCGGGCACGACGGTCACCGGAATCCCGGCTTCGGCGCAGGCGAGCACCTCTTCGTAGCCGCGGGCGAAGACGAACGGGTCGCCCCCCTTGAGGCGCACCACGAACTTGCCGGCCCTGGCCCGTTCGATGAGGACGTTGTTGATGGCCTCTTGTGCCATCGCGCGGCCGTACGGGATCTTGGCGGCGTCGATCACCTCGACGTGCGGCGCCAGCTCGGCGAGCAATTCCGGTGGGGCGAGCCGGTCGGCGACCACGACATCGGCCAGGGCCAGCAGCCGGCGGCCCCGCACGGTGATCAGCTCGGGGTCGCCCGGCCCCCCACCGACCAGCGCCACCCCCTCGTGCACGGTGTCGGGGGCGTGGGCGCTGATCACCCCGCTGGCGAGCGCCTCGTGGATGGCGGTGCGGATGGCCGCCGAACGGCGGTGCTCGCCGCCGGCCAGCACACCGACCGACAGCCCGTCGAACTCGAAGGAGGCCGGGGTGACCGCGGTGCCCTCGCGGGCGACGTCGGCGCGGACACAGAAGATGCGGCGCCGCTCGGCCCCGGCGACGATGGCGGCGTTGACCTCCGGGTCATCGGTGGCGGCCAGCACATACCAGGCGCCGTCCAAGTCGTCGTCACGAAAATCGCGCAGCGTCAGGGTCATCGGGTGCATGGCTTCGACGGCGGGCGTGGCGGCGCGGGTGATCACGTGGACATCGGCCCCCACCGAGATCAGCAACGGCAGCCGGCGCTGGGCCACGCTGCCGCCGCCCACGACGACCACTTTGCGCCCGTCCAGGCGCAGACCGACGAGGTAGGCGTTCTCCGAACTCAAATTGCTCCTCCGTCGGCGGCACTCACTGTCACGCGCTGAGCTTAAAGGTTTGCGCCGCGGCCACGAACCGGGTGATGGCGAGCGGGTGGGCGGCCGGATGGGTGTGCAGGTAACCGGCGTGCACACCCCGGTGCACGACACCGTCGACGGCCCGGCGGGCGGCCGAACCGGCAAACGCCCATGCCTGATCGTAGTCGGCCGCGAAAGTGACTGTGGTGCGGTGAAATTCGTGCCCGGTGACGCGCTCACCGACCCGGTGCAGCGCCGAATCCGAGACCGCCACCGCGTCGCGGTAGCCCAGCGTCAGCCGCTCGGTGAACCGCGCCGAGCCCGTCAGCACCCCGCACATCGGCGCACCGTCCAGGTCGTCGACCAGGTAGGTCAGCCCGGCACATTCGGCGTGCACCGGGGCGCCCGCACCGGCCAGCGCGCGGATCTGCGAGCGCACCGCAGCATTGGCCGACAGCTCGGCGGTGAACTGCTCGGGAAAGCCTCCGGGTATCACCACCGCGGACGTGCCGGTGGGTAGCCCCTCGACCAAGGGGTCGAAGTCGACGACATCGGCGCCGGCGGCCACGAGCAGTTCCCGGTGCTCGGCGTAGCCGAAGCTGAAGGCCCGCCCCGCCGCCAAAGCGACCGTCACGTCCCGGACCGGTTCGGCCGTCGCCGGGCTCCACGGCGCGGCGGTGACACCGGCGCCGGCGGCGGCCAGCACGGCGGGCACGTCGACGTGCCGGGCGACCAGATCCGTCATCGCCGCAACGGCATCGGTCGCACGTTGACCGTATTCGACGGCGGTGACCAGTCCGAGGTGACGCGAGGGCACTTCGAGTTCGGCCGTCCGCGGGACCGCCCCGAGCACCGGGATACCGGCGTGCTCGCACGCCTGCCGCAGCACCTGCTCATGCCGCGGCGATCCCACCCGGTTGAGGATCACCCCGGCAAAGCGCAGCGTGGTATCGAAGGTCGAAAACCCGTGCAGCAGTGCGGCAATGCTCTGACTCTGGCCGCGGGCGTCCACCACCAGCACCACCGGGGCGCCGAGCAGTCCGGCGACCTGGGCGGTGGAACCGCGGGCCGGGCCGGCATGCTCGGCGATGCGCCCGTCGAACAGGCCCATCACGCCTTCGACGACCGCGATGTCCGCGCCGGCGCTGCCGTGCCGGTACAGCGGGCCGATCAGGTCCTCCCCCACCAGCACCGGATCCAGGTTGCGTCCGGGCACCCCGGCGGCCAGCGCGTGGTAGCCGGGGTCGATGAAGTCCGGCCCGACCTTGAACGGGGCGACTCGGCGCCCGGCCCGGCGCAGCGCGCCCATCAGGCCGGTGGCCAGCGTGGTCTTGCCGCTGCCCGACGCGGGGGCGGCGATGACGACCGCGGGCGTCACCATCGGCGCACCGTGGTTACCACTCGATGCCCCGCTGACCCTTGCGGCCGGCGTCCATCGGGTGCTTGACCTTGGTCATCTCGGTGACCAGGTCGGCGGCGTCCAGAAGCGCTTGCGGCGCATCGCGACCGGTGATCACCACGTGCTGGTTGCCGGGCCGATCGGTGAGCACCTCGACCACCTCGTCGACGGCGATCCAGCCCCACTTCAGCGGGTAGGTGAACTCGTCGAGCACGTAGAAGTCGTGCCGTGCCTCGGCGAGCCTGGTCCGGATCTCGGCCCAGCCGTCCCGAGCCGCCTCGGCGTGATCGACCTCGGATCCGTGCTTACGCGTCCAGGACCAGCCCGAGCCCATCTTGTGCCACTGCACCGGCCCGCCCGCGCCGCGCTCGTCGTGGAGCTGACCGAGCGCACGAAATGCGCTCTCCTCCCCCACTTTCCACTTCGCACTCTTGACGAACTGGAATACCGCGATATCGAAGCCCTGATTCCAGGCGCGCAGCGCCATACCGAACGCGGCGGTCGACTTACCCTTGCCGGGCCCGGTGTGCACGGCCAGCAGTGGGGCGTTACGGCGCCCCTTGGTGGTCAGCCCGTCGTCCGGAATCGCCAGCGGTTGCCCTTGTGGCATCGGTCATCTCCTAGGCTGCTGATTCGACGGCTGCGGATTTGACCAGCGAGGTGAGCTCGCCGGCCTGCAACTGGCTCAGCCGGACCGCGGGGGCACCCAGCTGCCCGGCCAACCGGGTGGCCAATCCCAGCCGCACATACGAGGTTTCACAGTCCACCACGACGGCGGCGGTGCCTTCGGCCGCCAGCAGCCGGGCGGCCATCTCGGTGCGGCCCAGCGGGTCGGGGCCGCCGGTGGCCCGCCCGTCGGTGAGCACCACGACCAGCGGCCGGCGGGCGCGGTCGCGGGCCTTCTCGCGCAGGATCACGTCCCGCGCGGCCAACAAGCCTTGCGCCAGCGGGGTTTTCCCGCCGGTATCGAAGCGGGCCAACCGTCGTCCGGCGATGTACACCGACGAGGTCGGGGGCAGCAACAGCTGCGCCCGGTCCTGCCGGAAGGTCACCACCGCGACCTTGTCGCGGCGCTGGTAGGCATCGCGCAGCAGGGACAGCGTGGCACCGCTGACCGCCGACATCCGGTCCCTGGCGGCCATCGAGCCGGAGGCGTCGACGACGAAGATCACCAGGTTGGCCTCGCGGCCTTCCCGGATCGCGCGCCGGATGTCGTCGGGGCCGATCTGCGGCCGGCCGGCCCGGCGCTGGTTGCCCGCGGCGGCCAGCAGCGACGCGAACACGTGCACGCCGTGGCCTTGGCCGGGTACGTCGGTGGCGGCGATGGTGCTGCCGGTGCGGTTGCGGGCCCGCGACCGGCGGCCGGGGGCGCCTTCTCCGACGCCGGGCACCAGAAGCGCCCTGGTGCGGAACGTGCCCGCGGGCGGCGCACTCTGACGGGTGCCGCCGCTACCGGAATTCTGCTGCGGCGCTTGACCGTTCGAGGTCTCCGAGGGTTCCGTCGAGCCACCCCCGTCGGGCGGCTCAGGATCCGGTTCGGGATCCTGGTCGGACTCACCCGCCGCGGCCAGCGCCTCGTCCAGGCGGTCCTGGTCGAGCCCGGGATCGTCGAACGGGTCCCGGCGGCGCCGATGCGGCAGGGCCAGTTCCGCCGCGATGCGGATGTCCTCTTCTTGGACGGTATCCGACCGGCGCCAGGCCGCGTGCGCCACAGCGGTACGCGCCAGCACCAAATCAGCGCGCATCCCGTCCACGTCGAAGGCCGCGCACAGGGCGGCGATCCGCCGTAATTCGCTGTCCGGTAACACCACATCGGCCACGGCTGCCCTGGCCGATGCGATTCGGCCGGCCAGCTCGGCATCCTGGCCGGCGTAACGCTCGGCAAAACCCGCGGGGTCGGCCTCGTAGGCGAGCCGTTGCCTGATCACCTCGACACGCACGTCGACATCGCGCGACGCGGCCACGTCCACGGTGAGCCCGAACCGGTCCAGCAGCTGCGGCCGCAGCTCGCCCTCCTCCGGATTCATGGTGCCCACCAACACGAATCGGGCGTCGTGACTGTGCGAGATACCGTCGCGTTCGATGTGCACCCGGCCCATCGCGGCCGCATCCAGCAGCACGTCCACCAGGTGGTCGTGCAGCAGGTTGACCTCGTCGACGTAGAGCACGCCGCCGTGCGCGCGAGCCAGCAGGCCGGGCTGGAAGGCCTGTTCCCCGTCACGCAGCACCCGCTGCAGATCCAGCGAGCCGACCACCCGATCCTCGGTGGCGCCGATGGGCAGCTCCACGAGCCTCGCTTCGGCGTCGACCTGGGCCAGCACCGTCGCCAGGCCGCGCACCGCGGTCGATTTGGCGGTGCCCTTCTCCCCGCGGATCAACACACCGCCGATATCCGGGCGCACCGCGCACAGGATGAGCGCCAACCGGAGCCGGTCGTGACCCACCAGCGCGCTGAACGGATAGGTCACTACTGCTGCCCCGCTCCCAGACCCGGTCTGATCATCGGCACGTGCGGAATACCGTCTTCGAGGTATTCGTCGCCGTCGCGGACGAAGCCGTGCGCGCCGTACATGTCCTGCAGATAGGTCTGCGCGTCGATGCGGCACGGGAAGTCACCCACCTCGGCGATCGCGGCCTGCATCAGCCGGTTGGTGTGGCCGTTGCCGCGCTCGGAACGTTTGGTGCACACCCGGCCGATCCGGAACACCTTCTCGCCGCCGGGATGCTCCTCCATCAGGCGCAACGTCGAAATCACCTGGCCCTCGGCATTTTCCAGCCAGAAGTGCCGGGTCTCGGCGAGCAGGTCGCGGCCGTCCAGCTCGGGGTACGGGCAGGCCTGCTCCACCACGAACACCTCGACGCGCAGTTTGAGGATCTCGTAGAGCGTGGCGGCATCGAGATCCTGCGCCCAGCTGCGGCGCAACGCGACCGTCATCGACGTACCGGCCTCACACGGCCGCCGGCGTGTCGAGCTGCAGCACCCGGGTGCCGTGATCCCACACCTCGCGGAACAGCTCCGGCTCGGTGGACAGTTTGACACCCAACGAGGGGACCATCTCCTTGAGCTTGGGCAGCCAGGCTTGGTAGCGGTCGGCGAAGCAGCGTTCCATCACGTCCAGCATGGCCGGCACCGCGGTCGACGCGCCGGGTGAGGCGCCGAGCAGGCCGGCGATGGAGCCGTCGGCGGCTGCGAGCACGGTGGTGCCGAATTCCAGCACCCCGCCGGCGCCCTTGCGTCGGATCACCTGCACGCGTTGCCCGGCGATGTCCAACTCCCAATCGGAATCCCTTGCGCTGGGCGCGAATTCGCGCAGCGCCTCGACCCGGTCGGCCTCGCTGAGCACCAGCTGGCCGAGCAGATACTTCACCAGGCTCATCTCGGTCAGGCCCACCCCGATCATGGAGGCGAGGTTGTCCGGCTTGACCGACAACGGCAGGTCGGTGAACTTGCCCTGCTTGAGGAACTTCGGCGTCCACCCGGCGAACGGGCCGAACAGCAGGTAGGACTTGCCGTTGATGACACGGGTGTCCAGATGCGGCACCGACATCGGCGGCGCGCCCAGCGGCGGGGCGCCGTACACCTTGGCCTGGTGACGGGCCGCCAATTCCTGGTTGCCGGTGCGCAGCCACTGCCCACCGACCGGGAAGCCGCCGAAGCCCTTGGCCTCTTTGATCCCGGACTTCTGCAGCAGCGGCAGCGCGCCGCCGCCGGCGCCGACGAAGACGAACTTGGCGTTGATCTTGTACTTCTCGCCGGTGCGCCGGTTGACGTAGCTCACGGTCCACGTGCCGTCGGACTCCTTGCGCAGGCCGCGCACCTGGTGACCGAACAGGGTGGTCATGCCCTGCGCGGCGCCATAGCCGATGAGCTGGCGCGACAGCGAGCCGAAGTCCACGTCGGTACCGGATTGGGTCCAGTTCAGGGCGATCGGTTCGGAGAAATTACGTTTCTCGGCCATCAACGGCAGGCGGCGCGCGAACTCGTCGGCGTCGTCGATGAATTCCATCGTCGCGAACAGCGGGTTGCGCACCAGCGTCTCGTAGCGCGCCTTCAGGTAGCCGACGTTGCCCGCACCGTGCACGAAGGACACGTGCGGGATGGGGTTGAGGAAGTTGCGCACGTCGGGCAGCACGCCGTTCTCCACGGCGTAGGTCCAGAACTGCCGCGACACCTGGAACTGCTCGTTGACGTTGACAGCCTTGGCGATGTCGATGGTGCCGTCGGTTTTCTGTGGGGTGTAGTTCAGCTCGCACAGCGCGGAGTGGCCGGTGCCGGCGTTGTTCCACGGATCGCTGCTCTCGGCGGCGGCGCCGTCGAGACGTTCGATCAGGGTGATCGACCAGTTCGGCTCGAGCAGGCGCAGTAACGCGCCGAGGGTCGCGCTCATGATTCCGGCGCCGACGAGCACGACGTCGGTCTTGGCTACCTTGGGGTCAGACACCGTTGGCTGTCCTTCGTTTCGCACGGCCCGCCGCAGCGGTACGCGACGGTTCTTGTGGTCCTCAGGTTATCGCGACGCATCCGCCGGGTAACGGGCCGTGCCGGGTGCTTTCGGTCACCACGCCGCTAGGGTGAACCCGTGACGGCAGCGCAGGGCCATGCTCAGGTGCAATGGGAGCCCGACGTCCTGTCCGGCTATCGGCAATTGACCATGCCGCTGGGCCCCGATCCGGACGGTGAGGGCGACCTGGTGGCCACCCTGGTGCGGCGCGAACCGGCCCCAGAGCAGGCCCCGATGCAGTCCCGCGCCGTGGTGCTGGTGCACGGGTTCACCGACTACTTCTTCCACACCGAACTGGCCGACCGGTTCGCGGCCCGCGGTTATGCCGTGTACGCGGTCGACCTGCCCAAATGCGGCCGCTCCTGGCGGGAAGGGCAAACCCCGCACTTCACCACCGACCTGGCGCGCTACGACGTCGCGCTGGAGACCGCCCTGGAGCATGTCGAGGGCGACGAGGTGCTGATCTACGGGCACTCGGCCGGCGGGCTGGTGGTGACGCTGTGGCTGGATCGGCTGCGCCGCCACCGCACCACCGGGCGGATCACCGGCCTGGTGCTCAACAGCCCCTGGTTCGATCTGCACGGGCCGTCGATCCTGCGCAGCGCTCCGACGTCGGTGGCGCTGCGCGCGCTGGCCCGGTGGCGCACCACGCAGGTGATCCGCCGCCCGACCGGCCAGGGCGGCTACGGCACCACCTTGCACCGGGACTATGCCGGGGAGTTCGACTACAACCTGCAGTGGAAACCGGTCGGTGGCTTCCCGGTGACCTTCGGCTGGATCAACGCGATCCGGCGCGCGCAGGCCCGGCTGCACCGCGGCCTGGATGTCGGGGTGCCGTCACTGATCCTGCGGTCGGGGCACAGCGTCCCGGAATCCAAGGATCCCGACGCCATCCAGCGTGGTGACGCCGTGCTCGACGTCGCGCAGATCGCGCGGTGGGCCGGCTGCGTCGGCAACCGCGGCACCATCGTGCCGATCACCGACGCCAAACACGACGTGTTCTTGTCGCTGGCCGGCCCGCGCGCGGACGCGTACCGCGAACTCGATGCCTGGCTCAGCTGGCATCTCACCGAGATCGACCACCGAAATCCCTCCACCACAACACAATCCGGATAGGCCCAACGCGTGCAGCATTACGACCTGACCATCATCGGCACCGGCTCGGGCAACAGCATCCCGGACGCCGGCTTCGACGCCCGTTACGGCCAGATGCGGATCGCCATCGCCGAGCAGGGCACCTTCGGCGGCACCTGCCTGAACGTGGGCTGCATCCCGACCAAGATGTTCGTCTACGCCGCCGAGGTGGCCCACACCATCCGCGATTCCGCGCGGTTCGGCATCGACGCGCACATCGACGGGGTGCGGTGGCCCGATATGGTGAAACGGGTCTTCGGCCGGATCGATCCGATCGCGGCCTCCGGCGCGGCGTACAAGCGCAGCCTGCCCAATATCGACGTCTACGCCAGCCACACCCGGTTCACCGGGGTACAGGACGGTCGCTATCTGTTGCGCACCGAGGCCGGCGACGAATTCAGCTCCGATCAGGTGGTGATCGCCGCCGGGTCGCGGGCCACGGTGCCACCGGCGATCCGCGACTGCGGGGTGGCCTACCACACCAGCGACACCATCATGCGGATCGCGGAGCTGCCCGAGCACATGGTGATCGTGGGCGGTGGATTCGTGGCCGCGGAGTTCGCGCACGTGTTCTCCGCACTCGGCGTGCGGGTGACCGTGGTGGTGCGCGGACCCGGCATGCTGACGCACTGCGATGAGACGATCTGTCACCGCTTCACCGAACTGGCCGCGGCGAAATGGGATCTGCGCACCCACGTCAATGTCATCGGGTCCCGCACCGACGGCGCGCGCACCGTACTCGAGCTCGACGACGGCTCCGAACTCGACACCGACATGCTGCTGGTGGCCACCGGCCGGGTGCCCAACGGGGACCTACTGGACGCCGAACTCGCCGGCGTCACCGTCCGGGACGGCATGGTGGCTGTCGACGAGTACCAGCGCACCACCGCCCGGGGCGTCTACGCGCTCGGCGACGTGTCCTCGGAATTCCAGCTCAAGCACGTGGCCAACCACGAGATGCGGGTGGTGCGGCACAACCTGCTGCTGGACTGGGACGACACCGCTGCCATGGTGGCCAGCGATCATCGTTTCGTGCCCTCGGCGGTGTTCACCGACCCGCAGATGGCGATGGTCGGGCTCACCGAGGCGCAGGCCCGCGAGGCCGGCCACGACATCGTGGTCAAGGTGCAGGCGTACGGCGACACCGCGTACGGCTGGGCGATGGAGGACACCACCGGAATTGCCAAGGTGATCGCCGAGCGCGCCACCGGCCGGATCCTCGGCGCGCATATCCTCGGCTACCAGGCGTCCTCCATCATCCAGCCCCTGATCCAGGCGATGAGTTTCGGTCAGCCCGCCAAAGCGGTTGCCACCCATCAATATTGGATTCACCCCGCGCTTCCCGAGGTGATCGAGAACGCACTGCTGGGGCTGCTCTAAGCCGCCGGCGTGGCGTCCCAGCGCTCCTCGATCCGGCCGAACCGCCACACCCCGATCGCGATGACCCAGGTGAGCACGAACATGCCGACGATCGAGAAGCCGACGAATTCCAGGTCCGCCGAACCGATCACCATGAGCGGGCCGGACGTGATGCCGAGTCGATCCACCAGCAGCCCGGTGAGCACGATGACGCCGATGGCCAACGCGACGAGCACCGACAGCACGGTGACGGTCAGGTTGTAGTAGACCTTGCGGATCGGCTTCAGGAACGCCCAGCCGTAGGCGCGGGCCATGAACATCCCGTCCAGGCTGTCGAACAGGCTCATCCCGGCGGCGAACAGCACCGGCAGCACCAGCACCGCGTACCAGGGCAGGGTGAAGGCCGCCGTGCCTGCCGCCAGCACCAGCAGCGCCACCTGCGTGGCGGTGTCGAAACCCAGGCCCATCAGGAAGCCGACCGGATACAGATGCCACGGCTTGTCCACCCGGTGCATGACCCGGCCCACCAACCGCGCGAGCAGTCCCCGATTCTGCAGATGACGCTCCAGTTCCCGCTCGTCGAACTCGCCGCGGCGCATGGCCCGGAACACCTTGGCGATGCCCACCGCGGCGAACAGATTGGTCAAGCCGATCAGCAGCAGGAACGTGCCGGCCACCACCGAACCGATGAGTCCCAGCGTGGCCAGCATCGGCGAACCGTCGTCCTGCACCGGGCCCGCGACGGCCCGTACACCCAGGGCCAGGAGCAGCGCCAGCCCGAACACCACGCTGGAATGCCCGAGCGAGAACCAGAACCCGGCCGACAGCGACCGGGTGCCCTCACCCACCAGCTTGCGGGTGGTGTTGTCGATGACGGCGATGTGGTCGGCGTCGAAGGCGTGTCGGGCACCCAACAGATAGGCCGTCACCCCGAGCCCGACACCGAACACACCGGCCGACCCCAACGTGATGTGTTGTGGCGCGACGCCGAAAATGAGGACGCCCCAACCGAATACATGCAGTACCGCGACCACGCCGGCGATGCCGGCGATGGACATCCAGTCGGCCCGGTCGAATCGCGATGACATCACCGCAGCGTAGGACCCGACGCGATATCTGTCTACCTGAACAGATGATCAGTTGTGCCTGGCGCCGATCCAGTGCAGCAGGTCGTGCACGACGTCGTCGTCGAGGCGGTAGGACACCATGCGCCCCGCCCGTGTGCTGGACACCCAGCCCTGGTCACGCAGCACCCGAAGGGCCTGGGACACGGCATTTTCCGAGCGCCCCAGCACACCGGCAAGATCACCGACGCAGATGCCGGGCGCCCGGTGCAGCGCCAGCAGGATCTGCAGCCGGTGCGGATCGGACAGCAGATCGAAGCGCCGCGCCCACCCGTCGGTGTCGACATCGGGGTCTGCAGGTCCGGCCACGTCCTGATCGTAGTGATGTGTGCACGTTTCGTAACGCTCACCGTGACCGAACGTGCACAAGTCCCTAGTCGAGGAAGCCGTGCAGCAGCGCCGCCGAGCCCGCGACATGGGCCGCCATCGCCGCCCCGGCGCCCTCGGTGTCCCCCGCCAGGATCGCCATCACGATGGCCTCGTGCTGTTCGTCGGAATGGGCGATGTTGCGGGACAACAGCGGAATCTGGTCCAGCAGCGCGTTGATCCGCATCCTGTTCTGGGCCACCAGTGGCACCAGCGACGGCGACCCGGCGGCCTCGGCGATCGCCAGGTGCAGTCGGGAATCCAACCGCCGGTAGTCGCCGGGGTCGGCGTCACGGACATCGCCCAGCCGCGACCACAATCCCTCCCGTTGCACCGCGGTCAGCGTGCGCGCGGCCGCCATCCGGGCCGCGCCAACCTCGAGGATCTCGCGCAGCCGCACGGCGTCGTCGATCTCCTCGCGGGTGAGACCGTCGGCACTGGCCGGCAGCGCAGGCATCTCGGTGGCCAGGAAGGTCCCGCCGTAGCGGCCCCGCTTGGACACCAGATACCCGGCGTCGGCCAGCGACCTGATCGCTTCCCGGACGGTGTCGCGGCTGACCCCGAGCCGGGCGGCCAGCTCCCGTTCCGGCGGCAGCGACGCCCCGGGTTCCAGCACCCCGAGCCGGATGGTCTCCAACAGCCGACCGACGGTGTCCTCGAAGGCATTGCCGAGCCGCACCGGACGCAACAACGCCGATGCCGCCGCCTCCGCGGCGGGGCGCTCACCTGCGGTCAGCGGCTCGGACAACCGATCGGGCTGCGACATCGTGGCAAACCTACCGACTCACAGCGGCGTGACGTAGTGGCCGCTGATACCGCCGTCGACCAGGAAGGTCGAGCCGGTGATGAACGAGGCGTCGTCACTGGCCAGGAACGCGACCGCGGCGGCCAGCTCCTCGGGCTCGGCGAACCGCCCCACCGGCACGTGCACCAGGCGCCGCGCCGCCCGCTCGGGATCCTTGGCGAACAGTTCCTGCAGCAGCGGGGTGTTCACCGGGCCGGGGCACAGTGCGTTCACCCGGATGCCCTGGCGGGCGAACTGCACCCCCAGCTCCCGCGACATGGCCAGTACCCCGCCCTTGGACGCGGTGTAGGAGATCTGGCTGGTGGCCGACCCCATCACCGCGACGAACGACGCCGTGTTGATGATCGAACCCCGCTGCGCGGGAACCATGTGCCGCAGGGCGGCCCGGCAGCACAGGTACACACTCTTGAGGTTGATGTCCTGCACCTTCTGCCAGGCGGGCAGCTCGGTGTTCTCGATCAGGTCGTCGTCGGGCGGGCTGATCCCGGCGTTGTTGAACGCGATGTCCAGTCCACCGTGCACCTGCACGGCGGTGTCGAACAAATGGTCCACCGCGTCCTGGTCCGACACGTCGACCTGGACGAAGGTGACGTTGAGCTCGTCGGCAACGGCCTGTCCGGTCACCGGATCGACATCGCCGATGACGACGATGGCGCCCTCGGCCTGCATCCGCTTGGCCGTCGCCAGCCCGATCCCGCTGGCACCCCCGGTGATGACGGCCACCTTGTCCTTCAGCCGCTGAGTCAGATCCATCTAGCTCTCCTCGATTGCAATAAAAACATTCTTGGTTTCGGTGAACGACAAAGGCGCATCCGGGCCCAGCTCACGGCCCAGTCCGGACTGCTTGAATCCGCCGAACGGCGTGGTGTAGCGCACCGACGAGTGCGAGTTGACGCTGAGGTTCCCGGCCTCGACGGCCCGCGAAACCCGAAGGGCGCGAGACACATTGTCGGTCCAGATGGATCCCGACAACCCGTAGGAGGTGGCATTGGCCATCGCGATGGCGTCGGCTTCGTCCTCGAACGGCAGCACCGTGACGACCGGCCCGAAGATCTCCTCGGTGACGGTGCGGTCGCCACGGGTCGGCGTCAGCACGGTCGGGGCGAACCAGTACCCGGGTCCGGCCGGCGCCGACCCGCGGAAGGCCACCGGTGCGTCGCCGGGGACGTAGGCCGCCACCGACTCCCAGTGCTTCTTGGACACCAGCGGTCCCATCTCGGTGTCGCGTGCGGTCGGGTCACCCACCACCACGCCCTTGACCGCGGGTTCCAGCAGCTCCATGAACCGGTCATAGATGCTGCGCTGCACCAGGATTCGGCTGCGGGCACAGCAGTCCTGACCGGCGTTGTCGAACACCCCGTAGGGTGCGGTGGCCGCGGCGCGCTCCAGGTCGCAGTCGTCGAAGACGATGTTGGCGCTCTTGCCGCCCAGCTCCAGGGTGACGCGCTTGACCTGCGCGGCGGCGCCGGCCATCACCCGGGTGCCGACCCGGGTCGAGCCGGTGAACACCACCTTGCGCACGTCGGGATGGGTGACGAAGCGCTCCCCCACCACCGGACCCGCTCCCGGCAGCACCTGGAAGAGTCCCTCGGGCAGGCCCGATTCCAGAGCCAGCTGGCCCAGCCGGATGGAGGTCAGCGGTGTCCACTCGGCAGGCTTGAGCAGCACCGCGTTACCGGCGGCCAGCGCCGGGGCGAACCCCCAGGCCGCGATGGTCATCGGGAAATTCCACGGGGTGATCACCCCGACCACGCCGAGCGGCTCGTGGAAGGTGACGTCCAGGCCGCCGGCCACCGGAATCTGCTTGCCGGACAAACGTTCCGGGCTGGCCGCGTAATAGGTGAGCACATCGCGGACGTGCCCGGCCTCCCACTCGGCCTGGCCGATCGGATGCCCGGAGTTGGCCACCTCCAGCGCCGCCAGCTCAGCGAGGTGGGCATCGACCGCCGCGGCGAACGCGCGGAGTGCCCCCGCCCGGTCGGCGGGCGCCAGCCGCGCCCACCGCCGCTGGGGGACCACCGCGGCCGCCACCGCATCGTCGACCGCCGCTTCGTCGAGCAACTCGACGGTGCGCAACACCTCCTCGGTCGCCGGGTTGATGACCTCACACGTGCTCATGAAACCCTTTCCGTCGCATACTCGGCCGCCGCCTGCACCAGGCCGGCGAACAACCGCAGATCGTCCAGCCGCTCCTCTGGATGCCATTGCACCGCCACGACGAACTGATCACCTGGCAGCTCCACGCCCTCGATCACCCCGTCTGTGGTGTCCTGGGCGCTGATGATCAGCCCGTCGCCGAGCCGGTCGATCGCCTGGTGGTGATAGCACTGGGCATCCGAGGATTCCCCGATGAGTGCGGCCAGCCGGGTGCCCGGAACGGTCTGCACGTGGGAGGTCGAGAACACCGCATTGCCCTGCTGATGACGGGTGTGGCCGAGTACATCGGGCAGGTGCTGATGCAAGGTACCGCCGAGCGCCACGTTGAGCACCTGGGCCCCGCGGCAGATCCCGAGTACCGGCATGCCGCGGCGCAGCGCCGCCCGCAGCAACGTGAACTCCCATTCGTCGCGCGGGCCGGCCGGCTCGTCGGTCGCCGAGTGCCGTTGCTGGCCATAGCTTTCCGGGTTGACATCGCGGCCACCGGTGATGATCAGCCCGTCGACGCCACGCAGCACCCGTTCGGCCACCTCGGCACCGTGCGGTTGGGGCGGCAACAGCACCGCGGTACCGCCACCGAGATTGACCCCTTCGATGTAGATGGCGGGCAAGAAGCTGGCTTGCACATCCCACACCCCGGTCTGCGCCTGCTGCAGGTAGGTGGTCAGTCCGATGACCGGCCGCGGTGACCCGGGGTTCTGGTCAGAGGCGCTCAAAGCCCCTTCTCCTTTCCCAATCCGTGACGGCCCCGTTGAACGCGGCCAGTTCCACACGAGCGTTGTTGAGATAGTGCTCGACGACGTCGTCACCGAACGCCGCGCGGGCCACCGTCGAGCCCGCGAACAGGTCGGCCGCCTCGGCCAGGGTGGTGGGCAGGCGCTGGGCGCCACCGGTGTAGGCGTTGCCGGTGCATGCCTCTTCCAGTTCGAGTCCTTCGTCGATGCCGTGCAGGCCGCCGGCGATCAATGCCGCGACCGCCAGGTACTGGTTCACGTCCCCGCCAGGGGCCCGGCATTCCATCCGCATCCCCTGCCCGTGCCCCACCACCCGAAGAGCGCAGGTGCGATTGTCCATACCCCACGCCACCGCCGTCGGGGCGAAGCTGCCGTCGGCAAAGCGCTTGTAGGAGTTGATATTCGGAGCATAGAACAGCGTCAACTCACGCAGAGTCGCCAGCTGGCCGGCCACGAAGCTGCGGAACATCGCCGACATGCCCTGCGGGTCGGCGTCGTCGGAAAAGACGGCGGCGCCGTCGGTGCCACGGAAAGAGACGTGGATATGACAGCTGTTGCCTTCCCGCTCATCGAATTTCGCCATGAAGGTCAGCGATTTACCGTGCTGGTCGGCGATCTCCTTGGCACCGTTCTTGTAGATGGTGTGGTTGTCGCAGGTGACCAGCGCGTCGTCATAGCGAAAGGCGATCTCTTGCTGACCGAGGTTGCACTCGCCCTTGACGCCCTCGCAGTACATGCCGGCGCCCTCCATCCCGCGGCGGATGTCGCGCAGCAGCGGCTCCATCCGGGTCGAGGCCAGCATCGCGTAGTCGACGTTGTAGTCGGTGGCCGGTGTCAGACCGCGATAGTCGGCGGCCCAGGCCGCGCGGTAGGTGTCCTCGAACACCATGAATTCCAGCTCGGTCCCGACGAACGCGGCCAGCCCACGGTCGGCCAGCCGGTCGAGTTGCCGGCGCAAGATGCTGCGCGGCGCCTGGAGCACGGGACGACCGTCGGTCCAGGACAGGTCGGCCATCACCAGTGCGGTACCGGGTAGCCACGGCAACAACCGCAGGGTGCCGAAATCCGGGGTCATCACCATGTCGCCGTAGCCGGTCGCCCAACTGGAGATCGCGTAACCGTCGACGGTGTTCATGTCGACGTCCACGGCCAGCAGGTAGTTGCAGCATTCGGCCCCGTGGGCGGCGACCTCCTCGACGAACAGCCGCGCGGACACCCGTTTGCCGGTGAGGCGGCCCTGCATATCGGTGAACCCGACGATGACGGTGTCCACGTCCCCGTCGGCGACGAGACGCTCCAGCTCGAACTGCGTCAGCATGCAGAACGCTCCCTCTCTACGACGAGAAGTCAACCATTACCGCCCTGTGACTACCGCAGGCGCGTTGTCTTCGACGGTTATTCACCTACACATTTACACAACCGTCACCTCAAAGGTAGGACAGCAGACCAATAGGGGCCTATTCTCCCCCTAGATCCGGGGGGCCGTCGACAAGGAGACTGCTGTGCCAGAAGGCCACGAACTGCTGGACGAGGACGAACGGCATCTCGCCAGCCTCGGCTACACCCAGGAACTGCACCGGTCCTGGTCGAGTTTCTCCAACTTCGCCATCTCGTTCTCCATCATCTCCATCCTGGCCGGGTGTTTCACCTCGTTCGGCCTGGGCTGGAACAACGGCGGCCCGGCCGCCATCGCCTGGGGCTGGCCGATCATCGCGGTCTTCATCCTGATCATCGGGCTCTGCATGTCCGAGCTGGTCTCGGCATTCCCGACCTCCGGTGGAATCTATTGGTGGGCAGCCAAGCTCGGCGGCCCCAAGGCCGGTTTCTACACCGGCTGGCTGAACCTGATCGGCCTGATCGCCATCCTGGCGTCGGTGGCCTACGGCAGCGCCACCTTCCTGGACCTCACGTTGAGCACCTTCAGCGAGAGCTGGGCGGCCGGCTACAGCCTGACCAGGGTGTTCATCATGTTCCTGGCCATCCTCGTGGTGGTCGCGGTGATCAACATCTTCTCATCGCACCTCCTGGCGGTCATCAACAACATCTCGGTGTGGTGGCACGTCTTCGGGGCGGTGGCGGTGATCGTCATCCTGTGGGCCATCCCCGCGCGACACGCCAGCTTCTCCACCGTGTTCGCCACCACCGTCAACAACACCGGCTTCTTCGGCGGCTCGACCTCGGGCCTGGCGTTCCTGTTCTTCGTGCTGCCCATGTCGGCGATCCTGACCCAGTACACGATCACCGGTTACGACGCGTCGGCGCACCTGTCCGAGGAAACCAAGAGCGCGGCCGACGGTGCGGCCAAAGGCATTTGGCGGTCCATCTTCTATTCCGCGATCGGCGGCTGGATCCTGCTGCTGACGTTCCTGTTCGCGGTCCAGGATGTCGACGGGGTGACCGCCGGCGGTGGCGCGGTGGCCACCATCTTCACCCAGGCCATGGACTCGAAGTGGGTCGGCATCGTGCTGTTCATCTCGACTGCGGGCCAGTTGTTCTGCACCACCGCCTGCCAGACCAGCGCATCGCGGATGCTGTTCGCGTTCAGTCGGGACCGTGCGGTGCCCGGGCACCAGCTGTGGTCGAAGATCAACGCCAACCGGGTACCGGCCAATGCCGTGATGATCACCGCCGCGATCGCCGCCCTGCTGACGCTGCCGGCACTGGTCAAGGTGGACATCAACGGCGCCCCGGTGCCGGTCGCCTTCTTCGCCGTGGTCTCGATCGGCGTCGTCGGGCTGTACCTGTGCTTCGCGGTGCCGATCTATTACCGCTGGAAGGCCGGTGATTCGTTCCCGCTGGGCAAATGGAACCTGCGTGGCCACCACAAGTGGATGGCGCCGGTGGCCCTCGCCGAGATCATCATTACGTCGATCATCGCCATGTTCCCCACCTCGATCGGCGGCGCGCCATGGGATGCGAGCTTCGAGTGGAAGTTCGTCAACTACACGCCGATCCTGGTCGGCACCGTGCTCGTGCTGCTGTACATCTACTGGCATGTGTCCGTGAAGCATTGGTTCACCGGTCCGGTGAAGCAGGTGGACATCACCGGTGGGGAGTTGACGGACGCCTGAGCGCTCCGGCTACCACGTACTGGTGCGCATGACGATCTCGGTGGCGACCTGCGCGGTGGATTCACCGGCATTGCGCCGGCCGAGTAACTCCACCAGGCGGTACTCACCGTAGACGTAGCGCTGGCTGGCGACCCCCACCGCGTGCGCGGCGGGGTTGCTCACCAGCACGGTGGTGTTCATCTCGACCGGCGGGCAGGTCTCGTCGGGGATGACCCCGGCCTGGTCAGCCACCCGTGGGTGGCCTCGGTCGATCGCCACCAGGCCGATGAACCGGTCGAGCCGGGTCGCCGCCAGCCGCCAGGCCAGTTCACCGCCGAGGCGGTCCCCGACCAGCAGGCCCCACCGCACCCCGAGCGCGTCGAGCACCCCCACCACCACGTCGGCCGTCAATTGCGGATTGGGGTAGATGACGATGGTTCGCAGCGACGCGTTGTGCAACCGCTGGCACACGCCGTCGTAGGCCCGGGCACCGGGAGCCGCGGCGCCCAGCAGCACCACCACGCCGCCCTTGTCAGGACCGGCCACCTCCACGGCGACGGGGACCCCGTCGACGGTCACCATGGTCGAAGGCATTGGGTCACGCTAGGACATCAGCCGGTCGGACATGGCCGTTTTCGCCGTCTGCAACTCGGCTGTCAGCGCCGCGCGACACGGTTCGCTTGGTTGCCGACGATATCGAGGAAGGTTTGCGGCAGCGTGGCCCGGACCGGCACGGCGGGATCCGGCGTCGGGAAGGCGACCGCGAAAACAGCCATCCCGTCGACATTTTCGAACGACGAGTAGACGCTGGTGCGCTCCACGCCGAGCTGCATCGTTTGCTCGTAGACCAGCGCGCCGGGGCGGTCGGTGGCCAGCCGGGTGGTGGTCATCGGGATACCGGGCATGGACCGGTCGAAAAAGGTCTCATAACGCGCGCACCGTTGCGCGGTCGCAGTGATGCCGTCCAGATCCAGTTGCCAGCTCAGCACGGTCACGACGATGCGAGCGCCGTCATAGCTGACGCTGTATTTGGCAGCGCTGCCCGCGCCGCGTTCGGCGGAGGCGGCGATCACGCGCGTGAAACCGTCACTGCACCCCTCTGGGGTGGACAACATGGACGGCGGTCCACCGGCGCCGTCGGGCGCACCCGGTTGCTCGACGAGTCGGTCGTAGCGCACACCGGCCGGAAAATCCGCCGCGGTCAGCAGGACGTTCCGCAGCCTGGCCCCCGGCCAGGTCGCGGTCCCGGTCACCACGTCGCCGCAGCCGCCGACCACCAGGGCGGTCAACGCCGCCGCCACCAGCCGGGCCGTCATCGCCCCAGGTTACCGGCATCGGCCGAAGTGGCGGGGGTGCACCGTCGCGCGACCCGTGGGAGTGCGGTCAGCGAAAACCACTCCTGTTGTCCCGCTGCGGATTCCAGGTCGACACCGGTACGGTCAGGCGGGGCCGGTGGTCGAGGAGATCACCGGCCGCCGTGGCGGACCGTCCAGTAGCGCGAGCACCGCGTCGAGGTCGACATGCGCGGCCAGCGCGTCGGCCATCACGTCCAGCTGCGCGTCCCGTCGGGACCGCACATCGGTGTCGTCGGCCACCACGAAGCCGGTGCAGCCGGCGGCCTGCGCCACCTCGGCGAGCCAGGGCCGGCGAATATCGTCGTTGTCCAGCAGTCCGTGCCAGTGCGTACCGAACACCGCACCGTCGCGAAGGCCGATGCCGAGCCAGTCCTGCGCACCGGAGCGACGGACCTGACCGTGGTGGATCTCGTAACCGTGCAGCGGGGTCTCCCAGTGCCGCAGGGTTTTCTGCGGCTCGAAGACGATATCGGCGTCCAGCAGACCCAGGCCGTCCACCGCCCCGGCCCGCGACTCCACCGGATCGTCGATACGCCGGCACAACATCTGGAACCCGCCGCACACACCCAGCACCGGACGCCCGGCCCGCGCATGCGCCAGCACCGCCTCGGCCAGGCCCCGCTCCCGCAACCAGGACAGATCCGAGACGGTGGCCTTGCTGCCGGGCAGGACCACCACGTCGGCATCGGCGATATCCGCCGGGTCGGCGACCCAACGCACGAGCACGCCGGGTTCACAGGCCAGCGCCTCCACATCGGTCGAGTTCGAGATGCGGGGCAGTCGCACCGCCGCCACCCGCAGCCACTGCCGCCCGACGGGCGCGCCCGGGTCACCCAGGGTGGCACCGGGGGTTACCGACAGCGAGTCCTCGGTGTCCAACCACAGCGAGTCGAGGTGGGGAATGACGCCGTAGGTCGGCCGGCCGGTCCGGTCCCGCAGTTGGTCCAGCCCCGGGGCCAGCAGCGCCGGATCACCGCGGAACTTGTTGACCAGGTATCCGCTGATGAGTTTCTGATCCTCGGGCTCGAGCACTGCGACGGTGCCGAACAGGTGCGCCAGCAGGCCACCGCGGTCGATATCGCCGACCAGCAGCACGGCCAGCCCGGCGGCGCGCGCCAGACCCATGTTCGCCAGGTCGGTGGCCCGCAGGTTGATCTCGGCAGGCGATCCGGCGCCCTCGCAGATGACCGCGTCGAATTCGGTTCGCAGCGAGGCCAATTCATCGGCGACGACGGCGGCCAGCTCGGTGCGCCTGCTGAAATAGTCGCCGGCAGCCATGGTCCCGGCAACCTGGCCGCGCACCACCAGCTGCGACGTGCGGTCGCTGCCGGGTTTGAGCAGGATCGGGTTGAACCGGATGCTGGGCGCCAGGCCCGCGGCGCGGGCCTGCATGGCTTGCGCGCGGCCGATCTCCCCACCCTCGACGGTGACCGCCGAATTGTTGCTCATGTTCTGCGCCTTGAACGGCGCCACCCGGATTCCCTTGCGGGCCAGCAATCGGCACAGCCCCGCGACGACCATGGACTTGCCGGCGTCGGAGGTGGTGCCGGCGACCAGCAGGGCGCCGCCGGTCACGCCAGGGTCAGGATGTCGGCGCCATCCGCGGTGACCACCAGCGTGTGCTCGAACTGCGCGGTCCACTTGCGATCCTTGGTGGCGACCGTCCAGCCGTCGTCCCAGATCTCGTAGTCCAGCGAGCCCAGGTTGATCATCGGCTCGATGGTGAACGTCATCCCGGGTTCCAGCACGGTGTCGACGGCCGGCTGGTCGTAGTGCAGCACCACCAGCCCGTTGTGGAATGTGGTGCCGATGCCGTGACCGGTGAAATCGCGAACAACGTTGTACCCGAAGCGATTAGCGTAGGACTCGATGACCCGTCCGACCACCGAGAGCTGCCGGCCGGGCTTGACCGCCTTGATGGCCCGCATGGTCGCCTCGTGGGTCCGCTCCACCAGCAACCGGTGTTCCTCGGACACGTCCCCGGCCAAGAAGGTGGCGTTGGTGTCACCGTGCACGCCATCGATGTACGCGGTGACGTCGATGTTGACGATGTCACCGTCCTCGATGACAGTGGAATCCGGGATGCCGTGGCAGATCACCTCGTTCAGCGACGTGCAGCAGGATTTCGGGAAGCCCTTGTAGCCCAGCGTGGACGGATAGGCACCGTGGTCGATCATGTACTCGTGCGCCACGCGGTCCAGGTGATCGGTGGTCACGCCGGGTGCGACCGCCTTACCGGCCTCGGCCAGCGCGCCGGCGGCGATCCGGCCCGCCACCCGCATCTTCTCGATCACCTCGGGGGTCTGCACCCACGGCTCGTGCCCCTCGAGGGCCGTGGGTTTCCAGGCGTACTCCGGACGAGGAATGGACTTGGGCACCGGCAGGGTCGGGGACAACTCACCGGACCGAAGGGGCGCACGCACAGGCATGTCCCCCAGCGTAATGGTGCACCTGCGGCCACCGGCATCGGCGGTGGCCAGGCGATCCTCAGCGGCGCGGTGCGCGAGCCCCCGTGACGTTGCGCAGCCGCGGCGGCACCCAGGAGCGTCGCGGACCGCGAATGTCCACCGACCCGCAGACCACCTTGCCGGTGAAGACGATGTGCGGGGTGCCTTCGGCGGGAGCATCCTTACGGTGGTCGGTGGCACTGCCCACGACGACCTCCACATCGTCGATGGACGCGCTGGCCCCATCGGGCAGCCGGATGTCCAGCCCGCCGAACTTGAGATCGAGTTCGACCACGATCATCGGTCCCGCGAACCGCGCGCGGGTCAGGTCGAGGTCCACCGACCCCATCCGTCGGTGCAGGGCCAGCCGGCTGGGCACCACCCACTCACCGTGTCGTTTCAGCGAACCCAGCACGCCGCGCAGCTCGACCCGGTCGGCCGCCGAGGTCACGATCGCACCGGGACCGGGCAGGTCACCGACGAGCTGGTCCAGGTCGGTATGCAACCGGGCCGCCGAGACCAGCGCCGAGCGCTCCTCGAACTCGCCGATATCGATCAGCCCCAGGGCCACCGCATTGTGCAGCCGCCGCAGCGTGCCGTTGCGGTCGGCGTCCGAGACGCGCAGCGGCGCGTGATCGTCAAGGCCTGTCATGATGGTTTCCTCCGGCCCCCAGGCTACCGAGGACCGGTCCCGGACACTCAAGCCAGATAGTCCGGCGGCAGGCCTTTGAGCATGTCCCGGCACATCCGCACCGCGTACTCCGAGCTGCCGCCGCCGACGATCAGGGCGGCGAACGCCAGATCGCCGCGGTATCCGGCAAACCAGGCATGCGAGCCGCCGTTGAACTCGGCCTCACCGGTCTTGCCGCGGACATCACCCAGACCGTTGAGCTCCTTGGCGGTGCCGTTGGTCACCACCAGCCGCATCATCGGCCGCACGGCGTCCAGCATCTTGTCCGAGATGGGCGTCCCGGCGTCGGTCACCTGGGTCTGCCGGCCCAGAATGAGCTGGGGCACCGGTGTTTTCCCGGCCGCGACGGTAGCCGACACCAATGCCATCCCGAACGGGCTGGCCAGCACCTTGCCCTGGCCGAACCCGTCTTCGGTGCGCTCGGCGAGGTCGACCGTTGGCGGCACCGATCCGGTGACCGTCGGGATGCCGTCCACCACGAAGTCGGCGCCGAGACCGTACTGGGCGGCGGCCTGGGTGAGACCGCGCGGTGGCATGGTGCTGGCCAATTCGGCAAAGGTGGTGTTGCACGAGTTCGCGAACGCCCGCGACATCGGCACGGTGCCCAGGTCGAAGGCGTTGTAGTTGGTCACGACCCGGTGGCCGATCTCCAGCGTGCCGGGGCAACCGAGCAGGGTGTTCGGCGTGGCCATGTCGCGCTCGATCGCCGCGCCCGCGGTGACGATCTTGAACGTCGATCCCGGCGGGTAGAGCCCCATGGTGGCCGTCGGGCCGTCGGCGTCGGCGGCGGGGTTCTGCGCGACCGCCAGGATCTCCCCCGTCGACGGCTTGATCGCCACGATCATCGCCTTCTTGCCGACCATGTTCACGGCGTCCTGCGCGGCGTTCTGCACCGCGCGGTCCAGGCTGATGGTGACCGACGGGGCCGGGTTGCCAGGGACCTCGTTGAGGACGTCGACGTCAACCCCGTTCTGGTTGACGCTGACCACCCGCCAGCCGGCCTGCCCCACCAGGTCGGCCGAGACCGCCTTCTTGACCTCCGAGATGATGGCCGGCGCGAAATGCTCGTCGGTGGGCATCATCTCGGGCTGCGGGGTGATCACCACGCCCGGCCGCGTGCCGATGGCCGCCGACACCCGGTCGTTGTCGTCCTTGCGCAGCGTGATGAGGTCCAGCGGCTTGGTCGACGAGCTCGCCTCCTCGGCCAACCGCTGCGGATCCAGGGTGTCGTCGAATGGCCGCAGCGCGTCGACCACCGCCCGCGCCGTCGGCATCAGGTCGGCACCGGCCACCCGCGCGTCCAACGCATAGTGGTACAGGTAGCCGGGAACCAGCACGTCGGTGCCGCCACGCTCGTTGACGGAGGCTCGGCGCGGCGGGTCGGCGCGCAACGCCAGCGTTTGATTCTCACCGAGCTGCGGGTGCAGGCCGGTGGCGCTCCACCGCACCTCCCAGCGCCCCTCGTCGCGGATCATGTTCAGTTCGCCGTCGTATGTCCATACCCGGTCCTTGGGTAGGTGCCAGCTGTAGCGGTATTTGATGGTTCCGGTGTCCCCGGCGTACTTGGATCCCAGGATCTGGGTGTCCAGCCGGCTGGCCTGCAACCCGGACCACGCCTCGTTCAGCGCGGCCTGGGCCTGCGCCGGATGATCGGCCAAATCCGCTGCCGCCGTGGTGTTTCCGGTCGACAATGCGGCGAAGAACGCTTCGGCAGTGGGCTCGGGGCCGTTCGGCTTGGGTGTGCAGGCGCTCAACGTGGTGGCGGTCGCGACGACGGCCATCGCGGCCGCGGCCGCGCGCGAGACTGATGAGGTGATCGTTGCCATTGAGGCAAATGTTAAAGATGTGACAACCGCAGACGGTGGAGGCGCACCGAGACCGAACCGTGATCGGGCGCTCAGTCCAGCAGAACGGTCGCGAACGTACCTACCTGGGTGAAGCCGATCTTGGCGTAGGTGCCGCGCGCGACATGGTTGTAGCCGTTGACATACAGGCTGGCGATCCGGCCGCCGCGCAGCACCGCATCGGCCAGCGTGGCGGTTCCGGCGGCACCGAGCCCTCGACCCCGCCACGCCGGATGGACCCACACCCCCTGGATCTGGCCCACCGTCGGCGACTGGGACCCGACCTCGGCCTTGAACACCACCTCACCGCCCTCGAAGCGGGCCCAGGCTCGGCCGGCCGCGATCAGGCCGGCCACCCGGCGCCGGTATCCGCGGCCGCCGTCGCCCATCCGCGGGTCGATCCCGACTTCACCGATGAACATCTCGATGGCCGCCACCAGATAGGCGTCGAGTTCGTCCATCCGCACCGGCCGTACCGCGGGATCCAGGGCGCAGTGGGGCGGCCCGGACAACGCCATCAACGGTTGATCGTCGCGCACGTCACGCGCGGCGCCCCAGCCCGCCTCGAGGCGCTGCCACAACGGAAGCACCAACTCGGCCCGCCCGACCAGTGACGAACATCGCCGCGGCGCACTGAGCGCCTTCTCTGCGAAGGCGGCGATGTCATCGGGTCCGCCGCGCAGCGGGATCAGGTTGGCCCCGGCGTAGCACAGGGACTCGGCGGCGCGGCCCCGCGCCCACAGCTCACCGCCGATCGCATTCGGGTCGACGCCGTGGTCGAGCACCCGGCACGCCACCATGCACGCACCGACCGGGTCCGCTTCCAATACCTCGCGCACCGAATCCAGGTCGCGCACCACGGTCACACGGCGCTCGTCGGTGAGGCGGTACAGGGGCGGAGCCGACATGGAGCTTCTTTCTGAAACGTTCCCGAACCGAGTGGCTGACCTGACCCGGGTGACCCCGCTCACAGCGCCAGGTTTCAGCTTACGGTGACAACTGGCGGACCGGAGGGACTTCCTTGCGCGCCGGCCCCGCCGTCGATTTCCGCGGCGATCCGCATCGCCTCCTCGATGAGCGTCTCGACGATCTGCGCCTCGGGCACCGTCTTGACCACCTCGCCCTTGACGAAGATCTGGCCCTTGCCGTTACCGGACGCGACACCCAGGTCGGCCTCGCGGGCCTCCCCCGGCCCGTTCACCACGCACCCCATCACGGCCACCCGCAACGGCACGTCAAGCCCGTCCAGACCGGCCGACACCTCGTTGGCCAGGGTGTAGACGTCCACCTGGGCCCGCCCGCACGACGGGCACGACACGATCTCCAAACCGCGCGGCCGCAGGTTCAGTGACTCGAGAATCTGGGTGCCGACCTTGACCTCTTCGGCGGGCGGCGCCGACAGCGACACCCGGATGGTGTCGCCGATGCCCTTGGACAGCAGCGCGCCGAACGCCACGGCCGACTTGATGGTGCCCTGGAAAGCCGGTCCGGCCTCGGTGACGCCGAGGTGCAGCGGATAGTCGCATTGGGCGGCCAGCTGCTCGTAGGCGGCGACCATGACGACCGGGTCGTTGTGCTTGACGCTGATCTTGATATCGCCGAAACCGTGTTCCTCAAACAGCGAGGCCTCCCACAGCGCGGATTCGACCAACGCCTCCGGGGTCGCCTTGCCGTACTTTTCCAGCATCCGCTTGTCCAGCGAACCGGCGTTCACCCCGATCCGGATCGGGATGCCCGCCGCGCCGGCGGCCTTGGCCACCTCCTTGACCCGGCCGTCGAACTCCTTGATGTTGCCCGGATTCACCCGCACCGCCGCGCAGCCCGCGTCGATCGCGGCGAAGATGTACTTCGGCTGGAAATGGATATCGGCGATCACGGGGATGTTCGCCTTCTTGGCGATGATCGGCAGGGCGTCGGCATCCTCTTGGCGTGGGCAGGCCACCCTGACGATGTCGCAGCCGGACGCGGTCAACTCGGCGATCTGCTGCAGCGTCGCGTTGATGTCGTGGGTCTTGGTGGTACACATCGACTGCACCGAGATCGGCGAGTCGCTGCCCACCCCCACGTCGCCGACCTTGAGCTGACGGGTCTTGCGACGCGGAGCCAGGGTGGGTGCCGGCGGGGCCGGCATGCCCAGACCGATGGAAGTCACTTCATCTCCAAACTTCGGGGTCTGACTATTGGAACAGTCTGATGGGATTGACCAGGTCGGCGGTGACGGTCAGCAACATGTATCCGACGACGAACACCAGCACCACGTAGGTGGCCGGCATCAGCTTCAGGTAGTTCACCGGCGCCGCGGCGACCTTGCCGCGGGCCGCGCGGATCATGTTCCTGATCTTCTCGAACACCGCGATCGCGATATGGCCGCCGTCGAACGGCAGCAGCGGAACCAGGTTCACCGCCCCCAGCACGAAGTTCATCTGGGCCAGGAAGAACCAGAACGCCACCCACAGCCCGTGATCGACGGTGTCGCCGCCGATGATGCTGGCGCCGACCACGCTGATCGGGGTCTCGGGGTCGCGTTCACCGCCCCCGATGGCATTCACCAGGGCGCCGACCTTGGTGGGGATCTTGGCCAGCGACTTACCCAGTTCCACGGCCAGGTCCCCGGTGAACGTGAACGTGGCCGGGATCGCCGTGAGTGGGTTGTACTGCGCGGGTCCCGGTGGCTGGGCCGCGCTGACGCCGATGGCACCGACGGTGACCGTGGCGGTGGCGTCCTTGTCCGCGTAGCGCTGCGTTCTGGCGACGTCGACGACGGTGGCGAATCGCTGGCCGTCGCGTTCGTAGACCACCGGGATCGGACCGGACAACTTGCGGATGGCGGCGGCCATATCGGCGAAGGTCGCCACGTCGGTGCCGTTGACCTTGACGATGGTGTCGCCGGGCCGGATTCCGGCCGCCGCGGCCGGCCCGGGCCCCGGGTCCGGGCACGGCCCGAAGGGGTTGTCCCCGCCCTTGCTGATCTGCGGTGCCACACAAGACGTTTCGCCGACGATCGCGGTGGTCGGCGGATGCAGATTGGGCAGGCCCCAGATGACGGCGATGGCGTAGATGAGCACCAGACCGATGAGGAAATTCATGCCCGGCCCGGCGAAGAGCACCGCAACGCGCTTCCACACCTTTTGCCGGTACATGGCGTAGGGGCGCTCGTCGGGGGCCAGTTCTTCGACCGACGTCATCCCCGCGATATCGCAGAACCCACCCAGCGGCACCGCCTTGAGGCCGTACTCGGTGTGGCCGAGTTTGTTGGGCCGCATGGTCGACCACACCGTGGGCCCGAAGCCGACGAAGTAGCGACGCACCTTCATCCCGGTGGCGCGCGCCACCCACATGTGCCCGCATTCGTGCAGGGCCACCGAGACCAGAATGGCCAGCGCGAACAACGCGATGCCGATAGCAAACATCATCGGGCTGCGGTGACCTCCTGCGTCGGTGCGCTGCGGATCAGGCGCTGAGCCGCGGCTCTTGCCCAGTCCTGAGCGTCGAGTACTTCTTCCACGGTAGCGGGTTCGGCCGCCCATTGGTCTGCGGCGTGCAGCACGTCGGCAACCGTTCGCACAATCGACGGAAACGAGATGCGGCCGGCCAGGAACGCCTCGGCCGCCTCTTCGTTGGCCGCGTTGTACACCGCGGTCAGGCAGCCGCCTCGTCGACCGGCGCTGCGCGCCAGTTCCACCGCGGGGAACACCGTCGCGTCAAGCGGTTCGAATGTCCAGGTCGACGCGGTGGTCCAGGAGCACGCCGGGGCCGCCCCCGGTACCCGGTCCGGCCAGCCCAGCGCCAGCGCGATCGGCAGTTTCATATCCGGGGGGCTGGCCTGCGCCAGCGTGGAACCGTCGGTGAAGGTCACCATCGAATGCACGATGGACTGCGGGTGCACCACCACCTCGATGCGGTCGTAGTCGATACCGAACAGCAGGTGTGTCTCGATCAGTTCCAGGCCCTTGTTGACCAAAGATGCCGAATTCAGGGTGTTCATCGGCCCCATCGACCAGGTGGGGTGGGCTCCCGCCTGCTCCGGGGTGACGCTTTCCAGCGCGTCGGCGGTCCAGCCCCGGAACGGCCCGCCCGACGCCGTCAACACCAGTGCGGCGACCTCGTCGGCGCTGCCGCCGCGCAGGCACTGTGCCAGCGCCGAATGCTCGGAATCCACCGGGACGATCTGCCCTGGCGCGGCGGCGGCCAGCACCAGCGGGCCGCCCGCCACCAGCGACTCCTTGTTGGCCAGGGCCAGCCGGGCCCCACTGTGCAGGGCGGCCAGGGTGGGTTTCAGGCCGAGCGCCCCGACCAGGGCGTTGAGCACCACGTCGGCCTCGGTGTCCTCGACGATGCGGGTGGCCGCGTCGGGTCCGCGGTAGGCGGCCTCGATATTCGCGTCCGGGTCGGCGACCGCGATATTGCGCAGACCGGTCTCGGCGGCTTGGCGGGCCAGCAGGTCGGGGTTGCCACCGCCGGCGGCCAGCCCCACCACCTCGAAACGGTCCGGATTGGCGGCGATGACCTCCAGCGCCTGGGTACCGATGGAACCGGTGCTGCCGAGCAGCAGAACCCGAATCCGTTCGGACATTCCGCGGTTGCTGCGCGCCTGCCCGCCGTGTCTCGTCACTGCTCCATTGTGCCGCGCAGACCGGCATACGTCGGTATCGAGGTCACCGCACCATCGCGGCGCCGTCGGGACAGCGACCCATCCGGTGCGGGACCGGGGCCGAATAACAGGGTGAGGGCGGTCACGGAGGCCGCTCCCCGACAGATTCGAGTAATGACAGTGATGACCAGAGCTCAATCGAAAACCCTGGCGGTCGTGGGCCTTTCGGCGCTCACCCTGTTCGGCGGCATTGCCTGTTCGAAGGACTCCTCGTCCACCGCCGCCTCCTCTTCCGAAGCGAGCACGTCCACCAGCATGGCGATGACGTCGCCATCGGCGACCTCCACGGCGGCCATGGCCGATCCGGCCGCCGGCCTGGTCGGCAACGGGTGTGCCGCCTACGCCCAGCAGGTGCCCACCGGACCGGGTTCGGTCGCCGGCATGGCGCAGGGGCCCGTCGCCGTCGCCGCCTCCCACAATCCCCAGCTCACAACGCTGACCGCGGCGCTATCGGGCAAACTGAACCCCAACGTCAACCTGGTCGAGACGCTGGACAGCAACCCCGGGCTGACCGTCTTCGCACCGACCGACGAGGCGTTCGCCAAGATCGACGCCGCCACCTTGGACAAGCTCAAGACCGATTCCGATCTGCTGACCAAGATCCTGACCTACCACGTGGTCGAAGGGCAGGCCGCACCCACGCAGATCGCCGGTGAGCACAAGACCCTGCAGGGCGGCACGGTGACGGTGACCGGCGCCGGCCCCGACCTGAAGGTCAACGACGCCGGACTGGTGTGCGGCGGGGTCAAGACCGCCAACGCGACGGTGTACATGATCGACACGGTGTTGATGCCGCCGGCGTAATCGCCTGCGCCACAACAGACCACGAGCGGCGCCCCAGTCGCGCAAAACCCCCGCAGCGCGCGGGGCGCCGCTCGTCCCCCGGCCGACTCCCCCCATCACGCTGTCGGCGGGAAGTGCTCGATCCAGTGCCTGGCGATGTCGACCCGGCGGGTGACCCAGACCGCGTCATGGCTCTGCATGTGGTCGAGGAATCGCTCCAGCGCGGCGATGCGGGCGGGCCGCCCCACCAGCCGGCAGTGCAGACCGATCGACAGCATCTTGGGCGCACCAGCTTCACCCTCGGCGTAGAGCACGTCGAAGGCATCCCTCAGATAGTCGAAAAACTCTGTACCACTGGGGAATCCACTGGTCGACACGTACTTCATGTCGTTGGTGTCCAACGTATAGGGCACCACCAGATGGTCGCGTTGCCCGACCCGCGTCCAATACGGCAGGTCGTCGGCGTAGGAATCCGAGTCGTACAGGAACCCGCCGTGCTCGACCACCAACTGCCGCGTGTGCGGTGAATCCCGGCCGGTGTACCAGCCCAGCGGAGGTGCCCCCGTCAGCTCCGTCAGCAGCGCGACGGCCTGGGCCATGTGGTCGCGTTCCAGTTCGACGTCGGCCAGTTGGTAACTCACCCAGCGCAACCCGTGACAGGCGATCTCGTCGCCGCGGGCGGTGAACGCGGCCACCGCCTCGGGGTTACGGGCCAGGGCCATGGCCACCCCGAAGATCGTCAGGGGCAGACCGCGCCGGTCGAACACGCGCAGCACCCGCCACAGACCCGCGCGGGAACCGTACTCGTACAGCGACTCCACGCTCAGGTGCCGATTCGGGAAGGCCTGCGCACCGATGACATCGGACAGGAAGGTCTCCGAGCCCGCGTCACCGTGCAGCACCGAGTTCTCCGCGCCCTCCTCGTAATTGAGCACGAACTGCACGGCGATCCTGGCTCCGCCGGGCCACCGCGGGTCGGGTGGATGGGGCCCGTAGCCGATCATGTCGCGCGGGTAGACGTCAGCCATGTCCTGCTCCACACGCTCCGCTCACCGAGCTAATGTCGCACGCCACCCCGCGTCATCGCATCTCGGTGCCGCCCTCAGCGGGACGCCGCTTCGCGCCGGCCGAGCAGCGAGTGCCGCCGGCCGTACGCCAGGTACACCACCACTCCGATGACCAGCCAGATCCCGAACCGCAACCACGTCAACCCGGTGAGGTTGAGCATCAGCCACAAGCACGCGGCGATCGAGGCCAACGGCAGCAGCGGCACCCACGGGACGCGGAATCCGCGTGCCAGATCGGGTCTGGTGCGGCGCAGCACCAGCACACCGGCCGAGACGAGGATGAACGCGAACAGGGTGCCGACGTTGACCATCTCCTCCAGCTTGCCGATCGGGAACGCCGCGGCCGCCACCGCGGTCAGCACCGCGACCAGGATGGTGATCCGCACCGGGGTGCCGTGCGCACCGGTCTGGGCCAACTGCCGCGGTAACAGCCCGTCGCGCGACATCGCGAACAGCACCCGGGACAGTCCCAGCAGCAGCACCATCACCACGGTGGTGAGCCCGGCCAGCGCGCCGATCGAGATGACCTTGGCCGCCCAGTGCACGCCGTTGAGGTCGAAGGCGGTGGCCAGGTTGGGGTGCCCGCCGCCGGCACGTTTGAGGTCGGAGTGCGATGCCATGCCCGTGAGCACCACCGCGACCGACACGTAGAGCAGGGTGACCACGGCCAGCGAGGCCAGGATGCCCTTGGCCACGTCGCTCTGGGGACTCCTGGTCTCCTCGGCGGTGGTGGCCACCACGTCGAATCCGATGAACGCGAAGAACACGATCGACGCCCCGGCCAGCACGCCGTAGAAGCCGTAGTGGCTGCCGGTGGCCCCGGTGAGCGCGGAGAACACCGACTGGTCCAGACCGGTCCCGGCGTCGGATCCGGATTCCGGTGCGGGGATGAACGGTGTGTAGTTGGCCGCCTTGATGTAGAACGCCCCCACGATCACCACCAGCAGCACCACCGACACCTTGATGGCGGTGACGACCGCGCTGAACCGCGACGAGAGCTTGGTGCCGTAGGCGAGCAGGGTGGCCACCACCGCCACGATCAGCAGCGCGCCCCAATCCAGGGTCAGCGGTCCGATCTGGGCGGTGCCGCCGGCGAATCCGAACACGGTGCCCAGGTAACTGGACCAGCCCTTGGCCACCACGGCTGCGCCGATCGCGAACTCCAGGATCAGGTCCCAGCCGATCATCCAGGCCGTGAACTCACCGAAGGTGGCGTAGGAGAACGTGTAGGCACTGCCGGCCACCGGAACGGTCGAGGCGAACTCGGCGTAACACAGCGCCGCCAGCCCGCAGGTGACCGCCGCGATGACGAAGGACACCGAGATCGCTGGACCGGTGATGTTCGCGGCGGTGCTCGCCGTCACGGTGAAGATGCCGGCACCGACCACCACGGACACCCCGAACACCGTGAGGTCCCACCAGGTGAGGTCCTTGCGCAGCCGGGTGCCCGGCTGGTCGGTATCGGCGATGGACTGTTCGACGGATTTCACGCGACTGCCTGCCATCCTGGGAAAGTACCCACATCGGGTGGCCGGTCGGGCGTGATCGCCCGGGTGTGCCAGAATGACGCCAGAAAAGTCTGGACCGACCTGGACGGAAGAGGAGCAGCCGTGGCCAACACCGAGGTCGAGCGTCACAACGGTGTCGATGTCGAAGACGTCCCGTCCGCCGCGTGGGGCTGGTCGAAGGAAAACCACACCTGGATCCACATCGGCGGCATCCTGTCGGCCATCTTCCTGCTGTGCATGCTGCGCGGTAACCACGTCGGTCACGTCGAGGACGTGTTCCTGATCCTTTTCGCGGTGGCCATCCTGGGCGTCGTCGCCCGCGACTGGTGGGCCCGCCGCGCCGGCTGGTACCGCTGACCCTCTGACCGCGCGGCGGTTGCGCAACAAGGAGTTCGCACTTGCCGTGACAGGCCGGCGTTTCGGGCCCGTCGGTAGCCTGGCGCCATGGCCGATACCGCAGAACTCGACCTGGCCGACCAAGCCGCCCTTGGCAGCGGCGCCGGCTTCTGGACCACCAAGGCAGTCGGCCCGGTGCGGTCCATGGTGCTCACCGACGGTCCGCACGGGGTACGTAAGCAGGTCGACAGCGGCGCAGGGCAGCTGGGTTCCGAGGGCAGCGTTGCGGCGACGTGCTTTCCGCCTGCGGTCGGACTGAGCCAGACCTGGGACCCCGATCTGGTCGAGATGGTCGGTACCGCCCTTGGCCGGGAAAGCCGGGCGCTCGGTGTCGACGTCCTGCTGGGGCCGGGCATCAACATCAAACGCGACCCCCGGTGCGGGCGTAACTTCGAGTACTTCTCCGAGGATCCGCTGCTCTCGGGGATGCTCGGCGCGGCGTGGGTGCGCGGTGTGCAGAGTGTCGGCGTGGCCGCCGCAGTGAAGCACTTCGCCGCCAACAACGCCGAATTCGACCGGATGCGAGCCAGTTCCGATGTCGACGAGCGCACACTGCGCGAGATCTACCTGCGCGCCTTCGAACACGTGGTGCGGACCGCACGGCCGTGGTCGGTGATGTGTTCCTACAACCGGATCAACGGGGTGTATGCGGCGCAGAACCGTTGGCTGCTCACCGAGGTGCTGCGCGGGGAATGGGGTTTCGACGGCCTGGTGGTCAGCGACTGGGGCGCGGTGGCCGACCGGGTGGCCGCGGTGGCCGCCGGTCTGGACCTGGAGATGCCGGGCACCGGTGGGGTGTCCGACCGCGATGTCGTCGAGGCGGTCGGCCGCGGTGATCTGACCCGTGACGCGGTAGCGCGTGCCGCCGGGCGGGTGCGCCGACTGGCCGATCGGACGCGACAAAGCTCCAGTGCCCCAGCATCATTCGACACCCATTCGTTCGACGCCGAAGCGCATCACCTGTTGGCCAGGCAAGCGGCCGCGCAGGCGATCGTGCTGCTCAAGAACGACGGCGAGTTAGTGCCGCTGCGGCCGTCCCGCATCGCGGTGATCGGACACTGCGCCACCCAACCGCGGTATCAGGGCGGCGGCAGCTCGCATGTCAACCCGACCCGGTTGGACACGGCACTGGACGAGATCCGCAGGGTCGCCGGTGATCACGAGGTGACCTATGCCGACGACGCGCGCCTCGCCGCAGCCGCCGATACCGCGGTGGTCTTTCTCGGCCTGCCCGCCGAGGCCGACTCGGAGGGTCTGGACCGTCCCCATATCGATCTGCCTGCCGAACAGGTCGACTTGCTGCGTGAGGTGGTGCGGGTGCAGCCGCGCACGGTGGCGGTGCTGTCCCACGGCGGTGTGGTCCGATTGGACGAGGTGGCCGCGCTCGCCCCTGCCGTCCTGGACGGCGCACTGCTCGGGCAGGCGGGCGGCGCAGCCATCGCCGACGTGCTGTTCGGTCACGTCAACCCCTCGGGGCGCCTCGCCGAGACGGTGCCCGCGCGGCTACAGGACGTGCCCGCCTATCTGAATTTTCCGCCCGAGCGCGGCCATACCGTGTACGGCGAGCGAATCTTCGTGGGCTACCGGTGGTACGACGCGCGGGAACTGGCGGTCACATATCCGTTCGGGCATGGATTGTCCTACACCACCTTCGACTACCGCGGCATGGAGGTGGCCGAGCACGGCGACGGACTGACGGTCACCGTGACCGTCGCCAACACCGGCACCCGGGCCGGCAGGGAGGTGGTACAGGTCTACGCCGGTATGCCGGTGTCCCGGGCGAGCCGGCCGGTGCGCTGGCTCGTCGGGTTCGGCTCACTGATCCTGGAGCCCGGCGCCACCGGCATCGTCGAGATCCCCGTGTTGCGCACCGACCTCGCCCGCTGGGCCGGCCGCTGGGTGGTCGACAGCGGCGAATACACGCTGTGGGCCGCCGCATCCAGCCGCGACCTGCGACTGCAGACCACGGTGCACGTCGCGGGAGACGACGTGCCCGAGTCGTTCACGCGTGAGTCCACGCTGGGCGAGGTTCTTGCCGATCCGGTTGCTGCGCCGATCCTCACTGCGGCGCTGACCGAATTGTTCGGTGTCGGAACCGAACCGGCCGATATGCTCACCCTCGTCGGCGCCCTGCCCCTGGACCGGCTGGCCGGTTTCAGTGGTGGCCGGTTCACCAGGGACCACCTGGACGCGCTGCTGAATCGGATGAACGCGCAGCGGCAGGCCGATGCGTAACGGTCGAACAATTACCATCGGGAATGTGAAAGAGCCGTTGACCGCCGATGCGGGCGAGGACACCTCGACGCGACGGCGGATCCTGGTGGCCACGGCAGAGGTACTCGGGCGCAGCGGACAGACCAAGCTGAGCCTGTCCGAGGTGGCGCTGCAGGCCGGCGTCTCCCGGCCCACGCTGTACCGGTGGTTCGCCTCCAAGGACGAGTTGCTCGCCGCGTTCGGCAGGTACGAGGGCCAGATGTTCGACTCCGGCATCAGCCAGGCCACCGCGGGCCTGCGCGGCACCGAGAAGTTGGATGCCGCACTGCGATTCATCGTCGAATATCAGCAGTCCTATTCGGGCGTGCGGGTGGTCGACATCGAGCCGGAAGTGGTGATCAAGCAGCTATCGCACATCATTCCGCTGATGCGGGCGCGACTGCTCAAGCTGATGCCAGGGCCCAACGGACCGGTCCGGGCGGCCACCGCGATCCGCATCGCGATATCGCATTACATCGTGCGCAGCGATGACGAGGGACAGTTCCTGGCCCAGCTGCGCCACGCGGTGGGCATCCGCCACACCGACACCACTTAGTCACCAACCCCGCCCAAACTCACCGTCGGGCCGGAAAGTGCGAGAGCGTCCGGGCAGAACGTCGATCTCGGCGAGCCGGGCCGGTCAGCCCTCGGCCGCGAGTTGCCCGCACGCGGCGGCGATCTCACGCCCCCGGGTATCCCGCACGGTGCACGAGACACCCTTGGCCACAACGCGTTTGACGAACTCACGCTCGACCGGTTTGGGGCTGGCATCCCACTTGCTGCCGGGTGTCGGGTTGAGCGGGATCAGGTTCACATGCACCAGCGGACCCAACTTGGCATGCAGCTTCTTGCCCAGCAGGTCGGCGCGCCAGGGCTGATCGTTCACGTCGCGGATCAACGCGTACTCCACCGACACCCGCCGGCCGGTCACATCGGCGTAATAGCGTGCGGCGTCGAGAACTTCGTCGACCTTCCAACGATTGTTCACCGGCACCAGGGTGTCGCGCAGCTCGTCGTCGGGGGTGTGCAGCGACAGCGCCAGGGTCACGCCCAGTTTCTCGTCGGCCAGCTTGCGGATAGCCGGCGCCAAGCCGACGGTGGAGACCGTCACCGAACGAGCGCTGATGCCGAACCCGTTCGGCGGCGGCGCGGTGATGCGCCGGACAGCAGCCACCACCCGGTTGTAATTGGCCAGCGGCTCGCCCATGCCCATGAAGACGATGTTGGAAAGCCGGCCGTCATGGTCTGCCCGCATCGCCGACGACGCCGCCCGCACCTGCTCCAAGATCTCGGCAGTGGACAGGTTGCGTTTGAGACCGCCCTGACCGGTCGCGCAGAACGGGCAGGCCATCCCGCAGCCGGCCTGTGACGAGATGCAGACGGTGTTGCGCTGTGGGTAGCGCATCAAGACCGATTCGAAGGTGGTGCCGTCCTGCGCGCGCCACAACGTCTTACGGGTCTCTCCCGCGTCGCACTGGATCTCACGGGCCGGGGTGATCAGCGTCGGGAACAGCTCATGGGCCACCTGGTCACGCAGCGCGGCGGGCAGGTCGGTCATCTGCTGCGGGTCGGCGATCAGCCGCCCGTAGTACTGATTGGCCAGCTGTTTGGCGCGGAATTTCGGTAACCCGAGTTCGGTGACGGCGGCCACCCGACCGGCTTCGTCGAGATCGGCGAGATGCCGTGGCGGCATCCCGCGACGGGGCGCTTCGAAGACCAGTTCCTGCTTCATGTTCCGTTCCAGTATCAGGCTTGTCCGGCGAGAACGTCACGCACGGTGTGTTCGACGGTGTTCAGGATCGCGGCGTCGATGCCGGTCCGGCCGCGCACGAAGACCGACGCACGGCTGGCCGGAGGCAGTCCCTCGGCCAGGCACAGCCCGTCGGGCAATCGGCCGATCATCGGCAGCAGCGCCACCCCGAGCCCCGACCGCACGGCGGCGAATAGCCCGGACAGGTCGGCGGACTCGACGGCGATGCGGTAGTCGGCTTCCAGCCGCTCCAGCGTGGCGAAGGTGGGTTCACGCAGGGTGCACGGTTCGGAGAACATCACCACCGGCAGCGGACCGTCGACCGGGGCGGCGAAGGACCGACCGGAAACCCACTTCAGCGCAAGCATTCCGGAGGCGTGGGCCGGGTCCAGTCCGGAGCCGTCGAGCATCACCGCCAGGTCGAGCTGGCCGTGCTCGATGGCGTCGGCCAACATGACGTTGCGGTCCAGCCGGAACCGCAGCCGCCAGTCGGGTAGCCGCCGACCCAGGGCTGCGGTCAGGGCGGGCAGCATAACGTCGGCGCCGTGCTCGGTGGCCCCGATCAGCAAGACCCGCTCCTCGGCGGCGCCGAGGTCGGTCAGCGCCGCATCGTGGGCGGCCAGGATGGTCCTGGCATGTCCCAGCACCCGGTGGCCCAGTTCGGTGAACGCGACACCGCGGCCCGACCGTTCGACGACGGCGCCGCCGACGACGGCCTCGATCCGCCGCACGTGCTGACTGATCGCGGACTGAGTCATGTGCAACACCGCGGCCGCGCGGTGAAACCCGCCACAGTCGGCCACAGCGACCATGCTGCGCAGCGGAGCGATATCCAGCACCTGACCCACCCAGCCAACGTACTCTGATCAGCAACGTCGATCAAAAACTGCGTGCTTTTCGCGTGACGCGAAGCTATTCCAATATTCCGATCAGTATTTGTGATCGGTTTCGATAGTCGATATTCGTTGGACCGGCCCCCACCGTGCCGTCGACCATGAGGTCATGACGCAGGCCATGCCGTTGCGCACCGCGACCACGGTGACGTTCTTCTACGCCCTTGGTTACCCGATCGGCAACATGGCGGTGCACGCCTTGTCACCGATGGCGGTGCTCGCCTTCCGGTTCGGCCTGGCCGGCGCGATCCTCGGCGGGTGGGCGGCGTTGGCCCGGGTCCGGTTCCCGACCGGGCGCACGCTGGTGCACGTCGCGGTGGCCGGACTACTGATGCAAGCAGTGCAGTTCTGCGCGCTCTACATCGCCATCCAGCACGGCGCGCCCGCGGTGCTCTGCGCGGTGGTGATCGCGATGAACCCGGTCGCCACGGCGCTGCTGGCCGCGGCCGTCCTCAAAGATCGGCTCACCGCGCGGCGGGTGGTGGCTCTGGTGCTCGGGGTGGCCGCGGTGCTCGCGGCGTGCGCCACCCGGCTCATCGCGACCGGCGGGGTGGACCCCGTGGTGGGATTGCTGTTGGTGGCGTTGCTCGGTTTGGCAGCCGGCGGGGTCTACCAACAGCGGTTCTGCGCCGGCGTCGACTTTCGCGCGTCCACGGCCGTGCAGAACGCGGTGGCCTTCATGCCCGCCCTGGCCCTGACCCTGACCACCCCGTTCCAGGTGCACAGCGCGACGCATGCCGTGCTGGCGGTGGCTGGGGTGGTGCTACTCAACGCGACCCTCGGGGTGTCGCTGTACGTGCGCGCCATCGGGCTCTACGGCGCATCGTCGGTGGCGATGCTGTTCTGCGTCATTCCCGCGGTTGCCGGTGTGTTGTCGTGGCTGATGCTCGGCGAGCGCGTCAACCTGGGGATCGCCGTCGGGCTGGCGTTGGGGGCGCTGGCCTGCTGGCTGAACGCGTCAGGCAAGCAGCGTCAGGACGATCCAGCCGACGACCGCGGACGGCAGCATCGCGTCGATCCGGTCCATGATCCCGCCGTGGCCGGGTAGCAACGTGCCCATGTCCTTGATGCCCAGATCGCGTTTGACCTGAGATTCGACCAGGTCGCCCAGCACGCCGGTGATCACCAGCAGTACACCGAGCGGCACACCCACCCACGCCGGTTTGTCCAGCAGGAATGCCACGATCAGCACGGCCGCGGTGACACCGAACAGCAGTGACCCGCCGAGGCCCTCCCAGGACTTCTTCGGGCTGATCGCCGGTGCCAGCAGGTGCTTGCCGAACAGAACGCCCGCGGCGTAGCCACCGATGTCGGCGAACACCACGGTCGCGATCACCGTGAACACCCGCACTCCACCGTGGTCGGCGAAGATGAGCAGGGCGGTGAAGGCGGCGAACATCGGCACCCAGGTGGCCAGCAGCACCGTCGCCGCAATATCGCGCAGGTAGTTCACCGGTTGGCGGTCCAGCCCGTGGCCGACCAGTCGCCAGACCATGCAGACGACGATCGTCCCACCGTAGGCGCCCAGCAAGCCTGCGACGCCGAACGGCCAGGTCAGCCAGATCATCGCCTGGCCACCGGCGAGCAGCGCCAGGGTGGGCAGGTCGTAGCCGTGCTCGCGCAGTCGGCGGATCACCTCATGGGTGGCGATGCCGATGGCGACCGCGAGCAGGGGCAGCCACCAGATCGGGGCGAACAACAGGGTGCCGATGGCCATGGCGCCGAGGATGGCGCCGACCGCGATCGCGGCGGGCAGGTCACGCCCGGCGCGCGAGGTCTTCTTCGGTGGCTCGGTCTGTGCCACGGGTCGGGGATGCTGGGGTCACCTAGACCTCCAGCAACTCGCCTTCCTTGTGTTTGACCAGTTCATCGATCTGCGCGACGTAGGTGCCGGTCGTCTTGTCCAGATCCTTCTCGGCGCGACTCACCTCATCCTCGCCGGCCTCGCCGTCCTTTTTGATCCTTGCCAGTTCTTCCATCGCCTTGCGACGGATGTTGCGGACGGACACCTTGGCATCCTCACCCTTGGACTTGGCCTGCTTCACCAGCTCGCGGCGCCGTTCCTCGGTCAGCTGCGGCACGGAGATGCGGATGACGTTGCCGTCGTTGGACGGGTTGACGCCCAGATCCGAGTTCCTGATGGCGTCCTCGATATTGCGCAGCTGGTTGGCCTCGTAGGGCTTGATCACCACGAGCCGGGCTTCGGGCACGTTGATGCTGGAGAGCTGGGTGATCGGGGTCGGTGAACCGTAGTAGTCGATGCTCAGCCGGGAGAACATGCCGGGGTTGGCCCGACCGGTGCGGATCGACGCCAGGTCGTCCCGCGCCACCGCCACCGCCTTCTCCATCTTCTCCTCGGCGTCGAAGAGGGTTTCGTCGATCACGTGTCTATCTCCTTAAAGGCGCGCTCAGCTGGTGACCAGCGTTCCGATCTTCTCACCTGCGACCGCTCGCGCAATATTGCCGTGGGTGAGGAGATTGAACACCAGCATCGGCATGCCGTTGTCCATACACAGGCTGAACGCGGTGGCGTCGGCGACCTTGAGGCCACGATCGATCACCTCGCGGTGGGTGATCTCGGTCAACAGCACGGCATCGGGCACCTCACGCGGATCCGCGGTGAACACGCCGTCGACAGCCTTGGCCATCAACACCACCTCGGCCCCGATCTCCAGGGCGCGCTGAGCCGCCGTGGTGTCGGTGGAGAAATAGGGCAGGCCCATCCCGGCGCCGAAGATGACGACGCGGCCCTTCTCCAGATGCCGGCGGGCACGCAGCGGGATGTAGGGCTCGGCGACCTGTCCCATCGTGATGGCGGTCTGCACCCGGGTGTCGATGCCTTCCTTTTGCAGAAAGTCCTGCAGGGCCAAGCTGTTCATCACGGTGCCGAGCATGCCCATGTAATCGCTACGGGTGCGTTCCATGCCCCGCTGCTGCAGCTGGGCGCCACGGAAGAAATTACCGCCGCCGATCACGACCGCGACCTGGACGCCGCTGCGCACCACCTCGGCGATCTGCCGGGCCACCAGGGCGACCACATCGGGGTCCAGGCCGACCTCCCCGCCACCGAACATCTCGCCGCCGAGTTTGAGCAGCACCCGCGAGTACGCCGGCCGGATCTGTGCTTCCGCCATGAGACTCCTTCGTTGCGGCACTTCCCGACACGCTTGCGACCTCCAATCCTGCCTCATGACGACGCCCCGGCCACGTCGGGGTGGCCGGGGCGCTTCGAGGGATTTCGCTCAGGCGAGATGCGCGGTCAGCAGCCAGGCGCCGACCGATTTGCGGCCATTGGCCTCATCGCGGACGTCGGCGCCGGCGAAGGCGCCGAAGTCGCCCATCCCCGGGGGCACCTGGGCGTGGATGCGGGCCGGCCGGATCTCGTCGATCTGCCAATACCTGCCGACCACCTCCCGCAGTTCGTCGGCGGTGACGGGGTTGACCGGGCCGTCGGTGGGCATCCCGGTGGCGTCGAAAACCAGGACGAAGTAGGACGCGCCGGGTGCGGCCGCCCGCACGATGGACTGCTGATACCCCTCCCGCAACTGCACCGGCATCGAATGGAACAACGTCGAATCGATGATGGTGCCGAATCGGCGGTCGTAGCCGGTGAAGCTGCTGATATCGGCGACGGCGAAGGTGGCGTTGGTCAGGCCGCGCCGGGCAGCCTCGGCGCGGGCCAGCTCGATGGCGGTGGGCGACGAGTCCAGGCCGACGGTGGTGAACCCCCGAGCGGCCAATTCGAGGGCGGTGGCCGCTTCCCCGCATCCGGCGTCCAGCACCTCGCCGTGCACCCGTCCGGCCTCGATGAGGGCGGCAATCTCGGGCTGTGGTTCTCCGATGCTCCACGGCGGCTTCGCGCCGTCGAGGTCGGGGACTTCTCCTCGGTAGGCCGATTCGAACAACTCTTGTGGTGTGGTCATGGCTCCGGTATATCAACGTGCTTGATATGTGTCAATATTCTTGACGTGGGCGACACCGTCGATGACCTCCCCCTCGGTTACCTGCTGCACCGCGCGGCCACGACGCTGCGCGCGGAGGTGCTGACCACCGTGCTGGAACCGCTGAATCTGACCTTCGCCCAATATCTTTGCCTGCGATTGCTGTCGTTCCAGCCGGGCCGCTCCAACGCCGAACTGGCCCGCGAGGCCAACGTCTCGCCTCAGGCGATGAACATGGTGGTACGGGGTCTGCAGGAGGTCGGCCTGGTATCCCGGCCGGCCACCGTGCCGGCCGGCCGGGCGCTACCCGCCGAGCTCACCCGGGAGGGGGCGAAGTTGCTCAAACGCACCGACGCCGGTGTGCGGGCAGCCGAACTCAAGGTGCTCGGGCACCTCGGCGAGCGTCAGCGCTCGGAGTTGAAACGCATGCTGGCCACCGTCACCGAATAGCCACGGGCAGCGGCGGATAGCCCGCGAGTACCTGCGTTCAGAGCACGAAGGTGGCCGGTGCCTGCGCGCCGTCACTCGGGCTGTCCCGCAACACCGAACCCGCCCTGAAATCGGTCTTCTCGGCTGTCCGGAACAGCAGGCCGATGGTGTCGCCCGCCGACGCGCTGTCCAACGACTTGCGGAAGGCCTCGATCCCGTCGACGCGGAAGGTCCGGTCGGCGACCCACAGGGTGTCTCCGACGCGGACCTCACCGGCGTCCACTCGCCCCGTCACCACGACGCCACGTCGCTTGATCATGAAGACGGCGTCGATCCTCATGCTGAACACGAGTGGTAACGCTACCCGCGGATTTAGTGGTGGTGGCACGCTTTCGGCGGTGATGGCGGCAGATCCAGCGCCGGATTGCCGTCGAAGAAGCCCAGTGGTTTGAGATGAAAACCCGTGTAGGCGCAGGGCATCACCGGCCAGTCCTCGGGCCGCACCACGTGATGAGCCCCCAAGGTGTACCAGAGCACCACGTCGGTGTCCTCCAGCGGCGCATCATCGGCGACGAAATCGGGCAGGCCCTGGATGTCGGCCGACTGGTACATGTAGTCGCCCGCGGCGTACATCTCCGCCGGGTCGTACTTGGTGACCCACAGATTGTGCTGCACGAATCGGGCCCGGTCGTAGATGTAGGAGCCCTCCTGCACCATCACCGGCACGATCTCCTTGGGCACCAGCTTGTACGCGACGGGTGCCCCGAGTTCGTTGACCTTGGACGGATTGGTTACCTTCCAGTACCGGCCGGTCTCCCAGTTCCAGTCCCGCGCACCCTCGGCCTCCGAGGCCACCAGGGTGTCCTGGGTGATCCACGCGTTGCGGTGCGGGTTGAGCGCCGGGTCCGGCTCGGGAACCGAATCGACCTCGTACACACTGTTTCCGGCTCCGTCGATGCTCATGTCCAGCCGGAAGTTGAAGAAATGCTGATGGTTCGGGCCGTAGATGCCGGGGGCCACCATCTTGCCCCAGCGCGGTGTCTCGCCGTCGGCGATCGCACCGGTGGTGAGCACGCCGGACAACTTCACCTCGACCTCGATGGAGGCGTCGTTGTAGAAGTACCAGAAGAAGCCGTACTCGTAGTTGCCGACGGTGCAGATCATCGAGACCACCAGCCGCCGCGACCGTCGCACCTCGACCTCGCCGGTACGGAAGTCGGTGTGCTTCCAGGAGATCCCGAAATCCTCCTCGTGCATGCAGATCGCGTTCGGGATGGTGACCGGGTTACCGTCGGAGTCGTTGACCGTGCCGTCGAAGTAGTAGATCTCGCCCAGACAGTCACAGCCCAGCGTCAACGGGTTGGCCGAGAACCCCATGCCGACCTCGCCCATGTCGAACACGTTCTTGTTCCAGTGCGTCGGCGAGGTGTCACCGTAGGGCACCACCATCTCCGACAGCGACCCGCGGTAGAGGATCGGCCGGGTTTCGCCTCGGTCGGTGTAGGTCACCTCATGGATCGTGACGCCCTCCCGCGGGTTGAAGCCGATCCGCAGGGACCACTTCTGCCACTGCACCTTCCAGCCGTCGACGGTGAAGCTGGGACCGTCGGGCTGGGTGATCTCGATCGGTTTCACGTCGTCGCGGAACTGGGTGAACGCCGGCCGGTTGTCCGGCGAGAACATGAACTGTTCGGAGTAGTTGCCCGCGGTCGGCGGCAGCGGGACCACGCCGTGGTCCTCGATGTCGATGACTTCCATCGCGTCCAGATCGAAGGTGACGATCAGTCCCTCGACCGGGCGGGCGTAGCCGTGCTCGGACGGCGCGGCCCGCATGAAGGTCAGCGGACGGCAGATCAGCGGGGAGTTGTCGTAGTGGTCGCCCGCGCCGTAATAGCCTGCCGGCCAAGGATCGATCATCGCGAGGCTGAAGTCGGTGACCCCGCGTTTGCGCATCGCCTCCTGCCAGCGCGGGTCTTCGCGGACCTTCTCCTCGACACCCGTCATGTGCTCGACGAGGTAGGACGGGAAGCGTCCCGGCACCGCGGTCCATGAGTCGATGACCCGCGCACCCAGGTCGACGACGGCCTCGTAGATCATCTTCGCCGCCGCGTCGTACATGCTGGCGAATGCGCGCCGCGGCACCTCGGTGCGGAAGGTCAGATCCGGCGTCTTCTCCGGCTCGGCCAGTTGGATCATCACGAATTTCAGGGTGGGGCTGGCATATTCGGATGCGGTGATGATCGCGGCCGCGGCCTCGATTTCGGCCCCGCTGAGCGGGTCCAGCGGGTAGCGGGTGGCGGGTGCGGCGGTGCCCGTGCCTGGCACGGTGTCCTCCATGGTCACTTGGCTGTTTCCTCTGCTTCCTTGGTGAGATCGAACACCGCGAGATGGGCGAGCGCATCGTCTTGAGACACCTTGTGCGCCGAGCGGCGGCCGAAGACGTAGACGATCAGCCCGAGCGCGAACATGCCGACACTGATGCTGCCGACCCAGGCCATCCATTCACCGTCGCCGACACCGGCGCTGGTCAGCCAGGACTTGGCGAACGAGTAGTAGACGCCGGCGATGGTGCCCAAAGTGCCGACCACGACGGTGATCCAGACCCCGACCATGCCGCCCGGGATGCGCCAGAACGTCTCGTTGGCATAGCGGTCGGCGTACTTCTTGCGGGCGATGACGACCGGGATCAGGAAGAAGAACCCGGACAGCAGCCACACCGTCGACAAACCGCCCTGTAGGAAGATCGTCGTATTGACCAGGCTGCTCTGCGAGTACAACCCGACGATGAGCAGCGATGACAGGACGCCCTGGATCAGGATGGCCGACACCGGGTTTCGGGTCCGCGGGTTCAGGTGGGTGAAGATCCGCGGCAGGTGGCGCTCCAGACCGGAGACGAAGATCAAGCGGGAGTAGGCCACCTGATAGGTCATCAGCGCCACCACGATGATCAATGCCAGCACGACAGCGCAGATCTCCATCAGCCCGGGAAATCCCGACACACCCAGCATGCCGATCACGCCCGTCACGGCGTCGATCTGGTCGGTGGGCAGTGCCATCATCGTGCCCAGGGTGGTGAGCAGGTAGATCGCCACCAGAGCCGATGAGCCCCAGAGGATCATCCGCGGTCCGCTCTTGCGCACCGACAGGAACTCCGCACCCATGTTGTACGGGGTCTCCACGCCGAGCAGGTAAAGCAGCACCGTGCCGTACAGGAAGCCCGACACCGCGAAGTTCGGGATCACGGCGTCATGCCAGTTGAACGGCGTTGCGGAGCCGTGTTTGACGGCGAAGAGCAGACCGCAGGTGAAGATGGTCAGCGCCAGGGCGCCGAACACGACGAAGACCACGTTCATGATCCGCTGGTTGGCGGAGAGTTTGGCCAGGGCCAGCCCGACCACCACCCACATGATCACCAATTGCAGGATGACACTCGGCATCACCCCCAATTCGGCGTGAAAGGCCAACAGCAGGAAGGACAGCACCACCGCCGGTGAGGACGCGGCGTTGAGGATCACCGGCACCCAGGACAGGTAGCCGCCGATGAACCCCCAGGTCTCCCCCATCGTGCGGGTGGCCCAGATGTACACGCCGCCTTGGCCGGGCCACAGGTTGCCCAGTTCGACGACGGCCATACCGGCCGGCACCAGGAAGGTCAGGATGCCCAGGATCCACATCGGGATGGCGGTCCAGCCGCCGGTGGCCATCACCGACGAGCCGGTGATCCAGCAGATGATGAACACGTAGGCGGCGGTCAGCCCGAACGTGCTCATCACCTTGGGCAGGATCTGTTCGGGGACCAGCTCGGTGGTCATCAGTTTGTCGCGTTCGGCGGTCGCCGAATGCGTCAGTTCTTGGGTCATGACGTCTCCAATACCGTTGGATCAGTTGGTGATCTGTCCGTCTCGCATCCGGACAACACGGCTCGCTTCGTCGGCCACCGTGGGGTCGTGAGTGCTGGCGACGACCGTGACGCCGAGCGTCGAACACAGGTCGCGCAGCATGCGCACCACCGTCTCCCCCGTGCGGTGATCAAGATTTGCGGTCGGCTCGTCGGCCAGCACCAGTGTCGGATTGCTGATCAGGGACCGCGCGATCGCGGTGCGCTGCTGCTCACCGCCCGACATCTTGGTGGGCTGGTGGTGCACCCGATGCCCCAGACCGACCAGCTCGAGCAGTTCGATGGCTCGCTTACGCAACGCCTTGCGGTCGTAGGGCTCGAACATCAGGGGCAGTTCGACGTTTTCCACGGCAGACAGGAACGGGATCAGGTTGTAGCTCTGGAAGATGAAGCCGATGGTGTCGTGGCGCAACGCGGCGAACTGGCTCTCCGAGATGGTCGAGGTGTCCTGTCCCGCGACGCGGACAATGCCCTTGGTCGGACGGTCCAGCCCGCCGATGATGTTCAGCAGGGTCGACTTTCCGCTACCGCTGGGACCCATCAGGCACACGAATTCCCCGGGCATGACTCGCAATTCGACGGCCTTGAGAGCCTTGACGACCTCGTCGCCGAGTTTGTGCAGCTTCCACACGTCGGAGATCTCGATGACAGGAGCGGTGGTATCCGGTGCACCGGATTCGCTTTCAGCGGTGGCCGACTCGTTGATGGCGGTCATGTGGTCCTATCCCGTACTCAGTGATCGGATGGGCGGGCGGGAGGCGGCGTTCCAGGTGGGTACGACACTGGTGGCCAACGCCGCGACAACACTGACGACGACGGCGATGACGGTGCCCAGGGCCAGTCCGCCGACCGCGACGCCGGTGGGCACGAATCCGAGTGCACCCAGCGCCAATCCGGTGACGATGGCCAGCAGCGCGCCGCCGGCGGCGCCCAGCACGGCGGCGATGACGGGTTCGACCAGCAGGGCGATCACCACCGGCGTTCGGGCAATACCGTTGGCGCCCAGCACACCGAGCTCCTTGGTCCGTTGCGCCACCGTCCTGGTGGTGGCTACGGCGACCTCGACGACGCCCACCAACAACACGGTGACGGCGATGAGCACCACCGCGGCCCGGATCTCGTCGGCGTGGCCCAACGATGCGGACTGGGCCCGGATACCGTCCGACATGCCGAACACGATCACCACCAGGAAGGCGCCGGTGGCCGTCGTGATGGCAGGCAGGATCATCTCCGAGAGTCGGCGGCGCGCGGCCAGCCAGCCGTAGGACAGTCCGTAACGCATGGCTAGCTGTACCCTTTCCTCTTCGCGCAGGCGCTCATCGGTGCCCTTTCCTCTTCGCGCAGGCGCTCATCGGTGCCCTTTCCTCTTCGCGCAGGCGCTCATCGGTGCCCTTTCCTCTTCGCGCAGGCGCTCATCGGCCGCCCAACAGATCGACCGGCCGCTGTTGCAGCAGCCGGTGCACAGGGATCAGCGCGCCGACGATGGCCATGGCGGGAATGAACGCGGCGACCATGCCGGCGGCCTGCGCCCATGCAGTCACCGTCGCGATGCCCGGAATCACCAGCGCCACGGCGGCTCCCGCGCCCAGGACGCCGACGGCGTAGGCGACCACGAAGACGATGGCCGACTCGACCAGGAAGAAGTACAGCACCTCGTCGGCCAGGCCGATACTCGACATGATCCCGAATTCGCGCTTGCGCTCGGAGACGGCGGCCAGGAAGGAGGACACCGCGATGACGAATCCGAGGATGAGGCCGATGGTGGAGATGAGGCCCAGCGTCGAGCCGGTCACCTTGCCGGAGAACAGTGCGGAGTAGTTCTGTTCGAAGCTCAGCGGGCCGACTCCGCCGACGGTGTCATAGATCAGTCCTTGTCCGCCGGCCGCGGGCTGCACCGACGGGTCGGTGGTGGCCGGCAGTCCGGTCGCCGCGCCGAACACCTGGGCCAGGTCACGACGCTTCTCCTGGCCGGCGGGCGCGGTGATGGTCCACCAGCCGTTGTCACCGACGACGCTGCGCGCCAGTTCGGTTGGTATAGAGGCGGATTGGCCAGACCCGACGATGTCCACAGCCAGGTTCTGTCCGCCGATCGTCAGGTGGTCACCCGGGTGGACGCCCAGTCTGGTCGCGAGCTTCTCGCCGACGGCGACGTGGCCAGCGGGGACGGTGTCGGCGCCCCGGATGGACACCGGGATACCGTTGACGGTGGCGGTGCCCGACAGCGTCCGGATCGCGGACCAGCCATCCGGCACGGTCGTGATCGTCGGGGCGGGGCCGGCGGCCACCAGCGCCTGGGCTTCGTTGTCGTAGTGCACGCCGGCGGCGGGCACCACCCACAGTTGGGCGTCGCCGATTACGTCGGTGACCGAATCCTCCCCCGTGATGGCGAAACTCGCGGCAATGGTGCGCACGACGGTGACACAGGCAATGGCCAGTGCGATGCCCAGAACGGACAGCACGAACCGCTCCGGCCGGCGTTTGATATTCGCCAACGCGAAACGGATCAGGCACCAGAAGGTGTTACCGGGTGCGGCGGCGATCTCCGGCGGACGGGTGATCGTGGGTGGTGCTGGGGACTCCACGAGGGGAATGGTCGGACCGCGGTGTTTCGCCCAATCGAGTCTGTGGTATCGGCCGGGTTAACGGGATCTGGTTGCCATTACAACAAGGTGTCTCACAGACAACGGATTTCGTTGCGGGATCAGTCCAGGATCCGTGGAAACGGCTGCGCTTCCTCGATTTCGTAGGCCAGCTCGAGCAGCAGCCGCTCCTGTCCTTGCTGCGCGCTGAACATCATCCCGACCGGCAGCCCGTGCGTCGAGCGGCCGAGCGGCAGCGAGATCGCCGGATCGCCGGTGACGTTCTGCAGCGGCGTGAAGGCCACCCAGTCCACCAGCCGGTCGATGATCTGCTGATAGGGCGCCGTGGGGTCGAGGTGCCCGATCGGGGGTGTCACTTCGGCCAGCGTGGGTGTGAGCAGTACGTCGTAGGAGGTGGACAGTCGCGCGATGATGCGCCGCGTTCGGGCCAGCCTGGCGATCACCAGCGGCATCCGGTGCAGGTTGCGACCGGCCAGGTCCTCCAAGCCGAGGGTGAGGTTGTCGAGCTTGGTCTTGTCGAAGGTCGGTCCGAAGGTGCGTGGCCCGCCGCGCACGAGGGCGAAGGCCAGCAGCGACCAATACAGCAGGAAGTCGTCCATGAACGACGCCGGCACCGGGTTGCTGATCTCGGTGACCCGGTGCCCGAGGCCCTCCAGCTGCACCGCCGTCTTCATCGTCAGGTCCCGAACCTCCGGGCTGGCTTGCCGGGCAATGGATTCCGTGCACACGGCGATGCGCAACCGGGTACGGCCGGGTCCGGTGACGTCACCGATGGGCGGCAGCTTCGGATTGCGTCGCAGGCGTTCGACCTCACGGTAGAACGCGGCGGTATCGCGCACCGACCGGGTGAGCACACCGTTGGCGACGATCCGCAGCGGCATCTGCCGCATCTGCTTGTCCAGCGGCAGCCGACCGCGGGAAGGTTTGAGGCCGACCAATCCGTTGCAGGCGGCCGGGATGCGGATCGAGCCGCCGCCGTCATTGGCGTGCGCGATGGGCACCACCCCGGCGGCGACGAAGGCACCCGATCCCGACGACGACGCCCCGGCGGTGTGGTCGGTGTGCCACGGATTGCGGACCGGCCCCAGCCGGGGATGCTCGGCCGAGGCGCTGAACCCGAATTCGGACAGCCGGGTCTTGCCGAGGGCGACCAGGCCGGTGCCGAGGTAGGCGCGGGCGAAGTCACCGTCGGTGGTCGCCGGGCGCGGCTGCCAGGCGTCGGTGCCGTCCATCGTGGGCATCCCAGCGACGTCGACGTTGTCCTTCACGAACGTCGGGACACCGGCGAAGAATCCGGTGCGGGGCGCGGCGGCGCGGGCTCTGTCGAATCCGTCGTGCGCCAGCCCGTTGAGGGCGGGGTTCACGGCGTGCGCGCGGGCGATGGCGGCGTCGACCAGTTCGGCCTGCGAGACCTCGCCGGCCCGCAGCGCAGCGGCCAGGGCCACCGCGTCGAGGTCACCGAGGGCGTCGTCGTCGAAGGCATGCACACGTGTCATGGGCCCGACGGTACCAGTACGTACCAGCGATCGGGTGCGCAGACAGAAATGTCCCCCCGCACCGGGTGCGGGGGGACATTCGGTGTCTGTTCGGCTGTTAGGCCTGGCCGACCTCGAACCGGACGAACCGGGTCACGGTCACCCCGGCCTCGTCGAGCAGCGCCTTGACCGACTTCTTGCTGTCGGAGACCGACGGCTGGTCGAGCAGCACCACGTCCTTGTAGAACCCGGTGAGGCGACCCTCGACGATCTTGGCCAGCGCGGCTTCGGGCTTGCCCTCTTCCTTGGCGGTCTCCTCGGCGATGCGGCGCTCGTTGGCGACGACATCGGCGGGCACCTCGTCGCGGGTGAGGTACTTGGCCTTCAGCGCGGCGATCTGCAGGGCCACCGCATGCGCGGCACCCTCGTCCGACCCCGTGTACTCCACCAGCACACCCACGGCCGGCGGCAGGTCCGCGGCACGCTTGTGCAGGTAGGTCTCCACCTGGCCATCGAAGTAGGCGACCCGACGCAGTTCCAGCTTCTCGCCGATCTTGGCGGACAGGTCCGCGATCAGCTGCTCGACGGTGGTGTCACCCACCTTGACGGCCTTGAGCGCGTCGACGTCGCTCGCCTTGGACTCGGCGGCGGCGGTGACGATCTGGTCGGCCACGGCCCGGAACTCGTCGTTCTTGGCGACGAAGTCAGTCTCGGAGTTCAGCTCGATGAGAGCGCCGGCCTTGGCGGCCACCAGGCCCTCGGCGGTCGCGCGCTCGGCGCGCTTGCCGACATCCTTGGCGCCCTTGATGCGCAGCACCTCGACGGCCTTGTCGAAATCGCCGTCGGTCTCGGTGAGCGCGTTCTTGCAGTCGAGCATGCCGGCGCCGGTCAGCTCCCGCAGGCGCTTGACGTCGGCAGCGGTGTAGTTAGCCATGAAAGCCTTCTCCTGAAAAATTAGGAAGCGTCGGTGGTGGTGTCGGCAGCGCCGGCGCTGTCGGCGGTACCGGTGGTGGCACCCGCCAGCAGCTCCTGCTCCCACTCGGCCAGCGGCTCGGCCGCTTCGGCTGCCTCGGTCTTGCCTGCGCCGGCACGGGCCTGCAGGCCCTCGGCGACGGCAGAGGCGATCACCTTGGTGAGCAGCGCGGCCGACCGGATCGCGTCGTCGTTACCCGGGACCGGGTAGTTGACCTGGTCGGGATCGCAGTTGGTGTCGAGGATGGCGATCACCGGGATGCCGAGCTTGATGGCCTCGTTGACGGCCAGGTGCTCCTTGTTGGTGTCGACGACCCAGATGGCCGAGGGCACCTTCTGCATGTCCCGGATACCGCCGAGGCTGCGCTCCAGCTTGTTCTTCTCACGCGTGAGCATGAGGATTTCCTTCTTGGTGCGGCCTTCGAAGCCACCGGTCTGCTCCATGGCCTCGAGCTCCTTGAGGCGCTGCAGGCGCTTGTGCACGGTGGAGAAGTTGGTGAGCATGCCGCCCAGCCAGCGCTGGTTTACGTAGGGCATACCGACCCGGGTCGCCTCGTCGGCGATGGATTCCTGGGCCTGCTTCTTGGTGCCGACGAACAGGATGGTGCCGCCGTGGGCCACCGTCTCCTTGACGAACTCGTAGGCCTTGTCGATGTAGGTCAGCGTCTGCTGCAGATCGATGATGTAGATGCCGTTGCGGTCGGTGAAGATGAACCGCTTCATCTTGGGGTTCCAGCGACGGGTCTGGTGCCCGAAGTGTGCGCCGCTGTCCAGCAGCTGCTTCATGGTTACAACAGCCATGAGTCCGTGATTCCTTTGTGTCGGTTGTCGTCCGGAATCGGTCGATCCCGGACCCTGGCGTCTGCAGCTGCCGGACCCGTTTCGGTTTCCCGAACCAGGACCGCCCGGCATGCTGGTGCAACCCGAATCGAGCGGGGTTGCGGGGCAGGCGCGCGAAGTCAGCCCACGGAAGTGAGCTGCGGATAGCAGTTTACACCGTGGATACAGGTGCTTTTACCACCGCAGTTGTGCACAGTCGGGACTTTGTCCACATTTCCCCGCCGACGGGTTTCCAACTCGTCGGCAACGGGCTGAGCTGGGGTGATGAGGGTCCTGGCGGTGGTGGCGGTGGTGCTGCTGCTGTTCGCGGCACCGGCACACGCGGACACCCCGCGGCTGCGCTGGCCGCTGCAGCCCCGTCCGGCGGTGACCCGCGCCTTCGACCCGCCGGCCGCCCGCTGGAACAGCGGTCACCGCGGGGTCGACCTGGCCGGCACTGCGGGCCAGCCGGTCTATGCCGCCGGCCCCGGAACCGTGGTGTTCGCCGGGGATCTGGCCGGGCGTCCGCTGGTGTCCATCGCCCATCCCGGCGGCCTGCGCACCAGCTACGAACCGGTGCGCCCGGCGGTGCGGGCCGGGCAGCTCGTGCAGGCGGGCACCCCGCTCGGGGTGCTGCTCGCCGGTCATCCCGGCTGCCCGGCGTCGGCCTGTTTGCATTGGGGCGCGATGTGGGGCGCGGCTTCGCGAGCCGACTATGTCGACCCGCTCGGGTTGGTCGCCGACACCCCGATCCGGCTCAAGCCGCTGGGCCGCGTTCGGCCCGGCGGTCAGCGGTCCGTGGCGAGCCGACCGAGAAAGGCCAGCATGATCGAACCCACCAGATCGGGCTGATCACGCTGAACCCAATGCCCAGCGCCGGCAACGACTTCCAGGGTGGCCGCGGGTATCGCGGCCGCGGCGGCGCGGGCGTGCGTCACCGGCACGCCGGTGTCCCTGCCGCCGTGGACGATGAGGACCGGCACGGCGATGTCCGCCAGCCGGTTCCGGTAGTCGGTGCGCAGGCCGGTGCACCGGACCTGGTCGCGTTGCCACTGTTCGAACGCCGCGAACGCGTTGTCCGATTGCGCGGCGGCCCGCACCTCGTCCAGCAGCTCCGGGGTGCGCCGCGCCGCGTCCCGCACCAGGGCGGCCATACTCCACTCCAGCATGTAGTGGTGCCGCGCCGCATTGCGGCTGAGCGTGGTGAGCAGGCCGGTGCGCAGCAGCGCCCAGGTCAGCACCTGTCGCAGCCCGGAGAACGGCCCGTCGGACAACCGGGGCATCAGTCCGTAGCTGCCCAACAACATGGCCGCCGTCACCGCTTCCGGCCTGGCCAAGGTGTGCCCGATGGTCATCCCGCCGCCCAGTGACAGGCCGCCGGTGACGTGCGGACCCAGATCGAGCGCGTCGGCGAACTCGCCGACATAGTCGACGAGGCGCTGCTGGGTGACCCGCCACGACGCGGCCGGACTGTGCCCATACCCCGGATGGTCGGGGGCGACGACGCGATGTCCAGCCGCCGCCAGCCGCGGTCCGATCCCGCCCCAGGACAGCGCCGCATTGTCCAGCCCGCCGCCGTGCAACAGCAGAACGGTCAGGCCCGACGCCGGCCGGCGGGCCGCCCATTCGAGATAGGACACCGTGGCGCCGGGGAGGGCGACGGTCGATCGCTCAGGCACGCGGATGAGCCTGGTCGTGCACCGCCCGCAACCGCGCCACCGTGACATGGGTGTAGAGCTGTGTGGTGGCCAGGCTGGAGTGGCCCAGCAGCTCTTGCACGATGCGCAGGTCGGCCCCGCCTTCGAGCAGGTGGGTGGCGGCGCTGTGCCGCAGACCGTGCGGGCCGAGGTCGGGTGCACCGTCGACGGCGGCCATGGTGTCGTGCACGACGGTGCGGACCTGGCGTTGATCGACCCGACCACCGCGGGCACCCAGCAGCAGCGCGAGACCGGATTTCGCGGTGGCCAGTTTCGGGCGGCCGTCGCGCAGCCAGGCCTGCAGGGCCACCGCGGCCGGCTCCCCGAACGGCACCGTGCGCTGTTTGTTGCCCTTGCCCAGCACCCGCAGCACCCGGCGGGAGCTGTCCACGTCGTCGATGTCCAGGCCGCACAGCTCGCTGACCCGGATCCCGGTGGCGTACAGCAGCTCCACCATCAGCCGGTCTCGCAGTGCCAGTGGATCTCCTTGTTGCGCTCCGGAATTCAGCGCGTCGAGGGCGTCGAGGGCCTGGTCCTGGCGCAGCACCGCCGGCAGCGTGCGGTGTGATTTAGGGGTTTGCAGCCGGGCCGCGGGATCGGTGCGCAACAATCCGCGGTGGCATGCCCAGGCGGTGAACGTCTTGACCGCCGAGGTGCGCCGGGCCAGGGTGGTGCGCGCCGCGCCGGCGCCGGCCTGGCCGGCCAGCCACGACCGCAGCGTGAGCAGGCTCAGGCTTTCCAGCCCGCCGCCGGTGAATTCGAACAGCGACCGCAGATCACCGAGGTAGGCGCGGCGGGTGTGCTCGGAGCGGCCGCGTTGCAGGGCGAGGTAGGTGTCGAATTCCTCGAGGATGGGCTCGATCTGCACTCCCCCACCGTGCTGCGCCGGCGACGGGCTGTCTAGGTGACGCGCCGCAGCGTGTCCGGGGTGAGATCAACCAGTGACCGGTAGCCGTCGACCGCCATGATCAGGTCGGCCTCGGCGAGCAGCGAACGCAGCACGTGCACCACCCCGTCGGCGCCGCCGAGCGCCAGACCGTAGGCATACGGGCGGCCGACGCCGACGGCGGTGGCACCCAGGGCGAGTGCCTTGACGATATCGGCGCCGCTGCGCACCCCGGAGTCGAACAGGACCGGCATCCCGTCGGCGGCGGCCACCACGTCGGGCAGGCAGTCGATGGCGGGCAGGCCACCGTTGGCTTGGCGGCCGCCGTGGTTGGAGCAGTAGATGCCGTCGACGCCGAGGTCGCGGGCCCGCCGCACGTCGTCGGGATGGCAGATGCCCTTGACCAGCAACGGCAGTTTCGTCAGCGTCCGCAACCAGGCCAGGTCGTCCCAGGTGACGCATTGGCCGAAGGTCTGCACCCAGCTCAGGGTCGCCGCTTGGGGGTTCTCCTCGGGCGGCTGCGCCAGCCCGGCCCGGAACACCGGGTCGCTGGTGTAGTTGGCCAGGCAGTGCCCGCGCAGTTGCGGGAAGTTGGAGGTGCTCAGGTCGCGGGGCCGCCAGCCCGGCACCCAGGTGTCGAGGGTGACGATGATGCCGCGATATCCGGCGGCTTCGGCACGCGCCACGAAGCTGGCCGCCAGGTCCCGGTTCTTGGGGGTGTAGAGCTGGAAGAAGCCTGGGGTGTCACCGAATTCGGCGGCGACGGCTTCCAGGGGATCGGTGGTCAGGGTGGACACCATCATGGGCACGCCGGTGCGGGCGGCGGCCCTGGCTGCGGCGATGTCACCGTGCCCGTCCTGCGCGCACAGCCCGATCACCCCGATGGGCGCCATGAACACCGGCGAAGGCAGCGTGAGCCCGAACAGCTCGACCGTCAGGTCGCGTTCAGTGGCCCCGACGCACATCCGTGGGATCAGACCCCAGTTCTCGAAGGCGCTGACGTTGACCCGCTGGGTGCGTTCGTCACCGGCGCCGCCGGCCACATACGACCACAGCGACGCGGACATCGCCTTCTCGGCGCGCTCTTCCAATTCGGCGTAGCCGATCGGGAGGGAGGGCACCACACCGGACAGGCCCTGCAGGTAGATCTCGAACTGGTAATCGCCGAATGCCATGAGGGTCAGTCTGGCTGGCCCGCTTCCGCTTTCGCCAGCTCGGCTTTCCATTGCCGGAAGGTCTCCTCGGTGCGCCCGCGCCGCCAGTACCCGGAGATGGACGCCCACTTGGCCTCGACGCCGCGCTCTTTGCGCAGGTAGGGCCGGATATTGTGCATGACCGCCTGGGCCTCGCCGTGCACGAATGCCTGCACCTGGCCGGGCCACCACGGCGCGCCGCGGACGGCCGCCACCAGCGGCGCGTTGTCACCGGCCTGGCTGTCGGGCACCTCGTCGGCCCGGCCGCCGCGATGGATCCAGTGCACCGCGACGCCGGCCGGCGCGGCCAGCTCCAGCTCGTCCTCGGGCCCGGCGATCTCCACGAACACCTGCCCGACAGCGTCGGCGGGCAACGCCTCCAGGGCGGCACTGATCGCAGGCAGCCCGGCTTCGTCGCCGGCCAGCAGGTGCCAGTCGGCGGCGGGGTCCGGCGCGTAGGCCCCGCTGGGACCCATCAGGTACGCCGGTTGCCCCGGCTTGGCGGCCGCGGCCCAGGGGCCGGCCACGCCCTGGTCGCCGTGGACGACGAAATCGATGGCGATCTCACCCTTTTCGGCGTCCACCCGGCGCACGGTGTAGGTGCGCACCGTCGGGCGGCGATCCTCGGGGAGCTCACCGAAACTGTCCAGGGTCAGCGGGCGCGGCAGCGCGCCGACATCGACCCCGTCGGGCACGATGACCACCTTGACATAGGAGTCGGTGAACGGGCTGGGCGTGAAGGTGTCGAAGCCCTGCCCCTGTTGGCTGCCGCGCAGCACCAGCCTGATCATGTGCGGGGTCAGCTGCGTGGAGCTGACCACCTCGAAGGTGTGGACCGGACGTCCCGCCATGGCGGTCCCCCATTTCTGTCGATCGATCTCGGGACCACTGTACGAGCGCCTGCTGGCGCGCGGTCAGCTACGCCCACGCCGGAGCCGCCGATGTCGAAACCTCACCCAGGCGTGATCTGCCACCTCCCGTCCTTGCGTTGCACCAAACCGGAGGCCTCCAACAGCGCCAGCGGGCCCAGTACCGACTCGGGCGCCAGCGCAGCGTCGACGGCGATCTGCTCGACACTGCGGTAGCCGCGGGCCGGCAGCGCCTCGTACACCACCCGTTCGGGCCTGGACAAGGCATCGAGCTTCGCCACCGGATGCGCCGGAATGTCGGCGAACTCGCCTGCTCTGCCAACGATTTCGACCAACTCCGCGGCCCGGTCAACCAAGACCGCATCACCCCGTAGCAACACGTGGCAGCCCGCCGACGCCGACGACGTCACCGGCCCGGGCACCGCACACACCACCCGGCCCATCGCAGCGGCCCAGCCCGCGGTGTTGGCGGCCCCGCTGCGCAATCCGGCCTCCACCACCACGGTCGCCCGACCCAGCGCCGCCACCAGACGGTTACGGGCTAGGAAGCGGAAGCGCGCCGGGCGCACCCCCGGCGGATACTCGGTGACCACCAGTCCGCTCTGCGAAATGCGGTGCAGCAGCGCCGAATGCCCGCTGGGATAGGGCACGTCGATACCGCCGGCCAGCACCGCCACCGTGCAGCCGTCGGCAGCCAGTGTCGCGCGGTGCGCGGCACCGTCGATGCCGTACGCACCGCCGGAGACCACCGCCACATCCTGTTCGGCCAATCCTTCGGCCAGGCTGGCCGCGACATGCTCGCCGTACGCGGTGGCGGCCCGGGTGCCGACGATGGCCGCGGCGCGCTCGGCGACGTCGTCCAGGCGCGCGGGCCCGATCGCCCACAACACCATCGGCACGTACCCGTCCTGTTTCTTGCGCACCGCGTCATTGCCGAACGCGGCGAACGCCAAATGGGGCCATTCGTCGTCGTCTGGGGTGATCAACCGGCCGCCGCGGCGGTCGATCAGCGCCAGATCGTCCTCCACGTAATTCAGTTCGCGGCGTGGCGCGACCACATCGGTGAGGTATTCGGGTTCATCGCCTGCCCGGATCCGGTCGGCTGCCTCGACGGCGCCGTGCCTGGCGACGTAGGCGGCCAGGGCGGGGCAGGGCGGTTCGACGACTCGGGACAGGTAGGCCCAGGCCTGCCGGGTGCGGTCATCGGCCATCGTGCACCACCACGTCACGAAAGCTCAATGCCGTCCAGACGTCCTCGACCGTCGGGCACTGTTTTCCGGCGAGGTCGGCGAGCGACCACGCCACCCGCAAGGTGCGGTCCACGCCGCGGATACTGAGCGTGCCCCGATCCAGCGCGGTGCGCAGCGGCTCCATCGCCGCGCGGCTGAGCCGAAATGCCCGCCGCAGCACCGGCCCGGGCACCTCGGCATTGGTGCGCACCCCCACAGGTTGCCAGCGCTGCGCCGCCGCCGCGCGGGCGTTCGCGACACGCTCGCGCACCACGGCCGTCGGTTCGGGGACCTGGTCGGCGAACGCCCCGGCACGTACCTGATGCATCTGCACCCGCAGGTCGACCCGGTCCATCAACGGCCCGGACAGCTTGCCCAGGTAGCGGCGTTTCACCGCGGCCGGACACACGCAGTCACGTGGATTGGCCGGTGCGCACGGGCACTCGTTGGCCGCCAGGATGAGCTGAAAGCGGGCCGGGTAGCGCGCGACACCGTCGCGGCGGGCCAACCGGATCTCGCCGTCCTCCAACGGGGTCCGCATGGCTTCCAGCACACTGGTGCCGATCTCCGCGCATTCGTCGAGGAACAGCACACCGCGATGCGCCCGGCTGACCGCACCCGGGCGGGCCATGCCCGACCCACCACCCACCATCGCGGCCACGCTGGACGTGTGGTGCGGGGCGATGAACGGCGGTTCGGTGATCAACGGCGTCGCCCCGGTCAACAACCCGGCCACCGAATGAATCGCGGTGACCTCCAACGCCTCCTCATCCGACAACGGCGGCAACAACCCCGGAAGACGTTGCGCCAGCATCGTTTTCCCGATCCCTGGCGGGCCACTCAGAAACAAGTGATGTGCGCCGGCCGCAGCCACCTCCACCGCATAACGCGCCTGGGTCTGCCCCACCACATCGGCCAGATCCACCGTCGGTCGCGGCGCCGGCGCGACCGCATCCACCCGGCCCGCCAACCCGCCCTTACCTGCCAACCAGGCCTGCAACTGACCCAAGGTGCGCACACCCCACACCTCGATACCCTCCACCAAACTGGCCTCGGCCAAGTTCTCCTCGGGCACCACCGCCACCGGCCAGCCCTCCTGCTTGCCCGCCCGCACCGCCGGCAGGATCCCGGTCACCGGCCGCACCCGACCATCGAGCGCCAATTCGCCCAACAACAACGTCTTCTCCAGCCGCGGCCACTCCTTCTTGCCGTGCGCCGAAAGCACCGCCGCCGCCAACGCCAGGTCATAGGCCGAACCGTTCTTGGGCAACGTCGCCGGCGACAACGCCAACGTCAACCGCGACATCGGCCACTCATTACCGCAATTGGTGATCGCCGCGCGCACCCGATCCCGCGACTCCTGCAACGCCGCATCCCCCAAACCCACCAGATGCACCCCCGGCAGACCCGAGGCAATATCGGCCTCGATCTCCACGATGACACCCTCCACCCCACGGATGGCCACCGAAAACGCCCGCCCCAGCGCCATCAGCCGACCCCCCGCAGATGCGCCAACTCCGGCACCCGAGTCCGCCCGATACGCACCCCGATCACATCGATGCGCACACCCGCCCAACTGCGGTCCTGCTGGGCCAGCCACAGCCCCGCCAACCGCCGCAACCGCCGCACCTTCACTGGCGACACCGCCTGGGCCACCCCACCGAACGCATCATTTGTCCGGGTCTTGACCTCCACGAACACCACCGTGGCACCCTCGGCCGCAATCACATCCAACTCGCCGTACCGGCACCGCCAATTACGCTGCAACACCCGCAAACCCAACGACTGCAGATG
>NZ_JAPFPY010000030.1 GCF_026240945.1 Mycolicibacterium sp. J2
CACCGCCTGACCAACCGCCGAAAGGCCCGACCGGAGCAGACAGGAAAAGCTGGAGCAGACCAGCCGATACCTGCTACCCACAACCGAAATCGTGGCAAGAATCAGCCTCCCTACACCTCAGCGGGGCCCATCCACGGATCGAAGCTAAACCGGTCGAAGACTGGGTATTGGAACCCCTGGCCGGACCGGACACCGCGGCCGACCCGTTCACGGCAGCGTCCAACGCCGCATTCCTGGATGCCCTGGAAACGGCACTCAGTGAGTTGCCCGTGCGCCAACGGGCGGTTTGGATGATGCGGGAGATCGAGTCGATGACGTTCCCAGAGATCGGCGAAGTGCTCCAGCTCAGCCCCGACGCCGTGCGCGGTCACCATCTGCGCGCTACCAAGACGTTACGAGTTCTGTTGAGGAGGTGGCAGTGACGGAAGCCGATCCCTTCCTGCACCGCGCGGCCTCGTATCTGCGGACGGTGCCCGAGCCCGGCTGGGACGCCATCAGCTCGACGGTGCGGGCGGCGGTGCATGCCGCGTCCCGCGTCGGCTGGCCCGTCAGGGCCTCCCGCGATGCCGCCGGTGGCGTGGTCTATATCAGCGATCAGGCCCTGCGCAGCCTGCTGGCCAGGGAGTTGCGCCGCAAGTTCGTCTGCCAACCGACGCGCATCGCGTTCACCCTCGACGGTGCGGTGCTGCGCGCCATCGACATCGACGTCACCGGTAGCTACGGCACCCAATTGCGCGAGCTCGGCGATGACATCCGACGCACGGTGCTCGACACGGTGCGGCAGATCCTCGACGATCTCGACGACAGCGGCCGCGGCGCGGCGGGACCGATCGACGTGACCATCACCGATGTGGTGGACGGCGATCCGCTCGGTTGACGCTGGTGTGGCGCTGACGGACCCGAGTCACCCGGCGAAGCCCCAGCGGGCCCAGTTGTCGAGCACCTTCTGCTTGATCGGAGCCGGGTAGTTCTGGTCGAAGGACATCACCCGCTTTGCCGGACGCCCCACCCGGTCGGCGTTCTCCAGGCAGGCGTAGATCACCAGGGAGCTGCCCCGGTTCTCGGCGAGTTCGCGGCTGACATGGTAGGACTCGATGCCGTCCCCGAACGCATGCAGCTCGGGAAAGTGGTAGGTGGTGAACGTCGGATGGTTGCGGGACGCGAACGCCCACACCACCTGTTGGACGTCCGAGGGGTCGATGTCCTCCCCTACCACCAGGATCTTGGTCACCGTATCGCCGGCGTGCTGCGTCCAGAAGGTGGTGCCGATGCGCTTCATGAACTCGTCGAGTGTCCAACCGGTGCGCTGGTGCCAATCGGTGGGCACCCGTACCACGAACCACAGGATCGCCGATTCGAACAGGTAGATGCCGTCGATGACGGGCAGCCCGGCCGCGCGCAGGGCGATCACCGAATCAGACGAGATGAAGAACCCCATGCTGACGTGGCAGTTGTCTATGGGGACACCAGGAATCGACATCGGCAGGATCGGGCGGTCCCGGAATGTGACACATGTGACCTTCTGCCGCGGGAACGAGGTGGTCTCGTCGGGAAGGTAGCCGGGGTACTCGCCGAACGGGCCCTCTGGTTCGCTGGTGCCGAACTCGACGATGCCTTCGATCACGATCTCGGCGTCGGCAGGCACCAGGATGCCGCTGGTTTCGCACTTGACCATGTCCAGCGGTTCGTCGAGCAGGGCGCTGGCCACGTCGTATTCATCGACCCAGGCCGGGATACGTGAGGCGGCTTGTGTGGAGGCCACCGGACTGACGCCCAGCGCGCACGCCCACGGCATGTCTCGCTGTTGCTCGCGCCACATCGACCAGATCATGCCGTTGTGCTGTTTGGGCCACCACTGTCCCGTCATCGTCTGTGCGTCCAGGATGACCGCCCGGTTGGTGGACCAGTTGGTCCAGCGACCGTCCGGGGTCTGGGTGATGTTCAAGCCCGCCGTCTGCAGGTAGCGGCCGCCGTCACCGTCGTGGGCCAGCGGCGCGGGGATGCGGTTGAGGTCGATCTGGTCGCCCACCCACCTGTTCTGCTTGCACGGCGCCTCGGAAGGATCGAGGATCCGCGGCGGGTGCGCGGCGCCGTTCTCTTTGGCCTCGATATAGGCCGCCTGGATGTCCATCAACGGCGTCTCGGGCGGCAGACCCAGCATGACGGCCAGCCGCCGCCACGGCTGACCGGGGAACGAGCTCTTGCCCATCCCCCAGTCCGCGGCCCGGAAGCCCGGCGCGGCATCCTTCGCGGTGTTGAAAACGGGCATGGGCGCACATGTTTCGGCCGCATGCCGGAAGATCGCACCCATCTCCAGGTTCCAGTCGACCTCGTCGTCGATCTCGACGAGCTCACCCATCTCCTTCATCAGAGCCAGGTACTGCCGGTAGCTGCGCGGGATCTTCGCGCGGTCGATGCGTGCGGGCACGGTGTCTCCTGTCCTAGGTTCCGCCCCAACGCGGAAAGAGGTCATGGGCCAGTTCGATATCGGCGAGGTCGCAGACGCGATTGACGGTCTGGTCGACGATCTCGTCCACCGAGCTGGGCCGGTGGTAGAACGCCGGTGTCGGGGGCATGATGACCGCACCCGCCTCGGCCAACTGGGTGAGCATGCGCAAATGCCCGATGTGCAGCGGTGTTTCGCGCACCAGCAGCACCAGGCGGCGGCGTTCCTTGAGCGCGACATCGGCGGCCCGGGATAGCAGGTTGTCGGTGTAGGACGTCGCGATACCGGCCGCAGTCTTGATCGAGCACGGCGCCACGATCATCGCGTGGATACGAAACGAACCCGACGAGATGGACGCCCCGATATCGGAGTTCCGATGCACCACGTCGGCGAGACCCTCGATTTCGGCCGGTGTGACGTCCGTTTCGGTGGTCAGCGTGCGTTTGGCCGCCGAGGACATCACGAGGTGCGTCTCGATGCCGGGTTGGGTGCGCAGTACCTGAAGGAGCCGGATGGCGTAGGCGACGCCGCTGGCGCCAGACATCCCTACGACCACTCTGCGCATCACATTGAGCTCCCGTTCGTGTTCCCCGCGAGCGGGTGACTCATCGGTGTCGAGAAGTCTGCGATGCGCGATGATGCGGCGTCCAATAGAAAACACCACCGGTCGGCATCGGGTTATCCGATGACAGGCGCACAGTCATCGGATTTGGCTATCCGGTCATCGTGAAACCCTATTGGACGCAGGTAGTTTCGTCACTCAGGCTTGACGACAACCCGGCTCGAATGGAGAGTGTCGTTGATGCCGATTCCCACCGTCGTGCTTGTGCACGGCGCTTTCGCCGATGCCTCGACCTTCCAGCCCGTTACCAAGGCACTCTTGGAGGCGGGTATCCCCGTCACCGCGGCCGCCGTCCCCAACCGCGGTCTCATCAGCGACGCCGCCGCGGTCCGCGCCGTGGTGACCGCGATCGACGGACCGGTGCTGCTGGTGGGTCACTCCTACGGCGGCGCGGTGATCACCGAGGCCGGCAGCGCCGACAATGTCGTTGCGCTGCTGTATCTCGCGGGTTACGCCCTCGCCGAGGGGGAAAGCCTGGCTCAGATGCAGGGCAGATTCCCCGATTCGCAGCTACCGGCCGCGTTGGTCCAGGCACCATATCCGCCGACCGCAAACACCCCCGGCGGCATCGACTTCACCGTCGACGCAGCCAGATTCGCCGATATCCTGGCCGCCGACGTCGACCCGGCGCTGGCCTCGGTGCTCGCCGTATCGCAACGGCCGTTGGCCGGTGTCGCGTCCGACGAACCGGCCACCACCGCAGCCTGGCGCGGCCGGCCGACCTGGGGGGTGCTCTGCCGCTCGGACCGGGGATTGCGGCCCGAGGTGCAGCGGTTCGGATATGAACGGGCCGGCGCCGCCATCCGCGAGGTCGACTCGTCGCACCTGGTGATGCTGTCGCAACCGGCGTTCGTGATCGACACCATCCGTGAGATCCTGGTCGCGCTCGGCTGAGCCGCGCCGGCGACCGCCGGAGTGGCCCGAGCATGCTCCAATCGGGCATTGTTTCCCCACATGGAGTTGAGAACACTGGAGTACTTCATCGCGGTCGCCGAGGAGGGTTCGTTCACCAGGGCCGCGCAGAAGTGCTTCGTCACCCAGCCGTCGATCAGCGCCCAGATCCAGGCGCTGGAACGGGAACTGGGTGAGGCGCTGTTCGATCGCACCCAGCGCAGCACCGTGCTGACCGACGGCGGCAAACTGCTGCTGCCGTACGCCCGGCAATGTGTGACCGCAGCCAACGACGCCAAGGCGGAGTTCTCCGCGCGGGCCGGCCTGTTGCGGGGCGAGTTTCGGATCGGCACCGGTGGCGGCGTGGAGCACACCACCGTTCCGCACTTGTTGGGCGCGCTCCGCGCCAAGTACCCCGGCATCGATATCGAGGTCTCCGAGGCTCCCAGCCGCCCATTGCTGGACATGGTGCTACAGAACCAGCTGCACGCGGCGGTCATCGCGCGCCCGGTCGATCCGCTGCCATCGACGATCACCGCGGCGCCGATGTTCAGCGACCACATCGTCGCGGTGTACGACCCGACGGTGTACCCGCTGGGCGACATGGACCCGGTGCCACTGGGCGATTTCGCGCCCTATCCGATCATCACGTATCCCCGCACCAGCGCGTTGCGCGCCGGGATCGACCGGGCGGCGGCCGCGGCTGGGGTGGCACTGCGGGCCAACTATGCCGCCAACGACGTGCGGCTGCAGGTCGCGTTTGTCGGTAAGGGTCTCGGCATCGCGCTCAGTGTTCGCTCCGACCCTGCCCTCCTGGGCACCGGCTTGAGTATCCGAGCTATCGATCCCCTCATCGAGTTCGAGAAGATCTTGGTGTGGCGCAACGATATTCCCGCCTCGGCTGTGTTGCGGGCATTCCTGGAACTACGTCACGACAAGACCAGCTGACCGTCTCCTGCACCGGAAGGACCGAATGACCGACCAGCCCGCCATCCGCAGCGCGCAGCGGATCGTCGATGTGCTCACCGCCTACGACGTCCCGTATGTCTTCGGGGTGCCCGGCGCCAAGATCGATGCCGTCTACGACGCCCTGGCCGACGGTGGGCCCGAGGTCGTGGTGTGCCGGCACGAACAGAACGCCGCATTCATGGCCGGCGCCATCGGCCGGCTCACGGGTCGGCCCGGCGTCGTGGTCGTCACCTCCGGTCCCGGCACCACCAATCTGGCCACCGGGCTGCTCACCGCCAACACCGAGCAGGATCCCATCGTCGCCCTGTGCGGCGCGGTGGCCCGTACCGACCGGCTCAAGCGCACCCACCAGTCGATGCACGCGGCAGCGTTTCTCGCCTCGGTGACCAAGTACACCGGTGAGGTCAACCATCCCGACAACGCCGCCGAGGCCACCGTGAACGCTTTCCGCGCCGCATTGACCGAACCGCGGGGTGCGGCCGCATTGGTCTTACCCGCCGATGTGCTCAACGCTCCCACGGCCGCCACCCCGGCGGCGCCGCACCCGCTGCCCACCCTCGCCGGCGCGCCGCTGGAGGCAATCCGGTCTGCGGCGGCAACCATCCGCGCCGCCCGCCGCCCCACCCTTCTGGTCGGCAGCCGCGGCGCGGATCCGCAGGCCTGCGCCGCCTTACGCGAGCTGGTCGCGTCCACTGGGCTGCCCGTCGTCGAGACCTTCCAGGCCGCCGGCGTGATCTCCCGTGAGCTCGAGCAGCACTACCTGGGCCGGATCGGCCTGTTCCGCAATCAGCCCGGCGATCTCCTGGTCGCGCAGGCTGATGTGCTCATCGCCGTCGGCTACGACGCCGTCGAATACGACCCCGTCCTGTGGAACCACGATCCCCGGCGTCCCGTCGTGCACATCGACGCTCTGCCCGCCGATATCGACAACCACTATCAGCCCGCCGCGGAACTACGCGGCGACATCGCGGGCACCCTGGTCGAACTCACCAGGCTGCTGTCCGGACTCACGCTGGAACCGGACTTCACCGAGGACATCGCCCGGCACCGTCGCGCCTTGGCGAACATCGACACCACCGAATGTGCCCTGCCCACCGACGGATCGGGACTCAACCCCACCGCGGTGGTGCTGGCCTTGCGTGCGCAGCTCGACGACGAGGCCACCATCGCCTGCGATATCGGCTCGGTGTATATCTACATGGCCCGCCACTTCCGCGTCTATGAACCGCGGCGACTGCTGTTTTCCAACGGTCAGCAGACCCTCGGCGTCGCGCTGCCCTGGGCCATGGCCGCGGCCATGGCCCGTCCCGGCACGCAGGTCGTCTCCATCTCCGGAGACGGGGGATTCTTGTTCTCGGCTCAAGAGCTGGAGACGGCGGCTCGACTGGGCCTCGATTTCACCCATATCATCCTGCGCGACAACACCTATGACATGGTCGGCTTCCAGGAGATGTTGAAGTACGGTCGCAAGTCCGGTGTCCAGTTGGGTGATTACGATGTCACCGCCTACGCCGCCGCGTTCGGCGCGCGCGGATACCGGGTCGACTCGCTCGACGGGTTCGGTGCGGCGTTGACCAGTGCACTGGCCGAGCGTGGTCCGTCCGTGATCGACGTGCCGGTCGACTACAGCCGCAACACCGTGCTGGCCGCCGATCTTCACGACGGGCTGTTCGAGTGACCGACCGACCGGGAAGATGAGCACATGACCACCGGCCATTCCCGACTCGAGCACCTGGCCGCCTGGGTGCGACGGATGACGACCCGCCGCCCCGAGACCCCTGAGGTGTATCAGTCCTCCACCATCGGCGCGTTGCTGGACGGCGTCTACGACGGTGACATCACCATCGCAGAACTGTTGCGCCACGGCAATTTCGGTCTCGGTACCTTCGACCGGCTCGACGGTGAGATGGTGATTCTCGACGGAGTCTGCTACCACTTACGGGCTGACGGCAGCGCCCGCCGGGCCGACCCCGACGATCGGACCCCGTTCGCCGCCGTCACCCGGTTTCACGCACAGACCACCCTCGCCGTGGACACCACCACCGATCGGGCGGCGGTGTTCGCGCTGATCGACGCCGCCGTCAACAGTCACAATCTGATCCACGCCATCGCGATCACCGGCTCGTTCGACACGGTGCGCACCCGCACCGTGGCCGCGCAGACACCGCCCTATCCACCGCTGACCGAGGTCAGCGATCACCAGGCCGAGATGGTGTTCGAGCCGGCCGCCGGCACGATAATCGGCTTCCGCACACCGGATTTCGAACAGGGCATCGCGGTCGCCGGCTATCACCTGCACTTCCTGAACGACACCCACACCGCCGGCGGGCACGTCCTGGACTTCGCGCTGCGCAGCGGGCGCATCGCGATCAGCACCGCCTCCGAGTTACACCTGCGACTGCCCACCACGGGCGCCTTCCTGACCGCCGAGCTCGACGGTGGCGATATCGGGACACAGATCCGGCATGCCGAGGGCGGCGGCTGACCCCGCCGAAATCGGCAGGCGCCCATAGGCGTCGCCTATGCAGCGCGCATGCGCCGCTCCAGGATTCGGTCGCGCACCCGGGTCGGCAGTGCCAGCCCGATGGCCATGCACGCCACGGTCGCGCCGGCGGTCACCCCGTCGACGGCGACGTCGAGCAGCAGCTGCTGATCGGGCGCGGTGGTCAGTGCGATCAGACCGGCGACCATCCGGAACACGTACATCCCGGGCACCAGCGCCACCACCGATGCGAAACCGATTGCGGCGAAAGGTATGTGGAATCGATAGGCGATGGGCGTGAGAACAGCACCGACCAGCAGACAGGAGGCCAGCGCGGCCACGGGCAGACCGGCATGCCCACAGGTAACGGCGGCCCAGTGCACGGCGTGGGCTGCCATACCGACCACGATCGGCCAGCCCAGCAACCGGTACGGCATGGAGAAGAACACCGGATAGCAGGCCGCGGCCACCCCGGCGGCCAGCACGTCGGCCCACAGTGGTACTTCGGTGGCCGGTGAGCTCAGCGGCAAGGTCTGACCACCCAGCGCCAATCCGAGCACCAGACCCGCCGCAATGGTGGCCAGCACCAGCGCCGAGAAGGCCAACCGGGCCAGCGCCAGTGGTATTCGCAGCGCCAGCAGATCCATCGCGCCGACCAGGATCTGCGGTCCCGGCACCAGCACCATGGCCGGGCACACCGCGATGAGTCCGATGGCTGCCGCGTGACCGAGATGTCCGGCGACCGCACCGGCGATCCCGGCAAGCAGCGCAGCGCCGAAGGCCTGGCCCAGCACGCCGGCCCCCCTTCGGGCCACCGCCCGGCGCAGTACGCCACCGATGCCGGCGACCGTCGCCACGACCGCGAGCACCAGCGGGTCACCTGCCCCGAAGATCACCGCGAGGGCGCCCGCCCCGGCCGCACATGCCAGCGCGAACGCCGGCGTGCCGGATATCGGTAGACGTTCGGCGGCCGCCAAAGCGGGCTCGAGCTCTTCTGGCCGCACCCCGCGATGCTCGGCCTCGTCGATGACGCGCATCAGCGCGGCCACCCGCCGCATGTTCACCCCGGTTGGTTGCGCCGCCGCGGTGATCACCTGTGCCCCGCCTCGACCGGGGTCATAGACGGTCACCGCACTCCAGCCCGGCAGCACGACGGCGGGCTGGCCCAGCCCACGGCTGAGCCGCTGCGCCGCGAGCAGGGTCATACCGGTCGACTGACCATTGGCGTGCAGCAACGTCGCTGCGCGCAGAATGATGCCGAGTGCCCTGGTGCCGTCCTCGCCCACCGGTCGATCATGTCCGACATCGGGGCCACTGTCGTGTGGTTCGGGCTCAGGCACCGGCCACGCCGTCACCGATCATGTCCGCGGGACGCACGATGGCGTCGAACTGTTCGGCGGTGACCTTGCCCGAGGCCAGTGCGGCCTCGCGCAGCGTGACATCGCGGGCGACGGCGTCCTCGGCGATGTGCGCGGCGTTCTGATAGCCGATGACCGGGCTCAGCGCGGTGACCAACATGGCGCTGGTGGCCACGTAGCGGTCGATGCGGTCGGTGTTCAACGTGGTGCCCTTGACCGAGTACTCGAGGAACTTCCCGCAGCCGTCGGCCAGGATGCGCACCGAGTGCAGCACGTTGTTGATGATCACCGGCCGCATGGCGTTGAGCTCGAAGTTGCCTTGCGAGCCTGCCAGCGCGACGGCGGTGTCGTTGCCGATCACCTGGATGGCGATCATGACAAGAGCTTCGCACTGGGTCGGATTGACCTTGCCCGGCATGATCGACGATCCCGGCTCGTTGGCGGGAAGGACGAGTTCGCCCAAACCGCAGCGCGGCCCGGAAGCCAGCCAACGCATATCGTTGGCGATCTTCATCAGCGCCACCGCCAAACCCCGCACCGCGGCGTGCGCGCGCACCATCGCGTCCAGTGATCCCAAGGCGGCGAACTTGTTGGGGGCGGTCACGTAGGGCTTGCCGGTCAGTTCGGCCAGTGTCGCCGCGACGTCGCGGCTGAACCCGGGCGGCGCGTTGAGGCCGGTACCCACGGCGGTACCGCCGACAGCCAGTTCCAGCAGGCCGGTCCTGGCCCGTCCGAGGTCGTCCAGACACGCCTGCAGCTGGGCGGCCCACCCGGACCATTCCTGCCCGACGCTGAGCGGCACCGCGTCCTCCAGATGGGTCCGGCCGATCTTCACGACACCGTTCCATTGCGCGCTCTTGGCGGCGATCTCGTCGTGCAGGGCCCGGACCCGGGGGATCAGCTGATCGTCGATGGCGGCCAGGGTCGCGATGTGCATCGCGGTGGGGAACGTGTCATTGCTGCTCTGCCCCATGTTCACATGGTCGTTGGGGCCCACCGGAACCTGACTGCCCAAACGTCCGCCCAGTAGTTGGATGGCGCGGTTGGACAGCACCTCGTTGACGTTCATGTTGCTCTGGGTGCCCGACCCGGTCTGCCACACGAACAGCGGGAAGTGGTCGTCGAGTTTGCCGGCGATGGCCTCTTCGGCGGCCTGCACGATCACACGTGCCCGCCACGGCGCCAGCCGGCCGGCCTTTTCGTTGACCAGGGCGCAGGCCTTCTTGACCAGTCCGTAGGCCCGGTAGACCTCGAGGGGCATGTGGTCGTTGCCGATGGCGAAGTGCTGCAATGAGCGCTGCGTCTGAGCACCCCAGTACTTGTCGGCGGGAACGTCGACCGTGCCGAGACTGTCGAACTCACTGCGGACTCCGCTCGCGGAGATGCCGATCGGAGTGTCGGTGTAGGTCGGCGGCGAATCGGGATCGTCGATGGCCACGTCATCTTCTCCTGTTTGGGGTGAGGCTTGTGGCTACCACGGGGCTGTTGGTCACCACGAAGCTGTTGGCTATCACACTGTCCAATGCCGGCACAGGTGTCCAATACCAGTCCACGCGGGTCCCCATAGGCAACTCCTATCGCCGACCGGGCTTTCGGCCATACATCCGAAACAGCCATGTATGGTCGGCTCCCATGAGCGGCGTGAGCTTCAACCTGTCCTCCGTTTTCGGCACGGTCGCCGCCGCGGTGCCCGAGCAGACCTTCCTGGTCTGGCGCGACCGCCGGTTCAGCTATGCCGAGTTCGACCGGCGCGTCGACGGCTTCGCGAACTTCCTGGTGACCGCCGGCCTCGGCGTGCACGCCGAACGTGACACGCTGGCGGGCCACCAGTCCGGCCAGGACCACCTCGGCATCTATCTGCGCAACGGCAACGAATACCTCGAGGCGATGATCGGCGGTTATCGCGCTCGAGTGGCCCCGTACAACGTCAGCTTCCGGTACGTCGAGGATGAGTTGATCTACCTGCTCAACGATTCGAAGGCGCGCGCCCTGGTGTACAACGCCGAATTCGCGCCCCGGGTGGCCGCCATCCGCGACCGCGCTCCGGACCTGCAGGTGCTCATCCAGGTCGCCGACGATTCCGGGCATGCCCTGCTGCCGGGTGCGGTGGACTACGAAGCGGCCGTCGCCACGCCCACCCCGCCCGGTGGCCTGCCCGCCACCTCGGGTGACGACCTGTACATCCTGTACACCGGCGGCACCACCGGCATGCCCAAGGGCGTCTTGTGGCGCCAGCACGACATCTTCCTGTCATCCATGGGCGGGCGCCCCTTCGGCAGCGACCACGCCCTGGCGTCCTACGAGGAACTCGCCGAGAAGGCACGCTCGGCCGGCGGCGCCATGTCGATGCTGATGATTCCGCCGTTCATGCACGGCGCCGCGCAGTGGGCGGCCTACAACGCCATCACGATGGGTGGCAAGCTCGTCATCCCCGACGACGTGGAAAGGCTGCGCCCCGCCGACGTGCTGCGCCTGGCCGAACGCGAACGCGTGCTGAGCATTCCGGTGGTGGGCGACGCCGTGGCCCGCCCTCTTGTCGACGAGATCGAGAACGGCGACTACGACCTGTCCGGGCTGTTCACCGTCTCCAACGGCGGTGCGGCGTTGTCCCCTACCGTGCGCGCCCGCCTGCTCAAGGCCCTGCCGCACATCATGCTGCTCGACGCGGTGGGCGCCTCGGAATCGGGGGCCCAGATGAGCACCTTCACGACGGCCACCGATGCGGTGCCCGCTGCCGGATCCGATGCGCAGCCCGCTGCGGTCTTCACCCCGCAACCCGACACCGCCGTCGTCGCAGCCGATTTCAGCCGTGTCTTGTCGCCAGGAGAAGGATCGGGCTGGCTGGCCCGCCGCGATCTCATCCCACTGGGATACCTGGGCGACGCCAAGAAGACCGCCCGCACCTTCCCGACCATCGACGGTGTGCGCTGGTCCGTACCCGGTGACCGGGCAAATGTGTTGCCCGATGGCCGGATCGAACTCCTCGGCCGCGACTCGGTGACCATCAACTCCGGCGGCGAGAAGATCTTCGTCGAAGAGGTCGAGCGCGCCATCGCCGCCCACCCCGCCGTATACGACGTCGTGGTCGTAGGCCGGCCCTCCGAACGCTGGGGCAACGAGGTGGTGGCCATCGTCCAACTCGCCGAAGGCGCCGTGGCCTCCGACGAGGACCTGGCCGAGGTGTGCGGACGCACCGTGGCGCGCTACAAGGTTCCGAAGGCGTTCATCCGGGAGCCCAAGATCATGCGCTCGCCCGCGGGCAAGGCGGACTACCGCTGGGCCAAGACGGTGGCCACCGGTGCCGCCGCGACGCCTTCCTGACCCATCAGCCCAGTACCGCGGTCAGATAGGTGATGTCACCGAACGGTGCCAGGCCCTCGATCGGATCCGGCAGACCATACTCCGCATACAGCTCGGAACTCTTGTGCAGCTGGACATCCCAGCCACGGTCGGCGAGAAACGCCGCGGACTCGGTGCGCTCACCGGCATAGAACAGCTCGGTGACGTCGAGGTCGCCGACCGCACCGAAACCGTCGATCCCGTTGTCTCGCCACTGTTGCTGCGCCGCACTCAGCTGCTCCGACATTGCCTGCAATTCCTCGGGCGTGATGGTCCCGGTGTTCTCGGCGGCAATGCGGCTACCCGCGGCGCTGAGGCGGGTGATGTTGTCCAGCAACCGATCCTGGGCCTCCGGCGGCAGGTAGACCAGTAACCCTTCGGCGATCCACGCGGTCGGCCGGGCCGGATCGAAACCCTGGGCACGCAGGGCCGCCGGCCAGTCGTCGCGCAGGTCGATGCCGATGGGCCGGTGCTCGACAGCGGGAACCGCACCTTGGTCGGCAAGCACACCGGTCTTGAATTCGATGACCTGGGGCTGGTCGAGTTCGTAGACGACCGTTCCCGCCGGCCACCGCAACCGGTAGGCCCTGGCGTCCAGGCCGGAGGCCAGGATCACCATCTGCCGGATGCCCGCGGCAGCGGCGTCGGCGAAGAAATCGTCGAAATACTTTGTGCGCGCGGCGATACCGTCCGACATCCGCTGCACATCGAACGCCGTACCCGCCGCGGCGCCGGTCTCCCCGCGGGCGAACCGCGTGAAGGCGTCCACACCCACCGCGGACACCAACGGTTCGGCGTAGGGGTCATAGATCAGGGGCCGTGGACCGCGTGTTGCCACCGCCCGCTGCATGGCCACCACCGTCGCGGTGGCGCCGACGCTGGAGGCCAAATCCCAGGTGTCATTATCAGTGCGTGCCATAGTTAGCCACACTACGCTTATCGCGCGGGGCATCGATCCGGCGTCCGCCAGCCGCCCAAATGCACGTTTGGGCCGCAAAGTGCGAGTGAGATCCGCCATTCCGTCGATCTCGGCGTGGCCGGCCCGGGTTTATGGGGCGGGTGCCGGTGCCGCCGGCGGGAAGAGCGAATTGATGGCCGACTGAACCGGATCCACCGGCGCCGGAGCCGGAGCCGGCGTGGCTTGGGGTACCTCAGTAGCCGGGGCGATCGCGGCGGGGGCAGGTGTCACTGCGGCGGGCGCGGGTGCCACCGCAGCGGGTGCCGGGGCGACCTCGGCGGGCGCGTTGGGAACCGCAGCGGGTGGCGGGCCAGGCAGCGGTCCGGTGCCCTGCTCAAGCGGCAGCGGAGCCGACGGTGTCACTGCAGGAATCGGAGCAGCCGGCGCCTGCTCAGGCACCTGCTGTTGCGGGACCTCGACGGGAATCACCGGGATCTCGGCGGGCTGGCCGGCGTTCAGCGGCATGATCGGCTCGGAGTACACCGGCGCCGGCGCTTCGGCGGGCTCGGGATCCGCCTGCTCCGGCGCGACCATCTCCTGCGCCGGCGGGGCGGGGACGGGCACTGAGCTGACAATCTGGGAGGTGCCCGCAGCCGGACTGACCGATTGATGCCCCGTCGACAGCGGCGTGGGCCCGTCAGATCCACCGAACTGCGAGCCGACCGCCAGCAATCCGACCACCGCGGCGATCGCTGCGGCGCCGGCCATCGACGCGAGCCGCGCCGGTGAAGCATCCTTCACCCAGCCACGCAGCCGATGCACTGCCCCGCCTGCCGAGCAGGCGGGCACGGCGTTGGTCGCCACCGCCTTGGCCGCGTCGTAGGCCGGGGTAAACCGTGTGGTGGGAAGTTCGGCCGGCAACGGCACCGCCACCGTGACGGCGTCGTCCAGGTCGGGATCGGACTCGATCGGCTCCACATCGACGTCGAGCAGCACCGTCAAATCGGCCTCGGTCAACGTCACTGCGCGGGCGGCCGCGGTGTGGGCGGCGCTGTCCGACGGCGCCGCGGCGGCATTCGGCAACCGCACCGACCGGACGTCGGCGTAGCCGGCTTCCTTGAGGGCGGCGATCAACTCTGCGGCCTGGGCGGCCACGTCGTCACTGCACGTGACGCCGATCGACTCGACCTCGTGGCCGCTGGCGGTGGCGATGGATTCCGCACCACGGACCGCTGCCAAACCACGTAATTGCAGGTCATCGACGGTTGTGACCGCGAAAGAATCATCGTCGAGGGTGACCGATTCCGGTGCCGTGCCGTCGACCAGAACCCAGCCGACACCGGCCGAAGTCACCGACAGCCCCAGTACCGCCTTCACTCCTGACCCAACTCCTGTCCCGTTCGTCACTGCGGCGCGTCGTCAACCGCGCCGAGCATAGTTTGCTCGCTTCTGGACGGCATCTCGGGAAAACAGCCCGAATCGATGTCGTACTGGGATCATCGACTCCGCGGCATACCGCGTTACCTGCGGGTTACCCACCCCCACGCTGCTCAAGCATTCCCGTCCGACACCAAAAGTTCACCGTCCGGCCATCGGCGGGTCGGGGAGTTCAGAACGGATTGCCCGCGCCCTCCGACGTGAGCATGCGCGTGCGGGCCGATGTGGCAACCGTGGTCCAGCCAGCCCGCCCCATGCAGCACGTCATCCGGCAATTCCGGTACCCACGGGGCGGGGCGGCTCGTCACATCACCGCCCGAATCCCGCCTTGCGCAAGGCGTCGGCCATCGAACCCGATGCCGGCTTGGCGTCCTGCCGTGCCCCGGTGGCGCCTCGCTTCTGGTTTCGCCGCTCACCACCCGGCCGGCCCTGGCGTTCGGGCTGCTGTTTGGGCCGGGCCTGCGGATTGTCGTTGAGCCGCAACGTCAGTCCGATGCGCTGACGTTCGACGTCCACGTCGACCACCTTGACCCGGACCACCTGACCGGATTTGACCACCTCGTGCGGATCGGAGACGAACCGGTCCGACATCGCCGACACGTGCACCAGGCCGTCCTGATGCACCCCGACGTCGACGAAGGCGCCGAACGCCGCGACGTTGGTGACGACCCCTTCCAACACCATGCCGACCTTCAGGTCGGCGACCTTCTCCACCCCGGCGGCGAAGGTGGCGGTCGAGAAGGCCGGCCGGGGGTCACGGCCCGGCTTCTCCAACTCGCCAAGGATGTCGGTGACGGTGGGGATGCCGAAGCGGTCATCGGCGAACTCGGCGGGCTTGAGCGATCGCAGTGTCCGCGCGTCACCGATCAGCTCGCCGAGCGTGACACCGGCACGGTCGAGGATGCGCCGCACCACCGGGTAGGACTCCGGGTGCACGCCGGAGGCGTCCAGCGGGTCCTCGCCTCCGGTGATCCGCAGGAAGCCGGCGCACTGCTCGAAGGCCTTGGGGCCCAACCGGGGAACATCCAGCAGGGCCTTGCGGCTCGGGAAGGCACCGGTCTTCTCTCGATGCGCGACGATGGACTCGGCCAGCGACTCCGTCACGCCGGACACCCGCGACAACAGCGGCACCGACGCCGTGTTCAGGTCGACACCGACCGCGTTCACCGCATCTTCGACGACCGCGTCCAGGCTGCGAGCCAGGGTGCCCGGGGTGATGTCGTGCTGGTACTGCCCGACGCCGATGGACTTCGGGTCGATCTTGACCAGCTCGGCCAGCGGGTCCTGCAGCCGACGTGCGATGGAGACCGCACCACGGATGGTGACATCCAACTCGGGCAGTTCGTGCGCGGCGTATGCCGACGCCGAGTACACCGAGGCGCCGGCCTCACTCACCATCGCCTTGGTGGGCGGCTGCGCCCCGGCTGCCCGGATGTCGGCGATGAGTTCGGTTGCCAGCGCATCGGTTTCACGGGAGGCGGTGCCGTTGCCGATCGCGATCAGCTCGACCCCGTGGCGGGCCACCAGGGCCGCCAGCGTGGCCTTGGCGGTGTCCCATTGTTTCTGCGGCTGGTGCGGATAGATGGCGCAGTGGTCGACCACCTTGCCGGTGCGGTCGACCACCGCGACCTTGACCCCGGTCCGGAAGCCGGGGTCCAGGCCGAGCGTGGTGCGGGTACCGGCGGGTGCGGCCAGCAGCAGATCCTTGAGGTTGCGGGCGAAGACGGCCACGGCCTGCTCTTCGGCGCGCTGCCGCAACTTGATCCGGGCGTCGACGGACGCCGAGATCATCAGTTTGGTGCGCCACGCCAGGCGTACGGTGGCCGCCAGCCAGGGCGTCGCCGGGCCCGTCGCTGCCATGTCGATACCGAGCGACTGCGCGATCCTGGCCTGATACACCTCGTCGTCACCGCCGTCGAAGGTCAGCGCCAGCGCCTCTTCCTTCTCTCCGCGCAGCACGGCCAGCACCCGGTGCGACGGCATGTTCTCCAGCGGCTCGGCGAAGTCGAAATAGTCGCGGAACTTCTGCGCGGCAGCATTTTTCGCGGTTTCATCCGACCACGCCCGGGTGCGCAGCGTGCCGTCGGCCCAGAATTTGGCGCGTACCTCCCCTACCAGCTCGGCGTCCTCGGCCGCCCGCTCGATGAGGATGTGCCGGGCACCGTCGAGGGCCGCAGCCGCGTCGGCGACGTCCTCGCCGACGAACTCCGCGGCGACCTCCTCGGGCACCACCGACGGGTCGGCCAGCAGCCGGTCGGCCAGCGGCTCCAGGCCCGCTTCCCTGGCGATCTGCGCCTTGGTGCGCCGCTTCGGTTTGTACGGCAGGTAGATGTCCTCGATGCGGGCCTTGGTGTCGGCGGCCAGCAACGCGGCCTTCAACTCCTCGGTGAGCTTGCCCTGCTCCTGGATCGAGGCCAGCACGGCGTCGCGGCGCTGATCCAGTTCGCGCAGATACTGCAGGCGTTCCTCCAGCGTGCGCAGCTGACCGTCGTCCAGGCTTCCGGTGACCTCCTTGCGGTAGCGCGCGATGAACGGCACCGTCGCACCCTCGTCGAGCAGCGCGACCGCGGCGGCGACCTGGCCTTCCGCGACGCCCAGTTCCTCAGCGAGACGGGTGTTTACAGATTTGACGGTGTGTACGGCGCTCTGACTCACGCGGTGGACCCTACCGAATGGCGGCGACAGGTCCGGGCAACACCGCTGCGAGCCGGGCCGTGGCGATCGCCACCAGGAAGACGCCCAGTGCGCTGTAGCCGGCGACTCCGCTGAGCCCGAACTTCGCCATAAGTAGAACCGCCACCCCCGCCGCGCAGACCAGCGCTCCGGCGGCCACCGACCGGGCACCGGTGGCGGTGGCCGGACGGTCCCACAACGGCAGCGGGCGGTGCTCCAACGGGGACAGCGCCATGAACAGCCCGGTCATCACCACCGCGAACACCCCCGCCCGCAACGCCAGCAGCCCCCAGAAACCGGCCGCATGCACGTCGTAGGCGTCCAGGCCGACGGCGTGCAGGCCGAAGGTGGCCACCGCGATGGCCGGGATATGCCACAGGTAGAGCGTCATGGCACCACCGTTGCCGGTCGCGACGACGGTCCACACCCGGGGTCGTTGCGCCCACCGCCGGATCGGCCCTGCCACGGCGACGAACAGCAGCGACATCCAGGTGCAGTGCAGCGCCAGCAGCGTGGTCGGAGGCGACACATTGGACATCCGCTCCGTTCCGGTCACCACCAGGGATACGTCGTAGGGGCCGGTGATGGCCAGCACCACCTGTGCGGTCAGTGCGGCGGCCGCACCCGCCAGCGCGACGCGCGGCCGGATCAGCCCGCGGGCGTAGCCGACGCCGATCACCATCGGGATGAGCCAGACGACGACGAAGTTGGGCAGACCGGCTTCCGGGTTGTCCAGGACCAGACGCAGGGTGTCGAAGGCCGCGGCGACCAGGATCAGGCCGAGCACCATCGCCAGGGTGGACCCCAGGCCGCGCAGCCGGGTCAACGCCGGAACGAACGCCAGCACCACCAGGTAGACCCCCAGGAACCACAGCAGTGCCACGCATTCGCGGCCGAGGCCGGCGGCGGATTCGGCGCCGAGCACAGCCCGTGCCAGAATCAGCGCCGCCGTCCAGAACGCCAGATACCAGAACACCGGCCGGCACAGCCGCTGGGCTCGGGTGAACAGCCATGTGCCCCAAGGGGTTCGGCCGGGATGCCAGCCGTAGGCACCGGCGGCGCCGCCGGCCAGGAAGAACAGCGGCATCACCTGCACCACCCAGGTGATGGGTGCCAGCGCCGGCAGCTCACCGAGGATGTTCCCGATCCGCAGCCCACCGTCGTCGATGGTGGCCAGCAGCAGCGCACTGTGGCCGAACATCACCACCACCAGGGCGGCGAGCCGAGCCACGTCGATGGCCCGGTCGCGGCCCGGGGTGGCGGCGTCGGGGAGCGGAGTCACGGGTTCGGTGAGCGCCATATGTCCAGCCTGCCCCAACCCGGGCGGTAGCGGATGAGTAGGACTACGCGATGTTGCCCCGGGCGAGCGAAGCGACGGGGCGAAATACCCTGGGCGAGCGAAGCGACGGGAATGAGAGATTCAGGGCAATGCGGCGATCAGCGGCGTGTCGACCCCGACGCGGCCGAGCCCGGCAGCGCCGCCGGGTGCGCCCAGCGGCTCGTCCCGGCCGGGCAGCACCTCGTCGAAGAACGCCGCGTTGTCGGCCAGGTGCGCCAGCTGGTCCTCGGGGACGTCGGTTTCGTAGAAGATGGCGTCCGCCTCGCAGGCGATCCGGCAGGCACCGCAGTCGACGCATTCGCCGGGGTTGATGTACATCGTGCGGGCGCCCTCGTAAATGCAGTCCACAGGGCATTCCGCGACGCATGACTTGTGCATGACGTCCACACAGGCGGTTCCGATCACGTAGGTCATACCGAAAACGTTACGAAGCGCCGGCTCCCCAAATCAGCTGCCGAAGGAACCCGGTCCAGCCGACCAAAGTCCCCACCTTCGAGGGACCAAAGTCCTCAATCGGCGGGCAGATCGGTGTGTCGCCGGGTGGCACCCCACAGTCCGACACCGATCCCGACGACCGCACCACCGAGACCGATGATCCGCTGCCCTCGGGTCAGGTCGTGGTGCACGCTGACCCCGCCCAGCAGGTCGGCCGCGTCGGCGCCGCCGGAGGCCAGGAACCAGCCGCGGGTGTCGCGGCCGCGCAGCCCGGAAGTCAGCAGCAGCCCGCCGATCAACGCGTCGCGGTAGCCCATCGAGCGCAGCAGCAGGCGGGCCGACGGTCCCGGATCGTTGGGCTCACCCCACCATCGGTTGGCGCGCAGCGGATCGACCAGGAAGGAGACGCCGGAGGCGAGCCGGATGCCGCCGGCGACGAGCGCGGCGCGATCGATGGGCATGCTGGCAGCATAAAACGCAGGTGAGCCCCCGTTGACGTGATTACAGTCCTCATCGTGGGCGTCACGCAGCCGGCCGATCGCCGCGCCAGACCGGTGTTGCGCTGGCTGGCGCTCGCCGCGTCGCTCGCGGTGTCGGCCGTCGTCGTCTACGCGCAGGACACCGCGCCCGCACCCGAGGCGGGCATGACGAGCGCTCAGGATCCGCCTTCGGCGGCACCCGAGCCGACCGTGACGACCGTGACGACCACCAAGGCCGAATTGTTGGCCGCCAGCGCGCCGCCCGAGGCGGCCAATGTGTTCGACTTCCCGCTCGGCAAGGGGGTGGCTCCCGAGGGCGGACTGCAGGTCAAGACCATTTGGGTGGCGCGCGCCATCGCGATGATGTTCCCGGAGATCAAGACCATCGGCGGTTTTCGGCAGGATCCGTTGAAGTGGCATCCCAACGGGCTGGCGATCGACGTGATGATCCCGAACTATCACTCCGATGCCGGCATCGAGCTCGGAAACCAGATCGCCGGATATGCCTTGGCCAACGCCGCTCGCTGGGGTGTGCTGCACGTGATCTGGCGGCAGGGGTTCTATCCCGGTATCGGGGCCCCCAGCTGGACGGCGGACTACGGCAACGAGACCGCCAACCACTTCGATCATGTCCACATCGCCACCGACGGCGGCGGTTACCCCACCGGGCACGAAACGTATTACCTCAGTTCGCTGCAGTCCTGAGCCGGTTCACCCGCGCAGGGTGACGTGCGGGCTCTGCCCGTACGCCTCGCGGTAATACACGGCGAATCGGCTGGTGTGCAGGAATCCCCATTTGCGGGCGATCTCGGCGACCGTCGTGGTGGCGCGGTTGCCGGCGATGAGGTCGAGGTGGGCATGGTGCAGGCGCACCCGCCGAAGGTATTCGGTGGGCGTGCAGTCCCGGTGTTTACGGAACATGTACTGCAAGGCGCGAGGTGTCACGTAGACGGCTTGGGCGATATCGGTCATCGAGATGTCGCGCTGGGCGTTGTCGTCGATGAACGAGATGGCCCGCCTGAGCAGCACCGGCGTGCTGTCGCGGCGGTCGCCGGCGGTGGGGTCCAGTAGCGCGGTGCTGGGGAACGCGGACAGCACGCTGGCCGCGACATAGCGTTGCACGGCGCCGGCCACCATCGGGTTCTCGGCGACGAATGGGTCGGCGGCGACGTTGTCGCGGATATAGGCGATGAGGCCGGCCAGGTGCGCGTTGGCGTGCGCGGATACCGGTTGCAGAGCGGTCAACCGGACGGGGGCGCCGTCGTCGTGCGCAGCCGTCGCCGCCACCTCGTCGAACAGGGTGCGGTCGAGCAGCAGGTGACTGAACCGGCCCGCTCGGACCGAACCGCTGAACGGCAGATCGTCGTGCACACCGTAGGCCAGCACGTCCCGCGGCCCTGCGGTTTCCGGCGGCTGGGCCGGCAGGCGTTGTTCTACGGCACCGGCTTCCACCAGGCAGATCGCGACTTTTGCCAGGGGATCCATGTCATATCGGAAACCGAAGCCGAACTCGCTGCGCTGTGCCGCCACCTTGCCGATCTCGGTCGAGGTGACCCGGACATGGGTGCGCGGTGCTGCCACCACAGACATCCGGATCGCGCCGTAGGTGGCACTCAACGCGGCCTCGGCGACGCCAAGGTCGTCGGTGTCGACGAGCACAGTTGGCACGAAATCCCTCCTCGTGGCGGGTACCCGCTCTCCCAGCGGCGAAAAGCTGCTCGGGTTCGCGACCCGCCGGCTTCAGCCGGGCATCGGCTGCGCGACGCCGTACCGGACAATCGAGGCATGCATCCGCCGGCGCTTCGCGATCGCGCTGCACGCTTCATCGTCGATTCCGATCCTGGCCGGTTGCGGTTGCGCAGCGCGGCGGCGACGACGTTGTCGCTGGTGTTGGCCATCATCGCGCTGTTGACGCTCACCCGGATCACCCAGCAGCCGGTCACCGTGGCCATGCTGGGCGCCATCGTGGCGATGCAGTCTTCGGCCGCAGTGAAGGACAAACAGCAGCATCAACGGGTCATCACGACGCTCCTGCTGCCGTTTCCCGCGGTCGGGGCGGTGGCGCTGGCCGCCGTACTGTCCCCGTTCGGGTGGGTGGCCGATATCGGGTTCATCGCCGTCCTGTTCGCCGCGGTCTGGGTGCGTCGATTCGGCCCGCGGGGCAACGCGCTGGGCATGGTCGCGTTCATGTCGTACTTCTTCGCGTTGTTCATCCACGCCGCGCCCCGCCAGCTCCCGATTCTGGCCGCCGCCGTCGGCGTCGGGATCGGCGCGACGCTGACGGTGCGGACACTGGTCTTCCCCGACCGCCCGCGCGCGGAGGTCAGCCACCTGGTGCGCGCTCTGCGCGGCGTATCGGTCTCGGTGCTGGATGCGATCGGTGCCGAACGGACCGACCATGCCGGCCTCGTGCTGCGACGCCGGCTCGACCGGCTCGGCGACACCGGCCTGATGATCGACGATTGGCTCGACCGCCACGACGCGGCCCGCACACTGAGCGTCACCAGTGGTGACCTGGCGCTGCGGGTGTTCGACGCGCAGATCTCGGTGGAACAACTGGCCAGCTTGTTGTGGAGCCTCGACCCGCTCCGGACCTGGCCGGACGGATTACTCGACGCCCTTGCCGCGTTGCGCGTCTGCTTGCAGGACAACCCGTCCGAAGAACAGCTGCGCGCCGCGCGGAAATCCGCGGCCGCGGCGGCCGACCGTGCCGACGCGGCCACCCCGGAAGGTATCGCCACGGTGGTGGCCTACCGTGCGTTGCAGGCGCACCTGGCTATCCACCACATCACCACCAATGCGCTGGGCACCAGCGATGCCGCGGAGCCGGAACCCGAATCGGCCGACGAGGACACGCCGAGGGGCTTGGATACCCACACCAAGGCCGCCATTCAGGTGGCCGTCGCGACGTCGGCCGCTACCGTCCTTGGTGAACTGATCTCCCCTGATCGCTGGTACTGGGCGGTGCTGACGGCGTTCCTGGTGTTCACCGGGGTGTCGACGCGCGGCGAGATCCTCACGCGGGCAGGGCATCGCATCGTGGGCACGGTTGCGGGGGTGGTCGCCGGGGTGCTGCTGGCCACGCTGATCGGGCGCAACCCGCCGATGCAGATCATCGTCTTGGTCATTTGTGTGTTCTGCGCGTTCTATCTGGTGACCGTCGCCTATGCGTGGCTGACGTTCTTCGTCACCGTCGTGCTGGCCATGTTGTACGGGCTGTTGGGCAACTTCAGCGTCCAGGTACTCGAGCTGCGCGTCGTCGAGACCGCGGTCGGCGGTCTGGTCGGTATCGCGTCGGCGTTCTTCGTGTTCACCACCGGCACCCGAGCGACGTTCATCGAGAAGACCGGCGAGTACTTCGACCGGTTGACCGACGTGATCGACGCGGGCATCACGTCGGTGTTGGCGCCGGGCGGGCAGACCGATCTGGTGGCCGAGACCCGCAGCTTGGACAACGCCCTGCAGGAGGTGGTGAAGGCGGGTAAGCCGTTGCAGATGGGGCCCGCCGTGCGCAGCCGCCGCGGTGTTCAGCGGCTGGTGCGCGGTCTGCAGGCCGGGAACCGTTCCGCCCATGCCCTGGCCCGCGCCGGGGTCAATGCCGCTCGGGCGGACGCGGATACCGCACCGCCCGAGGCGACGGCCGTGGCACTGCGCAAGGCCGCCGACCGGGTGTGCGCAACCGTCGCCGAGGTCAAGCTCTTGGTGGCCGGGAACGGCACCGCCGCGCCGGAGACGCCGACGACGGCGATGATCATGGAGGTCATGGCCTCCTCCGACATCCCGCCCGGACCGGTACGAGGTGCGGTGCGCGCGCTGAACAACCTGGATCGCGCGCTGACCGAGGTGGCTCGGGAATGACCGCTAGGTGCGCCGGCGCGCAGACTCGATGATCTTCAGGCGTTCCTTGAACAGCACTTCCAGATCGTCCATGGAGCGACGTTCGCGCACCATGTCCCAATGGGTGCGCGTGGGTTTGACCGTCTTCGGCTCCGGCGCCACACCGTTGACCAGGATGCCTTCCATGCCGTTGCGGCACGACCAGGTGCCCGGCACATCGGCATCATCGGCGAACGGCACGTCGAACTCGCTGCCGTTGGCGGTGCGGTAGCGCGCCACCTGGTGCGCCGGCACGCCGATGTTGCGGTCTGTTTCGTAGCTGACGGCGCCGAGGCGACTGCCTTTCAGGCGGCGTTCACCCATGATCGGACCATCGGAGAGAAAAACCTTGCATGGCATGCCCTTTCGGCTGCGAATGGTGTTCGATGACGAACCGCTACGCACCTTTGGCGCACTGTCTGCCTGCTATGCCCGTTGACCGGAGGTTCTGGTTGACGACTCTACGCGCAGACCTGCGGGCGGGCTTGTCGGCGTGCCGAACGGGCTTCGGGCGGCAAACGCGGAATGATACGCATGTGGCTGATGATGCGAATGTGACTGAAGGCGTGCCGGCCCCCGAGCCGGCCGGTGACCCACAGGCCGCCCAGGCACGTCGGCGGGTGTGGGCGGTGCCCACATCTCCGGTGACCCGCGAACACGTCGACCAAGCCGGCCGGTTGGTGGTCCGGGCCGGGGCCGGCGCGGCCCGGCAGCTGGCCAGGGCCGTCGAAGGCGTGCCGCCGAAACTGCGGCTGGTCACGTTCGTGGCCGTGGTGTTGCTGCTCGGCATCGTCGGCGCCATCGCTTCACCCCGCGCGGTCGCGGTGGCCTGCATCGTCGTGGTGGTACCGGTGTGCGCCTTCAGCCTGGGCGCGCTGGCGCATCGCTGGTACGGCGCACCTGCCGAACCGGCGGCCTCGGACTTGCAGCGCTCGGTCGAGTACGTCGACAAGAAACTCACCTTCGCGCTCAACGCGTTCGGCGCCGAACGGCACCAACACGCCATGATCGCGCTGTTCCAGGCCAAGACTGCGGTCGATCTCACGCTGGGCGCCGAGCAGGAGCCGGCGAGCCAGATGGACGCGCTGCTGGCGATCGACGAGCACAGCACCCGGCCCCGGATCCGGGCCGGCTCTACCCTGGCGGCGTCGTGAACGGTCAGGTCGCCTTCATCGAGGACGACTACACCCTGGTGATCAACCGCGGCGCGCAGGCCGGCGTGACACCGGGCATGGTCTTCGCCGTGCACGGCGAGTCGGATCAGGTGATCACCGACCCGGAGTCCGGTCGTGAGCTCGGCCGGCTCAACCGGGAGAAGCTGCGGGTGCGCGTGTTCGACGTGCAGCCGCTGTTCGCCCGGGCCCACACGTTCGCCCAGACCGACGACTTCTACGGGCTGTTCCAGGCGACGGCAGTGGTCACCGTCAATGTCGGTGACGGTGTCGTGCTGGTCCAGCCTCAGTCGGACACGGCCGCGGTGGGCCGCGGGGCCTGAGCCGTCGACGCGTCGGTGACCTCGCCCGGGCCGTTCACTCGACCACCGGTACGGAAAGTGTGAAAGTCGCTCCCCCGCCCGGGGTTTGCGAAACGGTGATGTCACCGCGATGCGCGGTCGCAATCTCGCGGACCAGAGCAAGGCCGATACCGTAACGCCGGGGCCCACCGATCACGGTGTGCGCGTGTCCATGCGAAAACCTGTCGAACAGGGTGCTCATCGCATCGCGGTCGATGCCCACTCCGTCGTCTTGTACATCGACGATGACACGGCCGCCTCGACGGCTGACCCGCAGCGTGATGGTGCCGCCCGCGTGCTGATGGGCCAGCGCATTGTCGACGAGAGCCGACAAGGCGCGCCGCAACGCAGACGACGACCCGCGGACGATGCAGGCGTGTGGTTCGTCGGTGCCATGCTCGACGACCAACCGGACCCCGGTCGATTCGGCGTGCTCCGCCATGGTGTCGCGGACGGATTCGGCCAGCTGCGCCAGGTCGACGTGTTCACTGGGGGCGCCGCCGGCGGTCATCGACGCCGAGGCCAGCAGGTCCTCGATGACCGCGGCCAGGGCGCGGGTGTCGGAGGCGAGGGCATCGATCTGCTCTTTCGCGGCCTGCGTGTCACCGGCGTCGAATCGACGCGAGAGCATCTGAATCCGGGTGTGCAACACCGTCAAAGGCGCGCGAAGTTCGTGGGAGGCATCCGCCACGAATCTGCGCTGCAGTGCCAGCGCTTCCGTCAACGGTCGGATGGAGCGTCGGGTCAGCAGCACGACCACCGCCACCGACGCCGCGATTCCGGCGAGTTCGGCGATCGCCAACGCAAGCAGCAGACGGCTTCGGCTGGCTTCGTAGGGCCGCAAGTCGAGAAGGACGACCACCCGCCCGGCGGGCCTGTCGGCCACGAACCCGCGGTACGCCGTCCCGTCGATCACGGTGTCGAACTCCCCCACGGGGCGCGCCAGCAGTTCCGGTACCGGAAGGCTTTCGGAGCTGGTCTCGGTACGGCCCGCCCGGTCGCGCAGCACCAACTCCGTTCCCACCGGCGGGTCCGTGACATCGTCGGCCGTCGAAGCCACCTCACTCAACTGCGAGGCAATCTGCTGGCGCTGTACGCGGGTGTCGACCAGGAAGACGGCTGCACCGACGATCAGCAACACCAGGGTTAGCGCGAATGACGCCTGCAACGCCGCCATCCTGCCGGCACGCCGGACGACGGCGAGGTCCCCATCGGTCATCGTCTCGCCCCGAGCCGATAACCGGTGCCGTGCACGGTCTGCACGACGGTCTTCCCGAGCTTGCGGCGAAGGTAGTGCACATAGGTGTCGACAGTGCCTGCGGTATCGGCTTTCTCGAACGCGGCATCGAGCAGTTGACGACGGGTGAACACCCTTTTGGGAGCGCTCATCAACGCGGCCAGCAGCGCCGCCTCACGTTCGGACAGTTCAACCGCGTGCTCGCCGACTCCGGTGACCGTGCGCGTGATCCGGTCCAGGCACAACCCGGCCGCCCGCAGCGTCGAGCCGGCGTCCTGGCGGCGCACCAGAGCACGAACCCGAGCGAGCAGTTCGGGTATCTCGAACGGTTTGACCAGATAATCCTGCGCCCCGGCGTCGAGCCCTTCGACACGATCGTCGACCGATCCCCGCGCCGTGAGAAGCAATGCGGGGGTGGAGATGCCGCGGGATCGAAGCAGCGCAACCAAATCCGATCCGTCCATCACCGGTAGGCCGCGGTCGACGATCATCGCGTCATACGTTCCGGTGAGGCCGTTGTGCAGACCTTGTTGGCCATCCTTGGCCACATCGACGGCGTATCCCTCCTCGACGAACAGGTTACGCAGCAGCGCGCTCAACGCCGGGTCGTCTTCGACAACGAGCAGTTGCGGCACCGATTGTCGGTCGATCACCGGAAAAGCGTCCCACGCCGGTCCTTGGAGCGTTCAAAGAATCCGGTGTCAGCATGCGACTCATGGATTCACCTCGGTCGGGTTTCCGCCGCGCCGGCGCGGTGTCGTGGGCTCTCACCGGTCTGGGGGTCGCCGGTGTCGCCGGCGCCTCCACCCTCGCCTATGCGGATACGTTCAAACCCGCAACGCCGCCTCCGGTCGAGGTCGCGCTCCCCGCCCCGGACCTCGCGGCCGAACCCGACGTCCAGACGCCGGCCGACCCTGCGCCGGTGCTCCCGCCCGAAACGACGCAATCCGAAACGGCACCGCCCGAAACAACGCATCCGGTCCCGCCACTCGTCACGGCTGTTACGCCCGTGCCGCGGTACTCGCCGCCCTCCGACGAGCAGGCCCCCGCGCCCAGTACCCGCGCAACGCACCCGCCGGCGCCGACGACGGTGCCCACCTCCCCGTCCACCACCCGACGCGTTCCGCGACCGACGACGGTGAATTCGCCGAACTATTCGCCGCACATCACGATCTCCCGCGGCTCATGACCGTCACACCCGAGCGTGTCGCGACTCCCGGCGGCACAGCGGCCGCGGACTGGCGACGGTGGTCCATGGACATGCAGATCATCGTCACCGACCCGGCTCAGCTGGCCGCCGCAAGGCTGGCGGTCGACGCCGAACTCGACGCCGTAGAAGCCGCCGCATCACGATTTCGGCCCGACTCCGAGATCAACGCGCTGGCCGGGGCATCGGGCCGGCCGACTCGGGTCAGCGAGTTGCTCGCCGAGATGCTGGTGGCCGCGCTGCAGGCGGCCCGCCATACCGACGGTGATGTGGACCCCACCATCGGGGCCGCGATCAACGCGCTCGGCTACGACCGCGATGTCTGCACCATCGATTCTGCTGCGCCCCTGGTAATCTCGTTCACCCAACCGGCAACCTGGTCGATGGTGCACGTCGACAAGCGGACGGTCACCATCCCGCCGGGGGTCATGCTGGATCTCGGCGCCACCGCTAAGGCGCTGGCCGCCGATCGCTGCGCCGCGCGCGTACACGACCGCACCGGATGCGGTGTCCTGATCAACTTGGGCGGCGACATCGCCACTGCGGGAACGGCACCCGAGGGCGGCTGGCTGGTGCTGGTGCACGACGGTGCGGGTGAGCCGGCGTCGTTGGTGGCGCTGACATCCGGTGCGCTGGCCACATCGAGCACCATCCGGCGCAGGTGGCGCCGCGGTGGGCAGCTGTTGCACCACATCATCGACCCGCGCACCGGCGCCTGCGCGGACCCGATATGGCGAACCGTCACCGTCGCGGCGCGCAGCTGCCTGGCCGCGAACACCGTCAGCACGGCCGCCGTCATCCGCGGCCGCCGGGCCCCGAATTGGATTACCAGCCAAGGCCTTCCAGCACGATTGGTGGCCCGTGACCGCAGCGTGCACACCCTGGGCGGGTGGCCCGACGACGACAGCTACGGGCCTCGATGAGCAGCGAAGCGCTGTGGGCGCTGGGCCGCGGTACCGGGGTGACCGCGCTCGGGTTCCTCACGGTGTCGTTGACGTTGGGCGTCGCGGCCCGCTCCGGACGGCCGCTGCTGGCCCTCCCGCGGTTCGCCGTGGCCGAGGTTCATCGGTTCGCCGCGTTGGCCGGGACGCTGCTGGTGGTCCTGCATCTCGCCCTGCTGTTCGCCGACCCCTATGCGCAGCTGCGCGTCGCCGATTTCCTCGTGCCGTTCCTGGGCACCTACCGCCCGCTGTGGCAGGGGCTGGGCACCCTGGCCTTCGACCTGATAATGGTCGTCGTCGTCACCAGTTTGCTGCGGCACCGACTCGGCCTCAACGCTTTTCGGCTGGTGCATTGGATCACGTACGCCCTGTGGCCCATCGCCTTGGTCCACGCCCTCGGCAACGGCACCGACGCCGGGCGGGTCTGGTTCCTGGTGTTCGCCGGGTGCTGCGTGGTGATGGTGGCTGCGGCATTGGCCTGGCGATTGCACGCCAACTACACCGAGTACGCCGCTGCACGCGTGCCGGGCCGGTCATGATCCGGCGTCTGCTCGGCGGGCCGGGCCCGGGGCTGGATGAGCACCGCCAACGGCACGGCGAACTACCACGCCCGGCCCTGAACACCTTGACCACCTGGCTCGACGACTCCGGCCTGGCCGGCCGTGGTGGCGCCGGCTTTCCCACCGGGCGCAAGGTCGCCTCCCTGGCCGCGGGCACGCCGGTGGTGATAGCCAATGGTGCCGAAGGTGAACCGTTGAGTTGTAAGGACGCCACCCTGCTCACGCATGCACCCCACCTCGTGCTGGACGGGGTGAGTATCGCCGCGACGGCCGTCGGTGCGGACTCGGCTGTGCTCTACGTTCACCGACGTTCGATGGCCGCCGTCGCGACCGCGCTGGCCGAGCGACGCACAGCGAACACCGATCGCTGCCGGATCACCGTGTCCGAGGCTCCCGACAGGTTCGTCGCCGGCGAGGAATCGGCAGTGGTCAGCCGGATCGAGGGCGGTGCCGCGGCACCGCGCGACCGAACGGTGCCGACCACCAGATCGGGGGTCCGGAAAAGGCCCACGCTGGTCAGCAATGTCGAGACATTCGCCCACATCGCGCTGATCGCCAGGTACGGGCCCGACTGGTTCCGCTCCGTCGGGGAGCGCACGGAACCAGGCACCATGCTCGTCACCCTGTCCGGTTCGCTCCCGCGCCCCGGTGTGCTGGAGGTGGCCACCGGATCTCGGCTCGGCGATGTCCTGGTGGCGGGCGGCGATTGCGACCCGCGCACCGTGCGCGCGGTCCTGGTGGGCGGCTATCACGGCAGCTGGATACCGGCCTCTGCCCTCGGCGCGCGACTTTCGCGAGCAGGTCTTGCGGCTTACGGGGCGACTCCGGGCGCTGGCGTCCTACGCGTCCTGGGTTTCGACGAGTGTGGTCTTGAGTTCACCGCGGCGGTGGTGAGCTACCTGGCCGACGAGAGTGCGGGCCAGTGCGGTCCCTGCGTCAACGGCCTGCCGCGTCTTGCACAGTTGCTCGACCAGTTGGCGTTCGGACCTGCCGACGACGCTTTGGTGGACGAAATACGTTGGACCACAGGGCTCATCGACGGCCGCGGCGCATGCCGTCACCCGGATGGGTCTGCCCGGATGGTGCGCACGGCGCTGAACGTATTCGCCGGCGACATCGCACAACATCGACTCGGACGCTGTGAAGCGCTGACGCCCAGGGCTCAGCACGCAAAGGGAGGGACATGGTGACCGCACCTACCCGGTTACACGTCGACTGGACCCGCTGCCAAGGACGTGGACTCTGCAGCGAACTGCTCCCCCGCCTGCTCGACCGCGACGACTGGGGGTATCCCTTGAGCCGCGACGGGACCCGCGAGCCTGCGGTCCCCCGGTCGGCCTTGGCCGACGCGCGCCGCGCGGTGGCGCGATGCCCGCGTTTGGCCCTGTCGCTGATGACCGAGCAGCCACACCGCAGCGCCACCGGCCCGTCGGCCGACGAATCGAAATCTGCTGGGCGGTAACTCGTGTCGACGATCGATACCCGGAATACCGGAACGAACCCCACGGGCCCAGCGGCATGGTGTGCGGCTCTCACCGAGCTTGCCACCCAACATCTTCGGCTGCGTCGCACCAACCGCAGCTCGCGGCAGAGCATCCTCGGCGATGCCGATGCCACCGTGTCGTTGACGAGTTACGGAAAGCGCATTGGCACGGTATGGCAGACGATCGAGACCATCGGGGCGGGGACCAGCAGACCGCGACGCATCATTTTGTGGCTTGACGACGTGGCGGCGTTGGCCGATCTGCCGCCCTCGTTGCAGAGGCTGCAGGCACGGGGGCTGGAGATCCGGCGATGCCGCGACTACGGCCCGCACAAGAAGTACTTTCCCTACGTCAACGAGGTCTTCCCGCTGCAGCCCGATCGCACGCTGGTGACCGCCGACGACGATGTGCTCTATCCGGCGCATTGGCTGCATGACCTGTTGGACGCCCATCGGCCGGATCAGGTGACGGCGTTTCGCGCCCGGATCCGCGGCCACGGCCCGTATCGCACGTGGCCGTTGTGCCAGACAACGGAACCGTCGAACATGGTGTTTGCCACCGGCACGTCTGGGGTGGCGTATCCGCCGGCGGTGCTGCACACCTTGCGGGCGCGCGGGGACGCCTTCACCCAGGTCTGCCCGCGCGCCGACGATTTCTGGCTGCACTACGCGACGCTGGCCTCCGGTCTGCAGGTTCGGCAAGTTGGCACGTCGGCCGCGTTGTGGTGGTCGGTGCCCGTCCTGCGGCATCGGGGGTTGTGGGACGGCACCGGAGCGGCCAACGATGCCATCGCCGACCAGACGCGTCGGTTCTGGTTGGGCCACTGATTCGGCGCCGCGCAGGGCTTCGCGGTCGCTGCCTGCGCCCCTTCCAGATGAGGCCTGTCAGCTTTGCTGGAGCCGGGCACGCTAGTCTGGACGCTCGGCGCGTTGCCGCATTTGGTTGGAGGTATTGTTCATGCGTTTTCTCAGCGTGGCCGTGGCTGCCACGGTTGCCGCGGTGTTCGGTTCCGCTGGTGTGGCCGTGGCCGCTCCGAAGGATTACTGCGCCGACCTCAAGGGCGCGAACACCGGCAGGACGTGTGAGATCCAGCTGTCCGACCCCGGGTACAGCGTCGACATCAGCATCCCGCTGGACTTCCCGGACCAGAAATCCGTAGCCGACTACATCTCCCAGACCCGCGACACGTTCCTCAACACGGCCAAGTCCGGGGCGGCCCGTACGACGCCGTACGTGTTGAGCATGGAGCCGGCCGAGTACAGCTCGTCGGTGCCCCCGCGCGGAACGCAGGCCGTGGTGTTCTCGATCACCCAGGACATCGGCAGTGGACCCCAGCGGACGTACAAGTCGTTCAACTGGGATCAGACCTTCCGCAAGGAGATCACTTATACCGCCGCACCGGACGACAAGCAGAACACGCCGCTGTGGCGGGTGGACGATCCGCTGAAGACGGTCGCGCCGATCGTGCAGTCCGAACTGCAGCAGCAGCTGGCGCCGCCGCCGGCCGCACCTCCCACGCCGACCACCAGCACGACACCCACCACCACCACCACCACGCCGACGACGACCACGTCAGCCGCGCCGCCGGCGCCGTTGCCGTTCTCGCAGGCCGCGCTGTACAACCCGGCGAACTATCAGAACTTCGCAGTCGTCAACGACGGGGTGATCTTCTTCTTCGATCAGGGCGTCTTGTTGCCGGCGTCGGCCGGGCCGTTGCATGTGCTGGTGCCGCGGTCGCAGATCGACCCGATGATCGCGTAGCGCGGCGAGTTTTGCCCTGCGCGGCAGTCTGATGTGCATGGGCAAACTCAGCTATGGCTTCAATGTGTCGGTGGACGGTTATATCGCCGACGCTCGCGGCAATATCGACTGGTCCGAACCGAGCGAAGAACTCCACCGGTATTGGAACGACTTTGCGCGCCAGACGGCCCTGTCGTTCTACGGGCGACGGCTCTACGACTTGATGTCGGCGTACTGGCCGACGGCCGACCAGGATCCGGATGCCACCCCGGTCACGCTCGATTTCGCTCGCGTCTGGTGCACCATGCCGAAGGTGGTGTTCTCCCGCACCTTGGAATCCGTGGGCTGGAACTCCCGGCTCGAGCGGGGTGACCCGGTCGAGGTGGTGCGGCGACTCAAAGCCGAAACCGACGGGACGTTGGAGCTGGCCGGTGCGACGCTGGCCGCTCCCGTCGTGCGGGCCGGGTTGGTGGACGAGTATCGGATGGTTGTCACGCCCACCGCCGTCGGTGGTGGTACCCCGTTCTTCCCGACATTGCCCTCGTGGATGTCGTTGCGCCTGTTGGAGAATCGCACATTCCCTGGCGGTACGGTCCTGCTGCGGTACGAGGCCAAGCGGGACTGACCGCCCCTGTCCGCCTCGTTACTCCACATCGCTGTCGGCCAGCAGCAGCCGTAACGTGGCACGCAGATCGTCCAGCCGTTCCGGCCCCAGCAGCTGCTGCCAGCGCCGCTCGAGGCTGACGGCGTTGTCACGCATGACACGTAATGCCTTTCGGCCCAGAGGCGTCAGCTCGATGAGCATCGCCCGGGCGTCGACGGTGTCGGGTGAGCGCACCACATAGCCGTGCCGTTCCAGCGGTCGGATGGCCTGGGCAACCGCCTGCCTGCTGACCCGAAGCCGGGCGGCGAGGTCCGAGGCATGCAGCGGACCGGTGGCCAGCGGAACCAGCGCGACGGCCTGCGCCGGGCGAATACCGTCGATACCTGCGGCGGCGAAGGCCGCACGAAGACGCGGCGCCCGGCTGGCCGCCACCAGCTGGACGAGCGCCGGAACGGTCGGCTGCCACCCGGCGTCGGATTCCTCGGTCACAGACGAGCAGTGTGCCACCCTCCGAGATTTTGACAAGTAACTTGTCAATAATGGGCAGCGCGCGCATGATGAACGCCATGACCATGCGCACCGCGCGGACACTCGTCGCATGCCTGGCTGTCGTGGCGGTCCTGACGGCCGGCGGATGCATGGCAGGCGGGCGCGCGCTCGGCGCCCCGGTCTCCGACGGCATACCGCAGGGGCAGTCCAGCCACACCCTGGACAGCGGCGGAATCACGCGGTCGTTCCGGCTCTATCGGCCGGCCGGCCTCGACGCTGCCGCTCCCCTGGTCGTCATGCTCCATGGCGGGTTCGGGGACGGCACTCAGGCCGAACGGGCGTACAACTGGGACAGCCAGGCCGACAGCGGGCATTTCGTGGTGGCCTATCCCGACGGGCTGCACCGAGCCTGGAATGCGGGATCGTGCTGCGGACTCCCACAGCGGACCGGTGTCGACGATGTCGCGTTCATCACCGCGATGGTGGCCGATATCGAAGCGCGGATGCCCATCGACTCCCGCCGCGTGTACGCCACCGGCATGTCCAACGGGGCCATGATGGCGTTGCGTTTGGGTTGTCAGAGCACACTTTTCGCCGCCATCGCGCCAGTGGCCGGGACGCTGCTGACCGACTGCGCGGGCGCCCAGCCCGCGTCGGTCCTCCAGATTCACGGCACCGCCGATGATCGCGTGCCATACGGTGGTGGCCCGGGCCGCGCCTCCAACGTGTCGGACGCACCAAGGGTCGACGGCCCGTCGGTCGAATCCGTCAACGCCACCTGGCGATCCATCGACGGCTGCGCAGAACCCACCGTCACGGTTTCGGGCCAGGTGACCACCCAGGTGGCCGGCTGCGCGGACGGGCGGACAGTCGAGCTGATCACCGTCGCGGGCGCGGGTCATCAGTGGCCCGGTGGCGTCCCGAGCCCGCTCGCCCAGCGCCTCGGCGACCTGCCGCCACCCTCGAACGCCCTCGATGCCACCGCGACCATCTGGCAGTTCTTCACGCAGCACCAGCGCTGACGTCGCGGGCGGCTACCTCAAGGGCGTCCGCTACTCCGATCGACGGAAGTACGGCTCAACCGTGCCGCTGAGCTTGACGACCATCGGATTTCCGCGGCGATCCATGGCGGTAGGCACTTCCACCCGCACCCAACCCTCGGCGACGTCGTATTCGTGCACGTTGGTCTTCTCCGCGCCATTGAAACGGATACCCACGTCACGGCTCAGCACCTCTTCGTCGTAGAAGGGGCTACGCGGATCGATGGAGAGGTGATTCGGGGGAACGTCTGTGTTCTGATCCTGGGACATGATGGCTTTCGGTCAATGCTGCATAGGTTTGGACGTGCTTCTCCAAGAAACCTACGCGATGCCCGTGTGTTGGCGGGGTCCGCATAGGTCGCGACAGACCGCGCCGATGAGGTACGTGTCGTGCGATCGACCAGCAACAAAAAAGACCAGCTCAAGGCTAGTCTTTTTGTCGGGCTGACAGGATTTGAACCTGCGACCACTTGACCCCCAGTCAAGTGCGCTACCAAGCTGCGCCACAGCCCGCGGTGCTGCCGGGATCGCCGGCAGCGGACGAAACTTTACCTCAGCCAAGCCGCTCGACCACAATCGCCCCACGCCTACCCTGGGCACGGTGACGCGCGATGACACTCCGCTGTGGTTGTTCGCCGATCAGCTGGGTCCGGCCGCCCATGGCGGTGAGCACGCTCACCGCGAGATCCTGCTCGTCGAGGCCACCTCGGCGCTGCGCCGGCGCCGGTTTCACCGGCAGAAACTGCACCTGGTGCTCTCGGCGCTGCGCCACGCCGAACGCGACCTCGGCGAGCGCGCCACCCTGCTCACCACCGACACCTACACCGAGGCACTGGAGCAATTCGGACGTCCGGTCCTGGTGTTCGAGCCCACCTCGCACGCCGCGCAGCGATTCGTCCACCGCCTCAAACGGCAGGGCCTGGTCGCCGACGTGCTGCCCACCCCGACGTTCGCGTTGTCGCGCCGCGATTTCGCCGCATGGGCGGGTGAGCGCACCCGCTTCCGCATGGAGGATTTCTACCGGGAGCAGCGCCGCCGCTTCGGCGTCCTGATGAACGGCGCAGAGCCCGTCGGCAACCGGTGGAACTTCGACGAGGACAACCGCGAATCGCCGCCGAAGCGGCAGACCACCCTGGGCCTCCCGGCGCCCTACACCCCGCGCGAGGACGATATCGATGCCGCGGTCCGCCACGACCTGGACGCCATGGACCTCGACACGGTCGGCAGCGACGGACCCCGGCTGTTCGCGGTCACCCCCGCCGAAGCCAAGCGCGCCCTGACCCGATTCATCGAGCACCGATTGCCGAGCTTCGGTCGCTACGAGGACGCCATCATGGGCGAGGACTGGGCGATGTCGCACTCGCTGCTCTCGGTGCCGCTGAATCTCGGTGTGCTGCATCCGCTCGACGCGGTGCACGCCGCAGAACGCGCCTATCGCGACAACAAGGCTCCGCTGGCCGCCGTCGAGGGATTCGTCCGCCAGATTCTCGGCTGGCGCGAGTACATGTGGCATCTCTACTGGCATTTCGGCCCGGACTACACCGAGCGCAACGAGCTGAACGCGCAGACCCCGTTACCGGACTGGTGGACCAACCTCGACGCCGACGCCGTCACCGCGGCGTGCCTGCACGACGCACTGGCCGGTGTGCGTGACCGCGGCTGGACCCACCACATCCAACGGCTGATGGTGCTGGGCAGCCATGCGCTGCAGCGCGGCTACCGGCCCGACGAGCTGACCGAGTGGTTCGCCACCGCCTTCGTCGACGGTTTCCGGTGGGTGATGCCGACCAACGTCGTGGGCATGAGCCAGCACGCCGACGGCGGCTTGCTGGCCACCAAGCCGTACACCTCCGGCGGCGCCTACCTCAACAAGATGAGCGACCACTGCCGCGACTGCGCGTTCGACCCGAAAAAGCGCCTCGGTGACGACGCGTGCCCCTTCACGGCGGGCTACTGGGCGTTCACCCACCGGCATCGCGACCTGCTGGCCGGCAACGCACGCACCCGCCGGGCCGTCTCGTCGATGCAGCGCCTCGACGACCTGGAGGCCGTCATCGAGCAGGAGTCAGCGCGCGACCGGTTCTGATTCGACGGCCACGACGTCGACCGGTGCCAGCTGCGGGGCCCGCGACACCCGCCAGGCGTAGCCCACCAATCCCGCCCACGCCGCCACGATCACGGCGTACACGACGGTCGACGCCGGCGCGTGCACCCCGAAGTAGGTAAGCAGCTTCTGGCTGTTCGTCAGCACGATCACCCCGCCCACGGCCGTGCCCAGCAGGGCGGGACTGACGCGGCTCACCAGCCAGGCCGCCACCGGTGCGGCGATCACACCACCGACCATCAAGCCGACCACCACCGGCCAGTTGGCCAGGAAATCCTGCTGCAGCCCCACCAGAAATCCCAGCGACGCCGACACCGAGACCAGGAACTCCGACGCGCTGACCGACCCGATCACGGTGCGGGGCGCGGTCTTGCCCTGCGACAGCAGAGTGCTGGTGGTGACCGGACCCCAGCCGCCGCCACCGGAGGCGTCGATGAACCCGCCGAACAACCCGAGCGGGGCCAGGAATGTGGCGCTGTGGCTGGTACCGCGCGCGCCGAGGCTCAGCGGGGTGCGCAGCGAGAACCGCAGGAGCACGTACAGGCCGATGCCCAGCAGGATGGCCGCCATCAGCGGCGCAGCCTGCTCGGTGGACAGCGACGACAGCACCGTCGCGCCGGCGAACGCACCGACCGCACCGGGACCGCCGAGCTTGGCCACCAGCGCCCAGTCGATATTCCTGAACTTCCAGTGCGACAGCCCCGAGGCGAAGGTGGTGCCCACCTCGGCGAGGTGCACCGCCGCACTGGCCTGAGCTGCCCCCACCCCGGAGAGCACCAGCAGGGTCGAGGCGGTGACGCCGAACGCCATGCCCAGCGCACCGTCGACGAGTTGGGCGCCGACACCGACGAGGGTGAAGATGAGAAGCGAACGCATGGCTGCTTTCGGAAAGTGCGGTCAGCGCAGGGCGTACCGCAAGGGACGAGTGGGCGGCGTCAGGGACGCGGACACCACTCGTCGAAGGCCATCAACCGGCGCGACGGCCAGAACGGCTCCAGTGCGGACAACTCGGACGGCGACGCCGCAAGTGCGCGCTGAGCCATCGGTGTCCTCCTACTAACAAGCCGTCGGCAAGATTACACCGACAACAATCGGTACAACCCGATTAGTCCCACCACCACGATCACCGCGCGCAGCGCATTGGGCGACAGCCGGCGGCCGTAGTGGGCACCCAGGAAGCCACCCACCAGCGAGCCCACGGCGATCAGCCCGGCCGCGGCCCAGCTGATCCGGTCGAACGCCACCAGCGTGTAGGCCACCGCCGCAACCACATTGACCAGCAGCGACAGCAGGTTCTTTGCCGCGTTCATCCGCTGCATCGACTCGGGCAGCAGCGCCCCCATGGCGCCGACCAGCAAAATGCCCTGGGCGGCCGTGAAGTAGCCGCCGTAGATCCCGACGGCGAAGGTGGCCAGCACCAGCGCGGTCATCCGCCGTGCGGAGATGTGCTCGGCCGACTGGCCCGACTCGTCGGCCCGGCGCCGCGCCCAGGACTGGATCCGCGGGCCGATCACCACCAGGATCAGCGCACCGATCAGCAGCACCGGCACGATCTGGGTGAACACCTTTTCCGGCAGGTGCAGCAGCAGCCACGCCCCGACCCCGGCTCCGACCAGCGAGGCCGGGATCTGCCAGCGCAACCGGTTCCACTGGCCGCGCAGCTCGCGACGGTAACCCCAGGTCCCCGACACCCCGCCGGCCACCAACCCGACGGCGTTGGACATCGTCGAGGTGACCGGCGGATAGCCCAGCGCGACCAGCGTCGGGAAGGTGATCAGCGTTCCGGAGCCGACGATCGCGTTGATCGCACCGGCGCCCACCCCGGCCAGCGCGATGAGCACCATGTGCGTAACAGACACTCCGGCAACCCTACTCAGGGCGCCGTCAGCGGCGTCGGACCGGACCGCGTTTCTCCCGGACCCGCACGTTGATGCGCACCGGGCTGCCCTCGAACCCGAACGTCTCGCGCAGCTTTCGCTCCAGGAACCGGCGGTACCCGGCCTCCAGGAAGCCGGTGGTGAACAACACGAACGTCGGCGGCCGGGTGGCCGCTTGGGTCGCGAACAGGATCCGCGGCTGCTTGCCGCCACGCACCGGCGGCGGAGTGGCCGCGACGATTTCCTTGATGAAGGTGTTGAGCCGGCCGGTGGGAATGCGGGTGTCCCACGAGGCCAGTGACTTCTCCAGCGCCGGAACGAGTTTCTGCACCGCGCGGCCCGTGGTGGCCGAGATGTTCACCCGCGGAGCCCACTGCACCTGCACCAGCTCGCGGTCGATCTCGCGGTCCAGCAGATAGCGGCGGTCCTCGTCGACCAGGTCCCACTTGTTGAACACCAGCACCAGCGCCCGGCCCGCCTCGATCACCATCGTCAGCACCCGCAGGTCCTGCTCGGTGATCGGCTGCGACCCGTCGATGAGCACCATCACCACTTCGGCGGCGTCGATGGCGCTGTGGGTGCGAACCGAGGCGTAGAACTCGTGCCCGCTGGCCTGACCGACCTTGCGCCGCAATCCCGCGGTGTCGACGAAACGCCAAGGCTTGCCGTCCAATTCGATCAGCGAATCGACCGGGTCGACGGTGGTACCCGCCTGGTCGTGCACCACCGAGCGCTCGTCACCGGCCAGCCGGTTCAGCAGCGAACTCTTGCCGACGTTCGGCTTGCCGACCAGCGCGACGCGCCGCGGGCCGCCGGGCCCGCCGCGCACCTCGGAGACCTCGGGCAGGTCGGCGGTCACCACATCCAGCAGGTCGGCCACCCCGCGCCCGTGCATGGCGCTGATCGGGTGCGGCTCCCCCAGCCCGAGTGACCACAGCGCGGCGGCCTCGGCTTCGGTGCGGTCGTTGTCGACTTTGTTGGCCGCGAGATATACCGGCTTTCCGGAGCGTTGCAGCCGTTTGGCCGCCGCCTCGTCGGCCGCGGTCGCCCCGACCACGGCGTCGACGACCATGATGATCGCGTCGGCGGTCTGCATGGCCACCGACGCCTGCTCGGCCACCTTCTGCTGCAGGCCTTTGGCGTCGGGTTCCCACCCGCCGGTGTCCTGCACCACGAACCGGCGGCCCAACCAGTTGGCGTCATAGGACACCCGGTCGCGGGTCACCCCGGGAATGTCCTGCACGACGGCCTCGCGCCGGCCCAGGATGCGGTTCACCAGAGTCGATTTGCCGACGTTGGGCCGGCCGACGACGGCGATGACCGGCGGCGGGGCATAGGCCTCGTCGTCACCGGCCTCGTCGTCGGCGAAGCCGATCTCCCAGTCGCTCTCGTCGGACCAGGTGCCGTCCGAGGACGAATCTGCATCGATGTCGGTCATGGGCATGCCCCGGCCCGTTGCACCACCAGATCGGCCAGATGGGCGACGACCTCGGACTCGGTCATCGCGCTGGTGTCGACGATCAACGCGTCCTCGGCGGCCCGCAACGGCGACACCGCGCGGGTGGAGTCCAGGTGGTCGCGCCGCTGCACGTCGGCGAGCACCGCGTCATAGTCGTCGGGCAGCCCGTTGGCGACGTTCTGCGCGTTGCGCCGCCGGGCCCGTTCCTGTGCCGATGCGGTGAGGAAGAACTTCACGTCGGCGTCGGGCAGCACCACCGTGCCGATATCGCGGCCCTCGACCACCACGGCCTCGTCACCGGCGGCCAGCTCACGCTGCAACTGGACCAGGCGCGCTCGCACCGCGGGAATCGCGGACACCGCGGAGACCGCCGCGGTCACCTCGTCGCCCCGAATCTCGGCCGAAACATCCTCGCCGGCAAGGAAAGCCGTGTCATAGTCGGGGTCATAGCCCACCGCCAGCTCGGCGCCGTCGGCCACCTCGGCCACCGCGTCGGCGTCGGCGAGATCAACTCCGGCCCGCAACACCGCCAGGGTGACGATCCGGTACATGGCACCGGTGTTCAGGTATCGGGCATTCAGCGCATGCGCCAAACCCCTTGATACCGAAGATTTTCCGGTACCCGCGGGCCCGTCCAGGGCCACCGTCAGCGCCTCACTCACATCCCCACCGCCTTGTACAACTCACCGACCTCCTTGCGGGTCAACACCCGGATACTGCCCGGCCGCATCTCCCCCAGATTCACCGATCCGATATCGGTGCGCACCAATGCCTGCACCGGAAAACCGACCGCCGCGAGCAGCCGGCGCACGATCCGTTTACGCCCTTCGTGCAGGGTCACCCGCACCAGCGTCTTGCCGGGCAAGGTGTCGACCACCGCGAAATCGTCGACATGGGCCGGGCCGTCATCGAGCTCCACGCCGTCCTTGAGCTTGCGCCCCAGCCCGCGCGGGACGCTGCCGAGCACGGTGGCGACGTAGGTCTTGGGCACCTCGTAGGACGGGTGCATCAACCGGTGCGCCAACTCACCGTCATTGGTGAGGATCAGCAGCCCTTCGGTATCGGCGTCCAACCGGCCGACGTGGAACAGGTGCTTGTTGCCCCGCACCCGGTGCTCCACCAGATCGCCGACACACGGCCGCCCGCGGTCGTCGGACATGGTCGAGTGCATCCCGCGTTCCTTGTTGATCGCCAGATACATCAGGTCGTCGTTGAGTTGGATGCGGGTGCCATCCACCCGGATCTCCGCGTTCTCCGGGTCGACCCGGGTGCCCAGCTCGGTGACGATCCGGCCGTCCACCTCGACCCGGCCGTCGGTGATCATCCGCTCGGCCACGCGGCGCGAGGCGACCCCGGCCTGCGACAGCACCTTCTGCAGTCGCACGCCCTCTGGCTCGGTCATATTAGTCCTTGTCCACATCGATCGCCGGCGGCGCCTCGGGGGCACTACCGGTCGCGTCCAGCTTCGCGAATCTCGGCTCATCACTGAGGTTTTCGCTCAAATCGTCGATCACGTCGACATCGGGCAGCAGTGGCGCGATATCGGGCAGATCGGCCAGCGAGGACAACCCGAGCCGCTCGAGGAACAGCTCGGTGGTCGCGAATGTCACGACCCCGCTGTCGGCATCGGTTCCGGCCTCGATGATCAGGCCACGCGCCAGCAACGTGCGCATCACGGCATCGACGTTGACGCCGCGCACCGCGCTCACCCGAGCGCGGGTCACCGGCTGCCGGTAGGCCACCACCGCCAGCGTCTCCAGCGCCGCGCGGGTCAGCTTGGAGCGGGCACCGTCGAGCAACAGCCGTTCCACGTAGGGCGCGTACCGGGCCCGGGTGTACATCCGCCAGCCGCCGCCGGCCTCGCGCAGGTCGATCCCGCTGTCGCGGGCGCTCAGGTCGGCGGCCAACTGCCGCAGCGTGGCCTCGACCCGTTCGGCGGACTGTTCGGTGGCCGAGGCCAGCGCATCCACCGGCGCCGGGGCGTCCACCACCAACAGCAGCGCCTCCAGTACCGCGAGGAGTTCGGCATCCTCGAGGGCGCCGTCGTCGAGGGCGCCGTCGTCGAGGGTCACGTCGTCGAGGGCGCGGTCGCTGTCTGATTCGGACGGTTCGGCGACCTCGGCGCCCAGATCGACACGCGTTTCGGTGTCGGTCATGTCGTCGGTCATCAGTCTTCTTCCACTGCGGCGGCGAGGTGTTCGTTGGTAGGCCGATCTCCGGTCCACGAAACCTGGAGCACACCAAGCGGTTCTGGTTGCTCGAATGCTACCGCCCTGGCCCGGTACAGCTCCAATAGCGCCAGGAAGCTACCCACGATCTGCATCACGTCACACCCGGCGACCAGCTCACCGAAGGACGACCACCCGCCGATCCCGCGTTGCTCCAGCAGCCCCATCAGCCGCATCGCCTGCTCGGGCACCGACACCGGCTGGACGTGCAAATGGTCCAACCGGACCGTCGGCACCGGCCGGGGCGTGAATGCGGACGCGGCGATCTCGGCGAACCGCAGTGCGTCCACACCCAGGGTGACCTCGGGCAACAGCTCCTCGAAGCGGGGTTCCAGGGCCACCGAGCGCGGGTAGCTGCGCAGCGCGGCGGCCTCCAGCTCGGCGAACATCTCGGCCACATGCTTGAACGCCCGGTACTGCAGCAGCCGCGCGAACAGCAGGTCGCGCACCTCCAGCAGGGCCAGGTCGTCCTCGTCCTGCACCTCACCGGCCGGCAATAATCGCGCGGCCTTCAGGTCGAGCAGTGTGGCAGCAATCACCAGAAACGCCGTCGTCTCGTCCAGCTCCAGCTGGCGGCCGATCTCCTTGGTGTAGGCGATGAAGTCATCGGTCACCCGGTGCAGCGCCACCTCGGTGACATCCATGCGGTGGGCGAAGATCAGCTGCAACAGCAGGTCGAAAGGACCCTCGAAATTGCTCAGCCGGACCTGGAAACCCGTCTGCGCGGTGGCCGGCTCGGGTTCGGCGGTCACGAACCGAACCGGTGAATGACCTCGCGAGCCAACGACCGATACGCTTGAGCGCCACCGGATTTCGGCGCCCACGAGGTGATGGGCTCGCCCGCGACGCTGGTCTCCGGGAAACGCACCGTGCGGGTGATGACGGTGTCGAAAACCAGATCTCCGAACCGTTCCACCACGCGCGCCATCACCTCGCGCGCGTTGACGGTGCGCGGGTCGTACCGGGTCACCAGGATGCCGCTGATATCGAGCTTCGGGTTCAGCCGGTCGCGCACCTTGTCGACGGTGTCGGTGAGCAGCGCCAGCCCACGCAACGAGAAGAACTCGCACTCGGTCGGGATGATCACCCCGTCGGCGCAGGCCAGGCCGTTGACGGTGAGCAGACCCAGCGAGGGCTGGCAATCGATCAGCACATAGTCGTAGCGGTCGAGCACCGGGTAGAGCGCGCGGGCCAGCGACTGCTCCCGGCCCACCTCGTTGACCAGCTGGATCTCCGCCGCCGACAGGTCGATATTGCTGGGCACCAGGTCCAGGCCACTGACCCGGGTCTTGATGAGCACCTGGTCGATGGACACCCGCGGCTCGACCAGCAGGTTGTGCACCGTGTTTTCCAGCTCGTAGTGCGGCACCCCGAGCCCGGCCGACAGCGCCCCCTGCGGGTCCAGGTCCACCAGCAGCACCCGCCGGCCGTACTCGGCGAGGCTCGCGCCCAGGTTGATGGTCGAGGTGGTCTTGCCGACCCCGCCCTTCTGGTTGCACATCGCGATCACCTTGGCGGGACCGTGGCTGGTGCGCGGGGCCGGTTCGGGGATGGGGCGCGGTGGCCGACCGGTGAGGCCCACCTCGGGCTGGGGTTCGATTCCGAGGTGGAGGCTGCCGTCGTCGCTCATACGGCCCCTTCCTCCTCGACGAACATCGCAGCAGAGTCTAGCCGTGCAGAGGGACCTGCCACGGCAGACCCGCTGGGTAAGGTCGCGATATGGGACTCACCCGACGTGCCCCTTTTCTGCGCTGGTCGTTCGTGTGGTTGGCCTGGGGCGCCCGCAACATCAGCAAAACCGGTCAGATCGGTGACGGGCGAGAGGCGGCGGCCGCCGAGTACGTGGTGCGCGAGGCCCGGCGCGGGGACATCGACGATGTGCTGGCCACCATCGACCGGTTCGCCTACGAGCAGTCGTTCCTGATCAACGTCGGCGACGAGAAGGGAATGCTGCTCGACGCCGCCGTCCAGCGCGCCAACCCCGCGGTCGCGCTCGAGTTGGGCACCTACTGCGGATACAGCGCGTTACGCATCGCCCGCGCCGCCCCGGCGGCCCGGGTGTTCTCGGTGGAGCTGTCCGCGGCCAACGCCGATATCGCGCGCCGGATCTGGGCGCACGCCGGCGTCGCCGACCGCATCACCTGCGTGGTGGGCACCCTCGGTGACGGCGGCGCCACCCTGGACGCCCTGGGTTTCGCGCCGGGGTCACTCGATTTCGTCTTCATCGACCATGACAAGGCCGCCTATCTCACCGACCTGCAGAGCATCCTCGATCGGGGTTGGCTGCATGCGGGGTCGGTCGTCGTCGCCGACAACGTCAAGCTGCCCGGCGCCCCGAAGTACCGGGCGTACATGAAGGAGCGGCAGGGCTCGCTGTGGGAGACCGTCGAGCACCACACCCACGCCGAGTACCAGACACTGCTGCCCGACCTGGTGCTGGAATCGCGCTACCTGGGTGCCGCCGGCTAAACAGCGCGCGGATGGGCCCCGGCCCACACCTCACGCAACGCGTTGACCGTCACCAGCGTGTAGATCTGGGTGGTGGTCACCGAGGAGTGCCCCAGCAGTTCCTGCACGACGCGCACGTCCGCCCCGCCCTCGAGCAGGTGGGTGGCAAACGAGTGCCGCATGGTGTGCGGTGACACGGCTGCGGTGACCCCCGCGTGCTCGGCGGCGTCCTGCAGCACCTGCCAGGCGCTCTGCCGCGACAGCCGGCCGCCCCGGGCGTTGAGGAAGATGGCCGGGGTGCCCTTACCGCGCCGGGCCAGGTCGGGACGCCCCCGCACCAGGTAGGTGTCCAGGGCCGCGACGGCGGGCCGCCCGATCGGAACCAGCCGCTGCTTGCCGCCCTTGCCCCGCAGCAGCACCGACCGCGAGGTGGTGTCGACGTCGTCGATGTCCAGCCCGACGGCCTCGGAGATCCGGGCGCCGGTGGAGTACAGCACCTCCAACAGGGCGCGGTTGCGTAGGCTCAGCGGCCCGTCGGAGTCGCGGTCACCGCCGGCGGCCTCCAGCAGTGCCACCACTTCGTCGACGGTCAGGCTCTTGGGCAGCCGGCGCGATGGGGTGGCCGGTTTCACCTCGCGGGCGACGTCGACGTCGACGATGCCCTCGGCGGTCAAGAACTTGTGCAGACCCCGCACCGCGACCAGCGCCCGGGCCGCCGAGACCGCCGAGAGGGCGGCTGCGCCGGTGTCCGGGTCACCCTGACGCAATGCAACGAGGAACTCGCTGACATCGGACTCCGAGGCGTCCCGCAGATCGGTGATCCCACGCTCGGTGAGGTGCTCGGTGTAGCGGCGCAGGTCGCGCCGATAGGAGCTGATGGTGTTGGCTGCCACGCCGCGCTCGATGACCAGGTGATCGAGATAACCCCGCACCTGGTGTTCGACGGCGCCGACAGCCGTGGTCACGGGTGGCCTTGGCGGGTGGCAAAGGCCCGCGGCCGGTCTGGCCACGGCGTGTCCACCGGACGCAGCCGGGACCGATCCGACACCGTGTGCGCGGCCAGAATTCCGCCGACCGCAATGGAATTGACGATCTCACCGTCGAGCACCCGCTGCACGGCGTCGGCCAGCGGCACCCATTCCAGGCGCAGATCGGCCTCCTCGTCGTGCGCCTGCGGCCGCTCCACCTCGGTCAGTCCGGTGGCCAGGAACACCCGCACGCTCTCGTCGCTGAACCCGGGTGAGGAGTCCACGTCGACCAGCACGGCCCAGTGCCTGGCGGCCAGCCCCGCCTCCTCCTCCAGTTCCCGCGCCGCGGTCACCGCCGGCGGCTCACCGCCGAGGTCGAGCAGTCCGGCGGGCAGTTCCCACAGCCGGCGGCCGATGGGATGGCGGTACTGGTAGACCAGTGCGATGTTGTCGTCCTCGTCGAGGGCCACGACGGCCACCGCCCCGTAGTGCTCCACCACCTCGCGGCGGGCACTGCCGCCACCGGGCATCCGCACTTCGTCGGCGCGCAACGCGAAAATCTTGCCGACGTAGACGGTTTCGGACTCGAGCGTGTCGAACTGATGCTCAGCCACGGTGTGCGGGTTCGGCGTGTTCGGCCACCAGTTCGCCCAGCGGAAGCCGTTCCCCCGCCTTGTACTGCAGCGCCGCTCCGATGAACGCGGCGAACAGCGGGTGCGGCCGGGTGGGCCGACTCTTGAGCTCGGGGTGGGCCTGGGTGCCGACCAGGAACGGATGCACCTCACGGTCGTACTCGACGAACTCGACCAGGTGCCCGTCCGGGGAGGTACCGGAGAACTTCAGTCCGCTCTCGGCGATGCGATCCCGGTAGGCGTTGTTCACCTCGTAGCGATGACGGTGCCGCTCGGACACCTCGGTCGCACCGTAGGCCTGCGCGACGATCGAACCCTTCTCCAGCACGGCCGGATACGCGCCGAGGCGCATGGTGCCGCCCAGATCGGCCTCACCGGAGACGGCGTCCAGCTGGTCTGCCATGGTGGAGATCACCGGGTCCGGGGTGTCGGGGTCGAACTCCGAGGAGCTGGCCTCGGTCAAGCCCACCGAGCGGGCGGCCTCGATCACGATGCACTGCAGGCCCAGACACAGGCCCAGCACGGGCACCCCGCGACGGCGGGCGTAGCCGATGGCGCCGAGTTTGCCCTCGATACCGCGGATGCCGAAGCCGCCGGGGATCAGCACGCCGTGCACGTCCTCGAGCGCGGCGGCGGCCCCGGGGTCGGTCTCGCAGTCGTCGGAGGGCACCCACCGGATTTCGACCTTGGCGTAGTGGGCAAAGCCACCGGCGCGCAGCGCCTCGGCCACCGACAGGTAGGCATCGGAGAGGTCGATGTACTTGCCCACCAAGGCGATTCGCACCGTCTCGCGCGGCTCGTGCACCCGCTGCAGCAGATCATTCCACTGCGTCCAATCGACATCGCGGAACGGCAGGTTGAGCCGGCGCACCACGTAGGCGTCGAGCTCCTCGCGGTGCAGCACCTTGGGGATGTCGTAGATCGACGGGGCGTCGGGGGTGGAGATCACACCGTCGATGTCGACGTCGCACATCAGCGCGATCTTGTTCTTCAGCGGCTCGGGCACCTCGCGGTCGCAACGCAGGATGAGCGCGTCCGGGGAGATGCCGATGCTGCGCAGCGCCGCCACCGAGTGCTGGGTGGGCTTGGTCTTGAGCTCACCGGAGGGCTTGAGGAAGGGCACCAGCGACACATGCAGGAAGAAGCAGTTGTCGCGGCCGACCTCGTGCCGCACCTGCCGGGCAGCCTCCAGGAACGGCAGCGATTCGATATCGCCGACGGTGCCGCCGATCTCGGTGATGACCACGTCGGGCCGGTTGCCCTTAGCGTCGGGCTCGGCCATGGCCAGGATGCGGCGTTTGATCTCGTCGGTGATGTGCGGGATGACCTGCACGGTGTCACCGAGGTACTCGCCGCGGCGCTCCTTGGCGATCACCGACGAATACACCTGGCCGGTGGTGACATTCGCCGACCCGGACAGGTCGCGGTCCAGGAAGCGCTCGTAGTGCCCGACGTCGAGGTCGGTCTCGGCACCGTCCTCGGTGACGAACACCTCACCGTGCTGAAACGGGTTCATGGTGCCCGGGTCGACGTTGAGATACGGGTCGAGCTTCTGCATGGTCACCTGCAAACCGCGAGCGGTGAGCAGCTGCCCGAGACTACTGGCCGTCAGGCCTTTACCGAGCGAAGAAGCAACGCCGCCGCTGACGAACAGATGCTTCGTCGCGGTGTGCGGGTGCTTACGTAACGGTTTCGCTTGGCCGGGCAAGGGCAACCTCCGTGGCGATGGGGCAAGGCAGCTGACTGCTACCTGGGGCCTGCCGACCCACGGAATCTCACCTTAACACCGACTCCGACAAGCTGTCGCTGGCGCGCCGGTGGGGGCACTGATTACTGCGGCACGGTGACCGAGGACGCGCCCTGGCCGATGCCGAACTGGCCCGGCTTGCCACCGCGCACCAGATCGGCCAGCGCCAGCACGCTGGTGATCCGGCCGGACTGCGCGTCGACGTCGTCGACGGTGGTCACCGCGGAGGACAGCGCGGTGTCGGAGCGGGTGACGGCCACCGCAGCGGTACCGGTCGCCGACCCGTCGCGGCCCGCCAGCACGGTGCCCGCGCCGTGCGGCGCGAGGGCCGCTGCGAAACGGGCCACCGTCGAGCCGCGGTTGCCGGCGTCGTCGCCGAGGTTGCCGCCGGTCACGACGAGCGCGGTGTTGGCCGCACCGATGCGCTGGGCGTCGTAGGAGATGAAGCCGGTCTCGCGCAGCGCGGCCAGCACGGTGTCCCGCTGATCGTCGGCCACGGCGGGCTCCTTGCCGGTGAGCAGCGCGATGCCGAGCAGATCACCGGCCTGCGAGCCCTGGTCCACCGATTTGGTGGACAGTTGGCGGCCGGCCGGCAGTATCGGCGAGTTCACCACGGAGAGCAGCTTTTCCGAGGAGTTGGCGTCGACGAACTGCGGGGTCAACGCGATGGTGCCGGTGACGGTGGCCCCGCCCTGGGTGGCCAGCCGGGTGACCGAGTCGACATCGTCGTCGGCGGCATCGGGGGTGCGGAAGATGACGACCGACTTGCCACCGAGGGTGTCGCGCAGGATCCGGGGTGCCATCATGCTGTCGAATTCGCCTGCGGCCGCTAACTTTTCATTGAGCGCGTTCTTGTCGTCGGTCAGGGTGTTGATCTGTTGGTGCAGATCAGCCTTGTCCTTGCGCAGCCCGGACAGCACGGTGTCCGACAGCAGCCCGGATCCCAGCACCACCCCGACGGCCAGCGCCAGGAATACCGCGGCCAATGAAATCGCGTGTGAGCGAAGTGAAATCATGCAGCACCCCTTGCCGGCACTATTAGGTCACCAAACCCTGAACCCAGAGCAGGAAGCGATTCCAGTAGTCGACCACCCAGTCGAGGACCACGGCGTCGGTCCGCGACACCCACAGCGCCACGATCACGGCGATCAACATGGCCAGCACCAGCAGGGCGATGGCACCCCCGGAGATGCGGCTGCGGTACAGCGTCGCCACAGCCTTGGCGTCGACCAGCTTCTCCCCCACCTTGAGCCGGGTGAGGAACGTCGAGGGGTTGCTCTGCTGCCGGGTGCGGTCGAAGAACTCCTCGATGGTGGCGCTGTGCCCCGCGGTGACGATGAGCGCGGCGCCGTGGTGATGGCACAGCAACAGGGCCAGGTCGGCAGCCGAACCGGCGGCCGGGAAGGTCATCGCGCCGACGCCGAGGTCTTGAATGCGCTCCAGGCCGGGGGCGTGACCATCGGCGTCAGCGGGCAGCACCACCTGGGCTCCGCACCGCAGCGCGTCGCTGCTGATGATTCCGGGATCACCGACGATCAGCGCCGGCCGGTAGCCGGCCTTGCGCAGGATGTCGGCTCCGGTACCCACGCCGACCAGGACCGGCTGGTACTCCTTGATGAACGGTTTGAGCGCCTTGAGGTCGTCGGTGGCCGACGGGCCCTCCGCGACGACGACGACGTGCCTGCGGTCCATGTCGACGTCGATATCGGGGATGCCCATCCCGTCGATCAGCAGCGGGCTTTCACTGCGGATGAACTCGATGGTGTTGCCCGCGAAGGCTTCCAGGTGCGCGACGAGTCCGCTCTTGGCTTCCACCATGAGCTCGTGGATTTCCAGGTCGTTTCGTTCGGTTCCGTGCGCGATCCTGCGGTCGCCGGAGTAGACGCCACCGTTGTTGACCCGGACCCTGGCGCCGTCCTTGACCTTCTTGAAGACCTCGGGCCCCGCTTCGTCGATCAGCACGATGCCGTTGGCCACCAACACCTCTGGCCCCAGGTTGGGGTAACGACCCGAGATGGACGGGGACGCGTTGACCACCGCGGAGACGCCCGCCTCGACGAGCGCGTCGGCGGTGATCCGGTCCAGATCGAGAGCGTCGAGGACGACGACGTCCCCGGGCCCGACGCGGCGCAGAAGTCGGTCGATGTCGCGATCAACGCGGGCGGTACCGATGACGCCCGGCTTTGAGCTGGCATTACGGGATAGCAGCGCTGACATCTTCATGGGGCCGATTCTGTCGGCCAACCCTCAAGTTGAGGTGGAGGCGCGCCGTAACACCAGCCCCACAAGTTTTCTTTTGTCACATCTGCAACAGCCGGAGCATCTCAATCACGTCTCGCCGCGTAATGCCGCGCCGCCTTGGCGCGGTTACCGCAGGTGGTCATCGAATGCCAACGCCGGGCGCCGTTTTTCGAGGTGTCGTAGAACCAGAGGATGCAGTGCGGATGGGCGCACTGTTTGATCCGCTCCGGCGACTCGGCAAGCAACCGCGCCAGGTCGGCGGCGGCCAGCCAGCCAGGCTGCCACTGCATTTCCGGCACATCGGCCTCATCGTGGGGACCCGAGTCGGTGAGCCGGCGTTTGATACGCCCGCGCTCGAGCACGTCGTTCACCTCGTCGAGCGCGCCATCCCTGACGGCGAGCAGGATCGCCTCCCGGGCCCGCACCAGAGCCGCACGGGTGGGCTCGTCGGCGGCGCACCGGTCGGCCAGGTCGTTGGTTTGCAGCCAGCACTGCAGTCCGGCCGTATCGGCCAGCAGATCACGCGCGCCCTCCGGGGACATCCAGCGGGTGTTCAACAGGTCCAGCGCAAGGGGTTCGCCGAGGTGCGGACGCGGATCGCGCATATCCCACAGTATCGCACTAACCATCTAAAGTGATTTTGATGGTTGACGCCGCCCCCTCGAGCCGTCTAACCTTCAAATACTGATTCACCGGTTAAACCTGGAGGCGCCCCATGACCACTCTCACCACCCCCGGCCACGTCGGACTCAACGTCACCGACCTGGCGCGCTCCGTGGAGTTCTACCGGCGGGCCTTGGGCTTCGAGCAGCTCGGCATGAGCACCGATGGCGAGCACCGGTACGCATTCCTGGGGTATGCCGGGACGCTGCGACTGACCCTGTGGCAGCAGAGCAACGGCGCGTTCTCCACCGCAACGCCCGGTCTGCACCACCTGTCCTTCCAGGTCGATGGCATCGACGAGGTCCGCGCGGTGGAATCGGTACTCAAGGAGCTGGGGGCAGCGTTCACTCACGACGGTGTGGTGGCCCATCACGAAGGCGCAACCTCGGGCGGCATCTTCTTCACCGACCCCGACGGCATCCGGCTGGAGGTGTACACCCTCAGCGGGGTGGATGCCGAGCCCGCGCCCAGCGGGTCGGCGCCCACCTGCGGATTCTTCTGAGTGGCCGCGATGGACCTCTATCACGCGGGTGAGATCGCCGTTCAACAGCGCATGGGACAACAGCAGGTGGCTGACCGGGTCGGCCGCATGGTCCGCGCCGAAATACCCACAGCGGCAGTCGATTTCCTAGCTCAGCAGCCGATGGTCGTCATCAGTGCGGTGGACACCGAGGGCCAGGTGTGGACCGGATTGATCACCGGCTCGCCCGGCTTCATGTACGCCGCCGACCCCCGGACCATCCTGATCGCGGGCGCGCCCACCCTAGGCGATCCCCTGGCCGCGATCCTGACCCGTCCGCAGCGGATCGGGATGATCGCCATCGAGCCGCAAACCCGGCGCCGGATGCGGGTCAACGGCACCGCCGTACCGACGCCGGACGGCCTACGCATCCACACCGAGCAGGTGTACGCCAATTGCCCGAAGTACATCACGCCCCGGCCCGTCCCGGCATTCGACCGGAGCCCGGCGGGTGCACGGTGGACGGCGGAGATCGACGCGCGCACCGCCGACATCCTCGGCGCCGCCGACACGTTCTTCGTCGGGTCGGCAGACACCGAGGGCAATGCCGACGCCTCACACCGCGGCGGCGCTCCGGGCTTCCTGCACGTCGTCTCCCCGACGCGGTTGCGCTGGCCCGACTACCGCGGCAACTCGATGTTCATGACGCTGGGCAACATCGCCGTCAACCCGCACTGCGGGCTACTCATCCCGAATTGGCAGACCGGCTCGACCATCCAGTTGACCGGCACCGCCCGCATCGACTGGGACCGCGCCGGCGACGACACCGCCGCGCAGTGCTGGATCGATCTCACGGTTACCGCGGTCGTCGAGCTGAGCGGGTCAGATTAGGGCGCGCTGCGCTCCTGCTGCGCGGCGTCCAGCAGCTCACGGGCGTGTGCCCGCCCGGTGTCGGTGTCACCGAGACCGGCGAGCATCCGGGCCAACTCGGCCACTCGGTCGTCTTCCTGCAACCGCACCACCCGACTGGACTTGGGTCCGCTCTCGACCACCAGGTGCGTGTCGGCGTAGGCGGCGACCTGGGGCAGGTGGGTCACCACGATGACTTGGTGGGTGCGGGCCAGCCGGGCCAGCCGCCGTCCGATCTGCACCGCGGCGCGGCCACCGACACCGGCGTCGACCTCGTCGAACACCATCGTGGTGCCCGCTGCCGACGCGGCGAGGACCACCTCAAGGGCCAGCATCACCCGCGAGAGCTCACCGCCGGAGGCGCTCTTGGCCAGCGGCAGCAGGTCGGTGCCGCGGTGCGCGGCGAAGCCGAACTCGACGGCATCGACACCGTCGTGCCCGGCGTGCACGACAGTGCCGTCCGGCAGGGTCAGCGGCGCGGAGTCGTCGCCGCGGGCCGGCAGCGGCGACACACTGATACCGAAATCGGCCCCGCTCATCGCCAACCCGGCCAGCTCGGCGGTGACGGCTTTGGCCAGTCCCTTGGCGGCCTTGGTCCTGGCCTTGGTCAGGTCGGCGGCCACCGTGACGAGCTTGGCCTGCAGCTCGTCGACCCTGGCACGCAGCCCGGCCAGTGCCTCCTCCGACACGTCGAGCTGGGCCAGCCGTTCCCGGGACTCCTTGGCCCACGCCAGCACACCGTCGATATCGGCGGCGTACTTGCGGGTGAGTCCGCGCAGTTCGGCCTGGCGCGCCAACTTGCCTTCCAACGTGCTTGCGTCACTGGGTAATTCGGCAAGGTAATCACCGAGTTCGGTGGAGACGTCGCCGATCACCGCCACCGCTTCGGCCAGCCGGTCGCCCAGGGTGCGCAGCGCGGAATCGTCGGTTCCCTGCAACATCGCCTTGGCCTGGGCCACTGCGCCGGCCGCCGACACCGCGTCGCCGGCATCGTCGTCGGGCGCACCGGCCAGCGCGGCGCGGGCGCCGGCCGCCGCCTCGCGCAGCGCGTCCAATTCCGAGAGCCGGCGGATCTCGGCGACCAGCGCGTCGTCCTCACCGGGTTGCGGGTCGACCTCGTCGATCTCGTTGAGGCCGAAGGTCAACCGGTCCGATTCGAGGGCCAGTTCCCGCGCCCGCTGCGTGCGATCGATCAGGTCCCGGCGGGCGGACAGCCATTCCTCGCGCACCGCACGGTATTTGGCCAGTGGCGTGGTCACGTCGGCGAACCGGTCCAGCGCTGCCCGCTGCTCGTCGGGGCGCATCAACCGCAGCTGGTCGTTCTGGCCGTGCAGGGCCAGCAGTTCGTTGGTGAACGAGCTCAGCGATTTCGCGGGCACGCTGCGGCCACCCAAATACGCCCGCGAGGGCCCGTCACGGCTGACCGATCGGGCGGCGATGACGCTGTCGTCGTCATCGCGTTCGGCACCGGACGAATCGAGGATCTCGTCGATCCGGCCGATCACCTCGGACTGCACATCGGTGGTGGTGAAGCGCCCCTCGACGACGGCCCGTTCGGCGCCGGTGCGAACCCGGTTGGCGTCGGCGCGGGCGCCGCCGAGCAGGTGCAGTCCGGTGACCACCATGGTTTTACCGGCGCCGGTCTCCCCGGTGAGCACGGTCAGACCCCGGTCGAACTCGGCGGTCGCGGTGCTGATCGCACCCAGCGACTCGATTCGGATCTCGCAGAGCACTACTGGCCACGCCATCCCGTGACGGGCAGCCGGAACTTGCGCACCAGCCGATCGGTGAAGGGCGCGCTGTCCAGCCGGATCCACTTCAGCGACGTGCCGCAGCGGGTCACCTCCAGGCGCGCGCCGGCGGGCACCACCATCTCGCGGCGTCCGTCGCAGAACACCATCGCGTCGTGTCCCCCGCTCTCCACTTCGATGGCGATCGCGGCGTCCGGGCTGGTGACCATCGGCCTGGCGAACAATGCGTGCGCGTTGTTGGGCACCACCAGGATCGCCTCCAGGTCCGGCCAGAGGATCGGCCCGCCCGCCGAGAAGGCGTATGCGGTCGACCCGGTGGGCGTCGCGACCAGCACACCGTCGCAGCCGAAGGAGGACACCGGCCGGCCGTCGACCTCGAGTACGACCCCGAGCACACCCAACCGCGGCCCCTTTTCCAGGCTGGCCTCGTTCAGCGCCCAGCCGCGGTCCCGGATCTTGCCGCCCTCGCGCACCGCCACGTCCAGCGTCATCCGATTCTCGACGCGGTAATTGCGGTTGATGACGTTTTCCAGAACGCTGTCGAGCACCTCGGTCTCGGCTTCGGCCAGGAAGCCGATGCGGCCCAGATTGATTCCCAGCACCGGGATCTCGACGTTGCGCGCGAGCTCGGCGGCCCGCAGGAACGTGCCGTCACCCCCCAGGGCGAGCACCACCTCGCAGCCCTCGGCGGCGCGCTCGTCGGGATCGACGACCTCGATATCGATGCCCAGGGCGCGCATATCGTCGGGATCGAGGTGCAGCGCCCCCCGGTCGACGGCTTCGGCGGTCAGCACCCGCAGCCCGATGCCGTGGTCGCCGAGCACCTTCTCGACGCGGCGCGCGGTCTCGGTGGCTTCGTCGCGGCCGGTGTGCACGACCACCAGGACGGTGCGTTCGCTGGTCATTGCGGTCCTTCGTCGATGGCGCGGGCTATCGCGCGCTGGAGTGCGTCACCCTGCAGCGGGTGGTCAGTGGTTGCGCGCAACCAGAGGAAGAACTCGACGTTACCCGACGGGCCCGGCAGCGGGCTGGCCGTGACATCGACGGTATGCCAATGCAATTCGGCGGCCCGCCGGGCGACTCCGAGCACGGCCTCGGCGCGCAACGCGGGATCGGAGACCACCCCGCCGGCGCCCACCCGGTCCTTGCCGACCTCGAATTGCGGTTTCACCATCGGCACGATATCCGCGTCGGCCGACGCGCAGGCGGTCAGCGCGGGCAACACGGTGGTCAGCGAGATGAAGGACAGGTCGGCGACCACCAGGTCGACGACGCCGCCGATGGCCTCCGGCGTCAACTCCCGCACATTGGTGCGTTCCAGCACGCTCACCCGTTCATCGGAGCGCACCGACCAGGCCAATTGACCGTAACCGACATCGGCGGCGATGACGTGCGCGGCGCCACGATCCAGCAGGACCTCGGTGAATCCACCGGTGGAAGCGCCGGCGTCCAGACAGCGCCGGCCTTGCACGGGAACGCCGAAGGCATCCAGTGCGCCGATCAGTTTGTGCGCCCCGCGGGACACCCAGGTCCGTTCGACGGCGGCGACGGTCAACGCGGCATCGACCGATACCGCGGTGGCCGGCTTGACGGCAGGCATCCCGTCGATGCGTACCAAGCCGGCGTCGATCAGCTCGGCCGCCTGCTGGCGTGATCGCGCCAGTCCGCGTCGCACCAGCTCGGCGTCCACCCGTGCCCGCCGTGTCATCGGTTCAATTCTCCGCGATCGCGTCGCCCCGGCCTTCCACCGATTCCAGGGCGCGCACCAGCAGGTCGTGCGCCTGCTCGAGGCGCACGGCGACGGCCTCGATATCGGCCGGCTCGACATCGCCCACGGTGACGTCGGGCAGGCCGGCCAGCAGCTCCTCGATATCGGAGCGGATCTGCTCGGGATCGGTACTCATGTCAGGAGTTCACGCTAGCCGATCGGGTCAGCTCAGCAGCGCCCAGCGTTGTAGTGCCGCACGGGCCGTGTCGTCGCCCGGCGCGATCTCCAGCCGGCCGTTGGCACCACCGGCGGCCCACGCGGCGTGCGCCAGGGCGCGGACCACGCTCAGCTCGTCCGTGGCCTGCTCGCCGGTTGCCCGGACCGTGAGCCTGGGCCCGTCGGCGTCGACCCGCCAGGCCGGCTGCGGGGCGATACGCAGCGCGTGACCGTCGGTGTGCAGTGACCGCAGGTCCGGGGCCACGAAGGCCGGGCGTTGCGCCGGGACGGCACGCACCATGTCCGCGGCGGTGTTCACACCGGTGAGCACCATCAGGCTGGGCAGGCCGGCCGCATTGGCGCCTTCGATATCGGTGTCGAGGCGATCCCCGACCACCAGCGGCGCCCCGAAGGCGCCGCGCGCCAGGGCATCGTTGAGCAGGGTCGGGGCCGGTTTGCCGGCGACCTGCGGGTCCTGATCGGTCGCGGTCCGCAGCGCGGCGACCATGGAGCCGTTGCCGGGCAGCAGTCCACGCTCGGAGGGCAGGGTGCGGTCGACGTTGGCGGCCACCCAGATGGCGCCGGCACGGATGGCGAGTGCCGCCTCGGCCAGATCGCTCCATCCGGTGGACGGGGAATGCCCCTGGACCACTGCCGCGGGGTTCTCGGTGACCGTGCGGACCGGACGCAGGCCCACGCCCTCGATCTCGGCGGCCAGTGACTCGGTCCCGACGATCAGGACGGCGGCCCCGGCCGGTAATTGGGCGGCCAGCAACCGCGCGGCGCTTTGGGCGCTGGTGACGACGTCGTCGGAGCCGGCGGAGAAGCCCAGTTCGCGCAGATGGGCGGCGACTTCGGCCGGCGAACGGGAGGCGTTGTTGGTGACGAACAGTGCCCGGGGCTGCACTTCGGCCAGGCTTTCGACCGCTCCGGTGGTGGGTTCGTGACCGCGGAAGACGGTGCCGTCCAAATCCAGGAGCAGGCAGTCATGCTCCTGTACCAGTGTGCCCATCTCAGCTCAGCTCGGTGATGCGCTCTTCGGCGTCGGTCACGCCGTCGACGTCGGCGGCCGCGGCGTGGATGAACGCCTGCACCGCGTCGTCGGTCCGCCCGAGGGCCAGCAGTGTCTCGGCATACGCGTAGTACAGCCGAGCGCCGGTCTGCCCGGTTCTGGTCGGATCCAGCGGCGGGCTGGCGAGCACGGCCAACGCTTGTTCGTGCTGTCCCAGGTCGGAGCGTGCGCCGGCCACCACGATGCGCAGCTCATCGGCGTCGTCGCCGGTGAGCTGTTCGGCTTCCGGGCTGCGAGCCAGTTCGATGGCCCGCTCGGGCCGGCCGACACCGCGTTCGCAATCCGCGATCAGCGGTAACAGCGAGGACTTGCTGCCCATCCGGCGGGCGGCGCGCAACTCGGCCAGCGCCTGCGCCCAATCGCCGCAGTGGTAGGCGGCAATGCCGACGGCCTCCCGGACGGCGGCGATGCGCCCGGACCGGGCGCGGGCGGCGCGGGCATGGGCGAGCGCGGCCTCGGGATCGTCGTCGAGCAGCTCACCGGCCGCGACCAGATGCCGCGCCACCACGTCGGCGGTCGACTTGTCCAGCGTGATCAGCTCACTGCGGATCTCCGGCGACAGCTGCTTGGCCTCGATCTCCTTCGGGATCGGCGGACCGGCGGGTCGCCGGGCGTCGCTGTCGGGTGCGCCCTGCGGTGCGTGGGGACGGTCCCGGAAGTTCCGTCGCGGCCCGCCGTCGGTACGGCGCGGACGCCGTTCACCGCTGCCACCCTGCCTGTCCTGCGCCACGCTGGCCTTCCTGATCGATCATGTGTCCCGGCAAAGGATAGCCGGGTGCCGGCGAATCGCGACAGTCGCCCGAATTCGCGGCGAATTTTGTGGATGGGTCCGAATATAGAATTACCCCCCACGTAATCGTGGGGGGTAATTCTAATGTGTGTTCGGCGGTGTCCTACTTTTCCACCCGTGTGGGTAGTATCATCGGCGCTGGTAGGCTTAGCTTCCGGGTTCGGGATGGGACCGGGCGTTTCCCTGCCGCTATGGCCGCCGTAACTCTATTCACTTTTTCAGTGACCCCCGGTTTTGTGTGGGGGAAATCTGTGGTGTTTTGGTGGTGGGGTGGCAGACGTTCCTTGCGGGGTCTGCGTGTTCGATGGTGTGGAGGTGTGGTTGCGAGCGCGGTGTGCGTCAAATGTCTTTTTCTTACACGGTTTGTTTGTTACCCCTACCCCCGTGGGGGTGTGGGTGTGTGTAAGTTTTCGGCCGGTTAGTGCCAGTTCCCTGAACCTATTACTAGGTGTGTAGGTCTGGTCTATCAATCCCGTGGTCTGCGGGGGGCCTTATCCCTCCTAGAGGGTGAGAAG